>CADAEH010000007.1 GCA_902786855.1 uncultured Eubacteriales bacterium | reverse complement strand
CAAAACAAAAGAGCGCCGCATCTCTGCAGCGCCCCTTATAGTTGACTTGAAATTATTCAATAATTTCTGTAACAACGCCGGATCCTACTGTTCTGCCGCCTTCACGAATAGCGAATCTCAGTCCCTCTTCGATAGCGATCGGTGTGATCAGCTCGATCTCCATTACTACGTTGTCTCCAGGCATGCACATCTCTGTGCCTTCAGGAAGGTGAAGATCGCCTGTTACGTCTGTTGTTCTGAAATAGAACTGTGGTCTGTAGCCGTTGAAGAACGGTGTATGACGGCCGCCTTCTTCCTTCTTCAGTACGTATACCTGGCCCTTGAACTTTGTGTGTGGGTGGATTGTGCCCGGCTTTGCAAGTACCTGTCCTCTTTCGATCTCGGTTCTCTGTACGCCTCTCAGCAGTGCTCCGATGTTGTCGCCTGTCTCTGCCTGGTCGAGTGTCTTTCTGAACATCTCTACGCCTGTGACTACGACTGTTCTCTTCTCGTCTGTCAGTCCTACGATCTCTACGTTATCGCCGACCTTCAGCATTCCTCTCTCGACTCTTCCTGTTGCTACTGTTCCACGGCCTGTGATCGAGAATACGTCCTCGACTGGCATCAGGAACGGCTGGTCATTTGCTCTCTGTGGCTCTGGAATGTAGTCATCTACTGCCTGCATCAGCTCTACTACTGCGTCTGCCCACTCGCCTGTTGGGTCTTCGAGTGCCTTGAGTGCGGATCCTCTGATCACCGGTGTGTCGTCGCCAGGGAATTCGTACTCGTCGAGCAGCTCTCTGATCTCGTGCTCTCTTGTCTGCGGCATCGGGCCGTCTGTTGCTGCTACTACCAGGATAGCTCCGTCCATCTGAGCTGCTCCTGTGATCATGTTCTTTACATAGTCTGCGTGTCCCGGGCAGTCTACGTGAGCATAGTGTCTGTTAGGTGTCTCATACTCTACGTGTGCTGTTGAGATCGTGATTCCTCTTGCCTTTTCTTCAGGCGCCTTGTCGATCTGATCGAATGCTACGTCTGTTAAGTACGCTTGTGATAGCTGCTGTAAGAGTTGTCTTGCCGTGGTCAACGTGGCCGATTGTACCAATGTTGATGTGCGGTTTGGTTCTCTCGTATTTCTGCTTTGCCATTTTACATCTCCTTGTAAATTAGTTATGAAAATGAATTTATGTTTTATCTTATAATCTTTTCTGCAAGATTGTCAGGCAGTTTCTCGAAATGATCGAACTGCATTACATATACGCCTCTTCCCTGTGTCCTTGAACGCAGATCCGTTGCATATCCAAACATCTCTGACAGAGGTACCTGACCTCTGATAATGGCTGCGCCATTGAGGATGTCCGATCCTTCTATTCTGCCTCTTCTGGAACTGATGTCACCTATGACATCTCCCATATACTGGTCCGGAACTGTGACCTCGACTTTGAAAATTGGCTCGAGGAGTACCGGATCCGCCTTCATGACGGCTTCCTTGAACGCCTTTGATCCGGCGATCTTGAATGCCATATCAGAGGAATCGACCTCATGATATGAACCGTCATACAGCTCAACACCGACATCTACGACATTGTATCCCGCAAGAGGACCTGCCTGCATTGCTTCTTCGATACCTTCCTGTATCTTCGGGATGTATTCCTTAGGGATAGCACCTCCGACAACAGAGTTCTTGAATTCGAAGCCTTCGCCCGGAGCTCTCGGATAGAGCTTGATCTTGACGTGAGCGTACTGTCCGCTTCCTCCGGATTGTTTTGCATGCTTGCAGTCCACATCAGCTCTGCCTCTGATGGTCTCTTTGTATGAAACCTGCGGCTTTCCGACATTCGCCTCAACCTTGAATTCTCTGAGGAGCCTGTCCACGATGATCTCAAGGTGAAGCTCTCCCATTCCTGCTATGATGGTCTGGCCTGTCTCAGGGTTGGTATATGTCCTGAATGTAGGGTCTTCCTCTGCCAGCTTGGCAAGAGCGAGTCCCATCTTTTCCTGACCGATCTTGGTCTTAGGTTCGATGGCGATCTCAATAACAGGATCCGGGAATTCCATGGACTCGAGGATGATCGGATGCTTGTCATCACAGAGCGTATCGCCTGTAGTCGTGAACTTCAGTCCGACTGCAGCAGCGATGTCTCCGGAGTAAACTGTCTCGATCTCGCTGCGGTGATTAGCATGCATCTGGAGAATACGTCCGAATCTCTCTTTGCGGTCTTTGGTCGCATTATATACATGCGAGCCGGAATTGATGGTGCCGGAATATACTCTGAAAAACGCGAGTTTGCCGACGAATGGATCTGCCATGATCTTGAAAGCAAGTGCTGAGAACGGACCATCGTCCTGAGCGTGTCTTTCTTCTTCCTTCTTGGTATAAGGGTTCACTCCCTTGATAGCAGGAACATCCAGAGGTGACGGCATGTAATCTATAACGCCGTCAAGCATCAGCTGAACGCCCTTGTTCTTATAGGCAGAACCGCAGAACACAGGGAACATCTCGCCCTTGATCGTCTCCTGACGGATGACTTTCCTGATGTCTTCTTCAGGGATGTCTTCTCCCTCAAGATACATCATCATGATGTCCTCATCACACTCAGCTACAGCTTCGAGCATCTTGTCTCTCCATGCTCTCGCCTCAGGAAGCATATTAGCCGGTATATCGATTTCTTCGTATACTTTGCCCAGGTCGTCGTCATGATAAAGCTCGGCCTTCATTTTGATCAGGTCGATGATGCCGACGAAGTCAGCCTCAGATCCGATAGGAAGCTGGACTGCCACCGCGTTTGCCTTGAGCCTGTCATGGATCATGTCCAGAACTCTGAAATAATTAGCTCCGAGGATGTCCATCTTATTGACGAAAATCATTCTCGGTACTCCGTATTTCTCAGCCTGTCTCCATACAGTCTCGCTCTGAGGCTCAACGCCGCCCTTGGCACAAAGCACCATTACAGCTCCGTCGAGTACACGCAGTGACCTTTCAACCTCTACGGTAAAGTCTACGTGTCCCGGGGTGTCGATGATGTTGATTCTTGTGTGTTTCCACTGAGCAGTAGTTGCGGCGGAAGTAATGGTGATGCCGCGCTCTTGTTCCTGCGCCATCCAGTCCATGGTGGCTGCACCTTCATGGGTCTCACCTAACTTGTGAGTCCTGCCGGTGTAAAAGAGAATTCTCTCTGTTGTCGTTGTTTTGCCGGCGTCGATGTGAGCCATGATACCAATATTTCTGGTGTGTTCAAGCTCAAATGCTCTTCCCATTATTCCCTCCTTTCTACATGCTTAAATATATTCTGATCTGCTGCTTTCGCAGATTAGAATCTGAAGTGTGCGAACGCCTTGTTGGCTTCTGCCATCTTGTGGGTGTCTTCCTTCTTCTTTACGGATGAACCCGTGTTGTTAGCAGCATCCATGATCTCACCAGCAAGTCTGTCAGACATCTTTCTCTCGCTTCTGGCTCTTGTATATCTTGTCAGCCATCTGAGTCCGAGAGTCTGTCTTCTCTCAGGTCTTACTTCGATTGGAACCTGGTAGTTCGCACCGCCGATTCTTCTTGCTTTTACTTCGAGAACTGGCATGATGTTGTTCATTGCCTTCTCAAATACTTCGAGAGGTTCTTCCCCTGTCTTCTCTCTGATCTTATCGAATGCATCGTATACGATGGTCTGGGCAACGCCCTTCTTGCCATCGAGCATGATGCTGTTGATCAGCTTAGCAACTACTACGCTGCCGTATACAGGATCAGGAAGAACATCCCTCTTAGGTGTGTTACCTTTTCTTGGCACTTCTCTTCCCTCCTTCTGGAATTGAACAGGTACTCGTTGACTGCACGGTGATCTTCTTCAGGCAGCAGATACAGCTGTCTTACTCGCCGGTCAGTCCCCGCGGCGCTCTTTATGTATAAAGAATGCCCTGTACTAGATAATATTTAATAAATTAGTTAAGACTTTCTTGATCCTCTGTAATAGATTACTTCTTGACCTTAGGTCTCTTTGCTCCATACTTGGAACGGCCCTGACCGCGATTTGCAACGCCGGAAGCGTCGAGTGTTCCTCTGATGATGTGATATCTTACACCCGGGAGGTCCTTGACTCTGCCGCCTCTTACCAGTACAACACTGTGCTCCTGCAGATTGTGGCCAATACCAGGAATGTAAGCTGTTACTTCCATTCCGTTTGTCAGACGGACTCTTGCTACTTTACGAAGAGCTGAGTTAGGCTTCTTAGGGGTGACAGTCTTGACTGCAACGCATACGCCTCTCTTCTGAGGGGAGTTAACGTTAGTAAGAGTCTTATGAAGAGTGTTCATGTTCTTACCAAGTGCAGGAGCTGTCGACTTCTTTACCGAGCTCTGTCTGCCCTGACGTACTAACTGGTTAATTGTAGGCATTCTTTTCTCCTTTCTTATAATTTTTGTATTAATTCACGTCTCCTCCACGAGGGAGACCCGAACTTCATAATTTTACTGGCAAAGCATTGAAAAGTCAATACTTTGCCAGTATTTTTCGTGTTACTCCGGAATGTATGTTTCGCCATACACTGCCGGTTTTTCTTCAGTATCAGATTCTGCTTTTGTTTCAGCATTTACTTCGGAAGAATCTGTCTCCGAAGGAACATCTTCGTAGATCTTCGGCATGTCGGATGACTGCACTCTCCACTCGTTTTCACCATAATCGACTTCAAGATTGCTGTATCTCTTCATACCGGTACCTGCCGGGATGAGTTTTCCGATCATGACGTTTTCCTTAAGACCTTCAAGTCTGTCGGTCTTGCCCTTGATGGACGCGTCTGTCAGTACTCTTGTGGTCTCCTGGAATGATGCCGCCGACAGGAACGATGATGTTGCCAGGGCTGCCTTTGTGATACCGAGCAGCTGCCTTGCCGCTGTTGCAGGTTCAAGGCCTTCTGCTTCCGCCTTGGCGTTTGCTTCCTCGAGTTCTCTTCTCGAGTACTGTCCGCCAGGAAGGAGTCCCGTATCTCCAGGCTTTTCCACTTTGTACTTGGAAAGCATCTGGCTTACGATGATCTCGATGTGCTTATCGTTGATGTCTACACCCTGGGTCTTATATACTCTCTGTACTTCTCTGAGAAGATACTCATATACACCCTGGACTCCGTTAAGTCTCATGATGTCGTGAGGATCGAGAGGTCCCTTGGTGATCTGGCTTCCGGCTTTGACTTCCTGTCCGACTTCAACGTTGATCCTTGCACCGAACGGAATGACATAGTTTCTGTCTCCGCCTTCTTCTCTTACGATCAGATCTGTCTTATTGTCTTCTCTCGGCTCAATGGAGATGACAACGCCGTCACCCTCACAGATCTCTGCAAGTCCCTTAGGCTTACGTGCCTCGAACAGCTCCTCAACTCTAGGGAGACCCTGAGTGATATCAGAACCGGCAACACCGCCTGTGTGGAAGGTTCTCATTGTCAGCTGAGTACCCGGCTCACCGATGGACTGAGCTGCGATGATACCGACAGCTTCGCCCGGAAGGACCATTCTGCCGGTCGCCATGTTTTTACCATAGCACTTTGAGCAGATACCGCTTCTTGCACGGCATGTCATGGCGGATCTGATCTTTACGGTCTTGACGCCGCGTCTTTCGATCTCCTGAGCGATCTCGTCTGTGATGTACTCATTTTTGCCGATAAGCACCTCACCTGTCTGAGGATCAAGGACATCCTCGATAGCAAATCTGCCTGCGATCCTCTGCCAGAGCTTTTCGATCTCTTCCTTGCCGTCCATGAATGCACGGATCTCTATTCCCTCATCGGTACCGCAGTCATCCTCGTTAATGATGATGCTGTGTGAGATATCTACAAGTCTTCTTGTCAGATATCCGGAGTCCGCTGTTCTGAGAGCGGTATCGGTCAGTCCCTTACGGGCACCGTTGGATGAAATAAAGTATTCCAGTATGGACAGACCTTCACGGAAGTTGGACTTGATAGGGATCTCTACAGTGTGACCTGTAGCGTTCGCCATAAGACCTCTCATTCCGCCGATCTGGCTGATCTGGGATTTATTACCTCTCGCTCCGGAATTTGCCATGATGTACAGATTGTTCATCGTACCGAGGTTTTCCATCAGAGCGTCAGCTGTGTCAGTTGTAGCCTTTCTCCATGTAGCGATGACCTTGTCGTATCTTTCTTTGTTGGACATGAGTCCGCGCTTATAGAGAGCTTCGTAAGTATCGACTTCCTTCTCTGCTGCGCCGACGATATCGGCCTTTGCAGCAGGGATCTCCATGTCGGAGATGCTGATCGTTACAGCACTGACTGTGGAGTAGTGATATCCTGTATCCTTGATATAGTCGAGCATCAGAGCTGTCTCTGTATTGCCGTGTACCTTGAAGCAGGCCGCAATGATTTTTCCGAGAGCCTTCTTCTCGCAGAGGAAATCCACCTCAAGTGAGTACGGATCCTTCTCTCTGTCTACAAAGCCGAGGTCCTGCGGAAGTCCCTGGTTGAAGATGAATCTTCCAACAGTGGACTCTACCAGTTTGCCCGGGTCACCTTCGTACGCTTGGCGGCGTACCTTGACTCTGGCATGAATGCCTATGACACCCATCTGATATGCCATGATCATCTCATCATAGTCAGCAAAACACTTTCCATCGCCTCTTTCAGCAGGGCGGCCTCTCTCGACGCTGCCCGGATGTGTCAGGTAATAGCTGCCGAGGATCATGTCCTGTGTCGGGATCGTGATAGGTGAACCATCCTTAGGAGCAAGGATATTATTGACTGAAAGCATGAGGAATCTTGCCTCTGCCTGAGCCTCTACTGACAGCGGTACGTGGACAGCCATCTGGTCTCCGTCGAAGTCAGCGTTGAACGCTGTACAAACGAGCGGATGCAGCTTGATTGCCTTGCCTTCTACCAGTACCGGTTCAAATGCCTGTATACCGAGTCTGTGCAGTGTAGGGGCACGGTTAAGCAGTACAGGATGGTCCTTGATGATGTAATCGAGTACATCCCAGACCTCTGTATCAGCTCTCTCTACCATCAGTCTTGCCTGTTTGGTGTTCTGAGCGATCTCTCTTTCTGTAAGCTCTCTCATGATGAAAGGCTTGAACAGCTCGAGGGCCATCGTCTTAGGAAGTCCGCACTGGTAGAACTTCAGATCAGGTCCTACTACGATTACGGAACGGCCGGAGAAGTCTACTCTCTTACCAAGGAGGTTCTGACGGAATCTTCCCTGCTTGCCCTTGAGCATGTCTGAGAGGGACTTGAGCTTACGGCCGCCGGCTCCCTGTACAGGTCTGCCTCTTCTGCCGTTGTCGATCAGTGCATCAACGGATTCCTGAAGCATTCTCTTCTCATTACGGATGATGATGTCCGGAGCTCCGAGTTCGCCCAGTTTCTTAAGTCTGTTGTTTCTGTTTATTACTCTTCTGTACAGATCATTGAGGTCGGATGTTGCAAATCTTCCTCCGTCGAGCTGTACCATAGGTCTTAATTCCGGCGGAATGACCGGGATCACATCGAGGATCATCCACTCAGGTCTGTTTCCGGACTGTTTGAATGCCTCAATGACTTCAAGGATCTTGACCAGTCTGATCTTCTTCTGGCCGCTTGCAGAAGACATCTGCTCTCTGAGGTCGATAGCCATCTGATCGACGTCTATATCGCAGAGCAGTTTCTTGATCGCTTCTGCACCCATGCCGGCCTGGAATGACTTTCCATAGATCTCACGTGCTTCGTTGTATTCTTCCTCTTCGATGACCTGCTTGTAAGCGAACGGTGTATCACCCGGGTCAGTGACGACGTAGGAAGCAAAGTACAGCACCTTTTCCAGTTCCTTAGGTGTCATATCAAGCACAAGACCTATTCTGGACGGTATGCCCTTGAAATACCAGATATGTGAAACCGGAGATACGAGCTGGATGTGTCCCATCCTCTCTCTTCTTACTTTAGCCTTGGTGACTTCGACTCCGCAATACGGGCAGACAAGACCTTTGTAACGGATCTTGTTGTACTTGCCGCAGCCGCAGACCCAGTCCTTGGTAGGTCCGAAGATCCTCTCACAGAAGAGTCCGTCGAACTCAGGCTTGAGGGATCTGTAGTTGATGGTCTCAGGCTTGGTTACCTCGCCGTATGACCATTTCAGCATCTCCTCTGTGCTTGCGAGTTTGATCTGAAGGGACTCAATATTTCTCAGATCCTGATTGTTGTCTGTCATCATAATATTTCCTCCCCTTTCTTACTCTTCATCATCGAAAGACTCTTTTGCTTCTGCTTCTGCAAGTGCATCGAGGCTTTCCATTTCAACTGCATCTGTCAGATCCATGTCAGGTTCTTCAGGCGCTGCAGCAGCTGCTAAGCTATCGAAGAGTGCGGATATATCGCTGATCTCTTCATCTGTCATGGCGTCATCATCTTCTGCTTCTTCAGCATTGATGCGAGCTGCGTCTTCCTCTGCAGCTCTGTCCTGCTCATGTTCTCTTCTTTCTTTTTCGGCTTTTCTGTCTGTCTCGTTGAGCATTCTGTCAAGTGTCAGAGCTCCGTCATATTCTGATGTCTCTCTGATCTTGATCTCGCTGTCATCACCGGCCTTGGTCTTGATATCCAGAGCAAGTGACTGGAGTTCCTTGATGAGTACCTTGAAGGACTCAGGAATGCCCGGCTCAGGGATATTGATACCGTTGATGATGGACTCGTATGTCTTGGTCCTGCCGATGATATCATCGGACTTGACTGTAAGTATCTCCTGAAGTGTATATGCTGCACCGTAAGCCTCGAGTGCCCATACTTCCATCTCACCGAATCTCTGGCCGCCGAACTGAGCCTTTCCGCCCAGAGGCTGCTGTGTAACGAGTGAGTAAGGTCCGATGGATCTTGCATGGATCTTATCATCTACCAGATGGTGGAGCTTGAGCATATACATGTATCCGACTGTGACCGGACTGTCGAAATACTCGCCTGTACGTCCGTCTCTGAGTCTGAGCTTTCCTGTTTCGGAATAGCCCTCTTCTTTGAGTAGCTGGATAACGTCTTTTTCGCTTGCTCCGTCAAATACCGGAGTAGAGATGTACCATCCCTTTGACTTGGCTGCAAGGCCGAGATGTACCTCGAGTACCTGTCCTACGTTCATACGGGAAGGAACGCCCAGAGGGTTGAGCATGACCTGCAGTGGCTCACCGTCTTCCTTGAACGGCATATCTTCCTGCGGAAGGATCCTGGAAATAACACCCTTATTTCCGTGGCGTCCGGCCATCTTGTCGCCGACATTGATCTTTCTCTTGGTAGCAACATAGACTCTGACGATTTTGTTTACTCCAGGAGGCAGCTCAGTGCTGTTGGTCTTATCGAATACTCTTACGTCGATTACGATACCTTCTTCACCGTGAGGCAGCTTGAGGGATGTGTCTCTGACTTCTTTGGACTTTTCGCCAAAGATAGCACGGAGCATCCTTGCCTCAGGAGTGAGATCTGTCTCGCTCTTAGGAGTGAGCTTTCCGACAAGGATATCGTTGGATTTTACCTCTGCTCCTATTCTTACGATACCTTCTTCATCGAGTTCCCTGAGCATTTCGCCAGGGAGATTAGGGATATCTCTGGTGATCTCTTCCGGTCCGAGCTTGGTATCTCTTGCTTCGCATTCGTGTTTCTCGATGTGAAGTGATGTCAGTACGTCATCCATGAGGAGTCTCTCATTCAGGATGATAGCGTCCTCGTAGTTATAACCTTCCCATGTCATAAATCCTATGAGAAGGTTCTTGCCCAGAGAGATCTCACCCAGATTGGTAGAAGGACCGTCTGCGACTACCTCGCCTGCCTCAAGGTGCTCGCCATAGCTGACGATAGGTCTCTGGTTGATGCATGTACCCTGATTGGAACGCTTAAATTTAAGGAGTCTGTATACATCGACAGTGCCGTCTTCGTCTCTTGTGACTTTGACCTTATTAGCGTCGACATATGATACTGTTCCTGCTGCCTTGCAAAGCACTACAGCGCCTGAGTCGCATGCAGCCTTGTACTCGATACCGGTACCAACATAAGGAGCTTCTGTGACGAGCAGCGGAACTGCCTGTCTCTGCATGTTGGATCCCATCAGAGCACGGTTAGCGTCATCGTTTTCAAGGAACGGGATCATAGCTGTAGCAACGGATACTACCTGTTTAGGCGATACGTCCATGTAGTCGACTTCGTTTTTCGGGACCATGGTGATCTCGCCCTTGATACCTCTGACAGCGACCTTGTTGTTGAGGAAGTGTCCCTCTTCGTCGAGAGGCTCATTAGCCTGAGCAACGATCATGAGGTCTTCATCAGCAGCTGCAAGGTAATGAACGTCATTCGTAACGACTCCGGTCTCTTTGTCTACCTTGCGGTATGGGGTCTCAATAAATCCGTACTGGTTGATGATGCCATATGTGGTGAGTGATCCGATAAGTCCGATATTAGGACCTTCAGGAGTCTCGATAGGGCACATCCTGCCATAGTGTGAATAATGTACGTCTCTTACCTCCATTCCGGCTCTTTCTCTTGAAAGTCCGCCAGGTCCGAGGGCTGACAGCCTTCTCTTGTGAGTGAGCTCGGCAAGAGGGTTATTCTGATCCATGAACTGTGACAGCTGTGAAGATCCGAAGAACTCCTTGATAGCTGCAGTTACAGGTCTGATATTGATGAGCTGCTGAGGTGTCGAATTCTCAGTAGTCATCCTTTCTCTTATGGTCTTTTCCATTCTGGCAAAACCGATCCTGCACTGGTTCTGCAGGAGTTCGCCGACTGTCTTAAGTCTTCTGTTGCTCAGATGGTCGATATCGTCGATATCGCCGATACCGCAGTTCAGGTTGAGGAAGTAGCTTACTGAAGCAATGATGTCCTCAAGGATGATGTGTTTAGGGCTGAGCTCTTTTCTTCTATTAGCGATGGCAGCCTTCAGCTTGTCTTCATCGCCGTCAGCCTGTTTGATGATATCCATAAGCACAGGATAGAATACCTTCTCTGACAGCTTATATGGTGTCAGATCGATATCTACGTACTTAGCTGGATCAACGAAATTGTTTCCGATGACCTTGGTCACGACATCCTCATGTCCTTCTGTCTTGCTGTAGACATATACAGACTCAACGCCTGCATCCTCGATGGTCATAGCCATGCTGCGAGAGATCGCGCCATCCTTTTCAACAAGGACTTCTCCGGTATTAGGATCGATGATGTCCTCAGCGGCTACTGTGTCAACGAGTCTGTCATGAAGACCGAGTTTACGGTTATATTTGAATCTTCCGACCTTTGCGAGATCATATCTTCTCTCATCAAAGAGGAGAGCCATCAGCATTGATCTTGCGTTTTCTACCGTCGGTGGTTCTCCCGGACGAAGTCTTCTGTAAAGTTCTCTGAGTCCCTCTGCGCTGTTTCTCGTAGTATCTTTTTCGAGAGTCCTCATGAGTCTCTCATCTTCTCCGAAGATAGCGATAATGTCCTCATTAGTGTCAAGGGCAAGAGCTTCCGGATCGATGATGCCGAGTGCTCTGAGGAATGAAGTCAGCGGCTGTTTTCTTGTTCTGTCAACTCTTACATACAGAATTCCCTGGGAATCAGTCTCATATTCGAGCCATGCTCCTCTGTTAGGGATGACCTGCGAGCTGAACAGCTTCTGGTTGGACTTGTCTGTTGCGACATCGAAATATGGTCCAGGTGAACGTACCATCTGAGTAACGATAGCTCTCTCAGCACCGTTGTAAACAAAAGTACCCTTCTCTGTCATGAGAGGGAAGTCCCCCATGAATACATCCTGTTCCTTGATCTCACCGGTTTCACGGTTGATCAGTCTGACCTTGACGGTAAGAGAAGTTGCATAAGTAGCGTCTCTCTCCTTGCACTCTTCCTGGTCATACTTAGGAGTATCCGAGAAATGATAGTCCGCAAATTCAAGGCTGAGGGTGTTAGTTGTATCACGGATCGGCGATACATCCTCGAGCACCTCGCTGAGGCCTTCTTCCATGAACCACTTGTATGACTTAGTCTGTACATCGATGAGGTTAGGCATCTCGCAGACCTCATTGATCTTGGAAAAAGACATACGCTCTTTTCTACCAACTGTTATTGGATGTGGCATGTGTTTCACTCCTTGTAAAATGATTTCAAGTGATTATTGTTCTGAATAAAATGCAAATTTTTTGTCGTTTTTGGCGTTTTTTTCCGCCCCATAAACGCACGAAATGAGCCTCGTAGCCGGGGCTCATTTTATTGCATGGTTCGGGTTAATATCTCATAGCCCAATTTGTGGTTATGTTTGTTTCATCGGAACCACGATTCCGATGAGATTTTCCGCTGAGCAACAACGAGGCTCAGCGGAAAATATCGCAGATTTACTACTGGAGTTCTACTACAGCGCCAACTGCCTCGAGAGCTTCCTTCAGTGCGTTAGCCTCAGCTGCCTCAACGTTCTCCTTAACTGCTGCAGGAGCAGAGTCTACGAGAGCCTTAGCTTCCTTAAGTCCAAGACCTGTAGCTTCTCTTACAGCCTTGATAACCTTGATCTTTTCCTGTCCGATCTCTTTCAGGATTACGTTGAAATCTGTCTTTTCTTCTTCTTCAGCTGCTGCTGCGCCGCCTGCTGCAGGTGCTGCTACTGCTACTGCGCTTACGCCGAACTCTTCCTCAAGAGCCTTTACGAGCTCGTTGATCTCAAGAATTGTCATGCTCTTCAGAGCCTCAATGATCTGAGTCTTATCCATTGTTATTTCTCCTTTTCAAATATTCTGTGTCATAGAGCATCGCATCTTACGCTGCTCTGTTGTGTAAATTTCTAAAAACTATGCTCCCTTCTCTTCGATAGCTTTGAGAGTGAGCGCGAGCTTTGTCATCGGACTCTGGATGCTTCCCATGAATCTTGCGATGAGCTCTTCTCTTGATGGGATCGTTGCGAATTCCTCGACCATGGACTTGTCATATACCTGGCCCTCTACAACGCCGCCCTTGAATGCCATCTTCTTGAACTCCTTGATGGCCTTTGAAAGTACTCTTGCGCCAGCTGTGATATCATCACCACTGAATGCCAGAGCTGTTGAACCCTTGAGTACATCTCCGAACGACTCGTAGTCAGTTCCGCTGATGGCTCTCTTGATAAGGGTGTTCTTATATACTGTGAAACCTACTCCTTCCTTACGGAGGTTAGCTCTCAGTGCATCTGCTTCTTCTACTGTGAGTCCGAGATAGTCGATAGCTACTACGGAAGAAGCATTTTCAAACTTTTCTTTGATCTCGTCGATTACGACCTGCTTAGCTTGCTTTGCTGCTTCAGACATTTGTTCTCCTTTCCGGCGATATCCCTTCGCCTAGTGTAGTCTTGCAGGTACAAAATACCCCGCTTTCTGTGAGACAGACTGCGGGGTCCAATTTATGAATTGTACCTCGGCGGGAAATTAAGCTTTCGCACCCGCTGTCTCAGGTTGGATATTCTTAGTTATAAGGGTAACTCTGTCTAATTTTTACTGAGTTACTGTTGCCGGGTTGATCTTGACTCCAGGGCTCATTGTTGCTGCGATCGTAATGCTCTTGAAGTACTGTCCCTTAGCTGCTGCAGGCTTTGCCTTAGCGATAGCCTGGATGAGAGCGTTTGCATTCTCAGTCAGCTGCTCTTCAGTGAATGACTTCTTTCCGATGATGCAGTGGATGATGTTGGATTTGTCAAGTCTGTACTCGACCTTACCGGCTTTGATGTCTGCGAGTGCCTTGGTGAGGTCCATTGTGACTGTTCCGGACTTAGGGTTTGGCATGAGTCCCTTAGGTCCGAGGATCTTTCCGAGACGTCCTACAACGCCCATCATATCAGGTGTTGCGACTACTGCGTCGAATTCGAACCAGTTCTCAGTTCTGATCTTGTCAGCCATGTCTTCAGCGCCAACGAAGTCAGCTCCTGCTGCCTGTGCTTCCTCTGCCTTAGGCCCCTTAGCGAATACGAGGACTTTCTTGGTCTTACCAGTTCCGTGAGGAAGTACCATAGCGCCTCTTACCTGCTGATCTGCGTGTCTTCCGTCAACTCCGAGACGGAAATGCATCTCAACTGTTTCGTCGAACTTTGCATTTTCAAAGCTCTTGATCTGCTTTACTGCAGTTGCTACGTCTACGAGCTCATGCTTGTCATAAGCCTTTGCGAGCTCAGCGTATCTCTTTGATCTTTTCATTTTTTCCTCCTTGTGGTACTGACGGCTCTCGGCCTCCCACTTAATTACTCAACTACCGTGATTCCCATGCTGCGGGCTGTTCCCTTGATCATGTCAACTGCTGCTTCGAGGGATGCTGCATTGAGGTCCGGCATCTTGGTCTTAGCGATCTCTTCTGCCTGTGCGAGAGTGATGGAAGCTACCTTAACCTTGTTAGGTGTTCCGGATGCATGCTCGATGCCTGCTGCCTTCTTGATAAGAACTGCAGCCGGAGGTGTCTTGCATACGAATGTGAATGATCTGTCTGTGTAAACTGTGATTACTACAGGAATGATCATTCCCTGCTGATCCTGTGTCCTTGCGTTGAACTGCTTGCAGAAGTCCATGATGTTCACGCTCTTCTGACCGAGTGCAGGTCCGACTGGAGGAGCAGGTGTAGCGCCGCCGGCAGGGATCTGAAGCTTGATATAGCCATCGATCTTCTTTGCCATTGATTTCTCCTTTCCTGAGGGATCAGAGATTCCTCATTTTTATATCTCAACGGGCTGTAAAGCCCTGTCGGGATCGGATGCTGAAGCTGCGGTTTTAGCGCAGCTTGCTGACCTGAGAGAACTCGATCTCTGCAGGAGTATCTCTTCCGAACATGGATATCCTTGTCTTGACTATCTGCTTTTCAGGGTTGATAGCCTCGACGATACCAAGCTGACCTTCGAAGACTCCTCCGATGATACGGACTGTATCTCCGACTTCGATATCCAGATCGATCTTGAGCTTTTCAATGCCCATTCTTACGATCTCTTCCTTGGTCAGCGGAATAGGATCAGATCCATGTCCTACGAAACCGGTTACACCCTCTGTGTTACGCACGAGGTACCAGGTCTCATTATTGACGATCATCTTGATAACGACATATCCCGGATAAAGCTTGCGGGTCTTGACCTTTTTAACACCGTCTTTGATCTCGATTCTTTCTTCCGTCGGAATAACGACTTCAAGGATCTTATCCTTCATGCCGCGGTACTCGACCATTCTCTCGATGCTGTTCTTGACCTTGTTCTCGTAACCGGAATATGTGTGGACAACATACCACTTGGCAGTTCCGTCTCCTCTGAGGCCTTCTCCTTCCAGAGGCGATACCGATGTCCTGACGTTCGTCGTTTCTTCCATGTTTACGTTGTCTGCCATCTGTTATCTCCTTGAATTAGGACAATGTGATGCCGAGGATCCCCTTGAGTGCTGCAAGGAATCCTGTGTCTACCAGCCAGAAAGCAAGTGCAAAGAAGAGGACGCAGCCGATAACTACGATAGTATCCGTTGTCAGCTCTTCTCTGGTAGGCCATACTACCTTGCGGAACTCCTGTCTCACGCCTCTGAGGTATGCGATGATCCCGCCGTTTTTCTTGTCCTGCTTATTCTGGCTTTGTTTTCTTGCGGTAGACTGAGCTGTCTGCTTTGCAAGATCAGCTTTAGCCTTATTATTTCCGCCTTTGTTATTGTTAGCCATGCCTGTATCTCCGCTGTCTGTAATTACTGTAATTACTTGGTCTCCTTGTGGAGAGTTTCCTTGTTGCAGAACTTGCAATACTTCATGAGCTCGATCCTGTCAGGATTGTTTCTCTTGTTCTTCATTGTATTGTAGTTTCTCTGCTTGCACTCTGTGCATGCGAGGATGACTTTCTGTCTTACGCCTGCTGCCATTTTATTGCTCCTTCTGTTTTATATTTCCAAATTCATGCGTCTGCGACCCTTTTCAGAGATGCTGACGCATCTTTTCAACCTAAAACTCGAAGCCCGGTTTCCCCAGTGCTCCGATTGTTAATCATAAAGCCGCTCAATAAGAATACTCATAATGCAAGTCAATGTCAAGGGGTTATTTCAGAAATCAACCCCTTGCTCTTCTGATACCGTACATGAGAATTGCTGCAGCATTCGACGCATTGAGAGAGTTTATCTTACCGTACATAGGTATAGAAAGTACAAAATCGCACTTCTCTTTTACGAGCCTTCCGACGCCTTTGCCTTCATTGCCTATGACGATGGCGATAGGACCGGTAAGATTGGCATTATAGTAGGTCTCGCCGTCCATATCTGCCGCTCCGACCCATATGCCTTTTTCTTTGAGTTCCTCAATGGTCCTGGCAAGATTGGTGACCTGAACTACAGGCATGCTCTCTATCGCACCTGCGGCTGACAGCGCAACCGTCTGAGTCAGGGAAGCCGCTCTTCTCTTAGGTATTATGACTCCATGCGCTCCGGCACATTCTGCAGTCCTTATTATCGCTCCCAGGTTGTGCGGGTCGGTCACTTCATCGAGAATAACTATGAAAGGATCCTCTCCCGAAGCTTCCGCTCTTTCGAACACTTCATCCATGTCCGCGTAACTGTATTCACTGACCTTGGCGACCACGCCCTGATGCTTGACTCCCGGAGCCATAGCATCGATCTTTTCCTTAGGTACGAAATCAACGATAACGCCCTGCTCTCTTGCTATCGCTACGATCTTCGATACGGATCCTTCAGCTCCGTCAGCGATAAAAACACGCTCTACATCACGGTCACCACTCAGAGCTTCCGTTACAGGATTGCGGCCGGCAACAACTTCCAGTCCATCGGTGCCTATATTCCTGTTTATCTCTTCCTTCAGATCAAGATCATACCCAAGCACTCTGCGAGGTCTTTCCTGCCGTGAACTTTTACCGGAAGCAGATGATCTGCGCCCGTTGCTTCCCGACGAAGCTGCTGATCTTCTGCCTGAACGTTTTGGCTCGTAGCTGTCACCGTAGTCTCTCCGGTTCTTGCCCCCGCGCTTAGGTGCACTTTTCCTTTCATTATCATTAAAGCGTTTGTTGTCTCTCTTGCTCATCTTATCGATCCCTCCGCGCAACGCAGCTTCAATTAAGTGTAATGTGCCCGGCAAGTGTACCGAGGCCATAGAATGCCAAAGCTTCTCCGCAACTGAAGGTGAGGTATTTAAGACCTTTGTTGTCAAAGAGCATGTGCACCTCAGGCCTGCCGTTTTCCATATAAAGCTCACTGTAGAGGAGCTCGCAGTCGGACTCAACATCGCCGTCCTCATCTTCCCATGACTGCGCTTCTACACCTTCATTTTCGATTATCTCAGGACTTGAGAACCTAAGCAGTTTTTCCTCTTCATCGCCATCATCATCCCAGCCGGAAAGAGTCATCCTGATTTCATCATCAGTTATCTCGATATCAGTGACATACAGATCTTCAAGATCCTCAAGGACGTCAAAGAACTCCTGATAAGCTTCAGGGAGAGTTTCTCTCAGTTCCTCAAGCTTCTCATCAGCCTCATCATCCAGAGCATCGAACTTCTTTTCATTTATCTCGTCTTCCGCTGTCAGTTTCCTGTAAATCTTTTCCGGCATGAAATACATTGCGAGTATTCTCGGATCGACAGCTTCTCTGACCCAGTCAGGGAGGTCTTCATCAGGTTCTTCAAGATTATCCCTGTACATTTCCTCAAAATCCGCCCTTGACTGTTCTTCATCGAACGGCTCGCGATTCTCATAGGCAAGCGCTGCATCTATAGACAGCTCAAAGACTTCAGAATCAGGTCCGTCCTCATCAACAATGATAAGCCCCGGAGGTTGATCATATTCCTCCCTCTCTTCCTCAATGTGTCGATCCATAGCCTGCTGATACAGGTCCTCTATTTCTTCGTCGCTGTATTCCTTTTCTATTATAGGTTCATAAAGCTCAGCTGCCCCCTGGGCCAAAAGCAATGTGTAGTATTCCTTGGTATAATAGCGCATTTGTATGCCTCCATGATTCGGTTTGATTTTTTGCTCGATATATTCTTAAGATTTCTTTTCTCTGCATCAGCTGATGTATACACATAGCATTCATCAAAAACGGTGCAGGTCTGCCGCACCGTCATGAGATCAGAATTTCAGTGTCCTGGCCCTGTTGAGGCCCTCGGTGTTTCTTGAGTAGATAAGAAACCGGAATGTGATGCCGTTCTCTGTGACAGGCTCACTCTCAGAGACAAGGCTGTAATCCTCGTCCTCGTCAATATTCACAATAAAAGCATCTGCATCAAGGTCGGCGTCCATTCTGGTGATATACAGCCTGCGGCAGTATTTATAGAACCTGTTGTATAGCGACGCTCCTCCGATAAGGAATATATCATCAGGTTCATACTGAGCGAGTTCATCGAAAAGCTCGTACTCTGAGTGGACCACTTTACAGCCTTCCGCTTCAAAATCAGGATTGGCCGACAATACGATGTTGGTCCTTTTGGGCAGGCCTTTTTTCCCCGGGAGCGACTCCAGAGTCTTTCTGCCCATCACGACGACCTTTCCGAGCGTATGCTCTCTGAAATACTTCATGTCAGTAGGGAGTGAAGCGAGCAATCCGTTGTCCCTTCCTATCCCCCACCTGCTGTCCGCTGCCACGATCATGTTCATAGTATCTCTCCGTTACCATCTGTTGACGAGCATTGCTGCCTGCTCGTTCTCCATGCGATGCGATCTGTATGAATAAAAGATATCCGCGTTGCACTTAGTGCATATATTGGATATGGCTATATGATCTTCCGGTATGCCTGCCCTGAGCAGAGTCATCTTGTTGGCTTCTCTGAGATCCAGATGATACTTGCCGGCTGGTATCTCAGTACCGTCAGCGTTGAATGCCGGGTATCTTGACAGGATCATGTCCGCTTCGGTTTTGCTCCACTGCTCTGCAAAAGCATCATAAACCTCATCGCCCATCTCATAGCAGTCCCTGCATATTCCCGGGCCGATAGCCGCATACATGTCACCGGGATCACTTCCGAATCTCACAACCATATTGGCTATTGCGACCTCCGGTATCCTCCCCAGTGTGCCACGCCAGCCTGCATGCACCAGGCCTATTGCTTTCCTTACCGGGTCGACAATATATACCGGCGGACAGTCTCCCCCGAACACAGTCAGAACGACTCCCGGCATATCAGTGACTACGCCGTCAACATAGTGCCTGTGAAGCGCAAAATTGCCAACAGTAGGTATCCCCAGGTCATCCTTTGATGCGACGTGGACGTAGTTCGTATGTTTCTGATCAGTGATGCACTCCATCGACAGAGAAGACCCCAGCTGATGAGCGAGTACATCGCGGTTTCTTCTGCATACAGGCGAGGCCTCTTCAACCGTCTCGGTTTTCATGACAGCAAGTCTGAGCCCTTTTTCACCGATGCCGGTATCAGCATCATACGAAATGTACCTTGTAGTGAAAAGATTAGGCACTCCGAGTTCATCGAGCATATCAAATGATATGTACGGGATGCCCTCTGTATGGATATTGAATATTCTGTTTTCGTCTGAATACTTTATTGTAAACATGGCGTTATTTAAACCGGTTCATTTACGCCCGGTATTAGTTTGCACAGCTGCCCTTTTGCTCTGGACATCAACGATCCTGACAGCCTCAGCTGCGATCTCACGCAGACGTTCGCGTTCATCTGTCAGATACAGATAACCGAGAAGAGCCTCGAACCCTGTTGCGATCTTGTAGATCTTAGGATCCGCGTTCGCCGGTCTGGACATGGAACGATGATTACGTGCCCTCTTGAACAGAGCTGCCTCTTCATCTGTCAGGAATCCTGATGCGATCATGGATTTTGCTGCGGCTGCCTGACCGGCAGCAGAGACGTATCGTACTGCTGTATGATGTGCTCTGTCAGTATCTCCGGATTTCTCCCGCACGATCTTTTCACGGATAATGACTTCAAAAACCGCGTCTCCGAGATACGCGAGTGTTGAAGTATTGAATCTTAAGGCTTCTTGCTTGGTCATATGATGATCCTTTTGCATTCTTATCTAAAAGCGCCCCTCGAGGCGCTTATTTATTCTATATAGCTACAGGGATATTTCTTATCTGTTCACCGTGCTTATAGTTCTCAACTTTTATATCATCCGTCGTGAATTTATAGAAATCCTTTATGTCAGGATTGAGGGTGACCTTAGGCGCCGGATACTGCGGCCTGGATATCAGCTCACGGATAATATCGACATGTCTGTCATATATGTGTGCGTCAGATATCACGTGGACCAGTTCTCCTGCCTTGAGGCCGGATACCTGTGCCATCATCATCAGGAGCATGGCATACTGGACCACATTCCAGTTGTTAGCAGCAAGAATATCCTGTGACCTCTGATTGAGTATGCCGTTGAGCGTATCGCCCTTGACATTGAATGTCATAGAATAAGCGCACGGCTCAAGTCTCATCTCACTCAGGTCCTCGAAATTATACAGATTGGTCAGGATGCGGCGGCTGTATCTGTCGTTCTTGAGGCACCACAGCACATTGTCCACCTGGTCCATCTCGCCCTGCTTGAACTTATACTTCCTGGCCATCTGATAACCGTAAGCCTTGCCTATAGTACCATTTTCGTCAGCCCATTCATCCCAGACGTGGCTCTTCAGATCCGAAAGTCTGTTGGATTTCTTCTGCCAGATCCACAACATCTCATCAGTCGCGAGCTTGATAGCTGTCGGCCTGAGGGTAAGCGCCGGGAACTCTTCTGACAGATCATACCTGTTCACCACACCAAAATTCTTGATGGTATGAGCAGGAGTCCCGTCTTCCCAATGAGGTCTTACCGGCATTCCTTCTGTGCTGAAGCCGTTGTCCAGAATGTCCTGACACATATTCACGAACAGCTGGTCTGCTTTGCTCATTATTATCCTCTGTTTCTTATTAAATCAGTTTCTGATGATCTGTACGCCCTGCGGTGTATCCTTGAGCGTGATGCCCATAGCTGCAAGCTGGTCTCTTATGGCATCAGCCTTTGCCCAGTTCTTCTCCTTACGTGCAGCCTGTCTCTCTTCGATAAGCGCCTGGATATCGTCGCCGAGTCCCTCTTCTTCGCCTGCGTCTCTGAAGATGCCGAGTACTTCTGTAAGCTCATCTATCCTCTTGAGGGCCTCTGCTGCGTAGGACTTCGACGCGCCACCCTTTACAGCTACATTGATCTCTGACACCATTTCGAAAATGACCGAAATAGCATCTGCAGTATTGAGGTCATCATCCATTACTTCAATGAATCTGTCTCTGAACTTATCGAGAGAAGCGATCTTTTCAGCTTCGCCCTGCATCGGCTCATCTGTGCCGTTTTTCGTGAGGAACTCGAGAGTCTCTATTGCAGTCGCTATCCTGTCATAGCCCTGCTTTGATGCATGCATAAGCTCATCGCTGAAATCGATAGGGCTGCGGTAATGTCCGGACAGCAGGAAGAACCTGATAAAGTCACCGCTGTACACCTTGCGGATGTCTCTGACTGTAAAGAAGTTGCCGAGGGACTTGGACATCTTGACCTTGTCAACTGTGATATATCCGTTGTGCATCCAGTAGCGGGCAAAAGGTACTCCATTGCATGCCTCCGACTGAGCGATCTCGTTCTCATGATGAGGGAAAGTCAGGTCCTGACCGCCTCCGTGGATATCGATGGTCTCTCCGAGGTGCTTCTTCGCCATGGTCGAGCACTCGATATGCCATCCCGGTCTGCCCATGCCCCATGGGGATTCCCATGCTATCTCGGACTCTTCCTTGCGTGCTTTCCACAGAGCGAAGTCCAGCGGATCCTTTTTCACTTCGCCTATGGCTATACGTGCACCGCTCTCAAGGTCATCGATGTTCTGTCCTGACAGCTTGCCGTATTCAGGGAAGTTACGGGTCGAGTAATAGACATCTCCGTCTGCCTCGTAAGCATAGCCCTTGTCGATCAGAGTCTGAACGAACTCGATGATCTCCGGAATATGCTCAGATACCTTAGGATGTACATCAGCCTTTATAACATTGAGAGCACCGGCATCTTCGTAGTACTCTTTGATATACTTCTCGGATACCTCAGGGGCAGTGATGCCTTCTTCTTTTGCTCTGTTGATGATCTTGTCATCGACATCCGTGAAGTTCTGTACGAACTTGACTTCATATCCTCTGTATTTGAAATATCTCCTCAGTGTATCGAAAACGACAAACGGACGCGCGTTGCCGATATGGAAAAAGTTATACACTGTAGGTCCACAGACATACATCTTGACCTTTCCTTCTTCCAATGGTATGAATTCTTCCTTGCGGTTGGTCAGTGTATTGTAGACTTGCATGATTTTATCCTCCTGAAATCATAGTTGATGTTTAATTATATTAGTATACAACGAATCCCGATCTGATGTACACATAATTAATGGGCATCATTTTCTGATGCCCATTAAATGTAACCTTATTCAGATCAATTCTGAGTACCCTGCGCGATGCAAGAAGCAATACGCCCGGAACTAGTGAGCGTTCAGGGTCTCCTCAGAAAGTCTTGAGAAGAAGCATCTTCCATCGCGTTCAAGGTCTACGAGTGCCTTAGCCTTAGCAATAGCATCATCGACTGTCAGGATCTCATGTGCATCCTCACGGCGGAGCTTGTACTCGACCTTGCCTTCACCTGCAAGTTTTCCGACAGTGATCCTGATAGGAATACCGATGAGGTCTGCATCATTGAACTTGACGCCAGGTCTCTCATCGCGGTCATCGACCATGACCTCGACACCCATCTGCTCAAGCCGCTTCTCGATATCATAGGCAACCGCCAGCTGTGTCTCGTCCTTGGACTTGATGACAGTAATGATGACATGGTAAGGAGCTGTAGCCATCGGCCAGATGATTCCCTTTTCATCATGATGCTGCTCAACTATGGCCTGCATGGATCTTGTTATGCCTATACCATAGCATCCCATCCAATACGGATGATCCTCACCCTTCTCATCCTTGAACGTAGCGTTCATGCTTTCAGAGTACTTCAGTCCAAGCTTGAAGATCTGACCTACTTCGATACCTCTTCTGAACTTGACCGGTTTGCCGCAGTGCGGACATGGATCGCCTTCCTGAAGTGTCTTGATATCTGTGACGATATCGCCTGTATAGTCTCTGCCATAACATACGCCGGTCATATGGTGATCTTCTTTGTTGGCACCTGCGCACATGTTGACAGTACCGACCAGTTCAGAGTCAACAACTACTATGCAGTTTCTGAGTCCGATAGGGCCTGTGAATCCAGCCACGCTGCCGGTGATAGGTCCTGTTACATCCTCATCAGCAAACTCGATATAGTGCTCAGGAACGTTGAGAGCATTTACAAGCTTGATCATGTTGAGCTGTCTGTCACCTCTGATGAATGCAACGACATTGTCCTTAGGCTGAAGATCTGTGTCATATGTAGTGAACATCAGAGCCTTGATGGACTTTTCCTGAGGCAGGTTGAGGTAATTGCACACATCCTCGATAGTCTTAGTGCCCGGTGTGTATACTACTTCTGTAGGCTGCATTTCTTCTACAGGTGGCTCCTCATCTTTGAACTCTGCTCTCTCTACTGTAGCTGCCATTCCGCAGTTGTCACAGTAGAGGATGTCAGACTCACCCCAGTCACTGAGTGCTGAGAATTCATGAGACTTGCTGCCGCCTATAGGACCATTGTCAGCCTCTACGATCCTGTAATCAAGATCCATTCTCGTAAAGATCTTCTCATATGCATGATACTGTCTCATATATGCAGTATGAAGATCTTCCTCAGTTGCGTCGAATGTATAAGCGTCCTTCATGATGAACTCTCTCGTCCTCAGAAGACCATATCTAGGACGCGATTCGTCTCTGTACTTGAACTGGATATGATACAGCGAGAAAGGCAGTTCCTTGTATGATGACCACTCCTTACGAACGAAGTCAGTGAAGATCTCCTCACATGTCGGGTTGAGGATGAAGTCATTGCCGTTACGGTCTTTTATTCTCCAGAGTTCAGGTCCGTATGCATACCATCTGCCTGTTTCCTGCCAGAGCTCAGCAGGATTGACGTGAGGCATGTATATCTCCTGGCAGTCGACATAATCCATCTCTTCCCTGACGATCTGCTCGACCTTGCGGACTGTCCTCCAGCCCAGTTTTGGATACATGTAGATGCCGGCAGCTTCCTGCTTGATCATGTTAGCTCTGACGAGCAGCTTGTGGCTCTCGAGTACGGCATCGGATGGTGCTTCTCTGAGTGTCTTGAGGTGGTTCTTAGATAATCTCATTATTCAAATCTCCCTTCTATTGCACAGGTGGCAAAGGCCGCTATGCCTTCTCCCCTGCCTGTAAACCCGAGTCCCTCTTCTGTTGTCGCTTTGATGTTCACGCGCGACTCAGGTATCCCGAGTGTATATGCTGTATTAGTTTTCATCTGTTTTATGTATGGTGAGAGCCTGGGGGCCTGGGCTATGATGGTAACGTCTACATTGTTTATCATAACGTTCCCATCGATCGCTGCCTTGCCGATCATATCTCTTACCTCGGCAAGGAGCTTCATTGAATCTGCCCCTCTGTATTTCTCGTCACTGTCCGGAAAATGCCTGCCGATGTCACCTAAGGCTGCTGCTCCGAGAAGAGCATCCATCAGAGCGTGCGCGGCAACATCCGCATCCGAATGTCCGAGAAGTCCCTTTTCATAGGGGACTGGAGTCCCGCACAGGATCAGAGCCCTCTCCGGGACAAGCTTATGTACATCGTATCCATTTCCTACTCTTATGGACATAGAGAAATCCTTTCAGTACTAAATGCCGCATCAGTGCAGATAAAACTGCTTTGGGCAATAACTTTGTTCATTATAGGATATTAGATAAATTCTTTCAATGAAAAAAAAGATTTCAAGTGCCTATATCTATAGTTCTTTGCAATAAAAAAGGTCGAATCTGCCGCTGTCCGAAAATCAGATGCTTGATTCGACCATAGCGTCTGCCTGTTCCATCGAGTAGCCGCCTGAATAAACAAGCTCACTCTCGAGAATCTGCTTGGCTGTTCCGAGGAGCTTCTTCTCCCCGGTGGATAGAGGTTTGGCTCTGTCCGCCCTTACCAGATTTCTGACTACTGCAGCGACTTCCAGAATGTCACCCGTCTGCATCCTTTCGGTGTTTTCCCTGTAGCGTTTGTTCCAGTTGGGGTTCATGGGCTCAGTATCACCCTTGAGTACTTCGATCACCTCATCAATGCGGGACTGGTCGATAACAGCTCTGACTCCGAGCTTTTCGCAATTGTCCACGGGGACTGAAGCCTCCATGCGGGAATAAGGAAGCGAAACACTGTAATAAGTACGAAGCTCACCCAGAAAATCTTTTTCTTCGATATCTGTGATGATCCCCGCACCGTACATAGGATATACAATGTGGTCGCCAATGTTGAACATTCGAACTTTCTCCTTTTACTACAGTTTTGATTATAGCTTGCGGGAGCACAAAAAGTCAATATTTTTGCAAAATTGTAAATTATACTCCCTGTATATATGCTTGTCAATATGATATTTTACTTTATTGTACTGTTATTTACGCTATTATTCCCCTAAGCGTTCATATGCAAGGGTTTCGGGATTTTACTTTTCTATGTACATCTTTTTATCCAAATGCGTTTTAAGAATATGTGCCAATGTGGTATAATTCCTTGAATTACAGAAATAGAAACGGAGGGTCCGATATGAAGAGACTTCTGATCGTTGATGACGAAGATAAGATCCGCGAGGTCATAAGAGAATACGCTGAGTTCAGCGGCTATGAAGCAGAAGAAGCAGCAGACGGTATGAGCGCCATAGGTATGGTCAAACTCAATGACTATGACCTTATTATCATGGATATCATGATGCCGAAGCTCGACGGCTTCAGTGCAGTTAAGGAAATACAGAAAATAAAGAACATTCCTGTCATTATGCTTTCAGCACGCGGCGAGGAATATGACAAGCTCTTTGGATTTGAGCTTGGTATTGATGATTATGTAGTAAAGCCATTCAGCCCTAAAGAACTTATGGCCAGAGTCAATGCCGTTCTGAACAGACGTGACGCTTCTGAGAAAAAGTCTCAGACCGTAGAGAAGTTCGAAGGTCTTGAGGTGAATTTTGCTGCGCGTACCATCACTGTAGACGGCAAGCGCATCGAGCTTACACCGAAAGAATACGATCTTCTGTTTTATATGATACAGAATAAGAACATCGCACTTTCAAGGGACAGACTTCTGTCCGACATCTGGGGCTATGATTTCTTCGGGGATGACCGCACCATCGATACTCACGTCAAGAATCTCCGGAACAGCCTTGGCCCATACAGGAAATTCATTGTAACTCTCAGAGGCGTAGGCTATAAGTTCGAATACGAAGGATAGTCTGATATGACATCTGAAAGGCGCAGAAAGTTAGCAGGCAAAATAGACACCAGCAGCATCAAGACGACGACGTTATTCTCGTTCGTCATGTTTGCTATGATCCTGATATCATTTCTCTGGGTCCTTACCTCCTTCTTTATGGACACATATTATCAGAGAGCCCGTACTCAGGAAGTAATCATGACAGCAGAGGTCATAGAGACCCAGTACCGCAATTCACCTGCAAAATTCTCCGGATATGCGGCAGAGACAGCCGAGATAAACGGCATTTATATCCGCATCGATGACGAAAGCGGATCGGTGTTTTTCGATGGCACCAGAATGGGAATGAGCAGCAGTGAGTATGCAGATGATATAGCCCGTATCAGCGAAAAGCTGGCAGCTGATCCCACGTCAAGCGTGACAGAGACCAGACACTCTGCTTCATCTGACTCAGCAGCAAGACTGGTCTATGCTGCCAACATCAGGACCGGGATCAGGATGTCGACACTCTATATAATAGCGCCTCTGTATCCCGACCAGACCACGATCAGGATAGTAAAGAACATGCTCAGCTATATCACCTTCATACTGCTCTCGGTTGCCGTCCTGCTCGCCTACGCTCTTTCAAGGCGCATCACACTTCCTATTGAAAACCTTACGAAATCAGCCAAAGAGCTCTCTACCGGTAATTTCAATGTCAAGTTCAACGGTGCCTCTTTCACTGAGACAAAAGAGCTTGCGCGTGCGCTCAACAAGGCATCATACGAGATGGAAAAGACCGATTTCTATCAGCGCGAGATCCTTGCCAATGTCTCCCACGATCTCAAGACACCTCTGACCATGATCAGGTCATATGCAGAGAAGATCATCGACATATCGGGAGACAATCCTGAAAAGCGAAATGCCGATCTGCAGATCATAATATCTGAGACAGAGCGGCTCAACCGCCTTGTAACAGACATGCTTTCCGTCTCTAATCTGCAGTCCAACAATGTCGAGATGCACCGGGAGACCTTTGATCTCGTGGAAGCCGCCGAAGATGTATATGACAGCTTTATGGTCCTCGCTTCCTCGCAGGGCTATGAAATACATTTCCACCCATGCAAAAGCGCATATGTCGTCGGTGACAGGAGCAGGATCATGCAGGTCATGACCAATTTTGTATCAAATGCTGTCAAATATTCCGGTGACAACAAGTTCATAGATATACAGCTGGTACGCGGAAACAGAAAAGTCACCTTCCACTGCATTGACCATGGTATTGGCATACCTTCCGATGAAGTGTCTCATGTCTGGGACAAGTATTACAGGACATCAGCCAACCATGAAAGAGATATCGAAGGAACAGGCCTTGGCCTGGCCATCTCCAAGAGCATACTCAACCTTCACAGCGCGTCTTACGGCGTAAACAGTGAGGAAGGCAAAGGTTCGGATTTCTGGTTCGAAATGGATACAGTGAGAAAGCCTTCCTCCAGAACAAAAGCTGCAAAACCAGATAACACACCGGGTGAATCCAATGGCAAAGAAGCATAAAACAGTATATATATGCAACGAATGCGGAAACGAGTATCTGTCCTGGCAAGGGCAGTGCTCTTATTGTGGAGCCTGGAACACCATCGTTGAACATAAGATCAGCGATCTCAAAGAGCCTGAGGCAGACAGCAGACGCCGCACAGGTACAGAGGGACGCCCTGTCCGCCTCGGAAGTGTCGGTACTTCTGATCATTCCCGCATGAGCTCAGGGATCGGAGAGCTGGACCGCGTCCTTGGCGGAGGCATCGTAGCCGGATCTCTGGTACTGATATCCGGGGAGCCGGGCATAGGAAAGTCCACGATGATAGCCCAGGCGGCCAACAATATAGCCGGGAATCACGGCATGGTTATGTATGTGAGCGGTGAGGAGTCCGAAGAGCAGGTCAAATTAAGAGCTGACAGGGTCTGTACCGGTAGTGCAAAAGAAGCAGCAGGGCTTTCTGATAACCTTTACATATATCCTGAGACCAACATGGAAAACATCCTCGCTGTGTGTGAGGAAATGAAGCCTTGCTTTGTAATAATAGATTCAATACAGACCATGTACTCTGCAGAGGTCGATTCTGCAGCGGGCAGCGTTGCTCAGATCAGAGCTTGTTCCAATCTCCTTATCAGATATGCTAAAACAAGCAACGTACCTGTCTTCATAGTTGCTCATGTGACCAAGTCCGGTGAGCTTGCCGGCCCTAAGACCATAGAGCATATGGTAGACTGCGTACTGAGTTTCAGCGGCGAGCGCGACAGAGACCTCAGGATACTGAGATCATTCAAGAACAGATTCGGCACTACAGACGAGATCGGTGCCTTCCGTATGACATCTGAGGGCATGATGGAAGTATCCGATATCAGCGGGACCCTTATAGAAAGTTCCGCCGGTGAAGAGGGGTCTGTCATATCTGCAGTCTATGAGGGAAGTCGTCCGGTCTTCTTCGAGATACAGGCTCTTGTAACACCAGCCAATGTAGGTTTTGCCCGCAGAACAGCTGTAGGGATAAGTCACAACAGGGTCAATATGATACTTGCCGTTCTCGAAAAGAAAGCAGGCATCAACCTGCTCAATCACGATGTATACGTCAATGTAGTAGGCGGCATGAATACAGGCAGTACTGCAACAGACCTTGCGGTCGCGCTGGCGATCTACAGTTCATTTACCGGCAAGACAGCGTCGAAGCGCATAGTTGCTGTCGGTGAGGTCGGGCTCACCGGTCACCTCAGATCGATACCGAACGCGGACAAAATCGTTCAGGAAGCGGTCCGGCTCGGCTATGAGGCCGTCATACTTCCCGAGCGGAACGCCCGCCATGCTGCCGAAGCCGGCAAAGTCAGCATCTCAGACAGCGGCAGAGCCGTTACCGTGACACCTGCGGGTTCAGGCGGCGGGATCCGTGTAACAGGTGCCGCGAATATAACGGACGCGATACGCACCTATCTGTCCTGATCCTACTGAAACAAAACAGGCGGAGCGTTTTATCTGGCGCTCCGCCTTTTGCATGTTTATTCTTATTGTGTATTCTGAAGTGTTTCCTTTCAGAGCAAACACTTCATCTGCGATAGACTTACTCTGTGACGAGTTCTACCGGATCCCAGCCATAGTCCTGGAACTGAGTAACTGCGAGTCCGTTCAGCTTGACATACTCAGATACCGTGAGCTTTCTGAGCTCTGCGCGTGCTGCGTCATCGCCGTAGACTGACATGAAAGCATCATAGTTGTCACCGAAGAGTTCCTTTGCGCTTGAATCAAAATCCTCTCCGTCTGCTACCTGATCAAATGCCGTGACCTCGTAGGTGTCCTTGCTGACATGCATAACGCCAGGGAAGTTTCCGCCCGATACAGTCTCGAGTGTCTCTCCGTTGATCTTGTAGTTATCTACCCAGAAATCTCCGTATACAAGTATTTCACTCTCCGGGGTGTCGTCTGTGCTTACTATGCTGACAGTTGGGATGCTGGCATCAGCCGGGTCAAATTCCTTGGCGGCGTTCTCTACCATATACTTGTAGACAGCACACTCAACAGGGTCTGTTCCGGCATATCCGTATGCGGATCCGTCTACTTCCGGTGCTGCTTCCGTTGTTTCTTCTGTTGCTGCTTCCGTTGTTTCTTCCGGTGCAGCGCTTTCTTCACTGCTGCCACCGCCGCAAGCTGTGAGAGCAAAAGCAAGTACCATCATAACGCTTAATAGTAATACAAGATATTTTTTCATATTCATTTCCCCCTTCTATAAGGACTATAAGGAATTTCTATCTCTTAAGAAGACTTATTATACTCAAATTTTTCAAAAAGAAAACTCCCGAATTTGAAAAGTTTTCGGGAGTTTTTTCTGACAAAATTTTATTTCTCTTCCTGTGATGCCTTGTAAGCTGCGATGACTTTGTCTGCGAGGTTGCCAGGGAGCTCAGCATATCTTGCGAACTCAACTGTGAATGAACCTCTTGCCTGAGTCATTGATCTGAGTGCGATAGCATAGTCGAAGAGCTCTGCCTGCGGAGCTTCAGCGTGGAGGACCTGTCCGCCGTGTGCAGAATCCATACCGAGAACCATACCGCGCCTGTTAGGCATATCGCCCATAACAGCTCCGACATACTGTTCAGGAACTGTGATCTCGAGCTTCATGATAGGCTCGAGCAGGCATGGTCTTGCCTCAACGATACCCTTCTTGAATGCCAGCGAAGCAGCGATCTTGAAGGATACTTCGTTGGAGTCTACTTCGTGATATGAACCGTCATAGAGGACAGCCTTGATGTTCTGTACTTTACATCCTGCGAGAGGGCCCTTTTCCATGCACTCGAGAAGTCCCTTCTCGACTGCAGGTACGTAGTTCTTAGGAACGGATCCGCCGAAGAGCTCTTCGCTGAACTCAAGACCAGGCTCCTGTGATGGCGAGAATCTGATGTGAACATCACCATACTGTCCTGCACCGCCGGACTGCTTCTTGTGCTTGCCCTGAACATCGGATGTACCCTTGATTGTCTCTCTGTAAGCGATCTTCTGAGGGATAACGTTAACGTTGACACCGTATCTGTCTTTGAGCTTAGCCTGGATGATTCCGAGCTGGATATCGCCCTGTCCTCCGAGGAGAGTCTGATGTGTCTCAGCGTTTCTCTCGAGAACGAATGTAGGATCCTCTTCCATGAGTCTTGAGAGACCCTGAGCCATCTTCTCATCTTCGTTCTTGTCAGCTGCCTCAACTGCTACGAAGTAGCAAGGTGTAGGGAATGCAGCCGGCTTGACTGTTACCTGCTTTGCCTTAGGGCAGAGTGTGTCGCCTGTCTTAGTGTTCTGGAGCTTACCAAGAGCAACCATGTCGCCTGCTACTACGGTATCTGTCATCTCCTGAGCCTTGCCTCTTACGAAGAATACGGAACCGAGCTTCTCAGACTTCTCTGAACGCGGGTTGTATACATCTGCGCCGGACTTGAGTGTTCCAGAGACGACCTTTGCATAGGAGATCTTTCCAAGGAACGGGTCAGCCAGTGTCTTAAAGATGTAGATAACGAGGTCTCCTGCAGGATCGCATGCGATCTCGATGTCATTTCCGTCTGCATCCTTTGCCGCAGTAACAACTGTTTCCGGCTTTGGTACATATTTGCAGAGAGCATCGAGCACACCGTCTACGCCCTCGCCTGTAAGAGCACTCATTGTCAGAACAGGCATGATGTCTCCGTTATGGATACCTGTAGCCAGTCCGTGAGCAAACTCCTCGTCAGTGAAAGGCTCGCCTTCGAAATACTTCTCCATGAGCTCTTCATCAGCGCCGGCTACTGCCTCGTCAAGAGCATCCTTGTCGTCAAGAGTAACACATGCTGATCCGAACTTATCCTGGATCGCTGCGATGACTTCATCAACATCGATATTGTCCTTGTCGATCTTATTGATGATGAAGAATGTAGGTGAGTTGTATTCCTTAACAAGATCCCATGCCTTTTCGGTTCCTACCTGGATACCGGATGAAGCGTCTACCATGATGATAGCTGTAGCTCCTGTTGAAAGAGCGGCTCTTGCCTCTCCTGCAAAATCAAAGAATCCCGGTGTATCGATGAAGTTGAGCTTGGTTCCCTTATACTCTACAGGAACGAGAGTCTGGTTGATGGTGTAACCCTTTTCGATCTCCATCTTTTCATAGTCAGATACTGTGTTGCCCGACTCAACCTTTCCGAGTCTGCTGATGACCTTAGTGTTCAGCAGTCCTGCTTCAAGGAATGTGGTCTTGCCTGTGCTGCCGTGTCCGAGCAGTACGATGTTGCGGATCTTATCGCTTGAATAGCCTTTCATTTGTTCCTCCTGGTTGTTAGTATTTATATCTTTTCTTAATTATTATCTTACTGTCAGGATGAAGGGAGTGCATCTCCCTGTCATCTTAAAATTCTGCGTTGCCCGGTGTTCTAGGGAACATCTGGACGTCTCTGATGTTGCTCATTCCTGTAAGGTACATGAGTATACGGTCAAAACCAAGTCCGTAACCGGAGTGGAATACGCCGCCGTATCTTCTGAGATCGAGATACCAGTCATATGTGTCCTCATCGAGTCCCATCTCCTTGATCCTGCTGAGAAGTACATCATAACGCTCTTCTCTCTGGCTGCCGCCGATGATCTCACCGACTCCCGGTACCAGCATATCCATAGCTGCGACTGTCTTTCCGTCATCATTCAGCCTCATATAAAAAGCTTTGCAATCCTTAGGATAGTTGATAACGAACATCGGCTTTTTGAAGACTTCCTCTGTGAGGTAACGTTCATGCTCGGTCTGAAGCTCCAGGCCCCATTCGATCGGATACTCGAACTTTTTGCCGGATTTCTGCAGTATATCTACTGCCTCGGTATATGTGATGCGTACGAACTCAGAGTTGACGATATGATCAAGCCTCTCGAGAAGTCCCTTGTCGATGAAGTTGTTGAAGAACTGCATCTCTTCAGGGCAGTGTTCGAGAACATAGCTGATGATGTATTTGATCATCTCTTCAGCGATATCCATGTTTCCGTTGATATCGCAGAATGCCATCTCTGGCTCCATCATCCAGAATTCCGACGCGTGTCTTGCTGTATTGGAGTTCTCTGCTCTGAATGTAGGTCCGAATGTATAGATGTTACGGAACGCCAGAGCCATGATCTCTCCTTCAAGCTGTCCGGACACAGTAAGACCGGCCTTCTTTCCGAAGAAGTCCTTGCTGTAATCTATGTTGCCCTCTGCATCTCTAGGCAGATTGTCAAGATCAAGCGTGGTTACCTGGAACATCTCGCCTGCGCCTTCGCAGTCGCTGCATGTGATCTCAGGTGAATGTACATAGATGAAATTCTTGTCCTGGAAGAATTTGTGAATAGCAAATGCTGCAACGCTCCTGACCCTGAATACCGCAGAGAAAGTATTGCTGCGAGGTCTCAGATGAGCGATCTCCCTGAGGAACTCCATGCTGTGGCGCTTTTTCTGAAGCGGATAATCAGAATCAGAATCCGCTACAAGCGTGATCTCTTCTGCCTTGATCTCGAATGGCTGCTTAGCCTCAGGTGTGAGCACCAGTATGCCCCTGACCTTTACACCTGAACTGAGGCGGAACTTCGATACCTCTGCGAAATTAGGAAGTGTTGCCGCTTCGTAAACTACCTGCACAGGTGTGAAGAATGAACCGTCATTGACTGAAAGGAATCCGAACTGGTTGGAGCTCCTGTTGCCCCTTACCCATCCGTATACTGTTACTTCTTTGCCGTCATACTCCGCAGTATTGCGGAAAAGTTCTCTGATCTCGATATCTTTCATATGCTGTTTTCCTTAACACTATAATAATACCGGCATAAAACACCAGCTTAAAGAGTATATCACATCGCAACCGGAAATGTCATTATAAATCTGTGATGAAGAGGCAGAATATATACTTATATGGGTAAATTTATGCTACAATAACCATGATAGTATCGTTGACACACTGATACCCTGATAAATCAATGTATCAGTATAAAAAAAGGAGGATAACAATGCCAATCCCAACGCCTCATATCAACGCTAAATTAGGTGATTTTGCAGAAACAGTACTGATGCCGGGCGATCCGCTCCGCAGTAAGTTCATAGCAGAAACATTCCTCGAAAACCCTGTACTCGTTAACAACGTACGCGGCGTCCAGGGCTACACCGGAACATACAAGGGCAAGAAAGTATCCGTAATGGCTTCCGGCATGGGACAGCCTGCGATCGGCATATACTCATACGAGCTCTTTGCATTCTATGATGTAAAGAATATTATCAGAATTGGTTCAGCCGGCTCCATAGACCCTGAACTCCACGTCAGAGATATCATAATCGCTCAGGGCGCATGCACCAACGGAAGCTACGCTAATCAGTATGAGCTCCCTGGGACCTTCTGCCCAATCGCTTCATTCGAACTGCTCGAAAAAGCTGTCGCAGCCACCAGAAAGTCCGGCGCAAACTTTAAAGTAGGAAATATACTGTCCTCAGATATGTTCTATGATGATGCCGGTTCCGCAATGAGATGGTCCAAGATGGGTGTTCTCGGTATTGAGATGGAGTCCGCAGCACTCTACTGCAATGCTGCAAGGCTCGGCAAGAACGGCCTGTGCATACTCACTGTGTCCGACTCGTTCAACTATCCTGAAGAGAACACGACAGCAGAGGAACGTCAGAATTCCTTCACCAAGATGATGGAGATCGCGCTCGAGATCGCATAGCATTTTATCAGATAGACAATCTGTATACTTTTAGCAAAACAGCAGCGCCCTACGGGGTGCTGCTGATTTTTCTTGTTTCGCCAATGTGCTCCTGATTTTATTTTTCAGTCTTGTCATTTTGGTCTGATCTGTGTTCACGTCGCCACTTTTTGATGGCTTCATAGCGGTCTCTGAATCTCGGTTCAAATCCCTGATCACCCGGATGATAGTATTGTCTCCCGCGAAGATTGTCAGGCAAGCATTCCATATCCGCTATTTTGTCCTCGGTATCGTGGGCATAAACATAGCCCTTGCCATAATCGAGTTCCTTCATGAGCCTGGTCGGGGCGTTGCGTATCTGAAGAGGCACCGGTTCCGCGATATGTTCATTGGCATCCTTAGCTGCCTGCATATATGCGACCTCCATCGCATTGGATTTCGGAGCAAGAGCGTTGTATATCACGGCCTCGGTGAGGTGCACACTGCACTCCGGCATTCCGATCAGGTGGCATGCCTGGAATGCCGCGACAGAGAGTTCAAGCGCTCTCGGGTCAGCGAGGCCGACATCCTCTGCAGCGAACCGTGTCACACGCCTTGCGATATACATCGGATCCTCTCCTGACTCAAGCATTCTCGCAAGCCAGTACACAGCAGCATCAGCATCTGAATTTCTCATAGACTTGTGCAGGGCGGATATCAGATTGTAATGCTCCTCTCCCTGCTTATCGTAGAGAAGAGACTTCCTGGAAGTACATTGCTCAAAATCTTCCGTAGTGACTGTGATCACCTCTCTGCCGTTCTCATCTGTCGTCCTGTCTGCGTTAAGCACCATCATTTCAAGTGTGGACAGTGCTGTTCTGGCATCTCCGTTAGCAAATGATGACAGCGCGGATATCACATCCTCACCGATCCTCACATCCTGGTCGCCGAACCCTCTCGGATCGTTCAGCGCATTGCGGACAAGCTGAGCGATATCTTCCTGGCTCAGCTGGTGCAGCACGAACACTTTGCACCTCGACAGGAGAGCGCCGTTGACCTCAAATGACGGGTTCTCAGTCGTTGCACCGATCAGTATGATGCTGCCTTTTTCAACAAACGGCAGGAATGCATCCTGCTGAGCTTTGTTGAAGCGGTGTATCTCATCCACGAAAACTATGGTCCTCGCGCCGAGCGCTGTCATCCTGTCAGCCTGCTGCATGACGTTCTTGATCTCTTTGATCCCGCTGGTCACCGCACTGAAAGTGATGAACTGGGCATTGGTCCCGGCAGCGATGATCTGCGCAAGCGTCGTTTTTCCCACTCCCGGCGGTCCCCAGAAAATCATAGAAGAAATGCTGTCGCGCTCAATGAGATTGCGAAGCACTTTCCCCTCTCCTACAAGATGCTGCTGTCCGACGAACTCGCTGAGATTTCTCGGCCGCATCCTGGCTGCGAGAGGCTGTGTGCTGTTATTTTCAGTTTCAAAAATACTTATCTGACCCATAATGTATAGATACCGGTAAACGGATTATCGTGTTTATTTCTTTCTCTTGAGTGATCGCAGGTATTCCTTTTGTTCAGGAGTTATCCTTCGGCTTTCTATAGCCTTCTGTATTGCTTTATTGTGTGACCATACGTCCAGACGGCCTTCCTCAATTACCGCCAGAGCGGGAACATACTGTTTAGCAAGCGCTGTGGCAAAATACCATGCGATCATCATGTTTACGTAGTACTCGTCTGAGCGGATCTGAGCAACCCGGTCCAGATATGATTCGTCAAAGTCGCCGTCCAGAAAATGCTCCATCAGCATACCTATACCGAAGCGTATCGTATATGTCTCGCCTGAATCAATCCATCTGTAAATGTGATCAAGGAGCTCAGCTTTATGCTTCGCGAAAACCTTAGGCGACAGCTGATCACAGGTTGCCCAGTTGTTGACATGCGGAAGGAACGCCTCCGTCATATCCATGCAGCGGTCAAAATCTTTTATCTCGGAAATCATAAAAGCATGCAGCTGATTCTCATCAAAGTATTTGTGAGGCAGCTGTACAAGAAAACGCTCTGCTGTCTCAGGACTTACGTCTTCTGCCCTGCCCCTTACCAGATCTCTGGCAAAAGCCCTGAGCTGCGGAGTCCTGACTCCGATAAAACGGTCGCGGTCTATGCCCGGAGTAAGCTTTGCCTGGAAGTCAGCATACTTTTCGTCGCGCATCTCACGGAGTTTTTTCTGTATCTCTGTTCCGATATATTTTTCTATCAGCACCAGATCAACTCCCTGTATACCGTTGAATACCGTCGGGATCACATCGGTCTCTCTGTATCCCATCTTTTCATACATCTTTCTCGCGAGGGTATTTCTGGCATTGGTGTCTATCCTGAGAGTATAGCAATCATGCTCCAGTGCATAGTTTTCCCAGAACCGCACAAACGCCGGTCCGATGCCTTTTCCCCTTACCCCGGGGTCCACCACAAGTGTGTGAAGCACAGAAACGTCATCTTCCGGCGCTTTAAAATCCCAGTCACAATCGAGATACACGTTGACCTGGATCTGATTTATGATACCTGTCGCAACCACCTTGCCGTCAAGCTCTGCAACATACATGTCTCCGCGATCAAGTGATGCTTCTGCAGTTTCTCTGACCGGGTATATCCCTCTGACCCAGCCTGTAGTAACCAGACCCGCTTCTTCAGCATCATGAGCATGATCATATATCGCAGCAATAGCGTCAAGATCATTTATATCCGCTTTTCTGAATCTAAGTTCTCCGTTCATAAGTCTCTTTCACTCTCCGGGCAGTCAACTATGCTCTGCCGGTCTGTCTTTTCTCTTCCCTTCATAGTCAGAAGAAGAGTGATCAGGAGCACTGCCAGCACGGCAAAAGCCGCGGACCATATCCCCCTGTCAGGCAGAAAGGATGTCGTACCGTCACTGTTGGCTATCATCTCAGCATCCCTCAGTATCCATGCACCGATAGCAGGACCTATGAGCCCCGGCACGAACACCTGCCCTATGATACGCACGCCCTGGAACTGTCCGGCTCTTCCTTCCGGGATATTATCTCTGATCATTGCTCCGAATATGGACATGCCTGTAAGATAGCCTGCCATCATCAGAAGCGATCCTATGAATACCGGCACGGTCGTCACTGTGAAGTAGAGAAACGCATAGCCTGCCGCGAGCATCGCGCAAACAGGCAAGATGCTCTTCATGAATCCGCAGCTGTCATACAGCCTGCCGTAGAACACAGTGATCACTGCAGCGAGCAGTATTGCCGGTGCAAAGATAAGAACATAATTGTCCATGCCCAGGGTTTTCTCGTAATAGATCAGCAGGTAAGGCATGAACACCTGTATCGAAGTGCCGAAGACCGCAAAATTCAGGAGAGCCAGATAGAGGGTCTGGTTGTCCTTTGCTATTGACGGTCTGAAGCTGTAGGCAAGAGTAGCCCCGAGGCTTTCAGACACCGGTTTCAGATCAGGCGCATCTTCTATGAGGAACCATCCGGCTGCGCCTATCAACGCAGTACCGATACCGATGATATAGTAGATCGTCGTCCACGCCTCATGCGTGTCAAGGTCAAAACTCATGAACCCGCCGAATACTACAAGTATCGCGATAAGAGGCATCATCGAATTCACGCCCTCGATCTTTCCTCTGTTAGTCGAATCGCCTCTGTCTGTCAGCCATGCGTTATACGCTGCATCGTTAGCTGTCGACCCGAAATATGTCATCACGCAGTCCATCACGATCGTCAGGAAAACGCTCTTTATGTACGCAAAAGTGATGATACTTATGCCCCATATTATGTATCCAACGCTCATGAAAGCTTTACGCTTGCCGGCTTTATCTGAGACTGCGCCCATGATGATCGTCGTCAGCGCTGCAGTCACAGCACTTGCCATGACCATGACAGAGATATCGGCAGCAGAAGCATGGAACATCTTATAGATGAACACATTGAAGTACATATTCTCAACGACCCATGCGATCTGTCCCATGAGACCGAATATCAGCATGGATATCCAGAACTTTTTCCCGAGTTTAGTCTGCATTTATTATCCTTCGTATAAATGTATATCCGGTCTGGCTGCACAGCGCATCAGATCGATCTTGCCAGCTTCATTACATAATATCCGTTCTGCTCGGATCTCTCTCCTGTGTAACTGAACCCCTGAGCCTGCCAGAATTTCATGGCTTCCTCATTGGATTCGATGACTCCGAGAGCCAGATAGTCATAGCCTGCAGCCTTCATGGCTGCTCTGACATCTGCAAATATTCCTGAGCCTATTCCTCTGCCCTGCATTTCGCCGTCCACCATCAGCCAGCCGATAAACGCATCGTCCGCCTCCGGATAGCCGGTGATAAGATCCATGACTGCGACCAGCACATCATCAGCGTTATAGAACCCGACAAAATGCTTGTGCTGCATGGTAGTGCCCTCAGGCAGCTGGGATATGACCTCAGTAAGGCTCTCGCGGGTAGGAACAGTACCCATGTATTCGTAATATTTCGCATTCGACTTGGCCAGCCTGTAGACAGGAGATATATCGGATGGGGTTATATTCTTCACTCTGTACTGTGTAGAAAGCGTATTGATATCCAGACCGTCTCCTGATCCTGACCTTGCCGCTTCACTGTCGATGGCCTGCCTGAATTGTGTCTCGTAGAGTTCCTTATAAGTTCCGCCAAGCGAAAGCAGTTCCTCATGTGTACCCTGTTCAGCTATGACTCCTCCCTTGACGACCAGGATCCTGTCTGCCTTTAAAATCGTTGAGAGTCTGTGAGCTATAACTATGCTTGTCCTTCCCTCCATCATCTTTTCGAGAGCATCCTGGATGGAGTTCTCGGATATCGAGTCGAGAGCGGACGTCGCTTCATCGAGGATCAGGATCTTAGGGTCCTTGAGAATGACTCTCGCCAGTGAAAGCCTCTGCTTTTCCCCGCCTGAGAGTTTGAGCCCGCGGTTTCCGACCTGGGTGTCATATCCTTCAGGCTGATTCACGATAAAATCATGTATATTAGCGATACGGCATGCATCCTCTATCTCTTCCATGGTCGCCTCGTCATTGGCATATCTGAGGTTCTCAAGGATAGTTCCGTTGAACAGATATGTTTCCTGTGTTACAACGCCGATCTTAGACCTCAGATAAGGCAGATCAAAATCCCTGACATCCACGCCTGCGACCTTCACGCTGCCTCCGCTTACATCGTAAAGCCTCGGTAGGAGATTGACAACAGTAGACTTGCCTGAACCCGATGGACCGACGATGGCATACATGCTCCCGCCCGGGACTTCAAAGTCCACATCGGTCAGTATAGGGTTTTCCGGATTATAGCTGAAAGCAACATGTTCGTAGGTGATCGGCTGATCGTCGACATCAGGCTTCTGCCCGTTCTCCGGAGAAACGATGGTATTCTCCCTGTCGAAGTAATCGAATATTCTGGTGAATAACGCCAGCGAGCGCGTAAAGTCTACCGAGAGATTGAGCAGCTGTTCTATCGGTCTGTACAGCCTGTTGATGAGCGCTACTGTCGCCGTGATCATCCCGACTGTGAGTGTCGGATCGATGTTCTTTATGATGAAATAACCGCCGGCAAAATAGATGAGCAGCGGTCCCACCTGTGTGAACATGCCCATGACCACGCGGAACAGCTGGCCTGACCTCTGCTCCTTGAGGTTCAGGTCTGTGACTTCTCTGTTCACCTTTACGAAGTCATCATACTCCTTCTGTTCACGCGTAAAGATCTTAACCAGCATCGAGCCGCTGACCGACAGAGTCTCATCGATCTTCTGATTGAGCTCGTCGCTCTTGGCCTGGCTCTGAGTGAGATACTTCCAGCGTGTACGGCCTGCCGTCCTCGTCGGAAGCACCAGAAGCGGTATCACAGCAATACCGACCAGTGCAAGAGGTACACTCATGCTGAAAAGAGCCACCAGTGTCGTGATCACGGTCGCGACATTGCTTACGATGTTAGAGAGCGTGCCGCTGATCACCGAGCTGACGCCGCTTATGTCAGTATTCATCCTGGTGATTATGTCGCCCTGTTTCTCGGTCGTAAAAAACGAATGCGGCATATACTGCAGATGCCTGTACATCTGGTTTCGCATATCGAATATGATGCGCTGCGAGATCCACGCATTGATGTAGTTCTCGAGCACTCCGACCAGCTGGCTTACTGTCAGCGCGGCAAAAGCCATCAGCAGAAGCTTGATGAGAAGCTCCATGTTCTTGCCGACCAGCGCCTCATCGACTATGCGCCCTGTAAGTATTGACGGAAACAAGCCTACCGTAGCCGAAAGGAGTATCGCTATGAACACGAAAACGAACTGCAGCCAGTATGGTTTGAGATAACTCATGATCCTGGCAAGCAGCGCTTTGCTCACCTTAGGCATATTCTGTTTTTCTTCCTCTGTGAGGAATCTCATCGGGCCGCCGCCCATGCGTCCCGGTCCAGGTCCGGCCATATAATACCCCCTCCGGTGTGTCAGTACAGAACGGTCACCATCTGATACAACTGATCAGTTTCAGAATGCTCCATCAGGCTTACCGCCTTCATAAAAGAGCTTGTCGGTATACACTTCTACAAATGCATCTGTCGGGACCCCGTAGTACTTGTATGCGTTCCTGTAATCGGTCTTTCTGGTCCCGTCAGGTGCGATGGTTATTACTGTCGCACCCCTCTGCAGACCGGAATAATTGATATCAGTGTATGCGAGGTTATCTATAGAATAGCCATAGCACAGATCAACGCCCTTGTAGTTGACATACGCATTGTTGACATGGTCATGTCCGCAGTAACAAGCTTCGAGCACATCCATGCCGTCAGGTCCGAGAGTCTCGAAGAACTTGTCGATGTCCGCAAGAGGTCCTTCGCGTGTGATACCTCCATGCCAGATGCGGCTTTTTGTTGTCTCATCAATGAGCTCATCCCAGACACCTGAGATATATTTCGTATCTTCAGTATCCTTAAATCCGTTAGCCTCAAGGTCTTCGTAAGCTATCCTGAATTCGCTTGTCGGAATATGGAAGAATGCGACTGTCTTAGGACTTCCAAGAGCTTTGAGTGATTCTGCAGCCCAGTCTACTGTACCGTCTCTGATGATATCGTAGTTCCAGTCGAGAACAGCCTTGATGGAATTATCCACGTATGCATTGCTGTCAATCAGGAGTAAAGCTTTGGTTATGTCTCCTTTTGTATTTTTCACCAGGATTATCTGGTTAGTTACTGAAGGGAGATCTCCTCCGTCAGTGTAATTCTGGTCGAATATGCAGTATTCGAACCTGTCATCCATGTACAGGTCGCCGAGCTTCTTTCTGCCCGTGTATCCAAACACCTCAGTATCGTGATTGCCGAACACAGTTGAGAAGTACACACCTTCATGGTTGAAGATATCTATGACATCATGTGCAGCCATGTAGTTATTGAGCGTGCCTCCTCCGTTATATACCGGCCCCGGCACAGCAAAGGTATTGTCGCCGTCCAGAATGACAAGGTCAGGCTTCTCCTTCTGGAGCATGCTGATTATTTCATATATCGTCTTGCGGTCTTTTTTATAGCTCCAGAAACCACCCCCAAGATGGATGTCAGTGAGCATCATGATCCTGAGGTCTCTGTCGGTTGTAAATGTGTAATAACCTGTATTTTCATCGATCTCCGGAACTACTCTGTCCACATCGCTGTAATCTACAGGTTCAAAACTGTTGATATAGTGCCTGAGATGGAGAGACACTCCGAAATTGACTGCATTTGCAAGCAGAAAGCATGCTGCCGCAATGATCACTATCCACACCGGTATCTTCCACCACAATCCGCGTTTCTTTTTGACAGGCGCGGCGTGTTTATCTGTCCTTTTTTCTCTGCTCATTCTGGTATCCTTTCCCGAAGCAGTAAAATATGAAATCGGTATCGGTAAACGTTTACTAGAGTTCGACCGGTACAGGTTTGCTTATAGGTTCTTCCATTGATTCCGGATGCTCAAGCAGGTACTTGGCGATACGGAGAGACTTGGCATAATAGAATCCGTCGGCAAGTCTCTCGTCGATCGTAAATGTGCAGTTGATCACATCTCTTTCCTGCCATGTACCGTCTTCCATAAGTTTCTGCTCTTTGTGAAGAGTGCCGATCGTTATCATCACAGAGCATGTACCGTAGTTGCTCAGGTGATGGTAGCAGGATTCCGATCTGATGGAACCGAGATTGGAAAGAAGAACCGATGAGTAGTTCGGATCTCCCGCAGTGAGTGATTTAGGCATCATTCCGTGGTATTCGAGGATCCTGAGCGATCCGAAGAAGACCTCGAGGAAAGGTCTCGGAAGACTTCCGAAGAAATTCATGAGCTTGTCAAGATCATTGGTCTTCTCTTTGCGGACCTTAGTAACGTCACCGACGATGAGTTTTGAAACAGAGTCAAAATTCATGTCAGGCTCGACCTTGAGGAACATCAGCGTCTCGTCTGCTTCATCTTCAAATCTCTGCTTGACTACAAATGACAGTGTGATGTCCGGTCTCTCATAGAAAGTCCTTCCTGAAATGAAATAATTGAGCTTAGGCCTGTGATACACAGTCCTTGCAACTGCTGTGCAGATGGCATGGAAGATCTTGAGGTTGGTTCCCTCTTTCTCATTTCTCTCAGCCATGTACTTTACCAGATCAGTTACGTCGAACTGTTCGGTCATCGATACCTCAGCCTCTGTTCTTTTCGGCATGATATACGGAAGGATATTGTGATATCCATCCAGACCTCTGATCCTCTTTCCGTCTCTTCTCTTGTTTCTCATGATTTCTCTCCTCGTTTTTATTTTTAATTATCATTATCGTCTAATTCATTCGGATCGAACTGTTCGAATATAGGAATGATCCCGGCTTTGACAGCGTCCTTGTAATCTTCAGGCTTGGTGATCGTCCACGCTACAGCCGCGACACCTTCTTTTTTCAGACTTTTCCTCACGCTGTATCCCAGTGAACGTGAATTCCTGTCCCTGTATCTGAATGCTATGAAATCCGGCTTGACCCAGGCATTCATCATCAGAAAGGTCAGAAGTGATGCCTGCCAGAACGGGAGCCCTTCCCTCTTCCTGAAGAAATTCTGGACCAGCTGTCCTCTGATAAACTGAGGCCTCAGTTTTCTGACTGCCACCATTGCTCTCGGATCAAAGCTTTCAACAACGAAGTCCCCGGTATATCTGTCAAGCCTTTTGCAAACAGCCTCAGCCAGTTCTCTGTAATTGCCGCGTGATGACTTCAGCTCTATGACCAGAGGCAGGCCGCTGTTTTCGTACAGATCCAGCACCTCATCGAATGTAGGGATCTGCTCGTCCGTACCCTCGAGTCTCAGTTTCCTCAGGTTGGTTATATCATAGTCTTCGATCTCACCCTTTGCACCCGTCTGGCGCTCGAGCTTCTCATCATGAAAGATCACGAGGCTGCCGTCTGCTATAAGATGCACGTCCAGCTCTGATCCAAAGCCGTATTCTATCGCCCTTCTGAAGGCAGGCAGTGAGTTCTCCGGGATCTCCGGTTTACTGTGAAAACCCCTGTGCGCATATCTCTTAGCCAGCCTGGCTTCTCTCTTTTCTGATTCTTTGCTTTTTTTATCAAATAGACTCATTTTCTAGTCATCCATATCTTCAAATGCTTCAAGTCCCTTCTTCGCTTCAGGTGCTGCATCTCCGTGTTTTACCATCGTCATTGTGGCAAAACTAAGTGCAACGAAGATCGCCGCATAAGGGAACAGGATCTTATAACTGACATTTCTCATCAGGAAACCTGCAAGTATAGGTGTGACCACCTGTGCAGCCATTGAAGCAGTGTAATAATATCCGGTGAATTTTCCTATATCAGAGCCCCTGCACATCTCTACTACCATCGGCAAAGAATTGACATTGATAGCAGCCCAGGCAAAACCCACGAGAGCGAACACGATGAACATGACCGCATTGATGCTGTGGAACGCTGTCGTGAGGAAAAAGCCTCCGAGGAAACACGCCGCGAGCAGAATGATACCCATCATGATGGTCTTCTTTCTTCCGACTTTTGAGGCAAGACTTCCGATAGGTATATAAGAAACTATAGCTCCTGCTGTAGCGATCAGCAGGCATGTTGAAGCACCGCCGAGGCCCTGTCCCATTACTTTGTCTACATAAGTAGTGAACCAGGTCGTGATACCGTTGTATCCTATGAACCAGAGAGCTATTGATGCAAGCAGGAATCCGAGACTCTTTTTTACCTCAGGCGGAAGCACTTCGTTCCCGGAGCCGTCATCCTCAGCCAGGTTCCACTCTGGATGTTCCGCTTCGAGAGCCTGATTCTCTGCTGCAAGCTGAGGCTCCTTTATCGTTACGAACAACACAATGATCGATACTGCCATGATGCCTGAAACGACAAGGAACAGCGGATGATAGTTCACATGTTCAAGGCCGAGCACTTTTGAATTCGGATACATCACCGCAGCGACCGCAAGGTAAATAATGCCCCCTACAGCACCCATCAGATTGATTATGGCATTGGCCCTTGATCTGAGCGGCTTAGGTGTCACATCCGGCATAAGAGCTACTGCCGGAGACCTGTATGTGCCCATTGCGATCAGTAGCAGTCCGAGGATCACGATAAAAGCGACCATTTTGCCTGTCGTAGGCACTGCATAGTATCCATTGTCGAGCAGCGGAAGTATGTTGAGCATGATGACTGCTGCAGCTGTTCCGCCGAGGATGTACGGCATCCTCTTTCCTATCCTGGTACCGGTCTTGTCCGACAGAGTCCCGAAGAAAGGAAGCAGGAAAAGCGCAAGGATATTGTCAGCCGCCATGATCGCGCCCGAAAATGTCTCATGCAGGTGGAATGTCTTGGTAAGGATCAAAGGCACGACATTGTCATACATCTGCCAGAATGAGCAGGTGGACAGAAACGCCAGTCCTACAAGTACTGTTCTCTTGTTATTGAGTTTCATTGTATGTTATCTCCGTTTTGCGCAATACTGCTGTGGATGCCCCGCTGATACTCAGGTATCATTCCGCGGCAATGCTCATTACATATATCCCAGATCCTTTAATACTCCCGGCAGATCAGTAAACTTTTCAAGTACCGCCGCAGGTTCTTCTATATGTCCGAAACCGTAAGAAGCCCAGATGCATGGTATCCCGGCTTTTGCCGCAGCATCAGCATCCTTCTGGATATCTCCTACATATATTGCCCTGTCGACCCCGTTTCTCTCCATTACGAGGCGTATGTTCTCGGCTTTGAGCAGTCCGCTCCTGCCCCATTCCTCATAGTCTATGAAATAGCGCCCCATATCCATAGACTTGATAAATGCAGGAACATATCCCTCCTGGCAGTTGCTCACGACCGCCAGCATGACGCCTGCCTGATGCAGTTCTTCAAGCGTTTCACGCACATTTTCATACAGCTCTCCGCCGTGTTCGGCGATATATGCGTTTTCAAAAACCTCGCAGTAACGAGCCATCTGATACCGCTCCGGCACTTCAAAATTGCTCATAACATCGTCGGCGATCTCATTCATGGTCTTTCCCATGTTCCGCCGGATATCATCTGGCATAATATTGCTTGGCCTGCCGGTCACACGTTCTATTTCCATGTTCCATGAATCTGCTACAGATACAGCGGAATCCCACAAAGTCCCGTCAAGGTCAAATAACACAATTGAACGGCCCATATAATCCACTCACCTTTCTTATGCATAGTTATAGTTATTGTAATCCAATCAGGCTGATTATTCTACATAATTGGGTCAAAAACGGGCCGTCTCTCTTGTACTGAATAGAAAACGGTCCGTTAGTGTATGCACAGAAAACAAGCGGAATGGTAAAATAGTCTATCACCTATTGACAAAGTAGTTGATATAGCTTTTTTCTATAGTTCACAGTGGGAAAATAATAGTATATTAATAGTTGTGGTAAATCACTTTTGATTTTCTTTTTTGATGCATTCAATATATCTTTATAATAATCGGAGGTAATTATTTATGAGAATCGATGCTGGCGGCAAGCAGTGCCCTATCCCTGTAATCATGGCTAAGAAGGAGCTCGAAGCCGGAGCTCAGGATGTAGAGATCATCGTTGACGGGCCTACTCAGGTAGGAAATCTGACAAGACTCGGCGACGCTCTTGGCAGACCTGCAACAAGCGAACCTTGCGGAGACAAGTTCCTGGTAAAATTCGCTAACGGCGAAACGAAGGTAGGCGCGGCAGGAGCAGAAGCTGACACTTATGCCGTTTTCTTCAATACAAACGCTATCGGAACCAACAACAGCGAACTTGGCGGAAATCTTGCCAAGATGGCGATCTTCACACTCAGCGAGTCTGATAAGGTTCCTTCATATGTTCTCTTCATGAACGAGGGCGTCAAGCTGGTAACAGGAGTTGAGCCTCAGATCGTTGAAAATCTGAACACTCTCATCGAAAAGGGAACTCAGGTCCTCGTATGCGGAACATGTCTGAACTTCTATGGACTTAAGGATGAGCTCAAAGTAGGAACTGTCAGCAACATGTATGACATCCTCGGCGCTATGCAGGAAGTAAGCAAGGTAATCAAGCTGTAATATGAACGAATACTATCTTTTGACTTTTGAATCGACTCACGCAGCTATATCGACAGAAAAACTGCTTAAACCTGCGGGAGTGACAATCATGCCTGTTCCGAGATTCATCTCGGCAAGCTGCGGCATTTCAGTGCGCATCAAGCCTGAAAAGCGTGAAGAGGCAGAAGCCATCTTCAGAGAAAGCAGCAAGCTGTCACCGGAAGACTATGCATACTATCATGTAACACGCGATGTCGCTTCCGGTGAAATACAGTGTGATCCTATCGGAAAGATAGTTTGATAAACAGACAGCATCATCCTGTAAATTGCAAAACACGGCGAGCCCTTGATGGTCCGCCGTGTTTTTCTGCTTTATGCACTCGATAAGAGATATTACCAGCCCATGACCTGGCTGAAGACCTCTCCTATCTTGTCTCTGATAACGAGAGACGCTGAATTATCAGCTGATGTCGCCGTCATGTTGATCAGTACCAGATTTTTCCCCCTGAAATATCTGATGAGGCCGGCTGCCGGATACACTATCAGAGTAGTTCCTCCGACAATAAGCGTATCTGCCCTTGAGATTGCGTTTACAGCTCCGTTTATGACATCCTCGTCGAGACCCTCTTCATAAAGTACCACATCCGGCTTGATCCTGCCGCCGCACTTGTCGCAGTAAGGAACGCCTTCGCTCTCGAGGACCTTGTCGACACCATAGAAAGCATGGCATCTCTCGCAATAATTGCGTAATACAGACCCGTGCAGCTCGAACACTGTTTTGCTTCCGGCAAGCTGATGCAGTCCGTCGATATTCTGAGTGACTACAGCTTTGACCTTGCCCTGCTTTTCGAGCTCTGCAAGAGCCTTATGGCATGCGTTAGGCTGAGCATCCTTGTAGATCAGCTTATCCTTGTAGAAATCATAGAAATCTTTCGTGTGTCTTACATAAAATGTATGAGAGATCATCTCCTCCGGAGATACTTCTCTGCCGAGGTCCATATTGTAGATACCGTTCGCGCTTCTGAAATCAGGAATGCCACTTTCAGTAGAAACGCCGGCACCGCCGAAGAATACGATATTGTTGCTCTCGTCTATGATCTTCTTAAACTTTTCAATTTCCGGTTTCATAGCCCTCTCCTTTTCTTCCTGAAATGATGCTGATGGATACTTATCTTTTTATGTACGATATATGTTTTCTATTTCAGGCCTGAAGCCATCATGTAGATGTTGAAGATGTCCTCTGTTTTGAGCACCTTGAAGTTGCCTATAGTACGGGCATCCTGGAAAGTGACTCCGAGAGCCGCTTTGCGGCAGGCCGCTTCATCAAACTCAAGTCCAAGGCCCTTGATATCTGTAGGCATATCTATTGATCTGAAGAATTCCTCGAACTTCTCTATTGTCTTGACAGGATCGCTCTCGCCGAATACTCCCTTACCGAGCTTGACGAATCTGTCAGGATCTGTATCCAGAACGTATCTCGCCCATGATCCCCATACAGCAGCGAGACCTGCACCGTGTGCAACATCATATTCTGCGGAGAGCTCGTGCTCTATCTGGTGGCATGCCCAGTCACCCTTGTTTGAGTTACCGACTGCCATGAGACCATTGTGTGAAAGAGAACCGCACCACATCAGGTTGGCTCTCGCATCATAATCATCAGGATGCTCGAGTGCGATCGGTGTGTTCTTAATGACTTCGCGAAGCAAGGTGAATGAAAGCTCATCAGTAAAGTCCAGTGCATAACCCTGATGGAAGTATCTCTCAAGAGTATGCATCATGATATCGACTGAACCTGATGCTGTCTGATATTTTGAAACAGTGTATGTCAATTCAGGATCAAGCAGAGAGAATTTGACTCTGCCGAAATCTGTGCTGACTCCCCTCTTGTATACAGGATCAGTCTCGTCATTAGTGATAACAGATGAATCACTCATCTCGGAGCCTGTTGCTGAAAGTGTGAGGATACATCCCACAGGAACTGTGCCCTCGACCTTTCTCTTTCCGCAGTAGAAGTCCCATACATCACCGCCGCCGTATGCGCCGTAACCGATTGCCTTGGCGCTGTCAAGCACTGAGCCGCCGCCGACTGCAAGTATAAAATCGATACCCTCGTTATTCACGAGTTCGATCCCTTTGCGAACCAGGCTCACTCTCGGATTAGGAACGACCCCGCCGAGTTCGATGAATCCGATGCCGGCAGACGTCAGGCTTTTTTCTACTTTATCCAGCAGTCCTGAACGCTTTACTGAGCCGCCTCCGAAATGCACGAGCACTTTTTCAGCTCCGTATCCTTTAAGCACTTCCGCGACTTTGTCTTCAGCACCTGCGCCGAATGTAACATTGGTTGGAGCATAAAATCCTATTGACATTACTGTTACCGCCTTTCATGTAATTATTGAAAATATGATGCAGCCTGAAGCGTGGCTGTTATCTTTCCTCTCTGAAAAGTATCGCCTCATACGGCCGGAGCTTCATTTTTCTTCCCACGGTCTGACCGTTATAATTTGATAAAGCAATACTTAATTCTCCAGTCTCAAAATCCGCAGGTATGTTGTAATTATGCGCGCGGCCGGAGAAATTTCCGACTATCAGCATACGCCTGCCTTCAAGTGTCCTCGAATATGCAATGATGTTCTTGTCATCAGGATCGTATTCGATGGTCTCTCCGTGCAGCAGTATCTGTTCAGAACTCCTGAGAGCCAGCAGTTTCTGGTAGAACTTGTATATGGATCTGTCTGATGCCATGTCTGCATCAGCATTGATCCTCATATATGCCGGGTTAACACACTGCCACGGCTCTGCTCCGGCATTGAATCCGGCATTGACAGAAGTGTTCCACTGCATCGGTGTCCTCGCATGGTCTCTCGCACCGCGAAGGATCATGGCAAAGGCTGTGCGTGCAGGTATGTGCAGCTTTTCTGTCATCATATCATAGACGAAATGCGACACAGGATCTTTCAGTTCATCCATGCTGCAGAAAGCAGAATTGGTCATGCCGATCTCTTCTCCCTGATATATGAACGGTGTACCCCAGCCCAGGAATGTGACCATGGCCAGGAATGTCGCCGCTTCATAGCGCCAGCGCTTCGTATTTATCCCGAACCGGCAGATGCTCCTGCCGTTGTCGTGATTCTCGAGCACCAGCGTATTCCATCCCGAGCCGTGATATCTGAGCTGTGGACCAAGAAGGCCTCTTTTGAACCGCTTAAGGTCAAAAGGCTCAGGGAAGAATTTCAGAGCATTGTCTGAGGTCAGGTGCTCAAAATCGAATATGGAATCAAGCTCACCCGACTCCTCATGTATATATCTGTGAGCATCCTCTTCATCAGGTATGTATGATTCACCGACTGTATATGTATCATAAAGTGACAGCGCCCTGTCATTCATCTCCTGCAGGAATTCATGCATCCTCGGACCGTCGACAAAATAAGGGGTACCCTTCTGGAATCTGAACGGTGACCGGTCATCCCTGAGCGGGTAGACTTTGGAATACATATTGAACACATCGAACCTGAATCCGCTGACGCCCTTTTCAAGCCAGAATGTAAGAATGTCGATGATCTCATCTCTGACAGCGGGATTCTCCCAGTTCAGATCGGGCTGCTCAGGCGCAAAGAGATGCAGATAAAACTCCTCCGTATCACCGATCTGCTGCCATGCCGGGCCGGTGAATGACGATGTCCAGTTGGTCGGAGGCAGTAGCTTTCCTTTTTTGTGTTTCCCGTTTCTTATGATGTAGTAATCTCTGTATGGAGAATTTGGGTCTGCAAGTGCCGCCTTGAACCAGGGATGCTGGTCGCTGGTGTGATTCAGCACCATATCCATGATGATGCGGAGACCTCTCTTGCGGCACTCATCCATAAGGAGATCAAAATCTTCCATTGTCCCGAACTTAGGATCTATAGCCTTGTAGTCAGCCACATCATATCCGTAATCCTTGCATGGCGATACATAGAGAGGCGAGAACCATATCGCAGTCGCACCGAGATCCTTTATATAGTCCAGCCTGGAGATAATGCCGGGTATATCGCCCATCCCGTCATTGTTCGCGTCCATGAAGCTGAAAGGATATATCTGATATATGACAGCTTCCTTGTACCAGTTCGTCTTCATATCAATGCTCCGTTTTGCTGAAAATAATAAGGTGTCTGTTACTTTGCAGTAATGGCTATCAGGGCCGGAAGCAGCTGCTTCTTACGGCTCATTACGCCCGGCATCCTGTAGATCTGCCTTTTGCTCATCTTGTAAGGGAGTTCTCTGTTTGCTCTGTGGTCCGTAGCAAGCAGCACGCTCTTTTCCCTCAGTACATCGGTGATCATCAGGAGAGCCCAGTCAAGACCCTCTCTGTTCCTGACTGTCTCCAGAGCTTCAAGATACTTATTTGCGTATTCGCCGACATTGCTGAGAGTGGTGACCTCGCACTGACCTATACCCATGCGCACTCCGCCTGACTCATATTTCTTGAAATCAGAGAGGATCATCTCTTCAGGGTCCTGTATCTCGAGGTTATCGGTTATGCTGAAGAGCTTCTCTCCGAATTCTTCTATACTTGTTACCTTCGCCAGCCTTGCAAGCATCTCTACAGTGCTTATATCTGTAGCAGTCGTAGTAGGGCTCCTCAGGATGAGTGTATCAGCTATGATACCTGTCAGCATGATCTTTGCCGCATATGGATCAGGCATTATGCCATGCCTCAGATACTGCTGATATATGATCGTACATGTGCTGCCGAGAGGTTCTGCATCTATGAAGATCGGCATCTTAGTCGATACTGAGTCGAGCCGGTGATGATCGATTATCTCAAGAACATTGGCTGTCTCAATGCCGTCTATGCTCTGCGCAGGTTCATTATGGTCGACCATGATCACATTGTACTCAGGCTGCATAAGGAAGCATCTTCTCGTAACGAAGCCGGCAAATTCATTCCCGTCCATGACTGCAAGTCCGCGGGTATGCGAGTTGATGAATATGGATCTGCCGTCTGCAAACAGGTCATCGATACCTATCGTCTCGGTCTTTTGCTGCATCATAAGCTCGACAGCTTCTGCCATCCTGACCCTTCTGATGGTCTCAGCCGTTCCGATGGTAGTCATGATGACTGTGCCTTCATAATCGCTGAAATCGATATCAGGTTCTTCTTCTGCCGCAGTGATGATGATCGCAGGTATCTGCTTGCTCATAGCATACTCGATGTGTTCCTTTCTGGCTCCTGTAACGAGTATGCATTCCTCTATGTCGTCGATAAAGCATGTAAATGTCTCAAAGGAAGCAGCGCCGACAGCAAGCGAACCTTTTATCACATCATCCTTGCCCTTCTTGATGAGCCTGGATGGGATGACCTTGAGGATATTGTCTATGACGAATTCATAGACAGGGGTCTCTTCCTGATTGTCGTTAAGGAACCATCCTGTGATATCGTCGACACTGAGAAGTCCTTTGAACTTATCACCTTCATAGATCGGTACGACTGACGGTTTATCTGTGCTGTATGTCTTGATCAGATCAAAGATAGGCGCCTTAGTCTGCAGGCGTCCCGAAGAAGTGAGCATGACGTCTCTTACTTTAGGACGGACATCCTTCATGTACTGAGGGATCTCAAGTTCCATCGCTTCCATCTGCTGCCTGACGCTGTCTGAGACAGGGCTGCAGTGGACAGGGATATATTCATTACCAGGATCTGTGAGATTTTTGAGTCTTGCGTAGGCAAGAGCCCCGCACAGGCTGTCAAGATCAGGGTTTCTGTGTCCGGTTATATATACTTTACTCATTTATTGCTCCCAGCTTGGATGCTGTCCTTTCCATGAATTTTTCATTATCTACAATAAATCTCTCGTGTGTCCCTTCACCGATGAGTCCCGCATCGTCAAAAGCACTGACACGGAATACGAGTCTGCGCCTGTCTATCTCAGTCAACTCGCTCTCGATCCTGATGTGTGCTCCGATCGGACTTGCGCTGACATGCGAAACATCCAGGTGAGTGCCTACTGTCCCTTTGCCTTCTTCCATGTAAGGCTCTACGCTCGCCCATGCCGTATACTCCATCATACCGATCATTCTCGGTGTAGCGTATACAGGCAGTCCGCCGCTCGACATTCCCGATGCAGCATTTTCAGCTGTTACGACATCCTCAGTTACTCCGGAGATGCCGATTTCCAGTTTCTTATTGTTATCTGACATTTGTCTCTATATTCTCCCTATTTTATTTCATACATAGTTATTATAACACAGAACCGGCAATCGCTGAGACAAATACAGAACAAAATGAAACCGGCAGTCGACTGCCGGTTTCTCTTATTACGTGTACTATGAAGTTGTCCGCTTAGAACTTCCCTGCTGTTGCAGCTTCCTCTACGGATACTGCTACGGATACAGTCATACCAACCATCGGGTTGTTGCCTGCTCCGATGAGGCCCATCATCTCTACGTGTGCAGGTACTGATGAGGATCCTGCGAACTGTGCGTCGGAGTGCATACGTCCCATGGTATCTGTCATGCCGTAGGAAGCAGGACCTGCTGCCATGTTGTCAGGATGCAGTGTACGGCCTGTGCCGCCGCCGGATGCTACTGAGAAATACTTCTTGCCTGCTTCAAGTCTTTCCTTCTTGTATGTTCCTGCAACAGGATGCTGGAATCTTGTCGGATTTGTGGAGTTTCCTGTGATGGAAACATCGACGTTCTCCTTCCACAGAATGGCTACGCCTTCCTGTACGTCGTTAGCACCGTAGCAGTTGACCTTTGCTCTTGGGCTCTCAGGGTCCTTGGAGTAGCACTTTCTGAACACTTCCTTGAGCTCGCCTGTGAAGTAGTCATACTCAGTCTCAACATATGTGAATCCGTTGATCCTTGAGATGATCTGAGCTGCGTCCTTTCCGAGACCGTTGAGGATAACTCTGAGAGGTTTCTGACGGACCTTGTTGGCCTTGGAAGCGATACCGATAGCTCCTTCAGCAGCTGCGAATGACTCGTGTCCTGCGAGGAATGCGAAGCACTCAGTGTCCTCTTCAAGGAGCATCTTGCCGAGATTGCCGTGTCCGAGACCTACCTTGCGGCGGTCAGCTACGGAACCAGGAATGCAGAATGCCTGCAGACCTTCACCGATAGCAGCTGCTGCGTCAGCAGCCTTGCGGCAGTTCTTTTTGATAGCGATAGCAGCACCTACTGTGTAAGCCCACTTTGCGTTCTCAAAGCAGATAGGCTGGATGTTCTCGATCATGTGATAAACGTCGAGGCCTGCATCCTTGGTGATCTTTTCTGCTTCTTCTATAGATCCGATACCGTACTCAGCCAGCTTGGAAAGGATCTGCTTTTCTCTTCTTTCGTAAGATTCAAATGTAATCATGTCTCTTTCCTCCCTGTATTATTCTTTGCGCGGATCGATCAGCTTTGCAGCGTCAGCTACGCGTCCGTACTGGCCGGATGCCTTCTCGATAGCTTTTGCCGGATCATCGCCTGCCTTGAGGAAGTCCATCATCTTGCCGAAGTTAAGGTACTTGTAGCCGATGATCTCGTCATCCTCGTCAAGAGCGAGCTGTGTGATATAACCTTCTGTAAGGTCGAGATATCTCGGACCCTTTTCAAGAGTGCCGTATGTTGTTCCGACCATGGATCTTGTGCCCTTACCAAGGTCTTCAAGACCTGCACCGATCTGGAGACCTCCCTCTGAGAAAGCACTCTGTGAACGTCCGTAAACGATCTGCAGGAAGATCTCTCTCATTGCTGTGTTGATAGCGTCGCATACGAGGTCTGTGTTGAGAGCTTCAAGTATCGTAAGACCCGGAAGGATCTCTGCGGCCATAGCTGCGGAATGTGTCATTCCGGAGCAGCCGAGGGTCTCAACAAGAGCTTCCTGGATGATGCCATCCTTAACATTGAGTGAAAGCTTGCAGGCACCCTGCTGAGGTGCACACCAGCCAACACCATGAGTGTATCCGGAAATGTCGGATATCTGCTGAGGCTTGACCCATTTTCCTTCTTCAGGAATCGGTGCAGAGCCGTGGTGTACTCCCTGGTGAACCGGGCACATGCCTTTCACTTCTGCTGAATAAATCATAATACTAACCTCCTGTTAATATGTGATATAAAACGCTCCGCCGTAAAGAGCAGGAGCGATCTGTCCATACATATTCATTATATAGTCCAATGGGAAATACAACAAGTTCTGTATTGTTTTTCTTTGTTCAATATGTTAACTGTTTCAGTCTCCGGTGCGCATTAATGTTTACGGTCGTACCATTCTTTCACATTCTGACCGCCGCTCTGAAGGAATTCCTTCACGATCCTCGCCAGCTCCTTCTGTCTTTCGCGCGACAGATCCTGAGCGGTCGAGATTATTTTCTCTACGCTCTTCAGTTTCCCTTCTTTTATTTCTCCGAATGTTTCATGGCCTGTAGCCTCGAAGAGAGAGAACAGGGTATCAACAAAAAGTTGTCTTGTCTTGTCATCAAGCTTGCTGAGCCAGTCTCTCTGGGTCTCTCTGATGAAAACACCGAGCTCTGAAGGCTCTGCCAGAACGAAATCGTTACCTTTTACCTGCCATGTAAGCGCATCATGCTGCGCAAGCCCTTTTTCAGAGCTCATTACCACTTTATGACTGACCTGGCTTGTCAGAAGCATCCCTATTATGGATGTATCCGGGACAACACTCGTAACTTTTGGCAGTAACTTTTTATATCCTCTGGATCTCATGACTTCCGGTCTGAATCCCGGACCGTCATTGGTGTAGACTCTTCTGATCTTCCGGCGTACTTGCGGGTCTGCGAATGCAGCAGCGTATACAGCAAAATTGCCGCCTTTGGAATGTCCGCCGACAAGAAGCTTTCCTGCTTTTTCCGAACCGACACGATTCAGATACTCTATCGCTTTCCTCTGGCCGCCCGTTTCAGGAAGATAACTCATATTGAAATCTTCCTTCCAGCCGACAACAGTATTATCTGTGCCTCTGAATGCGATATATCTGCTTCCATCACTGAGGTTGTATGTCACCGCCGAGATCTGCAGGTCACTGTCAGTATCAATTATGTTTATGTAATCTGACAGCATCAGCCCGCGGAATCTGTCCCCTTCCAGCATCCCGTCCATCAGGACCGGTGCGCGCAAAATGTGGTTATCGCTCCCCATGGCTTCCGCTTTTGAATGGGAAGCAAAGTAACCGTCTCTGACGCTCTCAAGAGGCACCTTTGTTCCGTCTTCCGGCACAAGTCCGTCAAACTCGGTATATGCGAGTTCTGCCAGTATAAGATTGTCCACATCATTGAAAGGATCTGCCTTGAGAGGCAAGTCTGCACGCCATTCCAGATAATCAAAGATATTAGGCATGGTTCCTCCTGTTAAGTTTTATCCTGCCGCACCTGCTGCAGTGCTTTGTGTATATACAGATTATACAGCCGGGTGTAGCCATGCGCTATCATTTTACGTTATATCAGATTGACGCGTAATATTATTTTTCCCTAATTCCTGCAATAGAATCGTTATATCCGACATGCCTATTGAAAGCTCTCCGGCATAGCTGCATTATGTCCGTACAGGATTTAACGCAGAGAGAAAGGAGACTTAAAAATGACGATCCAGGATTTTATAACAGCAGCAAAAAAAGATGTCCGCGCGTATCTCGATCGCTGCGGTGATGCAGATGTAATGATAGAAGAAAAGGATATAGTAAAAGCCAACGATACGATCATGCATGGCTTTATACTCAGACGCAAGGGAAGTCTGGCAGGAGCAAATATCTATCTCGACGATTTCTTTGAACGCCATGAAGCAGGAGAAACCATGGACGCGCTTATGCGCGAGATCGAATACAGATGCAGATACGCCCTTGAGTGTCCGCTCCCGCCGATAGAGGTGCTTGATGATCTCAGCCTTGAGAACATCCGGACCCGTCTCACGCTCAGACTTCTTGATGTCCGGCGCAACATGAGTTATATGGCTGAGAGGCCTTATATAGATGCAGGCAACGGACTTGCGATGGCCGTAGACATCAACTGTGATAAGAGCATCACAAGTGAATGGAAGGTAGCTGTTACCGAAGATGTACTTGAGTCGATAGGATGCTCACGCGAGGAGCTGCTCACTGCCGCCATGGAGAACACCATCATGCTCGAGCCTCCTCTGCTGATGGACCTGCCGGAGTATCTCACAACAGGTATAGCAGATAACTTTCTGGACACATCTTCGGCTCATAACGGCAGCTATACAGGCCCTTTCATCCTTACTAATACAAGCCAGGTAAAAGGTGCTGCAGTGCTCTTTTATCCCGGCATAATGGAAAGGATATCTGATCTGTTCAGAGGGGGCTACTATGTCCTTCCGATATCTATTCATGAAATGCTTATAGTACCCGATCTGAGCTGTCCGGATGTTCTGCAGCTTCAGAGCATGCTGCTTCAGGGCAACCGCGAGATCGTTGATGAAGAGGATGTCCTGTCTGACAAGGTATTCCACTACAGTCCGTCTGAGCAACAGCTCAGCATAGCTGTACCGGAAGCGGCCTGACTGCCATCCGGGAGTTCAGTTCCTGCCGCAGCAGTTCTTGTATTTCTTTCCGCTGCCGCAAGGACATGGATCATTCCTGCCTGTCTTGACGCGTCTGACCGGGGCATTTGCCTTGCTTTCAGATGCGTCAGCTGCTTTGTTTTTCTCTGCCATAAAAGAGACCATCTCAAAAGAGTCGTGACCCCGGTTGTCTCTGACCCTGCACTCCCTGCTCATTTCCATGTAAAGCTCTATGAATCTGACATGAGCTTCGTCCGATGGGAAAGCAAAGTCCGGAGTGCCGGAAGTACCGCCCGTGGCAAAAGCTTCAGCCGCATCATTGAGCCTGACTCTGTTGTTTACAGCTTCATAAAGCTCATGCACCTTAAGACCTGCTGTGTCAGCATCGCAGCCATATGTATCTTGAATGAATTTCTGCAGCTCAGCATGAGATTCCCTGCTCAGCAGACTGCCCTTTTCGTACAGTTCCTCTACTTCCTCTTTTGAAGGAATATAGAACGGGATATCTCCTTGTATCCGCTGCTCCAGATATTTATAGTAGTTGTCTTTTTCATATCCGTTCAGCACCAGCTTTCCGTCCCTTTCAGTAAACCACTGATAATATACCGGTGTGGTTTTGAACAGCTCTCTGACCTCAGCCGTATCAGCGTGAGGATACCTCAGTGCGAACAGATCTTTCAGCACATCCCATGACATGACACCATAGAGATATCTGCCTGTTTCCAGGCACTTATACATCCAGTTGCGTTTCCGCCACTTTAGGATCAGCTCATCAGACCAGATCCTTCTGTATGCCTCACGGATATCTGACGGGATGATCACTTTGTTGTCAGGCATGAGCATCATGAGATCATCAGACGCGAGCAGCTCTGCCAGCATGATATCGGTATCTACAGTAAGGATCGCTCCTGCCGGCCGGTCAAGCATCATGCGAAACAGGTCCATCTCGCTCTCGCCGAGTGCAGTCAGCTTCTCTTCGAGAACTTCCGGCTGAAGTATCTCTCTGTCAAAACTATTTTTCACCATTTAATATCTCCATGAACTCTTCGCCTGTGATATTTTCTTTTTCATACAGATGCTGTGCCAGTTCATCCAGCTTGTCCCTGTTTTCCGTAAGGATCTTCAGGGCTTTCTCATGCTGTGCTTTGACGATCTCAATTACCTTCTCGTCTACTTTTGCCTGAGTCTCAGCAGAGCATGCAAGAGATGTGTCTCCGCCGAGGTACTGGTTCTGGACTGTTTCCAGCGCAACCATGTCAAAATCATCGCTCATGCCGTAGCGGGTGACCATGGCACGGGCAAGTCTGGTAGCCTGCTCGATATCGTTGGATGCTCCGGTAGAAACTGAACCGAACACGATCTCCTCAGCAGCTCTGCCGCCGGCGAGTGTCGCGATCTTGTTTTCAAGTTCTTCCTTGCTCATCAGATAGCGGTCACCATCGTCCACCTGCAGAGTGTATCCGAGAGCGCCGGATGTGCGCGGTATGATGGTTATCTTCTGGACAGGAGCTGAATCAGTCTGCTTTGCCGCTACGAGAGCATGTCCGATCTCATGGTATGCGACTTTCTTCTTCTCATCATCCCTGAGGATAGAATTCTTCTTCTGATATCCTGCTATGACTACTTCGATACTCTCTTCAAAGTCTGTCTGGCTTGCAGCTTTACGACCGTCACGCACTGCTCTCAGGGCTGCTTCATTTACTATATTGGCAAGCTCCGCACCGGATGCTCCTGATGCCATCTTTGCAATAGCATAATAGTCGATATTATCTTCTACTTTTATTTTTTTAGCATGCACCCTGAGTATAGCCTCTCTGCCCTTGATGTCAGGCAGCTCTACAGGTACTCTCCGGTCAAAACGTCCCGGACGTGTCAGCGCCGGATCGAGTGATTCCGGTCTGTTGGTCGCGGCAAGGATTATTACTCCGCTGTTGCCTTCGAATCCATCCATCTCTGTCAGCAGCTGATTGAGTGTCTGTTCTCTCTCATCATTGCCGCCGATATTGCCGCTGTTCCTCTTCTGACCTATCGCGTCTATCTCATCTATGAACACTATACACGGAGCCTTTTCCTTGGCCTGACTGAACAGGTCACGGACCTTGGATGCGCCCATACCTACGAACATCTCGACGAATTCAGAACCTGACATGGAGAAAAACGGCACGTTAGCTTCGCCTGCCACGGCTTTTGCAAGCATGGTCTTACCTGTTCCCGGAGGCCCCACGAGCAGCACGCCCTTAGGCATTGATGCACCGATCTCCTGATATTTTGAAGGATCGTGCAGATAATCTACTATCTCCTGCAGATTTTCCTCAGCTTCATCGACACCTTCAACGTCTGCAAAGCTGATACCGTCAGAGGACTTCACATACACTCTTGCGTTGCTCTTGCCCATGTTGAATATCATGGAACCCGGTCCGCCGCCTGCCTTGTCCATCATCTTTTTGCTCAGATACTGGCCCAGAACAATGAATATAACGATCGGAAGCACCCAGCTGAGCAGGAAGCTTGCAAGCGGTGACATCTGTTCAACGATCTTGCTTGTGAATTCAGCGCCGGATTCATGCAGCCTGTTGACAAGGTCCGGGTCATTCATGATGCCTGTCCGGTATATCGTATCTCCGTCCTTGCTTGTAAACAGGATCTGGTTCTCCTGTATCTGCACGGATTTGATCTGCTTATTTTCTGTCATTGTCATGAATGTGCCGTAGTCGACTTCCTTGATCTCCTGTTTTGAGAGCATAGGGGCTATCAGGGAGTTGAACACGAGCATCAGCATCAGCATGATCACATAAAAATATATCAGCGATTTCTGCGGTCTTTTAACTTCGTTCATAGCAATCCTCTCATTCTCCTAATATGAATATTGATTCCTGAACATATAATAACACATATGACAAAAGCAGCTGCATATGATATGCAGCTGCTCCTGGATTTGTTATTCGGTTATTTAATTATTGATTATACCGGAAACTCGATCGAAATATCCTTGCCCTCTGCGATGTAGAGCTTGACATATCCGCCTGAGAACTGTACCTGTGTGCCTGCAGGAACTGCTACAGCAGCAGCTGCTGCCTCAGCAGGTGCTTCTTCAGGAGCGGCATCGCCGCCCTCTCCGGCATCCGGATCCTGAATATTGTCAACGATAGCAGGTGTGAGCGGTGTCAGGGAATCAGATGTCTCCTTGAGTGTTGCTCCGATAGCCTGTCCGATCGTGATACAACCATCGATGTTGAGCAGTCCTGTATCGATAAGATCAGGGAAAATAGCCGGATCTTCAAGATTGTGGTGAGAGATCTCACCCGGCTCCATTCTGCAGCAAAGTACAGCAGGGTCATTCTTATGTTCTAATGCATATTCCAGTTCAATTGACATTATTAGTTCCTCCCCTATTTAAATTTTGAAACCGATCTGTCTCTAACATGAAAATTCTATGTTCTGGCAGGAATAATAACAAATTGACTCTTTCAATACTTTGCAGCGAGACTATTACCTATATCAATCGTTTACTGAATTACTCGCAGTCGAAGATGGTCTTCTGAAGTATGAATTCGCCGTAATTCTTTTTCCATTCCTTATGCGGCGTGCAGGCATCATATACCGGCAGCGCTGCAGGGTCCATATCCATCTCTATCATCAGATCGTGCCTGTTGGACCTGTCAGAGCATGAAGGATGCACCGTTACAGCGTTTATTCCCTCGATGCTGAGTGTATCGTTGAACAGTTCCTGGATCTCCCCTGCTTTGCCTGCCATTGCAGCGGGATCTTTCCATTTAACAATAATATAGTGTTTCATAATTACTCTCCTTATTTATCCCATTACTCCGGTCAGCATGTCATCAGTAGTATTCGCCCGGTACGATAATGGTTATATCCGAAAGCGCAAAACTGGTGCATGGATGGATCTCCCCGCACTGCTTGTCTGCCCATCTTCTGCCGTCGGTCTCTTCAGGTATGAACACTTCACCTGATGTGACTCTTGAGCGGCACCATCCGCAGTCACCGGAACGGCATTTTGACGGAGCTTTGATGCCTGCACGCTCGATCGCAACGAGGATCGGCTCATTCGCTGAACAATCGCAGACATACTCATCAGGTCCCTGCTTTACTGTCAGTTTGAACACTTTATCCTTTTTGTCCTGAGGATAGCCAGGCTTCTCCCATACGGTCTTGGTTGCGCCGAGGAACTCCTGACGGACGAACTTCTTATCCAGGCCGAGTTTTTCTACTTCCTTATCGACAAAACGATACATGGCCTCAGGGCCGCAGATGAATACGCTGTATGGCTCATCTCCCGCATATTTCTTAATAAGATCAGCGGTGATAAATCCGTTCTCAAATCCGTCCTTGCTCTCATCGGAGAGGACATGAACGACTTTGACCTTGTCAGTCTGGGCAGCGATGTCGTCAAGCTCTTTTCTGAACAGGATCGACTCTTCTGTCCTGCTGCCGAACAGGATAGTTAGCTTAAAATCCTCTATCCCATCTCTGATAGCGTATGCCATCGAAAGGAACGGTGTGATGCCGGAACCTCCCGCAAGAGCTATGACATGGTCAGCGTCTCTGTATTTCTGATAATAGAATGATCCGAGTCCTTCAGATCCCTTCACTTCATCACCGGCTTTGAAGTTGTCGAGCATCCAGTCAGCAGCGAACCCGCCCGGATTTGCTCTGACCGTGACACAGACTTTACCGTCGAGAGCCCATTTAGGTGATGAGGATATTGAGTAAGGACGCGTGACAAAGCTGTCTCCTATAGGGAGCTTTAACGAGATATACTGGCCTGCTCTGAAATACGAAGCTGGTTTGCCGTCTGCTCTTTTCAGTACAAAAGTTTTAGCGCCGGCAGCTTTATGGTCGATGATCCCGTCGATCACGAACTGCTGGAAGTCAGGATGCATTGCTTTGGCAAAATTGTTGACAGGATAGTCTGCTTTTATCTCTTCTGCCGGAGCCGCCGCGATGATCTTCTCTCTGTCCTTGGCGAGGTTGGCAAATTTGAGCATGTCGAGGAGTCCGATAAGACCCACTTTGAAATTAAGTGACATTACTTGTTACCTCCTTCCTTCATCTCCCTGCAGGCAAGTGCAGCGGTCAGGTCTCCGTTGATCCATGTGGATGAATAGCCATCAGCCATGAATGAACCGGCACCGATGTGACGAAGTCCCTTGATGGTAAAGTCAGCCTCGATGTTCATCATCCTCGCGATTATCCCGTCCCATTCATTGACTTCGAATCCGTAAGGAGTGCCGTCCGGTGTTCCGAGATATCTTGCGAATGTCATCGGCGTAGCTACCTCGACCTCTTCGATATACGGAGTGACGTCGATGCCGAGATTCTTCTTCACATCGTCGATGCACTTAGCAATCATCTTGTCCTTGACCTTGTAGTACTCTTCCGGTGTGAGCTTTGCCCAGTCGTCGGATTCGCTGAAGAGCTTGGTGAAGCTGATCACGCAGGTCCCTTCAGGTGAAAAGTCAGGTATCAGGTTGTTGTAGCTGATCAGTATATTGTAGTCATTATCGATGCTCTTCATGTACTCATATTCCTTGCGCGAGTCTGCTGTCTCAGCAAAGAATACGCAGTAATCTTTGAATCCCATTTCCTCAACAGATCTGTTGAGCGCCATATAGATCATGCAGAACTTCGTGCTGAACTTCTTTCCTCTTGCGGCTGAGAGCTTTTTGTCTCTTTCAGGAACAAGTTCTTTAGGTATCATTCTGGCATCGATTATGTCAGGGTTGATATTGGCAAGTACCTGCTCACATTCGACATCTCCGAGACTCGTCCTGACTCCGCACAGTCTGTCTCCGTCAAAGAGGAACTCTTCAGCCCTGCAGTTGAACCATGCCTCACCGCCGAGTTCATAGAATCTGTTCATGAATGTCATCGATATCTCATGCGATGTGTGATGAGGGATGACCGCCTGTCTGATGACGTACATGTCGATCATATTACCGAAGTGGAAGAAATTGATCGTATCAAGAGGTACACCCAGATACGGCCAGTATACTCCGATGATATCGATAGCTTTCTGTGGGATCTTCAGAGCTTTCATTACCTTGAGTGCATCGTATCCGCATGACCTCAAAGTGTTAGGGAAGTGCTTCTGCATGTACTTGGCGTCATTAGGCGTACCGTCATTCATATACACCTTGGCCGCCCTTATCTCTAGGAGCAGATCGAAGAATTTCTCCATGGACTCTCTTGAGCCGGGAACATATTTCTCCATAGCTGCTATGTACTCCTCGCGCCCGCAAGGCATTGTGACATCCATCGGTGTTCCGTCAGAGTAAGTGGATATGCACCTGTAGCATTCAGGAACCGTGATCCAGTCGACATTGACACCGTTTCTCTCCATGAGAAGCCTGACATGGCCCTTATTGTCATCCGGGCCGAAATCACAGATCTCATGGACACTCGGGTCAAACTCGAACCGTCCCCTCCTGAAGCTCGACGCGCATCCGCCCGGCAGATTATGCTGGTCGATCAGAAGGGTCTTCTTTCCTTCGACCACACACTTTACAGCCGCACTGAGTCCCGCATTGCCGGCTCCGACAACTACTACATCGTATTTTGCTGCCATAATTCCTCTCCTTTCTTCAGGATCTCAAGTTTTCTCTCATACAGCTTAAGTGATTCATTATTTCTATAGTAAGCATCGCATCCATATCTTGCTATGAATCTCGATGAGTAGAAACCTATCGTCAGCTCGGTGACCAGTATGACCATCTCCTGGCCCTGTCCCCACACTTTTTCTGCGAAAGCAAACAGGTTGTCCAGTCTCCTGCTCACTTTTTCAGCAGAAGCTTTCATTTCCGATACTATCTGATCGTAGTCGGACTTGATCGTGGCAAAATCCGCACTCCCGGCATGTCCTCTTAAGAATTCCAAAACGGTCTCATATCTGTTCCTGGCGTCTTTCGAAAGAACTCCCATCCTGAGGAAACGATGATATAGTTCTTCCTCCCGTTCCGCGACCTCATTTATATCCGCGCCGCCTTTGACCTGCCTGAGTAGTTTGACAAGCTCAGCAGCGATATCTTCCGTCCTGACCACATCCGAGATCTCTTCTCTGATGATCCCCAGCAGCAGTCCGAGAAGAGAGAGTCTCTCATCAAATGGAGCCGCAGCAGCGCGCTCTCTGATATCTTCGCTCTCCGCACCGTAAAGTATGTCCTCAAGCTTATAGTCTGATCTGTATTTTCTGAAAAGATCATAGTATGCTGCAAAATCATCAGCGGTCTCAGGATCCTGCAGATACTGCCCGATCAGTTTCCTGTCGACCTTGATGTCCAGATCTTCATACATCCTTATGATGGCGCTCAGGTCTGACCATCCTCTTGCGGTCACGAACTTTTTGCCGTCGACACTTTCCTCTACTTTATAAAAGCTGCCCCTCCTTGCCTCGAGGTAAGTCAGTATACTTGCATGGACCCCTGTAAGATATGCGTATGCTTTCCATGCTTCATAGTCAGGCTCGATATCGACTCTCTTGAGCCTGTCCCATGTCACGATATCGAACTCCTTGGCGTTGCGGTTGTACTCAACCGGATTTCCCGCTGTGACTATTATCCATCCGTCAGGGACCCTGTGCTTTCCGAATGTCTTGAACTGGAGAAACTGCAGCATTGTCGGGGTCAGTGTCTCTGAGACACAGTTGACCTCGTCGAGGAACAGGATCCCCTCTCTAAGGCCTGTATCTGCCATGACATCATATACGGAAGCAATGATCTCGCTCATGGTATATTCGGAAACATCGTACTCCCTGTCACCGTATGTCCTGTGTACTATTTTGGGTAAGCCGAGCGCTGACTGCCTGGTATGATGGGTAATAGAATAACTTACAAGACCCAGACCGAGCTCCTCTGCTACCTGCATGACTATCTCTGTCTTGCCTATTCCCGGAGGACCCATCAGAAAAAGCGGGCGCTGGTCACGTACAGGCATCACATAATTCCTGAATCGGTCCTTCATCGAATAGGCCTTGATCGTATTGGTTAGCTGCTCCTTAGCTTCAGCGATATTCATAGATCAAACTCTCCTTCCGCATTGTGGCGGGCCATGGACATAAGCAGAGCTGTTATCTCGCTTCTGCCGGCGAGATTAGCCTGCTGTATATATACATCGATATTTCCTTCAAGCAGCTGATATCTCGCGATCCCGCTCATAGCCGGTATATTGCCGCGGCCTATCACCCATTCCATTATCAGCTGTTCATTAGCCCGGATGAATGCAGCGGCACGTGCCGAAGTCTTTTCATCATGTCTCTCCGGGCACGAGCACCACAGCAGGGTGTACTGCAGCTCTTCATGGTGCTTTGCGTTCTCAGGGAACCCGCACGCAACATACCCCTCGAAAAGATCATAGCAGCAGCCGAAAGCATCGCTGCCTACAGCAGTTTTCCTGTCCGGTATCTCTAACTTCTTCAGACTCTCACAGCTGAAGAATGCTTTTTCCTCTATCAGGGCCATACCCGGGTGCAGGATGACTTCTCTGACTGCAGAATCACCGAATGCCTCTTCGCGTATATATTTCAGACCTGCAGGAAAAGTGACTTCCCTGAGATTTCTGCAACCATAGAAAGCTACCTCTCCTATGTCAGTCACCCCTTCGGGAATGATGACCGAGGTGATGCTTTCATCCTCTGCATACGCGCCTTCGATCAGACGCCCGTCCCGTATCCTGGCCGGATCTATCGTCAATACACTCATAAGTTCATTATCTCGCCTGACGGCATCTCGACCTTCATAGCCCAGTCAGGTACCCATACATCCATCAGACTGTCATTATGGATTATGAAAGCCGTGTCATAACCCGGTGCTGCTGCAGGGAACGTCCCCTTACCATCTGTGAAATACAAAAGTCCGCGCATTTCATCGAGCTTGTGGTCATCTATCAATTTTTGCACATAATCAAACACCGGCCGGAAATCCGTACGGCCGAGTCCCTTTATTTCCATACCGCTGAGGTAGTTTTCAAAATCTTCTCTGCAGGTGATAAGTGCTGCATCCCTGACATCGTCATCGCACTGCAGTATATATAAATTAGTTCTTGTATCAAAACTGTTTTGCCCGGCGAGGATGTCGTGAGTGTGCTGCACGAATTTCTGCACGATCTCACCTTCTACGCTGCCGGATGTATCTATGGCTATGACAAAATCTCTGATCTTTCTGCTGTCCCTGTACTCGAGAGGTTCGACCAGAGGGATGTCTCCGTACAGCTCCAGACCATATGAATAGTATATGTTATCAAATTCCTCTTCCGACAGCCTCATGGTCTCTGCGCGGATGCTGAATCGCTTGAGGAATTCCGTATAATTGTATCTTACTCTGTTGATCTCTCTGAGGTTCTGTGTGAGAGCTCCCTCATCATTTCTGAAGAGCTCGAGCTCGGTCTGCATCCTCTTGGCTATATCCTTCCATAGCTGCCCGAGATCAGCATCGACCGGAATGGTATACTCTGCGTTTTCGATGCCATACCACAGGTCATGGTCATCGCCCTTAAAAAGTTCGCTCCATTCATAGCATTGAACATATGTGACTTCATCGCTGATGAGGAAACTGTATATCCTCTCAGCAGTAAGGCAGGGCAGCTGTTTTTTGATATGATCGATCACTTCAGCCTGCTCTGCCTCACGTTTCGTCCTGAGAAAATCCTGTTCCAGTTCGTTTATGCTGTTTTCAACTGCTATGTCACATGCCAGATCCCATCTGAGCTGATCGATACCTTTTCCTACGATGCTGTGTCTGAAAATGCTGTGCAGGATGCAGTGCATAAGATTGCGGGTGACAAGATCCTGGTCATCCCTGTACATGCTTATCAGGCTCCAGGGACTGTAATAAAGGTGTCCGGCTGCGCCGGCGAATCTGAAGTTCATATCAGCAGTGATACTGAAATTTCCGACTGCACGGTCCATGAACCTCAGATGCACCAGTATGGAGTTGCATGCAAGTGTTATTATTTGCCGGGATAGTTCTTCCGCTTGTCTGTCACGCTCAGATAGATTGTTCATTGCCAATAATTTTTAATGTCTGGATCTGAATATGGCTCTCATGATCTCATGGTAAGCCACGAACAGGACTCCTGCGACCGGCCATACGAGCCATGTGATATCCCATCTGTTGCTCATAAAACTCCATCCGAGATATACAGCAGTAGCGATGGCCCAGTAGATCCCGTCATACCTTGATGCTTTCTTGTTGAGTCGGGTGTAGTCGCCTTCCTCGAGGAGCTTATCCATACCTCCCCAGAGTATGCTTGTTTTTACGATCATTTTGACACCGACGGCAATAACAGCGAGCATAACACCCGTGCCGACAGCGACAAGAGATCCATCGTCATGTCCCCATCTGAGAAGCTCGATCATAAGCAGTGGCACAGCCGCAATGATGCAGAGCATGATACCGATGATCATCCATCTGCTGTGGATAGATGCATATGCATCCTTACGCTCTCTTACCATGCCCGACACACCATACTCTGTGTCGATATTAGAAGTCTCAAGGTATTCGTATTTTTTACCATTGAATCCAATATACAGGAACATACCGACGGCTGCAGCGACCATAAGGATCAATATGATCACTCCGCCGATCCCTGCTGTGTATTCACTTACAGGTGCTTTTCCGGCATCCGCAAGTCCGCCGAGGGTGGTCGTGATTATCGGTGAGAGTATGCAGAGCATTACTCCTGTAGATACCGTTCCCGCTGCCTTTTCATTGAACTCAAGGAACTCGCTTGCTTCCTCAAGTGATACTTTTACTGCCTCGTCTTCTGTCGTACCCGGATCTACCGGAAGAGACTCGGTTGGTGCAGGTACCGTTATCTCATCTTTAAGAAGGTAGTCTGTGCTGACTCCGAATATCTCGGACATCTGGATTATCTTTTTCATATCAGGCACTGCCTGAGCGCCTTCCCATTTTGATACTGACTGCCTGGATACTCCGAGCTTGTCAGCGAGCTCTTCCTGTGACCAGCCGTTTTTCTTTCTGTTCTCTATTATCTTGTCTGCTAAGATCATTTTATTACCTCCCTGATCGTGAATGCTTCCGCGTCTGTTTTGTTTTGCACCCTTAATCTACCCTTTCAGGCGGTTGCACTCTATCAATCAGGCTTTTCAATCTGTCAACCGGTGGTTGCAGAATGGTTTTTTTGTTATTCTTCGACTTTTATCACGTTATCTATCGATTTGGTGACATCAAGTTTGAGCACTTCATCGAGAGCATTCATCAGCTGCATCCTCTCTACCTCAAACAGTATGAAGATCAGAGTTGCAAGTCTCTCTCCGTTCTTGTCATAAGGCGGCTTCTGCTGGATAGCTTCCACACTGATGCCGGCGTTGCCGAAGATCGTTGTTATCTTGCCGAGTACGCCAGGCTTTTCAGTCACGGTCATGCGCACATAGAACTTGCTCGTGCTCTCTTCTGAATACTCAAGACCTGAGTCATATCTGAGCTGAGGTACTAAATCGTATGCTGAGTCCTTACCCTGCTTGCGCGCGATGCCGATGATATCACCGAGCACAGCACTTCCGGTAGGAAGCGGACCGGCGCCTCTGCCGTAGAACATCAGGCTGTCTACAGCATTACCGGTAACAAATACCGCATTGAACTCATTGCTGACAGAAGCGAGCGGATGTGACAGCGGCATCATCACAGGGCTGACGCTGCAGTTCATTTTGCCGTTTCTCTCCCTTGCGCTTGCGATCAGTTTGATATTGTATCCCGACTCCTTGGCGTAAGCGATGTCCTCGCTGCCGATAGCTGTGATGCCCTGTGTCGGGATCTTGTCAGGAGCTACTCCGAGACCGAACACAAGTGAAATCAGGATGGATAGCTTGTTTGCAGCATCAAAGCCCTCGACATCAGCTGTAGGGTCAGCCTCTGCGAAGCCCTTTGCCTGTGCATCCTTAAGCACCTCTGCATAATCCTTGCCGTATTCGCTCATCTGAGTGAGTATGTAATTCGTAGTGCCGTTCAGTATGCCCTGTACATCAGTAAAGCTGTTCGACAGAAGAGCAGTCGTAAGTGATGTCAGGATAGGGATGCCTCCCGCTACTGCTGCCTCGAATCTGAGCAGAACATGATGCTCCTGAGCCAGCTCGGCAAGATACTTGCCGTTAACAGCCAGAGCTGCCTTGTTTGCAGTTACGACACTCTTGCCGTGCCTGATCGCTTCAGCCATATATTCTGTAGCAGGCTCGATGCCTCCGATCAGCTCCACTACGATGCTGATCTCAGGATCGTTAAAGATGTCATTGACATCTGCTGTGTATTTTTCCTTAGGTATATCTATACCGCGGTCTTTATCCGGATGACGGTTGAGTATGCGGGTGATCTCTATATCGAATCCCGTTGTCTCAAGTATCCTGTCGTGATTCATTTCGAGCGCCTGGTATGTACCTCTTCCGACGTTTCCTATACCCAGCATCCCAACTTTTATGTGGTTGTTCATTCCTTTGCTTTCCATATTGATCCCCCTTCTGTTATCATTTCTTTAAGATTTTACCATATATCTTGAAAGCGTGACATAGGGGACTTGCAGGAATATAATTAATTGATGCTTTGTTCCGGAGAAAACAGGAGGATACGGGTCATTGACCTTACAGATCCGGGAGATTGACTTCGGTCTTTCAGATGAACACATGAAAGAAGCAGCAGACCGAATAATAAAACTGCTTTAGCAGTCGGGGAATAATATATGACAGATAAGAAAACTGACGATAAATATGAACGTTTCGTTCTCGAGCAGGTAGAGCGTTATGGAGATATGCACGCAAAATGTGCAAAACTCTATGTCGTTCTGGCTATAGCGTGCGTCGTTATGGGTATTCTCGGGCTCATACTCAGCAAATCTATCGTAAAGTCCATCATTGTAGCGCTGTGGTCATTGGGATTCATTGCCGCAAAGAGATATTACGAGGCGGCAGCTGCGGATATATCTCAAGCAGCAGATCAGATCCGCGCCGCCATTGACGATCCTGCTTTTGACATACCGGATGATTATCCTGAAGAAATATTGCAGCTGCGCGATCTGGTCCATCCTACCCTCAAAAACGTCAGATCCCAGCTTATAGCATATGGCATTCTTGCCTTAACGCTGTGGGCTGCCGCACTTTTCCTTATGATTTTATCATTCAGTGCCGGTGCCGGTTCCGATTTCCTGCTCTGGATGTTCCTTATCTCAATCATCCTTGCCATAATGGCTATAGCTATAACTATTCTTGCTGTACGGGCGTTCCGGGACCTGCCGATAGCAAAAGCCTATGACAGCTATCTGTACGACGAAGATCCAAGCTAAACTTAAAACTGCGGGCATCAGTAATGACAGCCCGCAATCTTTTTTTCTGAAATCTGTACTACAGCTCTGCACTGTATTCTGTAACATTCAGTATCGTCTCTCCATCGATCTGAACGGCACACGGCCTGGAGAATCTGACGTGGATCTTGTTTCCGGTGATCACCTTTGTCATGTCTGTAAGTTCGACATGGGTCCCCTCAAATATCCGCGGAAAATTCTTGAGTGATTTCAGTTTTGAAGGACACGAGTAAACGATCACCGTCAGATGATCACCCATGCGATCCTGCCCCGGGGCAAGCATCATACCGCCTCCGCAGTATCTTCCTTTCATCGCAGGAGCAAGCCATACATTGTCGAATTCATATTCCTTTCCATCGACTTCTATCCATGCATGACGCGGCTTGAAATCGAAAAGGAGACCTTTGATCGCGATCGCGGTATAGTTGATTTTCTTATTCGGTTTCTTTGCCTTTATCCTGTCTGCTTCCTCACAGCAGTATCCGTCGATACCGAAGCTCATATTGTTGATGTATTTATATGCTTTCCCATTTACCCATGCCGTAGGAAGATTGGTGAGATACGGATTGAGCTGGATCTCCTTTCCCGGTTTCTCGTTGATGTCGTTCAGAAAATCATTCCCGGTACCGTTCCCATAGATATAGATGTTATTTTTGATCCCGGATACATCGACATGGTTGATAAGATAATTGATCGTACCGTCTCCTCCGATCAGCACCACTTCATCATCTTCTTTCAGTTCCGCGAAGAATTCAGGATAATCCAGTTTCGTTGCGTCTATCACGTCAACACCCGGGATATTCTGACTGATGCCATTGTTCGACAGCGGATTGTTCAGGTAGTATTTCATCGAACGCCTCCTTTTGGTTATATCAGTCCGAGGACTATGAGAAACTCTCCTAATGAGTAAGTCAGCATAACAAGAAAATGGGTCTTCAGCCTGCTGTCTTTATTGAACCGCACGAAGAAGAGTGACGTATCAGATATGTAAAACAACAGAGCGCCTGCGGCGGTTATTACCGCAGCCGGACCGGTCGTACTGAAGGAGCGGAACCATGCAAAGCAGTTCATACCTCCGTTGATCAGCAGATAGAGCAACATAGGGTAAAACAGAGCCTTAGGCAGATGCGGCCGCAGATAATGAAAAATCACAGCTGATGAAATAAAGAAGCATACAGGAAGGACGACCATCACCGGCATGCTGAGCTCAGTAAAATCAGTCAGCCCTGCATATGTCAGTATGAAGAAGAAATGACTGACCATGAAAGATATCCCGCCAGCCGTAAACCATTTTACTCCTTTTGGGATCAGCAGCACATCACCGACCCATGAAAAGAATAGCGCCAGAACTATGGTCAATTCTATGTGTTCAGTGCTGAAACAATAAAATGCGAGCAACGTAATGAGGATAAACGGCTTTGTGTAATTTCTAAGCTGCTTGTCCTTTTTTAACGATGCATAAAGGTGTATGCCCGTCACTATGAAAAACAGTATCAGCGAGATATATTTCATCATAAGTATCGATCTATTCGTAAAGCCGTATGAAACGCTGCTAATATCTTCCGGGATCGTATCGGAATCTGCTCATATCTACGTTCCCGTTGGACTTGAACTCAACTCCCTCTGCTTCCAGAAGCTGTCGCTGTTCTGTCCACCCCGGTACAGTCCGCCCGGCGTGATTGACCACTCTGTGACATGGATGGTCACCATATCTGTCAGCCATGCTCATTATCCTGCCCACGAGGCGCGAGTTGCCGGGACGTCCGAGCAGCTCAGCTATCTGCCCGTATGACATGACCAGACCGGGAGGGATACTGTCAGCTACGGCAAATACCTGCCTGATGAGCTTCTCATTCAGTACCCCTGCAGATTTAGATGTCAGACGAAAGCTTTCATCAACGAGCCCCATGACATCTTCATCATAGAGCGTATCGTCGAGCACGACCGAGATCCACTTACTGTGATTCATATGATAAGCAGGATATATCCCTCTTATTTTATGCAGTAAAGCAGTCTTGTTTTCATCAGCCTTGAGATTCAGGACATCGACCATTTCTTCAGCGGCACTTTTATCAAGAAGGCGTCTGTCTATGTTCATGATGAGCCCGAACCACTTACCGCCGGCACCGTGCCTGAACACTCCTGCCGGACTGTACTTTCCTTCGTTCCATGGGAAATCCGGCTCCACGGAATACCTGTCAAGGATAGATGCGGCTATACGGTTGCTCTGATCTGAAACGAATGAGACATCAGTGCAGCAGCTGCGGGCTATATCCTTAAGAAGTTCCTCATATGCCTCCCTCACCGCTCCGACATAAGCTCCGGAAGCATTCGGCAGCCTCAGAAGGACATACTCTTCGCCGCTCATGTTATCAAGTACCCTGCCCTGCACAGATCCGTTTTCATACACTCTGATCTCTGCAGTTAAGTCACCGCCCATGAATTCGCGCGACAATACACGGCAGGAACCTTTGTTTTCAAACCCATAGTCTTCCATGCTGCCGGTATTGAAGCGTTTACGACTGAATACTTTCTGCTCGATCGTCACAGTTGATATTATGTCTGTATATTACTGGATATTCCTGAACAATGAAGTGAGGTCTTCCTCGCTGAGGCCGAAATCATCGTCCCCGCCCGCGCCGTATGCAAGTACAGCATAGCTGTAATCGTTTGCGCTCCAGACAGACTTGGTAGCTTCTCCTTCACGGTTTCCGCTGCACTTTACTTCGGTTCCGTCAATATCCACTGTCCAGTTGTATTTGTATTCGTTGTTATCGAAAGATATATCTCCTTCGTCGATATCCGAAAGGCCTTTACGTACATAAATGTCAACAGCAGCAACTCCGAAATGAGCCTCTGCAACACCCTCCATATATTGGAAATCTGCATTAGTAACAGGTCCGAGGCTAAGCCCGCTCGGATCTATAAGGAAAAGACCGATTCCGGCTTTTTCCCCGGCATCGTCAGGCGACTCCGCTGTATTCCACTGCTCAGGATCTGCCTGCTTCACTTCTACAGTCACTGATCCGGTAGCCTTCTCTATAACAGTTGCCTTGAGCATATAGGTTCCGGGTGTAAGAGTATGCGCCTGCATATCATCTGGCCCTGCATTGAACATAACATCCGGTTCGCCATCCAGTTCCGGTACCTCATCTGCAGACTGCTCTTCAGGTGTGCCGAACAGTTCTATTTTTACAGAACCTTTTTCAAGGTTTGAAGTCAATACGACCTGCTCTCCTGTATCTACCTCCAGACTGCCTACCATAAACATTGAGTCAACGGCGGCATTCTTAGCTTCAACTACCATCAGCTTTCCTGTGTTCTCACTCATCTTGAACTCTGGCTTGCTGCATGAAGTCATCGCAATCAGTAAAACGGAAAGCATCACAAGGACTGCAATGCGCATTGCTCTGTTGTACGTCTTATTCATTTTCATCGATCTGCTCCTGAAAACTGATCATCTGATCAGGTATTTTATTTGTCTATATTATCCATTATGACCTGTTTCATTGCAACGGCATAACGGCTCTGCACTACTATGCGTTATAAATGAGTGCCATGAACTCAAGATCCTCATCTCCGTTGTTGGCGATGGAATGACCTGTTCCCGGTTCGATTATGCAGCAGTCACCTTTGTGTACCAGATGAACACTGCCGTCACTGTCGGTAAAAGTGCCTTCGCCTGCAAGGATGTAGTATGGCTCGGTCTCGCCTGTGTGGACATGCCATCCGATCGATGTCCCCGGAGGCAGTACAAAGCGGGAATATAGCCTTCCGTGTCCCAGAAATTCTTCCTTTGTGATCACGTGATAGCTCATGATTGTGCCCACGCCGCCCTGTACTTCATGACGTTCCTGTGCTGTTTCTTTTCTTACCATTTTGTTCACCTCATCCTTTCTTTGTGCTGATTGATCATATGTCTGCTCTGATCTCTGCCCATGCTCCGATCAGTTTTTCAAGTGACCACTGAGCGTTGGCAGGGCTGGTCGATGGCAGACATACAGCCGTACGTCCTGTCGCCGGCTCTATGTATTTACGATATAGTTCATGTGACTTCCGCCCATTGCAGTAGATCCTCTCTATATTGCAGCTGTCCAGAATCACTGTGATATCATTCGCACGTGCATTCTTTATGCTGGAGTCAGAAGAACCTGTTATCTCGCAGCTTGCGATCGAATCCCACAGGGCAAGTCCGTTATCCAGTATAAGCTGCTTTTTCTCTTCTATGGTCTGCGGCAGAGGCTGCTCATATACAGCCGCGATCACTTTCCAGAACCTGTTCTGAGGATGTCCGTAGAAAAAGTTCTGTTCTCTTGATTTCACGGACGGAAATGAACCGAGGATAAGCACCCGGCTCTTTTTATTATATAACGGTCCGAACGGATGGTATAAGACTGTATTCATTTTTTTATCCTGTCCATAACAGCATTTATCGCCGGTATCTCAATATCCAGGGCTTCGCCCCTGAGTCCCGCCATCATTATCTGCTGATCAGCAGGTACTACCGCAACTACTGCTTCTTTATCCCTCAGGGCCGCTTTTGTTATTTCGGCCTGCTCTGCATCAGCTTTGTTCAGTATGAAGTATACAGGCTTATCAAGAGCCTGTGCCATATCATATACTTTCTCAGAAAGGCGTATGGACTCGTATGACGGGTCTATCACCATCAGGATAACATCTGCAAACCTGTCGAGTCCTCTTCCGAAGTGCTCGACACCGGCTTCTGTGTCAACTATAACAACATCATTTTCTCCTGTCTCAAGATTATCGAGGAGCATCTTTGCGGTGAAGCCCATGCCGCAGGCGCATCCTTCTTCCGCCTCGGCGATCTTGCCGATGGCCATAAGATGCAGGTTCCCGTCTCCCGTAAGGAATTCCCGGGGTATATCAGAGATATTCCACTTTTCATCAAACACATAGCCTTTGTCGTCAAATACGCGATATGCGCCCTTCTTTCCACCGAAGTAATGTGTGAAATCCTCAGGAAGGTCCAGTCCCAGCTGTCTGTAGAGACCGTAATTTGACTCGTCGGAATCGACCACAAGTACATTCCGCCCTTCCCTCTGATAAGCTTTTGCCAGCAAAGCCGCTGTAGTACTTTTACCGCAGCCCCCTTTACCGCAAATAATGATCTTCATATTATTCTCCACCTCTTTATTGATTGTTTTTTGATCACAGATCGATGTCTTCTATCCTCTGAAGGATCTCGTTCTGTCTTTCGTAAAACAGCAATTCTCTGTTGTGCTCAAAATACTTCCTGCATCCATGTCTGCTTATGTAATGCGCGGAGTAAAAGCCCTTGGTCAGTTCCGTCACGATTATAAGCATCTCCTGAGAATCAGAGAAAGCCTTTTCCGCGAAGATGAACATATTCTCGAGTTCCGCGTCAGTTTCTTCAATGTGTTTCCTGTAAGCAGCTCTTCTGCTGTTGAAGTTCTTTCTTATGATACCGAATGCTTCATCCCCCGCCAGATCACCTGCAAGTGCAAGCTCTTTTGCATCGGACTCAAGATCCTTTATGATCCCATGCAGAGTTTTTCTCCTGTCATCAGACAGAGATCTTGACTTCTTAAGGTTATCAAGCTCGCTGCGCTTCAACGCAGCTGCTTCGTCAAGCAGCTCAGAAACGGATGCCGGGCCGTTCTCAAGCTTGCCCCTTATTGATTTAAACAGTTCCATCTCTTCTGTGAGGACCTGCTCTTCGTGCCATATCTTTTTGAGATCGCTGCCGACCCTGTCAAGGATCAGACCGAGAAGGGACAGTCTCTCGTCATACTTCGCATCCCTAGCCCGTCTGATTATATCTTCACCGGCCTTACCGCTCAGGATATCATCGATCTGATAGTCTGATCTGTATTTGTTGAACAGGTCATAGTAGTTGGCAAAAGACTTCGCGACCTTAGGATCCTGAAGATACTGTCCTATCATCTTTTCATCGACAGCGATATCGTTCTGTTCGTAGAGGCTGATCATGTCTGAAAGGTTCAGCCATGCCCTTGCCGTCACGATGGTCTTTCCGTCTACAGTTGTTTCCACTCTGTAAAAATCATTGCTCTTGATATCCAGATACGTCGAGACAGAAGGATGCACACCGCGGTCAAGAGCGTACTCTTTCCATATCGCATAATCAGGCTCGATGTCTATGCGTTTAAGACGGTCCCATGTTACAGTATCGAATTCACGTACGGAACTGTTATATTCCGGGGGATTACCTGCAGTGACGACTATCCAGCCATCCGGGACACGATGTCTGCCAAAAGTCTTGAACTGAAGGAACTGCAGCATCGATGGTGTGAGAGTCTCGGATACACAGTTTATCTCGTCAAGGAACAATATGCCCTCACGGACTCCGGTCTCTTCCATCATGTCATAGACCGATGCTATGATCTCCGACATGGTATACTCGGAAACGCTGTATTCTTTGCCTCCGTAATTTTTGGTCTTAATATACGGCAGGCCGAGTGCAGACTGCCGGGTATGATGTGTCATGGAATATGATACCAGTCCGACACCGAGCTCGGATGCTATCTGCTGCATGATAGCTGTCTTGCCGATGCCCGGAGGGCCCATAAGAAAGACAGGTCTCTGGTCCTCTATGGCGATCCGATATTCCCCATACTCGTCCCTTGTAAAGTATGCTATGATCGCGTTCCTGATCTGTTCCTTTGCGTCTTTGATATTCACGTCGGTTCTCTCCTTCGAATCGTGCTGCTTAATGGCTTTATGATCTGTATATGTCTTCGTCCTGTAAAACGAGTCTGATTGCCCATGGAGGCACTTCCGGCTGGTTGTACTCATTGTCAAGGAATACGAATGCTGTTTCGTACCCCGGCCTGCGTGCCGGATATGTACCTCGTCCGTCCGTGAAATAAAGCAAGCCTCTGAGGTCTGTGAATTCACCGTCTTCTATCAGGCTGTCTACAAGGTCGAATACCGGTCGGAAGTCGGTGCCGCCCAGGCCACGAATACTCATAGTGCTGATGTAGCTGTCGAATTCCTCTTCCGAACTTATTCTGACATGTTCCTGTATGGCAGCATCACACTGTATTATATGAACGTTGACATGAGAAAAGTAACTCTCAGTCGATTTGAGAATGTTATAAGTCTTTCGCAGGAATGCCTGCACCAGATCGCCCGATGTGCTTCCCGATGTGTCGACCGCGATCACGAATTCTCTGATCCGCCGGACCTCTTTGTATTCAAGAGGCTCCACGAGAGGCATGTTTCCATACAGCTTCAAACCATATGTATAGAAAATGTAGTCAAACTCCTCGTCATTGACGCACAAGGTCTCTCCCTGCACGGCAAACTTCTTAAGAAAATTCGTATAATCATATCTGTCGCGAGTGACCGCATTCAGATTCTGGATCAGCCCGCCTGCATTATCGCCCTGTTCTCTTGAGAATGTCTCCAGATCTTCCTGTATCATTTCGGCGATCTTTTTCCACTCTTCTTCTATATCGTCCATCGGCATGCTTCGTTTGTCATCCGCTTCACGGTTGTCGTCACCTGCCTGTTCATATGGTTCAGCTGCATGTTCGGGTTCTCTGTCTTTGCCATGGTCAGCATCTTCATTGAAATCACGGTGGTCAGGTTTTGATCCATACCATCCTGAGTGATCATCTGTATGAAACAGTCTGCCGAGCCGCTCTATCTCGTAGCCGGGAATTCCCGCTTCCCTGTAAAAGCGGTATATCTTCTCTGCAGTAAGTGTTCTTATCTCTTCCCTGAGCCTGTCTGTTTCCGCCATCTGGGCTACATACCTCGCAGACCTCGGATCCCGCAGACCGAGATCATTTATTATGTTCTCTGTTGCTACGTCACATGCAAGGTCCCACAGCTCCCGGTCGATCGAGTCTCCTATGAACATGTGGCTGAATATACAGTGGAGCACTATATGAAGAAAATCACACGCCGGCTCATCACGGTCACTTTTGAATCGCTTCAGCACATGTTTTGGCCCGTAAGTAAGATGTACACCGTCAGTTGAGAATGTTGCGTCTTCGGAAGCAGCCGGCTGCAGCCTGTTAAGTGCCGCATCGAGAAAACGGAACTTGACGAGCAGCGTATTGCGCGCAAGCGTAAGCACATCCAATGCAGCTTTATTGATAAGTATGTCTAGTTCTTCTTTTTCTGTCATAGTTCATCGAGCAGCGGATCACTGCTGCAGCCAAGTTCCGACTGGCGTTCAAGCAGAAAAGCTGTGCATTCAGATGCTGACATCGAGATAGAGTGATCGATCACATCTGTGATGTTTTCTTTTCCTATCAGTCCGACATCACACAAAAATATGAGCATATCGACATCTCTGTTATGGACAGCACGCCGGACTATCCGCTTAAGGTGTTTTTCCAGATAAGCGATATACTCCTCACGCGCAGATCGCGTCAGTTCAAAAGGATGACTGAGGCGCATGACCGCATGTCGGTCCTTGCACCTCTGGTTCCATTTAAGCCCTGAGAACAGCACCTCATCAAGGAACGAATAATCAAATGTGTTATCCGGACGGAAAGCTTCTGTCAGCTCTTTTCGCAGCTGACGCTCGAGGTCAGAGTACAGTGGCAGAAACCCTATTGTCTCGCCCGTCTGTTCATCCAGAACAGTGACATCGATAGAACTCTCCCACAGATAAAAGTGCTCGTCTTCATCAAAAGGATCTGCCCGATCATCTCTGAAGTAATTCCGGAATTCATACAGAGATGATCTGTATATCCTGATCTCCTTCTTCCTGTCGACCGGTCCAAGACAGTCCTTTCCTATGCAGCTGACACTTCCCGGTATGATAAGACCGCCACGAATAACACTGAAAGCGTCATCTCCAATATACCTGAGTGTATCAGGCAGACGCACAAGCTCAAAAGCGTCGCACTTCTGGAAAGCACCTTTACCGATCTTTTCCAGCTCGCCGAGTCTCACTTCTGACAGTGCTCTGCATCCGGCAAAAGCATCGTTTCCGATCACCTTCGCGCCTACTATATCCGCGTCTGTAAGCGATGTGCAGTAGCTGAGCAGTGATGCGGGTATCTCATCAAGCCAGTGCAGATCGACGGAGCGTATAGCAGTATGTGAAAAAGCGCCGGCCCCGACTTGTGTCAGGGAGCAGGGCATTTCCGGAATATCAAGCATACTGCAGTTCATGAATGCTTCATCTCCTACAGATGTGATATTTTCAAACGTTATACTGCGAAGTGAACGGCAGAATTCAAACGCTCCCGGTCCGATCTCGGTGACATTACTCATGATGACTGATTCAAGATCAGTGCATTCCTGAAAAGCGTGAGCTCCGATACGTCTCACATTATTAAGATCTATCTTTTTCAGGCTCTTGTCTTTTGCGAATGCTCCGTCTTCTATCTCAGTCACATATTCAGGAATCACGACATAAGAACCGTTACCGGTATCCTCATGTTCCATGATGTCAGATATATCCGTCATATATTCCATTTTTTAAACAGTTTTTTGATGATAAAGTATGAGACTGTCATGTCAAATGCATAGAGTCCTGCATACACCAGTGTGCAGAATTTCGCATGCTTCTTGTAATTCCAGTCCCTGAAGTATTCTTCGTTCAGTTTCTTCATTGCCACATCTCCCCTCTGTTAACGATGCTTTGATTATTTTTGTTTTATCAGAAATGTCAGTTACCTTCAATATCAAATTACGTACATCTTATCGTACTGGCTTTCATCAATGTCAGGGTGTATGATTGGTGGAGGCAAAATTCTTAAGGAGGATATTGATAATGAAAAAAGATATCGGAGTACAGCAGGCGGTTTTCCCAATGCCTGTACTGATGGTCGCAGCTTACGATGAGAATGAAAAAGTGAACGTGATGAACGTTGCATGGGGTCAGATCTGTGGCTCAGACAGGATCTATCTGTGCATCGGAAAAGGTAAGAAGACTCTTTCCAACATACTGAAGAGCAAAGCGTTCACAGTGTCACTTGCAGACAAAGCTCACATGCAGGCAGCAGATTTCTACGGTCTGGCATCAGGCAATACCATGGACGACAAGTTCGAGAGAACAGGTTACACAGCCGTTAAAAGTGACAAGGTCCATGCTCCGATCATAGACGAGTTCCCGGTAGCCATCGAGTGTGAGTTCCTTGAGGAACTTGATACCGAGTACATCCATGGTGTAGTCGGCAGGATCATCAATGTCAAAGCCGATGAATCCGTACTTGCTGAGGATGGTAATGTCGATGTGATGAAACTTAACGTCCTGATGTTCGACAATTATCGTCTCGGCTATTACACGATCGGCGAGAAGGCCGGTCAGGCATTTGAGGTCGGCAAAGCGCTGCTGTAGCAAAAGTCAGCCAAAACGGTCAGGCCCCGGTGGTTTACACCGGGGTCCCGACTTCTATCAGGTTTCCGTCGGGATCATAGAAGCGGACCACCTTTTGTCCCCAGGAATGCGTCATCAGTCTATTGACATATTTGACATCCGGGTAGAGTGACTCCAGTTTTTCTACGAATGCTTCAATGTCGCTTTCTTCGAAGTACAGTTCACTTGAATTGTTCTCGGGAATGACGCTCTTCCCGAGAAATTCTTTCCAGTATTTCTCTTCCTGAAGCACCAGTCCGTCAGTAAGTATCATATTACCGTCAAAATCCACCAGAACATTGAGTCCGAACAGGTCATGATAAAACTGTCTGGCTCTCTCTATATCCTTCACTACTATCAGAAAGTTTTTCAGTTTCATGATTCAATATCCTTTCTGTATTTTTACAACTGCAGGTTGATAACATCATGCATTTTTAAGCTGCTCTCCGGTCTTGATGGTTGCTGCATATGCGCTGTTGCACAGTCCGAGTATAGCAGACAGTATGAACAGTGTTTCAATGCCAAGCGTTTTCCAGATCCATCCGCCGAACAGTGCCACCAGTATGGTGATGAAATGGTTCACGGATACTCCTGTAGATATGGTCGCCCTTACCTCATCCGGGTTATCTGCAAGATCCTGCACGTACACATTCGATGCCATGGATGCAAGTGATATGACTGAGTCGAGCACATAATTGGCGCAGCATATCAGGAACGCAATATGCATCGGGAACAGATGGTGTGCAAACCCGTAAAAGAAGCAGACGATCACGAGTATCAGTGTGTCAGCTATCATCACGATCTTATATCCGAAACGGTCAATTATTCTGCCCACGAGAGGTGATGCAAAATACGAGCATATTGAAGATACAGCAAACAGGACGCTTATATTCATAGCACTTGCGCCGTAAAACAGGACCAGAACATATGGGCCGAAAGTGAAGAAAATCTGCTTTCTGGCACCGTAGAACAGTTCCAGCATATAGTACTTGGTGTATTTCTTATGGAAATAAAATCTTCGCCTGGACGGGTCCGGCTTGCTGTTGCCTTTTATTCTCAGTGAAGAAAGGAATCCGAGAAATATGATAGATGCACTCATCAGGAAAACAGGCTTGTAAAGTGACTGCCTGTTTCCAAGCACTGCGAATAATGCTATGACGACAAAATAACCCGCCAGCATCCCGATCTGATACATGGCACTCTGCCTGCCGAGGGCTACGCCGCTCTTCCCTTCCTTTGCATATTCAAGGGTCAGAGTGTTACGCATCCCAAGCTGTATATGCTCACCCAGTGAATATATGAATATGGCGATTATGACCAGAACCTTGGTCGAAGGGATAAATGACTGCATCGCCATTCCGGCAAGCATGATGAGAGCTCCTACCTGATAGATCCTCTCAGCAGACAACTCATATAATGCCGCCAATACAAATATCAGAGCGAGCCCGGGCAGTTCCCTGAAGAACTCCGATACCCCTTTGTCGAATTCAGACATGCCTGCCACCTCGGCGAGGTAATTGTCGATTATTCCTTTGTACAGACCGTAAGCAAGTGCAAATGTCAGGATCGAAATGAAGAAGGCCCGGTAACTGGATTCCGGTCTGAATGCATCTCTTAGTTTTGCGATCATTATGTCTACACTCTTTCTGTATTATTTATGTGTGCGTCCAGCACTTCACCTATATCTCCATCCAGGCAGATAGACTGCGTTGCGATCTGTTTTGGTGCAAATGATTCATTGTAGTTAAGACATGCATAGACCGCCTCAGGATTATCATAAGTCATAGCCCAGAACGGAAATTTGATGATAACAGGGGTATTGCTTCCAACTCCCAGTTCCAGATACAGCACATGTCCGGTCTCATGCTTTCTCAGGAAATGCGCATAATTCGCAGATGCTTCATGCCAGCCATCATCTTCAACAAAACTGTCATCCGCCCTCAGGTTCATTGTCACAGCACTTCCGTCATCCGGACATACCGGGATGAGTTCAGACGGGATCCTCATCAGGAGCCTTCCATCATCAGGAACGCAGAACACTCCATTCTCGTCTCTGAGGAATCCTTGTGCCTCCATCGCCTTCATTACCCACTCTTCGTTGTCATAAGTCTTTCGATTGGATGATCTTACACTCTGGAACAGACCGTAATCCCCTTGTGTATAGAACAGTCGATTCTTATCAAAGCCCGCTCTCTGGAATTGATGATCCACATTGGTAGTGATAACAAAATAATCCTTATCCTTAAGGATCTCAAGCAGCCGGTTGTATACCGGCTTCGGTGCATCGATATATCTGTTGAAATATATATGGCGCGCCCACCAGGCCCAGCGTGTCCCGGCATCCGGAAACGGGTAAAATCCGCCGGAATACATGTCCGATATTCCGAACTTCTTTGCGAAGTCGAAGAAATATCTGTTAAAACGTTCCCCGCTGTATGTGAAACCTGCCGAAGTGGACAGTCCTGCCCCCGCCCCGACGACTATAGCATCTGCTGTATCGATCTCATTTTTCAGTCTGGCTGTCTCTGCCTCTTTATCTCCGCTGCCGTAATAAATACCGCGGAACACGCGCACCCCCTCGGTGCCTTTTCTTATGCTCTCAAGATAACCGTTTGGTCTTGATCTTCCTGTTTCATCCAGAATCTTCATCTTTTTATCTTATCCTTGAATCTATTCTTTTTGTTTATTGTATCCTGAATTATCATATCACACCGGCACTGTTCTTTTGACACAAATCCGATCAAGTTTATGCGGGAATGCGGCGCTATCCTGTTCAGGTTTACCCAAGGGTCGATCTTTCTGCTTCATTTCTTTATGAAGCATTTCCTGTTATTATTATTCCATCTACTTTAGTCAGAGGAATGATATGGCAAAAACTGTATTGCAGAGAGAAATAGACGGACTGCGGAAAGCTGAGAAGCGGTTTCTCAGAAAACAGCTGAACAGAGAACCGACCAGGCTTGACATGCTCCTCGAAGAAAAGGTCCCGGAGAAACTTGAGGCCACTCTTGATGCGGCTTTCTCCAAGGCTTTTCATCTTATTTTCTCCAAAGGATCTTCGATAATAAGCAAGACCTTCTCTACTGACAAACTGATATCAGAGTTTGAGGCAGATACAGCTGATCTCGAAGAACTCGGCGGCGGCAGGCAGATGCGCAGATTCAAGCGTCGCGCTTCTGCTACCGGTACTGCCCATACCGTTTTTTCAGCTGTATCAGGTGCTGCACTCGGGTTCATCGGCGGGACTATTCCGGACATCGTCCTCTTCATTACCCTTCTTCTCAGAAACATTTATAAAATATCCATGAAATACGGATACTCTTTTGATACTGATGAGGAGAAAAAGTTCATCCTCATGGTGATCGCAGCTGCCATGAAGGATGGCGAGGAAATGATACGAGCTGACAAGGAGATCAATAAACTGATCAGAGCGGGACTTTTCACAGATGAAAGTACTGTTGATGAAAAAATAAATGAAGCAGCCGTGGCTCTTGCGCACGCACTGCTTCTCATGAAGTTTCTTCAGAAGATACCCGTTGTCGGCGTTATCGGCGGGGCATCTGATTTTATCTATATGGAGCGGATCAGCGACTACGCTGTACTGAAATATCAGAGAAGGTTCCTGATAGATCAACTCAGAAGCGGCCGGAAATGATCACTGTTGATACTGCTTGTTCGACGGGTACAGTTTCTTAGAAATATTCAGATAAGGTACTACCTTGTGTTCCGGCAGAGCCCTTGCTATATCGGTCACCTGGCCCATCAGATATTCACTGATCCTTTTTCTCTCAGCCCCTTTAGGCGCAGAACTGTCATATCTGACAGGTTTCCCAAGATACATTCTTTTCAGGCTCGGAGCCAGATACATCGGTGTAAAACAGACTTCCTTACCGGTCTTCTTATGATACATACGCGCAACTTCTATGTATCTGTCACGGAATTCATTGATTATGTTGTTGTATGGCTTTTCAAATTCGGGAAGGATCACAAGGCTCTTTCCTTCAATCAGCTTTTCAACGGAACTGCGAAAAGTTGACAGGATCCGCATGTCGTGATACACGCCTATACAGTTAGCATTATTGAATATACACACAGATATCGGAGCAACGGCGTATGACAGCAGATAGTAAAACCATCTGTTGTACAGCGGTTTTATGCTCCAGAAGTCTTTGAATGCATATGCCGGCACCTCTTTGAGATGCATCATCTCTCCCGCGCACCAGGTGTATCGCTCGACAGGAAAATACAACTCAGCTGCGATAGGTCCATTCATCTGGGCATGATTACCAACTACTATGCATGGCTCATCAGGCAGATTTTCTCTCCCGACGATCTCTATTTCAGGGTAAAACAGCCACACGAACCATCGTATTATTCTGTACATGCGGTATGAGATCTTTTTAGCCATGATATATGATATCGCTACCAGAGCTCACTCTTACTCCATTCTGAATCGTTCAGTGAGTATTTCCCCTTGTAATAATTGAAGTAGCTCTTATACTGATCGTTCTGTCTGTATTCAAGGCTCTTGTGATACTCATGAGATCTGAATTCTTCTTTTTCTGCCTCCAGCAGGTCCAGCGCTACATTGCTGCAGTGATCAGCTATTCTCTCGTAGTCTGTCAGTATATCGTTATAAACGAATCCATTCTCGAGTGTACATTCACCTCTTCCGGTCCGCTCTATATGTCCCGCCTTAAGCTCGTCGCAAAGATCATCTATTACCTCTTCAAGCGGATCTACAAGCAGGGCCTTTTCAGTATCAGTATTTATAAATGCCTGTATCGTGACATACGCGATATCATATATGGCATTTTCCAGGATCCTGAGGCCTTTGTCTGCAGGCACTGAGAACTTGATCTTTTTTTCAATGATCTCCTCTACCGCTTCACCTATATTCCTCGCGTGATCGGACATACGCTCATAATCCGACAGTACCCTGAGGTATTTATTGACCTCATTGGCCTGCGATTCATTCGGATGATTCTGTGTTATCTTGATCAGATAGCTGCCGAGCTTGTCCTCATATCTGTCAAGGGTTCCCTCAAGAGCAAACACCTTTTTGACCTCATCCTTACTGTACTGTCTCCTTGCGGCAACAGCAGCATTGACGCTTTCCAGAGCTTTTTCTGCCATCGAATCCATTACTGTCTTGGTCTGTGCAAGAGCGAGCGTAGGGTGCTCAAGGAATCTGACTTCCAGTCTGTCCATATCCGCCTGCTCTGCAGCCGCTTCCTCTCCCTCCGGGAAGATCGCACATACTATTCTCTCCAGAATGCCCGTGCAAGGAGACAGCAGGATGACAGTAGCCAGTCTGTATAAAGTATTGACCAATGCGACTGATACCATATTCATCGTTTTGGTCATGAAGCTGAAACCGATCACTGCGTTCAGAGCATAAAATATCGTTCCGCACAGAACGGCTCCGAGTATGTCTATTATAAGGTATACAAAAGCTGTTCTCTTACCGTTGGTGCTCGCCCCGAGTGCACTCAGCATTACCGGCACGGATGCACCTATTCCGATACCCATAAGGATCGGAAATGCCATGTCAAATTCAACAGCGCCCGTCATCGCAAGAGCCTGCAGGATACCGACAGCTGCGCTCGCGCTCTGAATAACGGCTGTGATCAGAACACCGGCCAGAACGCCGAGAACAGGATTAGTAAAGCTTGTCAGCATATGTATGAAGTGCTCATCTTCTCTGAGCGGCGCGATAGATCCGGACATCATGCTCATTCCATACATCAGTACCGCAAAGCCAAGCATGATACCACCAATATTCTTAGTGGAATTTTTCTTGGAGAACATCCAGAGCACGATTCCTATCAGTGCCACCACACCTGTCAGTATTTCTGTACTGAATACCGCAGCCACGTTTGCTCCGGAACCGCCGATGCTGTTAAGACACAATATCCATCCTGTTATGCTCGTACCGAGGATAGCGCCAAGCACTATTCCAATGGCCTGTTTTACGGTCATCATTCCGGAGTTTACGAAACCGACGACCATTACTGATGTAGCAGAAGATGACTGAATAACAGCCGTCACTCCGGCACCAAGCAGTATGCCCTTAGGAGTATTCCCGGCAAGCTTATACAGCACCATTTCCATTTTGCTTCCGGCGACTTTTTTGAGCGAATCTCCCATTACAGACATTCCGAACAAAAACATCGCGACTCCGCCAAGAAGCGATATGATGTTTCCCGCATCCATAATATTTATCCTCTTTTCTTATTACACGATTTGCTTATTATCCAAAAAGAGACCTTTACCAAAACTATGGTAAAAGTCTCGCTACTTCCAACATATCCCGGAGCCTATGCCCGTACTGACGAAATATGTCACGCATCTATGCGCAAGCTACTCCCTTTTTCACCAGCTTAAATATATGATATGCGGGAGCGATTGTCAATGAGCATTAATTTGTAAATTATCCCAAAAAAATACTAAATGTATAAGTACATGTTATAATATTTGATATTAAAGATATAAAAGGACAAGGAGGTCATGCTATGTTGAATGCTGCTTTTATTTTTCTCGCTCCTGAGGCGGATCCGTCTGTACACCGCTCCACAATAAATACACCGGAAATCAATCTCACGACCATCGGTGTTTCAACACTTGAGCAAGCTGCGGCAGCCGCAGTTGAAATGGTAGACAAGGGATGCACAGCGATCGAGTTGTGCGGGGGATTCGGCATACGCGGTACATATATGGTAGATCAGGCTGTCCATGGCCGTGCAAGAGTAGGCTCTGTCCGCTTCGATATCCACCCTGGACTGGACAACAAGAGCGGTGATGAAATTTTCAAATAAAAATCATTTTGTCGAAGTTGAAAACAGATGGAGAATTTATCTCCATCTGTTTTGCTTTTGCTTATCTGTTATACACCTTCATTCTTAATAATTTTGGATAAAAACATCACATTCGTGTTATGCTCGCGGCAGCAGGCGACAACAAATATAATCACTGGCACTTCAAGTTGTGATTTGGTAAAATAATTGGATAAATCAGATGCATATTAAGCATGGAGGGGCTGCTATGGAAGACAAGATTCGCGTTCTCGGAAGAGCATTTGACATTCTGGAAGCTCTTTCTGCTGCAAGTGTTCCCATGACTCTGTCAGAGATCGCCGCCGCTACCGGACTCAGCAAGAGTACAGCTCATAGGATACTCGGGGCTCTCCATGACAGATCCTATGTACATAAAACTGACTCCGGCACCTATACCATCGGTTTCAAGCTCGTAGAGATCGCCGGCACACATATCAACAACCTTGAACTGCTTACTGAAGCAGCTCCATTCCTCAGCAAGATAACACGCGAACTCGATCTGACTGCTCACCTTGGGATACTTGACGGAGCGGATGTAGTCTACATCGAGAAGCTGGACGGCCATCCTAACTCACAGCTCTATACACAGATCGGTCACAGATCACCTGGATTCTGCTCTTCAATAGGCAAGTGCCTTATGGCCGGAATGTCGAGGGAGGAACTCGGAGATGTTCTGGATAAGTGTGACTTCAGGAAATACACCGTTAATACAATAACCGACCGCCGGGAATTCATCAGTCACCTGAGGCAGGTGCGTCTCCAGGGCTGGGCTATGGATGATGAAGAATATGAACAAGGTCACAGATGTATCGGCTGTGCGGTCTATGATTATCGTGGTCTGCCGATAGCTGCAATAAGTGCAAGCGGATCAGTAAGTGTTCTAACCGATGACCGGCTGGAGGATACTGTAAATAAGGTCAAACTATGGGCATCACAGCTATCCAGGCGTATCGGCTATATGGAGTAACGGCAGCTGAATCAAGGAAACATACGAAATAAAGGGCCTGCCCTTCGCTGTATAATACAGTGATGGCAGACCCCTTATCTATTATATGATCGACATATCCAATTTCTAAATAATGTTCTTCAGAACTATAGTTTTGGTTCTGGTAACTTCGTCAAATGTGGACATCACGCCTTCAGTACCTACGCCGGAATACTTATATCCGCCAAACGGCATCTCAAAGCTTCTGAAGAAGCTGGCCCCGTTTATTATGGTACCTCCGCATTCGAGAGCATTGCAGACTTTGACAGCAGTCTTCATATCACTGGTAAAGACACATCCGCAGAGACCGAACTTTGAACCGTTGGCTATCTCAACAGCTTCCTCAACTGTCTCAAACTCTATTATCGGAACTACAGGTCCGAATATCTCCATATCGATGGCAACATCTGCAGTCTTAGGAACTCCGGCGATTACAGTCGGAGTAATAAATGCGCCTTCTCTCTCTCCGCCAAGAACTATCTTACCTCCCTGCTTGACTGTAAGATCGATCTGATCCTTGACCTTGATGGCAGCGGCTTCGCTGATGAGGCACCCGATCTGTGTGGATTCATCAGAAGGCTGACCCTGCTTGAGTTGGCTTATCCTTGCAACTGCTTTTTCTGTAAATTCAGCGACTCTGTTCTTATGGACAAGGAAACGCTTGGATGCGCAGCAGACCTGACCTGTGTTGTACATACGACCCCAGATGAGCTCTTCCACAGCCAGATCAACATCCCCATCCTCGAGAACTATGAACGCATCATTTCCTCCAAGTTCCAGAGCAATGTGTGCAAGATGAGCAGCGCCTCTCTGATATGTCTCAATGCCTACCTCTGTCGAACCTGTGAGAGTGATTCCGTGAACATCAGGATTCTCGCACAGCCATGATCCGGTCTTGCTTCCTCTGCCGGTGACAATCTGAACAGCACCAGGGAGTACTCCTGCCTGACCGAGCATCTCAGTCAGCATGCAAAGTGTCAGAGGGTTGTCTGTCGAAGGTTTTACGATAGCAGCGTTGCCGGCCAGAAGTGTCGGCGCTACCTTCTGATCAAAGAGATCACAAGGGAAGTTGAACGGGATGACACATGCGATCACTCCGATAGGCTCTTTCTTGGTGATCAGTACATGCTTATCCTGGCCAGGTTCAAGACCTGCAGGGAAAGTATTTCCGTAGAGGTGTTTAGCCTTTTCACAGAATCCACTGAAACCGATCCTGATATTACCGATCTCTGCTCTTGCTTCGACTATAGGCTTGCCGGTTTCCTGGGAGAGGACCTGTGCGAGTTTTTCCTTGTTATCATCGACTATATCAAGGAATCTGTACATGATCTCTACTTTCTCAGATACAGGAACAGCTGCCCACTCTTTCTGAGCTGCTTTAGCGCATGCAACCGCTTTGTCAACGTCTTCCTTGGTCGCAGCCGGAACAGTATCGACCACAGCACCGGTAGCAGGATTTATTACATCTATAGTTACTCCGTCAGAAGCATCACAAGGGATGCCGTTAATGAACATTTTCATGGCAAATCTCCTTATTATCTCTCTTCAGCTAGCCCTTGAATCCCGTAAATGACAGTGAAAGTCCGCCTACAGTATTTGCAGAGTGCTCAGCTGTACCATATTCACCGAAAGTGAATACCATCAGGAACTCCTTGTCTCCTGTAACTTCTTTGACTGCAGGATATATCTCTGCTTCCTTTCCTTCCAGCTGGAGCCCGAGTCTTCTGCCGCCGCAGTGAACGAGGAAGTATGAGTCTGCTCCGCCATCGAGCTTGGCGTCAACTTCACATACAGTCTTAGGGTTAGCTGCGACCATCTCATCAGGAGTCATCTCCATCTGGATAACAGCAGTCTTCTCGATCAGCTGTGCTCCGATGTTCATCGAGCAATCGTCATTTGCAGCCATCGGATGACGGATAGCTGTCACTCTGCCGGTAATATCCTTAACGCCGAGAGGTTTGAAAATGGTCTCGACAAGAAGATTCCCGCCCATGCAGTCTGCCTCAGCTTTTCCAGTCCATTCACAGTATTTCTTAAGCGCAGGAGCACCGTCGATCTCAACCAGACATCTGTCATCCACGACCTTGGTCATAACACCGAAGTTATCTGACTCGCGGAACTGGCCTGTATACAGATTTGCCATAGGCGCTTTGGATGCGAAGAGAGCGATCGCGCATCCGTCAGCAAAGATCTTATCATCGCATATTATGCTCCATTTTCCTTCAACAGTATTATCTGCAGCTGAGCCTCCGAATACAGGAACATCTCCGATCACATCCTGGATGCCGGCTATGTATTTCTCCTCTTCTGCAGGGCTTGCAGTCATGAAGAAATAGTCAGGCTCAAGCCCACCGAGCTGGCTCATCGCTTCACAAGCCAGTTTTCTGCCTATCTCTCTGGCACATTCGCCGTCCTGCTTTGCAGCTCCGGCAACGCCGACTTCTACATCGCCGCCAAAGCTCATGATCCCGGAGTATCCGTTCTCGCTGTTCAGATAACCGTCTTTGACGCAGATAGCAGCAGATGAAGTGCATCCCAGGACATGAGTACCTGCTACACTTCTGATACCTTTTACAACCTCTGCCTGATCAAGAACACATGATGTGAACAGAAGACCCACTTTAGCATCTGCAAGCTTTGCCATAGCTGCACTTTCAGCACCATTCAGGCAAGCATCTGCATTCTGACTGTAACCAACTTTAGTCTTAAACATGATTAACCTCCCTTCGAAGCAATATGAAACTATAACTTTACTCTATACTATTCAGTCATATAAACAACCTGCGTATCCCACCAAGCAAAACCGCCGTTCCACAGAGCGGAACGGCGGGATAAAACAGAATTTTATTCGCTTGTCAGCGTTTCCAGGTAGTACTTGAAAACAGCAGCAGGATCGGCAGGAATTCAAGCCTGCCAGCAAGCATGTCAAACGACAGGAGTAGCTTAGAGAATGCGGAGAAGGCTGCAAAATTACCTGTAGGTCCTACCATCCCCAGACCCGGGCCTATGTTGTTCATGCACGATATAACAGCTGTCACATTGGTTTCGAAAGTAAAATTATTGAGAGAGAGCAGCACAACGCTTATAACCCCTGTAAGGCAGTAGATGGCAAGATATACCAGACATGTGTTTATGGTCTCTTCTTCGATCATATGCCCTTCGAAACGGACCTTCTCAACGGATTTTGAATGTATCATCCTGCGCATGCCCCTTTTGACCGTACGAAGCAGCAGAATGACTCTGGACACCTTAAGCCCGCCGCCCGTACTTCCGGCGCAGGCTCCTATGAACATCAGCATCACCAGAAGATGGCGCGAGTACTGAGGCCACAGATCAAAATCCATCGTTGCAAAGCCTGTAGTAGTGATCACAGATGCGACCTGGAAAAATGAATGGCGCAGTGACTGATGAACGGATCCGTAAATGCTGTTTATATTGATTGCGATCGTGATCACCGCAAATGCTATGATGCCGAGATACCAGTGAAGTTCTTCACTTCGGAGCGCCACCTTTCCCCTTTTCAGAAAGATCAGGAAATAAAGATTGAAGTTGACACCGAATAAGATCATAAAGATCCCTATAACGACATCAACATATTCGCTGTCAAAATAAGCTATGCTGGCTCCGTAGTTGGAAAAACCACCCGTGCCTGCCGTTCCGAATACATTTATGAGACTGTCAAATAACGACATGCCTCCTGCGAGCAGGAAGATCAGAAGGATCACTGACAGTGCAATATATATTCCGTAAAGTATCTGAGCGGTATTGCGCATCTTAGGCACCAGCTTGCCTGAAGAAGGCCCCGGTGACTCTGCCCTGAGAAGATGCATGCTCCTTTTGCCGCCAAGCGGTATTATGATCATGCTGAATACGAGGACTCCCATGCCGCCGACCCAGTGGGTAAAGCTCCTCCAAAACAGTATGGATTTATCAAGTACTTCTATGTCGGTGAGGATGCTGGAGCCTGTTGTTGTGAATCCTGAGACAGTCTCGAAGAACGCGTCCACAAAGTTCGGGATCTGCCTGCTTATTACAAAAGGCAGACAGCCGAAGAGACTGAGCATTATCCAGGACAGACCGACTATGGCAAATCCCTCACGCGCATATACATTGCTGCCTTCTGATTTGATAAGGATGAGAGCTCCGCCCGCAGCTGCAGCAGCACATGCGGAGATCAGAAACGCACGAAAAGATTCCTGCTCGTGGTAGATCAGCCCCACAATGGCAGGGATGATCAGCAGGCAAGCTTCAACAAGCATTATTGATCCGACTGTATGGATTACTACTTTTGTTTTCATTGATTATTGAAGGATCATAGAGAGATCTGTCAGCTGTTTTATGGTCGTCACGATGACTACACGGTCACCCTGTTCGATAGTGTCATTACCGCGGGGGATCACTACCATGCCGTTTCTCAGTATAGCGCACAGCAGAACACCGTCCCTGATCCTCAGGTCTTTCAGAGGGATCCCCGTCAGGTCTTTGTTTTCATCGCTAACCTTGAACTCAAGCGCCTCTGCAGTACCGCCTGCAATGCGGTATACCGTCTCAACATTGCTGCCTCCGGCATTGTCCATTGCACGCACAAAACTTATGACACGATCTGACACAATATCACGCGGACATACGACACTTCCCGTATGCGAAGTATCTATAAGATCAAGCATGTTACTTTTTGAAATTTTTGTTACGACCTTTGCAACGCCTTTTCTATGTGCGTACATTCCCATAAGCAGATTGACCTCGTCAGTTCCTGTAAGGGCGATAAAAGCGTCTGTTGCATCAAGCCCCTCTTCGTCCAATGTATCACGGTTGGTCCCGTCGGCATTGATGACGAGAGCTTCAGGACTTTCCTGATTGAATGCCTCGGCCATCGCAGCGCTTTTCTCAATGACCACCGGATTCATACCGATGCGGCGCATCATGCGGATAAGGTAATAGGTTGTCCGACTGGCACCTATAATGATCACATGCTTTGGCATGCGGCTTCTGATACCGCACATCTGGAGAAATTGTTCAGCCTCCTTAGGCTGAGCAGCAAAACAAATGATGTCACCTGCCCTTAGAGTTGCATTGCCGTCAGGAATGATCGTCTCTCCGTCTCTCCTGATTGCGCATACCAGTGCTTTTGAACGATTCTTTATAGCAAGTTCTCTGAGTGTCATTGAGGTGGCAGGACCTTCGTCCTTCAGGCGGAATTCTATTATCTCGAACAGACCGTGTCCAAAACTCTCTACAGACATCAATCCTGTGAATCTCAGCAGCTGGAAGATCTCCTGAGCAGCATAGCGTTCAGGATTGATGGTCATGGATAATCCCATGTCTTCAGAAAACATAGCGATCTCGTCTGCGAGTTCATGCTTGCGTACACGCGCAATGGTATGAGAGGCTCCGAGCTTTTTCGCCAGAAGACAGCACAGCATGTTGACCTCATCACTGTCTGTTGCTGCGATAGCAAGGTCAGTCGTACCGACACCGGCTTCCATAAGCACAGATCGGTCTATTGCATTCCCGACCAGACAGAGTACATCGAGTTCATTCTGCAGGTCTGTGAGCTTTTTTTCATTATGGTCGATCGCTACGATCTCATGCCCTTCCTGAGCCAGCTGTTCTATAAGAAGACTGCCGACTTTTCCGGTCCCAATCACGATGATCTTCACTTCTTTTGCCTCACTCTCAAATGAATCAGCTTAGATGCTCGAGGTATACATATCCGAGCACCTTCTCTCCTAGAATAAAGCATACTATATATGAGTTCTACAAGCCAGTAAAAATTCCGCAGTTTCTGCCTCAGGTCACCTGTTAAACCTTCCCGAACTGATCATAATCTCAGCAAGACACAGTCTGAAACTGACAGATCATTATCTATTCATGCTTGTTTTTTATGTACATTATGATCCCTATGATCACGACTGCTCCCCCTGCAAGCTGATTCCACGCCGGGATCTCTCTGAACAGGATCAGAGCCCATATCGATGCGAATACCGGCATAAATATTTTGATCATCGCTACCAGAGTCGGGCTGACATATTTAAATGACCAGTTATATATGCTATGCCCCATCAGACTGTTGAATACAGCCATAAGAAATGCCATAGCATAGTTTATCGATCCGTATCCTGTAAAATGGTACGGGGATACCAGGACCATAAGATCAAGAATGATTGCAGAACTGCCGTATACCAGCAGAGAATAAACGTTATTGGAAAGACCTTCTCCCCTCACCTTTGTTCCGATAACAGAGTAGCAGGCGAGCATAAGACCGCTGACAATTCCTATGATGTTTCCGAAAAGCATCCCACCGGAGTGCAGGCCTCCCTGGCTGTATGCTACGAGAACGCTTCCCCCGAGTGCAACGATAATGCCGGTCCTGCTCCATCTGCTGAAAGTCTCCTTGCCTGTCATTGACATGAAGATGGCAACGAAAAGGACTTCAAGTCCTACAAGAACTTGTGAAGCTGCAATAGTTGTGTGATGAACTGAGAGAAAATACGTCCAGAAATGTATAGCGAGAAAGAATCCGCTCAGAATACACAGCAGCCCTGTCCTTTTGCTGATATGCTGCAGTTCTCTGCGATATGACGGTTTGCCCAATACGACAGGAAGCATCATAAGTGTAACGAATGATTTGCGATATGCCGCAAGGACGAGCGATGGACATGTACTGTATCGTGTGAATATCGAGGCAGTGGAAGTACTGAAAACAGCGAACCACACCAAAGCAATGACCAGTGAGGTGTTTACTTCTCCCTGGTCACCTGGGGTTTTCCGTTTGTCACATGTTCTTTCTTTTGATTTATCCACTGTCTGTTTTATGAAAGTAATATTTACAGGTCGAAAATGCTTATCTGCGGGTTCTTCTCGGGCATCTCCCTCATATAGCTGAAACACTCCTCCGGAGTCAACAGAATCCCGTTTTCCTTACATATCTTTTGAACTATAGATGCCAGTTCTTTTGCATCAGGACTTGGAAGTTCGTATGAGTTTCCATACCTGCGGATGTATCTTTGCTTCATTCCCGGGAAGTGCTTATCCAACGCGGCATAATAGTATTCCCTGTCGCCCTCGCGGAGCGTCAGTCCCATCCCGAAGTCAATGATCCCTTTCACGCCTGTTCTGACACACTCATTCATTATAGATGTGATATTCTCTGCTGTGTCATTGATAAACGGAAGGATCGGTGTCAGCCAGACAACTGTCGGAATGCCTCGGTCACGCATTATCTCCAGCACTTCTATCCTTCGCTTTGTGTTGCATACATGGGGTTCCAGGATACTGCACAGATCATCATCATAAGTCGTAAGAGTGATCTGCACGACACACTTTGCCGAACGGTTGATCTCATCCAGCAAGTCTATATCCCGGAGAATGCGGTCAGACTTCGTCTGTATCGCTGCGCCGAAACCATATTTATGGATGATCTCGAGGCATTTCCTTGTCAGACGGAGCTCTTCTTCACAATGCATATAAGGATCTGACATCGCACCGGTTCCGATCATGCACTTTTTTCTTTTAGATCTCAGCGCTTTCTCCAGCAACTCCGGTGCGTTCTGTTTTACCTCGATATCCTCAAAAGCGTGTGTGAACTGATAACATTTACTCCTGCTGTCACAATAAATGCATCCGTGTGAGCAGCCACGGTATATATTCATTCCATAATATCCGCTGTTTCCGGTCAGTATACCTTTTGCGTCTACGAAATGCATATCCTCATTTTCCCATTTTGTTATACTTGTTATACGGGCATCTCTTGCCTAAGCATTCATGGTTTTCGTCTGAGAAAGTGCACACGATATTCTCCGGGACTTTCATCTCTACACCCATTTTTTCTGATACAAATTCCGCTGCCGCCAGGATCGCTGTAAAAGAATTCCGTTTGCAGCATCTCGGCCCTCCGTACGAAGCTATCTTAGCAAGAGCATGTGATGTCGCCTCATTGGACCAGCCCCAGGTCTTAGATGACAGCGGTGTCGTATCTGTAATGATGCTCACAAACATCCCAACGCTCACAGCGGCACCGCAGCATCCCCAGAATCCGCAGGATCCGCCCGGATATTGCTTACCGCGTTCGTGCATTTCTGCCAGAGATTCCTTAAGATCAATATCGCCTCCGGCATTTCTGTACGCTGTCAGCAGAGCTGCTCCCACCATAGTATGATGCTCCGGTCCGTGCATATAAATAAACGGATCCTCCATGATGCTCTGTGCTATCTGTATAGGATCTGCTGAATCGGTCGCCAGACAAAAGTTGATGATCGCTTCGATCCCCTTTTTAGAATGGCAGTCATCACATATGTAGTGCCCGTCTTCACAGCAGGCATAACTCATGAATTTCTGATGGCAGAACCGGCACTCCATCAATTTCGGTGTTGTAAAGTATACCAGTGGTTTTCCGCAGACCAGACAGGCATTATCATTTCTTCTTAGCTGCATGGATCAGTACTCCTATAGCTCTTCTTGTTTTTCTATGTCTTATGCCCTCTTTGGCTATATCAGCTACTTCAAGAGCTGCGCGCTGTACTTTTGGATCTTTTGCTATCCTGATCGCCTCATCCTTGATCTTAGGGGCGTTACCTTTTATAACAGCAATGCTTTTGGCAACTGCTTCTTTACCTTTGCCCGGAGCTTTCTTCTCTTTCTTTTCTCTCGGAGGTTTTTTCTCCTTGGTAACTTCTTTCTTCTCTTTCTTTTTCTTCTCTTTCGGAGGCTTTTGTGTTCCGGTGCTGTCCTTTGACTGCTTTGGTTTACAGTCTTCACAGTATCTGCGATGATCTTCAGTATCTTCTATTTCCTTAAAACATTTCGCGCACACATAGACCAGCTGTGATCCGCACAGGGTACAGAACTGGTCAGTCGGCTTATACTTGTAATGTTCATTATGCCTTGCGCATCCGGGATCAGGACACCCCTTGATCCTTTTATCTTTCTCGCTCATACAGCACCTCCCCTTGTATCAGTAACGACCTGTCCACTCACTGGTCATATTATTGTCCTCAGATAAGCCACACCGGCGCGTGCCCACTCATCTTCAGCTCTCAGAGTCTCTTCAAGTGTCTCGCACGGTTCCATCCATGATTCGAGGATGATATTGAAGTTTCTGTCTGATCTCATCCGGCATTCATCATAACATCTGCGTATGTCAAGTCTGCCGGTTCCCAGACATGCTCCTGTGATCTTGAGACCGCCACCGCCGTTATATCGTTTGATCACATAATCTTTCATGTGCAGGCAGACACAATAAGGAGCCATATATTTAAGGACCTCATCAATATATTCCTCATGCGATAAAGAATTCACCGTATCTATTGTCAGCCTGACCTGCGGGTGATCCACCGTTTCGACCATCTGTACATATTCATTCGCGCTGAATCTGTCATGGTTTTCTATGCCCAGGACAACACCGCTTTCCTCAAGCTGCGGGATCACAGATGACAATATCCGGCAGAGATCCGGCAGATCAGGTGCGAAATCATCCTTGTCTGTGATAATGCGAAGAATAATACCTCCTATTTTGTGCGTAATGCGAATATATTCAGATAGTCTTTCTGCTGTCGCCTTACGCATCCCGACTTCAAGTTCTATACCGCACTTCTCTGCATGGATACGGATCTGCTCCAGTTCCGTATCATCATATATTTCAAGAGGCATATTATCACCAAACTGAACAACATCAGCTCCGATCGCGACTGCCTTATCGATCAGTTCGAGCGGTGTCAAAACGTGCTCCGGTTTTTCGAATGATCTGGAGCCGCAAGCGAAACAATATGTGAAAGAACTAATACCTATTTTGTGTGTAGCTGCCATAAATAAGCTCCTTAGTGAAAAATGCTGTGTTGGCTCTTATACATGCCGGGAATTCAGTCTGACATCCCATATTCATACTTATAATACCATTTATAAGCGCTCTTCTATGTTGCTCATGTCATCATTATACGGAATATTGTTGTGTATGCACCATTCTTTCATCATTGTTCCCGTTATTTAACTGACGCAGCATTTCAAAAATGATATCATAGCCACGAGATCAGTTTATATGGGGGGAAGTTACAAAGTAATGAAAACAGCAGCTTTAGTATTATTTATACTGATGTACATACTCATGATAGCCGTGCCGAAATACAGACCGTATTACGCACTTACAGCGGCTGCGATCTTTCTGGCAGCAGGCATATTGCCGCCGGCCGACCTGGTGACAGCTGTTAACTGGAATGTTTTAATGATGATCGCAGGGACGATGATCATCGTTTATTATTTCATTGATTCTCTCATGCCGGTACTTCTGGCGGATATGCTGCTTGAAGCGTCGAAAAATGCCATGTGGGTAACGATACGTATGTCTCTTTTTGCCGGTGTGATCTCGGCATTTATTGATAATGTATCGACGGTACTGATCGTGGCACCGATAGGACTGGCTATATGCAAGAAGCTGAAAATGAATCCTGTAGGTATGATCCTTTCGATCTCAGTATCCTCCAATCTCCAGGGAGCCGCTACACTTGTCGGAGATACTACTTCTATCATGCTGGGTAACTTTGCAAGCATGGATTTCATGGACTTCTTCTGGATGAACGGCAGGCCAGGCATCTTCTTTGCTGTAGAACTCGGAGCTGTTGCTACGATTCCTATTATGATGATTCTGTTCAGAAACTATCGTGACCCGGTCCCTTCAGCGGACAGAGCTGAGGTCAGCGACTACTTACCTACTGTAATGCTTCTACTCATGGTTGTCGCACTTATAACTGCCTCTTTTATACCGGGGACTCCGGAGATCACGAATGGTCTCATATGCTGCACGCTGGCTCTCATCACCATCATCATTGACACGATCAGAGACAGAAACTTTGAAGATACAGTCGCATCCGTGAAAAGCATCGATTTTGGAACATTAGGACTCCTTGTCGGCCTTTTTGTCGTGATCGCCGGTCTTACCAATGTAGGCATTATCAACGATATTGCCCGCCTGATCGTGAAAGCAGGCGGAAACAACGTATTTCTGTTATTCACGATCATAGTCTGGGGTTCCGTTCTGATCTCCGCTTTCGTTGACAATATCCCATATGTGGCTACTATGCTGCCGGTACTGGCAGCAGTAACCACTTCGCTGGGTATTGAGCCGTATCTTATGTATTTTGGTCTGCTGACAGGCGCAACTCTGGGCGGAAACATAACACCGGTAGGTGCCTCTGCAAACATTACGGCAGTCGGTCTGCTCGAAAAGGAAGGTTATCAGGTATCATTCGGAGACTTCATGCGTATAGGTGTACCATATACCCTGACCGCAGTTCTGGTCGGATACCTGTATCTCTGGTTTGTATGGGGTTAACCCTTGTCATTTCCGGTCTGATATGCCAAGATAAATGAAACGGAAGGATTTTTTCCTTCCGTTCTTTTTGAAAGAGATTGTGTCTTACGGATGTGAGGTAAGGTTGAATTGTTTTCTGATGATATCCACCTGTCGCATTATCTCAAGTGTCTGTGCATGCGGCATCTCAGGGCACTCGGTCAGCCCGACTTTTATCGCTCTGGCAAATCCATATCTCTTAGCGAAAGTCTGCGCACGCTCGATGTCTCTCGCAGCTATCGCCGTGCACTCTACATCGTTCATTTTGCTGATCGTGCCCGCCATTACTCCGGCGATACCACCGGCACCAATAATACCCATTTTCATATTAAAAGCTCTTCTCCGTTTCTCTCTTATTCTTTCAGCACTTCGGTTTTGATCTCAAATTCATATATTAACATTTCTGCTATTCCACTATACCAATGAAATCCAGAGGCGAGGGAGATCTATTGCCTACAGCTCGATCTCTGCTGATTCTTCTTCTGCGTCTTCTATCAAAGGTGCAACTTTTGCAAGATACTCCTCAACCTGCTGCGGGCATCTTCCGATATACAGTTCAGGCAGCAGTATATCTCTCATATCTTTTTCCGTAAGTCCCAGCTGCTTCTCAGCAGACAACCTTTCAAGCAGATCGCACTCTTCTCCGTTCTTCATTTTTGCGGTCGCTTCCATGGAGCACTTTCTGATGATCTCATGGATTTCCTGCCTGTTACCGCCCCTTTTAACGGCTTCCATCATGATTTTCTCGGTAGCCATAAAAGGAAGATATATGGCAACTGCTTTTTCAATGATCTTCTCATTCACATTAAGCCCGTCAGTAACATTCTGTGCAAGCCGTATGATTGCATCTGCGCACAGGAAACCCTCAGGCATTGAGATCCGTCTGTTTGCAGAATCATCCAGTGTCCGCTCCATCCACTGCAAGGAAGCAGTCATAGGTGCATTCATAGCGTCCGCCATCAGATATCTCGCAAGCGAGGATATCCTTTCGCATCTCATCGGATTGCGCTTGTAGGCCATTGCAGAAGATCCGATCTGGTTTTTCCCGAAGGGCTCTTCTACCTGACGATCGTGCTGCAGCAGGCGTATGTCATTCGCCATTCTGCAGCAGCTTTGGGCAATTGAGGACAATACATTCAAAATGCGGCTGTCAGTCTTGCGCGGATAGGTCTGACCGCACACATCATAACACTCACCGAATCCGAAATCCGACGCTATCATGCGGTTCATCTCATCGATTTTTCCCTCATCGCCATCGAAGAGCTCCATAAAACTTGCCTCTGTTCCGGTAGTTCCGCGGCATCCCAGGAATTTCAGACTGTCAATGACAAAATCTATCTCCTCAATATCCGATACAAAGTCCTGCATCCACAAGGTCGCACGCTTTCCCACACTGACAAGCTGTGCCGGTTGATAATGCGTATATCCGAGTGTCGGCACAGATCTGTATTCTTCTGCAAATTTTGCAAGATTAGCGATGACCTTGAGCAGTTCTTTCCTTATATACCTTAGTGCTTCTCTGTAGATAATCAGATCCGCATTGTCCGTAACATAACAGCTAGTGGCACCGAGATGAATAATACCGGCTGCCGATGGAGCAACTTTGCCGTATGCATACACATGTGCCATAACATCGTGACGTACCTCTTTTTCCCTGAGGCGCACACATTCATAGTCTATATCTTCTACATGCTTTTTAAGGTCTGCAACCTGCTCTTCGGTGATCGGAAGTCCCAGTTTCATCTCGGCACGAGCAAGAGAAACCCACAATTTTCTCCATGTGCGGTATCTCATATCTGCAGAGAAAAGTCCCAGCATATAATCTGATGCATATCGTGATGCCAGCGGGGATTCATATCTGTCGGTCATTGATAGTTTCTCCTTTTCAATTTCCTTCTATCTGATTACAATGCTGTCTCTCTCAGCTCCAACGGAAATATATTTCGCTGGACATCCTACCGACTGTTCTATCATCTCTATGTATTGCTGTGCAGCCACAGGAAGGTCCTCCCATTTTCTCGCTGAGGTTATGTCGCATTTCCAGCCACGGGCATATTCTATCACAGGTTCAGCACTTTCAAGCAGAGCCGGGAACGGAAATCTGTCAGTAATTTCACCATTGATCCGGTAATTTGTGCATACAGGGATCTCGTCCATATAACTCAGAACATCAAGCTTGGTTATGGCAATGCACGTCGCTCCCTGCACTTCCACTCCGTAACGAGTCGCCACGATATCGATCGGGCCCACACGGCGCGGACGGCCGGTCTTGGCTCCGTACTCAACACCTGCTTCCCTAAGCTGTTCAGCTTCTTCTCCTGACATCTCACCGATAAAAGGGCCCTCGCCTACGCATGTAGAATAAGCTTTTACTACACCTATCACCTCGTCCGGTCTGATATAAGGTGCACCGGCACCTGTGCCGGCAAAAGATGCAAGTGTGGTTGATGAAGTCGTATAAGGATAAATTCCGTAATCCAGGTCCCTGAGCGCTCCGAGCTGAGCTTCGAACAGAATGCTCTTACCGTTTTTCTGAGCTTCTCTCAGATAAGTACCTGTGTCGCATACAAAAGGTTTGATTTTGCTGCAGTATTCTTCAAGCCATTTCTCGAGCATCTCCATTGTATAAGGCTCTGCCCCGTAAACGGCTGTGAGTATGAGGTTTTTCCAGTCCATCAGTTCTTTGAGATGATCGCGAAGCTTATCCGGATAGAACAGCTCTCCAGCCATGACAGTCTTTTTCTGATACTTGTCTGAATAGAAAGGCGCTATGCCCTGCTTGGTCGATCCATATTTTTTGTCCGCAAGACGGACTTCTTCAAGCTCGTCCAGATCTCTGTGCCAAGGCATCAGAAGCGACGCCCTGTCGCTGATCTTCAGATTGTCCGGGGTTATGCTTACACATCTTGAAGAAACATCCTCTATCTCTTTCCACAGATTCTCCGGATCAAGCGCGACTCCGCTGCCCAGGATATTCACTACATCGTCTCTAAACACGCCTGAAGGCAACAGATGGAGAGCGAATTTGCCCTTGTCATTAACGACCGTATGTCCAGCATTGCCGCCGCCCTGATATCTCACGACTACGTCATAATCATTTGTCAGAAGGTCGACCATGCGGCCCTTGCCTTCATCGCCCCAGTTGATCCCAACTACTGCACAACTCCCCATAGCTCAATCCCCCTTTTTAAGATATACCGTGACCACCGCTGCATGCATCTCTGCCAGTTTTATCACAACATCTTCCTTAGGCAGGAAGCTTTCGCTGTGCAGCGGTTTTTCACAACCGGCTCCTATATGATAAAAAGCGCCCGGTGCTTCATCCATAAAACATCCGAAATCTTCAGTGGTCATAATCGGTTCATCGATCCTGCATACTCTGTCTCTTCCGAACTGAGTGATCGCTGCCTGTTCGGCAAGCGCAGTCATTTCCTCGTTATTAACGACCCCCGGATAGCTGTGAATATAATCTATCGATACTTCAGTTCCTGTCCTCTCTGCGATCTCATGCGTTGTCCTTCGGAAAGATTTCTCCATCGCCGCGCGCGTCTGCGGACCGAGCGTCCGTATGATACCTTCGAACTCAGCTGATCCCGGCATTATGTTTCCGGCTGTTCCGGAATTCATCCTGCCAATCGTCAGCACACACTTATCATCAGTGATCTGCCGTGGCAGCTTCAGAAGAGCCGTTACCATCTCAGCAGCTGCACCCAATGCATCTATACCCTTCTCGCGCACAGCGCCATGAGAAGATCTGCCCGTGACAACAACAGTGAACATATCTGAAGCAGCGTAAAACTTTCCGTACCTGACGCCGATGTTACCTGCGGGCATATCGGGCGAAACGTGTGCTCCGAATATCGCATCTACACCTTCCATACAGCCTTCTGTTATCATTCTTTCGGCCCCGCCTCTTCCTTCTTCATCAGGCTGAAACAGGAATACTACATTCCCATCAATGTCATCTTTTATTTCCGAGAGTATCCTGGCAGCTCCGAGCGCAGCTGCTGTATGCACATCATGGCCGCAGGCATGCATTACTCCGGGCACCTCAGAGGCAAAAGCTGCGCCTGTAGCCTCATCCACCGGCAAAGCATCCATGTCTGCTCTCAGCGCGACAGTCCGGCCTCCGCTTTTTCCATGCAGTACGCCTTTCACCGCAGTATCCAGGAAGCGCTCTGTCTCGATCCCCAGACTGATAAGATAACTTTCTATCAGATCAGCAGTCCTGTATTCTTTATTACCCATTTCAGGATGTCTGTGAATGGTTTCCCTCAGGCCCATGATCTCTTCGGAGTATTCAGAAGCCAGTTCCTTTATCCTTTTTTCTTTATTCATATTGTTTCAGAAATTTTTCCAGTCTGTCAGTGCCTTCTCTCAGGGCATCCATGCTGCAGCAGTAAGATATTCTTATATATCTGTCCGAACCGAATGCTATACCGGGGGTCACCGCGACCCCTGCTTCATTCAGGAGGCGTATTGCGAAAGACATTGAGTCTGTCCCATAATTTGCTATAGATGGGAATGCATAAAAAGCACCGTCAGGAATTTTCAGATTCATTCCTATCTCCCTGAGTCTGCCGGTCACATAGTCTCTGCGCTTTTTATACTCAACGACCATCTTAGACGGGTCTGTCTGAAGTGCAGCTATGCCCGCTTTCTGGAACATGGATGGAGTAGAGACTACATCGAACTGATGGATAAGCTCCAGCCTTTCTTTAACTTGGCTGTCTGCCATCAGATAGCCCATACGCCATCCGGTCATGGCATAAGGTTTTGAAAAACTCTGTACAACAAGGATCTGCTCCCTGAGGTCACGGTTTTCCGCAAAGCTATGATAGTTGTCTGTGTAGCAAAGCTGCCTGTATACATCATCACATATCACGAATATGCTCTTTCCGCTGACCGCATCACGCACAGCCCGCAGGCTTTTGTCATCGTACACACAGCCTGTCGGATTATTCGGGGAATTAAGTATTACCGCCTTGGTCCTGTCAGTAATAAGAGAGTCTATTGCATCACTCCTGATCTGAAAGTCATCCTCTGCGGTATCAAGAAATACAGGAACGCCTCTTGCAAGAAGCACTATCTCTTCATACAGAACGAATGCCGGAACAGGTATTATAACCTCATCTCCCGGATTGATGATCCCCAGAAGTGACACAAACAGCGCTTCAGTAGCTCCTGATGTGACTATGATCTCATCGGCATCATAGTCCATACCGTTTTTTTCGCGCTCATATTCCGCTATCCTGATGCGAAGTTCTCTTGCCCCGTTGTTTTCAATGTAATGTGTATCACCTGCCTGCAATGATTCTGCTGCAGCATTACACACAGCATCAGGCGTTGCAAAATCAGGCTCACCCAGAGTAAGCCTTACGCAGTTCTCCCTTGCAGCTGCCATTCTGGAGAACTCTCTTATTGCGCTTCTCCTGAGACTGTAAGCTGCTTCATTCAGATGGTCTCTCATAGCCATATCATCACCAACTTTACCTATTTATTTGCTGCGGCTGTTTACAGATTCCTCAGAGCGGACTCCAGAGCTGTCTTCATAGTGGTTTTCTCGTCTTTCTGCTTGATGACCTTAGCAGGACAGCCAGCCACAACAACATTCTCAGGCACGTCTTCGGTTACTATAGCGCCTGCAGCGACGACAGCGCCTCTTCCTACATGGACGCCTTCAATGATCACAGCATTTGCTCCGACGAGTACCTCATCCTCTATGATGACGGGGACAGCGGAAGCCGGTTCTACTACTCCGGCAAGTACTGCACCTGCTCCGATGTGACAGTTGCATCCGACCTCTGCCCGTCCGCCAATAACGGAGCCCATATCTATCATGGTCCCGGGTCCTATCACAGCCCCGATATTGACAACAGCGCCCATCATGATAACAGCGTTTTTGCCGATCTCGACATGCTCTCTTATGAATGCACCGGGCTCTATCCTGGCATGCAGGTCTTTGATATCAAGCAGATGTACCGCGCTGTTCCGACAGTCGTTCTCGATCACTATATCTTCGATACTGTCGGCATTATCTCTGACTATGCCGGACAGTTCCTTCCAGTCTCCGAACACGATCTTATCTCCTGCTCCGAAGACCCTTGCGCTGCCGTAGTCTATCGGATTATTTTCCTTTACAAACATTCTGACGGGCGTCTTCTTCTCTGCATTCCCGATGAACTGTATTATTTCCTGAGCGTTCATGTTGCACCTCTCTTAACAACATCTGTTAAATTCGTATATCCCCTGTGAACACTTCTTCGGCAGGCCCTGTCATATAGCATTTCCCGGTCTGCTCGTCATATCTTATGACAAGATCGCCCCCCTTCAGGTGTACAAGCACCTCATTTTCAAGCCTGCCCGTCATTATCCCTGCATATACTGACGCTGTTGCCCCCGTTCCGCATGCAAACGTCTCTCCTGAGCCTCTTTCCCAGACTCTCATACATATCTCTTTTCTGCTGACAAAACATATAAACTCCGTATTGACGCCGTCCGGGAATCTTTCACTTTGTTCCATGGCTGTTCCGGGTTCTTCTATATCCAGATCTGCAAGGTATGGGCGCAGATCAGCTGAGGTATCTTCGCCTTTCGCAAATAGCTTCAGCGGCACAATATTGTCCTCGAGAAAAACAACGGCGTGCGGGTTACCGGTATCGACGCCAATGAATCTTACAGCCTTTCCGCATATAAAGACAGTCTCAGCATGCGAACCGGTCAGATGCGGAATGCCCATATCTACCGTTACAGATGTGGCCTTTTTATCACACACAGCAAAGCGGACCTCTTTCAGTCCGGACAAAGTATCTATCACAGCATGCCTTCTGTCCGGATGGATCAGCGCATGATCATATATGTATTTTGCTACACATCTGATCCCGTTGCCGCACATTCTTCCTTCCGAGCCGTCAGCGTTGAACATGTGCATATATGCATCTGCCTTTTCCGATGGCTCTATAAGAATAAGCCCGTCGCTTCCGATCCCGTAATGCCTGTCGGACAGTCTGACAGCGAGAGCCGACGGATCGTCGATTTTCTCTTCAAAGCAATTGACATATATATAATCATTGCCGCAACCCTGCATCTTGGTGAATCTCATGGTGTTCCTCTTCAATACCCATCCCCCGGCCGGGGAGAACTGAAATGTTCAACTAGGAGCGAAGCTCCAACAAGCTCGCTTGATTGGAGCGAGCGACGCCGTCAACACGCGCCGGGAGCTTCAGCTCCTGAGAGCATCGGTGGGGGATTGTAACCCACCACCGATGGTCGAAAATGGAACCCGCCGCCTTAGAGGCGGGGGACATCCGGCGCGTGTTATATGCTAACAATAGCTCTTGCGAAGAGCTATTTGTAATACATATATAATTGCGGATACCATATTATTCAGATATGGAACGACTGAGTAGAGCATTACGCTCTGTAAGTTTTCCTTTTCCATGATGTATTTCGATTGACCGGATGCTCTTTCCAATCTCGGTCCGGACACTAAAATATGGCGAGTTTCGCTAGAAAAAGCAAAAGTCACCATATCGTAAATGTTGATATTAAAGATAATTATTACTGCTGTCGGGCAGTGCAAAAGAGTCTATCTCAGCCTCTTCTCAAAGCGAAAAACTCCGTTTGAAGCGTCTGGTCCGCGTCCTTCAGACCAGCTCTTCTCATATTCTGTATCATTGCGGCGTCTTTCTGAAACGGACTTCACTGCCTCGATATCCAAGTACTATGCCATCGTCTTCGGCTGAGATATTAAGTATTGCATACTTCCCATCTCCCTCTGCACTCCAGTCTGCCGGCATCCCCTCATACAGATCCTGATCGATTTCTATGATCACGATATCATCTTTCAGGTACATGATACGTCCCTCGAATCCGGGATTCCCCGCTGCACTGTCATATATCGAAAGGTACGGTCCCTTTTCTTCATGGTCCTCAGAGATAAACAGATGCCACTGAGAGCAGCATCGGAGCGAGCAGTACGATCAACGGATCAGACGGGTCTCCGTATTCATGCACACATATCTCTTTGGTCGTATTGCCTATAGCCTTGAAATACTCCTGCCTGACCGCTTTTGCCTCAGGTTCATCGCCCTGCTTATCCAGCATCCTGTTCACTTTGATTGCCCTGAACATGGTGTTCAAGACCCTGTATCTACGGCTGACTTTCATATCATATCTCCTCGCCTGCACGTTCTTCACCATTCCTGCAAAAGATTGACCCTCTTATTTCTTAGGGATCCACGGCCAGCAGCGGTTTACCATTCTGCAGTATTCCGTATATTCATTTCCATAGAGATCCTTAAGCCACTTTTCTTCGGTATTCTTCAGCACGACAGTCATGAAAGACCAGAAGAACAGCGGTATTATCAGGAACCACAGATTACGTACTATCAGCAGCACTCCCGTACAGGCGATCATGATCGCGGAATATATAGGATTCCGTACGATCGCATATGCTCCGTTTGTAACGAGATGATTGTTCAGGATCCCGTCATCGATTTTGGAAACCAGAACAGCATATATCCAGAGAGCGATACCGGCAGCAATGAGAAAAATACCTGCTGTTATAAACAACACTCCTATACTGCCTTCAAGTCTGCCTGTTTCAAGCCCCGGCAGATTTCTCATAAAGCATGCAGCGATCGTGATAATTACCATCACTCCTCCGATCACCGGTCCCGGTCCGTATACAGGAAGATGCTCATTGTTGTTCATTATTGATCTGACTCCTTTGTTCATATTCATTTGTTATCTTCTGCTAATCTTTGGAGCTACCACTCAGTTATTATTTCCCTAAGTTTGATATCTATGTCTTCCCTGACAGCTTTGCATTCTTTTGGATATTCTCTTCCCGCTTTGAAGATCAGCGTCATCAGGTCCGCGCCGACTGGCAGCATGATCTTAAGCAGCGACTCCGGGAAAACGAAATGCGTGCCATGCTCGTATATCAGCGAAAGGTACGTACAATCATGCTGCTTTTCAGAAAGTCGTTCCTCCATCCTGCGTATATACTTGCAAGTGTCCCACAGGACATCATCTTCAGCTCCGGCAAAGACTATATGGCCTTTTATGTTCTCAATTTTGATCCTTTCCTCTTCCTTAAGCGGATGTCTCCGTTCCGACTCATCAAACATCTTTCTCGAAGCCACCATATCCCTGCCAGCTTTGGACTCTTCCTGTATCTTCTGCCAGTATTCAGGATGTCTGTATGCATAAGGCAGATAAGGAAGCGGTTCGCCCTTCCATGTTACTGTCGATTCATTATCTCCCGGGCGTTCTGTCATGCCGTCTTTGCCATCCCGGTAGAAACCCTCCATTACAAAATCACTTGGAGACATTGCTATGGTCAGCGTTATTTCAGGATAATAAGATGCTGCCACCAGAGCCAACATTCCCGTAGTAGATGCGCCGGCAATACCGATCTTTCTTATTCCTCGATCCTTAAGAAATGTTATCGCGGATCCAAATCTTTCGATTGGATAATTATGATGACCGTAGTCTTTCTTACTTGGGGACATGGCAAGAGCATGGCAGCCAAGTTCATGGATCCATTTTGCACCGCTGGCGGCAAGCCTGTCGTCAGAACTGTCTCCCAGCATAATTATCATCGCCTTATCTGAAGGCTTTTTATTCGGATAATATGCTCCGTAGAATCCGTCGATCTCCGGAACAATGATCTGTTTATTCATTTGTAATATACCTTCCCATTATGGTTTCACTTGTCATCGGTGATTTTGTATTTTCCAAGAAGCAGTCCGGCAAACACTGCGCACAGCACCGCACCACCACCCATGGCGGACTTAGTCATTTTGCTTGAATCTGCCACAGCTGATGCGGCGATGCCTGTAATACCTCCGAGAGTCAGCACCCCAAATCCTCTGTACAGTCGAGCTTTAGGAAGCACACGGTCAAGCCCTTCTATCCTCTCACTGATCAGTTCTGCAACGCCTGTGATCATAAGAGCCGCCGGAGCTGTCGAGACCGCAGCATTCCCATATTCTCTGTCTCTGATCATTTTCGCCAGCATTGCAAGATAGGTAATCCATCCTATATTTCCCAGGATGTCGTATGCGATCCATCTTGCATCAGATATATCGGTTTTGTATATTGAGTCTGCCCCCTCGTTCACTGTTGCCGATTTTTCAAGTCTCATCGTATACTCTCTTCCTACTGATTATCTAGTTCCCGTATTTTCTATGCAGTTCGTCCCACGACGGCATCATTTCTCGCAAACTATTCCAGACTTCAAGCTTTTCCACATCATTCACGGAAACCAATGGATTATTTCTTGCGCCTTCTTCCGTATCGTCGCTCTCATCGTACCCGTCATATGGCGCCGACGGATCATGAGGTGTCTGTCTCCTCAGACTATTGCATACCTGGTCACGATGCGCGAAAGAAAAATCCAGATCCTGCGACCACCCTGTATGCCCCGTGATTATTTTCGGAGTCAGGTCGCGTTCTCTCAGCAGGTTTTCCAGCTTCGCCAGAGACTGTTTTGCAAGTTCATTATCCTCCGCAAGAGAATTGATGAAACTGTATCCCCCATCAGGGCCAAACCAGATCGTATCACCGGTAAACAGATAAGCGTCGTCGATCAGATAGACCATGTGTCCCCAGGTATGGCCGGGAACCAGGATAGCCTCTACACGGATGTCCCCGATCTGAAAGACCTCTCCGTCCTTCAGAAGAACCTTCTTATTATCTGTCTCTACCATCGGAAGTTTGTATGTGCCAAAGACAACTTTCCGCCTGACTTCTCCGGTCATATATCTGTTCTCGACTTCGCTCAGGTAAAGTGCTGCATGCCTGAAAAGTCCGTCTGAATCGCGTTCTATCGCCCCGACATGGTCTGTATCCTGATGAGTAATGAGTATATGCTGAACAGAGGACGGGTCGATATCCAGCCAGCGCATCTTTTCTGCGAGCCCGTCATAGTTGTATCCGGCATCGATCATGATCGTAGTCCCATTTTTCGTGTAAAAGAATATGTTGGCTATCCACTCACGGATACATGCCGTATGCTCATCTATCCACCCGGTATTAAGCGGCTTGAATATCTCCTTGCCACGATATCCCAGGCTCATTACCTTCTTTTGAAACTGTGATGCTTTTTTTGACATATTTTCCCTCCATTTACCGGATCAGAGCCATGATCCCTGCCAACACTGCGGTAATGACTGCCATGCACGCAGTTTCCATGTTAGCTTATTTAAAAGATCTGTGATGTTCATCCCTCTCTATATATGTTAGTCTTATCTAACTCGTTTGTCAAAAGAATTGCTCCCCGTCCGGACAATGTCATTAAGTTAAGGTGACAGAAAGAGAAGACGAAACATCAGGATAAGCATGATAGTGCAAATCCTGGTGTTTTGTATTGCAAGGGAATAA
>CADAEH010000006.1 GCA_902786855.1 uncultured Eubacteriales bacterium | reverse complement strand
TCAGTAGGATTTGGAGACCACTACCAAGCGGTCGCAAAGACAACGGGACTGCGCCTCATCAGCAAAGAAATCCTCGCAAGGCGAGGACTTCTCAGCTGTATAGATTACTACTTATTGGGTTGAACCGCCGTATGCCGAACGGCACGTACGGTGGTGTGAGAGGGGCTACAAGTTAGCCCCTACTCGATCTCGTGTTGTTTCTTACTTTCCGAGCATTTTGCTTGCTGCATCAGCGAGCGCAAGGAATTCTTCTGACCTGACTATGGCCAGTCCCTGGGATTCGTCTCCGAGTATTACGAGCTGATCTCCTGCAGAAATATTGAACAGCTTTCTGGCTTTGGCAGGAATGACGATCTGACCCTTGTCACCGACAGTGACCAGTCCAAACAGGTGCTTTCCTTTTGGCGGGAGACCAAGCCCCATGTTTTCTTTCGGCTCGTAATTGGCGAGATCGTCAAGCGTTACTTCGAAGAGATCAGCGAGCTTCCTGCACTTGTCGAGATCAGGCAAGGTCTCGCCGGCTTCCCATTTTGCAACAGCCTGCCTTGATACACCGACTGCCTCGGCGATATCTTCCTGAGTCATCCTCTTCAGTTTGCGTAATTGTGTGAGATTATCACTGAACATTCTTCTTATCTCCTTTTATCCCGAGTACTGCCCATCTGTAGCCCGGTATCCTTGAAATGACTGCGTTCAGCAGATAGCCGTACGCGAATCCGGCTGTAAGGCTGAGCAGATATGCCGCCGGCGCCGGTATATATCCGGGTCTTGCCAGGAACAGACCTACTGAAGAGACCCCCAGATAGTGGAACACATACAGCCCAAAACTCCGCTTGCTCATCCACTGTGTGAATCTGTTGCTGATATCACCGTATTTTGCCATGCCGCCTATTATCGCCAGACTGGCAAAATATCCATATGATGTGAAGAGAACGGATCTGGTTGCCGGCTTATCGGCATAGTTTTCTCCGAAGTATCTGATGCAGAACGCTGCTCCCAGAATTATTGCGATACCCAGAATGAGAGGGAACCACTTCTTCAGTACGTCGATCACCTCGTCGTGTGAAAGCACAAAATAGCCGATCAGGAAAACAGAAAAGTATAAGCCGCAGCGGTAAACAACGATTATCGGCGTGTTCAGGATCTGAGCCGCGCCGTATACCGGGATGGCCAGAGCGATGAGCACCGGCAGCCCGACGTTTCTGCATTTATTCCATAGGCGACCTTTATCGGCTTTTCTGACGAGTACCAGCAGCAGGGAGAAGACCCACAGGAGCTGGATATACCAGAGAACGCCTATGCCGGAGGCGATGCATATAAGAAACTTTGCGAAAATCGGAAGATCGGGTGAGCGCTCAAAGAATCCGCCGAGTGAGACATTGACATAGCCCTGTAAAAACTGAAAAGCAAAGAGACCGACTGTCGATGGTACCAGAAGCCGTGTCGTCCTGCTCCGGATAAACTCCTTATCTGTATGCCGGTCAAGGTACAGCTTAGAGCTGATGCCGGACACTATGAACAGGACCACCATTATCCACGGATATACGATGTACTGAAACACATCATAGTACTGTACATCCAGGTCGGTGATCTTCCCGACGACGCCAACAATGCCTTCGGCGTTGTACATGTAAAAGACATGGTAGAGGACGACGATCACGACTGCCGCCCAACGTATGTTGTCCAGGTAATACTTTCTCATATAAAACCTACCTTTGCAATTATTGTTAACATTATTGTAGTTCATGCTCTAAGAGATGTCTATCAACAAAACCGAACATCAAACGGTAACTTTTGTTATTTTCAGTTGCTTATTGCCGCTTTGCCGGTCTGAGGACAGGTGTTTTGCGAGCCGGGCTGTAAAGTGTTGACCGGGTCAGCAGAAACGGAATATAATCAAATCGATAAGTAAAGACGTTAATTAATTCAGAATAGAAATAATCAGCTGTTATACATGGAGGATACATTATGAAGAATGTTAAGTGTCTTAAGTGCATAAAGTGCGGCAGGGAATATGAAGCATTACCTGACGCTACGACATGTGAATGCGGCGGGATACTCGATGTTGTCTATGACTATGATTACATCAGATCAGTATCCAGTCCTGAGAGCATTTCCGCAAGTGACAATTATACGATGTGGCGTTACCGCCCGTTCCTTCCTGTTGAAGAGGATACTGTGCAGCCACCGCTGAGAGTCGGTTGGTCACCTCTGTATGAGGAGCCTCGCATGGCGAAGAAACTCGGTATCCGCAAGCTTTTCCTCAAAGATGACGGACTTAATCCTACGGCTTCACTCAAAGACAGAGCGAGCTCAATGGGTGTTGCCAAAGCGATAGAAGCAGGATACGACACGATCGCATGCTCATCGACAGGCAACGCTGCAAGTTCTCTGGCAGGAAACTCCGCAGCAGCAGGACTGAAGACATATATCTTCGTTCCTGAGAGAGCTCCTATAGGTAAAGTGGCCCAGCTGCTGATATTCGGAGCCAAGGTCATTTCCGTCAAGGGCAACTATGAGGACACTTTTGAACTTTCAAAAGCTGCGATAGATGAGTATGGCTGGTACAATCGTAATGCCGCGATCAACTGCTACCTGATGGAAGGCAAAAAGACCGTAGCACTTGAGATCGCCGAGCAGTTCGGATGGAAAGTCCCTGACTATGTAGCTTTATCCGTAGGAGACGGATGCACCATCGCAGGTGTATGGAAAGGATTCAAGGATCTGTACAATGCGGGATTCATAGACAAGCTGCCAAGACTGATCTCTGCACAGTCCGTAAATACATGCCCGATCAACAGAGCGGTCAAGACAGGCGAGCCTTGGGAACCGATGGAAGAGAATACTCTTGCAGACTCCATTTCCGTAGGCGTACCTCGTAACGCTGACAAGGCGATCGCTGCTATCATCGAATCGAATGGCATCCCGGTCGAAGTCACTGATGACGAGATCCTGGAGGCCATGAGAGTGACAGGCAGAGAGTGCGGTGTATTCGGCGAACCGGCAGGCGTCACCGGCATGGCAGGACTTACCAAGCTCTGCAGTGAAGGAAAGATCCCTGCAGACGCAAGCGTTGCAGTCATAGTGACCGGAAACGGACTCAAGGATACGGCTAACGGCATCAAGGCTGCAGGCGAGCCGATCAGACTTGAGCCTGATATGGATAAACTCCGCAAGGTACTTAATATCTAGAATAAGCAATGATATGCAATCAGAAATGGAGCTGCAGGACAATCCTGCAGCTCCATTTATTTCTTTAATATGTAATATGCGACGTTTGCTTTAGTGGCTAAAGCAAAGTGCCCCACGCACTCTGTATGCCGCATACAGCAAGTATATTCTGTATGCCGGATGCGGTCCTTTTGAGCTCTGCATTATCTGCCTGGTTGAGAAAAGCCCTGTACTCTCCTTGCGCTGCCTTCTGCCCGCCGTCAAGCGATACGAGCACAGCGCTGATAAGCGATGCATCTACGGTCTCGCGGCGCATGGCTTCAGGCAGATATTCATACCCGTACATTACATCGCATGGTCTGCTGCCGAGAGAACTCAGGCCCGTAACACATACGGTGATATCGGTATTGCCGGGTACGACAGGCTCCCATGGGGCCGGCCATTTGAGCGGCATGCGTCTCGAACCGTCTGCTTCGATGAGGACGACATCTGCCGTTTTGTATAGATGATCCATTACCGCCTGCGGAGGGGACATGACCTTAGCCGGTCTTTCCGGGTCAGGGGAGACGACCATTACGATGTTCTCACATTCAAGCTGATTATCTATATCTGCAAGTATATCGCTGACCGGCTTCGATCCGTCTGATGGGACGAATACAGCCGTTACCCCGCCGTATGGACAGCAAGGGTCATCTTTTACATGATCGGGGTGAGCCATGTGCGTGGTAGTGGTTATCACCGTGCGCTTGCCGGACCCGGCAAGTTCATGTGCCCAGGCGAAGATCAGTGAAGTTTTGCCCCCGCTGCCGGTGATGCTTATGACTGCATGATCGGGTATTGAGAGCTGCAGTGCAGCTGTTATACTATTCTGTTTTCCTCTGAAGTTCCACAATTCCATCTTAAGTCCCTGCTGCAGGAGTACTCACTCTCCGCTGACTGAATGTGTACTGGCGGTATGTATCGGGCGGTCTATATCCATGGTCTCTTCGATGCTTGCTGCCTCGACCAGAAGCAAATCGTCAGGATGCGATGATATGATCTGCCGGCCGCCCGTATCACCTGTAAGACTCATGAGCTCTTCTCTGTAGCGTGATGAAAAAATCTTGGGATTGCACATTTTTCCCTGCCATGCAAGAGAAACTATCCCCGCTTTGCCTGACCGGTACTCTTCGATCAGGCGGCCGACGGTCGCCGGAGTAAGCCATGGCTGATCACATACACAGAACATGTAGGCATCCGCATCACCGGCAGCTTCAATGCCCAGCTGCATGGAGCGGGATATGCCGAGATCAGGGTGATGATTCATGACGATCTGAAAGTCCGGAGCAAGCGAAACGACCTCTTCATACTGTGTCACAAGTATCAGGCGGGAAGGATCCTGGGCTCTTGCATTGTCCAGCATCCTGCATACCATCGGACGTCCGTCCTCCATAATATGAAGCAGCTTATTGCTGCCGTATCTGCTGCTGTTTCCGGCAGCCTCGAGTATGATCGCGATGTCTGCGTGTCTCATAAGTATTGTGCTTTTTTCAGATGATTTTCTATATATATGTATCATTTTACATTCAGCAGGGAAACCGGTCAACGCGGCAAAAAAAGTTAAACCTAAAATCATATTAATTTTATATTTTGTTATTGTCATTAACTATATTAAGAGTTAAAATTAACCTATCATAAAATAGATCTGCTGATAGGCTAGGATAGTAGCATCTTGAACAACAAAACAGCAGCGGCTGGTGACTCAAAGAGCTACTAATGACTTAGGTAGACCGTGATTTCTGTATTTACACAGGGAGGATAAATTTATGAAGAAAAGACTTATTGCTTTAATGATTTGCCTTGCTATGGTAATGATGCCAATGCTGGCAGCCTGCGGTGGCGGCGGCGGAGAAGAAGCAGGCGGCGACGAAGGCGGCGAAGCTGCAATGAAGGTCGGACTGATCACACTCCACGACGAGAACTCCACTTATGACAAGAACTTCCTCGATGCATTCCAGGAATCCTGCGACAAGATGGGAGTAGAGGCTATCATCATGAAGAACGTTCCTGAAGGACAGGAATGCTATGATGCAGCCGGCGAGCTCGTAGATAAGGGCTGCGCACTCATCTTCTCAGACTCCTTCGGTCATCAGGGCTTCATGCTCCAGGCAGCCAAGGACAATCCTGATGTACAGTTCGTAAGCTGCACAGGCGACAATGCTCTCGTAGCAAATCAGGACAACTTCCACAATGCATTCGCTTCGATCTATGAAGGTCGTTATCTTGCAGGTGTTGCTGCAGGAATGAAGCTCAACGAGATCAAGGAAGCAGGCAAACTGAAGGGCGCTACCCCTAAGATGGGTTATGTAGGTGCGTTCACATATGCTGAGGTAGTTTCCGGATACACATCATTCTACCTTGGTGCAAAGAGCGTTTGCCCGGATGTCACAATGGACGTTACATTCACTGGTTCTTGGTATGATGAGACCGCTGAGAAGGAAGGCGCTAACAAGCTGATCCAGGGCGGATGCGATCTTATCTCACAGCACGCTGACTCCATGGGAGCTCCTACAGCATGCAAAGAGGCTGGTATCCCTGACGTTTCCTACAACGGAAGCACAATGGAAGCTTGCCCGGATTCCTACATCATTTCCTCCAAGATCAACTGGTCACCGTTCTATGAATATGCAATCAAAGCAGTTCAGAACGGAGAGGCATTTGATACTAACTGGACAGGAACACTCGACACAGACTCTGTACAGCTGACAGAGCTCAACGAGAATGTTGCTGCTGAAGGTACTGCTGCTAAGCTCGAAGAGGTCGAGGCTGGCCTGAAGGATGGCTCGATCCACGTATTCGACACAAGCACATTCACTGTAGACGGTAAACACCTTGATTCCTATCTGGCTGACGTAGAGGCTGATGAGGCTTATGAGCACGAGACAGAGGTAATCTCTGACGGATACTTCCATGAGTCTGAATACAGATCAGCTCCATACTTCGATCTGCAGATAGACGGAATCAACCTGCTCGATACAAACTTCGGCTAAACCACAATTGATCAAGAAGACAGTTCAATAGTTATGACCGGTCTCGCTTTGCGCGGGACCGGTCAAATTTAAAAAACAAGATTCGATATCGGAAAGGGGAGAGAATTTTGCAAGACAGCAGAACACCCGCAGTTTCGATGAGAAACATTACAAAGACATTCGGAAGCACGGTAGCCAATAACAAGGTCAACCTCGATATTTACCGCGGTGAGATCCTATCTCTTCTCGGCGAGAACGGTTCCGGCAAGACTACTTTGATGAATATGCTCTCGGGTATTTATTATCCTGATGAGGGCGAGATCTTTATTGACGGAAAACCTGTTCAGATATCATCTCCGAAAGATGCCTATGACTATGGCATAGGCATGATCCACCAGCATTTTAAGCTGGTCAACGTATTCACTGCTGCGCAGAACATAATTCTGGGCATCGATGAGACAGACGGCAAGAAGATACCGAGATGGAGCAGGCTCGATATAGAAAAAGCTTCGAAGAAGATCCGTGAGATCTGTGATGCTTACGGATTCGATGTAGATCCTGATCAGAAAATATATGACATGTCGGTATCCCAGAAGCAGACCGTAGAGATCGTAAAAGTGCTTTATAAAGGCGCGGACATTTTGATTCTTGACGAGCCTACGGCTGTACTGACTCCGCAGGAGACGGAAAAGCTCTTCAACGTTCTTCGTAACATGAGAGCTGACGGCAAGACCGTCATCATCATCACACACAAGCTGCACGAGGTAGAAGAGATCTCTGATAAAGTTGCTATACTCCGTAAAGGTGAGTATATCGGAACGCTGATAACAAAGGAGACCAACGCCCAGGAGATGACCAACATGATGGTAGGGCGCGAGGTCAAGCTGAACATAGACAGACCTGAACCTAAGAACGTAAAGCCGAGACTTGAGATAAAAGGTCTTACGGTAAGGACTGAAGACGGGATACTGAAACTTGATGACGTATCCTTTACTGCAAACACCGGAGAGGTACTCGGCATTGCCGGTATATCCGGGTGCGGTCAGAAAGAACTCCTTGAGGCCATTGCGGGACTTCAGCCTATAGAAAAGGGTGAGATCCTGTATGTTGAAGATGACGGATCCAGGACAAACCTTGTCGGCATGGATTCGCTGGAGATCGATACCAAGGGCGTCTCGCTTGCTTTCGTTCCTGAGGACAGACTTGGTATGGGACTTGTAGCCAACATGGATCTGGCTGACAATATGATGCTCAGGTCATTCAGAAGAAAGGGAAGCATCGCAGGATTTACAGACCGTAAGACACCGAGAGAACTTGCACAGAAGGTCGTAGACGAGCTCGAGGTCGTGACACCGGGAATCGACACTCCGGTCAGACGCCTGTCAGGCGGTAACGTCCAGAAGGTGCTCGTAGGCCGTGAAATAGCCATGAACCCTACTGTGCTTATGTCTGCATACGCGGTCAGAGGACTTGATATCAATGCTTCATATACCATTTACGATCTTATCAACCAGCAGAAGGAACGCGGAGTAGCCGTTATATTTGTCGGAGAAGACCTCGATGTTTTGCTCGAACTCAGCGACCGCATTCTGGTGCTGTGCGGAGGTAAGGTGAGCGGGATCGTTGACGGCAGGACGGCAGACAAGCACAGCGTTGGACTGCTTATGACAAAAGTCGGAGGTGGTGAAATTGGATAAACAAAAGAAAGAACCTTTGATCCATATCACTAAGAGAAAGGCGATCTCAAAAACGCATGAATGGGGTATAAGGCTCGGCAGTATCCTGGTCGCTCTCATAGTATGCGCTTTGATCACGACCGTTACTACACATCTGAATCCTATCAGCGTCTACGGCGCTATGTGGGAAGGCTCATTCGGAAGTCCGAGAAAGATGTGGGCCCTGCTCAAGGAACTGTCCATATTGCTGATGGTTTCCGTAGCGCTGGCTCCGGCATTCAAGATGAAGTTCTGGAACCTCGGTGGCGGCGGACAGGTAATGGCCGGTGTACTTGCTACAGCGACCTGCATGATAACTCTTGATGATAAGCTGCCTAACGGGGCACTCATACTTGTGTCACTTATAGCAGCACTTGCCGCAGGTGCGCTCTGGGCATTCATCCCTGCATTCTGCAAGGCAAAATGGAACACCAACGAGACGCTTTTCACACTGATGATGAACTATGTAGCGACGCAGATCGTTGCATACTATATCATCATCTGGGAGAACCCGAAGGGGTCCGGCAAGATCGGCATCATCAACCCGAATACGAATGCCGGCTGGCTCCCTGTAGTAGCAGGCAAACAGTATCTCCTGCCTGTACTGGTCTCGATCGTTGTGACCATATTCATGTATATCTATCTGAGATACAGCAAACACGGTTACGAGCTCTCAGTAGTCGGTGAGAGCCAGAATACCGCCAGATATGTAGGTATCAATGTAGGAAAAGTCATAGTCCGTACACTGGTACTCTGCGGACTTATCTGCGGTCTTACAGGATGGATGCTTGTAGCCGGCACGGACCACACAATGACAACTACGATCGAAGCCGGCAGAGGCTTCCTCGGAGTCATGGTAGCGTGGCTGGCGCACTTCAATCCGATCGGGATGATTTTATCGGGACTTCTGATGGTATTCATGAGCCGCGGCGGATCTGAGATCTCCACAGCGTTCGGACTGAACAACTCGTTCGGAGACATCCTTACAGGAGTTATCCTGTTCTTCGTAATCGGAAGTGAATTCTTCATCAATTATCAGGTGCATTTCCGCAAATCGCACGGAAAGGAGGCTGCAGATGTTTAGTCTGGTAACATTCATACCTAGAGCGATCGTACAGAGTATTCCGCTTCTGCTCGGCTGCGTAGGTGAAACATTGAACGAAAAATCCGGCAGCCTTAACCTCGGTATCCCGGGCGTCATGTACGTCGGAGCTATATCAGGTGTAATAGGATCATTCCTTTATGAGAATTCAGCAGCGAACTTCAATCCCGTTATTGGCCTTCTGATACCGATAGTGTGCTGTATGGTAGGCTCACTGCTGATGGGACTGCTTTTCTGCTTCCTTACAGTAACTCTCAGAGCAAATCAGAACGTAACAGGACTTGCCATGACAACGTTCGGTGTCGGTTTCGGTAACTTCTTCGGCGGCTCGATCATGAAACTGACGGGCAGCGAAGTTCCTTCCATAGTGCTTTCTGCGACAAGTAAAGCGTTCAAGACACCTCTGCCGTTTGCAGGCAAAGCCGGTGTGATCGGGGAACTGCTCTTCTCATACAGTTTCATGACATATGTGGCGATCGCTATAGCTATCTTCACATCCTATACTCTGAAAAGGACACGTACAGGACTGGAGCTGAGAGCTGTTGGTGAAAACCCGGCTACTGCTGATGCTGCCGGTATCAATATCAACAGATATAAATACTTCTCTATCTGCATAGGATGCATGATCGCCGGTATCGGCGGACTCTACTACGTACTCGATTACGCGAGTGGTGTATGGTCGAACGATGCATTCGGTGACAGAGGATGGCTTGCTATTGCACTCGTAATATTCTCGATCTGGCGTCCTAACTGGGCGATCTGGGAATCGATGCTTTTCGGCGGACTTTACATACTCTATCTGTATATCCCTACAGGCGCGAATTTCGCGATGAAAGAGATATATAAGATGCTGCCGTACTTAGTAACGATCATAGTGCTGATAGTCATCAGCCTTAGGGGTAAAAATGAGAATCAACCACCTGAAGGACTTGGCCTGCCATACTTCCGAGAAGACAGGTAGACAACTCAATATGGTCAATTGGGGGGAGGCGCTTTAACGCGCCTTTCTTTATTAGCTGTATAAAACCATCGGTTTTCATAAGAAGGGAACCGATGCTCAGGAAAGGAGAAAGCTGTGAAATTAGAGACTTATAAGAGACTGGCCGGAGCTACACTCGGCAAGGTCAAAGCAGATCTTCTGCTTAAGAACTGCAAGATAGTTGACGTTTTCACCGGCGAGATAGTCGAGTCATGTGTGGCAGTCAAGGATGGCATCATCCTGGGTGTATCAAAATCCTATCAGGGCAAGAAAGAGGTCGACCTTAAAGGTGCATATATCGCTCCGGGATTCATAGATGCACACCTGCACCTTGAATCCACGATGGTCGCTCCTGCCGAACTGGTCGCCACGGCTGCAGCCTGCGGTACGACGACATTCATCGTTGACCCTCATGAGGCATGCAATGTATCCGGTGCTGACGGAATCAAATACATCCTTGATCAGACCGAAAAGTCTGACGCCAATGTGTTCGTTATGATGCCGTCATGTGTACCGGCTACCAACATAGATGATAACGGCTGCATGTTTGCAGCTAATGACATGTATCCTTTCGTAGGAAATGAGAGGATATTGGGTCTCGGCGAGGTCATGGACGATGATGCAGTTATCAACGGAGATCCTCGTATGTTTGCCAAGTTCGCACTGTTTGAACATCAGACGATCGACGGCCACGCACCGTTCCTGCCTAACAGGCAGCTGTCTGCATACAAGCTGGCTGGCGTAGATACAGACCACGAGGCATCGACGTTCGAGTATGCACTCGAGGAAGCCAGAAGAGGCATACATGTCCATGTACGTGAAGGCTCTGCCGCACACAACGTTGATGACATCGTAAGCGGCATTGTCAGGACAGGCATTGATACCGAGCACTTCAGTTTCTGCACCGACGATAAGCACATAGAAGATATCCTCAGAGAAGGTCATATCGTTTATAACGTCAGAAGAGCTGTAGAACTGGGACTCGATCCGTTCAAGGCCATCAAGATGGCAACCATCAATACCGCTAAGTGCTACGGCCTCAAGCATATGGGAGCTATCGCTCCTGGTTATCAGGCTGACCTGGTAGTATTTGACAACATGAAAGACTTCAACGTACTTGATGTTTACTTCAAGGGGAAACGCATCGACAAGAATGCTCCGATCAAGGTAAAGAAGTGCCCGGCAAAACTGAAACACACTGTCAACATCGACAAGGTACATCCGTCAGATTTCGTTCTTCCGATCAAGAAACAGCTTACACATGTACTGGGTATGGAGCCTAAGCAGATCGTAACGAATGATATCGTCGTGCATTTCCCTAAGACAGACAACTTTGTCCCGCATGACGGCTACCTCAAGATCGCAGCTGTAGAAAGACATAAAAACAGCGGCAAGATCGGAGTTGCAGTGACTAAGGGATACGGTATACGCGGCGGCGCTATCGCTTCATCAGTATCACATGATTCGCACAATATCATAGTAATCGGCGACAACGATGAAGATATCGCGATCGCAGTCAATGAGATCGCCCGTGTACAGGGCGGCTACACAGTAGTCGAGAACGGAAAAGTTTTCGAGACCCTGCCGCTGCCTATCATGGGACTGATGACAGACGTGCATTTCAAGGAAGTCAACAGCAAACTTCAGGTAATGAAAACTAAGGCTTACGAGATGGGCGTTTCGCAGGATTTCGATCCGTTCATCACGCTTTCGTTCATGGCACTTACAGTAATTCCTGAGCTCCGTGTCACACCTAGAGGACTGTTTAAGGTGGCAGCTTCAGGATCAGGATTCATCAACCAGTAACAATGAACAGAACGGTCTTAAAAGGAGACATTGTTTCATCAGAATCTCTGACAGAGATCAAAACGATAAAAAACGGATATATCTGCCTCGAAAGAGGCAGAATAGTATCCGTCAGCGACACTCTGCCTGAGGAATTTGCAGATGCTGTGCTCTATGACTACAGCGATATGCTTATTATGCAGTCATTCTGCGATATGCACCTGCATGCACCGCAGTATCCTATGCTGGGACTTGGCATGGATCTGCCGCTCGTCGACTGGCTGAGCAAATATGCATATCCGATGGAGTCAAGGTTTGCCGATCCGGAATACGCGAGAAAAGTATACCGCAGACTTGCACATGATCTTATCAGCCACGGAACGACAAGAGTGGCGATGTTTTCATCTCTGCATACGGATTCCACGATAGTGCTGATGGAAGAACTTGAAAAAGCGGGCATTACCGGATATGTCGGCAAGGTCAACATGGACAGGAACGGCAGCCCGATACTGCAGGAGACCACAGAAGAGTCAAAGCGCGAGACTTTAAGATGGCTCGTGGAGTGCAGCCGTTTTACCCGGGTAAAACCGATACTGACGCCGAGATTCACCCCGTCATGCACTGATGAACTCATGAGATTTCTCGGAGAACTGTCCCGTGAAAGAGACCTGCCTGTGCAGTCTCATATATCGGAGAATACCAGTGAGATCGAATGGGTAAAGCAGCTCAGACCTGAATGTGAGGAATACTGGGACACATATCATGACAGCGGACTCTGGCATGACCGGACACTCATGGCACACTGCGTGCACAGCTCTGAAAGGGAAAGAAAAGCAATCGCTGAATACGGGGTGACTGTGGTCCACTGCTGCAACTCAAATACCAACATCGCTTCCGGCGTGATGCCGCTGAGGCAGATGCTTGATGAAAACCTCAAAGTAGTGCTGGGCAGTGATATATCCGGAGGCAACACCCTCAACGGATTTGATGTAGTTGCAAGTACCGTCCAGACTTCCAAGGTCAGAAGCATCATCGACAACTGGGAAACAGATCATGTCAATGAGACGGAAGCCTGGTATCTGGCAACGAGCGCTGCGGCGCCGTGGTTCGGTGCAAAAGCGGGGTTCGCACAAGGCAACATGCTGCATGCGATCGTGCTCGATGACAGCAACCTGATGAGAAAAGGTCTCAGCGTGACAGAACGCTTCAGCAGATGTTTCTATAAAAGACAGCCGGGCTCGATCAGAGCGGTATGGAGCGAAGGCGAACCGGCATACATGGCAGACTGATTCTGCATTAAAAAAGCAAGCTACAGTATTAGAAAAATGTTTGACAATTCATTATTCGATTCATCCCTCATGAGAGAGGCGGTAAGACTCGCAGAAGAGCATTGGCAGTATCTGCATACGATACCTGAAAAAGCATTCGAAGAGAAAGCCTCAACTGCATATATAAGGAAAGTCTGTAAAGGATATCCTGTGGATATCATAGACATAGGAATGGACACCGGACTTGTGTGCTTCCTGGACGCAGGTTCGGATAAAACCGTAGCGCTGAGAGCAGACATAGACGCTGTTCCGACTGAGCAGGGGATGAAGCATCTCTGCGGTCATGACGCACATGCAGCAACGATGCTCGGAGCAGTGCACTGTCTCAGCTCGTCAGGAGAGACGCTCCCCTTCAACGTGCTTTTCATATTCCAGCCGGCGGAGGAGGGCACTCATGGTACGAGAGCGATGCTTGACCATGGCATCCTTGACAAGGTCCCTCAGCGTCCGATGCGGATCTTCGGCATACATAACAGGCCGGAAATCGACTGCGGATATGTGGTGGTACACAAGGGGCCGCTGATGTCTGAAAAGAGCGTGTTCAGGATCACGCTGACCGGAAAGCCCGGGCATGGTGCACTTCCGCATAAGTGCGTAGATCCTATTGTCGCAGCCGCTTCAGTGATAAGCAGTGTACAGACCATAGTCAGCAGAAATGTCGATCCATTCCAGCCGGCTATCTGCACATTTAACAGCGTGACGGCAGGTATGTCGGAAAGCTCTGCTCCCGAGACAGCAGTGCTGACAGGCTATATCAGGTCTTTCGACCATGATACACATCTCCGTATGGAGGAAAGACTCAGGACACTTTCAGAAGATATAGCAGCTGCATACGAATGTAAGTGCAGCGTTGAGATCACTCCGATGGTCCCTGCTGTCAACAACGGGGAAGATATGTACAGGCTGGCGCTCAGGGCGGCGGAATCTGCCGTAGGGAGAGATCATATAACTGACAGTGCACCGACACTGGCATCTGAAGACTTTGCCGTATGGGGGACAGAAATACCATCGTTTTTCTACTGGGCAGGCAGCGGAATACCGGGCACAGAAAATGCGCCATGGCATGATCCGGCATTCCGAATGGACACCCGGTATATGGAGACTGCAGTTCCGCTTCTCGCTGCATCTGCAGTCGTAGAATAAAAGTAGAATATAATCGGAATAAAAATAACGCTTTTGCTATGAGCAGACCCGGGCAGGTCCTGCTCAGATACGAATCCAGACTATTAATAGAAGGTGATACGTTAAGATGAAGAGTTATTATGACAGGACATGGAAGATAGGCGAGCTTGCCAGAGTCTTTGATGTCAACGTCCAGCTCCTTCGCCACTATGACAAGGAAGGCCTGCTCGTTCCGGATATCAGAAACCCCGAGAACAAATGGCGGACCTACAGGTATGACCAGATCTATTCACTCGGCATGATAAGGTTCCTCCGGGATCTTGACTGCTCTCTGGATGAGATAGGGGAATTCATGCATGGACGAAACCCTGACAAGACAGAAGAATTTCTCAAAGAAAGATTTGAGAATGCGAGAAAAAAGTACGAAAAGATGCTCCGGATGGAATCTGTCTGCAAAGACAGATTTGCCCTGATAAAAAGCGAGCTGGCATATGCTGATGCGGATCAGATATTTGTCTACTCAGAGGGAGATATCCACTACATCGAGGCAGGAGGCCTTGAGACAGTATTTGCAGACGAACTGTTCTACATGTATCCGACTCTCGTGCTTTACTCAGGAGGAGAAGCGAAATTCGCTGTAAAGATCCCTCCTGAAGATGCCGGCGAATACCAGGACAAGGTACGCGTGATCCCGCCTGCGGACTATCTGGTGGGATTCCACCATGGATCATACGAGAGTATATATGATACTTTTGAAAAGATGAGACAGGCTGCCGGCGGTCTACTCGATGAGCATGACACCATAGGTGATGAAGCGCTTACGGTCAATATAATCGATCAGCTTGTCGAGGAAAACAGAGACAGTTTTGTAACTAAAGTGATGATGAAGATCTATCACTGATCGCGCTGCAATACATGAGTATATTAAATAGATAATAAATTATTCCATATAAAGCACATTTCATATCATAGTAACTTTTAGCAATAAGGAGGGATGAGCATGTCCAAAAAATACATCGGACAGGCAGTCACCAGACACGATGCACACGACAAGGCCATGGGGCGCATAAAATACACAGATGACATGTGTGATAAAGGCGCTCTTGTGATCAGGGTGCTGCATTCAACAGTGGCTAACGGTATCGTCAAAAAGATAGATACCGCAGAAGCAGAGAAAGTACCGGGCGTGGTCCGTGTTTTCACCTGCTTTGACCTGAAAGAAAAGCACTATTTTCCGACAGCAGGTCACCCGTGGTCGACGGATCCTCATCATCAGGATATCTGCGACCGCCTTATAATGACAGACAGGCCTCTTTTCTACGGCGACGATATCGGAGCTGTAGTAGCTGAGGATGAAGTCGCAGCTTCCCAGGCGCTCCGCATACTTGAAAAAAGCGTAGAGTATGAGGAACTGCCATTTGTGCTCGATGCACAGGAAGCAATGGAAGAAGGCGCACCTCTTCTGCACGAGAATTATCCTAACAATGTTCTCGCTCATACCGAGATCCATATGGGAAGCGTAGAAGAAGCAATCAAGGAACCGGGGCTCACCAAGGTAGAAGGCTGGTATGAGACCCAGCCTGTACAGCACTGCCACATCGAGAATTTCATCTGCTATGCGTATGGCGAGGGAGACAGGACTGTCGTGGTCTCATCTACTCAGATCCCGCACATAGTAAGGCGAGTTATCGGGCAGGCGACCGGCATGGACTGGGGCAAGTTCAGAGTCATCAAGCCATACGTCGGAGGCGGATTCGGTAACAAGCAGGATGTTCTCTATGAACCTCTTACAGCATGGATAAGCATTCAGCTCGGAGGACGTCTTGTCAAGCTTGATGTTCCTCGTGAAGAGACATTCATCTGCAACCGTATAAGACACGCGATCAGGTATCACATCACATCATGGATGCGTCCTGACGGAAGCTTTGCCGCAAGGACATTCAAGGCATGGTGCAACAACGGTGCTTACAGTTCACATGGTCATGCTATTGCAGCTAAGGGACTCAATGCTTTCCCGCAGCTCTATCCGTGCGACAACATCGACGGAGAGACCTGGACAGTATACACTAACCGTTCCGTAGCAGGCGCTATGAGAGGATACGGCATGCCTCAGGCAAGTTACGCTTTCGAGTGCCATGCTGAGGACTGCGCAAGAGCCATGAAAATGGATCCGCTCGAATTCAGGCGCAAAAACCTCATGCCTGTCGGATATTATCACGCATTTTCTAAGAATGAGCTGTATTCCGATACATTCAATCAGTGCTTCGACAAGGGAGCCGAGATAATCGGATACTATGACAAGGTCAGGAAATATGCAAATCAGACCGGCGATATCAGAAGAGGTATAGCTGTCTCGACATTCTGGTACAACACTGCAGTATATCCTATAGCACTTGAGACCTCATCCTGCCGTATAGTAATGAACCAGGACGGTTCCGTACAGTTCCAGCTCGGTGAAACTGAGATCGGTCAGGGAGCTGATACCGCTGCAGCACAGATGATCGCTGATACGCTCGGGATCCCGTTTGACATGGTACATCCGGTCTCATGCCAGGATACCGATGTCACACCGTTCGGCACAGGCGTTTACGCTTCCCGCGGTACATACACACTGGGATTCTCGATCAGGCAGACAGCACTTCTGCTCAAGGAAAAAGTCCTCGAAGCAGCTCATCAGTTCACCCGCATGCCTGTCTATAACCTCGACCTGGTCGACGGCATCATCGTAAGGACCACGGACGGACGTGAACTCATGACCATCGGCGAGCTGGCGCTTGCAAAACTGTACACAACTGACGGTTCGCAGCATCTGACCGCTGAGTCAACATATCAGATAAAATCAAACGCTTACTCATTCGGCTGCTGCTTCGCAGAGGTCGAAGTCGACATACCGATGTGCAGGGTAAGACTTCTCAATATCGTCAACGTCCATGACTGCGGGCAGGTCATCAATCCTATCCTCGCATCAGGACAGGTCCACGGAGGACAGAGCATGGGCATCGGATACGCTTTGTCGGAAAAACTCCTCTGGGACGAGAAGACAGGAAGACCTCTCAACAACAACCTGCTTGACTACAAGATGTCTTCATTCATGGATCACCCGAGACTGGTTGCAGATTTCGTAGAGAACTACGAACCTACCAGTGCTTACGGAACAAAGGGACTCGGCGAACCGCCGGCATGCCCGGTAGCACCTGCGATCAGAAATGCTATTGGACAGGCGACCGGACTTTACATCAACGAGCTCCCTCTGTCGCCGCACACTCTCTTCCGTGAATTCACGGATGCAGGGCTCATAAACGACCCTTGGGCAGAAGAGAACAAGTGAAAGGAGAGCAGTCAATATGTATGATATAAAAGCACTTTACGAAGCTGAAAGCGTTCAGCATGCGGTCCAGCTGCTGCAGGAGCATCCTGAAGCACAGATCCTCGCAGGCGGATCCGATGTGCTCGTCCAGGTACGTGAAGGCCGCAGAGCCGGAGTCGAGCTGGTCAGCATCTACATGCTCGATGAGCTTAGGGGAGTGTCTATAGACGATGAAGAAAACATACGCATAGGCTCTCTGACCAGCTTCTCTCATATCACGAATGATCCGATCATTCAGAAATACATCAATGTACTGGGCGAAGCCGTTGACATGGTAGGAGGCCCGCAGATAAGAGCCATAGGTACGATCGGCGGCAACACCTGCAACGGAGTCACGTCAGCGGACTCGGCATCCACCCTGATGGCGTGGGAGGCTGTGATGGAAGTCACAGGGCCTGAGGGAGTCAGACGCGTGCCGATCAAAGACTGGTACATCAAGGCAAAAGTAGTAGACCTTAAACCGGGAGAACTCCAGACAGCCATTCTCATACCGAAAGAGTCCTATGACAGATGTTTCGGTCATTATATAAAGTACTCTATGAGAAACGCTCTCGACATTGCTACTACCGGATGCTCAGTAAATGTAAGGCTGAGCGAAGACAAAAAGACGTTCGAGCGTGTACGTATAGGATACGGAGTCGCTGCACCGATACCTGTCCGCGCTTATACAGCCGAAGAATTCCTCAACGGAAAAGAGATAACAGAAGAAAACATCAAGAAATTTGCGGAGACAGTACTTGAAGATATCAATCCGCGTGACAGCTGGCGTGCCGGGAAAGCGCTTCGTAAGCACATATCAGTCGTAATGGCTGAAAGGGCACTTCGGGAGTCTATTAGTCTGGCAGGAGGTGTGGTAAATGGATAAGCAATATAAAGTAGTCCACTGCACTATCAATGGCAAAAAGGTAGAGCGGATCGTGGATGTCCGTGCTTCACTCACTGATATGCTGCGTAACGACTTCCGCCTGACTTCAGTCAAGAAGGGCTGCGAAGTCGGTGAGTGCGGAGCCTGCACAGTTATCATTGACGGTGAGGGTTTCAACTCTTGTATATATCTTGCAGTCTGGGCTGAGGGCAAAGAGATATGGACGCTCGAAGGACTGATCGGTCCGGGCGGCGAGCTTTCAGATATCCAGCAGGCCTTCATTGACGAGGGTGCGATCCAGTGCGGATTCTGTACTCCGGGATTCATCATGACCAGTTGGGAGATCGTGAATTCAGGCAAAGAGTATACAGATGATGAACTCAGAAAAGCACTGTCAGGACATCTCTGCAGATGCACGGGATATGAAAATATCTTCCGCGCTGTCAAAAAGACCATGCTCAGACATCTGGGTAAGTTCGAAGAAGCAGAGAAAGTCAACTCACAGGGTATCACTGAGTATCCTGAACCGATGCCGTTCAAGTAGGATGTAGGGAAAAGGAGATTTATTATGGCAACTCAACTGTTAATGGCTAAAAGCCCTGCAGAGGCAGCAGGCTCCAAAACAGCTTCGGCTGCTTTCATTGCAGGAGGGACCGAGGTAAACCGCCTTGGATCAGAAGTCCCGGCACAGGCCGAAACTCTGATCTCGCTCAAGAAGTGCAGCGGTCTCGGTCAGATAGAGAAAGTCGAAAAAGGCATAAAGATCGGCTCGATGTGCACATTCCAGCAGATCGTCGAATCAGAGATCGTTCCTGATTATCTGAAGGAAGCTGCACTGTTCATGGCGTCACGCACCAAGCGCAATATGGCGACCATAGGCGGAAATATCGCAGCACTCAGAAGCGACTCGTATCTGCTGCCGACACTTTTCGCAGTATGCGCAAGAGTCGAAGTGCTCACACCGGATGGAAAGCAGGATGATATCTGCGTGAATTCCTATAAGGAAGCATCTGAAGCAGGTAAGGACATGCTGATCACAGCAGTGATCGTTCCGGATAATGTCAAGGTCGTATCCAAGAGATATTCAAATACAGCTCAGAGCCATGCTGTTCTCACGATGAGCGCAGCTGCCTTGGAGAAAGGGTTCACTCTGGCCGGAGCTATCAAGAACTGCGGCATTTACAGATTCAAAGGTTTCGAAGAAATGGTCAGGGAAAATCCTGATATCAGCGAGGAAGAAGCGATCGCTTTCTTCAAAGGCGCTGACAGTCTGAAGATATCAGAAGACATGTTCGGAAGTGAAGCTTACAAGCGTTATCTGCTGGGGGTCACAGCATATGACTTCTGCAGAAAGCTTGCAGGAAAGGAGGTATAGTCATGATCAACTGTACTATTAACGGTAAAAAGAGATCATTCGATATCGATCCTCTTACAAGACTTCGCGATATGCTCGTGATGAACGGCAACTTCGCTGTCAGAGACAGCGATGACGCTGAGGGGTTCTGTGGAAGCGATACAGTCCTCCTTGACGGCACTCCGGTCTTTTCCAACCTTATACTTGCCGGAGAAGTCGAGGGCTGTGAGATACGCACTCCTGACAGTCTGGGCAATTCAATGAACCTGACAGTCGTCCAGCAGGCACTGGTCGATGCAGGTGTCGTTCAGAGCGCGTATAACGCTCCGGCAGCTGCACTCCTGATGACATGGCTGTTTGAAAACAACCCGAACCCTACCAGAGAAGACGTAAAGGATGCTTTGTCCGGAATATTCATCCGTGACGCCGGATATGAACACTACTATCTTGCTGCCGAGCTGATCAAAGAGAAGCTCGCGGGCGGCGAATATAAAACAGAGATCGCGCCTGAATTCAGGCCGCACCTCAAGGCAGTCGGCAAGGTCCTGCCTAAGATAGACGCTCCGCAGCTTGTCTCCGGAGAGAGAGCATTCGTCGAAGACTATGTCGATGACGATACATGCTATATGGTCGTACTCCGTTCACCATATGCAAGCGCATATGTAAACAAGATCGACACATCCAAAGCAGAAGCTATTCCGGGCGTTGTAAAGATCATCACCGCATATAACTGCCCGGATGCAACCTACATGTCCGCCGGTCAGGGAAACCCTGAACCATCACCTCATGACAGGAAGCTCATCAACAAGAAGGTCAGACACGTGGGTGACCGTGTGGCAGCGATAGTCGCAGAGACCCTCGAAGATGCGATAAAAGCGAGAGATCTCATCGAGGTCGAATACGAGCCGCTGGATGCTGTATTCACAGTCGAAGAGGCAATGGCAGAGGGCGCGCCTCTCGTACATAACGGAAGGGTCCAGTACAACTCAGGCGCTCCTGACGATCTGGATGAATACAACAAGAAGCTGTCCGGGGATGAGAGAGAAGGAAAAGTAGTATACCAGTTCCCTCTCCATGGTGACATCCTGCACAATGTTGCGGCAGCCAACCATGGATTCATCGGAGATGTAGACAAAGCATTTGCTGAAGCAGACGCTGTTGTAGAAGCTACATACCAGACAAGCCAGATCCAGCACACACCTCTCGAGACACATATATGCTTCTCTAAGCTTGAGAACGGCAGACTGATAATCTATGCGAGCACACAGGTTCCATACCATGTACGTCGTATTGTCAGCTGGGTAACAGGTCTTTCAGAGAACAAGATCCACATAATCAAGACAAGAGTCGGAGGCGGCTACGGATCAAAGCAGGATATCCTCGTAGAGGACCTGACAGCATATGCCACATTCGCGACCGGAAGACCGGTACTTTATCACAATACGCGTGAGGAGGAATTCATAGCCAATTCCACCAGACATCCGATGCGTGTCCACGTCAAGATGGGCGGCAAAAAGGACGGTTCGATCACAGGCATTTACCTCAAGGTAGACGCTAACACCGGACCTTACGGAAACCACGCTCTGACAGTACCGATGAACAGCTGCTCCAAGACACTGCCGCTGTTCAAGTGCGACAACATGAAATACGATCTGACGATCTATTACACCAACATCCCGCCGGCAGGAGCATATCAGGGCTACGGCACACCTAAGGGTACATACGGACTCATGATGGCAATGTGCGAGCTCGCAGAAAAGCTCGGCGTCGACTATAAGGAAATGGTGCTCAAGAACCACGTTGAAGAGGGATACATGCTTGAGATCCTCAAGGGCCTCGGCGAAGGACGTGAAGGAAACGTCGTACCTGTCGGATCGTGCGGACTCAGAGAGGCAGTCGAAAAGGGCTGTGAGATGATCGAGTGGGGCAAGCATGAGGAAAGCGGAGACCCTGACTGGAAGATCGGTAAAGGATTCGCGATGATCATGCAGGGTTCCGGACTTCCTGGACTCGACCACGCGAATGCGATAACCAAGCTCGAGATGGATGGATCCATCATCGTGACCAGCGGTGCTGCGGATATCGGTACCGGTCTCGATACGATCATCGCCAAGGTAACGAGCGATATACTCTGCATCCCGATGGATAAGATAACAGTCCTGTCAGGCGATACTGACTCAGGTGCGTTTGATACCGGATCCTATGCATCCTCAGGTACGTTCTTCAGCGGAAATGCTGCTGTTGTTGCAGCAACTAACCTCAAGAACAAGATCCTCGATGAGGCGGCATATCAGCTGGGCGAGGAAATGGATGACATGGAGCTCGCATGGCCTGGAGAAGTACATTCCAAGAAAACAGGCAAGGTACTGTCGTACTACGAGATAATACATACAGCGACATCAGGGACCGGACGCGGACACCTGATCGCACCTGGAAGCTTTACAACAGCTGCTTCGTCAGTACCATACGGAGCTCATTTCGCTCAGGTAGCTGTCAACATCAGGACCGGTGAGGTCAAGGTGCAGAAGTTCTATGCTGTACAGGACGCAGGAACACCTATCAACCCTGAAGCTGCTCTGTGCCAGATGTACGGTGCTTCACTGAAGTCGATCGGTCACACGCTGTATGAAGATATGATCCTCGACAAAGACGGACGCTGCGTCAATGCGACAATGACGGATTACGGAGTCCCGATGATATCCGAGCAGCCTGATGATTTCAAAGCTGTACTCATCGATGTGGATGATGCACACGGACCGTTCGGAGCGAAGTCGATCTCTGAGATCGCATGTAACGGAGCTGCTCCGGCCATCGGAAACGCTATCCATGATGCCTGCGGTGTATGGATGAGAAGCTGGCCGATGACACCTGAGAAGATCCTGAGAGAACTTGGAAAGATCAAGTAACGATGTAACTTTTATACAATTTTGTACGATAGATAACTAAGGTGCAGAACGCCGCAAACGGCAGTTATGTACAGGATATGCAGGAAGGGAGGAAAACATATGCTTCTAATCGGTAATGGACAGCTGATCACAAGAGATCCTGAGTTCCCTTATCTTAAGGACGGAGCAGTCGTAACTGACGGTGAAGTCATCAAAGCAGTGGGAACACTTGCAGACATGAAGGCAGCGTACCCTGATGCTGAATTCGTAGATGCAAAGGGCGGCATCATCATGCCGGGTCTGATCAATGCGCACACACATATCTATTCAGGACTTGCCAGAGGACTGGCGATAGAAGGCAACAATCCTACTAACTTCTTCGAGGTCCTCGATGGTACATGGTGGGCTATAGACCGCCATCTGACGATCGACGGAACGAAAGCGTGTGCTTATGCGACCATCCTTGACTGTATCAGAGATGGTGTTACGACCATTTTTGACCATCACGCAAGCTTTTGTGAGATCCCTGGCTCACTCTTCGCGATCAAGGACGTAGCAAAGGAACTCGGAATGAGATCCTGTCTCTGCTACGAAGTATCCGAAAGAGACGGCGAAGAGAAGACTCTTCAGGGCATCCAGGAGAATGCTGACTTCGCAAAATGGGCGATCAAAGAAGACGATGACATGATCAAAGCCATGTTCGGCGGCCATGCACTTTTCACCATCTCCGACAAGACGTTCGAGAAGATGGTAGAGGCCAATGACGGCATGACAGGTTTCCACATCCATATCGCCGAAGGCATGAACGACGTATACGACAGCCTGCGCAACTACGGCTGCAGACCGGTCAACAGACTTCTGTACAACGGCATTCTCGGAGACAGGACACTTCTCGGACACTGCATCCATGTAAGCCCTGCCGAGATGGATATCATCAAAGAGACAGGCACCATGGTCGTAAACAACCCTGAGTCCAACATGGGCAATGCGGTAGGATGCGCTCCGGTTCTCCAGATGATGGCAAAGGGCATCATGGTAGGTATGGGAACAGACGCATACACACACGATATGCTCGAAAGTCTCAAGGTGTTCCTGATCATCCAGAGACACAACGCTGCTATGCCTAACGTTGCATGGGGCGAAGCGATGAGCATGCTCTTTGAAAACAACCGTAAGATCGCGGCTAAGTACTTCAAGAAACCTCTCGGCATCCTGAAGGAAGGCGCTGCAGCTGACGTGATCGTAATGGATTACAAGCCGTTCACACCGTTCTCGGATGAGAACATTGACGGACACATGCTGTTCGGCATGATGGGCAAGAACTGCAGGACAACTATTATCAACGGTAAGGTATTATACAAAGACAGAGAGTTCGTGGGAATCGATGAAGATGCTATCAACGCATGGACACTCGAGCAGAGCAAGAAGCTCTGGGGCGAGCTCAATCACAGAACATATTAGTAGATATTGAAAAGTCTGTCAGGGGCTGCGCGCCGGCGCAGCTCCGGGCAGTCACAAGGAGGGAAAATATGAGTGATATTATGAGACCTATGCCGTACAGGCATCTGCTTAACTGGGTACTCGATGAGTATGAGAAGAGCGGAAGTATATTCGGTATTTCAAAATTCGTTAAACACACTAATGGTCAGGCTCTGCCGATCTTCGATGAGAAGATCGAGTCGCCTTACGGCCCTGCTGCAGGTCCGAATACACAGCTGACACAGAACATCGTAGCATCATACGTTGCAGGTTCGAGATTCTTCGAACTGAAGACTGTTCAGAAGATGGACGGTGCAGAGCTGGCAGCATGTGTTGCAAAGCCATGTATCACAGCTCATGACGAGTGCTACAACTGCGAATGGTCAACAGAACTGTATGTTCCGCAGGCCTATGAGGAATATGTAAAAGCATGGTTCCTGTGCAAGATCCTTTCAAAAGAGCTTGGACTCGGCGATCCTGACGGATTCGTATTCAACATGTCCGTAGGATATGACCTCGAAGGCATCAAGACCCCTAAGGTCGACAAGTTCATCGAGGAGATGAAGGATGCCTCGAACACAGAAGTATTCAAGGATGCTATGGAGGTATCGCTCCAGGCAGTTAAGGACGGAAGACTCAAAAAAGTAGATGAGGCATTCATCAAGTCCATCCCTGCAAGGATCTCGAACTCTATCACAGAGTCCACATTGCACGGATGCCCTCCTGATGAGATCGAGAGGATCGCTTCATACCTGATCACAGAGAAGAACCTCAACACATTCATCAAGTGCAACCCTACACTGCTCGGATATGAGTTCGCAAGAAAGCGCCTCGATTCGCTCGGGTTCGATTACATAGTATTCGATGATCATCACTTCCTCGAAGACCTTCAGTGGAAGGATGCTATCCCTATGTTCGAGCGTCTGCAGAAGCTCTGCGACGAGAAGGGTCTGGAATTCGGTGTTAAGATCACCAACACATTCCCTGTTGATGTCAAGGCCGGCGAACTGCCATCAGAAGAGATGTACATGTCAGGCCGCAGCCTGTTCCCACTGTCCATCGCTCTTGCTGAAAAGCTTACAAAACAGTTCGATGGCAAACTCCGTATCAGCTACTCAGGCGGAGCTGACTATTTCAACATCAAAGAGATCTTTGAAGCAGGTATCTGGCCTATCACAATGGCTACTACAGTGCTCAAACCGGGTGGATATCAGAGGATGTCACAGATCGGCGAGCTCCTCATGGACTGCGGCAGCGAGCGTTTTGCCGGTGTAGACAAGGCTAAGGCAGCAGCGCTCGTAGAGATGTCAAAGGGCGAGAGAAACCAGAAGCCTATCAAACCGCTTCCGGACCGCAAGAACGGAGAACCTCTGCCAATGCTCGACTGCTTCACAGCACCATGCAGCGGCGGATGCCCGATCAATCAGGATATCCCTGCATACCTCGAGGCCATGGAAAAGGGCAGACCGGAAGAAGCTGTCAGGATCATCCTTGAGAAGAATGCTCTTCCTTTCATAACAGGAACGATCTGTCCGCATACATGCGCTGACAGATGCATGAGAAACCACTATGAGTCATCACTTAGAATCCGTGAGGTCAAGCTGATGGCTGCTGAGCAAGGATCTGCCAGAGTTGCTGCAACACTTCACGCACCTGCTATAACCAGTGATAAGAAGGTCGCTGTTATCGGCGGAGGCCCTGCAGGACTTGCAACAGCATCATTCCTGAGCCGTGCCGGAGTCGATGTAACACTGTTCGAAAAGAGAAAGAGACTTGGAGGTGTTCCTCGCTATGTAATTCCTGAATTCAGGATCAGCGAAGATGCTATCAACAAGGATGTGGCTCTCTGCTCCGCATATGGCGCTAAGATGGTCAAGGGAAGAGAGATCGTATCCCTCAATGAACTCAGAGCTGAAGGATATACAGACTTCGTGATCTGTATCGGAGCCTGGGCTGAAGGCCGCAAGACACTGAAATACGGAAAAGAGATCGACGCTCTTGAGTTCCTGTATGATGTCAAGAACAGACCGGACTCGGATAACATCGGAAGAGAAGAACTCGGAACTGTCAAGCTCGGTACTGATGTAGTAGTTATCGGCGGCGGTAACACAGCTATGGACGTTGCAAGAGCTGCAAAGAGACAGCCTGGTGTAGAGCACGTCCGCCTCGTATACCGCAGAACAAGAAGATACATGCCTGCAGATGAGGAAGAACTGCAGATGGCTATCGATGACGGTGTAGAGTTCATGGAACTTCTCGCACCGGAAGGTGTAGAAGACGGAAAGCTCAAATGCGAGATCTGCAAGCTCGGCGATCCGGATGAGAGCGGCAGACGTTCACCTGTCGGTACAGGCGAATTCACAGAAGTTCCGGCTACATGCGTTATCGCAGCAGTTGGTGAGAGGATCCACAGGGGACTCTATCAGGCAGCCGGCGTTGAACTCGACAGCAAGGGTAAGCCTGTAGTAGATGATAACCTGATGACAACAGTACCTGGAGTATATGCAGCAGGCGACTGCCGCAGAGGACCGGCTACAGTAGTCAAGGCTATCGCTGATGCACAGGTAATCACTTCAGCTATCTGCGGGGCAGACTTTGATAAGTATGCTGAACTCAATGCAGACGGCAATATGGGTAAACTGCTCGACCGCAAGGGCGTTCTGGCTGATCCGCCGGCAGACAAGGCAGACGATCGCTGCCTCGGCTGCAGCACTGTTTGCGAGGTCTGCGCGGATGTATGTCCGAACAGAGCAAATGTCGTCATAAATGTACCTGGATTTGCAAAACCTCAGATACTCCATGTCGACGGTATGTGCAACGAGTGCGGAAACTGCCAGGTATTCTGTCCATATGCAGGACGTCCGTTCAAGGATAAGTTCACACTGTTCTGGAGCGAAGAGGACTTCAAGGACAGCGAGAACAACGGATTCCTCGTACTTGAGGGATCAAAAGTATGCGTAAGACTGTTCGGAAATGTCGGAGAGTACGATATCGCTGATCCTAAGTGCGCACTGCCTGAGGGCATTCTCGCATTCATCAAGGCTGTAACAGCTAATTATGCATATCTTATAGGCTAGTTTTAGAGAATAAATTATTTCAGAGGATATTTTATGCTGATATACATCAAAGGCGCAGGCGACCTCGCCAGCGGAATAGCATTGAGACTGCATCATGCAAAATTTGACATTGTGATGACAGATCTGCCTGTGCCCACGGCAGTACGCAGGACGGTGGCTTTTTCGGAAGCCATCCGTCTTGGGAGCGCCGCTGTTGAAGATGTAATGGCGGAAAGAGCAGAAACTGCAGAGCAGGTCAGAGACTGCATATCAAGGGGTGTGATCCCTGTCGTGCCTACTACATACGAAGGCATGATCGACAGTCTCCATCCTGATGTTAAGGTCGATGCTGTAATAGCCAAGAAGAATCTGGGCACAAGGATCGACGATGCACCGCTGGTCATAGGAGTCGGTCCGGGTTTTACTGCCGGAGAAGACTGCCATGTCGTAATAGAGACAAAGCGCGGGCATACCATCGGAAGAGTCATCAAGGAAGGATCTGCCATACCGAATACCGGAGTACCCGGCAATATCGGAGGCGAGACAGTCAACCGGGTGATCAGAGCACCTAAAGATGGTTACTTTCATCCCCGCAGAGATTTCGGGAACATGGTATACAAGGGCGAGATCGTAGCTTATGTCGACAATGTACCTGTATTTACAGCAATCACAGGGGTCGTACGCGGAATGCTCCAGGAGGGGATCTATGTCACTGAAGGTTTCAAATGCGGCGACGTAGACCCGAGAGGCATATCGGTAGACTATATGACAGTATCAGACAAAGCAATGTCCATAGCAGGCGGTGTACTTGAAGCGATACTGTGCTACGCCAGAGACAGGTTTTGATCATAGTTTTCTGCTCAGGGGGAAAATGGCTAAGAGAATAAAGAAAAAAGCATATGTCAGGTGCAGAGGGGGGAGTCCTCTCAGGGAAGGAATAGACAGATCATCCCTTCCCGCTGATTGCAATGCGATAAAAGGGAAGTATCCGGATGGTATAGCTGCGTGCATATACGGCTGCCTGGGCGGCGGATCATGTGTTTCTGCCTGCCGCCTGAAGGCGATAAGTCTGGAAGACGGTGGTACGCCGGCATTAGACGAGGATAAGTGTGTGGGCTGCGGGCTCTGTGTAAAGGCTTGTCCGCAGGGACTGATAGACCTTATACTGGCTGATGCGAATATACAGCCGAAATGCAGCAATAAGTATATCGGAAAGGATGCCAGAGCAGCCTGCGTCAATTCCTGTATTGCATGCAGGCTCTGTGAAAAGAACTGCCCTGCAGATGCTGTCAGAGTCGCAGACAACATAGCAGTCATAGACCCTGCAAAGTGCATCCGCTGCGGCATGTGTGCAGTCAAGTGCCCTCGCGGAGTGATACGCGATCTTTATGGCATAATGACTGACTGAGTGGAGGGGAGAGTATGGCATACACATTTACTGTAAACGGTGTTGTCAGAACGACTGAAGAAGATAAGCCTCTGCTCAGATATCTCAGAGACGATCTGAGACTGTATTCAGTCAAGGACGGATGCTCGGAAGGCGCGTGCGGCACATGCACGATCATAGTGGACGGACGCGCGGTAAAATCATGTGTCCTGACCACAAAGAGAGCAGAGGGCAAAAGCATTCTGACTGTTGAGGGACTGTCTGTCAGCGAGAAGGAAGCCTTTGTTTTCGCATTCGGATCCAGCGGGGCTGTCCAGTGCGGCTTCTGCATACCGGGCATGGTCATGGCGGCTAAGGCGCTTATTGACAGAAACCCGGATCCTTCAGATGAAGAGATCAGGGAAGCTATCAGGGGCAACATATGCCGGTGCACCGGCTATAAAAAGATTGTTCAGGGCATAAAAAGAGCAGCCGCGGTGCTTCGCGGCGAAGAAGAGATAAGATTCGTCAGTCAGTTTTCGGATGAAGACGCAAAAGGAGAGATCGTATATATTTCCGAGTACGGGACACAGTATGATCCGGCAGTAGTTTCAGGAATAGCAAATTACCGCAATTACGGACATGCGTCCATATACGGAAACCGCTATGATCCAATGGAGCTGACCGGCAGCGAAAACCCGATCAATATAGAGCGTGCATCAATATACGGAGTCGGCCAGAATGTCTTCCGGGTGGACGTCAGGAAAAAGGTCCTCGGCTATGGTAAATACCCTGATGATATCGGTCCTGAATACTTCATCCCGGAGGACAGACCTGAGCTCATAATGGAGCAGGCCGGGTGGAGCAAAGAGGATCTCGATGACGCTGTCAAAAGGGGAGAAATAAAAGCGGGCGCCAATATATACCGGAAAGGTGAGCATGGCTGCAATACCTGCACGATCGTCGAGGCAGATATGCCTCCGATGGCATACTGCTCTGCTGTACGTTCCGATTTTCCAAGGGCGATAGTAAAGAAGATCCATAAAGAAAAGGCAGAGTCTCTGCCGGGTGTACTGGGTGTTCTTACAGCAGCGGATGTTCCTCACAACAAGGTCGGTCACATCCAGCAGGACTGGGATGTGATGATCGCTGAAGGTGATACGACAAGGATGGTCGGAGACGCGATATGCATGGTCGTTGCCGAGACACCATACATACTCGAGCAAGCCAAAAGAGCGATCAAAGTGGATTACGAACCGCTTGAGCCTGTGAGAAATATTCACGAAGCAAGAGCAGAAGGAGCTCCTGCGATCCACGAGAACGGAAACCTGTGTCAAAGCAGACACGTGGTCAGAGGAGATGCTGCCAAGGCACTCGCAAAGTCCGCTTATACGGTCACGGCAAGTTTCTCAACACCGTTCACCGAGCATGCTTTCCTCGAACCTGAGTGCGCGGTCTCATTCCCATATAAGGGAGGAGTCAAGGTGCTTTCGACTGACCAGGGAGCATTCGATACCAGAAAAGAGATCTGTCATATGCTCGGCTGGCTGGATACTCCGGAGAAAGTCGTAGTCGAAAACATGCTCATAGGCGGAGGCTTCGGTGGTAAGGAAGACGTGACCACGCAGCACATTTCAGCGCTTGCAGCTCTGAAATTCGGAAGACCTGTCAAGGCTAAGTTCAGCCGCAGTGAGTCTCTGAGGGTCCATCCTAAGAGACATGCCATGGAGGGAACCTTTACGATAGGCTGTGATGAGAACGGTATCCTGCAAGGCCTCGACTGTGAGATCAACTTCGATACCGGCGCTTATGCGAGCCTGTGCGGACCGGTCCTGGAGAGAGCCTGTACGCACAGTGTCGGACCTTACAACTATCACAACACAGATATAAGAGGGTTCGGATATTATACGAACAATCCACCTGCGGGAGCGTTCAGAGGTTTCGGAGTATGCCAGAGCCAGTTTGCGCTTGAGTCGCTCCTGAACGTGCTGGCGGAAAAAGTCGGGATCAGTCCATGGGAGATCAGATACCGGAATGCGATAGAACCGGGGGAGGTACTTCCTAACGGACAGATCGCAGATGTCTCGACGGCGCTCAAGGAAACTCTCCTTGCTGTAAAGCAGTACTATGACAACAACCCTAAGGACAGAGTGGGCATAGCGTGCGCTATGAAAAATGCCGGAGTAGGAGTCGGCCTGCCTGATAAGGGAAGAGCTAAGCTCATAGTAAAGGATGGAGTTGTGTACATCTACACTGCAGCATCCGATATAGGACAGGGATGTCAGACTGTGTTCTGTCAGGACGTGGCACAGGCGACGGCGCTTCCTATAACCAAGGTCAGGATCGGGATCTCAAATACCGAGAATGCACCTGATTCAGGCACCACATCCGGTTCGCGTCAGACCCTTATAACAGGCGAAGCGGTAAGAGGCGCAGCTCTGCAGCTCAGAAAGGCAATGGACGAAGCCGGTATCATTGAAGCTGATCTGGAGAAGCTGAACGGCAGAGAATTCTTTTATGAATACTTCGAACCGACGGACAAGCTCGGATCTGACAAACCTAACCCGCGGAGCCACATCGCTTACGGTTATGCGACCAATGTAGCTGTGCTTGACGAAGACGGACGTGTCACCGACATATACGCAGCGTTCGATGCCGGAAAGGTGGTAAATCCGCTTTCGATGTCAGGTCAGATAGAGGGCGGAGTTCTGATGGGAATGGGCTATGCCGTGACAGAAAAATGGCCGCTCGAGGATTGCGTACCTAAAGCAAAATACGGAACCCTGGGACTGCTGAGGTCCACGGATGCGCCTGAGATCCACGCGATCCATGTAGAGAAGGACTGGCTCCTTGATGTATCGTACGGCGCAAAGGGAATAGGTGAGATCACGACCATTCCTGCCGCACCTGCGATAGCCGGCGCATATTATGCAAGAGACGGAGTGCTGAGAACGACTCTTCCTATGGAAAACACCTACTACAATAAGAAGAAATAACGAATCACCTATGAAAAAGATAATAAAAAACGGAATACTGGCGGATGATACAGCTGTCTTCAAAGCAGATATCCTGATCGATGGTGAGAAGATCGCAGCGGTAGGATCTGATCTTGAATGCGAGGGCGCAGAGATCATCGACGCATCGGGAATGTATGTCCTGCCCGGAGCGATAGACGTCCATACCCATATGGATCTGGACGTGGGTTTTGCACGGGCGATAGACGATTTTTACGACGGTACGGTAGCGGCTGCCTGCGGCGGCACGACCACCATCGTGGATCATATGGCATTCGGGCCGAAAGACTGCAGCCTCTGGCATCAGGTGAATGAATATCACCGCCTGGCAGACGGCAATGCTGTCGTGGACTACGGTTTTCACGGTGTCTTTCAGCATCTGCACGAAGAGACCCTTGATGAGATGAAAGAGATCGCGAAAAAAGAAGGGATCACAAGCTTCAAGGTCTATATGACATATGATTACAGGCTGCTTGATGAAGAGATATTACAGGTCCTGCAGGCAGCTAAGGATGCCGGTGTTCTGATCACTGTTCACTGCGAAAACCATGGAGTGATCCAGCTGCTGCGCAGGAAATGTCAGGAAGCCGGTCTCGGTGAGGCAAAGTTCCATCCGCTGAGCAGGCCTGCAAGGTGCGAGGCGGAAGCAGTCAACAGGATGATACATCTGGCTGCCATGGCGGGCGATGCACCGCTGTACATAGTGCATCTGTCAAGTGCTCATGGCCTGCATGAGGTACAGAAGGCGAGAGCGGAAGGTCAGAGAAACCTTGGCGTCGAGACCTGCACGCAGTATCTGGTGCTGACTGATGATATGTATGAGGATCCGCAGGAAGGCCTGAAGGCGATCATGTCACCGCCTCTGAGGAAAGATCAGGACAGAGAAGAACTCTGGCAGGCACTGAAAGACGGAGAAATCGATACCATCGCGACGGATCATTGCCCGTTCCATTACAAGGCGGGGAAAGCAGAGAAGCAATACGGCAAGGACGACTTCACTAAGTGCCCGAACGGGGCTCCGGGAGTGCAGGAAAGGCTGATGCTGGTATTTTCCGAGGGCTATATGGGGGACAGACTCACCCTGCCTGAGGTAGTAAAATACTGCTGCACTAATCCGAGCAAAATGTTCGGGATGTATCCTGAGAAGGGAACCCTGCTGCCGGACACTGATGCGGATATCGTTATCATAAATCCGCTCTCTTATACGATGATCGATAAAGACTATATCCGCGGCGCTTCTGATTATTCATGCTACGAAGGAATGCAGCTCAGCGGAAAAATAGAAAAAGTTTTTCTGAGAGGTCGGGAGATCGTTTCAGAAGGCGAGTTCCTCGGAAAACGGGGAGACGGCAGATATCTAAGGCGCGGAACGAGCACATTGGCGCAGGATCATACGCCGGAAACTCTTGAATTTTCCGAAATGATATAGAACAGGCTGAAAAACCTAAAATAGTTTTAGGTTTTTGCGCAAAATCGATTGATTTGCAAGTCAGCAGTTGTATAATGAAACTATATTCTGATAGAAGTTAAGTTAATAGAACGTTGACGTTATAGATGATTATGGTTATGAAGTAAGGAGAAGTGAAATGTCAAAAGCAAAAGAACTCGCAGAAAAACTGGCGAAGCTTGATATCGCCAACATGTATGAGAATGACTTTTTCCTGACATGGGAGAAGACAGACGATGAGATCGCAGCGATCTTTACTGTAGCAGATGCGCTGAGAGATCTCAGAGAACGCAACAAGTCGACCAAGATCTTCGATTCCGGACTCGGAATCTCGATCTTCAGAGACAATTCGACACGTACAAGATTTTCATTTGCAAGCGCATGCAACCTGCTCGGACTCGAGGTGCAGGACCTCGACGAGAAGAAGTCACAGATCGCTCACGGCGAGACCGTTCGTGAGACTGCAACCATGATCTCATTCATGGCAGATGTAATCGGTATCCGTGATGATATGTATATCGGAAAGGGCAACGCTTACATGCACGAAGTAGTCGACTCTGTTACACAGGCTGCAAAGGACGGCGAGCTCGAACAGAAACCTACACTTGTAAACCTCCAGTGCGATATCGATCACCCGACACAGTCTCTGGCAGACGCACTGCACATCATCCATGAGTTCGGCGGCGTTGAAAACCTGAAGGGCAAGAAGATCGCTATGAGCTGGGCATACTCCCCATCATACGGCAAGCCTCTTTCGGTACCACAGGGCATCATCGGACTTCTCACACGCTTCGGAATGGACGTAGTACTCGCTCATCCGGAAGGCTATGAGGTAATGGAAGACGTCGTAAAGGTAGCTGAGAAGAATGCTGCTGAGTCAGGCGGTAAGTTCACAGTAACTAATGACATGAAGGAAGCATTCAAGGATGCTGATGTTGTATATCCTAAGAGCTGGGCACCGTTCGCTGCTATGGAAGTCAGAACCGATCTCTATGGCAAGGGAGACTTCGACGGTATTGACAAGCTCGAAAAAGAACTCCTCGCACAGAACGCAACACATCAGGACTGGCTTGTAGACGATGAGATGATGAAGCTGACCAAGAACGGCCTCGACACTCTCTACATGCATCCGCTTCCTGCAGACATCCAGGGCATTTCCTGCGAGCACGGCGAAGTTACTGCAGAGGTATTTGACCGCGCACGTGACAGCCTGTACAAAGAGGCATCCAACAAGCCATATGTCATCGCGGCTATGATCTTCCTTGCTAAGGTAAAAGACCCTGTAGCAGCACTGAAGGAACTCGATGAGAATGGCTGCCCAAGACAGGGATTCCTCGAGAAATAAGATAATTACTGTCGTTCTGCATTTAATTAGAGAAGGCAGGTACTGAAAATGGAAAACAAAAAAATAGTAGTAGCACTGGGTGGTAATGCGCTCGGAAGCAACCTGGTGGAGCAGATGATATCGGTATCAGATGCAGTAAAGCCGATCGCGGACCTTATTGAAGAAGGCTATGAAGTAGTAGTCACACACGGAAACGGTCCTCAGGTCGGGGTCATCCAGGATGCTATGACTCTCCTCTCGAGAGAGAATCCGGAAAAACACCCGCACTTCCCGCTGTCCGTATGTACGGCTATGAGCCAGGGCTATATCGGATACGACATCACGAACAAACTCAGAGAAGAACTCCTGGACAGAGGTCTTGCCGGGAATGTTGCATGCGTACTGACACAGGTTGAGGTAGACCCTCAGGATCCTGCATTCAGACATCCTACAAAGCCGATCGGTCCGTTTCTGACCAAGGAAGAAGCGGATAAGAAGGCAATGGAAAAGAGGCACGTGTTTATTGAGGACTCAGGAAGAGGCTACAGAAGAGTGGTCGCAAGCCCTGAACCGATATCGATCATCGAGATCGATACGATAAGGGCGCTTGCTGATGCAGGCTATGTGGTTATCGGAGCAGGCGGCGGAGGGATCCCGGTATTCAAGACAGAGAATCATCATCTCCAGGGTGCCCCTGCCGTAATAGATAAGGACCGTGCATCTGAGCTCCTTGCGGAGCAGCTGGATGCAGACTTCCTGATCATTCTTACAGCTGTTGAGAACGCGGCGATCAATTATGGCAAGCCTGATGAGCAGAAACTCGGTGAAATCAGTGTTGAAGAAGCAAAGAAATACATTGCTGAGGGACAGTTTGCTCCGGGATCAATGCTTCCTAAGGTGGAGGCTGCAGTGAAATTCGCTGAATCGAAGCCTGGAAGGACCGCACTCATCACACTTCTTGAAAAAGCTAAAGACGGAATCAACGGAAAGACGGGCACAAGGATCCACGCATAAAAGAGTATGTCAAGGAGGAAGACAATATGGCATTGGATTATAAAGCTATAAAGAAAGCAGCAGAAGATTACGGTAAGGATATGAGCGCATTCCTGAGAGCTATGATCTCACACCCGAGTGAAAGCTGTGAGGAAGGCGAAGTCGTAGCATGCATCAAGGCTGAAATGGAAAAGCTCGGCTATGACAAGGTCGAAGTCGACGGACTCGGCAATGTCATCGGCTGGATGGGAGACGGAGACAAGATTATTGCCATCGATTCCCACATCGATACAGTCGGTATCGGAAACATCAATAACTGGACACATGATCCTTATGAAGGATATGAGACAGACGATATCATCTACGGCCGCGGCGGATCCGACCAGGAAGGCGGAATGGCCAGTGCTGTATACGGCGCTAAGATCATGAAAGATCTCGGACTCATCCCTGCAGGCTATAAGATCATGGTAGTCGGATCAGTACAGGAAGAGGACTGCGACGGCATGTGCTGGCAGTACATCGTCAACAAGTACTTCAACGGTCCGGAAGACGCAGCAAGCAAGATCGACTTCGTTATCTCGACCGAGCCTACTGATGGCGGTATATACCGTGGACACAGAGGCCGTATGGAGATCAGAGTCGACGTCAAGGGCGTATCCTGCCACGGATCAGCTCCTGAGAGAGGCGACAATGCTATCTACAAAATGGCTGACATCATCAGCGATGTTAGAGCGCTCAACAACAACGGATGCGATGACAGCACATCCATCAACGGACTTGTCAAGATGCTCGACCCTAAGTTCAACCCGGATCACTATGAAGACGCGAGATTCCTCGGCAAGGGAACCTGTGCCGTATCCCAGATCTTCTACACATCACCAAGCCGCTGCGCTGTAGCAGACTCCTGCGCGATCTCGATTGACAGACGTATGACAGCAGGCGAGACATGGGACAGCTGCCTTGAAGAGATCAGACAGCTTCCTGCATGCAAGAAGTATGGCGATGATGTCAAGGTATCGATGTACATGTATGACCGTCCATCCTGGACCAAGGAAGTATATGAGACAGAGTGTTACTTCCCGACATGGATCAACAAAGAGAGTTCAGCTCATGTCAAGGCTCTCGTGGAAGCACACAAAGCTCTCTTCGGCGACAAGAGGATCGGCTCACCAACTGCTATGGATAAGAGAGAAGGACGTCCTCTCTGCGATAAGTGGACATTCTCGACCAACGGCGTTTCCATCCAGGGACGTTACGGTATCCCTTGCGTAGGATTCGGACCTGGAGCTGAGAGCCAGGCTCACGCACCTAACGAGATCACATGGAAACAGGATCTTGTAACATGCGCAGCACTCTACGCAGCAGCTATTCCTCTTTACCCAGAGCAGGAGAAGACCGGTGATGTAAGCCAGTTCCGTCAGGGCAAGACCAACAACGATATCAAATAACCTTTTAGCTGATATTTTAAGCAGTACTGAATAGTACACACGACCCCGTAACCGGACCGCCGGATGCGGGGTTTTGTTATGGATGAACCATTAGGCCTATTATTTACCCAATGGTAATCAAAAAAATAACATTTAATACAATCGTAATAGTCTCCACCTGTGATAAAATAATAACAATAACTGACAAATTAGTGTTGGACATCATCACTGGTTGATTTTAGCCGAAGGCTTGACAGGATAAGAGAGGTTTGTATGAAAAGGAAAGTCTTTACTTTGTTATTAGCGCTGACAATGGTGCTGTCATATGCGATCCCATCGCTCAATCCGGCATCACAGGTCTACGCAAGCACAGAATGCTCACAGGAAGCCGCTATACAATGGGCACGCAGCCAGGAAGGAACTATGCCCAGGTATAACGGGGGAACCCACACCACCCGAACTACTTTAATCTATAACTACTATATTTTTTTAGGGGCGACACCTAAGGATACTTACTATCCTATTGAATATAGCGAATGGACACCGCCGGCCGGATGGACCAAAGTAAAGGACGGAACACCTCAGACCGGGGATATAGTAATATATGAAGATGCATATCAACGGCCAAATGATATGCATCTTGGTCTGATCGGTATCTATGATGGTGATAATAACGCAATATATGCTCAGAACGATCCGTCATGGGCTCCGGAGGCATCTGCGCTGAGTGTATTCAAGTACACCGTTAATGAGGAAATGTCTACTACTGATGATGAATTCAATCAGGAGTTTACATACTGGGGATACATCAGACCGGACTGGATGGAATGCGACCACCAGTACGGCACAACAGTCATAAATGCCAAAGAGCCTGCGTGCGAAGAAGAAGGATATACCGGTGATACACAATGCACTAACTGCAAATATATTGTGAGCAGAGGTACCAGTATTCCTGCGGCAGGACATAAATGGGACAGTTCTACCGTATTAAGACCGGCAACAAAAATACTCAACGGACTGATAGAGTACAAATGCTCTGTCTGTGAAGCAACAAAAAGAGAATCAATTCCAAAGGTGCCGGGCTTCACCGCTTTCTATGTTGTTTTATGCAGACAGTGTCCTTACGAAAAGGATCTGACAGGCAGCTTTAGGATCAAATTCAGCACAGATGAGAACGGAAGTGTTCCTTTGGCTAACTATGATCTGGAAAATGGGTACATTACTGATTCGAATGGATATCTTGAATTTGACATTGTTTCAAGTAGTACATCCAGTACTGGAGTTGCAGTATTAGCTGTTCCGAATGACACATGGTACAATGTGGAACAGTATTCCTTTACGCCGTCAGATAAACCATATTATTTCAGGCATTCGGCAGGATATTCTTTAAAAGACCAGGTTCGTTTAAAACCTAATACTAATTCTGTGCAAATAATATGGGATGTCTGGCCAAGATATCCGGTGACAGTCAGTCTGGAAGACGAGGCTGGAGATCCGATTGAAGGCGGTAGTTTCCAGATTCTGGATCAGGATAAAAATGTAATAGCTGACAATCTGACAGCAGGGGAGACCGTCGATCTTGACACTACTGAGTATAGCAAATCGAACCGAGATATGCCGTCACTATACTATCTGCATGAAAAAACAGCACCGGAAGGATATGATACGGCTGAAGATCTTCCTTTCCAGGTCATTCCTGCTACAAACATTGTCCGTTACGGAGGGCAGACCTATACTGACGGTACTGTTCGGATGGTCAATAAGCTAAAGCCTGAAACACCGCCTGAAAATAATGACGCCAATTCACCGGATTCTTCGGGTCCGAGTCCTGACGGTCCATCAACGTCAACACCTTCAGCATCAACACCTGCAGGCGGTATCGCTGCAGAGGGCGCAAGTGCAAATGCTCTGAATCAGTTCCTGCTCACACGAGAAGATGACGGTGATGTACCGGGGTCAACATTTGGCAAGCTGGCAGCAAGAGCTAAAAAAGTAGGAAAGAAGTCTCAGACAATAGTATGGAATGCAGTACCAGGAGCCGTAAAATACAACGTTTACGCAAACAAGTGCGGAAAGAAGAACAAGCTCTTGTTCATGGGAAGTTTCACAGGAACAAGCTTCGTGCATAAGGGTCTGAAGAAGGGCACCTACTACAAGTACATGGTAGTAGCTGTAGACAAGAACGGTAAAGTAGCAGCTTCTTCCAAGGTCATCCATTCAGCAACCAAGGGCGGCAAGGCAGGCAACTTCAAGAAGGTAAAGACCAAAGCAAAGAAGAACAAAGTCAACCTTAAGACCGGCAAGATGTTCAAGCTCAAGGCAAAGGGTATAAAGGGCAAAGGCAAAGTGAAGAAGCACCGCGCTATCTGCTATGAAACAAGCAACACTGCAGTAGCAACTGTCAATAAAAAGGGCGTGATCAAAGGCGTTGCACCGGGAAAGTGTATCGTATACGCATATGCGCAGAACGGAGTGTTCGCAAAAGTTACAATCACGGTAAAGTGATATTTTTGCATAAGATATTAAGATGCATGGCTCCGTATCCGTAAAAAGGGATACGGAGCTTTTATGTGCTCTGAGATGACTTTTGACGAATTATTCTGAGACGCGGCCGGTATGATCCGGACAGGGATGTATTCCGTGTTATTATCTGTGATCCTGAACATTCCTGACTCGAAGTTCATTGCCTGCAAAAAATCGGAAAAAGCATCGTGGTACAGCACAAAAAATCGGATCAAAAAATTCAGAAAAGTAACACAGAAAAAAACAATCATTATATGGTGTTTTATGGTATGCTCACACTGAGGATTTTGTGCGGCGGAACTGCATATATATGATGCATGAAGGTTGACATTCGGAACATAAAAGCAGACATATGATGCATATCTGCCGGCAGATAATATATGGTCTAACGATAAGAGTGAGGGGAATGATATGAGGAAAATGGAAGAAAAGATCCTGGCTGAAGGTGAGATACTGTCCGGCGGAGTGCTTAAAGTAGGCAGCTTTCTCAATCAGCAGATCGACACTGTGTTCATGAAGGAAATCGGCGAAGAGATAGCGGATATGTTCAAAGGTGAAGAGGTCACCAAGATCCTCACCATTGAAGCATCCGGTATTCCGATCGCAGTTTCAGCAGGTTTTGCAATGGAACTTCCTGTTGTATATGCCAAGAAGAACAAGAGTTCCAATATCTCAGGCGATGTCTATTCCACAGTCGTCCAGTCTTTTACTCACGGCAATAAGAATCACGTGATAGTCAATAAGGAATACATTTCGCCTGATGACAAGGTCTTGATCGTTGACGACTTCCTTGCTCACGGCAGTGCTCTTACAGGCCTTATCGAGATCGTCGAGATGGCAGGAGCCAAGGTAGTCGGATGTGTTGCAGCGATCGAGAAGGGCTTTCAGCTGGGCGGCGACCGTCTCAGAGAGAAGGGATACAGAGTCGAATCCCTTGCCATCATCGAAGAGATGGATGACATAGAGATCACATTCCGCAAACAGTAATTAATGGCAGCCACCAGATATCAGGCTCGGAGCCGGGTGCTGTGGCAGTAAGAATAATAATAACCGGGAGAGCAGATAAAGGGGGAATATATGAGTGAACTTCGCCATCTGATCAACATCACAGACCTTTCAGTGGAAGAGATCGATCATCTGATAGAGGTCGCAGATGACATCATCGAAAATCCTGAAGCCTATCAGGAGATCTGCAGACACAAGAAACTTGCTACTCTTTTCTTTGAACCGAGCACGAGAACAAGGCTCAGCTTTACGGCTGCAATGATGGATCTCGGAGGCAATGTCCTGGGCTTTGATCAGGCAGCTTCGAGTTCTGCATCTAAGGGCGAGAGCGTATCTGATACCGTAACAATGGTAAGCGGTTATGCCGATATTATTGCCATGAGGCATCCAAAAGAAGGTGCTCCTTTTGTAGCGGCAAGACGCGCGACCGTGCCTATCATCAACGGCGGAGACGGCGGACACTTCCATCCTACACAGACTCTGACCGACCTGATGACAATACACAGGAAAAAGGGAGAGTTCAAAAATCTGACCATAGGCCTCTGCGGTGACCTGAAATTCGGCCGTACGGTCCACTCTCTGATCGAAGCAATGATCAGATATGAGAACATCAGATTCATCATGATCTCTCCTGAAGAGCTGGACCTTCCTGAATATATAAAAGAGACCCTTGACAATGCAGGCATTGAATGGAAAGAGGTCCGCAGGCTTGAAGATGCCATCCCTGAGCTCGATGTTCTGTATATGACAAGAGTCCAGAGAGAAAGATTCTTCAACGAGGAGGACTATATAAGACTGAAGGACAGTTTTGTGCTTCACCGCAGGATGCTTGATACCGCCAAGGAAGACATGATAGTAATGCATCCGCTTCCGAGAGTCAACGAGATCTCGGTAGATGTGGATGATGACCCTAGAGCAGCATATTTCTTCCAGGCACTTATGGGCAAGTACATACGTATGGCGCTCATACTTTTCCTGCTGGGCATGAAATAGTTTTGCCTTGCGAGCCGTTTCTTATACAGAGGACTGATGAAGGGAGAAGCATATGAATATTGATGGAGTAAATACAGGCTTAGTGCTTGATCATATAAAGGCCGGAGAAGGCTGGGCTATCTACAATCTGCTTGGACTCGACAAGGTTGACTGTACAGTCGCGATCATCCAGCGTGTCCAGAGTGGCAAATACGGTAAAAAAGACATAATCAAGATCGATGGAGATGTAGATATCGACCTTGATATACTAGGATATTTTGATGACAAGATCACGGTCAATATGATAAGAGACCGCGTGCTGTTCAAAAAGGTCCACCTCAAGCTTCCTGAAACTATAACGGGAGTGCTCGAGTGCCGCAATCCGAGATGCATCACATCCGTAGAGCAGGAGATCGTGCATCAGTTCAAGCTTTCAGATCCTGAAACTAAAAAATACCGTTGCGTATACTGTGACACGGTATATAAAGAAAAGAATTAAGGCATATAAATAACGAATCAGTTCCGATATCGGAACTCTCGTCACTTATTACAGGTAAGTAAAAGAACTGACCTCTGACAGTTGAACAATAGCTGGAAGGGGTCATTTTGTTAATTGTATACAATATCGAAAAAAGTATGCAGAAAAGCCCTGGTTTGCACTCAACTGCTATGATAATGGCAAAAGTCAGTTTTTGGACTAAAGCAGATGAGCATGGCGCAAAATGATTGAAAACATTGGAAAACATAAGCTGTTCAGATTGACAGAGGGCGATTGTCCACGTAGAATACATGTATACATTATATAAACTTCTTTGCTTTTTTAGTATTGAGAAGGGAAGATCATTGAAATGAAGGATAATACTGTATACGATAGAGCACCAGGCATCGCAAACTTTGATGAACTTGACAACAGCAAGACACGGAGGACAAAACTGAGCGGCAAGACCAATCTCCTTGAGATGGAGGCGGTCCACTATGAGGTGCAGGACATCCCTGAACCTAATCTTTTCCGTGAATTCTTCGAATACACAGAGATCCCTAAGGTCGGATTCAACTTCAGGACCAGCCCGTATGATATGCCGGAGCAGATATTTATTACTGACTCCACATTCCGTGACGGACAGCAATCAAGAGAGCCTTACACTCTGAAACAGATAACGGACATATACACATTGCTGTCGAAACTGTCAGGACCGGAGGGCATCATCAGACAGACTGAGTTTTTTACATACAGTGACCGTGACAAAGCAGCGATAAGAGCCTGCCAGGATCTCGGACTCGAATTCCCTGAGATCACGACCTGGATCAGGGCGAAAAAAGAAGACTTCAGTATCGTAAAGGAGATGGGTGTCAAGGAGACGGGTATCCTTACAAGCTGCTCAGACTATCATATCTTCTATAAGCTTGGCATGACCAGACCTCAGGCACTCGATCACTATCTCTCAATAGTGTATTCTGCTTTTGAGGCAGGCATCAAGCCAAGATGCCACCTTGAGGATGTCACCAGGGCAGACTTCTACGGATTCGTCGTTCCGTTTGTAACGGCTGTTCAGGATCTTGCCCGTCAGGGCGGCATGCACGCCAAGATCAGACTGTGCGACACCATGGGATACGGTGTTCCATATCCGGGAGCTACCATGCCGAGGTCGGTAGCAGGTATCATCTACGGACTCAAGCAGTATGCCGGTGTTCCGAGCGAAGACCTCGAGTGGCACGGACACAATGATTTCTACAAGGCAGTCACCAATGCGGCAACAGCCTGGCTTTACGGCTGCGGCGCTGTCAACTGCACATTGTTCGGCATAGGCGAGAGAACGGGCAATATCCCTGTTGAAGCGATGGTATTTGAATATGCTCAGCTCAAGGGCACGCTGAACGGGATGGACACCACAGCCATCACTGATCTTGCAAGATACTATGAGCATCAGGTCGGATACACTCTTCCTGCACAGACACCTTTTGCCGGTGCGAACTTCAATGTTACAAGAGCAGGGATCCATGCCGACGGACTTCTTAAGAATGAAGAGATCTACAACATCTTCGATACGGGAAAATTCCTCAAGAGACCTCCGCTGGTCAATATCAACCAGAATTCCGGAGCTGCAGGTGTTGCACACTGGATCAATGTCAGTTACGGGCTTGACGCTGATAAGCAGGTCGATAAGCACAGTCCGGTCGTTGTCTATGTCAAGAACTGGATAGACAGTGAGTACGCCGGAGGGCGTGTGGCAGAGATAGGTGCTGCCGAGATACGCAGCAAGATCGACGAGTTCCTGCAGCAGTAAATACTGAATAAGTAAACTGCGCTGCATCAGATCCGGCGACCTGCTGCGCAGGATCCGGATAGTACGAACGGGAAATTGACAGTATTAAACAGGAAAGACACTAAGCCTTTCCTGTTTTGTTCTGTGTGCTGAAAAAATACAAAATTTATTGGAATAATTACATGACAGTATCTATAATCAAAATAGAGAGAATGAGTATTATTCCTTGTCTGTAGAAAAAGGAATGCTTTTGCTTGTAAATATTAAACATGATGATCCCTGGAGAGGATCGGGAAGGAAAGAGAAAAATGATCAAGTATCACCAGCAGGGGGTCGAATGGATCAACGGTGCCCCTCGTGAAGCAGCAGAAGGCACTGACAGAAGCGCCGGACGTAACGGGACCATAGCATATCAGATCCTGAATGCGCACCGCGATCAGACTGATGACGGTATATTTCATATAAGATTTGATGCGCTGGTATCACATGACATCACATATGTAGGGATAATCCAGACTGCAAGAGCAAGCGGTCTTAAGGAGTTTCCTATCCCTTATGCAATGACTAACTGCCACAACAGTCTCTGCGCTGTCGGCGGGACCATCAATGAAGACGACCATGTATTCGGGCTGTCTGCGGCTAAGAAATACGGTGGTATCTATGTACCGGCCAACCAGAGTGTTATCCACTCATATGCCAGGGAAGAACTCGCCGCATGCGGCAATATGATACTCGGTTCTGACAGCCACACACGCTATGGTGCTCTCGGTACGATGGGCGTTGGAGAAGGCGGTCCGGAGCTGGTAAAGCAGCTCCTCAAGAACACATGGGATATCACGCCTCCGGAAGTGGTGCTTTGTTATGTGACAGGCAAGCCAAGGAAGGGCATAGGACCGCATGACGTCGCGATCGCTCTTGTTAAGGAAACATTCGGTCAGGGCCTGGTCAAGAACAAGGTGCTTGAATTTGCCGGTCCGGGACTCGAATACCTGCCATATGATTTCCGCAGCGGCATAGATGTCATGACGACTGAGACGACGTGCCTCTCATCCATCTGGGCCACCGATGCCGAGATCGAGAAGTACTATAAGATACACAAGCGCCCTGAGTGCTACAGAGAGCTTGCTCCGAAAGAGGGTGCGTATTATGACGCCATCATAACCATCGAGCTTGACAAGATGGAGGCCATGATCGCACTGCCGTTCCATCCGTCCAACGCATACACGATACATGAATTCCTTGAGAACGCGGACAGCATCCTCGCAGGTGTTGAGGCAGAGGCGGCTAAGAAATTCCCTAAGGCGCATCTTGATCTCAGATCGAAGATAAGCGATAAGGGTGTCCTTGCCGATCAGGGCGTCATAGCAGGGTGCTCAGGCGGCATATTTGACAATATAGTGGAGGCGGCAGACATCCTTGAGGGCGGAAGCACCGGCAACGGATATTTCTCACTTTCCGTATATCCGACAAGCGTACCGACAAGTCTGGCGCTCACTCGCGCGGGCAAAACAGAAGCTTTGCTCGAAGCAGGAGCTGTCATCAAGCCTTCCTTCTGCGGGCCTTGTTTCGGAGCAGGAGATGTTCCGGCTAACAATGGGCTCTCGCTCAGGCATACTACGAGGAACTTCCCTAACAGGGAAGGCTCCAAGCCGGGTGAAGGGCAGATCAGCGCAGTAGCACTGATGGACTCCCGCTCGATAGCAGCGACAGCGAAAAACGGTGGTTATATAACAGCTGCTACAGACATAGATTATGAAACAGAGCAGGTCCCTTATACGTTCGACGATGCAGTGTATAAGAAACGCTGCTACTACGGATTCGGCAAGGCAGATCCTGATACCGAACTGATACTCGGACCTAATATCACCGACTGGCCTAAGATGTATGAGCTTGCTGACAATATGCTCCTCGAGCTCGATGCTGTTATAAGAGATCCGGTAACAACAACTGACGAACTCATACCTTCAGGCGAGACCAGTTCATACAGGAGCAATCCGCTGAGGCTCTCGGAGTTCGCGCTTTCGAGGCGAGTACCAGAATATGTAGGCCGCTCTAAGGCAGTCTCGGCTGATGAGACTGCGCGCCGCAACGGCGAGAAACCAGCCAAAATGGTCTTCGCTCTCGGAGCTGTCGGTGACGCAGATGAGCTGATCGGGAACACTCAGTTCGGTTCATGTGTATTCGCTAACAAACCGGGCGACGGATCAGCCCGTGAGCAGGCAGCGTCCTGCCAGAAAGTGCTCGGCGGTTTTGCCAACATCTGCTATGAATATGCTACCAAGAGATACCGCAGCAACTGCATCAACTGGGGCATCATACCGTTCACGCTTGCTGAAGGAACAGAGTTCCCGTATGAAGAGGGAGACTTCGTATTCGTGCCGGGCATCCGCGCTGCTATTGAAGCTGGTCAGGAAGAGATACCTGCCAGGGTCATCAGCAAGGACGGCACAGTCAGCGACCTGACTCTCTACGTGAAGGGACTCACAGAAGATGAAAAGACGATCATACTCGAGGGCTGCCTGATGAACTACTACGCAGCTCAGAACAAATAGCATACATCACTGTTTCACTTGATCATATCAGGAGGAAAAGTCATGGAAATTATCAAAACCGCTGTTGCGGGCACTCTCGAAAGCAGCGACTGTATGGTCACGATCGAGCCGGCGCAGCGAGGCCTTGAGATCGATCTTGACAGTGCTGTTATAAGGCAGTACGGCAAAAGGATCATGGAAGTCGCATCGGAAACACTTGACCGCCTTGGTGTACAGAATGCCAGAGTCACCATAGTGGACAAGGGAGCTCTAGACTGCACCATAAAGGCAAGAGTCGAATGCGCCGCAATGCGCGCTGTCGAGCATGACGGCAGAGTTAACTGGGGAGGTGTTATAAGATGACCAATCCTAATAAGTATAGGCTGCGCCGTACGATGATGTTCCTGAACTGCCAGAAGCCGGGACTGATCAAGGATCCGTATATCTACAAGCCGGATTCGATCATGCTCGACCTTGAAGATGCTGTAGCAGAGAGGGAAAAAGATGCGGCTCGTTACTCCCTGTATCATGCTCTGCAGGAGATCGACTACAGAGGAGTCGAGCGGGTAGTCCGTATCAACGGTCTCGACACAGACCTGTGGAGAGAAGACGTCAGATGCGCGGTTGCGGGCGGCTGCGATTCCATCCGCATACCTAAGACAGAGAACGCTGATGACGTGCGTACCGTTGAATACGCCATAGCCGAAGCTGAAAGAGAATTCAGAAGGCCTGCGGGCAGTGTCCTGATCATGGCCGCTCTCGAATCCGCAAGAGGCGTAATAAACGCGATGAGCATATGCGATTCGTCAGAGAGACTTTTTGGCATCGCACTTTCCGGAGGAGATTATTCCAAGGATCTTCAGATATCCATTTCCGGTACCGGTGTTGAGTTCATGGGTGCAAGGCAGCACATGATCATAGCTGCAAGAGCCGCCAAGGTCCAGTGCTTCGACACGGTATGGACCAATCTCGATGACATGGAGGGATTCAGGAGAGAAGTTGAAATTATCCACTCCATGGGTTTTGATGGAAAATCCATTATTAATCCTCGTCAGATACCTATAGTACATGAGATATATACACCTAAGGAAAAAGATATAATCTTCGCTGAGAAGGTCATAAAAGAGATCGAGACCAAGAAAGCTCAGGGCATAGGTGTATTCACGGTAGACGGAAAGATGATCGACATCGCATTCTATGACGGTGCCAGGAGAACGATAGCGCTTGCCAAGGCTTCAGGTGTTTATAAGGGGGACTTGTAAAATGATCAATGCAGTAGGAAGAGAGATCCCGGACGAGATACTTGAGATCACTGGCAAGGAGGGCTTTCAGGGCAATTTCTACATGGATGATAAGCCCGTCACCAAGATCGGTCCTACTATCCGTCCGATAATGAACAATCAGAAATCCAAGCTTGTGGCCAACATCAGGGAGGCACTGATCAAGTGTGAAGCGCATGACGGGATGACAGTCTCCTTCCATCATCACTTCCGCGACGGCGACCTCATCGTGAACATGGTCATGAAAGAGATCCATGAAATGGGTTTCAAGGATATCACTATATGTGCAACGTCGCTGGGAAAGGCTCATGATCCTCTGGTACCGATGATCGAAGACGGGACTATCACCAGAATAGAGTCCTCAGGCGTAAGAGGTAAGATCGGAGAAGCTATCTCGCAGGGGAAACTCAAAGGCCTTGCCATCATGAGGTCTCACGGAGGCAGAGTCAGAGCTCTTACCACAGGCGAGGCCCACGTGGATATCGCTTTTATCGGTGCACCGACATCCGATGATTACGGCAACCTGAGAGGTATCGGCGGCAAGGCGGACTGCGGAGTGCTGAGCTATGCCATCGTAGACGGCAACCATGCCGATCACTGTGTGGCCATAACAGACTGCCTGGTGCCTTATCCTAACTTCCCGGCGCACATCTCACAGACCAAGATCGACTATGTCTGCGTCGTTGATGAGATCGGAATACCTTCCAAGATCGCTACCGGAGCAGCCAAGCCGACGACTGATCAGAGGAAACTCCTCATGGCTCAGTACTGTACAGACGTCGTGGTCAACACGCCGTGGTTCAAAGACGGTTTCTCATATCAGACGGGAGTGGGCGGAGCATCCATCGCTTCCACCCAGTACCTGGCCGAGATCATGAGAGAGCGCAATATCCATATGGGTTTTGGCGTAGGAGGGCTGACCAAAGCAATGTGCCAGCTCCTTGACGACGGGATGGCCAGGGTCATGCTGGACGTCCAGGACTTTGACCTTGACGCGGTCCACAACCTCAAGAACATCAACCACCACAGGATCCCGGCAGGAGTTTACGCCAATCCGCTCAACAAGGGAGCTGTCGTAAATAAGCTCGACTATGTTGTTCTGGCTTCGCTCGAGGTCGATGTGCACTTCAACTGCAATGTCGTCGTCGGATCGGACGGCATGATAACCGGAGCACAGGGCGGACACCCGGATACAGCTCAGGGTGCAAAATGCGCCATAGTCATATGCCCGCTTCTCCAGGGCAGGATCCCGGCGATATGTACCGATGTCACAACAGTTACGACACCGGGCGAAAGCATTGATGTAGTCGTTACCGACTACGGAGTCGCTGTCAATCCAGCCAGACCGGACATCCTCGAAGCACTGAGAGAAGCTGACTGTGTCCCACTGAAAACGATAGAAGAGCTCCGCGATATAGCTTACTCTATCGTAGGAGAGCCTGAAAAAGTCGAATTCGAAGACAGGATCGTCGGTATAATCGAAGCCCGCGACGGGACCGTGATAGATGTGGTAAGACAGATAAAAGAGATAAAGCAGCCTGTAGTATATAAAAAGAGAATCAATAAAAGGAGATCAAATGGATAAGATCAGAATGACCACTCCGATCGTTGAGATGGACGGAGATGAGATGACAAGGATACTGTGGAAGATGATCAAGGATGAACTGATCCTTCCTTTCGTAGATCTCAAGGCCGAATACTATGACCTCGGACTTCCTGTACGTGATGAGACCGGAGATCAGATCACAAAGGACGCCGGCGAAGCGATCAAAAAATACGGCGTCGGAGTCAAGTGCGCTACCATCACACCGAATGCACAGCGTATGACAGAGTACAATCTGCACGAGATGTGGAAGAGCCCTAACGGCACCATCAGGGCGATCCTCGATGGAACAGTTTTCCGCGCTCCTATCACCATAGACGGCATCAAGCCTGTCGTCCGCAACTGGAAAAAGCCTATCACCGTAGCCCGTCATGCCTATGGCGATCTCTATAAGGGCACCGAGTACCGCGTGCCTGAGAAGGGCAAGGCTGAACTGGTCTTCACAGGAGAGAACGGCGCTGAATTCCGCGAGACTGTCTATGACTTTGAATGCCCGGGCATCATCCAGAGCATCTACAACAAGGACAGCTCTATAGAATCATTCGCTCACTCCTGCTTCAAGTATGCGATAGAGACAAAACAGGATCTGTGGTTCTCAGCCAAGGATACGATCTCCAAAAAGTACGACATGCATTTCCGCGACGTGTTCCAGAAAGTATATGATGAGTGCTATAAAGCGCAGTTTGACGAGCTCGGTCTCACATATTTCTACACGCTGATCGATGATGCTATCGCCCGCGTGATCAGAAGCGAAGGCGGATTCATCTGGGCATTGAAGAATTACGACGGCGATGTCATGAGCGACATGGTATCGACAGCTTTCGGCTCACTCGCTATGATGACATCAGTTCTCTGCAGCCCGGACGGCAAGTTCGAATACGAAGCTGCACACGGCACAGTTACCCGCCACTACTATAAATATCTGAACGGGGAAGAGACATCGACGAACCCGATGGCGACAATATTCGCATGGAGCGGCGCTCTCAGAAAGCGCGGCGAGATGGACGGCCTTGAAGACCTGCAGGCTTTCGGCGACAAGCTCGAAGAAGCATGCATAGATACCCTCAATGACGGCATCATGACCAAGGATCTGGTCGGACTGGTCGATGGCATGGAAGCCAAAGCTGTACTGACCAAAGATTTCATAGCAGCTATACGCGAGCGCCTTGAGAAGAAGCTCGCAGGCGTGCAGGCCTAGCTTCAGACAGGTCCGCAGGAGCATCTGATGGGGATCGCAGTTTACAGCACACCGTTAACGAAAAGGCAGCAGCAGGAATACCTGCGGCTGCTTGATTCGTGTGACCTGCGCGATGAGGGGGATGCCGATATCATCGCTCTTGCCACAGATGACGATGGCAGCCTCGTCGGGTGCGGTGCCCTGGCAGGCAATACTGTGAAGCAGCTCGCTGTTTCTCAGGATGCAGAGGGACAGGGCATCATGGCGTCGATCCTCTCTTCACTCATAAGCGAAGCATACGCTATGGGAAGGCATCGGCTCTTTCTGTGCACAAAGCCCGATAACAGCCGCATGTTCAGCTCGATGGGCTTCTACCCGGTCATCGAGACTGGTGATGCTCTTCTGATGGAGAACCGCAGAGACGGTTTTGAAAGTTTTATTGACTCGATCCCCCGTTATACAGGGGTATGCGGAGCGGTAGTCTGCAACTGCGACCCATTTACTCTTGGACACAGGCACCTGATCAGATACGCCGCTTCACGTTGCGATAATCTGTATGTTTTTGCAGTCTCGGAAAGAGGGTCGATGTTTGAGCCGGCGGTACGCCTTGAGATGATAAGGAGAGGAACAGCAGATATCCCTTTCTGCCATGTGTTTGAAAGCGATCTGTATCTGGTATCCCGCGCGACTTTTCCTGCTTACTTCATAAGAGACGAGGAGAGGGCTGACCTTGTCAGATCCGATCTTGATATAGAGCTTTTCGCAAAAAGGATCGCTCCGGCGCTTAACATCACCATTCGCTTTGCGGGTGAAGAACCATTCTCTGCTGTGACACGGGCGTACAATGAGCGGATGAAAGAGCTCCTGCCGTCATACGGGATCACGTTTGAGGAGATCCCGCGTTTACAGGGGATAAGTGCAGGAAAAGTGCGAGACCTTATCGCTGAAGGTGAGATCGGAAAAATCAGAGAAATGGTACCGGAGTCCACATATGAGATCATACAGCGTCAGCCTGGATCAGGTCCTGCGTGCCCGTGAAAGGCGTGTCCATATACAGAATAAAATGCTGGAAGACGCCGGGCCGGATCAGTGTCTGGTGTGCCTTACCCTGAATATAGCAGGCGATATCAAGAGAACGCCTATGACCCGCATGCTGTTTGACCGCGGGATGGCCGATCTTGGATCGCTTTGTTTTAATGTGATCGATAATTATGTGCTGGATGATGTTACCGGGACTGAAGCATTCTGGCTGCTGAGTGAGGATGCATCACATGTCAAAAGGAAGCTGGAAGCTGTAGAAGATTCTTTTCCTGCAGCCAGACTCTATGACTTTGATGTTCTGGTGCCCGGAGGGCAAAAGCTCTCAAGGAGCATCGGCAGGCGCTGTCTCATATGCGATGCGCCGGCAGTTGAATGTGCAAGGAGCCGCCGTCACGGTCTCGAAGCAATCAGGTCAGCGACCGATGATCTGCTTAAAGAGTTCTGCGCATCTGCACTGGCCGATGCTGCGTACAGATCCCTTCTTGATGAACTGTACACGACTCCAAAGCCGGGTCTTGTAGACATGACGAACTGCGGGGCGCATACTGACATGGACGTGCCTCTTTTCAAAAAGAGTGCGGAGCGCCTGAGACCGTATTTTCACGATGCTGCTTTGCTTGGAATGAACGGCTGCAGCATGAAGGAACTCAGAGCGCGCGGACTTGCTGCCGAGAAAGAGATGTTCGATGCGACCGGCGGAGTGAACACCCACAAAGGCCTGATCTATTCCATGGGACTCCTCCTGGCAGGAATGGGCAGGGTGCTGACGGAAGCATCAGTGATCTCAGAGAAGCCGGATGAAGTGACGGCAGAAACAGCTATAAGCTATGCTGCTGAACTGGCACGTGAAGATGCTGATAATAAATTCAGAGAGTCCGCCGCAGAACCGGTGACCAACGGCGGAAAAGTCTACAGCAGATATGGAAAAAAGGGAGCTGTAGGCGAAGCGGCATCCGGATTTCCTGATGCACTCCATTGCTATTCGAGTCTGACCGCCTACAGGGCAGCAGGGTATGGAAACCCCGGAGCACTCGCATTCTGTGACAGCATGGCTGTACTTGACGATACCAATCTGCTCCATCGCGGCGGACCGGAAGGACTTGATTTTGCCAGAAAGTCGGCAGCTGACATATCCGCATTGCCTGCAGACAAGCGGGAAGAGGCTCTGAAAGAACTGGATGCAGAAATGATAAGCCGGGATCTGTCTCCGGGCGGGAGCGCTGATATGCTTGCTCTGGCATACCTTATTGAACGCTGGCACGGTCTGTATGGGTATGATCTGTACGATATCGCGGAAGGTTTTTCTGTTGAGGGACAGGTGCGCAGCATCAGGCCGGTCGGAAACGGTCATATAAACGATACCTATCTGGTGGAATGCGGTCCGGATGGTGAGGATCACAGGTATATTCTGCAGCGTATCAATCACGAAGTTTTCCATGATCCAATGCAGCTTATGGAAAACATAGTGACAGTAACAGATCATTTACGCAAAAAAATACTGGCAGAAGGCGGCGATCCGCAGCGGGAAACGATATCAGTCATACCTGCCCGTGATGGAGGTGTCCTGCAGATAGCAGACGGCAGATACTGGCGGATGATTTCTTTCATAGAAAATACTTATACCTGCGAGACCGCTGAGAGTCCGGAGAAATTCAGAGAGGCGGGACGTGCATTCGGACAGTTCCAGGCAAGACTTGCCGATCTTCCTGCGGGATCCCTGCATGAAACAATACCGAGGTTCCACGATACAGTATGGAGACTTGACGAGCTCATCAGGGCAATAGAAGAGGATACGGAAAAACGCGTTCAGACTGCGCAGCCGGAGATCGATTTTGTCATGAAGCGCGAATACATCGCAGACCTGCTGAATGACCGGATCAGAGCCGGAGAAGTTCCTCTGAAAGTGACACATAATGATACTAAGATCAATAATGTCCTGATGGACAGAGATACGGGAAAAGCGGTCTGTGTTATCGATCTCGATACTGTAATGCCCGGCTTTGCTGTCAATGACTTCGGAGATGCCATACGTTCAGGTGCTTGCACAGGAAGGGAGGATGAGGATGATCCTGCCCGCATAAGTTTAGATATGAGTCTTTTCAGGAGTTTTGCAGAAGGGTTTATCGAAGGATGCCGCGGCAGCCTCACCGCAGATGAAATACAACTTCTCCCGGAAGGGGCTCTTCTGATGACTTTCGAATGCGGTATCAGATTCCTTACGGAGTATCTGCAGGGAGACCGGTATTTCAAGACTGACTATGATACTCATAATCTTGTAAGATGCCGGACACAGCTCAGACTGGTCATGGATATGGAGCGGAAATGGCATCAGATGCAGGAAGTGATCAAGACCTTGGATTAGTGGAGAAACAACGATCAACTGTGTGGCACAGGTAATACTAACATGGTATAATTCGTTTTTGCAGCGAATGGATACAAGCTGCAGAAAACAGCAGAAAAGGACAGTACATGCTCCATAATTTTATAATCTGCTTCAGTGCAGTATTACCTTCAATGATATATCTGATCATAGGCATCATTCTCAGGATGTGTCATGTGGTTGATGACAGGGATGTAAAGAGATTCACGCACATGGTGTTCGTGGCTCTCTATCCTTTTATTATGTTCGATAACCTGTATGGCAAGAACGTCAGCGAAAATCTGGATCTAAGGCTCGGGCTGTATGCGCTTGGCTTCACATGCGTTCAGCTTGCGGTCTCGTGGGCTTTCATCTGCAGGATAGAAAAGGATAACTATGACCGGGGTGCTATGATACAGGCTCTGTACAGAAGCAATTTCGTGCTTCTCGGGTTCCCGATCGCGATCAACCTTTTCGGAAAAGGCAATATCACTCCTGTGGCGATAATAATGATGCTGGTGGTGCCGTTTTATAACGCATCAGCTGTAGTCCTGTTTGAGACATTCCGGGGCGGTAAGGTCGACATAAAAGATATGATCAAAAGGATCCTTACCAACCCGATCATCGATGGAGGCATTGCGGCAGCGATAGTGATGCTGTGCGGTATCAAACTCCCTGTCACGATCGAGAATACAGTAACCACACTGTCCGACTGTACATCTCCTATCGCATTGATACTCCTGGGAGCCGGCCTTAACTTCAAGGAATTTGAAAGTGACACTAAGAAGGTCGCGATATGTACCTTCGGAAAGCTCGTATTCTTTCCGATCTTCGGTATCACGGGAGCAGTGCTCATGGGTTACAGAGATGTACCACTGATCGCGGTGACGCTTATGTCATCCGCACCTGTTGCCCTCGCATCTTTCGCTATGGCAAGTTCCATGGGCGGAAACGGACGTCTTGCAGGGGAGATCGTAGTCACGTCAACACTCGCTTCGTGTCTGACGATACCTGTATGGCTCTTTATTCTCAAAACAATGGGGATGTTCTGATTTATACAGTTTCTGGTCAGAACGGAGGATATCTTCCTTTCTGACATGTTCTAACATTAAGGGTGAAAGTATTTGAGTCTTGAACTGATAATCAGAAGTATACTGCTGGGAGTGGGTCTCGCCATGGATGCATTCTCAGTATCGCTTGCTGACGGCCTCAGCGAGAGAGATCTGAATGCGGGAAAAGTACTGAAGATAGCCGGTACATTCGCTGCGTTCCAGTTTTTCATGCCTCTGGCAGGGTGGGTCATCGTCCATACAGCTGCAGAGAGATTCGAAAAGCTGCAGATATTCATACCGTGGATAGCGCTGGCTCTGCTGCTCTATATAGGCGGCAAGATGCTTCTTGAAGGGATAAGGGAAAACCGTCCTGATGCCGGAGGTGCAGACGCATCTGATCAGGAAACGAAGACTTCTTCGCTGACAGCTTCAGATCTTATCGTTCAGGGGATAGCTACATCCATAGATGCTCTGTCTGTCGGATTCACGATCGCGACATATACGATCCTGACAGCACTGGCATCCTCAGCTATCATCGGGATCGTGACTCTGTTCATATGTATCGCAGGTCTGCATATCGGCAGGAAGATCGGAACGAGGCTTGCAGGAAAAGCGTCTGTATTAGGCGGCGTGATCCTCATAGCGATAGGATTTGAGATATGGGTCAAGGGGCTGTTTTTCTGAAATAAGAAGCGTCTGATCAAAAACAATGAAATGGTCCGGTCCAGACCGGAATAAGGTTATATACAGAATTGAAAAAAATCACCGCAATCATTACGATTATATTTTTGTGCTTGATTTCCATGCCTGCCGATGCCATGGCTCTGAGCGGGCTGGATGATTTTGTTGCACTTGACCTGATCGGCTCAGAGCAGCAGACAGAAGAGACCCCTGACGAGCAGGCGGGAACGGAAGCTCCGGCAGAGCAGGCGCCGCCTGAACCGCTTTTGGATGCCGGTGCGAACAGCTTTGCTGAGGCTCTCGCACAGGAATACACACCGGAAGAGGGAACTTTTGAGCTCACTCCAGAGAGCCGCTTTTATATTGCCACGACAGACGACACGCCTGCCGAAGACCTGCTCAGCACAGTCAGGCTCATGGACTCTGAGTTTGCTGCATACAGCATACCGTCAGAAAAACCGCTCCCTGTGGTCTACGGTGATGAGCGTTTTGCGAGTGAAGGGGACATAGTGATCAGTCTGGTGAGAGAGGATGAATTCCTTGCCGGTATCGCGACCGCTGATATCTTCGAGACATACAAGCTGTATATCGATGAAAAAAATATCATTGTCGAAGCCTGCGGTACTGACGGTATATGGTACGGACTTACCGAGCTTCTTGAGATAGCAAGAGAAATGCAGAACATCGATGCTGCTCAGGCCGGTGAGCCTGAAACGGCGGATGGAGAAACTGCAGCAGATGATACTGAAGCGGCCGGTAAGGCAGACACTCTGAAGCTTGCATGCTGCAGGATCAAGGATGGTCCGGACCTTGCCGAGCGCGCTGTTATGCTCGACTGCGGCCGCAAGTATTTCAGCAAAGACTGGATAGAAAACCTCATCAGGAGAGCATCGCTTCAGAGATATAATGCCATCGTGCTGCACTTTGCTGAGGCGGAAGGGATCAGACTCGACTCCCCTGAGTTCCCGTGGCTGACGGAAGACATCGACTCTCTCTCAACTGCCGAGATGAGAGAGATCGTAGAGCTTGCAAAACAGTATCATATGGAAGTGATACCTTCATTCGACACGCCGGGACACAATAAGTTCATGGTCAAAAGATATGCGAAGTATGTTGATTCGCATCCGGACTTCTCTTTTACATATGATGGGAAGACCTACGACAGCAGCGTAAAGGGCTTTGGCTCAATTGCCAATCACTATTCGCATGGCGGCGAGACAGAAAAAGTCAACTACATAGGAATAGATCTTACAAAAGAGCATGCTGTAGCCTTTACCAACGCCCTGATAGACAGCTATGCTGATCTCTTCAGAGAGCTGGGATGCAGCAAGATGGATATCGGAAGTGACGAGCTGCTTGGCTGGTATACATTCGAGCTGGGCGGCGATGTTATAGATTATGACAACCGTTGGGATGCTCTCGAGCACTGGGAAAAATACGCCAGAAAGACTCTCGGCATAGACGGCGGCAGTGCGAGCGATGTGTTCATCAGTTATATCAATGACCTTGCAGACAGGCTTGAGACCAAGGGCTATACCTGCAGAGTTTTCAACGACGAGATCGACATCAACCCTGATCAGCATGTCCAGCTCAGCGAAACAGTTGAGATCACGTACTGGTTTGACGGCGACAATACAGCCGGACATTTTGCGGAAAAAGGCCATGTCGTATACAACTTCATGGAATCATGGTGCTTCTATGTCCTTCGTGAGAAAAACGGCGAGGATATAATGAAGGGCAAGTACAAGACTGTGGACGGACGCAATATTTTCGCAAATTGGGACCCAAGATCTTTTGCAAGAAAAGCGGGGGTAAAGATGACGGTACCTGACGAGATGCTCGGAGGCGGATACTTTGCAATATGGTGCGACTTCCCGGACTATAAAGATGCAGCTGCTGTATGGAAAGATACGAAAATGAGGACCTGGGCCAATGCTTCAAGGATGTGGAACTGTGAAGTGAACTCCTCGGCATCAGGCATCAAAGCAGCAGAGGATTATGAAATGATGAAGGCTTTTGCAGAGAGCATGAATGGATTCCCGGGCTGGACCGGAGACTCTGGATCTGCAACAGTCCTGCCGGCAGCTTCAGAGGCTGAAGAAGGCGCGACCTGGATCCAGAAACTCATATACTGAAACCGTCCGTAAAAATGACAAACTCTGTTCTCATAAGTATCACCGTTTCTACATAATTGTACTGTATTATGTACATGTAACAGAGAGAAACCTCTGAAACCTCCATATAAATTTCCATATAATACCTTAGACAACGGCAAGAGCGGTGATGCAGGTCACCGCTCTTGTTTTGTATTGCTTTACACAAAAAACAAATCAGCCCCGTCTGTGAACGGGGCTGGTACTTTTGTCGTTGTTTGCAAAGGAGCGAAATGTGATCATTCTGTCCTCAGTGCCACTACCGGGTCCTTACGGGCAGCCATGCCTGATGGGATGAGTCCGGCGATATAGGTGAGGAATATACTTATAAGTATAAGGATCACTCCTCCCGCCGGAGGCAATATCGCCTTGAGTGCAGCGATGCCTGTGAGGTTGATCAGTATCTTGTTGATAGGTATCAGCAGGAGCAGGCTTGCCCCTATTCCTATCACCCCGGCACAGAGTCCGACAATGATGGTCTCGGCGTTGAATATCCTTGAGATATCCCGCTTCGATGCACCGATCGCTCTGAGGATACCGATCTCTTTGGTACGCTCGAGCACGGAGATATAGGTGATGACGCCTATCATGATGGACGATACTATCAGTGATATCGCGACGAAAGCGATCAGGACATAGCTCACTGCATTGGTGATGGTCTTGACCGACTTCATCATAATGCCCGTGATATCCGTATAGCTGATCACCTGGTCTTCTTTGTCCTTATCTTTCATATCCTCGTTATAGTCATCGAGGAAATCAAGGAATTTCTGCTTTGAATCAAAATCCCTGAAATAGAAAGCCATTGAAGCAGGATTGTCCAGATCTGCATATCCGAGCTTTCTCATGTTGGATTCATAGCTTGTCTCTGCACCGCCGGACATGTAGGCAGTGATAAGTCTTGTCAGCTCGTCTTCATCCATCTTCATCTTGAACGCATCTGCAATGCCCGACGGATCGATGTGGAATTGCTCACCGATCTTTTTGGCGACTTCTCCCAGAGCAGGGTAGACCTCCTTGGCGATCTGCATCTTCTCAATACCTTCACCGTATTGTTTTACACCATCTTGCAGAGCTTTTGCATTGACATAAGGATCCACAGTCTTTCCGAGGGCGTCCTTCAGCATATCTGCAGGTTCAGGCTGCTGCCCAGCCTGCTCAGCCGCTTGCTTTGCAGCTTCCTCCTTTGCGGAACTGATGGCATCATTGATGGATTTTGCAAATTCAGCCGCCTGTTCTTCGCTGAGACTCCCGCCTGACAGTTCGATCAGGTCAGATGCGCTTACACCTTCGCGAATGAACCTGAGGGCATCTTCGTCAGAGATCTCCATCCCGGCATCCTTGAAGCGTTTGACCAGTTCCTGAGCTGCCTGCTCTTCAGCGGCCTTTTGTGCAGCTTCCTGTGCCGCTGCTATCGCGGCCGGATCTGTCGCCGCTGCTATCGCACCGGTTATCTGATCGCCCGAAGCTTTGAGCACTTCACCATATCCGCCAAGCAGCTTATTGACCAGCTGAGCATGGTTTCCTGTGTCCACATTGGCTGCAAGAGCTTTCGTGACCATGTCATCGTCGATCTTGAAATTGGCAGGATCCTTTTTGAACTGATCTACTAAGTAATTGATCATGCCGTTGCATCCCTTGGTGAGAGCGATATTTACATCGGACTCTATCTTTTCTGCAGAATCGGCGTCCGCAAGGGCCTCCATCTCTTCGTTGCCGGTCTTTTTGATGGCCTTTTCAATTGCCTTTGGATCAATATTTCCGCCGAGAGCCTTTTTGAGCTTGTCCTTGTCGATGCTGATCATGTCTTCAAAACCGAGACCTTCATCGGTTTTGTTGCGGATAGACTCGAAACTCTTGCCGGAGAAAACATCGGCACCCTTGTTGGCTTTCTGGATACGTACAATATCCGACTCCGCCGCATAGTCTATCATATGCTGCGTGAGTGAAGGCAGATAGCCGATACCGCTGCTCATAGCTGAAGCACCGGATCTGTCCTTTGCGCAGACGATGCCCGATATATGCAGCCTCTCGGCATCTCTGATGAGACCTTTCATAAAGTCATCGTCATCGGACATATCTTCCCATACATTGTATGAAGAATTGCGCCGGTAAGTATCACACCTGTTGACGAGAGCGAATTCCATACCGATAAAATCATCATATGTCCACTCGAGCTGCTCATTGTTGTTTTCGACCTGATTGCCCTTCATGACCTCGCTGATCATGTCCTTGAGTTCCTGAGGATCTCTCAGTCCCAGTGTATATACTATATAGTCATTGAGCTGATCTTCGCTGTCGAGCACCAGAAGCAGCTCATCGTACTTTTCAGGCCATTTTCCTGCCAGCACTTTGAACTGGGACTTGAGCAGCTTTTCATTATTCATCATCTGGAAGAATACGTCAGTGTTGGCATATTGTATGTAGGCAGTCTGGAAGCTGTTCATATATGACTGCATGATAGAACCCGGACTTACCCTAAGAACACCGTACTTCATATTGGTGGAGTATATGCTCGGTGAGATGCCGTAATTGTATGAATAATCATTGAACCAGCCACTGATTTCATCCATGTGGGAATCCAGATGTTCTTTGAAAGAAGCCAGGTCGTTGGATCCGATGCTTGCGAGCATATCTGTCATGACCTGCTGCTCATGCACACGGCCGCCGGAATCCTCGCCCTCGGTATCCTGTGCATTGGCTGCAAACGCGGTGATCATCGAAGTCATATCCGCCGTCTCCGACTGTATCTGGAGAGGATATGACGAGAGGGTGTCCTCTTCGAGTTTATCGATATATTTCTGGAAACCGTTGGACACCGAAAGTATCAGTGCGATGCCGATGATGCCTATGCTGCCGGCAAAAGCGGTCAGCAGTGTCCTGGCTTTTTTGGTCATCAGGTTGTTGAGTGAAAGCCGGTTGGCTGTGAGCATGGACATCGAGCGGTTGCGGCGTCGCTGTACGCGCCCCTTTGTACCCGCAGATGGAGACACATCCCTCCCCACAGGCTCTGATACCATGGCCGGTAAAGGGACTACGCCGTTCTCTCCCGAAACAGGCTCTGCAGCCCCGGGAACATAAGGGTCTGAATCACTGATGACACGACCGTCTGAAAGCTTTACTATCCTTGTCGAATACTCCTCAGCAAGTTCAGGATTGTGAGTGACCATTATGACCAGCTTTTTCCGGGAGATGTCCTTGAGGATAGCCATGATCTGGACACTGGTCTCAGAGTCAAGGGCACCGGTAGGTTCATCTGCAAGGATTATATCCGGGTCGTTGATCAGCGCTCTGGCGATGGCTACACGCTGCACCTGGCCGCCTGACATCTGAGCCGGTTTTTTGTTGATCTGATCGCCCAGCCCGACCTGTTCCAGAGCTGTGATTGCGCGCTGCTTTCTCTCTGCCGCGGAAATGCCCGACAGTGTCAGGGCAAGCTCGACATTGGAAAGAACAGTCTGGTGAGAGATCAGATTGTAGCTCTGGAATACGAATCCGATCGTGTTATTTCTGTAGGCATCCCAGTCAGAGTCTTTATATTGCTTGGTACTGACGCCGTTGATGATCAGATCTCCGTCTGTGTACTGATCGAGACCGCCGAGAATATTTAACATGGTGGTCTTTCCGCAGCCGGAAGGACCGAGGATAGAAACGAATTCGCTCTCACGGAAAGCAAGGTCCACGTTCCTCAGAGCGTGCACCACTTCAGCGCCGGTCTTGTATTCCTTTGAGATGTTTTTTAATTCAAGCATGGAATCTGATCGTGATAGTATTCCTCAGCTAGCTGCATTTAAAAGTGTACAACATAAAATTATACACTAAATGTTCAGATAATTAGCCGGATTAGCAGCATTCGATTCTGAACATTTGGTGAAGAAAAACAAATTACAGCCGATTTTCTATGACTTTTACAAGTGCATCCAGTCCATCGCTGTCATCTTCTGTGAATCTGCCTTTGAGCGGACTGTCTATGTCCAGCACCCCGTAAATGCTTTCACCTGAATGAATAGGGATCACGATCTCTGAATTGCTGGCAGAGTCGCAGGCTATGTGACCGGGAAACTCATGCACATCAGGAACGAGCTGAGTTTTGTCCTCCAGAACAGCGGTACCGCACACGCCTTTTCCGATCCCGATCCTGACACAGGCGACCTTTCCCTGAAATGGTCCGAGCTCCAGGTGTCCGTTTCTCATGATATAAAAACCTGCCCAGTTTATATCTTCAAGTGCATCCCATATGAGGGCAGAAGCGTTTGCCATAATACTGATGTCCCATTCAGTATCTTCAATAAGGGCTTCCAGCTGTCTTGCAAGCAGTTTACAGTCTGTCATCTGTGTCCCACCTCCATCTTCTGTATGATAACACATAAGCCGCTGCCGACAGAATAGGGTGGAGGACATTGACATACCCGCAATTAAGCATCTTCAGCCAGATAACGATGCTGTTTTGGCCCAATTTGCTGGAATTGAAAGAAGTATAATGATACAATCAATAAGATGCGGCTCCGGATAATTCACGAGCTGAAAGATTGAAAAAAATAGTAATAAAGGAATAAAACAAATGGCTTATAAATGGACACTCAATGACGAAGGAAACATAGTTTTCCCTGTACCTGAGAACGTTAAGATCCCATGGGACAAAAGCAGAGGCGATCTGCCGCTGACCACTGAATACTTCAACGGCACCATGTATGAAAAGGTCGAGGAGACTGCGAAGAAGCACCCTCTGATGATCGCCATGGATTTCATGGGCAAACATATCACATATAAATATATGATCGATCAGATCAATCTGTGCGCCAAGTCTCTGAGGATACTTGGAATACGCGAGAATGACAGGGTCACGATCGCGATGCCTAACTGCCCGCAGGCGATCTATATGCTCTATGCGATCAACCTGGTCGGAGCAGTCGCAAATATGGTGCATCCGCTCAGCGCAGAGAAAGAGATAGAGAACTATCTCAACATGTCGAACTCTGTCATGGTAGTGACTCTCGACCAGTTCTATCACAAGATCGAAGCGATTCGTAAGAACACCAGGATCCAGAACGTCATCATCGCCCGCATCAGGGATGAGCTGACGAGACCGATCAGAATGGGTTACATGCTGACAGAAGGCCGCAAGATACAGAAGATCCCAAAAGACGCGCCTGTCTTCCAGTGGCCTGACTTCATGAGTCTCGGCAGACACTGCGGATATGAGTACAGAGTGAAGAGAAAACCTGATGACCCGGCTGCGATCCTTTATTCAGGCGGCACTACAGGCGTCACCAAGGGAATCGTCCTTACCAACTTAAACTTCAATGCTCTGGCCAAGCAGGTCATAACTGCCAATCCTATCTATAGGGTAGGCGACAAGATGCTGGCAGCTATGCCGATCTTCCACGGATTCGGACTGGGTGTATGCATCCACACGATGCTTGCCGGCGGAGGGCGCTGCGTCCTCGTACCTAGGTTCACTCCTAAGAGCTACGCGAAGCTTATCACAAAATACAGATGCAACTTCATCGCAGGAGTACCGACTCTCTTCGAGGCACTTCTGAGACTTCCTTCAATGAACGGAGCGGATCTCTCATCGCTCAAGGGCGTGTTCTCAGGCGGAGACTCCCTCTCGGTGGAGCTCAAAAAGAAGTTCGACGCTTTCCTCTATGATCACAAGGCCATAATCCAGGTCCGTGAGGGCTACGGGACAACGGAGTGTGTTACAGCATCATGCCTCACGCCTCCTCAGATGCACAAGGAAGGCAGCATAGGGATCCCGTTCCCTGACACATACTATAAGATAGTAAAACCGGGCACGGCTGAAGAACTCCCGTATGGCGAGGAAGGTGAGATCCTGCTCGCAGGGCCTTCGGTGATGCAGGGCTACCTCGACATGCCGGTCGAGACTGCCGAGACCATCCGTGAGCATGCGGACGGACTCAAGTGGGTATATACAGGCGACCTTGGTACCATGGATGAAGAGGGCTTCATCTACTTCAAGGGCAGAGCCAAGAGAATGATCATCTCGTCAGGCTACAATATTTATCCGGCACAGCTTGAGAACGTCTTTGACGCTCATGAAAAGGTCCAGATGAGCTGCGCGATCGGAGTGCCTGACGACTATAAGATGGAAAAGGTCAAGATGTTCGTGATGCCTAAGAACGGAGTCACGGCTGATGAGTCCCTCAAGGAAGAGCTGATGGCATACGCAAGGAAGCACATCGCCAAGTATGCGATGCCTTACGATATAGAATTCCGCGCTGAGCTGCCTAAGACCCTCGTCGGTAAGGTCGCATACCGCGTCCTCGAGGAGGAAGAAGAAGCAAAGCGAAAGGCAGCTGAAGAAGCCGCTGCGAACAATACCGCAGAATAAAAGAAAGGACCTGAGATGGAAAGACAGGACAGAGATCTCGCATGGATGCTGCAGCTTGAGAACATAGCCTGGTATGAAGACGGCAAGGTCAGGATACTCGACCGCCGCATATACCCGGTTGAGGTCAGGTTCGTCACATGCTCAGATCACCGCGAGGTGGCTAAGGCGATAAAGGGCATGGTGACACAGAGCGCGGGTCCGTATGTGGCTGCTGCTATGGGCATGGCTCAGGCGGCATATGAATGCAGAGGCAGGTCAGAAGAAGAGCAGATAGATTATCTGAAGCAGGCAGCCTATACCATTTCACATGCCAGACCTACAACAGTAAAGCGCATGGAGCTGATCACAGCATCGTGTGTAGACGTCGCCGCTGCTGCGCTCGCAGGAGGGATGCGCGATGTTTCCGGGGCGGTAAAAGAGCATGCGATCCAGCAGAACAGCGAACGCTATGCCCGCATCGGACAGACCGGAAAGTACCTTGCGGAGCTTTTCCCGCAGCACGGAGCTGTCATGACACAGTGCTTTGCAGAAACGATCGTCGGTATGATGCTGAGAGAGGCGAGAGCGATGGGCAAGGATGTGAAGTTCTTCTGCCCTGAGACGAGACCGTTTTTCCAGGGCTCGAGGCTCACTGCCACAGTGATACACGACATGGGGTTTGATGTTACAGTCATAACTGACAATATGCCTGCTTTTGTCATGAAGAATGAAGGGATAGATATGTTTACCTCAGCTGCGGATGTGATCTGCTGCGACGGGCATGTCGTAAACAAAGTCGGGACATATCAGATCGCTATTGCAGCAAAGTATCATGGTATTCCGTATTATGTTTCAGGCGCGCCTGACCAGGGCCATCCGACCGTCGATACGGTCAGGATCGAGATGAGAGATCCTTCTGAGGTCCTGCAGGCCATGGGCACCGAAACAGCCAACCGCGAGGTGAAAGGCTACTATCCTGCATTCGATATCACCCCGCCTGAACTGGTAGCCGGAGTCGTTACAGACCAGGGCGTCTTCTCTCCGTACAGTCTGGGAGATTACAAAACCGTACCGGGCAACATAGTAGTATAGGAAGACATTTTATCTGAACTGAACAGAAACAAAGAAAGCACTGATCAGAAATGCATGACAATGCATCCTGGAAGTGCTTTTTTCTTACGCCATTTCAAGCGCAGTTCTGCTCCCGTAAATCAGGACTGCATCCTGCTCTGATATTGCGGTATTTTTTCCGTCTTAGTGGACGGAGCACATTAATCACAGACACGTATTATGATATACTGTTATCAACAAACGGATGTCATAGGTAAACTGTTTTGCCTCCGGCGGGTCTGCCTGGCGGATAAAGCAGAGAACAGAACAGATACATCATTACTTGAGAAAGGGGGATGGAATCATTGGAATACAAAATGAAACTTACTGATGAACAGCGCGCGATCCTGGACGGCTCTAAGGGTGAGACCCTTGCCAAGGTCATGGAGTCACTGGTTAGATACGGCGAGCTTTTCGGTGCTACCGAGATGGTGCCGATCAGCAGCAAGTATAATCACCTCGTGACATCATTCGGACTCAAGGCACTCGGTCCTGTGTATGAGCTGATGGACAAGCTGCTCGAAGCGGGCGCTCCGTCCGGGCAGAAATTCTCGGTCGACCCTAAACCGCTCGACAAGAATGTTCCGAGCAGTTTTGCGCAGGACGTGGTATTCAAAGTATTCATGTACAGCCGCCAGAAGGATTACGAAGCGCAGCTTCGCGACCTCGGCCTGCTGTCAGACAACGCATTCACCTGCACTTGCTACATGGACGAAGTAGGCAACAAGCCGGGATTCGGCGAGGTGTTGAGCTGGTCAGAGTCATCGGCTGTCGTTTACGCCAACTCGGTACTCGGAGCAAGATGCAACCGCAACTCGGGCATCATTGACCTGATGGGTTCGGTCATCGGCTATGTGCCAAAATTCGGTCTCCTCACTGATGAGGGCCGCAAGGCAGACTGGATCATCGAAGTGAATACGACCAAAAAGCCTGAGGCTCAGCTCCTCGGCTCTGCGATCGGCATGAAGGTCATGGAAGATGTCCCTTATGTCAAAGGCCTGGACAAGTGGCTCGGTAATGAGCTCGATGACGAGGCATGCACATATCTCAAAGATTTCGGTGCTGCAACAGCATCGAACGGTGCGGTAGGACTGTATCATATCGACGGACTGACCCCGGAGGCTGTAAAGGAAGGCGAAGCTCTGATAAAGCCAGATGCTAAGACATATGTGATAGATGATGCTGAGCTCGAGAGAGTATACAGAGAATATCCGATCATCTGGAAAGATAAAGATGCACAGCCAAAACTGTGCTTCATGGGCTGCCCGCACATGAGCCTGCAGCAGCTCAAAGACTGGACAGATAAAGTCGAAGAGGGCCTTAAGAAAAGCGGCGCTGAGAAAGTATCGATCCCGACTGTCTTCACTGCAGCGCCTGATGTACTCGAAGCTTTTGAGCGTACACCGTATGCCGACAGGCTCAGGGCTACCGGAGTCATCACTTCATATATCTGCCCTCTGATGTACATGAACAATCCTCTCAGCGAAAAGATGCCGGTCATCACATCGAGCAACAAGCTGAGAACATACACTTCGGCGCGTTACTACACAGATGACGAGATCCTCGAGCAGATCACAGCTCCGGGAAACGGCGGAGGAAAAAGCGTGAAGAAAGCCGCAGCTGAGCCGGTCAAAAAGATCCTCGCATCAGAACCGGCTAAAAAGATCATCGAGGGTACTGCCCGCGGCATCAAGGAAAAGATGAAAGATGCGAGATCCAAAAGCGATCCGGTGTTCAGGAAGAAAGGAGGCTGGTAAAATGAAGTCTTTTAAGGGAAGAACAGTAGTACCGGGCAGGATAGCTGCTGAGGCGCTTGTATCCCATCAGGGGCTCAATACACTTGCCTCATTCCAGAAGGCACTGCAGTTTGGTGACAAGGAAGCGACCTGCGGTGACCAGAACAATCCTGATCTCTATGGCAAGAAGATGGTCGGCAAAGCGCTTTGCCTGCCTCAGACGATAGGTTCGACGACAGGCGGCCTCGTGCTGTACTGCGCCTGCTCGATGGGAAGACAGCCGGCATGCATGCTGTTTTCAAAGCCTATCGATTCACTCGCTGCAGCAGGCGCGATCCTCGCAGATGTGTGGCTCGATGATGTCAGGATGCCTGTAGTGGACTCGCTCGGAGATGAGTTCCTTGATTACGTAAAGGACGGCATGGATATCATCATACAGGAAGACGGCACAGTTCTCGTTGGATAACCGAAGGAACGGCGATGGACCGACCTGATAACTTAGGATCATTTCGGGGTATTGGATGGATTTTGACGAAAGATTCAAAATGAACGAAAGGAAGGGAGAATTCCTCGTAGGGCTTGCTCTTGCACTGAGGGCAAGCTCCCTTCTGTTCGGTAAAATCGCGATGAGGAGCATGGGGCCTTTCCTTACGATCGGTCTCAGGTTCACCATCGCTTTTGTTATTATAGCGTTTCTCTTCAGAAAGAGCCTGGGCAAGGCAGACATTAAGACTCTCTGGCATTGTGCGCTTATAGGTGTATTCTTCTTTCTTGCCATGGTATTCGAGCTATACGGCCTTCAGACGACGCCTTCGTCCGTAACGGCATTTCTCGAAGGCTCTGTCGTAGTGATAGTCCCTGCGATCTCCTGTATCCTCAAGAGAAAGCTGCCCGATAAGGTGACTGCGGTCTCAGCTATAGCAACTCTCGTAGGGGTAGGTTTCCTGACGCTCAAAGGGGACCGTCTCGGATTTACCACAGGTGAGTTGCTGGTCCTCGGAGGCACGGTGTGGTACTCCCTGTCAGTGATCGTTACTGACAAGGCGGCGAAGAATGACGACCTGATGGCTGTAGCGATCTATCAGTTACTCTTCATAGCGATCTTTGCATACATCGGAGCATTCATCTTTGAAGAGATCAGGCTGCCGCAAAGCAATCAGGAGTGGGGAGCGATCCTGGCGCTCGCGATCATATGCAGCTGCGTAGGATTCACGATACAGCCTTTTGGCCAGAAATACACGACGCCGGAAAGGGCGGGGATCTTGGCAGTGTTCAACCCCCTTACCGCAGCAGCGCTTGGCGTGATATTCCTTCATGAGAGAATGACGGGGAGCATGATCTTCGGAGCATTGCTCATACTTATTTCGATCCTTGCACCGGCATGGATAGAGGACAGAAGGAGCCGGAAAAAGATCGCGGATGAATCCGAAATATGACAAAGAATCAAGGGCCTGTCGCTGAGTTTGCTCGACCGGGAATTATGTCTGCGTCTGCATTTTTTGACGCAGTGGGTATTAGCAGCAAAAAAGTATGATAAGATTAACTTAAGACGATGCTTTTGCATTAATGATTTAGGAGGAAAGATGTTATGATTCAAAAGATTACTAAAAGACTTGCTGTGGTACTCGCAATGGTGATGCTTCTGACGAGCTTCGCATTTGCTCTGCCTGTAAATGCGGATACTCAGCCGGATCTCAAGAAGGCCAATGTGAAGTGGGATCTGAAGAACAATAAAACCCTGAAATTCAAGACAAAGTGGGCTGGTCTGGGAGTGAAGCAGCACACAGTCAAAATGACTAATTTCAAGGTCAAAAATTCTGCCCAGCCGGGTTTTAAAGAATGTACTTTCACACTGACATTCAATAGAAAAATCAATCCGAATAAAAAACAGATGAAGAAAATGCTCACGAGACTCGACACATACGGCTCTTTCGGAGGAGATTTTTATTACGCTGTTGTCGACTATCAGACCGGACAAAATCTGGAAGTAGCGAATGATAAGAATGTAACAGTGGAGTCACAATGGAAATTTCTGAAAAAAACTACGAAGAAGAGTAAGGCAGGTTATATCTGGTATACGAAGAAGAATAAGGCAACTGTCAAAATTACTTATCCGGCGACCTATACGAATCTGGCGATCGGTGTTGGAGGACATTCCAGCCTTAAGATCATGGATGCTTTCTGGGATGGTGAGATTCCATACTCCCAGGCCAAGGGCCTCTACAGCGCTAAGAACAAATCATATGCCCACTTCATGCGTGTGAATAAATAACAGTACCTGCATTTAACCGCTGAAAGTGGAAATATGTAAGGACCGGGACTGAAATGACCCCCAAAAGTTAGACTTTTGGGGGTCACCTCATCTTTTAACTTGTATGCCTTTGATGTTCTCTTGATCAACGATCGGATCAACGCTTTACTTTTACCTTTTTACCGGCGTTCTTTTTGGTGAAGATCTTCTTATACTTCTTGACGTATTTTTTATTCTCCTTTTTCTTTCCGACCTTGACCTGAACGGTCTTGATCTTTGAACCCTTGAGGGATCCTTTGACGCTGGCTTTAGTAAGCTTCTTGGATCTGACGATCAGCTTCGTTGTCTTAGATCCTTTGAAAGCACCGGCATTGATCTTGACGACATCGTAATTTTTGCCATTAATGGTTACAGTAGCAGGAACTGAGACAGTCTTTTTGTTGTTGCCTTTTACGAAAGCTACTGTGCCTGAAGCGCTGCCGGATGCAGGGGTGATGATCTGTACAGAATTTCCTGCAACTACGTGAACAGTACCCGGTGCTGCAGGGTCAGCAGCTTTTGAAGGATTAGATTTCTTGGTAATCTGGAAAGTTACCACGATCTTGCCCTTGAAGTTCCTGTCCTCTTTTCCTTCAATGGTAACTGTTCCTGTGCCGACCTCTTTATTGTTTGAATACGTTACTGTATAATCCTCTGCTGTCAGACCGGAAACTGTCACAGCAGGTCTGATCTCGCTTCCGGTATACGCATAGGATGTCTTTTCCAATGTTGCTGCGTAGTTGGAGATGTCGACTACCGATACTTCGGCAAGTTCGCTTGTCAGTTCAGAGACCTTTCCTTCAAGCTCTGCGAGCTGTGCCTGTGCTTTCGCCTTTTCTGCTGTTGAAAGCCGCTGCTTTGCCTCTACCAGAGCATTCTGCGCTTTTACGACTTTATCGTAAGCTGCCTGGATCTCTTCTTTGGAAGGATTGTCCTGTGCGAGCAATGCATCCATTGCAGCCTGCGCTTCGGTTACTGCAGTCTGTGCATCGGCGATCGCCTGTGTTGCGTTGGTTATTTCCTGCTCGGACGGGATCAGATTTCCGAGGATTCCATTGTGGAGAAGCTCGACTCTGGCACTGTCTATCACACCGTTATTGTTGACGATGCCGTTAGCCTGATTGAATACGCTCTCTTTAGGAGGATCAACTTTTATACGCTTCTCTACTACAGTCGGATCGTTAGGGTCGACAATCGGGATTATAGCCTCATCTACAATGCATAAGTACAGATGTCCCGCATAATCAACTGTTTCATCAGGATGCTTTTCATTGTTTAATGTTCCGTACAGGTTGAAGGTTCCCGGTACCAGAACGATATCACCATAGTTGTTAAGAACAGCTCTGTTTTCTATTTTGCCTTCTGAATCGATACCCACATTCAGGATACCAGGCACTACGCCTTCCTGTGTGACATCATCCTTCCATGTCACCTGGATCCCACGGTGATAATCGATGAGATTCTTGTCCGGGTCGTAGGCTCTCAGAATGTCATCAAATCTGCCATAGTTATTCAGTTGTCCGAGAAGATGAAGAGTACCTTTCAGTGAGAGACAGCCATAGTTATCCAGCAATCCACCGTATTCTACCAGAATATCCGCACATTGCTTGTCTCTGATGATTGGATCCACCTGGCTCGGATCGAGAGGCTTACCTTCTGTACCTTCGATGTTGATCACGCCGTAATTGACAAGCTTTCCGCCGTCCTTGATCGTGATCTCGCCGCTCATATAGGTCGCAGGGTCTGTGGAAGGATCCACTGTGGATGCGGCGTCAAACTCTGCTTCTGTTGTGCAGGTCTTGTCGATGATCATGGTACCGCCGCTTTCGATGATCATGGTGGCGTTGTTTCCGATAGCCAGTTCAGCGCCGGCGGTATTGGACCTGTCTTTGATTCGCAGAGACGCATTATTTCCGATCGTCAGTCCTGCTTTCCCCTCTTCCACGTTGTTGGCGATCTGAATATCAAAACTGTTAACATCCAGAATGACTGAGCGTTCATTTGTCCCCGTAATGGATAATGCATTCAGCACAGGGACCTCACAGATCATGATAATAGTGTGGTTGTCGTAATTATCATTGGCAATTGCCTTTTCCATGGACCAGAAGTCCATGTTTTCTTCTATCCATTTGATACCGGATTCTGCGCCATCTCCGGATGAGGAATCATTGAGATCAATACCTACATCGATCTCCAGATCTTCGCCCATGAGACGATACTTGGAAGCGCTGTTCTCGGATATTGCATTTTCTTCGTTGAAGAACTTAGTCGTCAGAGCCTGATTGTAATCTGCTTCAGTCTCGAAAGAAACATCGTTACCTTCATCATCCTGTATTGTATAAGGGAAGGTCGGCATGTTGTTAGGATCAAGTGCATGCAGCCAAGGCTTATAGTCAAAAGTGTCGTCCACGTAGAAAGTAAGATCCACGTTGGAGACTGGTGCAGCTTCTCCGCCGGCGTCAGCGCCTGCAACGTTCTTTGCGGAGGACATGAGGATCACATCCAGATAAGGCGTCTGATTATCACTGCCGGTTGTATCCAGCATTGCTTCAGCATTGTTTGCAAGAGGGTAAGCCGCCGCTTTGCAGCCACCCTTGTTGTTGGTCTGACTGGTATCTGCCCATACATATGCATTGTTTTCCATACCCGTAGCCACCAGCAGTGCCTTGTTATTTTCCTGTCTTACATGAAGATATTTACCGTCAAGGGTGGTGCCTGCAGCCTCGGCCTTCGCCTGCGCATCAGCTATGATCTGGCTGATATCTACACGAACGATGTAATAGGATCCGTCAAATCCTGTGAGCGTTCTGATCGTTCTTGTAGTGCCGTCAGGATCCTTTTCTTCTTTTTCCATATATTTATAACGGAAATAACTGTAAGGAGCAACAAGCTCGGCACCGTCGATCGGTGTGAAGTCGATCGCGCCGGTCCTTACTTCATAGTTCACCGCTGCACCCATGATGATCGCAGGCATTTCTTTGGTCGCCGCATTGACCAGATTCTGTTTAGCAACGGTTGGGATGCCGATGGTTTGCGGATCAGCTCCGCTGTTCATGTCAACCCGGACCCTGTAAACACCGGGCATGGTCTCCAGTTCAGCCGCTGAGGCAACGGCATCATAATCATAGTTCGTTGCGTCATCCCCGGCTGCGAAAGCTGCTTCCGTGTACATTAATGTCAACGCAAGAGTCCCGATGATGACAAAAGCGAACGCTACAAACAAAGTAGTCAGTCTGGATTTGAAGGGGTTTCCTTTCTCCATGATTTCCTCCTGATAGCAAAAGCTTTACTTTATTAGAAAACGACTTTTTTTAATTTATATCAGCAAAAGCTTAATATAAAAAACTATATGAATATTATAATTTGCCAAGTAAACTATCGCAATCTGTTTGTGGTCATATCGAAGGAGAAGATGAAACACTGCTGTTACCGCAGCGAATATGATTGAGCTGATGATAACTGCCGTATGTCTTGCATATACGATTGATTGCCGGTTATCTGGTTTATTGCTGAATAATTGTAAAGGATGCTTTACTCAAAACCGCTGTGGTGTTATAGTGCAACATGTACCATACACTAATATATCTATATCTACAGAAAAGAGGCAAAGCGACATGACAAAAGTCGATATTTTCTCCGGATTTCTCGGAGCAGGCAAAACAACTCTCATCAAGAAGCTGATCTCAGAGGGCTATGAGAACAAGAACATCGTCCTCATCGAGAATGAGTTCGGCGAGATCGGAGTCGATACAGGATTCCTGAGGGAATCAGGCATCAAGATCAATGAGATGGTGGCCGGCTGCATATGCTGCACACTGGTAGGGGATTTCGGCAAGGCACTGAATGAGGTAATAGAGAAGTACGATCCTGACAGGATACTGATCGAGCCTTCCGGAGTCGGAAAACTGTCAGATGTCATCATCGCCGTCCAGGATCTTAAGAATGACAAAATACAACTCAATGGATTCACAACAGTCGTTGACGCTAAGAGATACGATATGTATATGGAGAACTTCGGTGAGTTCTACCGCAACCAGGTCGAGCACGCAAGCTCCATCTTCCTTTCACACCAGCAGGGTATGAGCGGGGAGGAGCTCGACAGGATAGCTAAGTCCATAAGAGAGCTCAATCCTGAAGCGACGATAGTTACTACCGACTGGGATCAGCTCAGCGGAGCGAAGATCCTCGAGGTGATGGAGTCGAAGAAGACGCTGAATGCAGAGCTCGATAAGCTCAGAGAAGAGGCTTACGAAGAGCTTGCCGCACATGGGCATGAGCATGAGTGTGACGATGACAGCTGCGGATGCGGTCATCACCATCACCATGATCACGATGATGATGACGAGCACGAGCATCATCACCACCACCATCATCATGATGACGATGACGAAGAGCACGAGCATCATCACCACCATGATCACGATCACGACGACGATGATGACGAGCATGAGCATCATCACCACCATGATCACGATCACGATGACGACGAGCATGAACACCATCACCACCACCATCATCATCACCACCATGGACATGATGCTGATGAAGTATTTGATGAGGTCGGAACACATACAAGCAACAAGTATTCAAAGGCAGAGCTCGAAGAGATCATCGACAGCCTTGATGAGTGCGGCGAAGTACTCAGAGCAAAGGGCATCGTAGAGAATGCCGATGGCGGATGGCTCGAATTCGACTACGTGCCTGGTGAGGGCGAGATCAGAGAGACTGCGGCAGAGGCTACAGGGATGATAGTAGTTATCGGCACCAGCCTCAAGAAAGATAAGATCAACAAGCTGTTTAAATTAGCATAGTGATCAGGCAATCAGAAAGTGTAATTACTAATGAACGATAAACCCGTATATCTTTTTACCGGCTTCCTCGGATCCGGTAAAACGACTTTCATAAAAGAAACTCTCGAAAACCACGAGTTCGGTGATGACGGAAGGACACTTCTCCTTATATGTGAGAGAGGCGAGATCGCTTACGAGCCGGAGAAGTTTGTCGGCCCGGGAGTCAGAGTCGAGCATATCAGATCTGAGGAGGAACTGAATGAGGCCAACCTCCGGGCGATCGCGGCAAAAGGTGGTTATGACAGGGTAGTCGTGGAATACAACGGCATGTGGGAGAACCAGAAACTCTTCATGGCGATGCCAAGGAACTGGCTCATCCAGCAGGAAATGGCACTCTTCGATGCCGGGACCTTCATGATGTATAACCGCAATATGCGACAGCTCTGTTTCAACAAGATGCAGACTGCAGATATGGTCGTATTCAACCGGTGCGAGAAGGGCTTCGACAAAATGCCGTTCCACAAAGAGGTAAGGATAGCCAACAGGCGCAATCTCATCGTATACGAATACGGACCTGATGACATCGAGCCTGACGACATCCAGGATCCTCTGCCATACGATATGAGCCAGTCCAGGATCAAGATCGAAGACGAATGGTATGCTGAGTGGTACAGAGATATAAATGAGAACGAAGATGACTACGACGGCAAGACTTTTGTGATAAAAGGCCGCGTAGCGCTCTCCGAGGAGCTCCCTGAAGGGCAGTTCGCATTCGGAAGACACGTAATGACATGCTGCGAAGCAGACATACAGTTCGCAGGACTTCTGGCCTACTACTCAGGCCATGAAAAACTGAGAGTAGGCGATTGGGTGGAGATCACTGCAAAGGTCAGAGTGGAGTACGCAGAAGCGTATCAGGAAAAGGGACCGGTCCTGTATATCAGGAAACTGGAAAGATGCGAATCCTGCAATCCTGAGGTCGCAACATTCTGATAGTGGAAAAGAGAGGATACGCAATGAGCATATCGAAGAAAGTTTCAAAATTATCCGTACATATGATAGTGCTGGTTCTGACAGTCTGTCTTGTAACAGGTCTTGCAGGAGCTGCAGATCCGGCGTTTGCTGTATCCAGCTCTAAATCTCCATTTGCCAATACAAAATCTTCATATCAGCACAACGGAAGATTTGACGGCAATCTGATAGTCCACGGTGTCGACGTTTCATACTTCCAGTCCATGTCGAGTGACTGGAATAAAGCCAAGAGGAATCAGTGTGACTACGCCATCATGAGAGTCACATACACAACATACGGAAACGGATCCCTTAACGTTGACAGCAAGTTCGCTACACACTTCACGAAAGCCCGTGCTGCCGGAGTCATGAGAGGCGTCTATGTTTTCTCACAGGCCAAGAACGCAGCAGAAGCTGAGAAGGAAGCGCAGTATGCGATAAACCGTCTCAAAGCTCTCGGCATCGGACCTAAGGATCTCGAGCTCCCACTCTACATGGACTATGAGTTCGCAGGCAGGTCAAGCGGCAAGAACAAGGGCAGACTTTACGGCCTGACAAAAGCAAAAGCCATCGAGGCCGTCAATGCATTCGCCAATGTTGTCAGAGCAAACGGATATGATCCTGGAGTTTATGCTAACACTAATTTCTTCAAGAGCTATCTTAACAACGGAGTTGGTCTTGCACCGGACATCGATCTCTGGTGTGCGCAGTACTACAACATGAACCAGTCACCGTGCAATTACACCAAGTGGCAGTACACAAGTACGGCTCATGTCAATGGCATCCTGTATTACTCCACCAATAAGATAGGTTCTACAGACGCGGATTTCTGGTATCTGAACAGGAAGGCCAATGGCTCGCCGATCACAACTATCTACGGCAATACCAATCTCAACTACACAGGCAACCCGGTAAGGCCGACACTTGAGATCTATGCCGGAAGCACGCTCCTCAAGGAGGGAACAGACTACGTAGTCGGCGGCATCAACAATATCAACAAGGGCGCTGCTGCATACGCTTATGTCAAGGGCATAGGGAAGTACGGCGGATATGCACTTGTACCTGTCACGATAGGAAGCGGTTTTATCGGTCACATAGGACTGTCTTCAGCCGGTATAGCCAATACCAACGGCGGTAAGTACAGCATCGGCAGCAATTCATACGGCTCTTTTGTCAGGAATGTTCCTGCCGGGACCAAGGCCGGAGACATGCTCGGAAAACTCAAGGCAAAAAAGGATTCCCATTCTCTTGCGATCATAGATGCTTACGGGAAGAAGGTCGACAAGAAAACAGTGGTGGCTACCGGCATGATGGTCGGAGTATACAGCGGTTCCACACTTAAGGGAACAGCGGATATCACGGTGAACGGCAGCGCGATCAATAACACCGGTGCCAATTACATCTGCAAAGCAAACAGAGGCGCTTACGTCAGTACCGCAGGCACTGCTGCTAAGGCAAATGCCATGAAAGTTGACGGGATCGGCGGAAAGGGTACTGTAAAAGCTCTGCAGGCATATCTCGGAGTAAAGCAGACAGGCAAGATCACGGTCAAAAAGAGCCAGTATAAATACTGCAAGTCTTTCAAGTCAGTAAAGAAAGTGAAAAAGGCCAGGAAGGATCCGACTGTTATGGCACTTCAGAAATGGCTGGGAATAAAGGCTGACGGAGTCTGGGGCAAAGGTACTTCCAAGGCGCTCCAGAAGAGGCTTGGCGTAAAAGCTAACGGAAAATTCGGTAAGTCCTCAATGAAGGCACTTCAGAAATATCTCAACAGTGTACAATAAGGACAGCAGATCATGAAAAAAAGAGTCTTTGTCATCACATTCATATTCGCGCTTATATTAACGATGTTCGCTCAGGCAGCAGTTTTCGCAGACGATGATGATTATGGTGCCGATGCTCATTCAGAATCCATGGGCATAGTGGAAGAAGATGATTACGAAGGCGAACTCAGCTATCCGGAAATGATCAAGAAAGCTATCATAGATAACATAAAATATCTGGAGGCAGGCGCTGCGGTTATTATCCTTGTGATAGTCCTCATAAAACTCACTAAATTTCTGATCATGAAGCGCGAACCGAGATATAAAGGAAAGCACTGAATACCGGCGGCAGGGCGATGCTCAGCCGCCGTTTTTCGCAATGAAAAAACGACCCTGAACACGCCGACCCCAATCGACCTGTGCACCGCCGTTTCTTCAAAGCACTATCTCATATCGAGTTTTTGAACTCTCCCCGTAGACTGGAGAGCTCTTCATGTGTAACCGCACAACTACTCTTTCGAGTGAACTGACAGCCTGCATAGTTAACACATTTGTAAAGTTATTGTATAAAAAAGAATCGCAATATGTTATAATTTTGTTATAAATATTATAATAAAATTACGAAAATGCTTACAAAACATAAAAAACCGCTATTAACACGAGGTTTACGATAATGAGTAATAAAAAGAGTGCCAACATGATCCTGAGCAGGACCAGGAGAAATCAGATCTATCTGCCGTTCCTCCGCAAGAAGAAATACTTTGATGCTATCGCTGCAGGCGATGCAGACCGCATCACGACTCTTTCACAGGAAAACTACGAGTATCCTACCGCGCTTTACAACAGGTGCAATTCATACAGTGAAGCGATGAACAAGATGTACTATGAGTCCGTATGCGCTGCATCGGAAATGTGCCTGGTCGCGATCCAGGCGGGCCTGCTCGATATGGTCGCATATGATATAAGAGATGAGTTCATCAAGGAATTCGACAATGCTGCTGCTCTGCCTGATCTGTATGACCTTGTCCACGGCATGGCCTATAACTATGCAGTCAAGATGAAGTACGTACTCAAGGAAAAGAAGAAGTCCCCGAGACTTGCGCGGATGGTATCATATATCGAAGACCACCTGCATGAAAAGATAGAACTCGCTGATATAGCAGATCATGTCAATGTCAGCAGGACATACGCTTCCGCTATTTTCAAGGAAGAGCTGGGCATCACGATAAGCGAGTTTATACTGAAAGAAAGAATGCTTGAGGCAAAGCGCCTCCTCCGGGAGACAGACATGACATCAGCCGCGATCGCAGACCGCCTCGCATTCTGCTCGCAGAGCTACTTTACCAAGAATTTTACAGAGACACAGGGCATGACCCCGGGTGAATACAGGAAAAGCTTTCTGTAAAGTACAGATACAGACAACGCCTCATCCGGTGGTTATTTGACTATACTGATAAACATTTGATAAACACTGCGGATCGATAATGGAAGATCTCAAATGCATCAATGGTGAATACGGCGACGTTTTTCTCTGCATAGATCTCAAGTCATTCTATGCTTCTGTCGAATGCGTCGAGCGCGGACTCGATCCGATGACGACTGATCTCGTTGTGGCTGATCCGACGAGGAGCGACAAGACCATCTGTCTTGCGGTCTCGCCGTCTCTTCGCGCGCGCGGGGTCAGCAGCAGGGCGAGAGTCTTCGAGATACCGAAGAGCTTTGAATACATTATGGCGACGCCGAGGATGCAGCTGTACATAGATTACGCTGCAGAGATCTACAAGGTCTACCTCGACTATATAGCTCCTGAGGATATGCATGTCTATTCGATAGACGAAGTCTTCATCGATGTCACCCGCTATCTGAAGAGATACTCGCTGAGTCCAAAACAGATGGCGGAACTTCTGATGGGCGAAGTATACCGCAGGATCGGTGTCAGGGCGACAGCCGGTGTTGGCTCCAACATGTATCTGTGCAAGATAGCGCTCGACATACTGGCAAAACACGCGCCGGACTTCATAGGCGTGCTTGATGAAGAGACATACAGGGAACTTCTGTGGGATCACAAGCCGCTGACCGACTTCTGGAGGATCGGATCAGGCACCGCAAAAAGGCTGTCGAAGATCGGGATCACCACGATGCGTGGCATCGCAGAGGCAGACGAAGACCTCATGTACCGGATATTCGGTATCGATGCCGAGCTTCTGATCGACCACGCTTACGGCATCGAGCCGACGAAGATATCGGATATTAAAGGCTATAAGAACAAGAGCCATTCCCTCAGCCGCGGACAGGTGCTGATGCGCGATTACAGTAATGAAGAGGGTGAGCTCATAGTCAAAGAGATGACCGAGCTTCTCTGCCACGAGATGACCGATGAAGGCATGCTCACCAGGAACGTGTCCATAGGTGTCGGCTACTCCAATGCGATGAAAGTACCGATGACGCACGGTTCAGTCTCATTCAGTATCCTTACAGACGCTTCTTCGGTCATCATACCCGCTGTTGCGGATCTCTACAGGAAGATAGCGATCCCGGACTACCCGGTGAGGCGGATCTTTGTAAACTTCAACGACATCAAGCCGAAAAGTGAAGAAAGGCAGATGACCCTGTTTGACCTCGCCGATATGGAAGCAGAAGAGGAAGGCAAAACAGCAGGACAGCAGAGAAAAGAAGGCTTTGAAGATCCGATAGCCGAGACGCAGGCAAGGCTTAAGCGAGATGCCGCCCTGCAGGAAACAGTGAACTCGATCAGGAAGAAATACGGTAAAAATGCCATGTTCAGGGGCATGGATCTCGAAGAAGCCGCGACCACACTCGAACGAAACCACCAGATAGGCGGTCATAGAGAATAGTGACAGGACACGATGCCGGTGACTTGAGGCTCAGGCGGTGAACAATAATATCGATCAGGATGCCATGGAGTCCTTTTGCATCACAGGCGGTTGAATGATCCGGGGAGAAATAAAGATGGGAAAGAAACCTAAGACTAAGATGCCCAGAGAGCAGCGCGCAAAACAGTTTGCACCGTTTCAGGCTCTGAGCGGTCTGGAGGAGGCGCTGAAGCGCGCGGAAGAGGAGCACCGCAGGATGCTCGAAGCTAAGAGCGAAGTGAATGTGCCTGTGGAAACAGAAAGCGAATAGTGGTACGAAAATAAACGCACAGGAAAGCGGGTGACGAGGTGAAGAAACTGAGACTTCTCTGGAAAGTGATAAAAAGGATAAACTTCGATAAGGTGCTGTATGGATTCGTTGCCTGGTATGCGCTGGCGTCATTTCTCGTGCTGATCACAGAACCGGGCATCACGAGACTGGGCGATGCACTCTGGTATATGTTCGTGGCTTCGACCTCGATCGGTTTCGGGGACATCGTTGCAGTCACCTTTATCGGCAGACTTCTCACGGTAATAACAACTATATATGAGATCGTTATAGTTGCGATGTTCTCAGGTACAGTCGTCAGCTACTATCTTGAAGTCGTACACAGAAGAGAAGAGGAGACTCTGAAACTCTTCCTCGACAAGATGGAGCATCTCACCGAGCTTACGCCGGAAGAGCTGCAGGAGATAGAAAATAAGGTAAAAGAAATGCGGTAGCACTTATCATATTTTTTACGTATGATAACGCTAATGTTATATGTATTACGGGCAGTCTTGTTGTAAGGCTGCTTCTTTTTATACAATTCCTATATGATTTTGATCCGGAATACATCTGAAACGGGGGGTCGGGAGATGGACCTGAGAACTTTGAGATATTTTATAACAGTGGCCGAAGAGCTGAATATAACAAGAGCTGCGGAAAAACTCCACATGAGTCAGCCTCCGCTCAGCGCACAGATCAAGGGGCTTGAAGAGGAGCTCGATACTGAGCTTTTCATCAGGGGAAAGAGGAGACTCAAGCTGACAGAATCCGGGCAGATGCTTTACAGGAGGGCCAAGGAGATATTGAGCCTTGCGGAAAAGACTCAGTCAGAGATCCACTCTATGGGAGAAGGCATGCGGGGGACTATTTCCATTGGTCTTGTCGAAGGAATGGCTCCGGATATAGCAGCAGAGTGGTTTGCCGGTTTTCTTGACCTGTACCCGAATATACGGTTCAGGATCCTGGACGGCAGCACCGATGATCTGCTTGAAAAATTGAGAAGCGGACTCATAAGTCTTGCAGTTATAACATCCCCGTGTGACAACTCACTGCTCCATAGTTTTCATGTCGGTGAAGAGAAGATAGCCGCGCTGATGAACAGCGCGCATCCTCTGGCGGCCAGGGAGGGAGACAGCATAGATATTTCTGAACTGGCAGGTGAAAAACTCATCGTGCCAAGCAGAAGAGCACTGATCGATACTATCTATAAATGGTTCCGAAATGCTGATGCGGAGCCGCGGATAGTATGCGAGATGGACAGCTACCTTGATGCTGCTGCGCTCGCAGGCAGAATGGTAGGGATAAGCATATATCCGAGAACAGCGTACATCCCTAATGACTCTCTGGTATTCAAGGAAATAGCAGGAGAAGACAAGAAAATGGAGTACCTGTTCGTCTGGCTGAAAGGACATCCGTTGCCGACGATAGAGGAAAAATTCATAGATTATGTCAGGGACATGGTGTCCGGACAGGTGCAGGAATAGTGCAGCGTGAACAGTATGAGGATAGGGTAGATGACTGATATAGAGATACTTCAGGAAGAAGCGGAAAGAGGAGTAAGGCTGCGCGCGGATCAGATCCTTGATTTGTGGCTGGAAAAAGCGGGAGGAAAAACTCTGAGCGGATCAGCAGCACCGCAGGACGGCTGGCTGATGCATACATATATGTATCTGAGAAATCAGCTGTTTCCTCATATCCCGGGACCTTCAGACGAAGAAACTTTCAGGACCGGAAGGAACAGTCTCCTGGATTTCATGCGTCATGCATATGAATACGAGAGGATGCACTGCAGTTTTGATCCGAAGAGGGACTTTTGCCTGCTTTCCGGACAGGAGATAACTGAAAACGGGTTCATCCCGGAATATCTGAGAATGAAGGAACTGATACGCGAAATGCATGTGTATGAGTTCATGCGCATCGGCGCTGATATAACTCCGTTCAATACAGTGGGACACATAGGCGGAGTCCATTATGTTGCGATGTATGTTGCAAAGCAGCTCTATGCGTCAGGTGTTCCGGTCGACCTCGGTCTTGTATCAGCAGCTGCAGCTTCTCACGATATAGGGAAATACGGCTGCAGAGAGCATGAAGAGAGGCGGGTCCCTTATCTTCATTATTATTACACAGACTACTGCCTGAGACGGCTGGGCCTCGGGCAGATCGCGCACACGGCCGCCAATCACTCTACATGGGATCTTGAGCTTGAAGATCTGTCAGCAGAATCCCTTATATTGATCTACGCGGATTTCAGGACAAAGAGCACCAGAGAGAACGGAGAGGAGATCATCCACTTCTACAGCCTTGCTCAGGCTTTCGACGTTATCCTCAGCAAGCTCGACAATGTTGATGAAGCGAAAAGGCTCAGATACATCAGGGTATACAAAAAACTGAAAGACTTCGAAGACTATATGATCGAGCATGGGGTACACACTGAGATCGATGACCTTGGGGACAGCTATCCTGAGGACTGCCCACTGCCGGTAAAACCATTGCACCGGGAACTGGTCCTGCTCGACCGCAGGAACGTGACGGAACAGATCAAGTTCCGGGCGATAGATCACAATATCCGTGTCATGAACAGGTTCGGAAACGAAAGGCAGTTCGCGAGCCTGATCGAGTCGGCAAGGAGCGAGACCAACTGGAAAAACATACGGACTTATATAAGTATTTTCAAAGAGTATTCGGCATATATGACCGACAGTCAGAAATCGGCCGTTCTGAAATTCCTGTATGACATGCTCGGACATCACGAGAGCGATATCAGGGAGCAGACTGCCCTGGTCATGGGATATATTGTTGCAAAATACCGCGAGGAATATAAGAAGGAACTCCCGCAGGATGTTCCTGCACCTGATGATAACGTGAGCAATCTGTCGATGTTCAGAGAGTATATCGCATTGTTCCTTGAGCCTGACCGGAAATACACGGATATCCACAGAAAGTGGATCACGGCAAGTACGGATTTCTTCGTACGCTCTGTAACAGAGAACTGCAGACCGTCATGCCGCCACAGATACTACGATATCCTGCAGGAATACTATGAGCCGGACTACTACCTGAATGAGACACATGTTCCCGGGGGCTCTCATGCTGAGGTCGAGGAAAAGATCATTGTTCTGATGATAACGGCTCTCAGGATGGATGCTGCCTTCTGTACTGAAAGTTTCAGATCTGTTCTGGCAGCCTTTACAGATGCGGTGATGGGAAAACACAGCGTCAGTGTCGACCTGATAACTCTTGAAGTCCTTGAGCATTATGGCTTCATCACGTCTGATGAAAGAGATAAGCGCAGAAGAGAGCTGCTGGGCCTTGGAGACGGTCAGCTTACCGATGAGCAGAGATCATCGATGTTTCTTGATGACCTCAAACTGCATGTAACATGGAATATGAAAATGGCAAACATCGCTATACTGAAACAGGAAGCAGAAAGAAGCCATGACAAAAACATGCTGATGCAGATAGCCACTCACTTTTCCAATCTGATCAAGGTCAGTGAAACCGTAACGGTGAGAAGGGCCGCGGGGAATTGCCTTCTGGACATCATAGGCGGAATGGCAAAGGATCAGGTCAATGAGCTGATGATAGAGCTGCATAACGGCCTCGAACTCAGCGACTACCAGTTTTCCGGCCTTATACCGGACTACCTTGGGCTTGTTCTCCTTCATCTCGATCTGAATGAGTTTGATGAGGTCATATATGAGCTCGGAAAGATGATAGATTCGGGCAATGACCGTTCAGCTGAAGCTGCGATCAACACGATCGCGGTCACGCTTGAACATTTCGGGACCGGGGATACAGAGCGGATGAACCACATGCTGGGTCTGCTCATCAAGGGTGCCGCGTATTACAGGGCAGAAATATCGAGAGAGGCTGTCAGGGCGATCGGGGAGCATATCTTCGCAAGCAAGATCCTTTCTGTCGAAGAGAAAAGGACGATAGCTTCACATTGTTTCAAGCGCTTGCTTACGCTGATGCCGGAAGCCGCGGATTCAGATGAGATCGACTTCTATAATAATGCGGCTGCACTCAATCATGTGTACAGATATATCACGGCATTCAGGACAGAGATAGGAATGCCGGATTTCGCACCAGAGAAGCCTGCAGTTTTCTTCCCAGGCACATTCGACCCGTTCAGCCTTGGGCACAAAGCTATCGCGACAACGATCAGAGATATGGGCTTCGATGTCTATCTTGCGATAGATGAGTTCTCATGGTCCAAAAAGACACTGCCGCATATGCTGAGGAAGAAGATCCTGCAGATGTCGGTCGCTGATGAAGAGGGACTGTATCTGTTCCCTGACGATATTCCGGTCAACATAGCGAATACAGCTGACCTGAGAAAACTGAAAGACCTTTTCACAGGACAGGAACTGTATATAGCAGTCGGTTCTGATGTAGTGCTCAATGCTTCTGCATACAGAAAAAAACCTGAGCCGGATTCCATACACACATTCAATCACATAGTTTTCGCCCGCGAAGCCAGGAAACTCGATGCCGACGGCGAGATATTCCCGATCAGCGGCAAAGTCATCAGGCTGAACCTTGATAAGTTCTATGAGGATATAAGTTCCACCAGGATCCGTGAGAACGTCGACCTTGGCAGGGATATATCAGACCTTATCGATGCTGCAGCACAGAATTACATCTATGACAATGACCTGTATCTGAGGCAGCCGGCCTACAAGCATGAGCTGCAGGCAAGGGAACTCAATATCTATACGTATGAGCCGGGAGACGATACCAGCGGAACAGATGAAGAGTATTTCATCAGAGAACTCGGTGAAACAGAGGGGATAAACGATACACTGACTGAGTACCTTTCCAGAAAAGACATCAGGAAGGTGATCATCAAGACGCCTGAACTCAGGCTGTCTGCTGCTGCAGGAGCAAAAAGGATAAGGACCAGCGACCTCATTGAAGAGTTCGGAGATATCCGGATAGCATCATACATAAGGAGCCACTGCGGAGGTGAGATCGCAGTCATAGGAGCTCTGTATGTCAGCGGCGGTGAAAACGTGTCGTATATCAGGCAGATACTGCTTACGGAACTGCTGTCGCTGCTTGCGGCAAGAGATTATTCGTACGCAGTGTTCCATCCTGTTTGCGGAAAGGCAGCGGATCCTCTTGCTGAGAGAATACTGGAGCGTCAGGGCTTTATCAATATATCTGATGATCCGGAGCGCCCGGTCTACGCTGTGGATATGAGAAACCCTATAGTTCTCTTCCGCGATGCTGATACAGTCATCAAGGCGCCGCTGAGCAAGAACGAGCGTGTCCAGAAAGCTTTCGACAGTGCACATTATCAGTTGCTCAAGGTCCTGCGTGAGATATATCCCGGCAGACTGTTGCTGTCGTATAACACCAGTGCTGTTTACAGCAGAATCATAGACCTTGCCACACAGACCAATGGGGTCACGACTGCGGCGGATCCGCTCAGGCGGAGAGGTCCTTACCTTGCAGTCCCGTTCAGCAAAGCTCTTTCGGATATTGTAGTGCCAAACACTGTAACGAAAGCTCTCAGGACGGAAAAGTATCTGTCGAATGACCTTAAGAGTTTTGATGTAAGAGAGATCGTAAACTACCTGTCTCTCGACGAGCAGGCAGAGACTATCCATTCATTCTGCAGGCCTGTCATGCTGATAGACGACCTGCTGCATTCCGGGCAGAGGATGGAAAAAGTCGCGTCTGTCCTCCAGAAACATGGTGTCGAGATCAAAAGAGTGATAGTAGGACTGCTGACGGGAAATGCCAGAGACAGGATGAGTCTGGCAGGCATAGATACACAATGCGCGTACTTCCTGCCTTCCATCAGCATGTGGCTCAACGAGAGAGACTGTTATCCCTTCATAGGAGGCGACAGCATCGATCCACCGAAGGATGCAGAAGGGAAATGGCAGAACGGTCAGACGCGCAGGCAGGAATCCGTAAATCTGATCCTGCCATACACGGGACTGAGCTTCATCGGAGAAGGAAAGCCGGAAAACATTTACAGATATTCGCTGACATGCCTTGAAAACACGGCGGATATCATGAGGGTGCTTGAGCAGGAATACCAGATAACTTTTGGAAAGAAACTCACGATGAAAAGACTTCCGGCTGTGCTCACCAATCCCAGAAGGCCGCTTCTCGGAGAAGGGATCGATTACAATGACCGGATCGCGCCGTCAGTGTATATAGATAATGAGATACGCAGGCTGAAGAGGATGTTCCTTTTCGGCAAGTATCATGAGAATTGACAGGAGAAAGTAACACATGAGATATCTGCACGAGCTGCCTCGGGATAATGGAATAGAGGAAGTGACAGGAGCGGGAGGATGCCCGGTTATCCTGAATGGAAAAAACAGAGTGAACATACTTGCGCTCGGAGATGTAGGGACAACGATGCTCATAGGTCTCAGGCTGCTGGGCAGTGACGTTGTTTCTGAGATCGGGATCCTGGATATACGCCCTGAGAACCTTGAGCGTCTTGAGATGGAGATCAATCAGATCGGTTATCCATTCGGCACACATGATCTGCCTCCGGTACGCATTCTTGATGAGGACACTCTTTTTGACTGTGATCTGCTCATATTCTGCGCCAGCAGAGGCGTGCCTCCTGTTTCAGCAGATGACGGCGGCGAAAAGATCGATGTCCGGATGGTACAGCTTGAGGCGAACAGGGAAATAATAAAACATTATGCTGACCTTGCGAAGAAAGCCGCATACAAGGGGATGGTAGCGGTGGTCAGTGATCCTGTGGATAATCTGGCTGCAGCATTCCTCGATGAGGCAGGACTGGAACCATGGCAGATCCAGGGGTACGGACTCGGAGTGATGAACATGAGAGCTCTGTATTATGCCGAAAGATCATCTGATGCTGCCGAAACATTGTATGCCTCAGAGGGAAGAGCATTCGGTCCGCACGGTCAGGACCTTGTCATAGCCAACAGCATAGAGCACTATGACGAGAATGCTTCACTGCATCTGACCGAACTTGCGAAAAATGCCAACCTGAAGGTGCGTGAACTGGGCTTCAAGCCGTACATCGCGCCTGCGATATCTTCAGCTGCTGTATCGATACTGCTTACTTTAAGGGGAGAGTGGCACTACGGATCGGTATACATGGGCAGCCGGACAGAAGGAGCCTTTATGGGCGTAAAGAACAGACTGACTGCAGAAGGGTTTGAATATGAGGACGTACCTCTCCCGGACAGTCTGTATGAGAGAATACTCGAGTCTTACAGGAATCTGTGCAGGATAAGATAGACGGGGACAAAAGGTCTGTATGCAGGGCGGACGGATCTTTTGATAAGGAAGATCTTTTAAAAAGATGACGATCGGGACTGAGAAAGAAAAAAGGAGTATTACTGTAATACGGCCGATCTGCGAGCTTCAGGAATGGAACCGCAGGATGGAAAACATCCTGGAGGGCATCCTTGAAACTCTCGCCGGCGAAGGGGTAGAGATCACGCTTGTTGAAAAGGCGTCGGAGCTCGATCATATTGCGCTGAAAGGAAAGCGCATAATATTCGCGATCAGCCTTTCGGAAGCAGGTGTAAACATGGAGTATTACAGGCTGCTAGAGTTTTTCCGGGCAAGGCCGGACTTCCTTGAGGGAGCTGCCGGCGGCATTGTAGTGGATGGGCAAGGGGAGTTTTTCACGAAAGCTCTCGCCAGGAGACTGGCGTTCACCATCAATGCCGCAGGCTGCACGCTTCCGGGAAGACCGCTTGTAGAGGCTACCGGTTCGCTCGGGAACTTTCATGTATTATCGGGCGTCACCGGAGAATCTCCCGAGACTGTCTATGCCATGCAGATGGAGAGCCTTGTCCGCCGGGTCATGGACTTTGACTTCTCTGATACGGCTGCAGCGGGAGACAAGCTTAAGATACTTGCGGTCCATGCCAGCTCAAGAAAGACATCGAACACCCTTCTTCTGTGGGATAAGGTCAGGAAAAATCTCGAAGACAGGGCAGAGATAACCGAGATCTCGCTCAGAGAGGGTAATCTGCAGGAATGCAGAGGCTGTGGATACGAGCAATGCTTCCATTTCGGGGAAAACGGCAAATGCTTTTACGGCGGGATCATGACTGAGCAGGTATACCCGGCAATAATAAACTGTGACGTGCTCGTTATGATATGTCCGAACTATAACGATGCTCTGAATGCCAATCTCACAGCGTTCATCAACAGACTTACATCGATTTTCCGGGTACATGACTTCAGCAGAAAGCGTATGTATGCACTTGTTGTATCCGGCTACAGCGGAGGAGACATCGTATCGGAACAGATCATCGGAGCGCTGAATTTCAACAAGGGATTCATACTGCCCGGGAGATTCGTGATGAATGAAACTGCGAATGATCCGATGAGCATACTTGAGATATCGGATATCGACAGGCAGGCAGAAGTCTTTGCAGATAATATCAGGTGAACGTGGAGATCATGAATGACAGAGAGCGCCGGACAGCGCTCTCTTTTGATATGCGGAAAATATGATAATACAAAAGATATATGTATTTCATTTATAAATCCGGCAGGGATATTGTTGAAATAAGTTTTTCAATTCAGGCTGCACGATCAGAGCAATGTGCAGGGTATGAGAAGAAAGGAGGTTCATGATATGAGTAAAGTATCTGATTATTTCGGATCGATGGTATTTGATGACAAAGTGATGAGATCAATGCTGTCGGCTGACGTCTATCGCTCAATGAGGAATACGATCAACCGGGGAGAACCTCTGAATCAGAATATAGCCAATGCAGTTGCGCAGGCCATGAAAGACTGGGCCGTTTCCAACGGGGCTACACATTATACACACTGGTTCCAGCCGCTCAACGGAGTTACGGCAGAAAAGCATGACAGCTTCATACAGCTGTCTCCTGACGGAGGAGTCATCATGGACTTCTCCGGGAAGGAGCTCATAAAGGGTGAGCCTGATGCATCGTCGTTTCCTTCGGGCGGCCTGAGGGCGACCTTTGAAGCCAGAGGATATACGGCATGGGATCCTACGTCTTTTGCATTTATAAGAGACAAGACACTGTGCATACCGACCGCGTTCTGTTCCTACAGCGGCGAAGCAATGGATGAGAAGACATCGCTGCTGAGGTCCATGGATGCGCTGAACTATCAGGCACTGAGAGTGCTGAAACTGCTGGGCAATACAACAGTAAAGAGAGTACATGCGGTAGCCGGAGCAGAACAGGAATATTTCCTTGTTCCGATCGACCTCTATGAGAAAAGGCCTGACCTTAGATTCACAGGAAGGACTCTGTTCGGAGTGATGCCGCCTAAGGGGCAGGAACTCGACGATCATTATTTCGGGGCCATCAAGCCTGAGATAGCGAAGTTCATGGAAGAGCTGAATGAAGAGCTGTGGAAGCTCGGTGTGTTTGCCAAGACGGAACACAATGAGGTAGCGCCGTCCCAGCATGAGCTTGCATGCATATATACCAAGGTAAACGTGACGGTAGATCAGAACCAGCTCGTGATGGAGATGATCAGAAAGGTCGCTGAAAGGCACGGATTCGCAGCGCTGCTGCATGAGAAACCTTATGACGGAGTCAACGGCAGCGGCAAGCATAATAACTGGTCTCTTTCGACTGACAGGGGAGACAATCTCCTGGCGCCGGGAGAGACACCTCATGACAATGTGCAGTTCCTGCTGTTCCTGTGCGCTGTCATCAAAGCAGTCGACAATTTCCAGGACCTCCTGAGGATATCGGTCGCATCGGCGGGTAATGACCACAGGCTCGGTGCGCATGAGGCGCCGCCTGCAGTCATTTCGATATTTCTCGGTGATGAGCTGACGGCCGTCCTGCACTCAATAGAGGAAGACATACCTTATGAAGACAGCAGAAAGGTGCTTATGGAGCTCGGTACCAGAGTGCTGCCGGGATTCAGAAGAGACAACACTGACAGAAACAGGACATCTCCGTTTGCCTTTACGGGCAATAAGTTCGAATTCAGGATGCCGGGCTCGATGAGCAGTCTGGCCTTCCCTAATGTGATACTCAACAGTGCGGTCGCGGATGCTCTGGAATCATTTGCAGAGAAACTGGAAGGAGCAGAGGACTCAAATGAGACAGCATACCGGCTGATAAGAGAGACCGTGCGTGACCATAAGAGGATCATCTTCAACGGGAACGGATACGAAGATGAGTGGCTTATAGAAGCGGAAAAGAGGAAACTATCCAACTACAGGACGACTCCGGACTGTGTGCCGCATCTTCTTGACGATAAAAATGTGGCGATGCTTACAAGACTGGGCGTATTCAGCAGGTCAGAGCTTGAGTCAAGATGTGAGATCATGCTTGAGAACTACTGTAAGACCATATGCATAGAAGCCAGGACGATGCGATCCATGGCGATCAAGAGGATCGCCCCTGCTGTTGAGGGCTATGCAGCAGAGCTGTCAGCGAATATGAATGAGAAGAAGCGTGCGATCCCTGATCTGGAGTGTAGCTTTGAAAAAGAAATAATCAGGGAACTGTCATCGAGAACAGACAGGATATACTTTGATGTTCAGAAAATGGTAAGTGTTCTGGATTCCCTCAGCGGCGAGGACTATTTCCGTGATGCTGAGATCATTCGTGATCAGCTGCTTCCGGAAATGTGCAGACTCAGAGAAGACAGCGATGCCGCGGAAAAGCTGACATCCAAAAAGTATTGGCCGCTTCCGAACTATGGATTGCTGCTGTTCGGGGAAAAGTAGAGAAGGAGGGACAAAATGTGCACGATAATGGCTGTTACAGGAAACTGTGTCACTCCGGAAGAGTTCGGGAAAGCTTTTGCGAAGACAAAATACAGAGGTCCTGATGATACAAGGATAATACAAAACACACACGGAATAATGGGATTCCACAGATTGTCTATCATGGGTCTTACGCCGGAAGGCATGCAGCCGTTTGAGATGGCCGGATGGAAGGTGATCTGTAACGGAGAGATCTATGGTTTTGAAAAGATCAAATCTGAGCTGGAGTCTATGGGATATACTTTCAGGTCAGGTTCCGACTGCGAGATCCTGCTGCCGATGTTCTTCGAATACGGTACAGATATGTTCAGAATGCTGGATGCGGAATTCGTATGTGTTCTGTACAACGAAAACACAGGAGAGTACATTGCAGCCAGGGACCCGATCGGGATAAGACCGCTTTATTATGGCTACGATAAGGAGGGCAATATCGCTTTTGCCAGCGAGCCTAAGAGCCTTATTGGTATCACCGGCAGGATAATGCCGTTTCCGCCCGGGCACTACTGGAAGAACGGGGGCTTCATCCGTTACCGTGATGTCACGGAAGTCGATGGGTACATATCGGACGATGTGGATGAGATCTTCAGAAATATCAGGGAAAAGCTCATAAAAGGTGTGAGCAAGAGACTGGTAGCCGATGCCCGGGTAGGATTCCTGCTGTCAGGAGGACTCGACTCCTCACTGGTATGTGCGATAGCCGCGAAAGAGAGCAGTGAGCCGATAAAGACTTTCTCAGTTGGCATGGATATAGACCCGATCGATCTGAAATATGCAAGGATCGTTGCCGACTACATAGGCAGTGATCATACTGAGGTGATCATGACCAGGCAGGATGTCCTTGATGCTCTCGAAGAAGTGATCTACCTGCTCGGCACATATGATATTACGACGATCAGAGCATCGATGGGCATGTACCTGATGTGCAAAGCGATCCATGAGAATACAGACCTGAGAGTGATACTGACAGGAGAGATATCCGATGAACTTTTCGGATACAAGTACACTGATTTTGCTCCGTCTGCAGAGGAGTTCCAGAAGGAATCCTGTAAGCGCATGAGGGAGCTGCACATGTATGATGTGCTGAGAGCAGACAGATGCATTTCAGGAAACAGCCTTGAGGGCAGGGTGCCGTTCGGAGATCTGGATTTTGTACAGTATGTCATGTCGATCGACCCTGAACTGAAGATGAACAGGTATGGTAAAGGGAAATACCTGCTGAGAAAAGCATTCGAGGGAGACTACCTGCCTGACGAGATCCTCTGGAGAGAAAAGGCAGCTTTTTCTGATGCTGTGGGACATTCGATGGTAGATGATCTGAAGGAATATGCGGAGACCGTCTATACTGACGAAGAGTTCGAGGCAGGGTGCAGACGCTATGACTATGCGGTACCATTTACCAAGGAATCACTCCTGTACCGCGACATCTTCGAGAAATACTATCCAAGGCAGGCCAGGATGATAGTGGATTTCTGGATGCCTAATAAAGAATGGGAAGGATGCGATGTAAACGATCCGTCTGCAAGGGTCCTTTCCAACTATGGTGCCAGCGGAGTATAGGAGGTCATTATGGATACGAAGTACATTTTTGTTACGGGCGGCGTCGTATCCGGTCTGGGCAAGGGGATCACGGCAGCTTCCCTCGGAAGACTGCTGAAAGCACGCGGTCTGAAGGTCGCGGCACAGAAGCTTGACCCATACATAAATGTCGATCCCGGAACGATGAGCCCCTTCCAGCATGGAGAAGTTTTCGTTACAGAGGATGGCGCGGAAACGGATCTCGACCTCGGACATTATGAGAGGTTCATTGATGAAGACCTGAACAAGTTCTCGAATCTTACCACGGGAAAAGTTTACTGGAATGTGCTGAACAAGGAGCGCAGAGGGGAATATCTGGGGTCGACCGTGCAGGTCATCCCTCATATCACCAATGAGATCAAGGAATTCGTGTACAGCGTGGGCATAAGGACGGATGCCGATGTCGTTATCACAGAGATCGGCGGAACGATCGGCGACATAGAGTCGCAGCCCTTCATAGAAGCTGCAAGGCAGATATCGCTTGAAGCCGGGCGCGAGAACAGCCTGTTTATACATGTTACTCTGGTGCCATTCCTGAGCGGATCGGATGAACATAAGACAAAACCTACACAGCATTCGGTAAAGGAGCTGCAGGGAATGGGTGTCAATCCCGGCATAATAGTGCTCAGGTGCGATGAGCCGCTTGAGGAAGAGGTGTTCAGGAAGATCGCGCTGTTCTGCAATGTCAGGCCTGACTGCGTTATAGAGAACATCACTTTGCCATGCCTGTACGAAGCCCCGCTCATGCTTGAAAAATCGGATCTATCAGGCATTGTCTGCAGAGAGCTCGGCATAGACGCACCGCCTCCTGATCTGGAGGAGTGGACCGCAATGGTAGAGAGAACGAGAAGCTGCAAGGGCAGTGTAAGGATAGGCCTTGTGGGGAAATACACAGGTCTTCACGACGCATACCTTTCAGTTCTGGAAGCATTGCATCATGCAGGAAGCGCTCACGGTACGAACATTGACATCAAGTGGATTGATTCAGAAGGACTGGAGCCGGGAAACCTGGAGACGGAACTTGGAGATGTCGATGGGATCATAGTGCCGGGCGGTTTCGGCGACCGCGGTATCGAAGGAATGATACTCGCTGCCGGATACGCAAGGACACATGATGTCCCGTATCTGGGTCTGTGTCTGGGCATGCAGATAGCAGTGATCGAATACGCCAGAAATGTTCTCGGACTCAAAGACGCGAACTCAGGCGAGTTCGATGAGCAGTGCAGCAATAAGGTCATAGATTTTATCCCCGGGCAGAGCGCACATATTGACAAGGGTGGTACTCTGAGGCTCGGAGCATATCCATGTGAGCTGCGCAGTGATACCAGGATCGCACAATGCTACGGGACCTGCAGCATAAGTGAGCGGCACCGTCACCGCTATGAATTCAATAACTCATACAGAGAGCAGTTTGAGGCAGCGGGTCTCACGCTCAGCGGGATCTCTCCTGACGGAAAGCTCGTGGAAACAGTTGAGATAACGGATAAACCGTTTTTTGTCGGCGTGCAGTTCCATCCGGAATTCAAGAGCCGGCCGGACAGACCGCACCCTCTGTTCAGAGGGTTCACGGCAGCAGCAATAGAAAGGAAAAGAGTAGGAGGAACAAGAGATGGAATATAATTTTCCGGTAACAAGAACAACAACACCAAAACAGAAACCGACAGACTGCAGCAGCCTGGGATTCGGCAAGTACTTTACAGACCATATGCTCATTATGGACTATGACGAGGGACAGGGATGGCATGATGGCAGGATCATACCTTACGGACCTATTTCCATGGACCCGGGTTCGACGACACTGCATTACGGTCAGATGATGTTTGAAGGTCTCAAGGCATACCGCAATCCGGAGGGAAAACTGAATCTGTTCCGCCCGGACATGAATGCAAAGCGTCTCAACCGCACCAATGAGCGTATGTGCATTCCTCCAATGGATGAGGAGCTCTTTCTCGCTGCTGTCAAGGCAATAGTAAAGGTCGACGAGGACTGGACTCCGACAGATCCGGGTACAGCTCTCTATATAAGACCGTTCATTATTTCACCTGAGGTCAGCTTTTCTGTCCTCCCGGCTAAGAAATACTGGTTCATCATCATTCTGTGTGCAGTGGGCGCTTACTATGCAGGCAATGAGACAAAGCTCCACGGAAGCCGCATCCTCGTAGAAGAGGAGTATATACGCGCAGCTGTAGGCGGCACCGGTTTTGCGAAGTGCGCCGGCAACTATGCCTGCGGAATGATCGCCTCATACAAGGCTCATGAATTCGGATGCGAGGAAGTGCTGTGGCTCGATGCAAAGGAACGCCGCTATGTTGAAGAAGTAGGCACATCCAATGCATTCTTCATGATCGGAGACAAAATCATCACACCTTCTCTGACAGGATCCATCCTTCCGGGAGTCACACGCGACAGCTGCATCAAGCTGCTGCGCAAGTGGGGATACGAAGTAGAAGAACGCCGTCTGGAGCTCGATGAAGTGTTCGAAGCAATCGAAAACGGAACACTGAAGGAGGCATGGGCTACAGGAACGGCCTGCGTCATCTCACCTATAGGTGTGCTCAATTACAAGGGCGAAGATCACGTGATCAACGGTGAAGTCGTCGGAGATGTCAGCCAGCGTCTGTATGACACTCTCTACGGAATGCAGACAGGAAAACTGCCTGATGAGATGGGAGACTGGATCGTTACGATCTAACATACGTTCATTCCCACTTGGATTCAATAAAACGTTTTGACAAAAAAAGGAGTTCGCGATGTGAACTCCTTTTTTGATGCATTTTTTTGCCGGAATCAGATGCTGCGATGGATCGCCTTTGATCACGGAAGACCGGTCAATACTTAATCCTCATAGAAACTGACTTCTCCGTTTTTCGAGAGGTGGAAGCCTACAAGATCTGTGACATACTCATCGCCGTAGATGTCGGTTATGCAGAATGCATATGAGTAATCTCCTGCATACAGATAATCGTAGTCGATCTTAGGCTTTCCCTTCTCTGATGTGATTGTGTATGCTTCACCCTCATACTCATCGAGATCCTCACCGTCCTCATCGATACAGTAATAGACCGGGGTTATTTTATCGCCCTTCCTGAGTTTTACGATATCCCTGCCGGATGCTCCGTATTCATCGATACCTTCCCACGCGCCTTCGACTTTGACGCTTCCGTCATCGAAATACTGCCGCATCCTCAGATTGATCTCTTCTCCGTTGAGCAGTATCGGTGATGTATAGATGACATAGTCGTCCGTCACATCGACTATATATGTAGCCAGATTCTGTCCGTCAGGAAGCGACAGCCAGTAACCGTCAAAATTGTCACTGACATATCCGGTATCCCAGTCAACGTTGACATCATAAGTCTCGCCCAGTTCGATATACGAGCCGTCCTCCAGCTCGTTATATACAAGTGCCATCACATCGCAGGTGTTGCAGTAGCCTTCATCATCAAGAGTGAAGCAATACTCTCCTGCAGAGTTCATTCCGGGCTCCTCTTCGAAAGTGATCAGCTCGCTTTCGGCCCCGTCTTCATGGTCATCGAAGAAATCCCAGAAACCGCCTTCGTCCTCGTACTCATCATCATATTCGTATTCGCCGGTCTCATCATCGAACAGGAAGCTGTTCAGCCATTCCCAGATCCCGCCGTCGTAAAATTCCTCGTCGTCATAATCTTCTGTGTTGCCGCCGTGGACACTGCCGTAGCCCTGACGTCCGACGAATGACATGTAGTAAGGACTGATGCAGACGCTTTCGAATATGCTCAGCTCTTTTGAACCCTCTATCCTCAGAGGGTAGTATGTCGACAGTCCGGTAGCTTTCTTATGATCCGCCCCGGAGACTTTATATATAACAGTCTCATCCAGAGCGCTGCCTGCAGCCTCCGCTTTATCCGACCATTTTTTGCATGAGGAAATGATTCCGCCGAGGTCGACCATGTTGGTATAACCGTCTGCCTTGTTGTTGCCGCCGAAATTGTCAACGGAATTGATATTGCGCACCATAGCGGAGAGCACGTCTTTGTCTTCGCTTTTCTGGTATATCTGCTGTGAGAAACTATTGAATTTTTTGAGCAGTGGATCCATTTTCGACAGATCGATGACCGACATCGTTACGATCTTTCCGTCGCCGGATTTTTCGCACTGTTTCTGGAAACTGTCACAGACCTCCTTGCCGAGAGCCGCGCCATCCGCTTCAGGATGCTTTGCCAGATAATTGCCTATCGCCTTGTAATCCCATCCGGAGCCCGGTTCACTTTCTTCTGATCCGTACATATAGTCAGAATAAGAAGCGAGGATATTCGCGGCTTCTACTGTGCCCATCAGGCATGCGTCAAAACCGATGAACTCGAATTTGTCTGTCAGCTCTCCGCTTTCTATGAGGCTGAGAAATGCCGCATCGATCTCGCGAAGGCCGAGAGAATCTTCGTCCTCAAGCTCGTCAAAACATACACCGGACAGACTGCCGCCGCCGTGATCCCAGAATACTACGCCCATTTTTTCTGCAGGATAGTTTTTGATGCCCCACTTCAGAAACTTGGTCAATGTGGAGGTCTTTCCCATGGAAGCCTGTTTGGCCTCGCCGGCGGATTTCAGCTTTCCGTTTTCAACAACAAATCTGCCGAGAACATCGCTGTCTATATTGTCATCATGCCAAAATGAGCAGCCGCCGGTCTCGATCACAAATCGCACATTGTCGCTGGCAGATGCCTTGCACATCTCTTCTATGTCATCGGTAGCCATTCCTCCTCCGAAGAATATGCGTGATTCAAGATCGGAGCCGCACAGATACACGAAAACAGTCCATGTATCTTTATCGCCCATAGGCGTGTTCCCGATCTTAGGCCGCTCTATGCTCATAGAGCCGGAAGACTCATCTACCTCTATATTCAGGCCTGCAGTGGTCTTGCGCAGACCGTCCTTATTCGTTTCTTCAACGACTTCCTCACCGCATCCGCAGAGGGTGATCAATAATGCGATGATCAAGACGTGGATCAGCAATTTTCTCTTCATAATCTATCCCGCTCCCTTAAGTGGTGGTAAATGTCATCTGATCGTGCTGAGATATGTTCCAAATGTGACGGGGATATTTTTCCGCAGTCACCTACACATTCAAGATACCATTTCATTAATGTGAAGTAAATCACAGGATAAAAATATTATGTATTCTCTGCTGCTGTTTTTAGTACATCCCGGTCGAATGGGGCAGCTGGTATGATTCGCCAAAAAAAGAAACAGAGATGTTTCCCGGTTTTCCGAAAAACATCCCTGTATTTCTGTCTCTGTATCGAGAGTCGTTGAAAGCCTGCAAGCAATTGCAGCTCTGCAATTATCTCTTGGAGAACTGGCTTGCTCTTCTTGCCTTCTTGAGACCTGGCTTTTTACGCTCTTTCATTCTTGGGTCTCTTGTCAGGAAGCCTGCTGCCTTGAGCATTGGTCTGTAAGCCTCAGCGTCAACTTCGCACAGTGCTCTTGCGATACCGTGTCTGAGTGCGCCTGCCTGACCTGTGAAGCCGCCGCCCTTTACGGAAGCGATAACATCGAAGCTTCCCATGGTTCCTGTCAGCTCGAGAGGTCTCTTGACTTCATTCTTGACGATATCCTTCTCGCCAAAGTATGTGTCGATGTCTCTCTTGTTGATGATGATATTTCCAGCACCAGGGAGAAGTCTTACTCTGGCTACTGATGACTTTCTTCTGCCTGTTGCCTGATACATAGTCTTTGCCATTTCTTAATCCTCCTTTCCTAGAAATTCCATACTTCCGGCTTCTGAGCTGCATGTGGGTGCTCAGGGCCTGCATAAACCTTAAGCTTCTTGAACATCTGACGTCCGAGCTTGCCCTTTGGCATCATTCCTCTTACTGCGTGGATGATGATCTCTTCAGGCTTCTTAGCTCTCATCTCACCGAGAGTAGTCTCTTTGAGTCCGCCCGGATAACCGGAATGTCTCTTATAGACCTTGTCAGTTTCCTTCTTGCCTGTTACTGCTACCTTCTCAGCGTTGATAACGATGACGTAGTCACCTGTATCGATGTGAGGAGTGTAGATCGGCTTCTTCTTTCCTCTCAGGATCATAGCTGCTTCAACTGCGAGCTTTCCGAGAGTCTTGCCTTCTGCATCGATAACGTACCACTTGCGGTCGATATCTGATGGCTTAGCGATGTAAGACTTCATTTCGTTTTCCTTTCTACCTACTTGATTTCATATCAGCTCATTACAGCGAGGTACTCTGCTGCGTAAAACACTTGCTCCGCGTCCGTGCTGATCGTGAGCCTGAAACTTTTTCGGTCCGCCTACTAAGATCTCTGCTGTCGGTCTCATGACCGCCCTCAGAAAGCGCTTTCGGCATAACTAGTAATAAATTATTAGCTGTGAAGCTGCCGGCAAAACTGCCTGCCTCACGTCCGCTTGCCGATTGAGGCTAAACGGCGAAAAATGCGCATTTGCACACGCCCAATCAGTATATTCGCGAAGCGCCCGGAAGTCAAGGAAAATATTGAAAAATCACGGGGTGCGTATAGGCAAAAATGCTGGTCCTCGTCTGCGGGATCGCATTTTTGCCTTCACGCATACCGCGATTCATTCCCTCTGTCCTATAAGGGTGGCGGCGAATATGATCATAGCGCCTATAGCTTCCCTGAGGCTCATCATCTCGTGCAGGAAAAGCATTCCGAAAATAAGAGCGAAAACTGATTCAAGGCTCATGATAAGCGCCGCCGAAGATGAATCCGTATACTTCTGCCCAATGATCTGCAGCGTGAATCCTGCTGCTGTCGGGAAAAATGTCATATAGAGCAGCAGCGGCAGACCTTCTATGACCGCACCGAGCTGAGGATGTTCGACGAAAAAAGCAATAACAAAGCCCACTATCCCGCAGAAGAACATCTGGATGACGGAAAGCAGGATATCGTTGTTACGGTCAAGGAAGTTGTTCACAGCTACTATCTGGGCTGCAAATGATGCCGCGGAGAGAAGGGTAAGCCAGTCGCCGGCAGTGACTGAGCCGAGGCCTCCCTGCAGACTCATCACACCAAAACCTACCATAGCCATAACGACACAGAATACCGAGCGGCGCTTAATATGGTTGCCGAGTATCACGCTGAAGATCGGCACGAATACTATATATATAGAAGAAATAAATCCGGACTTGCCTGCCGAAAGCGTCACGAGGCCTATCTGCTGGAGCATGCTGCCCGTAAGCATGAAAAGACCACAGATGAGACCGCCGATCAGAGCTTTGCGCCGCCTGTAGCTGATCTGAGATGCTGAGGACTTTTCACGCGAGAGGTATCCGCTGGAGCGCAGGCTCACAGCCAATACAGGCAACAGAACAAAACCCGCCATTATCTGGCGGATCGAGTTGAATGACATCGGGGGCAGGATCTCATTGCCCAGACGCTGTGCAACGAATCCCGAGCCCCATACTATTGCTGTCAGAAGCAGGGCGGTATTGCCCTTTGCGCGATCGCTCATTCTCTTTTGAATGCTCCTTATTGATTGACTGCAGTATTTTATTCTGCGGTCGTATTATCTTCTGCTATAGCAGCCTGCTGAGCTGCGGCTTGATTCTCTTCAGTGCCGGCAGCCGGCTGACCTGCATCTGCGTTATCTTCAATGGCAGCAGTTTTCTGAGCTGCAGCTCTTTTCTCATAGCTCATGGTAAGCTCACCAAGTCTACCATCTCTTTTTGCGAGAAGCAGTGCACCGATCCCGAGTGCGGCATCAACAAGCAGAGCCGGGATAGCGGCTTCCACTCCGAAGCCATAGTCATAGATAAGGCTGCTTGTACCGGTTGCCGCATCCAGGTGGAATACAGACATTTCCGAAACAAGACCGCTGTTAGGCAGACCGAACAGGAAATTCTGGGTGAAATTCCACATGGTGTGGATTCCCATGCAGATCCAGATGCTGCCTGTGTACCAGCGGACAAGTGAATAAGAAAAACCGCAGATGATGATGCCTATGATCGCCATCGGGCTTACACCGTCATTGAATATGTGCAGCAGTCCGAAGAACACACCGTTGACAACAACAGCTACCCAGAGAGGATAGTGGATATTGAGCCTCTCATATAAATAGCCTCTGCACCACAGCTCTTCTGAAGTGCTCTGGAAGAACACCGACAGGAGAGCGAACAGCAGTACAGGTATCTGGTTGGCGCTGAAATCAAAATAAAGCTTGATGTCTCCGTGAGCCAGTGCGCACAGGATGCATGTGAAATTGGTCAGGAATCCGAGAAGGAGACCGATCAGCAGCATCTTGACTGTATTGTTATTCGGGGCGATATAAGTGTCTTCAATTACTTTTACCTGTATTTCTTTCTTTCTGCCTGCAGGCAGGAATGATCTCAGGATGAAGTGATTCTTCCTGATGACAAGCAGTACGACCGCCAGAAATATGATGGACGCAAGTACTGCAGTATAATATTCCAGAATGAAATACATCGACGACGACCAGTCGCGGAGAGTCAAAAGAAAAGTCGTGAATTTCTCCTGAAAAATAGAGGCGGCGACCACATACAGAGCAATGATCAGGAACAGGATCCAGATTATATTATTGCCCTTAAATTTACGTTCCTTAAATTGTATCTCATTCATGTATTTTATTTTCCTTTCCGGTTTTACAAATTTGGTTCTGATAATACAGATAAACTCTAATATAAATATGCTATGGCTAACAGAAAACCACTTTTGAGCTTCTATACTTATAAGCACTCTTTACATCTTTTTATTAATGCTTTAGCGCTATTGATTCTATGATTCAATCACGAGCAAAGCTCCAGCAAGCTCGCACCAAAATTTATCTGTACTTTGAGTCCTTGCCTGAAAGAAACTCTCTTCAACTTTTAGAATAATAATCCACCTAAGGTTTCACTTCAAGCATATAGTAGAGATATTTCCTGTATTAGTTGGAATTAATATAAAACTATACTATTTCCACGCTCAGACCTGTTGTTACGCATTTGCATTCTTGTTGTTTGTCTGGCTTGTTAATTGTGAGTCTTAGCGTATAATTAATGAAAGGAAAAGTTATTTCTGAAGGGAATGCTATCAATAAGAGGATTGTCAGATGAAAACAGAGATCAGGATAAAACATTGGCTGGCTTTGCTCATGGCACTTCTGCTCGCGCTTATTTCAACTGTGATGATGAGTACTCCGGCATATGCAATTGCTGAAGAGACGGTGGAGCCGTATGAGCTGGCTGATGATTACACGGGCAAAACGGTCATACTGCAATCCAACGATGTTCATGGAAACATAGTGGGCTATGCAAATATTGCAGGGCTCAGAGATGAGCTCGAAAAACGCGGAGCTCATGTGATCATGGCTGACAGCGGCGATTATATGCAGGGCGGTCCTTATGTGAATTTCTACAAGGGCAAGTCGGCAGTCAGGATGATGAACAAGGCGGGATATGATGTCGCCACGATCGGTAATCATGAATTTGACTACACTGCAGAAAATATGCTGAATATTTTGAAGGATGCCAGTTTCAAGGTCATATGTGCTGATGTTTTTGCTAAGTCGGACGGTAAGGACATCTTTGATGATACTGCGATCATCGAATCCGGCGGCGTCAGGGTAGGCTTTTTCGGGATGGACACTCCTGAGACCATGACGAAAAGCAACCCGAAGTCCATGCAGGGGTATGAATTCAACGATGATAAGACGAAGGTAACATTTTATCAGAAGGCGCAGCAGTGCATCGATGAACTTAAGGCTGACGGAGCGGATGTCATAGTCAGTCTTACTCATCTCGGCGTTGATCCTGAAAGCGAGCCGTATATGTCATACGACCTCTATAAAAATACTGAAGGTATAGATCTTATTCTTGACGGTCACTCGCATACTGTAATGGATGAAGGCGAAAACGGCGAGCCGATCATGCAGACCGGAACAAAATTCAAGTATATCGGTGTTGCGGTGATAGATGAAGCGACTAAGAAATTCGAGACCAGAGGGCTTTATCCTGTGACTGAAGATTCCTATGTCAATGAAGACGTCCTCAAAGAAGCTCATGTGATCATGGCTGAGGTTGACGGTGCCTACGCATACAAGCTGGGTGAATCAAAAGTCGAGCTCAACGGAGCCGTTGATGCTGCGTCTACAGTAGCTCCTTTTACCAACGGCAACCGCGACGGTGAGACCAATCTCGGAGACTTTGCCACAGATGCATTAAAATGGTATGCTTTTGAGAATATCGATGAGCTGAAAGAAGACCCTGACAGCGTTGTGGTAGTGCTCAACGGCGGGGGAAACAGAGAATGGATCCACAAGGGCGACATATCGAAAAAAGATCTTAATACAGTGTGGCCGTTTGGCAACTCTATCGCGATCATAGAAGTAACGGGAGAGGAACTGCTTAATGTTCTTGAAGCATCGACATTCGCGACCCCGGAACCTATAGGGGGATTCCCGCAGGTAGAAGGCATAGATTACACCATAGATACGACCAAGGCGTATGATGCCCAGCCTGAAACTTTTCCGGGATCGACATTTTTCGGGCCTGCAAGCATACAGAGAGTCACGATCAACAATATCAACGGCAAACCTTTCGATAAAGATGCAAAATACAAGGTGCTCACGATTGATTTCCTTGCTAACGGAGGGGATACGTACTATGGATTCAAAAGTGCGTCATCGAATATCGATACCGGAATGCTTATGGACGATGCTGTGAGTGAATATCTGGAAAAGAAGCTCAAAGGTGTCATTGGCGAAGAGTATGCAGATGCAGCCGGAAGGATCCACATTATCGCAGCAGATGCCAACGCGGCGGATAATGCTGAGCAGACAGAAGCTGACGGCAGTAAAGCACAGGTGTCAGAGCCTGCAGCTGCAAGCACTGACCTTGCCGCAGACGGTAAGTGGGGTCCATTGACAACACAGGCAACACAGAAAGCTTTGTCTGAAGAGGAAGATGGCCTGCTCGGACCGGATACGGTCAGGGCGATCCAGAAGAAAGTCGGAGCAGAAGAAGACGGGATCTGGGGCCCTGAGACGACAAGAGCGATGCAGAAGTTCCTTGGGATCACTGAGGACGGAAAGCTCGGACCGGAAACCGTAAAGGCATGGCAGGAATGGTGCAACGAAGCTGCATAGCGAAATGTTCCTGATATTGAAGGAATGATCATAGTTATAATAATAATGAAGTAATAAATACTGACATATATAATAGGCATATAAATAAGAAAGAATTTAATATCAAAAAAATAAATCAGGAGAGAAGAAATGAAGAAATTAGTAAGAATCACGGGAATACTGATGCTGATCGCAGCTATGGTCTTGACTTTTGCCGGATGCGGAGGCGGAAGCGCTGAAGAAGAGCCGGCACCGGAACCTGAAGTGCAGACTGAAGAGCCTGCAGCAGAGCCGGCAGCTGAACCGATTGGGATCCATCATGCCGAGATCGAGATCAAAGACTACGGTACCATCAAACTGGAGCTCGACGGAGACACGGCACCTATCACTGTGCAGAACTTCATGGATCTGGCGAATAACGGTTTCTATGACGGACTGACATTCCACAGGATCATGGACGGGTTCATGATCCAGGGCGGAGACCCGCTCGGCACCGGAATGGGCGGATCAGACAAGAATATCAAGGGAGAATTTGCCATGAACGGTGTGGAAAACAATATCTCTCATGTAAAGGGAGTCATTTCCATGGCAAGAGCGCAGGATCCTGACAGTGCGAGCTCACAGTTCTTCATTACTGTTGCGGATTCAGATTTCCTCGACGGACAGTATGCCGCTTTCGGACATGTGACAGAGGGTCAGGATGTAGCAGACAAAATAGCTGCAGACGCAAAGCCTCTCGATGACAACGGCACCATTGCACCGGAAGACCAGCCTGTTATCGTAACTGTTAAGATCATTGATTAGTACAGTTACACAATGCTTTTCGATAAATGGACGGGAAGAGAGGACCGGGATGATCAAAACTGTAGTAATAGCCGGGACGCCGGTGGATACGAAAATGGGCGTAGACTATCTCGAGAAGAGGAGCGCAGAATACTGTACTCCTGTCTGCAAGCCCATATACAGGCCTGCGGCAGAGGACTGCGACGCGCAGGTAAGATTCCAGTACTCAGATTATGAGAACAAGAGGCGCAGGATGGATGAGATATTCGACCCTGCCATTGAAGACGGGATAGAAGACTTCTTCATCTACTGCAACTCGCTTTCGGGGGCATTCGACTTTGAACCTTATGCTGCTGAAAAGGGCGTGAAAGTATACACCCCGCTTCAGATATACAAGAGTCTTGGGCAGAAATACAGCAGGGTCGGCGTAATCGCTGCTAACAACCTTTCTTCTCATAATATTGAGAAGGCCCTGATGGAGACCAACCCTGACATATATGTCATAGGATCAGGCAATATGGCCATAGTAAGTGCCATAGAAACAGGATTGCCGCCTGAAGAAATAGTAGAGAAGTGCGGAATTGCTCACTTTATAAAATATGTGGAAGCATGCGGATGTGAAGCGCTGATTTTCGGATGTACGCACTTTCCGTATCTCAGAGAAGAAGTCGATAAGCTCTGCAGCATCCCTGTTATTGACCCTGCAGACGAGATGTTCAGCGCTATGACAGGACTCAGATAATATAAAAACCGGAAAAAAGGAGAGAAGTCATGAGTAAAGCGAAAACTAACGGATTGCTGTTCGCAGCGTGTCTGGCACTTGTGATCCTGGCAGGCATGCTGGTTTTCACCGGCGAAAGCTATGCATATACAGGTGTGAGGGGCGCAGAAGTGTCAGCGCCTGCTGCAGGAAATGAATTCGTGCTTCTTGAGGGTGATTTCAGCTATTCGCCTAAGGCTGATATCCTGAAAAAGATCAATCAGATCCGCTATAACGCATGCGCTAAAGGTGAGACAGACCCGAGAAATCACAGCAGAAAGCTTACAGTAAACGATTATGTACCTGTTAAATGGTCGTCCGACCTTGAGTGGATGGCTCAGTCGAGAGCGGCAGAGGCAGCGCTTTTTGATGATCATGACCGTCCGAATGGAAGAGACCTCATGCGCAACGGACTTGGGGGGACAGAGATCCTGGCGTGGAGTAATACTGATTCAGCAGACAACTATATATTCAATTGCATTGGCGTATGGATGATCGAACATTCTTATTGGCTCAAAGGTGACTATGGCTGGGGTGGGCACTATGCCGCACTGATCAATCCGGCTAATAAATACTGCGCGATCGCTGCGTTTGTTCCTGCCGGTTACAATTTTGGCGCAGGCTGCGGACTGCTCACCACAAGAAGTGGCCTGGACGAATCCCAGATCGGAGTCAAAGGCAGATATATGCAGGTGATCGAGGTCAAGTCGTCGATGGTATCCGCACTGAACGGCCGGTCAGTCGTTGTTGACAAAGGTGTGCAAACAAAGGTCTATCTCAAAGCGATATCCAAGTATTCAAGTGTTTTGATGGATGATGAGGACTCTGATCAGAAGCTTGAAGTCAGTCTGATGAGTGCAGGAAATTGGAAGAGCAATAATAAGACCATTGTAGCCACGGATGCAGCAGGCAATGTTACAGGTCTCAGACAGGGCAAAGGCACTCTGACAGCTAAATACAGAGGCCACGACTACTCTGTGAACGTCAAGGTCATTGATCGCAAAAAATCGACACCGAAAAGGGTGAAAATAAAAAGTGCAAAAGGCGGCAAGGGCAAGTTTACAGTAAAATGGAAGAAAGTCTCTAAAAATACAAAAGGTTACCAGCTGCATGTCGTGGATGGGAATGGAGAAGACTGCGGGTACGCAAACTACAAAAAGAAAACTAAATCGAAAACATTCTACGGAGTTCCGAAAGGGACGTATAAGATCATGGTACGCGCCTACAACACCGTTTACGGAGAAAAAGTCTACGGCCCATGGTCTAAAGTAAAGACCGTCAAAGTGAAATAGGATATCGGAGTGAGATCAGGGAGGTAAAGAAAAATGAGTACTCTGTCTGTAAACAATATACGTTGCCTTGTATCATGCGATGCTAAGGATACCGTGTATGAAAATGTGAATCTGTTCTGCGAAGACGGGCTGATCAAGTATATCGGACCGGAAAAGCATAAGGCTGACACCGTCATCGATGGCAGCGGAATGATCTGCTATCCGGGCCTGGTCAATGCCCATCATCACCTGTATCAGGTCTTCTCGCGTAATCTCGAAAAGGTCCAGAACATGGAACTCTTCGACTGGCTCAAGACACTTTATGAGATATGGAAAAATCTGAATTCCGACACTGTATATCTGTCCTCATTGATCGGCATGGGCGAACTGGTCAAGAACGGCTGTACAACAGTCTTTGACCATCACTACGTTTTCCCTGCAGGCACCGGGGACCTGATCGGAGCTCAGGCTGCAGCTGCTGACGATCTGGGTGTAAGGATGCACTTCTCACGCGGATCAATGGACCTGTCTGTCAAGGACGGAGGACTCCCGCCTGACAGTGTGGTCCAGACAGTCGACGAGATCATGAAAGACAGTGTAGATCTCATTGACAAGTACCACGACACATCCTTTACATCGATGCGCCGCTTAGCCCTGGCACCTTGCTCGCCGTTCTCAGTTTCTGAAGACCTGCTCCGCGAGAGTGCGATCCTTGCACGTGAGAAGGGCGTGAGGCTCCATACGCATCTGTGCGAGACCAAGGATGAAGAGAACTACATGCTTGAGCGTGAAGGGGTCCGCCCACTCGCCTACATGGAGAAACTCGGCTGGGTAGGAGACGATGTATGGTATGCTCACGGCATCCACTTCAATGATGAAGAACTGAAGCTTCTGGCCGAGACAGGCACAGGCGTATGCCACTGCCCGATCTCCAACATGAAGCTTTCATCCGGCATTGCAAGAATACCTGAAATGCTCGAAATGGGCATCCCGGTCGGCCTCGGCGTTGACGGATCCGCTTCCAACGACGGTTCGGATATGCTCGAAGAGCTGCGTGTAGGATTCCTGCTGCACCGCCTGAATTCCAGCAAGCTGGCGCCGACAGGATACGATATGCTGAAGGTCGCAACGATGGGTTCCGCCAGACTGCTTGGCAGAGATAAGGAGATCGGATCGGTTGAGGTCGGCAAGTGCGCAGACTTCTTCCTCGTCGACTCCGGACGCCTGGAGCTTACGGGTGCATGCTTCGATCCAAAATCAGTGCTCGGCACTGTTGGTCTCAGAGGTTCGGTCGACTATACAGTCATAAACGGAAAAGTCACCGTGGAAAACGGAAAGCTCACCGGCATTGACGAGGAGAGAACGGTAGCAGACGCAAATGTCGAACTCATGAGATATCTGGGATAGATCAATTCGGATTTTTATAATAAGGGTAATCAATAAATTCGGAGGCGCAGTAAATGGAACTAAAGGTGATGCCTTATGATCTTACGGTCTGCAAGGTCGGATCAATGGAAGATCTGGACCTTGGTAAGGAATTCTATTTTATCGGAAAGACTGACGAGGAGCTTTCCCTCGTATGCAGAACGGAAGACACCCCTGCAGGGACTACAGACAGGGATGACGGCTGGAAAGGTTTTCGCATACAGGGGATCCTGGACTTTTCACTTATAGGGATCCTCTCTAAGCTGTCCGGGATCCTTGCAGACAATAAGATCGGGATCTTTGCCGTTTCCACATTTAACACAGATTATATCCTTGTAAAAAAAGAGAACTTTGAACGGGCTATGAATGTCCTGGCGTCAGCAGGATATTCGATAGTCTGATAAACAGTTGCTGATAATGGATCAAAAGAATAACAGGTTTAACAGTTTTTCGGTACCGCTGGGACTTCTGGACTATGTAAATCCGATCTTCTACAGCATTACGATAATCACAGTCATAAGAAACACCTATAGCAGCATGGACATGCCATTCAATGTCATGCTGCTTATTGGTGCGATCATTTCTGTATTTTTCGGCTTCATCATCCCGACCGGCAAAGTAATAGTGGGTCTTGGGCTCATACAGTTCAGGATGCCTGTGAGTCTCGTATTCTGCGTCAACACAGGTATACTGATATCCGGGCTCATGCTGCTCAGATACGTCATGGACATGAGCACAGCTGCGATCTGCGTTCTGATCGCAGTTATTGTCCTGCTGCTGGCAATGATTTATGCAAAAAGCAGAAAAATCAACTCGATCGCCGTTCTGACCGGTGCTGCAGGGTATCTGATGTTGTACACTTCACTGATAGCACTGTCCGTTCGCGACGGTGTCATGGCCCCGATCACCATGTATGCTGTGGCTATATTGCTCTTCGTCATGCTCTGCGGGATAGGGATCAGGGCAGATCTGAAAAATCCTGAAGTGCACTGGGTCATCGAAATATCCAATGTAGTATGTCAGGGCCTTGTCGCTGCGGCTACTGTACTCCTGTTTTCCTGAACACCTTTGCTTTCATCACATCAGGGCTTTGAGACCAAAACGGTTTCAAGGCTCTTTTTTCGTGAAAAATGCTAATGCGGCCCTTACGTAATGATCGTTTTTAATCTTGCACTTTACTATGGTATAATTTCAAATTGAAAGCCTGTAAGAGGCCTATAAAAGCCGGGGGCATACCAGTCCCCGGCTGTTGCACTTATATCAGAAGAGGACAGGAAATGAAAAACAGAACAGCAGTGATACTGCTTAAATTGATACCGGTGGTCTCGGCGCCGCTGGCATATATACTGATGACATCCCATACAAGCTCAGATGCTGCCGGGAACATCACAGCAATAGCAACTCTGCTTGGCTTCCTCGGTTTTGCATTCTTCTTCATAGGACGAAAGCATTTCAGGGAAGATAAAGCGGTGCGGATATTAAGCATACTTGACATACTGGCAACGGTAATCATAATAGGTATATATGTGATTGCGATAATGGTCTTCGGATTGTGAGACCACTGGTCGTTATGGCTTCACAGCAAGCGAAGTCATACATACATGCTGACTGAAAAAGGACCGGGACTGTTGAGAAAAGAACTAGAGCATTTCAGAATCGGGAATTCTTATGGAGGGAACCAGGACTGGTTCCGTACTTTCATGATGAGGATCGGGGGCTGCGGCGCGGAAACTGCCTGTGACAGCTGCCTTTATTTTGCTCTTCACATGGGATTCGACAAGCTGTACCCGTACGATCTGAGCGAGGTCACCCGCACGTCATATGTTGATTTTGCACACCTGATGGAAAAATATCTGTGGCCGCGTATGAGTGGCATCAACAAGCTGGATATTTATACTGAAGGACTGGGCAAGTATCTCAAGGACTGCGGCGAGGACAGGATCACCATGGATACTCTGGACGGGACAGAGCCGGCAGAAGCTGCTGCCGGTGCGATCATTCGGCAGATAGACGGCGGATTCCCGGTCCCCACACTCATACTCAACCATAAGGACCGCAGGATGAAAGATTTCAACTGGCACTGGTTCCTGATCAACGGATACGATGAGCGCGAAGATGGCCTGTGGGTCAGGACGGTGACTTACAGCTCGTACCTGTGGGTCAGTCTCAGGCAGCTGTGGGAAACAGGTCATAAAATGCGTGGCGGACTGGTGCTGTATAGAATAAATGGCGGAGAAAACGTGTAAGATGCAGGGGGACGAAAACTATCCCCCTGCATTTTATCAATGAAGCAGGGATTACCCGCTTCAAATCGTCAGATTAAGCGGCAGGAGCGTTCAGATGTAACTCTTTTCTCTGCTGAAACCTCTCCCGTATACGCCGCTTGCTTTTGAAAGCACGATAAATGCATCCGGATCTTCATTTCTGATGATGTTTTCCATTCTGTGAAGCTCTCTCGGAGAGATTATGCAATACAGAATATCAGTCTCAATGCCGAGATATCCTGTTCTGGCATGGAGCATAGTGACTCCGCGGTCCATTTTTTCCAGAATGGCAACGCGGAGTTTTTCCGGTTCGCGGCTGATGATCTCGACTTTTGTCCTGCCTGCTCCAAGCGTCAGCAGCTTGTCCAGGGTCATCGTATATACCATTACAAGCAGCAGACCATAGAGGATGGTCTGTCTTTCCGAGAAGAACATCTGGCCTGCCAGTATTGCAAAGTCAAATACATACATGCTCACGCTGACCGGGATGCCGAGTTTTTTGTTCAGGATCAGTGGCGGTATGTCCATGCCGCCGGTGCTTGCTCCGAATCTTATGATCAGAGCGAGGCTCGCTCCGATGCAAAGACCGCCGAACAGAGCGCACAGCAATTTGTCGTCAGTGATAACAAAATCGCTCGCAGCACGCTCGAGCAGACCGAGCATTACAGGATATGCAAGTGTGCTTATCAGAGTGGAGAGGGCAAAGGCCTTGCCGAGAACAAGCAATCCTGCTGCAAACATGACGATATTGAAAATACCGATAAATGTGGATACTGGTATGTTGCCATAGTGGTTGGCTATCAGTGCGATGCCGGTGGTACCTCCGGTTATAAGGCTTGAAGGCAGGATGAAAAACACTACACCCGCAGCATACAGCAGATTTCCCGCTGTGATTACTGCTGCTTTTGCAGATAGCTTTAACAGAATACCGTTATCTTTTCCCATATCTCTTCCTCACTTTCCAACGATCCGCATACCCCTTAAAATAAAGAGATCCACGTAGATCAGGATGATTTTCCCTGACTGACGTGGATCGAAGCTTTTCGCCTAATACCTTTATCATAATTGAGTTGTTATGGTGCCTCGGGCACGTTCCGTATATTATCGTTTTTTTCAGATGCTGTCAATCAAAAATATTTATTTCGGTCGTACATAAGCCAGAATCAGCGATGCGGTCAGATGCATTTCAGCAGGCTGGTTATCTTTATGTTCCAGCCGAAGTTTTGTATAATTGAAAAAAACAATAGAGATGCCCCGTGGCGGCGGCAGGTGGCCTGAAAGAGGTGAGGAATAATGGCTGAAATCATTGACCTGTATACTGTAGATCGCGAACTGACAGGCAGGACTGCAGGGCGGGGAGAAGAACTCGAAAAAGGCACATACAGGATGGTCGTCCATGTATGCATATTCAACAGCAAAGGAGAAATGCTGATCCAGAAGAGAGCGGATGATATAGTTCGCTGGCCTTCTTTGTGGGATGTAAGTGTGGGCGGAGGCGCAGGCGCAGGTGACACAAGCCGTGCCGCTGCTGAGAGAGAAACCGCTGAAGAGCTTGGTATCGACATCGATTTCAGCAACAGAAGACCTGTCATCACAGTTAATTTCTCCGATGGCTTTGATGATTTCTATGCTGTTGAGACAGATCTGTCATTGGATGATCTGCGCCTGCAGACAGATGAAGTCGCTGATGTTAAATGGGCAAGCCGCAAGGAGGTCGAAGCCATGATCGATGACGGCAGCTTCATCCCATATCAGAAAGACCTGCTGGGATATCTTTTTTTCGCAAGAGAAGGAAGAGGGACCTGGGAACTGTAAATACGAAGCGAGAGGGATTCAACATGAAGATTTCAGTGATATATGATTCGAAAAGTGGTAACACTAAGCAGGCTGCCGAGTGGATCATCGAGGGCATGAGCTCTGTTCAGGATGTCGACGCCAGGGCTTTTTCTATTAAAGATGCAGATGAAGCTTTCGTCAATGAGTCCAAAGGTATCGTGATCGGTTCGCCTTCATACTGCACGCAGATGACTCCGGACATGCATGCCTGGCTGCTTGCGTCTGCGGCGCACCTTGAACTGGCGGGCAAGCTGGGAGGTGCTTTTGCGACTGCTCAGTACACACATGGAGGAGGAGAGCTCGTGATCCAGTCTATCCTGATAAATGAGCTCGATTACGGTATGCTCTGCTATTCAGGCGGAAGCGGCTGCGGCGAGCCGTACATCCACATGGGACCGGTCGGGGTGAACAGTAATGTTGAAGCACACAACTCTCTCGAATATTATAAAGACTATTTTGTGATCTACGGCCGCAGGTTCGCAGAGAAAGCTGTTGAGATCTTTGATTAAGATGAGACAGATATGCAGGCAGAGAGCTGAACATCGTCTCGCACGGGTAAATAAGACTGAAAAAAGGTACTATCTTTCCAATGGAAAAAGCAGATGAACGGAGGGAGAATATGAGTAAGAGTTTAAGTGCAAAAATCATGTCTGAGCTGCTGAAATTCTGGCCTAAACTGACAGCTGAGGAAACTGAGCACGTTCTTGAAAAAGCGATGCAGAGAGAAGAGACGAAGACTCCGGCACCGCTGACCATCAAGACCAGGCATGAAGATTCTGAAAATGGACGAATTTTCTATCATAACGAGAAATCAAAACCGCAGTCTGTGATATTTTACATTCACGGGGGCGCATACTTCTACGATATCATTCCTCCACACTGGCAACTGATTGAAAAAGTTGCGAAGAGGACAGGTGCAGAGTTTATCGTTCCGGCTTACAGGCTGGTGCCTTATGCTACTTACAAAGAGGCATATGACCTGATCGTCCCGCTGTATAAAAAGGTCTGCAGAGAGTTCCGCGGTGCAAAGATCATGCTGATAGGTGACTCCGCAGGCGGCGGATTCTGTCTTGCTCTGGCAGAGTATTTCAGGGAAGAAGGCCTGAAGATGCCTGATGAGGTCATTCTTATTTCCCCATGGGTCGATGTCACGATGGAAAACGAAGACATCAAGGATTATCAGGAACGTGATCCGTTCCTTGCACCGGGAGAATTGAGAGTTATCGGGGAACGCTGGGCAGGTGACCTGGATCTGCATGACTGGAGAATCAGCCCGATCTATGGTGATCTGGCGGGGATCCATAATGTGACAGCATTTATTGGTACTGCAGATATCCTGTATCCGGATACTGTAAAGTGCTTTGACAAACTGGACAAAGATCCATCTAATGAACTGATCGTTGCAGAGGAAATGAATCATGTCTATCCGCTGATGCCGATTTCCGAAGCAATGCCGGCAGTAAACAAGATCTGCCAGGTCGTAATGCGTTGATCATTACACTTGGCGCTTAGAGTTGTATAATAAAGCTTGAAATGAGATACATGAACAGGGCGGCTGCCGATATAATATTAGGGAGCTGCCGGTTTTTCGCTGTGCGACGGGGTTATGGCAGATACAGAAGCTGTTGAGAAAATTAAAAAAGATGCCGTATTGAATCACATCGATAATGACTCGGATCATATCCTGATGAGAAGATCTCAGAACACTCTCATCGTAGTGGGAACGGGGATCATACTGTTCAGCATCTGGACTGTAGTCAAGACGCTGAGCCTGGTTTTCATGCTCAAAGACGAGTCGATCGCTGTCGCAAGAAAAGCTGCCGACAAAATCGGTATCAGTATATCTGATCAGCATCTTTACTATATCGTGCTTGCGGTCATGCTGATAATCATGCTTCTGTTTCTGGCGGTCAGAACATATATCGGAAGGGCGGCGATCTCGGAAGGGAGAGGTGTCCGGAGACGCAAGGGATATCTCATCCTTGCGGTCATAATGATCATCATCAACACAGCGGCGGTCGCCGCAAACTATCTTTTGCCGGAGTCGCATGAATACCTCGGGGAGTTCAGTACCAATAATTCATTACCGGCATTGATCATTGAAGTCACATCATTGATCATGATGGCAGAAATGGTTTTCGCTGCACTAAGGTTGAGAGGGGCGCGGCGCCGGATCAGCCAGAGCACAGAACAGAAAGAACAGGAATAGCATATGCAGCTGGATTTTCATTACTATGCGACATATTGCGCAGCGATCATCGCAGGTTACACTCACGACGAGAGCCTGCAGATCGCTTATAGTGACCAGTTTACGGACTGCTGCTCAATGTCTCTGTTGCAGAAGTTAAATGGCCCGCTCAACGCTGCGACCACTCAGCTCCAGCTTGAGCTGATGGATGCGCCTACTGATCCGATAGGTCTGCAGGATATCACAAGGATATGGGCGTCATTCCACTTCCTTCCGGGCGATCTTGACGCAAAGCCGGAAAAATACTGCAGCAGAAGATACCTGAATAAATACAGGCTGATATGTAATACGAACAGCGCGCTTCTCAAAGATACGGTAGAACTTGTGCGGGGCAGGAGCACGCAGGCTGCGGGCATTGCTATGCATATACTCTCCGACACATGGGCGCATCGATATTTTGCGGGCACACCGACACTTGCGATCAATAATGTCAATTACTACTTCTACGAACTCGTACCAGAAGGTGACGACTTCCGGGAAGTTCAGATAAAGTTCAACCACGATCCGCGAGGCATAGACGATCCTGAAAAGAGTGTATATACAAGCAGTCTGTATCAGGGCGATGAGAATTCGATAATGAATCTGGGACATGGCCGGGCGGGACACTTCCCGGACTATGGCTATGCCCGTTATAAATATCTGCCGGCATGGGGCGACTATAAAGAAATGCTGAAGGACAACCCTTCAGATTATTATCATGCGTTCTGCCAGATGACTTTTGCTCTCAGATGCCTTAAGACCGGCGAGGCGTTCGAGACCGGCGTATATGCCTTCGATGCGGTCAGGCCGTGGGAGGAAGATATCAGGAGCCTGCTCGGGAAACGTCAGACAGATGCGTCGGCAGACTGGAAAGCTCTTGCTGAAAAGATCTCCGGCTGTGAAGTTGAAGACTTTGATATGAGTAAGTATCAGAATGAGTACACAACTGCTGATGAAGAATCCAGAGACAGCACATTCCTCGGCAGGTTCATCATTGCTGCACTTGCACAGAAGAGCATGGTGACCAACAGGATCTTTACGTCGGGGAACCCTCTCGCCGGAGTTTCCGTCGATTTTGAGAAAAGCGGTTTCAGCGGAATAAAGGATTTCCGGAAACTCGTGAAGGAATACGGAAGGAGGCAGATCGATGTCTAGAATTGGAAGGATCCTGAACGTCATAGCTGCCTTGTTCATGATCGCCGTAGCTGTTCTCATGTTCTTTCTGGATGCCATACACGGGCTGAGATTAGTCCTGCTGGTTATACAGGCAGGCATGACCCTGAGAGGGCTGCGGGCTATCGTCTATTACTTATCTATGGCAAGGCATATGGTAGGCGGAAAGAATGTGCTTTTCAGGGGCATGATCTTTCTTGACCTGGGCATATTTGCGGGCATGATTTTTTCGCACCCGGCGGTATACATCCTTATATACATTTCAATTCTGCACATTTTCACCGGAACGGTGTCCGTACTGAGGGCCAACGAATCAAGAAAGATCGGGTCGTCGTGGAGACTGAAAATGGCATTTGGAATAACGAACATATTGCTCGCGTTGATCGTTATGATATGCGGCATCGCATTCGGCAGGCTCAGGATCGCAGTCTGGGCATACAGCATAGGTTTCATTTACTCGTCGGTCCTGAGTATAATATCGTCATTCAGACATACTGAGATAGTATATATACAGTAGCGGTAAGGATCAGAAATATCATGGCTGACATATTCGATTATCTTAAGAGAAGAGGCCACGTTCCTTTTGCGGAAGATCCATTCAACGAGGTAGATAATCTTATCCTCGCTATGTTGTCATATGCGGATTTCGATGGCATACTCGATGACAGTTTCAAAACGATCAGTCTGAATATTGCAGACAGGAGATACTTTGAAAAGCATCCGCGTACACTGGCCAAGAAAAGCATCTTTCATTTTGAGAGGGCGCCGCTGCTCATGGACAGCATGCTGAAAGGCAATCGTTTTCGTGAGACCGAACTCACAAAATACGTAGACATAATCAACAGCGACAAGGATATGCAGATGTCGGCAGTGACATTTCTGCTGAGCGATGGCAGCGCGTATGTAGCTTTCAGAGGCACCGACACTACTGTAGCCGGCTGGAAGGAAGACTTCAACATGAGCTATATGCCTGAAACAGAAGGACAGCGGAGCGCGGTGCGCTATCTGAATGAGGTCGGTGCAGAGATAAGTGGTCCGATCCGCGTAGGAGGTCACTCTAAGGGCGGCAACTTCGCTATATATGCCTCGGCTTTCTGTGACAGGGAGATCCAGGAACGCATCATTACAGTGTATACAAATGACGGACCGGGTTTCCGCAGCGAGGTGATGGAACGGGAGGCGTATAAGCGCATACTCCCTAAGGTGGTGAGCATAGTTCCCGAGACATCGATCATCGGGATGATGTTCACCAACAATGTAGGGCACCTGATCGTAAAAAGCAAAGGAGTCGGACTTCTGCAGCACGATGCCTTGCTGTGGATGGTCGAAGGAAACAGATTCAAGGAGACGAAACAGTCTGCACTCGGATCGTTCATCAACAATTCGCAGAAAGAGTGGCTCAGCACTTTAGACGATGAATCAAGAGAAATGTTCGTGAACACGCTGTTCTCTTTCTTTGAAGCGACCGGTATGGCTACCTTCGACGAGATGATCGTCAACAGACGGACATCTGCAAAGAAGATAATGGGTGCAATAAAGAACCTTCCTAAAGAAAAACGAGTAGTGCTGACGGCAGCTATGGCCGGGCTGCTGCAGAGTAGCAGGCATGTGGTCAGAAGATATATCAGAAACAGAAGAGAAAGCGACCGCAGGGGACTGAAGATGGACAAGCGGCAGAAATGACATACACTGAAAGAGGGATTCAGGCAGGGTGAAAAACAAAAGGATCTTATCGGTAATAATGATCTTATGCATCATGGGGGTTATGTTCATCCCGTTTACAGATGCATATGCTAATGCTGCGGATGGAACGCAGTCTTCCTTTGATTACAAACATTTCAAGGATCAGGAACAATACAAAAGTGCTCTCAATCTGAGGATGCACAGAGTCTATTCGGCCATCGGCGATGCGATCGATGATACAAACACGATCCCTATACCGGGAATTATAAGTACGTATACGAAAACAGAAGGAAAGACAGCCGGATCCCCGGACTTTGTGCCGCAAGGTGTCTGTATTGCGGACCGATACATCCTTTTTACGGCTTATGATGCAAAAAAGCAGAAGAGATCGGTGATATATGCAGTAGATAAGGTGAAACGATCGCTGGTATCCACTCTCACTTTACCGAACAAGTATCACCTTGGAGGCATCGCTTTCGACGGCAGCAACATATGGATCACAGGTGCTACTTCCGATAAGTATGAAGGTGAGCCTTTTGTACAGTACATCAGGTATGATGATTTCAGACGCATGATAAGTGAGCCGGTCTATGAGGTCCGCAAGGACGAGATCTCGGCGCCGGTGTATATCAAGAATAAACCGTCTTTTCTGGAGTGCGACAACGACATACTCTGGGTAGGCACTTACGTGGGAAAGGAAAGCACCAGGAAGGGCATCATCAATGGATATAAAATAAAGAAAAAGGAAAGCGGGCCTGTACTGAACACCTTCATGTACTCAGTAATAACAGGCGTTGACAGCAGCGCGCAGGGAGTAGATATCAAAGGCAACTATATGTATGTATCCAGCTCCTTTGCCGGGGCGATCAACTCTATCAGATCTTCTTTCGTAACAAAATACAACATCAAAGAAGCAAAAAACGGGGACAAAGATATCAACGTCAGCGGGAAGGAACTCAAAAGGATCGAAGTGCCGAAAATGAACGAGGAACTGGTCGTTACGGACGGCTGCGTGATCATTAATTTTGAGGCTGCGGCTGATTGCTGGTTAACAACCGTTATCGCTACGGACAGACTGCTTGCGGTCAGAGATTCTATATGGAGGTAACGGTCATGAAGAAGCGAAGAACGATACTGATCATCCTTGGCGTCGTTGCAGCCGCGCTCATAACAGCTATAGTGGTACTTGCCTGTACAGCGCAGATCTATGATCCGAACAAGCAGCTGAAGAAACATGCCGTCGAAATCACTGCAGGCGAAGAAGCCAGTGCCAAGTTCAACAGCAACCTTGAAATTGTGGGAATGACCGCAGGCACGGCATCATTCAGGTTCACTCCTGAAGAAAGCGCTGAGTATACATTCAGAGGCAAAGACACATCGGGCGGGAAGACTTTCTTTATGGATATGTATGTAATAGACGAATCTCTTTCCGAACTGCTTACCGCCGATAATTACGGGGGAGACAGTGAATCGCCGGTCGCATCTGATGTCATGGAGGGAAACGTATTCCTGACAAAAGGGCAGCTGTATTTTGCTGTAGTTGATGTCTATTCAGAGGAAGTGAAAGACATAGACAGTATAGAAAGCGCTTTCAGGTTCTCGGTCTCCAAAGCCGGAGACGGGGCGCCTGCAGAACTTAAAACCGGCGAAAAGGTCAGGCTTACCGTTAAGAAGGATCAGCAGACATGTGCCATGTTTGTGCCTGAAGAAACGGGGTTCTATGATTTTGATACCGAAATAGTATCAAAGGATTCCGCCTCGGGCTTCTCCTCGATATACAACATCACTGCCGAAGATGATACAGACATGATCGTCACAGACGGCATATGCTCGCTGGAAGCGGGCAAAACATACTATGTATGGGTCGGGGTGGACGAAACCACAAAGAAAAAGTCCAGAGTCGAACTCAGCTGCAGCAGGATGGCATCAGAGACCGCAAGTGGATTATGCAGCATAGATGTAAGCGGCAAAACGGTGATCGAGTATACCCCGGAAGCTGACATGACATTGATGATCAGCTCGTCTTCAGACGGCGATCCGGATGTTGTCATGTATGACAGCGAGGGATTCATGCTGAGACAGGATGACGACTCAGGTGAGGCTGCAGGCGGGAGCCCGAAAGACTTTGCAGTGGGCTTCAATGCCGAGAAAGGGAAAAAATACAGGATATGTATAGACGGGGAGTTTACGCATTGTACTGTAATAATACAGGAATACAAGGGCGACGGCTCGGCGCCTGACAGCGATACGGAGGAGGAAAGCAGCGAGTAATGGCTTGAGATTATCAAAATTCCTTTCTGCATAATTTTACCATCTGCTTTGCATCAAAAGGCCTGGATCAGGCCTTTTTGCATTTTCAGACATCTTAGTCAGGTTCCATGCTGATATATATTCTTCAGCGTTTCTTTCTGATCTGCACGATAACACTTCACGCTATCTCTCATTGTTACAATTCCGGAATAATATTTATACTCTTGATATCTGGAAGAGACCTGCAGGAGAACATCGGATTTCATCCGGGACCTGCCGGATGACTGGAAGTGTCCGCGCTGTAAACAGCCTAAAGAGAAGTTCAACAGAGCATAAATTAATCAAAGAGAGCCCATTCCTTCTGGGCTCTTTTCGTTTGCGTAGGAACTTCCGCCCCAAACATGGAAAACGGGCCTTCGGGGCGGAAGTCGGGAAGCAGATACGAGCCGAAACTTCCGTCCCAAATGCGGAAAATAGGCCTTCAGGACGGAAGCTAGGGAGTGTACAGGTGATGTGACGAGGATAGCGGCCGACTGTGATCACTCTGACTTCGCCTTATGGCGTGCCAGTCGCGGGCAGTCCGCGCATCGGACTTCCCATGACTCCGGCTTCGCCTAGCGGCTCGCCGATCGTTAGGACAAGTCTCGACGAACTCGTCGCGAGTTCTCACCCCGCCGGAACTTACGCATAGCAAAACCGGACACCGTGGAGGTGTCCGGCTTTGTGCTTGATGGGGCAATAAGGAATCTTCCCATAAGTCTGCTTCGCAGACCCATGGGCCCCTCCTTGTTGCTGGTGCGCCCGGTTGAACCTTGAAATCGCTGAAATGCAGTGAAATCAAGCGGTTCAGAGATTAGCAAAAAACGGCCGGATGACGGAACGATGCATGCAAAGGAACTCAAATCCTTTCAGCTGCCGGAACGATGACCGCAATTGTCGTCAAATTTTTTTAGAAGTGGTGTGACTGAGTACTTTACGGACACATCACTTTTTTGTGTTTCAAATGGCTTTATCTATGCTCCTGTATCCCAATAAGGTAGAGGAAATGGATTTCAAATCCTGCAAGTACCGGTTCGAATCCGGTCAGGAGCACCAAAATGTGAGGTGTGAGATAGGAGGATCTTATATAATGCATTGACCTCGTTGCTAGAACGAGATGTATAGTTAAAAAGTGCGTTTAGCAACAGCAGCATTAGCCTCAAAGCAACAACTGATAATTAAGATGCGTACAGCTGGTATTTCAAGAATAAGCGGGAGACGGTAATTATGTCATTCAGTTCATGACTTGATCTGAAGTTGTCTCTCGCTTTTTTTGTAATATGGGAGTCGGTCCTATTAATAAACAGTATATGACAGTCAATAATTCCAATATCTAACAAAAGGACTATCAAGGCCAGGTCATGATCCTGGCTTTTAACAAGTCCGAAAACGTTTTTCGACCCTGGCTTTAACGGCGGGGATAAGCCGTGATATGGCAGAGTATCTGAAAAGCATCTTCCTGACATGCGCAGGATATGAAAATACTCTGTGGGATGAGCTTTATTCGTAGAAAAGGGTAACAAGAAAAAGGCGCTTGCCGCATCGATGAGCGGCAGGCGCCTTTTCGGATGATATTCCGTTAATTGAGTGGCACAGGATCCCAGCCGTAGTCTTTGTAATAATCAATGCCGAGTCCGTTGCTGAGTACGTAATCGTTGATCGCTTCTTTTCTGACTTTTTCGTCAATACTGTCGCCTGCAAAATACATCTCGTAGAGTCCCGGGAAGCCTTCGGTCATCTTCTTGATGCTCTCTTCGTACCGCTCTCCGTCTTCGGCGGCATCTATGCTTGCGATCTTATAAGTGTCACCGTCTTTG
>CADAEH010000005.1 GCA_902786855.1 uncultured Eubacteriales bacterium | reverse complement strand
AACGGGTAATGCCGTGGCAAGGTTGAAATGGTGAGGTAAGAGCTCACCGGTGCTGTGGAGACACAGCAGCCGTGTAAACCCCATCCGGAGCAAGACTGAAAAGGGCATCCATGGGTGCGGCCCGTACCCGCCCGAAGGTGAGTCGCTTGATGCTGTGGGCAATCACAGTACTAGATGGATGATCGTCAAATACAGAACCCGGCTTACAGTCTGCCCGTTCTATTTTGTGCAATTTTTGATATACCGTGTTGAAGAAGGGGTCAGAGATATAATGAAACTTAGACTTGGTATTGATGTTGGATCTACTACAGTCAAACTCGTACTGATCGATGAAAAGGACAATATTGTTTACTCAAAATATGAGAGACATATGTCCAATGTGTTTGAGAAAGTAGGAGAACTTCTGGAAGAACTGAGTGAAGAGAAGGGGGATCTCACTCTCAGAGCAGTAATTACAGGATCAGGCGGTCTTTCACTCGCTAATCTTTTTGACATCAGATTTGAGCAGGAAGTTGTTGCCTGCAGCAGAGCTGTAGAAAAAATCATACCGCAGACTGATGTAGCTATAGAATTGGGTGGAGAAGATGCCAAGATCACTTTTTACGGTTCATCCGTAGAACAGCGCATGAACGGAACCTGTGCCGGCGGCACAGGCGCTTTTATTGACCAGATGGCAGTCCTTTTGAACACTGATGCGGGTGGTCTCAATGAGGCTGCAAAAGATTATTCTATTATTTATCCTATAGCATCAAGATGCGGGGTCTTTGCCAAGACCGATATTCAGCCTCTTATAAATGACGGAGCTAAGCCGGCAGATATCGCGGCTTCTATTTTCCAGGCTGTAGTCAATCAGATGATATCAGGACTTGCATGCGGACACCCGATCAAGGGCAATGTAGCTTTCCTCGGTGGACCGCTTGAATATCTGTCCGAGCTTAGGAAAAGATTCACTGAGACATTAAACCTCAAAGAAGAGAACATAGTGTTCCCTGAAAATGCTAAGTACTTTGTCGCTTTGGGAGCAGCTTTTCTTGCTGCAAACGAGCAGCCGGTCAAGCTCTCTGCACTGATCGACAGATTGAGAAATGCAGATCCGGAGGCTGTATCAGATACTAAATACTTACAACCACTGTTCGAATCCGATGAAGATCTGGCTCAATTCAGGGCAAGGCATGCAGCAGCAAAGATTTCCAGAGGTGATATTCGTGAAGTGCATGGTCCTGTTTTCCTTGGTATAGACGCTGGATCTACTACGACTAAGGCAGCTGTCATCAATTCTGATAAAGAGCTTATTTATGAGCATTATCAGAACAATGAAGGTGACCCGCTTGATGTAGTTAAAAATGTGCTCAAAGAGATCTATCAGCTTTTGCCTGCAGACGCATATATCGGGAGATCTGTCGTTACAGGTTATGGAGAAGGTCTTGTCAAAGCAGCTTTCAGGATAGATGACGGCGAGATAGAGACTATGGCTCACTATAAGGCAGCTCGTCAGTTTCTGCCTGATGTTTCATTTATCCTTGATATCGGCGGTCAGGATATGAAGTGTATGAAGATCAAGGATGGTGCCATCAGCAGTATCATGCTGAACGAAGCATGCTCTTCAGGATGTGGTTCTTTCATTGAGACTTATGCAAAATCTGTAAGCATGACAGTTCCTGAATTCGCCGAAGAGGCGCTCAAGTCACGTAAGCCTGTTGACCTCGGGACAAGGTGTACTGTTTTCATGAATTCAAAAGTAAAACAGTCACAGAAAGAGGGAGCCAGCATAGCCGATATTTCTGCCGGACTTTCTTATTCCGTTATCAAGAATGCTCTTTATAAAGTAATAAAACTCAGAAACACCGAAGAGACTGGCCCTAATGTTGTTGTTCAGGGTGGAACATTCCTGAATGAAGCAGTCCTGAGAAGCCTCGAGATCATTCTCGGAAAGAACGTTATACGGCCGGAAATATCAGGTCTTATGGGAGCATTCGGTGCTGCTATAGTAGCTTGTGATGACTATGCGGAAGGAGATGTTTCTGACGTCCTGCCTCTTGAACTGGTAGATAGTTTTACCGTCACTACCTCTAACGCCAGATGCGGCAGATGCGGGAACAACTGTCTCCTGACTATTTCAAAATTCTCAGACGGCAGCAGATATATAACCGGTAACAGATGTGAAAGAGGCGCCGGACATGTGACAGAGAAGTCTGAACTTCCTAATCTGTATAAGATCAAAGCATCACTTCTCTTTGACAGACCTGTACTGAGTGAAGAAGAAGCTAAGAGGGGTACTATCGGAATACCAAGAGTTCTTAACATGTATGAGAACTACCCGTTCTGGCATGCATTCTTCTCAAAGCTTGGTTTCAGGGTAGTAATAAGTCCTCCAAGCAGCAAGGAAATCTATGTAAGCGGTATGGACACTATTTCGTCTGACACTGCTTGTTATCCTGCAAAGCTCGTCCATGGACATATCAAATGGCTCGTTGAAAACGGTGTCAAGCGCATATTCTATCCTTCGATCAATTATGAAGCAGTTGAAGACAGAAAAGCTCCTAATCATTATAACTGTCCTGTAGTTGCTACATATCCTGAAGTTATCGACAAGAATATGGCTGATTATTTCTACGATAATAACGTAGAATTCTATCATCCATTCGTGCCATATGATAATGACGCAAGATTCATAGAGGAGATGACAAAATTCTTCTCTGGATCCAGACGTGTAGACCTCAGCAGTGCTGAGAACATAGTCGAAAGTTATCATCTCGGAGAAGACAGTAGAGATTACAGTCTGTATGGCATAGGAACAGATACTCTTGAAATAAGCCACGCACTGAGAGCTGCCAGAAATGCCCAGAAAGCATACAGGAACAGTGTTGCGAACGAAGGCGAAAAAGCTCTCAGGTATATGGAGGAGCATCATAAGAAAGGCATTATCCTTTCCGGGCGTCCTTATCATGTAGACCCTGAGGTCAATCACGGTATCGATGAACTCGTTATCCAGCAGGATATGGTAGTATTGTCAGAAGATTCCGTGAGCTGGAAGATTCATGCTGAAAGGCCTCTCAGGATACTCGACCAATGGGTATATCATTCAAGGCTTTATAAGGCTGCTGTTTATGCAGGCCAGAGAGATGACATAGAAGTGATCCAGCTCAATTCATTCGGATGCGGACTCGATGCTGTCACAACGGATGAAGTAGATGAGCTCCTCTCACAGAACAACAAGCTGTACACAGTACTTAAGATAGATGAGGGAGCAAACCTCGGTGCTGCAAGGATCAGGATCAGATCTCTGAAAGCAGCGCTCGAAGAGAGAGATAAGCTCGGCACGAGATCACGCAGGGTCAATAAACCATACAAGAGGAAACTGTTTACAAAAGAGATGAGAAATGACGGCTATACGCTGCTCGTTCCTCAGATGTCTCCTATACATTTCCAGTATTTTGAGCCAGTTATGAGGGCTGCCGGATACAATGCCGTACTGCTTCCGGCTGTAACTAAGGAATCGGAAGAAGAAGGCCTTCGTTACGTCAACAATGATGCCTGCTATCCTACGATCGTTACGCTCGGTCAGATCATATATGCTCTCAAGTCGGGTGAATATGATCTGAGCAAAACAGGTGTGTTCATGTCACAGACCGGCGGAGGATGCAGAGCAAGCAATTATGTTGCATTGCTCAGAAAAGCTCTCAAAGATCTCGGGATGGAACAGATCCCTGTAATATCCTTCAATATGGTCGGTCTCGAGCGGAATCCAGGCTTCTCAATCACGCCTAGAATGGCACTGTCTCTTGTTTATGGAGCTCTGTACGGTGACATCATGATGAAGTGCCTGTACAGGATCAGGCCTTACGAGATCGAGAAAGGCAGTGCTCAATCGGTAATGGATTCATGGTTCGACAAGATAGTCAGAAGCTGCATGGACCTCAACAAGAAGCAGTTCATAAAGAATCTGTACGATATCATAAGAGATTTTGACAGTATCCCGATACATGAAGACATGGTCAAGCCAAGAGTTGGTATCGTTGGTGAGATCCTCGTAAAGTATCATCCTAATGCCAATAACAATCTTGTCGAGACGATAGAAGAAGAAGGCGGGGAGGCAGTAGTACCTTCGTTCATAGATTTCTTCGAGTACGGATTCCTCAATAAGATATACAATTACAATAACCTCTCCGGTACATGGAAAGATAAAGTGCTGAACAAGGGAATGATCAGTTTCATAGAGTCTTACCGTAAGCATGCAAGAAAAGCCTGTGAGGCCAGCAAAAGGTTTACTCCGGATGCAAGGATAGAAGAAACAGCTGCTAATGCTGAAAGATTTATATCCATAGGTAATCAGTGCGGTGAAGGATGGCTTCTTACAGGTGAGATGGTCGATCTGATAGACTCAGGTGTAAAAAACATTCTCTGCCTGCAGCCTTTTGCCTGCCTGCCTAATCATGTTGCCGGTAAGGGAATGCTCAAGGCTCTCAGACAGTACGACGATAAGGCTAATATCGTAGCGATCGACTATGATCCGGGTGCTTCAAATGTCAATCAGCTCAACCGTATCAAGCTGATGATGGCCACTGCATTCAAGAACCTTGAAGAATAAGGCTTTTGGTAGTATACTTGTAACATAAGAAAAAAGATTCGTCATAAAGGAGGTGTCTCCATTGGGCAGACATGGAACAATTGCAAACAGAAAATCAGCGCAGGACTCCAAGCGTTCTGCAATGTTCACCAAGTATTCAAGGCAGATCATCGTAGCAGCTAAGGCCGGAGGAGACCCTGAATTCAATCCTTCTCTCAGAGTAGCGATCGACAAGGCCAAAGCAATCGGGATGCCTAACGATAACATCAACAGAGCTATCAAGAAGGGTACAGGCGAACTCGGGGGAGAATCATATGAAGAGCTTCAGTTTGAAGGATACGGTCCAAGCGGTGTCGCGATCATCGTAGAAGCTCTCACAGACAACAAGAACAGGACAGCATCTTTTGTCAGATCGGTCTTTGATAAAAACGGCGGAAATCTCGGAACACCGGGGTGCGTTTCATACATGTTTTCACGCGCCGGAGTAATCATTTTAGATTCAGAAGATCTCGATGAAGATGAAGTGATGGAGGCAGCTCTTGAAGCAGGAGCTGACGACATGATCGTCAATGATGATAATTTCGAGATCAGGACCGAGCCTTCAGCATTCAATGAAGTTCATCAGGCGATGAAAGATGCCGGCTATGAAATAGTTGAAGCTGAAATAGAGCAGATCCCGTCTATGGAAGCAAATGTCAGTGATGAGAGTGCTGAAAAGTCACTTACAAAACTTATCACAACACTTGAGGATAACGACGACGTTCAGAAGGTCTACTTTAATTGCGATCTCGATCTTGATTGATTATAATTAAATAAGCATTAATCCAAATCCTGGGGTATGCGTCAAGTGTCTTTAATTGAACCTACACTTTCTTAAAGGGATTCCGATGCGAAAGCCAATGTACAGCCTCCTGTGAGTGGACTACAGCGGTTGAGATAAGGAAGTACCCACCTTATCTGTTTCGATAGGGCGTCAATTATCGGCTTGACGGTATTCCGGGTTTTTTTATTGTCCAGACCGCATAAGACACATGCTAACAGTCCGGATACTGATATAAATGACAAAACACGGCTTATTTGTGGTAAAATAAAGAAAATTATTAGGTTTTATGGTAAATGGACTTGTATGGGGATGCTTTTATGAAACTTAAAAAGATCGATATCAGAGAAATCGACGGCTTCAGGCTGGGAAATGCAGAGAATACCGAAGCCGGGACCGGAGTCACTGTAATAATTGCTGATGAAGGTGCTGTAGCCGGAGTAGATGTCAGAGGCGGGGGGCCTGCGACCAGGGAGACTGATCTGCTGCGTTCTGAAAACACTGTGTCGAAAATCAATGCCGTTGTCCTGAGCGGAGGATCGGCGTTCGGTCTTGAAGCTGCCAGCGGTGTAATGCGTGCACTTGCAGAGAAAGGTGCCGGCTTCAAGGTAGGCGATCTATCAATTCCGATAGTAACAGGTGCTTCACTTTTTGACCTCGAAGTCGGGAGAAATGATGTTTTCCCTGACGTCAATATGGGCCGGGAAGCTGTCAGAAATGCGTATGACGGCACCTTTGAAACCGGCAACCATGGTGCAGGAACAGGTACATCTGTCGGCAAAATACTCGGCATGGACAGGGCAATGAAGACCGGTCTCGGAACTTTTGCCTGTGGTGATGGTATTATAGAAGTTGGCGCAATAGCCGCTGTTAATGCTTGCGCTGATGTATACAGCGGTGCCGGGAACATTATTTCAGGTCTTCTGAGTCCTGACAGAACAGAAATCATGGGGACTGTCAAAGTCCTTAAAGGGATGATCCATCCTGATTCCGAACCTGACATTGAACTGTCAGATATAAAGCATCTGGCAGCAGAAGAAGCTAAGAAAAAATCCCTGTCTGAAGAAACGTCCAGTGGAAATGAAAAGGAAGATATAGCTAAGGCACTTATGGCTTCATATCTGCAGGAGCAGGCTGAAACGAAACCACTTCAAACTGCAGAAGAAACACCATCTCTGCCTGAACAGGAAGAAACCGCAGAGCAGAACGAACCCGAAGCTGCAGAACTTGCCGACACCCCATCTGAAGAGGTCAGCGTATACATACCTGATGATAATGAAACAATAACGCAGGAAGATGTCTCTTTTGAGCCACAATATGCTGATGATGAGCAGACCGCTGATGAAACAATCACTGCAGAGATCCCTGAGAATGACGAACCTGTATCAGTATCTGAAGATGGATCTGAAAACGAGTCTGAGCCTGAATCTGAAGGAGAACCGGTAGAAACTGAAGAAGAACCTGCACAAGCACCGGATATCATAGAAATCACTCCAATACAGCAGGAAGAGATTCGGGAACAGGAAGAACTTCAGATAGAGGAAACTTTCGACGAGCCTGACCGGGAAGAAGAAGAAGAGGAGATACCTCCGGAAGAGGACGAGTTCGAATTAAGTGAAGAAGACAAGGCCGATTTTGGATATGATATAACTTTCAATACTACGATATCCTGTGTCATAACCAACGCAATTATAACAAAGTCTCAGGCAAACAAGCTTGCCTCTATACTTCATGATGCATATGCCAGGGCAATCAAGCCTGTTCATATGACACTTGACGGCGATACAGTCTTCGTTATGTCGACATGTACCCAGGAAGTCAACTTTGATGCTTTTGCAGCACTTGCAACTGATGTTCTCCAGTATGCTATCATTGATGGAGCTCACTCAGCAGAAAGTGCATACGGATTACCTGCATCAAGAGATATAATACGTAAGTAGAGCAACGTAACGCATTCAATAATCAGTGCCGGTCCCGTGTTCAGCAGGGACCGGCGTTGTATGTTCACAGAAAAGGATCATCAAAACATGAAAAAACTAGTCCTTATTGACGGCAACAGCCTTCTGTTCAGAGCATATTTTGCCATGCGGCCCATGGTTACCTCCAAAGGCATCCATACGCAGGGCATTTTTGCATTTATCAACATGCTCAACAAGATCATAAAAGACTACGACCCTGACTATATCGCAGTTGCGTTTGATATGAAGGAAAAAACGTTCCGACATGAGCAGTATGAAGATTACAAAGCAGGGAGGCAGCAGACTCCGATAGAACTTCTGACCGAGATACCTTGGCTGCACAGAGTGCTTGAAGCTATGAATATCGCTGTACTGGAAAAGCCGAGATATGAGGCTGATGATATCATAGGGACGCTCGCTGTCAAGGCATCTGAAAAGGGTCTGAAAACGCTCGTAATATCCGGTGACAAGGACGAACTCCAGCTTGTGAGTCCGAATGTCAATGTTCTTATAAATAAGCGCGGAATGAGTGAATTTGACGTTTATGATGAAGCTGCTATGATGGAAAGATACTCACTTACTCCGCAGCAATTCATAGATCTCAAAGGGCTTATGGGAGATAAGTCCGATAATATCCCAGGCGTTCCGGGAATAGGTGAAAAGAAGGGAATCGCTTTATTGACCGAATACGGGACTCTCGAAAATGTTCTCGACCATGCAGATGAGATCAAAGGCAAAATGGGTGAAAACATCCGTGAGAATGCTGAAATCGCAAGGTTGTCAAAGTGGCTCGCAACGATCAACACCGATGCTCCTATCGATTTTGCGTGGGAAGATCTTGAATTCGAACAGCCAGATCTGACAAAACTTATAGAAGTTTACACTGAGCTGGAATTCAATTCATTCATTAAAAAACTTCAGAGTGAAGGTCCGGCTGTAAGTTCAGATATACCTCAGGCATCCGGTATCGACATGGACGCCGCAATAAAAAACATTGAAACAACTGATTTCAGATCATTCATTTCCAGCGTTCCTGAAAAGAGTATAGTTTCAATAGAAGCTTCATGTGACAACAACCATCTCAGCAGGGCAGATATCACCGGGTTTGCTCTGTATCATCCTGAGACAGGAACGGGATGCATTCAGACTGTGACTCCGATGGATGCAGGTATTATTCTTCAGGAGCTCTCAGAGTGCGGATACAGATTCTGCGGATGCGGTCTTAAGAAAGTTTTATATTCCGCTCTCAGTGGCTTTGATGTGTCTCTTGCTCCGTTCCATGACACTACCGTTGCAGAATATCTGCTCGATCCAAACAGACAGAAGTATCCTCTGGACAAGCTGCTTCTCAGGCATATCGGATATGCGGCAGATGAATCGGAGACCGGCATTCTTTCAGATGCTGTTAATTATAAAAGTGAACAATTAAGTCTCAACGACTGCCTCAGGAGAGCTTTCTATTCAGCTCTTGTAATGAAAGAACAGGCAAAAATGCTTGATGATAACGGTCTCAGAGATCTCTTTGACAGATGTGAGATGCCACTTGTTTTGACTCTGGCAAAAATGGAATTTTCAGGTATCAAGTGCGATCCTGATATCCTGAAAAACATAGGCAATGAGATAAAAGACAACATCAGTTCTTTAGAAAAACGGATATATGATGAAGCCGGGCAGGAATTCAATATCAATTCTCCAAAACAGCTATCAGTCATTCTGTTTGAAAAGATGGGGATCCCTTATCCGAAAGCAAAGGGAAAGGCCGGCAGTTATTCGACCGCTGCTGATGTTCTTGACAAACTCAAAGACAGCTACAGTATCGTAGCTGATGTTCTGGAATACCGAAAGCTCGCCAAGCTTAACAGCACATATGTTGAAGGCCTCCAGACTGTGATAGGTGAAGACAGTAAGGTAAGACCGCACTTCATGCAGACTGTTGCTGCTACAGGCAGACTCAGCTGTACAGAGCCTAATCTCCAGAATATCCCTATCCGCGATGATTATGGAAGGCTCATCAGAAAAGCATTTATTGTCAGCAGCGGGAACAACATTTTCACTGGCTCTGACTATTCACAGATAGAACTCAGGATACTTGCTTCTCTAAGCGGTGATGAGTCACTGATCAATGACTTCCGGGAGGGGAAGGATATACACCGTGCTACAGCTTCAAGAGTATTCGAGATACCGGAGGATGAAGTGACACCGCTCGACAGGACAAAAGCGAAAGCAGTCAATTTCGGTGTCGTGTACGGAATGAGCGGTTTTGGGCTGGGCGAGAGTCTTAACATTTCCCGAACAGAGGGGCAGAAGTATATCAACGAGTATTTTGCCAAGCATAAAGCCGTAAAGGAGTATCTTGACGGGCAGGTCGTTGAAGGAGAAAAGAACAGGGAAGTAAGGACTTATTTCGGCAGGATAAGACAGATCCCGGAATTTGCATCCAGAAAGTTTATGGAAAGGGAGCTGGCAAAAAGACTTGCCATGAACACTCCTATCCAGGGTACTGCTGCTGATATAATAAAGTTTGCAATGAATTCAGTAACGCTTGAACTTGAGAATCGCAAACTTGAATCCAGACTGATACTCCAGATCCATGATGAACTGATCGTTGAAGGACCGGAAAGCGAATCAGATGCAGTCAGGTCCATTCTGGATGAATGCATGAAGGGAGCGGCAGAACTTGCAGTCGAACTTGTATGTGATATCCATTCCGGAAAAACATGGTATGATCTCAAATGATCGAGCACCAAAAGGGAAGATCACAAAATCTAACTATAGTAAAAGAAAGGCTAACTGATATGATCACAATCGCTGTTACAGGTGGCATCGGCGCCGGAAAATCAACCGTTACTGACTATCTCATTTCAAAAGGATACACTGTTATAGATGCTGACAAGATGTCACGTGAAATGACCGGACCGGGCGGAAAAGCAATGCCATATATCCTTGAGCACTTCGGACCTGACTTCATAAAGGAAGACGGAAGTCTTGATCGCGGCAAAATGAGAGACCTTGTCTTTCAGGAACCAAAGTATAAAGCCATTTTAGAGGAAGGTACAACGAAAGTTGTTCTTGAAGATATAGAAAAAATCAAGGAAGAAAAAGCTTCTGAAGGTGAGAAAGCTCTGTTCTTTGATATCCCGCTCCTCTTTGAAACACGTCAGGAGGGAAACTATGATCAGGTCTGGGTCGTTACTGCAGATCATGATCTTCGTAAACAGCGCGTCATGGCACGTGACAATATTGATCCTGCGATAATAGATCTTATCATAGGATCACAAGCTGATGAAAATAAAAAAACGAGCTCAGCAGATGTTATACTGATCAATAACGGTACGATAGAAGAACTCCTTAAAGAAGTTGATTATGTCCTGAGTACAATATGATGTTTTGTAAAGTATCATAAAATAAACGGGATCAGGCTTTCGACCTGATCCCGCATTTTATGACTGTTCTATGATTGTTTTTAGAGCATTTCGATGAATGCTGCGATACGTGTATTGAGCTGTGCTACGTCTGCTGTTGAGTAGTCTGTCTCAACCATGAAGTATCCGACATTCTTCTTTTCTGTACAGAATCTCTCAATTGACTTGTGCTCAACATTGTATGTATGACATGCCTGAAGTGTCATTTCCAGAACACCGTCTGCTTTATATTCATCGATCGTTCTTCCGAGAAGATCATATCTGTTAGGGTTAGGTGTCATAACAGAGCATCCGATATTAAGATATCTCTCTGCAAGAGCTCCCCAGATGTCTTCTGCATCTTCATCAACGAGTCTGTCATACTGCTTTGCGCCAACGCAGTTTTCCATTGCTACTACGACTCCGCCGTTTTCTTCAACAGCTTTAATGACTTTTTCAGTTACTCCGCCGATAGGGCATCCGGTAATTACGATACGTGGCTTCTTGTCAAGCATCTTGCCTTCGGCATATTCTTTTTCGATCTTGTCAGCTATAGAATTGAGTTCATCAACTATGACCGTACGGTCGAATTTGAACTCACTTCCGTAGAGAAGTTTGAACATATCCATTCCGCTTACCGGGCAAGGATCCTTTTTCATTACATCGATAAGGTGCTTTTTAGCTCTGCGAATATCGTTCTCAAGTTTTACTGCTTTGCGAAGATCATCGTCAGTGATCTTGATGCCGAACTTCTCTTCAACATAATCTCTGAGTCTGAGGCATTCAGCCTTGTAGAGCTCAAGGCCTTTTTCACTCTGTGAATTAGGAAGATCCATGACAAAGACATCTTTGAAGTCGCTCATCAGCTCATACATTTTCTTCTTGCCGTCACATGTATTCTCACCAATGACTATATCGCTGAAATAGAAGAATGGGCACTTATCATCTTTTGCAAATCCATAGCTGGACTTGATCAGAGGGCAGAGGTTGGCAGGCAGATCTTTCTCTGCAGATGGAATGGTCTCCCCGGATGTTGAACAGAGACTGACTGAAGCAGCTCCTGCTGCCAGAGCGATCTCTCTTGGGAAATATGTACAGTATGCACCTATAACCGGGATTCCCTGATCCTTGACTTTCTTAACATTAACAAAAGCATTTCTCCTTGCTTCTGCGAATTCTTCAAACACAGCTGGCAATTCTTTGATAAGTTCCATAACAATTCTCCTCTCTTGGTATATCTTATAGCAGAGCTTTTGATGACGGCCCTGATTTCCATTGTTTATTTTCCAACTTTTGCTTTATCCTTACAATGTTTTTACATGTTTTACAGTTATAGAAATAATCAATAATTATTCGCTAATGTATAAGCTGAAAAAGTACAAGTGTTTCATTTGAGCTGATAGTTTAGTAAAATAAAGCAGGAAATATGAGACAGGAGGTCAGATATGGGCATCGCTTTTGCATACGGATACGGCACAACGATCGATGAACTCGAACAGAGAAAAGATGCAGCAAGCAGACTTTTCGATGTTTTCTCCGAAAAGAGACAGAAAAAATTTATTGCTGAATGGAGGAAGAATTACCCACAACTCGAATGGGATGATGCTCTTACTGTAATGTTTATTTCTGCAGGACCGGAAGTAATGCTTGCAGACATAATAAATGAAAATCGATTTGGCGGAAAAAAGATCGTAAAAGGAGAAAAAGGAGCGATATATGCGGAACCCTTTTTCCCGAAGTCGGAATCAGGCAGGACTAATATTCCGACAGAAAAAGAGATAAGAGATGCTATAGCTGAACATCTTCAAGTCTGTTATAAAGGCGTCAGGAAGAGAGATATAGGCTATTATTTCTTTGAAGATGATGACTGATTTTCATATTAGTCATGTCGTTAATGAAACTAATATTTCAGGAGAACACACTTTTGTACAGCGACAGAGATCATGAACTGAAGAACAAAAATGAATTACTGGTCGTAAGTTTCGGTACCACCTCATCAGAAAGCCGCCTGCATTGTATAGATTCTGTTGAACAGGCAATCCGTGAATCTGCAGGTGATGACTGGATAGTTCGCGGATGCTCCACTTCACAGACTATTATCAATTTAATACACAAAAGAGAAGGTATCAGGATAGACAGCGTCGAAGAAGCTCTTCAGAAGGCGAAAATCAGCGGATCCAAATACATTGCCATACAGCCGACTCATCTTATGAAAGGCCTTGAGTATGAGAAAATCAAGGTTATTATTTCAAAATTTGAGAGATCCTTTGAAAGCATCACACTTGGTGACCCGCTTCTTTCTTCCGAAGAAGATCTCGTCAGAGTAGTGACGGCTTTGGCCAGAGATTCTGCAGAGTTTGATGACAGTGAAACAGCACTTGTATTCATGGGACATGGAACTGAAGCAGCGGCTAATGACATATATAGAAAGATCCAGGAGTTGTTGATAAGCAAAGGAATGTGTAACTACTTTATAGGGACAGTCGAGGCAGAGCCGTCTCTTGAAGATGTGATATTAGCTGTAGACAAAGGCAGTTACAGCAGAGTCGTACTCAGACCGCTTATGCTTGTCGCCGGCAATCATGCTGTGAATGACATGGCTTCTGCTGATGATCCGGACTCCTGGTACTCCAGATTCACTGCTGCAGGTTATGAGACATCCTGCATTATAAAAGGCCTTGGACAGATTCCTGAGATCAGAGATATTTACGCTGAACATGCAAAAAAAGCAGTTTCACAGGCGATCCATCCTGACTATTCAGATTATCTATAGAGAATTCGATACACTTGAAGCGATAACTATACGGTGTTACAATAGTTTCGCACTGCAATTCATTAATAACATGAAGTATCCGGTGCCCTGCGTAATGCGGGGAGAATAGGGAAGCAGGTGCGAATCCTGCGCGATCCCGTCACTGTGATAGAGCGTGTCAGTTCAATATGTCACTGGGATGATCATGATACCCGGGAAGGCGGACTGACATGATATGTTCTTAAGCCAGGAGACCTGCCGGTACTTAGTACAGGAAATGATCAGCATTCAGTCAGCAGTGCATGGGCTGTGCAGATCGTTTCCGGATCACGAGGAATTGGTCGTACAGTATAAGGGAGCATAGCTCCTTGTTTCTGACACCTTTTTGCCGTGAATGGTAAAAGGGCTTTTCTTATGTTCGGACCACTGCCGGAGCTCTCCGGGAATGTCGATGCTGTGGCTGGCATAGGAAAGCCTGTATTATGTCATAGGAGAAAAGGAGAAGATCGACATGAAGAAGAAGTTATTGGTAATGTTACTGGGCTTAACTATGGTGTTCTCGTTCTCACTTCTGACGGGCTGCGGCTCGGGAAGCGGTGATACGGAAGAAGCTCAGTCAGATGCGGATCCTGTTGCAGAGTGTGCATCTCTCATCGATGCGATTTATGTTCAGGAGTATACAGATGATACCTATGCTCAGTGTGAAGCAGCCAAAGCGGCATGGGATGCTCTGACAGATGAACAGAAAGAGCAGGTAGAAGGTGAAGAAGCAAGCCCGGACTATTTCGGAAGAGATACCGGAGATGCATCTCAGGATGATCCTCTGAATCAGGATGAAATCGGAGAAAATGAACTCCTTGTAGTAAGCTTCGGTACTTCTTTCAATGACAGCCGCGCCAAGGATATCGGAGGGATCGAGAAAGCTCTCCAGGAAGCTTACCCTGACTGGTCAGTCAGGAGAGCTTTCACAGCACAGATCATAATCAATCACATCTATGCACGTGATGGAGAAAAGATCGACAACGTGGATCAGGCTCTCCAGAGAGCTGTGGACAATGGTGTCAAGAACCTTGTTGTACAGCCTACACACCTGATGCATGGTGCAGAGTATGATGAACTCATCGGCACACTTAAAGGTTATACAGATAAATTCGAGACCGTGAAGGTTGCCGAACCGCTGCTCGGAACTGTAGGCGAGGATGCTACTGTAGTCAATTCAGATAAGGAAGCTGCTGCTAATGCTGTAGTAGCAGAAGCTGTCTCTGTAAGCGATTATGATTCACTCGATGCAGCTGCCGCTGACGGAACTGCATTCGTATTCCTGGGTCACGGAACATCGCACGATGCCGCTGTTACTTATGACCAGATGCAGGAACAGATGAAGCAGCTCGGATACAGCAATATTTTTGTCGGTACCGTTGAAGGAAAACCGGAAGACACAGCATTCCCTGCAGTCAAAAAGGCAGTTGAAGATGCAGGATATTCCAAGGTAATTCTCAGACCTCTTATGGTTGTAGCAGGTGACCATGCCAATAATGATATGGCAGGCGATGAAGAAGGTTCCTGGTACTACGGTATGGTCAATGGAGGAGAATTCGAAGTCGAGGGTGCTGATGAAGCAGTAGATACAGGTGCAGGACTCGGTGCAGATAATGTCTCTTGTCAGATCGAAGGCCTCGGAAGGATCGCAGATATCCAGAAGATCTATATAGCACACACTGCAGATGCAATGGCAGCACAATAATCATAAAAAACAAGGAAAGCAATTATGAAGAAGCCGAAATCAATCAGAATTTTGTTCTATACCACGGTCATCGTTGCGCTGATCCTGATGGCAGGGTGCGGCAGCTCAGAACAGAAGCCTGATCCGGGTATTGCTGACGGAACATATGTAGCAACTTTTACAACAGACAATCCCATGTTCCATGTCAATGAAGCCAATCAGGACAAAGGCATACTCACAGTTGAAAATGGAAATATGACGATCCATGTCAGCCTTCAGTCCAAAAAGATAGTAAATCTCTATCCGGGAACTGCCGAGGATGCTCAAAAGGACGGCGCCGAACTTCTCGAGCCTACCACGGATACTGTTACATACAGCGATGGTTTTACAGACGAGGTATACGGCTTTGATGTTCCTGTCCCGGCTCTCGATGAAGAATTTGATCTCGCTCTCCTCGGAACAAAAGGAAATTGGTATGACCACAAAGTAGTAGTATCGGATCCTGTTGAAGGTGATGATATAAGTGCTGTTATAGGTGAAAACGCCGGAACACAGGCTGCTACACCTTCCGAGCTTGGCATTTCAGATGGTGAGCATACTGTTGAAGTAACTCTCGATGGAGGTACGGGCAGAGCTTCTGTAGACAGTCCTGCTCAGATCCGTATAAAAGGAGATGAATGCATCGCAGTCATAACATGGAGCAGTCCGCACTACGACTATATGATCGTAGACGGACAGAGGTATGAGCCTGTGAATACTGAAGGTAATTCTGTATTCGAGATACCTGTGCCATATTTCGACAAAGCGGTGAAAGTGATCGCTGACACTACAGCGATGAGCGAGCCGCACGAGATCGAATATACACTTACATTTGATTCGGCATCAGTTAAGTAGCTTTTGCAATGCAGGGATCCCGCTGCGAATGTGGCGGGTTCTCTGCTTTTTATACAAAACCGATCCTATCGGATAAAATTTATGACTAAAACAAAAAGAGTATTCATTCTGCTAACCACAATACTTATGTCCGTGATGCTTGCCTGCTGCGGCTCCGCCGATACCCAAAGCAAGCAGGACAGCGCTTTTGATGGCCACCGGACAGGCTCAATGGAACTTCTTTATGCAGATCAGTTTCATGTCGACTTTTATGATGACGGTATAGCTGTAATCGAAGTCGAGGACGGTCTGAAATATCTCGTTACAGAAGATCCTGAAGCACTCCCTGAGTGGCTGCCTGAAAATATATCTGAAGATATGACAATCATCTCTGCGCCGGCAAGCTCCGTGTATAATGCGGCTTCATCTGCGATGGATCTTATTGATGCCATCGGAGCGATAGATTCCGTGATCATGACAAGCACCCAGGCCGGTGACTGGAGCATTGATAAGATAAGGGAACTTGTCGAGAATGATAAGATCCGTTACATTGGAAAATACCGCGCACCTGACTATGAAGCTTTACTTGAAGAGAATGTAGATCTGGCGATCGAGTCCACGATGATCTACCACAGTCCGCAGGTAAAAGAAGCTATCGAAGAACTCGGTATCCCGGTTCTTGTTGAAAGGTCAAGCTACGAATCAGAGCCGCTGGGCAGACTCGAATGGATAAAGCTCTACGGGCTTTTGCTCGGAAAAAGTGAAGAAGCTGATTCATTTTTTGACGAGGCAGTTTCTAAACTTGAGGGTGTAGACACAGATTCCATCAGTGAGACTCCTACAGTTGCTTTCTTTTCTGTGAATTCCAACGGTTCTGTTGTAGTCAGAAAACCCGGAGACTATGTCACAAAGATGATAGAGATGGCAGGTGGGACTTATGCTCTCAAAGACATCACGGAAGAAGAAGAAAATGCGCTCTCTACCATGAATATGCAGATGGAAGCGTTCTATGATAAAGCAGTGGATGCTGATATAATCATTTATAACAGCACGATCGAAGGCGGTCTAAAGGATATCAGCGAACTTACTGAACTGTCTGACAGATTCAATGATTTCAAGGCAGTGAAAAGCGGAAATGTGTGGTGTACAGATGCCAGCACTTTCCAGAGGACAACAGGCGCCGCCGATATGATACTCGAGATGAACAGGATATTTGCAGGCAATGCAGAAGATGAAAGCCTGGGATACTTCCGTAAACTGAAATAACGATGAAGAGCAACAGGATCAAAGCGTGTTATGTTTTGCTTGGAGTTCTGCTCCTGCTACTGATACTTATGAATATGCTGATAGGCAGCTCCTCTATGACAATGGGAGATGCGCTGCGGATCCTCTTTTCGCATGATACAGCATCTAAATACGGCAAGATCATCTGGGATATCCGTATGCCGAGGATACTTGCTGCAGCCCTTCTGGGAGGAGCTCTTTCTGTGTCCGGATTTCTGCTGCAGACATTTTTTGCCAATCCTATAGCGGGCCCGTATATCCTGGGTATCTCTTCCGGTGCAAAACTCGTCGTAGCATGCACCATGGTCTTCGCACTGACTCATGGCATGATGGTCCATTCTGTTGTTATGATCATTGCAGCATTTGCAGGCTCTATTGCAGTGACAGGTGTTATTCTTCTGATCTCAGACAAGGTCAGGAGCATGTCCATCCTTATTGTCTGCGGAGTTATGGTGGGATATATCTGTTCAGCTGTGACAGAGTTTCTGGTGACTTTCGCGGATGACTCAAATATAGTCAATCTGCATAACTGGTCGATGGGAAGCTTTTCGGCAGTGAGCTGGGATAATATCAGAGTTATCACAGTAGTTGTGGTGATATCTGTGATATCAGCCTTTATGCTTTCAAAGCCGATGAGCGCATTCCAGATGGGTGAGCAATATGCAAGGAGTGTGGGCGTCGATATAAAGGCTTTCAGGATAAGTCTCATAACCCTGTCCAGTATACTTTCTGCAACAGTTACGGCATTTGCAGGTCCGATATCATTTGTAGGCATTGCGGTACCTCATATAATCAGGTCAGTAACAACGACATCAAAGCCGATAGTTATGATACCTCAGTGTTTTCTCGGCGGTGCGGTGTTCTGCCTGTTCTGTGATCTGCTCGCCAGGAATCTTTTTGCTCCTACAGAGATCAGCATAAGCACAATGACTGCTGTTTTCGGGGCACCGGTAGTTATCATGATGCTCATACGCAGGAAAGCAAGGTGAAATCATGACAAGCGCTCTTCGTACAGAAAACCTGGATACCGGATATGATCGCCGCATCGTTGTTGCAGGTGTCGTGATCGACATACACAGAGGCGAGATCGTGACGCTGATCGGTCCGAACGGAGCAGGAAAGTCTACTGTCCTCAAGACTGTTGCCGGGCAGCTTGCACCGCTTGGCGGGACTGTTTATATCAACGGACAAGAGGCTTCCTCTTATCCTGCTGCTGAAGTATCTAAATTCAGAGCAGTCATGCTGACAGAGCGAATGACAAGCGAACAGATGACATGCAGTGACGTAGTTTCACTGGGGAGATACCCTTATACGGGTAAGCTGGGTATCCTTTCAGATGAGGATAAACGCATTGTAAAAGAATCTATGGACCTTGTACATGTCAGTGAGCTGGCTGACAGGGACTATCATGCCATCAGCGACGGTCAGCGTCAGAGAGTACTACTGGCAAGAGCGATATGCCAGGAACCTCAGCTCATGATCCTTGATGAACCAACATCTTATCTTGACATAAGGCACAAGCTGGAATTTCTGGATCTTCTGAAAAGTCTGGTCACAGACAGAAACATAGGCGTTATCATGTCGCTGCATGAACTTGAACTGGCTCATATGATATCTGACAGAGTCATCTGTATAGATGCAGAAGGCAGAGTCGTTATGACAGGAACACCGGACGAAGTGTTTTCAGATGCATCTATCAGTTCTCTTTACGAAATAGATACCGGCCGTATCACAGGTCTTTATTCATCTTTTCTAAAGAGTGTCAGCAAATAAGAACTGAGGTAGATATATGGCAAAAGTGATCATGATACAGGGCACCATGTCCAATGCTGGCAAGAGTCTCCTGACTGCAGGGCTGCTCAGGATATTCAGCCAGGATGGATACAGGGCTGCCCCGTTCAAATCTCAGAATATGGCTCTTAACTCTTTCGTTACGAAAGAAGGTCTTGAAATGGGAAGAGCTCAGGTCGTTCAGGCAGAGGCTGCAAGCATCGAGCCATTGGTGTGCATGAATCCGATCTTGCTCAAACCTACGGATGACGAAGGTTCTCAGGTCATCGTCAATGGCCGTTCCATAGGCAATATGAAAGCGAGAGATTATTTTGCCTTCAAGACAGAACTGGTGCCTGTCATTAAGGATGCTTTCCGCAAACTGGAGACTATGGCAGATATCATCGTTATTGAAGGCGCAGGCTCACCGGCAGAGATCAATCTCAAAGAAAATGACATCGTAAACATGGGAATGGCTGAGATGGTAGATGCTCCGGTGCTGCTTGTCGGCGATATAGATCGCGGCGGAGTATTCGCACAACTGCTCGGCACTCTGATGCTACTTGACGATGATGAAAAGGAACGAGTGAAAGGACTCATCATCAACAAATTCCGAGGTGATGCAAGCCTGCTTGACTCAGGCATAGAAATGCTCGAAGAGAAAGGCGGAGTACCTGTTGCAGGTGTCGTCCCGTATATGGATATAAAAGTCGAAGACGAAGATTCGCTTTCTGAGAGATTTTTTTCTGTGAAACGGGGAGATGTAGATATCGCGGTAGTGAAAGTCCCTAAGATATCGAATTTTTCAGATATGGACGTATTTGAACAGTTCCCGCAGGCTTCGGTTCGGTATATTTCTCAGCCTGAAAATCTGACAGATGCAGATATGGTGATCCTGCCGGGTTCTAAGAGCACCATCGCTGACATGAGATGGCTCAGAGAAAACGGCTTTGAACATGCCATCAGAAAAATTGCTGCCAACGGAACTCCTGTGTTCGGCATATGCGGAGGTTATCAGATGCTTGGGCAGACAATTTCCGATCCGGAAGGTGTAGAAGGAGGCGGCAGCATCTCAGGACTGGGTCTTCTTCCTGTTGATACGGTCCTTGCGGGTACCAAGCGTACTCATCAGTTTTCCGGTCGTTTTGCGGGAGCAGAAGGAGTGTTTTCCGAGCTGACCGGTAAATCTGTAGAAGGCTATGAGATCCATATGGGAGTTACTCACTCCGCTCCAGCGGATGATCGTTCACAGTCACTATGTGCCTTTACTTCAGACAATACCGGAGTATGTATCGGAAACGTGTATGGAACATATATCCACGGTATTTTTGACCGCGGAGAGATAGCTGAGACAGTTGTAAGAACTCTTGCAGAGCGAAAAGGAATACAGTTTACCGGTGGTGACCGGAGGGATCACAGGGATTTCAAAGAGAAGGAGTTTGACCGTCTTGCAGATATACTGAGATCGCATCTTGATATGGACAGGATTTATGAAATGCTACGGGAGGCAGCGATTTGATACAGATCGATCCATTCAATAAAAGTAAATATGATGAGATACGTTCCAGATGGGATTCTATCGCTAAACCGCTGGACAGCCTGGGGCGGTTCGAGGATATCACTGCCCGGATCGGTGCCATCCATGATTCTGATGATATAGACATCAGAAAGCGAGCTGTCATCATAATGTGCGCTGATAACGGTATCGTTGAAGAAGGTGTATCGCAGTCGGGGCAGGAAGTTACTGCAGCAGTTGCAGGTTGGATGGGCAGGAGAGAAAGTTCGGTATGCCGTATGGCAAAGGCTGCCCATACCGATATTATTCCGGTCGATATCGGAATCAATTCAGATGTAAGTCCCAAAGGCGTGATCGACCGTAAAGTCATGAAGGGTACAAGGAATTTTGCCCATGGACCTGCGATGACTGAAGATGAATGTATGCAGGCAGTCAATGCGGGGATCGACATGGTCTGTGAATGCAGTGTTCAGGGATATAAGCTCCTGGCGACCGGTGAGATGGGGATAGGCAATACTACTACCAGCTCCGTACTTGCGGCTGCATTGCTGGGTCTCGATGCATCATCCGTCACAGGCAGGGGGGCCGGCCTCGATAATGACAGCCTTAACAAAAAGACTGCGGTCATTCAGGATGCTCTGGACAGATACTGCAATGACGGATCATATGACCGCATGAGTCCGGAATTCGCCCTGCACATACTTTCCTGTGCAGGCGGACTCGATATAGCCGGGCTTGCAGGTGTATTTATCGGTGGTGCGATCTGTCATATCCCGATCATAATCGACGGATTCATCAGTGCTGCAGCAGCACTTGCAGCAGAGAGGCTCGTTCCCGGAACCAGAAACTACATGATAGCCTCTCACATCGGCAAAGAACCGGGGATGAAATATCTACTGGATATTCTCGGACTTGAGCCAGTAATAGATGCCGGGCTTGCCCTCGGGGAGGGCACAGGTGCAGTCATGCTGATGCCTTTGCTCGATACTGCTTTGGCGCTTTACTCTGACGGACTAAACTTTGAAGATACTACCGTCCATCAATATCAGCATTTTGACACAGAACTGTCAGAAGGTGAGACGATACTCATTATCGGTTATCCCGGCAGTGGTAAATCAGCCCTTGCGGAAAAAACGGTAACAGAGATATCCTCATCAGATGAGAGAATATATCTCGCTGCTATGATCCCATACGGTCAGGAAGGCATGGATAGGATCGAGCGACATCGCAGGCAGCGTGAAGGAAAAGGATTTATCACAGTAGAAGCTCCTTTTGATATATGTGAAGCTGTTGAAATGCTCGCAGCAGACGGATCGCATGATCTGAAAAAAATGACTTTGCTGGTCGAATGCGTCTCAAACATCACTGCCAATGAGATGTTTGAGAGACATACAGACAGAAAAGGAACTGTGCTCAAAGTGTGTGAAGATGTCCAGCGTCTTTCAGATAAGGTCAAAAATCTTGTCATAGTATCAAATCATTTCGCAAAAGAGGACGGATTTGATAAGGAGACCGCAGAATATGCCGATACTCTTGACGAGATCAACGATATCCTGAGCAGTTTTGCGGATAAAACGATAAGATTATAGCTGCCAGCAGTTTATTTCAGGGAATTATTATGAGATTGTTCCGAACGATAGCAGTTGCTTTCTCACAGTACTCCAGAATACCTATGCCGCGGTTTGAATGGCATGATGAAGACATGACATACAGCATGTCTGTATTTCCATGGGTAGGAGCTGTTATCGGGATACTATTTACAGCAGTATATCAGCTATATATAAGATTCAGCATCCCGGCATTTGCAGCAGCGCTTCTTATGACAGCGATTCCTGTTCTTGTCACAGGAGGCTTTCATATAGATGGGTTCATGGATGTCTCTGATGCTCTCAGTTCATACGGCAGCAGAGAAGACAAGCTGAGGATCCTCAAAGACCCTCACATCGGAGCATTTGCTGTAATAAGGCTGGGACTTTTAGCACTTTTTTACATCGCAGCCTGTATGATCATAATAAGCAGCAGATCATCCGGCGCTCTTGTATACACAGTCTCTGCAGGTTTCTTTCTTTCAAGAGCTCTCAGTGCTCTGTCTGTTCTTACTTTCAGGTCAGCAAAGAAAGAGGGGATGCTGTATTATGAAGCGGAAACGGCGGGTAAAGGACGCTCAGCAAATCTTGCTTTCAGCCTTATATGGACAGCAGTATCATCTGCGCTGATGATATTAACAGGTCACATAACTGGGGTAATAGCGATCATCGCAGCAATATGTTCTTTCGGATGGTATAAATATAAAAGTTATAAGGAATTCGGCGGCATAACAGGTGACACAGCAGGCTGGTTCGTTTCTGTATGTGAAACAGCGATCATCTGCGGATCAGCAGTTGCGGCAATACTTATAGGTAACATATGAAAGTAATCATCATCAGGCACGGAAAGACTCAAAGCAATATCGAGCGAAGATATATGGGATGCAGGACTGACGAAGACCTGCTCGAAACAGAGAAATCATCTCTACAGGATCCCGGCATCGCAGATGATGATCTTCTTATCATCTCGAGTCCCATGAAACGTTCTCTTCAAACTGCGCATATCTTTTTCCCCGGGAGAGAGGTTTTAGAAGCAGATGACCTGAGAGAAATGGATTTCGGTATTTTTGAGGGCAAAAACTATATGGATCTGAACGGAGATCCGGATTATCAGGCGTGGGTGGACAGCGGCTGCACATCCCGCATTCCGGATGGTGAATCCATGGACTCTTTCATAAAACGTACTATGACCGGATTCAGTAACGCTGTCAGAACAGCGATCGATAAGAGGATAGCGACACTATGCATCGTAGCACATGGCGGAAGCATCATGTCGGTCATGTACAGCCTGTTCGGCGGCAATTACTATGATTATTACACTCAAAACGGTGATGGATATATATTCAGACTGGAGGTAGATGATGCAGGAGATTTCGCTGCTGCAGGCACATATGACAGCTTTTGCGGCAGGGTTCATCCTTGATCTTATCATTGGAGACCCGTATTTTCTGCCGCATCCGGTCAGATGGATAGGCAGTCTGATCGCATTTCTTGATAAAAAGCTGCTGGGCGATGCATCTGATACTCAGCCTGATCCTGATAAGCGTGATGCTGCTGCCGAACGTTCCAGAGGTACGCTGCTTGTCATCATTGTTTTGCTCCTGACTTTGATAGTATCAGCTGCATGCACTGCTTTACCATATTATTTATCTGTAACTTTCGGGATCATCATTGAATCTGTTCTCACATGCTACGTACTTGCAATGACAAGTCTCCGAAGAGAAAGCATGAAAGTCTATCACAAGCTTGCGGAAAATGACCTTGAAGGTGCACGGCATGCAGTATCAATGATAGTCGGCCGGGACACCGCAGTTCTTGATGAAAAAGGAGTTACAAAGGCTGCGGTAGAGACAGTTGCAGAAAACTTTTCAGACGGTGTGATCGCTCCGATGCTGTATACAGCGATCGGAGGACCTGTGCTTGGTCTGCTTTACAAAGCGATCAATACTATGGATTCAATGGTAGGATATAAAAACGATCGCTACATGAATTTCGGAACATCTGCCGCAAAACTTGATGATGCAGCCAACTGGCTGCCGTCAAGGTTGAGTGCTCTTCTGCTTATTGTTGCGTGTGTATTCTGCGGCACTGACTATGATGCCGGACGGGCGTACAGGACATGGAAGCGCGACCGGTACAATCACAAGAGTCCGAATGCTGCTCAAACTGAAAGTGCCTGCGCAGGAGCTCTCGGTGTGCAGCTTGCAGGGGATGCTCAGTATTTTGGCAAGATCGTAAAAAAACCATTTATCGGCGATGATCTAAGGCCGATAGAGTATGAAGATATAATCAGAACAAACAGACTGATGACAGCAGCTTCAGTTATAGGAGAGTTTATATGCCTGGCTGTAATGATCCTGGTTTTGACATCAATAAAATAGTACACGGCGGAGATGTCTACAGAAACAGAGTTTTACTCGACTATTCTGTCAATCTCAATCCTCTTGCTATGCCCGGATCCGTCACGGAGGCATCATTATCCGGGCTTGGAGAGATGCACCAGTATCCCGATCCTTACCAGGTGGAACTGAGAAAAGCGATCGGCTGCTATGAGGGTATAGACAGTGGGAACATAGTTTGCGGGAATGGCGCTTCTGAACTGATAATGGCAGCAGTCCATGCATTCAGACCCAGGGCCGCCCTTATCACTGCCCCTTGTTATGCAGGATATGCGAGAGCACTCATGGCCTCGGATACTGAAGTTACCGAATATGCACTTGATGAGAACAGAGGGTTTCTTCTTGATCATTCATTCCTTGAATGCCTTGATGAAAACATCGATATGGTGTTTCTTGCTGATCCCAACAATCCTAACGGTGCGGTCATAGATCAGGTACTCAAAGAAAAGATAATCGAAAAGTGTGCGGATAAGGGAATCGTTCTGTTACTGGATGAATGCTTCCTGCCGCTTACTGGCATGAATGAAACAAAAGCAACTGAGCGCGGCTGTGTGCTTCATCTCAGAGCTTTCACAAAAACCTTTGCGATCCCAGGCATCCGCATAGGCTATCTTTACTCTGACAACACTGATGCTCTTGAGCTTATAAGACTGCATCTTCCGGAATGGAATGTTTCAAGGATCGCTGAGAGGACCGGTACTGAAGCCGCGAAAATACTCTCTGATACAGAATATCTCCGCGACTCTGTCCTGATGATACGCAGAGAGAGGGAATATCTGTCACATGAGCTGAAACAATTGGGTATCAGAGTGTATCCGAGCGATGTCAATTACTTACTGCTGAAATCAGATGTGGATCTGTATCACAGACTTCTCGAGAGAGGTGTTCTGGTAAGGCGATGTGCTAGTTTCAGCGGTCTCAGTGACTCTTTTATCCGTATAGCAGTACGCAGTCATGAGGACAACCTGCATTTTATAGAGATCCTGAAGACAGTTCTTAAGTAAAAGTGCAGGATCAGATCCATACATAAACCGCAAAGGGACAATAATTATGATAGAACATATCCAGCCCAAAGATATCGAAAAGAAGAGTTTCGAGATCATCGGTGAAGAGCTTGCATCAATGGGGATAACTCTTGATCCTCTGCAGGATCCGGTTATCAGAAGAGCCATCCATACTACTGCTGATTTTGAGTATGCGAAAACTATGCTGTTTTCAGATGGTGCGGTCAGAATTGCCAGAGATCTTATTTCCAGCGGAGCAGATATCGTGACGGATACCAATATGGCTCTGACGGGTATCAATAAAAAGAAACTTGCCCAGTATGGAGGTCAGGTAAAATGCTACATGGCTGAGGAAGAGATCGCAGTTGAAGCACGGAAAAGAGGTGTCACACGTGCATCAGTCAGCATGGAGCATGCTGCAGCAGATATAGCGATATCCGGACGCAAGACCATATTCGCCATAGGTAACGCACCCACAGCATTGATCACGCTCCGAAATATGTATGATGCGGAAAAATTCACACCTGATTTTATCATAGGAGTTCCTGTCGGGTTCGTAAACGTAGTAGAAGCTAAGGAGCTTATAGCAGAAACGGAGATCCCATATATCATCAACCGTGGGCGTAAGGGCGGGAGCAATGTTGCAGCCGCAATAGTGAACGCATTGCTTTACGGAATGTAACGGAGACATCATATGTCTGAGATGCGCAAGGGTTTTACTACCGGAAGCTGCGCTGCTGCTGCTGCAAAGGCCGCATGCAGGATGCTTCTTTCCGGCGGCACTGTCAACACGATAAGCATAAAAACGCCTTCAGGCGTGAGTTTTGATGCGGAGATACTTGATACAGTAAGGTCTTCGAACAGTGTAAAATGTGCCGTCCGCAAGGACGGTGGTGATGACCCCGATGTAACAACAGGTGCACTTATATGCGCTGAAGTTTCCTGTAACGATTCTCCGGATCGTATCACGATCGACGGCGGTGAAGGGGTCGGCAGGGTCACAAGACCCGGTCTGGATCAGCCGCCCGGGAATGCCGCCATCAATTCAGTACCGAGAGAGATGATCATTTCTGAAGTAACAGAAGTCATGGATGCTTATGACTACGATGGCTCCGTCAGTGTGATAATATCTGTTCCGGACGGAGAAAGCATCGCACAGCACACATTCAATCCCCGTCTCGGAATAGAGGGCGGAATATCGATAATAGGTACTTCCGGGATAGTTGAACCAATGAGCAGACAGGCTATCCTTGACACTATAAAAGTGGAACTCAGGCAGAAATATGCTGAAGGCTGCCGCACAGCATTCATCTCTCCCGGAAACTACGGCCTTGACTTCATGCGAAACACCTACAATGTCGATCTCGACAGAAGTGTAAAATGCAGCAATTTTATCGGCGAGACCATCGATATGATAGTCGATATCGGTTTTACAGGGGTCCTGCTTACAGGACATGCAGGAAAACTCGTAAAAGTCGCCGGCGGTATCATGAACACTCATTCACGGGAATCCGATGGCAGGATGGAGATCATCGCAGCGGAATCTGTCAGGAGAGGTGTTCCTGAAAACGAGCTGATTCAGATACTTGGATCGCTGACAACAGAAGAAGCGTTTTCCGTTCTGAAAAGATCCGGCCATATCCAGGAAGTTTCGTCCGGTCTGATGGAAAGGATATTGTTTTACCTGGATAAGAGGGCAGGCGGCAGGCTCGATATCGAGTGTATAATGTATACAAAGGATCTCGGACAACTGGCAGCATCGAAAGGCGCCGCTGCAATGATCAGAAGTAACAAGGAGATATGGAATGTGTAAAGCAAAGTCAGATGTATATTTTGTCGGAGCAGGTCCGGGAGCAAAAGATCTGATCACCGTAAGAGGAAGAGACCTTATTGAGAAAGCGGATGTGATCATCTACGCAGGCTCTCTGGTCAATCCTGCACTCCTTGAATATGCAAGTGATAGTGCTGAAATATATAACAGTGCAAAAATGACATTAGATGAGGTCATAGACGTGATCAGGCGTTCTGTCTGTGATAAGAAAACAGTCTGCAGACTGCACACCGGCGACCCGAGCCTGTACGGAGCAGTCCGGGAACAGATGGATGCACTTGATGAACTGGGGATCAGCTATGAATCATGTCCCGGAGTTACTGCTGCATTCGGCGCTGCCGCATCCATGGATCTTGAGTATACTTTGCCGGGGATATCTCAGTCGCTCATTATGACAAGAATGGCAGGGAGAACAGATGTTCCTGAAAGTGAAAGCATAGAAAGCTGGGCTGCTCATCACGCTTCTATGGCTATCTACCTCAGCACCGGAATGCTTGAGGAACTGGCTTCAAGACTTATCGCAGGAGGTTATGAAGAAGATACCCCTGCTGCGATCATCTACAAGGCGACCTGGCCTGAAGAAGAGTATCATTACTGCACCGTAAGCACTCTCGCTGAAACTGCTGCCATGCACGGTATACGCAAAACCGCACTCGTTCTGGTTGGAGATGTTCTGTCAGGACGCGGCTACGAGAGATCCCGTCTTTATGACAAAACATTCAGCACTGAATTCCGCAAGGCTGAAACACCGGATGAACAGTAAAGATATGACTGCAAAAGTACTCGCATTCTCTAATAAAGGGCGTCAGCTTGGACAACAATTAGTTTCATTGATGGATGGGAACAGTTTTGTTCTGTTTCCAAAAGGAACAGATCTGAGTGAGATCTGCCGGGAAGCTTTTGAAAACAGGGAAGCACTTATATTCATCGGTGCAGCCGGTATTGCTGTGCGGTCAGTTGCTCCATATGTTAAGGATAAGCTGACTGATCCTCCGGTGATAGTGATAGATGAATCAGGACGTCATGTTATCCCTGTACTCTCAGGACATGTCGGAGGAGCTAACGAGTTAGCGCTTAAGATCGCTGCTGCGATCGGAGCTGAACCGGTGCTGACAACAGCTACTGATGTTAGCGGAGCTTTTTCAGTTGACCTTTTTGCCGGAGAAAATGGCCTCAGGATACTGAACCGCGAAGGGATAGCAAAGGTCTCTTCTTCAGCACTTGAAGGCAAAGCAGTAACGATCTGCATCAAAGACTATCCGCCACAAGACAAAGTCGATGTTCTCATAACCGATGAATATGGCGATATGAGCAGCGGAGCGTTCAAAGATATAGCATCGATCATACTCTGTCCTAAGAAATACGCTGTCGGTATCGGATGCAGAAAGGGCAAATCATTTGAAGAGATAAAAGATTTTGCTGAGTCAGTCCTTGCAGATCACGGTATTGATGCAGCAGATATAGGAGCCATCGCAACGATCGATATCAAAAAGGATGAACCGGCTCTTATCAGACTCTCAGAATACTGGCGTGTACCGCTGATCACTTTAGAAGCGTCAGTTCTGGCAAAAGTCCAGGGCACTTTTACTGCTTCTGAAAGAGTGCTTGAGACTGTCGGCGTTGATAACGTATGCGAGAGGGCTGCTGCAGCTGCTTCAGGACCGTACTCAGAGATGATAGTTCCCAAGACAGCTTATAACGGGATGACGTTAGCAGTTTCAAAGCGTATCCATTGATCATGAAAGGTCGGTGACTTATGGCATGTATTACCGTTATCGGGATCGGTCCCGGATATGAAAAAATGATGACCGGGCAGGCATTGTCAGCTCTTGATAATGCTGATGTTATCATTGGCTATACTGTATATCTCGATCTTCTCGGAGATAGATTTGCAGGTAAGAAACTCATGTCTACTCCGATGAAGCAGGAGATCGAGCGCTGCCGCATGTGTTTTGATCAGGCAAAACAAGGAAAGAACGTAGCCATGATATGCAGCGGGGATGCCGGTATATACGGGATGGCTTCACTGATGATCGAGCTGTCTGAGGAATACGGTATGCAGGACTGCATAGAGATCATTCCGGGTATTACCGCAGCCTCTAGCGGAGCAGCTGAGATCGGTGCTCCACTCAATCATGATTTCTGCGTGATCAGTCTTTCGAATCTGCTGACTCCATGGGAAGTAATAGAAAAGAGACTTCGCGCAGCAGCCTGCGGTGACTTTGCGATCGCGATATATAATCCTTCAAGCCGCAAGAGGCATGATCATCTTCAGAAAGCCTGCGATATTTTACTTGAAACATTATCGCCGGACAGAGCATGCGGTTATGTAAGAAATATAGGAAGAGAAGGGACCGAGCATCGCGTATGTACTCTTTCAGAGCTCAGAGACTCTTCCGTTGATATGTTCACCACCGTTTTCATAGGTAACTCTCAAAGCCGTATCATAGGTGACCGACTTGTTACACCAAGAGGCTATAAAATATAGCCGTTTTTAAAGCTTAACACTATGAGACCAATCATTTTTTCAGGTACTACAGAGGGAAGAATACTTTCTGAATATCTCTCAGAAAAGAATATCCGCCATATCGTCTGTGTAGCCACAGAATATGGCCGGCTTGTTATGCATCCTGATCAGTTTGCTGACATCCGTGAGGGCAGACTCGATTCTGATGAAATGACCAGACTTATAACTGATGAAGGCAGTGTTGTTTTTGATGCTACTCATCCTTATGCAGATGTAGTGTCTGCCAATATACGAAGGGCATGCGAGAATTCCGGAAAAGAATATATACGTATCTATCGTCCCGAAGTCGATGACGACTCAACAAACATGATCAGATGTTTTGACAGTTCGGACAGCTGTGCTGCAGCTCTTAAAAAAACTACAGGCAATATCCTGCTTACTACCGGGAGCAAGGAACTGAGTGTCTTTACTGCAGATCCGCTGGTCAGGGAAAGGCTTTTCGTGAGAATACTTCCTTCTGAAGAAAGCATCAGGATCTGTAAGGATGCCGGGATCACAGGCAGACATATCATCGCAATGCAGGGACCGTTTTCAACTGATCTCAATATCGCTTTAATGCGTCAGTACGGCATAGACATCATGGTGACAAAATCAAGCGGAAGAGCAGGCGGACTGCCTGAGAAGCTTGAAGCTGCAAGGAAATCAGGCGCGTTTGTATACATGATCGGCAGACCACAGGAAGAAGACGGGATCACAGTCCATCAGGCATTGAGCAGATACTTCGGAGAGGAGACAAAGCCTGATAATAAAAAACACATGCATGTTGATCTCATTGGTATCGGACCGGGAGACGATTCTCTGATGACTGTTAAAGCTTGTGAAGCTGTAAGATCAGCAGAGATAGTATTCGGAGCGGACCGCATGGTCAGACCTTATAGTGACAAGTGCACTTATCCGTACTATCGGTCTGATGACATCATCCCGGTGCTGGAAGAAAAGAAGCCGGGCAGAATAGCAGTACTTTTCTCCGGAGATACGGGCTTTTCCAGCGGATGCACTAAGATGCATTCCGCTCTTACAGACTGGTTTGAAAAGAACGATTATGGATATGAGATCGACACCATACCCGGAATATCTTCTTTCGCATATTTTGCGGCTAAAACAGGAGAAGACTATACTGACGCAGCGCTTCTGAGCATCCACGGCAGATCTCAGGAGAATAAGGCTATAGCAGATCTTATTCGTTCAGTCAGATCAGGAAGCAAAACTTTCGTACTTCTGTCAGGGGACAGAGATGTCAGGAAACTCGGTTCTCTTCTTAACAATAATAATTTATCGCATACTATTATTACTCTCGGCTATCAGCTGTCTTATACGGAAGAAAAGATATTCAGCATCACACCCGATGAGTGCCAGAATGTAACTGCAAAAGGTCTGTATATCGCTCTCGTTACGAATCCGATGCCGCAGCATAAGCTTTTGATGCCTGTGATACCTGATGACTGTTTTATCAGAGACAAAGTACCGATGACAAAAGAGTCTGTAAGACATCTCAGCATTCTGAAGCTTGGACTCAAAAAAGGTTCAGTCCTCTACGATATCGGCAGCGGCACAGGTTCAATAGCATGTGAAGCAGCTTCACTAGATGAGTCAGTCACTGTATATGCTATAGAGATGAAAGAACAGGCATGCGAACTCATTAAAACAAACATATCTAATCTTGGGCTGTCCAATATAGAAGTAGTCCACGGATGCGCTCCGGCCGCTATATCAGATCTTGAACCACCGACACATGCATTTATCGGCGGAAGCTCGGGGAATCTCAGAGAAATACTTGATTCTCTTCCTGAAGGAACACGAGTAGTCCTCAATGCTGTCAGTCTTGAAACGATAGCAGAGATACAGTCTGTATCCCGAGAATTTGATATGAATGATCTGACGATCGAACAGGTATCAGTTGCAAGATCAAGAGAACTTGGCAGTTATCATCTGATGACAGCTGAAAACCCTGTGATGATAGCAGCTTTCACGCTTGGGTCGCAATAGCAACGGAGGTCATTATGAAACGCCTTATGATCGCCGCGCCTAAAAGCGGAAGCGGCAAGACTCTCATAACATGCGGTCTTCTCAGACTTATGACCAGGCAAGGGTATGATGTGACATCATACAAGTGCGGTCCCGACTATATCGATCCGATGTTCCACAGACGTGTTCTGGGTGTCCCCGGCGGTAATCTTGACAGTTTTTTCTCCACAGAGAGTGAGATCCGAAGCATAATCTCACGCTGTGGTCATGAATATGCTGTTATCGAAGGTGTCATGGGGATATATGACGGCATCATCAGTGGAAAAGCCGGAGATGATAATGCATCATCCATTCAATATAACGGTTCATGCTATGATATTGCTCGCATCACAGAGACTCCCGTTATCCTGGTTATTGATGTCAAGGGAATGGGGCAGACAATGGTCTCTATTATCAAAGGCATCCTTGCAGATGATCAGCACCACCTGATCAGGGGGATAATACTCAACAGGATATCCGATCACTATTATGATCAGATATCGCCGCTTATCAGAAATGCATTGCCGGAATATGCTTCTCTCATAGGTTATATGCCTGTGTCAGAAGATATTAAACTTGACAGCAGGCATCTGGGACTTGTTATGCCTGATGAGATCAGTGACATAATGAAACGTCTTGATCGCGCGGCTGACCTTATTGAGGCAAATATAGATACCGGATCACTTTTCAGTATCATGGAACAGACCGAAGACATAGGCAACGTGTCTCAGGAACACATTCATGAAGAATATGACTGCAGTGTAAAACATGATCTTCCAGTCGATGAAAAACTCGTGCTTGCTGTAGCAAGGGATGATGCGTTCTGCTTCTACTATGAAGAGAACCTGAGGATGCTTGAGAGAGCAGGTATAACTATAAAAGAATTTTCACCTCTTAATGATGATTCTGTTCCTGATGATGCTGACGGGATCCTTCTCGGAGGCGGCTACCCAGAGCTGTATGCAGAGCAGCTTAGCAGTAACAATTCCATGCGTGATTCGATCCTTAATGCTATAACAGGCGGCATACCAAGCTATGCTGAATGCGGAGGCTTTATGTATCTGCTGGATACGCTTACAGATAAAAACGGCAAAGTATGGCCGATGTGTGGTGTATTAAAAGGCAGTTCACACTATACCGGAAGATTGTCCAGATTCGGATATATAGATATAACACTGCCGGATGGTCTCAGCGTAAAAGGTCATGAATTTCATTATTATGACAGCGACAATAACGGGACGGATGCACATGCGGTCAAACCGGGCAGCGGCAGGGCGTGGAAATGCATCCATGCAGGTCCTGATCACATCTGGGGTTATCCGCATCTGTGGTATCCTTCCTGCCCGGAGCTCATAGAGTTCATCAGGAAGTCCATGATACTCAGTAAAAACATTCATGAATCAGACTCATCCCGGCTTTGAGACGGATCTATGCTTTATATACTTCAAAAGATAATTTAAGACAGCTATGGAGAATTCACATAAATTTTTTGAGAACAGAGATTGTAAATACTTCCCATGTCATGAAGGAGCGGATGTGCTGAACTGCCTGTTCTGTTATTGTCCTCTTTATCACCTTGAAAATTGTCCCGGGGATCCTCGATATAAAATCAGGGATGGACAGAAGATCAAGATATGCACGGACTGCACATTTCCTCACAGACCTGAGAATTATGAAAAAGTAATTGCTTTATTGATGAAATGATCAATTATCGGAGATGAAATATGGAACTTATTAAAAGACCAAGAAGGCTTCGCAGCACTCCCGGATTGCGTAAAATGGTAAGAGAAACAAGGATAGATGCTTCTTCGCTGGTATATCCTATGTTTGTTATGGATGGTGAATCAAGGGTAGATGAAATAAAAGCCTTGCCGGGTCAATACAGATATACTGTTGATATGGTCGATCCTAAGATGGAGGAGCTGCTTGATGTCGGTGTTTCCAGCATCATGCTTTTCGGTATTCCTGATCATAAAGATGAAATGGGCAGCCAGGCATATGCCGAAGACGGGATCATCCAGCGTGCAACAAGTTATATTAAAAATAAATATCCTGAGATGTTTGTCATCACTGATGTCTGCCTCTGTGAATACACATCTCACGGCCACTGCGGAGTAGTATGTAAATGCGGAAGCAGGCATGACGTTGACAATGATAAGACTCTTGATCTGCTTCAGCGTGCGGCTGTCTCTCAGGTTCTGGCCGGTTCTGACATGGTCGCTCCGTCCGATATGATGGACGGCAGAGTAGCAGCTATAAGAAGCGCACTTGATCATAATGGCTTTACTGATACTCCGATAATGTCATATGCTGTTAAATATGCTTCATCGTTTTATGGTCCGTTCAGGGAAGCTGCCGGCTCAGCACCTTCATTCGGAGACCGCAGAAGCTATCAGATGGATTTCCACAACCGCAGAGAAGGTATCAAAGAAGCCCTCCTGGATGTAGAAGAAGGCGCTGACATTATAATGGTAAAGCCTTGTATGTCTTATCTTGATATGATAAGAGATGTGTATGAGCGTACAGACATTCCTGTTGCTGCCTATAGTGTCAGCGGTGAATATGCTATGGTCAAAGCGGCCGCTTCTCAGGGCTGGATAGATGAGAAAAACATAATGTGTGAGATGGCTGTTTCAGCTTTCCGCGCAGGTGCTTCAATATATGAGACTTATTACGCAAAAGAGCTGGCAGAATGCATCAGAGAAGGCCGCATAGGATAATGAAAAATATCAGGATAGCAAGCAGAGAGAGCAGACTGGCTGTCATTCAGGCAGAGATAATAAGAGACAGGATATGCGATGCAGATCCTGATATTTCTGCTGAGATCGTTACCATGAAAACCACCGGTGACAAGATACTTGACAGGACACTTGATAAGATTGGTGGAAAGGGACTTTTTGTAAGGGAACTCGATGAAGCTCTCAGAGACGGAAGAGCGGACATAAGCGTTCACAGCCTGAAAGATATGCCCAAGGATATACCCGCAGATCTTCCTCTTATTGCCTTTTCAGACCGTGAAGATCCGAGAGATGTACTGATATTGCCTGCCGGTGCTGAAAGCATGGATCCATCACTTCCGATCGGGACTTCAAGTCTTAGAAGAGAACTTCAGGTTAAAGAACTGTTCCCGGACATGAAGACTGCTCCGATAAGAGGGAATGTTGAAACAAGGCTTCGTAAGCTTGATGAAGGCCAGTATTCTGCGCTTATTCTCGCAGCAGCCGGGGTAAAACGGCTCGGGCTTACTCACCGTATCAGCAGATATTTCGGCCCGGAAGAGATAGTTCCTGCACCGTGTCAGGGAATACTGGGTATACAGGGTAGAGCCGGTGAAGACCACAGCTATATTTCTGCTGCAGACTCATATGAATCACGTGTCTGTGCTGAAGCGGAAAGAGCTTTTGTCAGAGAAACGGGAGCTGACTGTGGATCTCCAGATACAGCATATGCATGGATATGCAATGACACAGTAAACATCACCGGACTGAGATATGACAGTGCCGGCGGCAGATTGTTCAGGGCTAATATAAGCGGGCCCATACAGGAAGCGGAAATGCTCGGAGCTGAACTTGCGAGAAACCTTGAAAATGAAATGATAGAAAAAGAGGAACGTGGACCCGGTAAGGTATGGCTTGTAGGTGCCGGTCCCGGAGATGCTCAGCTGATTACTGTCAAAGGAAGAGAAGTTCTGAGCCATGCCGATGTCGTGATATACGATGCACTTATCAGCGGAGGTATGCTGTCATATGTCCCTGAAAGCGCCGAACTGATCTATGCAGGCAAACGATCAGATCATCATACATTGAAACAGTTCGAGATCAACCGGCTGTTATTAGATAAAGCACTCGAAGGAAAAAATGTCGTAAGGCTCAAAGGCGGCGATCCTTTTGTTTTCGGCAGAGGAGGAGAAGAACTCGAACTACTGGCTGCCAACGATATACCTTATGAAATAGTCCCGGGTGTCACGAGTGCTTTTGCAGTACCTGCATATGCAGGTATACCTGTAACTCACAGAGATTTCTGTTCAAGTGTACATGTAATAACCGGGCATCGTAAGAAAGATAACACATACAATATCGATTTTGTCGCTTTGACTGAAACAGGTGGTACCCTTGTATTTCTTATGGGTGTATCTTCATTGTCGGTTATTTGCAATGGGCTTCTGAGTGCCGGAATGGATCCTGAGACTCCTGCCGCTGTCATTGAAAAAGGTACCACTTCACGTCAGAGGATCATCAGAGCGTCACTGGAAAAACTTGAACTTACAGCAAAGCAAGAGTGTGTAAAAGCACCTGCTGTAATAGTAATAGGAGATGTTGCCGGTCTTGCAGATGAATTCAGCTGGCGTGACATTCTTCCGCTGTCAGGTATCAGAGCAGTCGTGACAAGACCTAAGGAATTAAGTTCCCGGCTGTCAGCCATGCTCAGAGAGAGAGGCGCTGAAGTCATAGAACTGCCTACTATAAGGATAGTTCCGGCCTCTGATGAAGGCAGCCTTGAAAGTGCAATAAAAGATATCTCTTATGGTAAATACGAATGGATCGTTTTCACAAGTCCAAGCGGTGTAAGGATATTCATGGAAAAGCTTATGGATCAGAGTGACATCCGGTCTCTTGCTTTCTGCCGGATAGCCTGCATAGGAAAGGGCTCTGAAAAAGAACTTCACAAGTACGGTATAAAGGCGGACATGGTACCTTCGATCTATGACGGAAAGCATCTTGGCAGAGAACTGAGCAGACGGCTCAGAGATGGCGACAGAGTCCTTATCCCGCGGGCAAGGGAGGGAAACCTTGAACTGATAGACGAACTGTCAGCTGTAAACGGGGTTACGGTAAATGACCTCGCCACTTATGACACTGAATACAGGACTTTCGAATGGTTCGATGCCGAGGAAGTTTTCAGTGATCCTGATACATATGCTGTATTCACCAGTGCCTCAACGGTCAGAGGATTCGTCAGCGGAAGCGGACTTTATGATCATTCTTCTGTCAAAGCTATATGTATCGGGCATCAAACAGCAGCAGAAGCTGAAAAATACGGAATGCCAACTTATATTGCAGAAGAGTCAACTCTTGATTCACTTGTAAAGAAACTTGAGGAGATCGGAGAAAAACATGAATAAAGGTACAGCTTACGGAGTAGGTGTCGGTCCCGGAGATCCGGAGCTCATGACACTTAAAGCATGCAGACTGATAAAAGAAAACGAGATAATAGCTCTGCCGGGAAAGGCCCCGCAGGAAACAGTTGCTTATAAAATTGCAGCAGCTGCTGTACCGGAACTTGCCGAAAAGGAGCTCGTTCCCATCGAAATGCCGATGGTAAGGGACAGAGATCTGCTGAAAGAAAGTCATCGCAGGGCAGCAGATACTATCGAACGCTATCTGGATGAGGGCAAAAATGTTGTATATCTGACTCTCGGTGATCCGACTATATACTGTACATTCAACTATATACAGCATCTTCTTGAGGCTGACGGATATCCGGTTGAACTTGTCAGCGGGATCACTTCATTTTGTGCTGCAGCGGCAGTTCTTAAAACATCCCTGACTGAATGGGATCAGGCGCTTCATGTGATCCCTGCGCTTCACAATACAGAGGGTCAGCTTGATTTCCCGGGCAGCTATGTTCTGATGAAGGCGGCGAGCCACATGGCCGATGTCAAGGAAATGCTCAGGCGTTCCGGACATGTTGTTCAGGGCGTAGAAAACTGCACCATGGAAAATGAACGCATTTACAGATCACTTGAAGAGATCCCTGATGATGCAGGTTATTTCTCACTTCTCATAGCAAAAAAGCCTGAATAACTATTTCTATATGATCGAACTGAGAGAACTTACTAAAAAATTCGGTGATTTTACAGCAGTCGACGGCCTGTCTCTGAGCATTGAGACCGGTGAGTTTTTTGGTCTGCTCGGACCTAACGGTGCCGGCAAGACTACAACGATCAGTATGCTTTCCACCGTACTGCTGCCGACATCAGGCGAGATATTCATCGATGGAGCTAGGCTCACAAGGGCTGCTTCCGAGCAGAAAAGGAAGCTGGCTGTTATAACTCAGGAATACTCAATGCGTCAGGATATGACCATGGATGAGGTGATGGAATATCAGGGGCGCCTTTATTATATGCCTCGTAAAGAGATAAAGCGCAGATCTGCAGAATTACTTGAATTCGCCGGACTTGCCGAGTACCACAGACGTACTGTAAGGCATCTTTCCGGCGGTATGAAACGAAAATTAATGATATGCCGTGCACTTCTTATAGAGCCGGAAATACTTCTTCTTGATGAGCCGACAGCAGGCATGGATGCTCTGTCACGGCGCCAGATGTGGAATCTGCTGAAACAGGTCAATGACAGAGATATGACTATTTTGCTCACTACTCACTACATTGAAGAAGCTGAAGCGCTGTGTGACAGAGTAGCAATGATCAATCAGGGCAAGCTGCAGAAGCTCGATACGCCTCAGAATCTTATCAGCGAACTCGGCAGATATACAGTTGATGAAACAGGGGAGACGGGTCTCAGGAGCACACATTTCAGTTCAAGGGATGAAGCGATCAGATATCTTGAGAAAACAGGCTCAGATGCTGCGCTCAGAAACACTACACTTGAAGATGTGTTCATTGAATGTGCCGGCAGAAAGATAACATAGTATGGGTATCGTCACAGTTCTCTGGAAAAAATGGGTCGAGTTCCGTAGGGACTTCTATAAGATCACTGTTGCGGCAATGATCTCTCCTTTGATGTACCTCATTATCTTCGGACTCGGCATACGTACAACTTCTCACGGAGAACCATATATACACTTCCTGGTGCCGGGGCTCGTCGCCATGGTCACCATGACGGGAAGTTTCGGAGCCATAGCACAGAATATGAGCGTTCAGAGACTGTATGAGAAAGCTCTTGACCAGGTGATGGTTTCACCGACACCTCTGTGGCAGTTCATTCTCGGGCAGGTGATAGGAGGCAGTCTCCGAGGTCTCTATGCTGCATGCGTAATTCTTGTTCTGACGATCCCGGTGAGACATGGATTGATATTCAACGGAATGTCATTTCTGATCATGATACTCAACGGAATGGTCTTTGCAACACTCGCACTCGTACTGTCATTCCTCGCCAAGACATATTCCGATGCACCTCGTTTCAACACATACATAATCATGCCGATGTCTTTTCTGTGCAACACATTTTTCTCAACAGAGGAGATGCCGGATGGATTCAGGCAGATCATAGAGATACTGCCACTGTCTCAGGCGAGCGGCATGATCAGAAGTGTAGCAAACGGTGAATCCCCGGGTATTATTGGTTTCATCGTTCTTTTCGTCTGGCTCATTGTCCTTGGCAGCATATCTGTGTTGTTCATCTATCGTAAAAAGAATCTCTGATCAATGAAAAAGAAAACTGTTGCTTTACTGTTCTGCATATTATGTGTCCTGACTTTCGCCTTTACCGAAAGTGCTTTTGCTGAGCCTGTAGTCCTTAAGAATTCTGAAACAGGTAAAGGGGTTGAAGTGCAGCGTGACAGAAGCCTGCAGGATGGTACGCTTGTATACAGCATGACCCCTGTGTATCCTGAAGACCTGAAAGAAGGTAAATATGATACAGAGGCTCTGTCAAGTTCGCAGTTCTTCAATATCACCGATGCAGAGATTACAAACAGCAAGGGAAGAATGAGTGCTGTTATAACACTGTCCAGCACAAGTTACTCCTACGTGTACCCCGGAACTGCAGCAGAAGCTGAAACAGCAGATAAAGCAGAATGGATCACTGCTGATGAGAGCAGCGGCTTCGGTCAGTTCTCACTTGATGTCGAAGCGCTCAATAAGGAAATGTCTTGTGCCGCTTTCAGTAAGAAAAAGCAGAAATGGTACGACAGAGATATCGTATTTCTGACATCAGGCATTCCGGAAGATGCGATTTTGATAGATTTATCTGAAAACGGCGGAACGATAGCTGATACACAGGATGCTGCGATAAAAGTAATATATATCGCATTTGCTATCATTATCGCAGGCGGGATACTGAATTTCTTCATAAAAAGGAAGTATTACGAATAGAAGTGGAGGTTCTTATATGGCTCTATATTTTCCAATGTTTGTAGATCTTTCCGAAAAGAATATCCTTTTCATCGGAGGCGGTAAGATCGCCGTGCGAAGGATCATCAGTATATATGAGTTTTCAGGATCCATTACGGTCGTCTCCCCGGAAGCAGAACCGGAGATAATCAAACTTGCCAATGCAGGATACATAAAATACATCAGAAAGAGGTTCGATGAAACTGATCTTGATGATGCCGATATCGTAATGGTCAACACAGGGCATCAGGGTACGGATATACGTATAGCGGGCATGTGCAGAAGGCGGCATCTGCCTGTCAATGTAGCGAGTGATCAGACCCTCTGTGATTTCTTCTTTCCGGGCATTATAAAAAAAGACTCTATCGTAGTCGGTGTGACTGCCAGCGGAGAGGATCATCAGAAGGCAGCTGAGGTAACAGCAAAGATAAAAGAACTTCTCAAATAATGTACGACGAAGCTCATATCACAGCACTGGCTAATGATGTTCTTGATATTGCCAGAAACAGGCTTCTTGTCAATCTGCGGTATCTTGATACAGCTCTGACTTTTTCCGGCAGAGCTGTTTATGATGGAACGATATCTTCTGACGGTAAAAACTTAAAGTATGCACCTCTATTTATCCTGAAGACTTATTCCGGATCTAAAGAGCAGCTTACCAGGACGTATCTGCATACAGTGCTTCACTGCGTATTCCATCACCCGTTCACAGGTAAGTCAATAAGAAGAGATCTATGGGATCTGGCATGTGACATCGCTGCAGAATCCGTTATCAATGAGCTCGATCTGACATGTACAGGTACTGACCGCAGTGTCAGGCAGGAATACCTCACGAAGCAGATAAAACGCAAAACCGGATCTCTGACGGCAGAAAAAATATACGCCTTCCTCAGGTCTTCATACAGTGATTTTGATATAGAAGAGTGGAGTGAACTATTCGCTGCTGACGAACACTCATGCTGGTATCATGATGAAACAGGATCTCTGGATCCCGGCAGCAATGCGTATGGCGAAACAGCAATGGTTCTTAACGATGCCTCGATCATTTCTGAATGGAAGAGCATAGCTGAACATGTCCAGATGGAAATAGAAATGTATGCAAAGGTAAGAGGGCGGGAATCATCTGCTATGATCCAGAATCTTCGTGCGGTAAACCGTGAGAGATATGACTATTCTTCTTTTCTGAAACAGTTTGCTGTCACACATGAAGATATGAAAGTATCGGAGGAAGAGTTTGACTATATATATTACACATACGGGCTGTCAAAATACGGGAAGATGCCCCTTATCGAACCGCTTGAATACCGCGAAAGCAGCAAAATACATGATTTTGTAATAGCGATAGATACGTCAGGATCCGTTGCAGGTGAGCAGGTGCAGGCATTTCTGCAGAAGACATACAATATTCTTAAAGAACATGACTCCTTTGCATCAGGTGTCAATATCCATATAATACAATGTGATGCATCAGTGCAGTCTGATACCGTCATAACCTGTACGGATGACCTGGAGAATTATGTCGCAGATATGCAGATCAGAGGGCTCGGCGGAACAGACTTCAGACCGGTGTTCAGATATGTTGATAAGCTATGCGCTGATGGTCATTTTTCTAACCTTAGAGGACTTCTTTATTTTACCGACGGACTTGGTCCATATCCTGAAGCGAAGCCCGCCTACAGAACCGCATTCATATTCGTTGATGATGGCTACAGTGCGCCTGAGGTCCCTGCATGGGCAATGAAAGTATTACTCAGAGCTGAAGATATACAGGAGTGATCAGATGAATATCAGTAAAGCCAAAGAGCAAGTCAAAGGAGCAGTAAGAGCCTATCTGACAAGAGACGACCTCGGTAATTATGAGATCCCGGTCGAGAAGCAGAGACCGTTGCTCCTTATAGGACCTCCGGGCATAGGCAAAACTGCTATCATGGAGCAGATATCATCAGAGCTTGGGATCGGTCTTATTTCATACTCAATGACACATCATACCCGCCAGAGTGCCATCGGACTTCCTTTCATTTCCCGCAGGCAGTATGGCGGAAAAGAATATGATGTTACTGAATACACGATGAGCGAGATCATTGCTTCCGTATACGAACTGATGGAGGCTACCGGCATAAAGGAGGGGATACTATTCCTCGACGAGATCAACTGTGTGTCTGAGACACTTTCCCCTCTGATGCTTCAGTTTCTGCAATATAAGGTGTTCGGAGGGCACCGCATACCTGATGGCTGGATCATCGTAACTGCAGGTAATCCCCCTGAGTACAATGAATCAGCCCGTGAATTCGATGTGGTAACGCTCGACAGGCTTAAAAAGATCACAGTAGAACCTGACTATGAAGCGTGGAGACAGTACGCTCACATGGCAGGTATACATCCCGCGGTCCTGAGCTTTCTGCATAACAGGCGAGACCGTTTCTATGCTGTGGAAACCACAGTTTCAGGCAAAACAATAGTGACTCCGAGAGGTTGGGAAGATCTCAGCAAAATGCTTCTTCTCTACGAGAAAAATGGTATAGAAATCGATGAAGACCTCATAGTCCAGTACCTTCAGAATGAAAAAATTGCCAGAGAGTTCTCGGTCTACCTTGATCTGTATAATAAATATCGTACTGAGTATCCGATTGATGAGATGCTTTCCGGCTATATAAATAATGACCTTAAAAAACGCATCTCCGAAGCCGGATTTGATGAGATCTATACTCTTATAGGGCTGCTTTTGAGTAATGTAAACTCAGATGTAAGGGCTTGCATGGAGGAACGCAGGATGCTTGAATCTGTCAGATCCTGCATAAAACAATACAGACAAAATGAACTCGTGTTGTCTCCAAAACAGTCCATGGACTCTGTGATCGAAAATCTCGAAAAGGAGAGGTCAACAGGTCTCAGAGCAAGATCTCTTACAAGAGAAGAAGGCGACAGGCTTCTGAGAACTGTCGGCATACTGTATGATATATCGGATAAGATCTCAGGAAGTCAGTCTTATGAGGACACATATGATATCATCCGAGGAGATTACTCAGACAGGATCAGTGATCATAACACTCATGCCGTAGCTGTTCGTTCAAAGCTCAACAATCTCTTTGCAGCAGCCGAAAGATTCTGGGGAGATGGCAAAGAAATGCTTCTTATCCTTACAGAGCTGACAGCTGATCCTGAAAGTGTCAGCTTCATCAGTACTTATGGATGCGATGCTTATTACAGACACAACAAAAATCTGCTTTTCAATGAGAGAGATCTTGAGATCGAAAAGGAGATTCAGAAGCTTGAACTTTAAACAATGAATCATTTCGTATTGCAAAGTGGTAAAAAATCCGGGCAGTATCATTTATTTGAATACACTCCCGGATTTTTATATGTTTAATCTATAATCGTGGCCTGAACACATGGCTATAATTAAATTTGTAGGATATTGTATGTTGAATAAGGGGATATCATGACTTACGAAGAACTGAAACGTGAAATGGAGAAATATCCCGAGACCATGTCTCAGGGTGAGCGCGCTCAGAAATATGCAGCGGGTGAAGAAGTAGATCACATACCTTTCTCTATACAGAGCAATGAAGAAGCGATGGCTAACATCTTTGGATATACAACAGCGCAATGGAGAAATGATGTCAAGGTCCATATAGATGTAATCAAACGCAGAAGAGATGAATTCAACATTGTCGGGCTTGCTTCCGGACTCAGACTGAGAACAATGGCTCAGGCTGTCGGATCTGAAGTTTATTTCCCCGAAGTTGGAATTGACCGTGTGATCAAGCCTGTTCTTACAGACTGGTCTATGCTGCCTGAACTGATGAAAGACAATCCTAAGAAGAACCCTGTATTCCTTTCGGTTCTTCAGAGAGGTATCGACCTTAAGGAAGCTTTCCCTGAAATGGGAATAGCAATGCCTGTTGCCGGCCCTTTTACCAACGCATCACTCATCAGGCCGGTTGAAATGATACTGAGAGATACAGTCAGGAACCCGGACAAACTGAATGACCTTCTGAAATGGTGTGTAGACTACACTGTTGCTTATGCTGAGATGTTCGCCGATGAATTCGGCGGAGGTGGATGCACTATCTGCGATCCTATCAGTTGTGCAGATATACTCGGCAAAAGGAACTATAAGAAATTCTCAGAGCCTTATCTTGAGTACCTTGTTGAAGGGCTGACCCAGACATTGGGCAAGAAGCCTGGTATCCATATCTGCGGTAAAACTTCGCCTCTGTGGGATGATATGCTTAAGCTCAAAGTCGCAAGTTTCAGCGTAGATAACATGGAAGACCTGTCTGCAGCAAGAGACAAGATGGGTCCTGTATTCGGTCTTGTAGGTAATGTAGCGCCTGTTGATGTAATGCTGAATGGTACCATTGATGATGTCATTGAGACATGCAAACAGTGCATCATCAAGGGCTCCGAAGCAGAAAACGGATATACTCTCGGAACAGGATGTCAGGTTCCTATCGGTACTCCTAGAGAGAACTTTGACGCTTTCATCTATGCTGCATGCAAATACGGCAGAGGCGCACGCAAGGGAATGCTGCCACTCGGTATAGCTGAAGAGGCGCTTGAAGAAGCAGTCAATACAAAAGCATAAAAGGTAAGAAAATAAAGGAGATATAGTAATAATGGCAACTAAAGAAGAATTACTGCAGAAGATGTCCGACATGGTTTTTGAGATGGAGGATGAAGAAATAGCAGATGTCTGTGAGGAGTACATTGAAGCCGGATTTGATCCTCTTGACGGAATACTGCACGGTCTCGTTGACGGGATGAACCGCGCCAGCGACATGTATGATCAGGAAGAGTATTTCGTAACTGACCTGCTCCTCTGTTCAGATGCGATGTATGCCGGACTAGACGTTCTTCGTCCGCATCTGCCTGAAGATGCCAGCATGGGTGAACAGAAAAAGGCTGTTATCGGTGTCGTTGAGGGTGACACCCACGATATCGGCAAAAACCTCGTTAAGATCATGATGGAAACAGCGGGATTCGAGATGTATGATCTCGGCAGAGACGTTCCTCTTGACAGCTTTGTGGAGAAAGCAAAAGAAGTAGATGCTGATCTGATCATGATGTCAACGCTTATGACCACTACGATGCCTGGTATGAAAGAAGTAATTGAAAAGCTGAAAGAACAGGGCATGAGAGACAGTGTCAAAGTCATGGTAGGCGGCAGCCCTATTTCCATGAAGTATGCTGAAGATATCGGTGCTGACGGCTATTCACGCAATGCTGTCGAAGCTGTTGAAGTAGCCAAGAAGCTTTGCGGTATCGCAGACTGATAACGGCTGTCATATCATTGCAACAGATAACATCAAAAATGTGATTTACGTGGGTCAGTCATTTATGTATATTAAACGATATGCAGGGATGATTGGCCCGCAAATTTATTGTTACAGGAGATAATCATAATGCCTCTTCTTACAGTTATATCAGAGGATAAGAAATACGAATTCACTTCCGGAAAAAGTCTTATGGACATCATACTTGATGCCGGACTGTTTATTGATAATGCCTGCGGCGGAAAGGGGCTCTGCGGAAAGTGCAGAGTCAGGATCATACAAGGTGATCCAGGACCTGTTTCAGAGACTGAACATCGGATTCTCAAAGATGATGAAATAGCGCAGGGAATCAGACTTGCTTGCCTTGTTTTTCCTTCATCAGATATCAGCATCGAGCTTCTGCAGAAAGAAAAAAAGCATGATGTCCTCGCTTCCGGCTATATGCCGGATTTCGAATTTGACTGTGATATAGTCAAAATACCAGTCACTATACACAAGCCTACTCTGGAAGACCAGACACCGTTTGAGGATCAGATCCTTGATGAAACAGGCGCTGAAGGATTCGAATATGAAGCTCTCCATGAGCATTCAATGATGCCCGGAGAATATACTGCTGTTCTTCATAACGGCAGAATCATCGCACTTGAACCGGGTGATACTTCAGGCAGCCTTTACGGTGTCGCGATCGACATAGGTACAACTACTGTAGTCTGCTCGCTGATCGACATAAACACCGGTGAAGAGCTGGGGCATGCTTCGGAAATAAATGCGCAGAAATTCTTCGGTCTCGACGTGCTTACGAGGATAACATATGAGATCGAGCATCCTGAAGACGGAAGGGACAAGCTCCAGAAGGCTATAGTTGGTTCCATCAACAAGATGGTCGGATCTGTATGCCGCGAGCATGGAGTCAGCCAGGATCAGATCTATGAATTTACAGTCGGTGCTAACTGCACCATGATGCACATGCTGATGGGAGTGGATGCCCGTCCTATCGGTAAAGCTCCTTTTGCACCGGTATTCGCCAGGTCTAAGGATGTGAAAGCTGACTCGATAGGTCTCGAAGCTGCATGTGGGGCAAGGCTTTACTGCCTTCCGTCCGTATCTGCCTACATCGGAGCAGATATAGTGGCCGGCGCCTATGTATGTGATCTGAGATCTGAGCCGGGAAATGTGATCTTCATAGATATCGGGACGAACGGTGAGATCGTCCTTGCAAGCCATGGCAAGCTGATGTCCTGTTCATGTGCAGCAGGACCTGCTCTTGAGGGCATGAATATCAGCGCCGGAATGCGTGCTGCTGAAGGTGCGATTGAAGATATCCATATCGGAGAAGAATGCCTTGAACTTAAGATAATCGGTGATGCAGAACCTGCCGGGATCTGCGGAAGCGGCATCCTGACAGTTACCAAAGAACTCCTGAGAACCGGAATAGTCCGCAAGACTGGTGCATTCGTCAAAGCTAACAAATTTGACGAGTCTGATTACCGGTCACAGTATATACACGTTGACGAAGAGGGTAAACGTTCATTCCGTATGACAGAAGGAAATAATGATAATGACCCATTGTATATAACACAGGGTGATGTCCGTCAGGTACAGCTTGCCAAGGGTGCGATCCTTTCAGGGTTCATGGCACTTATGAAACGTGCCGGGATAGGAATGGAAGATCTCGATAAAGTTCTTATTGCCGGTCAGTTCGGTGCTCATCTTCCTGCTGAAAGCATCACCGGAACAGGGATACTCCCATTTGAAGTTGAAGACCGTATACAGTATGTGGGCAACACTTCCAAAACAGGGGCATACATGGCTCTGATGTCCGGTAAGGTGAAAAGAGAGATGGAAAAGCTTGCGCATGAGATGGATTATCTGGAGCTTGGGGCTACTGATAACTATGAGAGGCTGCTTTCCGAATGCCTCATATTCCCGACATTTAAATAATGGAGAATGATTAATATGACTACAGCTAATGAAAGACTCATCAAAATACTGTCCGGACAGAAGGTCGACAGACCTGCATGCATATGTCCGGGAGGTATGATGAATATGGTTACAAAATCTCTGCAGGATGTATGCGGAGTATATCTTCCTGAAGCTCACACAGATGCAAGAATGATGGCTGACCTTGCCAAAGCGATCGTTGACGAGCAGTGCTTTGAGAACTACGGTGTTCCATTCTGCATGACAGTAGAGGCTGAAGGACTCGGTGCAGCTTGCACTATGGGTACACAGTTTTTTGAACCTCACGTTACAGGTTATGCGATAGACACTGTCGAGGATTATAAAAAGCTCACTCCGATGGATCTTGAATCAGGGAGGGCCAAAGTTACACTGGATGCCATCAAACTTCTGAAAGCAGAGACCAGTGATTATCCTATTATCGGAAACGTTGTAGGACCTGTCAGTGTTGCCAGTTCAGTCTGTGAACCGACTAGATACTATAAACAGCTGAGACAGAAACGCGAACTTGCACATGAGTATATGCAGTTTGTGACAGACGAGATCATGCGCTTTGCAGTTGCTGAGGTGGAAGCAGGCGCTGATGTCATCGCTCTTTCAGATCCAAGCGGCACAGGTGAGATCCTCGGCCCAAAATTCTTTGATGAATATGCTGTTACCTATATCAATCAGGTAGTGGATGCTGTCAGAAAGGCCGGAGCAAAATCGATCGTACACATCTGCGGGCAGATGAAATCCGTATATGATAAGGTCGCAAAGATAAACAGCGATGCATTCAGCTTCGATGCTGTTGTTTCCCTGAGAGAAGCCAGAAACAACCTTCCGGGTAAAGCGATCATGGGTAATGTAAGCACTTTCGCTATCGAAATGCAGGATGAAAAGACAGTCGAGAAGCTTACAAAAGCCTGCTACAACAATGGTTCTGACATCATTTCACCGGCATGCGGTCTCGGGATGGGATCTGAGCTGAAGAATGTTCAGGCAGTACTTAAAACGGTACGCACTTTTTCTGACTGATGAATATTGATCAAGGTAATAAGTTGATACGTTTTGATGATTCGGATGAGAATTACTCAGTACCGGATGATATCACAGAACTGGCAGACCTTGCTTTCGCAGACTGCAGCAGGCTTATTACGCTCTATATACATGACAGTGTATCAGTTATAGGCAATTATGCTTTTGCAAACTGTTATTCCCTGAGAGAGATCAGATTGCCGTCATCCGTTATAAAAGCAGGTGCAGGATTGTTTCAGAAATGCTGGAATCTGCGAGAGATCACTCTGCCTGAAGGCATGAAACTGATCGGAAGTGACATGTTCGAAGGGTGCCACGCTTTGTATTCAATTCATATACCGGCGTCTCTCCAATCGATCGAAAGGACTGCTTTCTCAAGTTGCCGCAGTCTTAAAAAAGTATATATAGAACCTGAACACCTTATGCTGCTCCCACCATCTGCAAGATATCTTGCCGCACTTACATTTATGGAAGAGCATGATCCAGATGAAGGAAATCATCTGATCGATGAATACTTTGCCGGCAGGAGCAAGTCACTGCTTGACCTTGCCGTAAACAGGCGAAGCACAGAAGCAGTAAGATACATGCTGGGCAGAAAGCTCATATCATCGGATGCACTTAACGATTATCTTGAAAAATCAGTCAGGACAGGCAGGGTGGAGATCACAGCCCTTATGCTCGATCATTTAAAAAATGATCATAAGGGAAGTCCGGACCCTGATCCGTTTATTTGATCCATTTACATTTACAATATTTAATTATCGTTTACTGAATCAGAGGTTTAAGATGGGTGATATAAGAGAATTCAAATGCACTTATTCAAACTCAGTCGGCATCAGTGCCGAGACTACAGCAGGACTTGGTCTTCAGTTTCCTGATGCATATATGCACAGTGATACCATGCAGATCCTTTCCAAAGCTATCAGGAAACATGACGGCTCGGAGTTCTGCCTGCTTCCTTTCTGCCGCACGATCGAAGCAGAATCAATGGGAGCTATTCTTAATTACGGTGACGCCAATACAGGTCCACGTGCAAAAGATCCTATATGTGCAACTCTGGATGAAGTCATCTCGCTCCCTCCGATAGATTTCAGCAAGAAAAGGATCCATGAAGTCCTCGATGCTGTAAGATCACTTAAGAATGAGGGTGAAACAGTCTGTCTTGAGATAACCGGGCCTTTCACCATCCTGAATGCACTTATGGAGCCCCGGCTTGTATTCAAGGCTTACCGCAAGAACCGTGAAAAGATGAAACTCGTTTTTGATAAACTTTCCGATGAACTTATAAAGTACATAGAAGAAGGGAAGAAAGCAGGTACAGATGTCTTTATCTTCTCAGACTCTGCCGGTTCTCTCGATATACTCGGTCCAAAGTTCCTTACCAATGCAGTTGAAGATTTCTATGATCCTTTCCTGAGAAGAGTAAATGATATCATTGATGATTCCTGCATCTTTCTGCTTTGCCCTAAATTTACATACGCAGTTATCGACACCGGTCATGCCGAATTCGTCGAGCATCAGCTTTCCCCGGGTATTGACTTCATGAAAGCTATGCTGGAAATGAAAGGGACCGTAAAGATAGCAGGGCAGGTGTGCATTAAAAATGTAGGAGTCAGACTTTCAAACGGTATATTCCGTGAGATCAGGATGTTGTAATATGAGCTGAAATAATAGCAAACAGCCCTTGCATTATGCCGGTCTAACCGACATAATGTAAGGGTTATTAATTATATATAGTAAATCGGGAAGGCAATATGTGGAAGAAGATATTTGAACCTGTGGATATGACTGTCGGAGATCCGGTACGCCAGATAGTCAGGTTCATGATACCGATGCTGATAGGGAATGTGTTCCAGCAGCTATACAACACTGTTGACAGTATTATAGTTGGAAAATTTGTCGGTGATAATGCTCTTGCCGCCGTAGGAAGTGCCGGTCCTATTGTCAATCTGCTGCTTGTTCTTTTCATTGGCATATCCGTTGGTGCAGGCATCATGGTTTCCCAGTATTTCGGAGCACGCCAGAGAAATTCTCTGTCCAGAGCTATAGGATGCTGTATCACAATGACTTTGGTTGCTTCAGTCATAGTAATGGTTATCGCGCCTCTTGTATCAATGCCGCTTCTGCGTCTTATACGTACGCCGGATGAAATAATCGACTGGTGTAACAGCTATCTGCGGATTTTGTTCATAGGTATTGCAGGCTGTGCTTTCTATAATATACTCGGCGGTATGCTGAGAGGTCTCGGCGATTCTGTCTCAGCTCTCTTGTATCTCATCATCGCGACCATAATAAACATAATTCTGGACCTGTATTTCGTCGCGGTACTCGGAATGGGTGTCCCGGGCGTAGCACTTGCCACGGTCATCGCACAGACAGTATCTGCCATACTTTCATTTATAAAGCTTAGCAGGAAAACCGATTGCTTTGACATGAAAGCCGCATATTTCATACCTGAGAGAAAGTATGTCAGAGAACTGTTCATGCTGGGAATGCCTTCGGGTATCACTCAGATGATCTTCTCAATGTCGATGGTAATCGTGCAATCGCTGACCAACAGTTTCGGTCCTATGTGCATCGCAACTAATGTAATAGTAATGAGGATAGACGGATTCGTAATGATGCCGGCATTCTCTTTCGGAGCAGCAATGACGACTTTTGCCGGGCAGAATATCGGAGCAGGCAAACTCAGCCGCGTAGAGGAAGGCGCAAAGAAGGGCACACTCGTAGCCATGGCAACATCTCTTGTTATAACTGTCCTTATCCTCATATTCGGCCGGTTCCTTATGAGCCTGTTTACCAATACTGAAGCTCTGATAGAGCAGAGCTATCACATGATGATGATACTTGGATTCGGATATATCGCAATGGAAGTCACCCAATGTCTGCAAGGGGTAATGCGTGGAGCAGGGGACACTATGGCTCCGATGTGGCTTTCTATGATATCTACTGTCATTATCCGTGTTCCGCTTGCTTATCTCATGACCTGGATGACGAGATCTCCGGAAAATCCTAACGGACAATTCTACATGATGTTCGTATCCCTGCTTATAACATGGCTTATCGGTGCTGTCATGACATTCTGTGTATATAAAACAGGAAGATGGAAGAACAAAGCCCTTGTTTAGCTGATCAGCAGAACCGTAGTTTATTGATACGATCCTATTTATGCTCAACTCTTCGCCATATAAAAAGAAAGTTTTAATTGCATGTTCTATGATCGAAGATGAGATCAATGCCGTCTTCGATCATTCTGGATGCACTGATATAGAGATCATATGGCAGGACAGGGGACTGCATAATGATCCTGAAAAGTTGAATCTTGCAATTCAGGATGTGATAAGCAAGGCAGAACACGATGGAGCGGATCTTATTATGCTTGCTTTTGGTCTTTGCGGTAACGGAGCTATTGGCTGGCATACTGAGCAGGCAGTACTCGCTATGCCGAGATTCGATGACTGCTGCAATATGATGCTATGCACCGGGAAGCGCCAGAAGCGCAACCTGCTGGAAGCAGGTAATATGTATCTTACAAAAGGGTGGAGTAAAGATGAGGGAGCACTTCTTTCAATGCTCGGAAGAGCACAGGAAAGATATGGTGAAAAGCGCGGGCTCAAAGCGATGAAGCTGATGTTCGATTCGTACAGAAAAGTCACTGTAATAAACACCGGTTGCTTCGAACTGGCACCTGTTGAAGACTATGCTGAAAAATGTGCCGTTCTTCTTGATCTTGAGAAGTGTACTGTACCCGGAAGCAATAAAGTGCTCAGAAAACTCATTACCGGAGAGTGGGATGAAGACATTATTGTCAGGAAGCCGGGAGAAAAGGTCATCGATAAAGATTTTGAATTCGGTGGGGAAAAGGATCAAAAAAACGGAAATATTTGGATAAAAGGTATTGATGTGAACAATAAGTTTTAATTAATATCCGAAAACATTAATGGTTGTTGTTTTTACTTCTACTTTTTTTGCCAATCATTGTTAATAACAACAATTATTTAAATATCCAATAACACATTGTCATTTTTATGTCAATAATAGATTTTACATTGCAAAATACAGCGTTATACTAGCAAAGGCTTTAAATTTGATTCAGCCTTTTTTTATTTAACTGAATATTATAAAAATATGGAAATTTAAAAGGAGTTATTATTATGGACACAAAAAAGAAAAGCAGTGGACTTGCTTTGGTGCCATTTGCGGTATTTATCATCATATACCTCGGTGCCGGTATCATCCTGCAGAGCAAGGGTGTGGAGATGGCATTCTACCAGTTCCCGGCAGTAGTAGCTATGTTTATCGCAGTACTTGTAGCTTTCGCTATGAACTACAAGGAAGGGATCAACACTAATTTCAGTATTTTTGCCAGAGGCGCTGCCAATGAAGACGTTATGGCAATGCTCATGATCTACCTTCTTGCAGGTGCTTTTTCAGCAGTTGCTAAGTCAATGGGCGGTGTAGATGCAACAGTTAATATGGGAGTTTCTATCATCCCTGCATCTCTTCTGACAGCTGGACTCTTTGTTATCGCTGCATTCCTCGGTACAGCAACAGGAACATCCATGGGTACTATCGGTGCTCTCGTTCCTATCGCACTCGGTGTTGTTGACAAGGCCGGACTCAGCCTTCCACTCGTTATGGCAGCTGTAGTTTCCGGAGCAATGTTCGGTGATAATCTGTCAATGATCTCTGATACTACGATCGCTGCAACAAGAACACAGAAAGTTGAACTCAAGGATAAGTTCCGCACCAACTTCTGGATTTCCTGCCCTGCAGCAGTTATAACTATCATCCTTCTGATCATATTCGGAAGACCAGATTCAGCACAGGCTCTCACAGTAGATCCGTTCTCATTCGTAAAGGTCATCCCTTATCTGCTCGTTCTCGTTCTTGCTCTGATCGGAATGAACGTATTCCTGGTTCTGACCATCGGCATCTTTGCAGCAGGTATCATCGGAATAGCATACGGAGACATCACATTCATGGATTTTGCCGGAAACATCTGGGCAGGATTTCAGGGAATGATCGAAGTATTCCTTCTGTCCATGCTCTGTGGCGGTATCGCTGAAATGGCAAAACATTACGGTGGTCTGGACTGGCTCATCGAGAAGCTGTCAAAGACCTTCAAAGGTAAGAAATCTGCACAGGTCGGACTCTCCGCACTTGCTGCACTCACTGATATGGCTACAGCAAATAACACCGTTGCTATCATCGTCGACGGTCCTATGGCAAGAGAGATCAGCGAGAAGTATGATATCGACCCTCGTAAGACTGCTTCCATCCTCGACATGTTCACATGTATCATGCAGGGTCTTATCCCTTACGGAGCTCAGTTCCTCGTAGTAGCAAGTATGTGTGAAGGAAGAGTAAGCCCTCTGGATATCATTCCTAACAACTGGTATCTCTTCCTCCTTGCCGGATTCGCTATTCTCTCTTACTTCGTTCCTTGGTATGAGAACATCACACTTAAGGGAAAGTGGGACTGGAAAGAGAATAAAGTTGTCAGCAAATAATATAAATAACAACCTTCATAAATCCAATACGCATAATTGCCGGAGCCGTATGGTTCCGGCATGACTGCGCTTTAAAGGGGGATAACAATGGGTATAATTGATCAATACGGACATGGACTTAACATCCCGAAAGATGAGCTGACTGCAATTGAGAGAGACAGACTTCTCAGTGAAGGTAAACCTGTAGATCGTATCATGTGCTGCATCGATACAGGAGAGACGCTTGCTCCTATGATTGGTTTCAAAGTAAGTGATTACTATTTTTCATCTCAGAAAATGCTCGAGCTTGAAGAGTATATCTATGAGACATTCCATTCCGACGGTGCCGGTCTTTCAACTACACTGCGCGGCATGGCAGAAGCTATGGGCTCGCAGATCAAGTATTTTGATCATAACATTGCTCAACTTGAGAAACCGGCTCTCGCCAGCCTCGATGAAGTAGACAAGGCGAAGCTCGTTGATGTCGACAAGGACGGAAGACTTCCTATAATTCTCGAAGGTCTCAGGCTTGTCAAGAAAAGTCTGGGCGACAAGGTTCCTGTCAGCGGCACTGTAACGGGCCCGCTGACCATAGCAGCTATGGTCGTCGGTACAGAAAAGCTTCTTATCGGGATGGTCAAAAAACCTGACAAGGTCAAGCAACTCATGGAAGTCATTACAGAAAACAATGAAAGATACATCTCTCGTATGCTCGAGATGGGTATAGGGATCGGTTTTGCTGATCCTGTAAGCACTACGTCTCTTCTCAGGGTCAAGCAATATAAGGAGTTTTCACTGCCTTACTTCCAGCACAACGTTGACTTCATCAAGAAGAATGGGGGAGGCTGCGGACTCCATATCTGCGGTGGCAGCCGCAAGTTATGGGAAACTCTGAATGAGACAGGCATCGGATGTTTCGGTCTTGACAACATAGAAGACCTGGAAGAGGCAAAAGAGGTCCTCGGACCGCATATGGCTATACAGGGCAATGTGCCTCCTGTAGATGTCATCAGACTCGGAACACCGCAGGATGTCCTGCGTTCAGGAAGAGAGTGTATACGCAAAGCGTGGGATTCCCCTAATGGGTTTACTCTTACATCGGGATGTCAGACTCCGATGGATACTCCTGCAGAGAACCTTCAGGCTCTTATGGATGCTGCACGCATATTCGGCAGATATCCTATTGATACTGAGCTTCTTAACGCTGATGACTGATCACGACTTCCGGGTGTACCTTTAAGGGTATAACCTTGAAAGTATACCCGGGTTTTTATTCAATACAATTTTTTCTGAAATTTTGCTTGATTTTCATCATTCAAATCTCTATAATACATAATTGACGTGTGGATGTGGCGGAATAGGCAGACGCGCATGGTTGAGGGCCATGTGGGCAACCGTGCTGGTTCGAGTCCAGTCATCCACACCACTTTTTTTTCTTAAAAAAATGGTGGACTGCCATATGCCGGTGTGGCGGAATTGGCAGACGCGCCGGATTCAAAATCCGGTGATGGCGACATCGTGTGGGTTCGAGCCCCACCACCGGTACCATATTGACAAAGCGATACTAAGATATAATTGAGGAGGGTATTATGCAGTCATCTGTTGCTAACATTCTTTTACTGGTCGTATTCATCGCAATGATCTACTTCATGATGATCAGACCGCAGAGAAAAAAAGACAAGGAAGACAGAGAGATGAGAGCCAGCCTGCAGGTTGGTGATGAGATTATCACTATAGGCGGCGTAGTAGGAAAGGTTACCAAGATAACAGAGAAAACTGTTGTTGTTGAAACAGGTTCCGCAAGAAATAAGATCGAGTTTCTTAAAACTGCTATTTCAAGTGTAGTCAGAAGTGACGCTGCAAAGGAAGAGGCTAAGAAGGAAGCTTCTAATTCAGAGCCTGAAGAAGAAAAAAAGCCTGACAGGGACAAGAAGGTAACTCCTAAAAAGCTGACCAAGAAGTCCGATACTGCTGAAGAAAAAGCCGAAGAAAAATAGTACGGATTCGTATAGAAATTAATACATCAAGCACCTCTCTGCGAGGTGCTTTTTTGTTGAAATTTCAATTGCAATCGGATAAAATAGATTGAATTATTGTTTAAATGTCGTACTATGCGATTTTCGACAGTTTAACAACATTTAGCATTCTATTTGAAAGGTCAATATATCAAAATGAAAACAGGAAGAAAGAAAGTATTTGCAGTTCTGGTGATCGTAATTCTGATCGCTGCATGGTTCGTCTCACTCTTCGGTATCGGAGACAAAGTGGGCAATCTCGGTAAGCAGCTTAAGTACGGACTCGATATCAACGGAGGTGTCTACGTGCTGCTCGAGGCTGACACAAAGGAAACAGGGACTGATCTTACACAGATCATGAACCAGACCAAGAGTGTACTCGAAAACAGAGTCAATGCAATGGGTATCAGCGAAGCGGCAGTATCTATTGAGGGTACCAACAGGATAAGAGTTGAGATGCCTGGCGTAGAAAACGCGGAAGAAGCTATTGAGCAGATAGGAAGGACGGCTCAGCTCCAGTTCTTCCTCGCTGACGGTACACTTGCTCTGACCGGTGACGGCATCAGTGATTCACAGATAGCTACCGATACCAACAATGGCGGTTACAAGATCACTATCGATTTTACAGCTGAAGGCAGTGATCTCTTTGCTGACGCTACCGGTAAGGCAGTGACAGGTGAGATCCAGCCTACGATGACTGATGAGGATGGCAGTCTTGTTGACAGCAGGGCTATCGTCATCTGTCTCGATGATGAAGTCATCTCAGCTCCTACAGTACATGAAAAGATCAACTCAAGATCATGTGAGATCACAAGACCCGGCGGTTTCTCTGAAACAGAAGCATCCGGTCTCTCAGCACTTATCAGGGGAGGTGCTCTTCCGGCTAATCTGACAGAGATCAATTCATCAGTCCAGACAGCTACTATCGGTGCGAATGCTCTTACACTGAGTGTTAAGGCCGGTGCTATAGGTCTTGCACTGGTACTCATTCTGATGCTGGTAGTATACGGTGTCCTTGGTTTCGTAGCAGATATCGCTCTGCTCCTCTATATCCAGCTCGTACTCTGGATCATGGTCGGAATGGGATCTGTACTCACGCTGCCTGGTATCGCAGGTATCATCCTGTCCATAGGTATGGCTGTAGACTCCAATGTAATCATCTTTACACGTATCAGAGAAGAGATCGGTAAGGGTAAATCTGTAAGAGTAGCTGTAGATATGGGATATCGTGCAGCTCTGTCAACTGTAGTAGACGCACAGACGACAACACTTGTTGCCGCATTCGTTCTGTATCTGTTCGGTACTACATCAGTCAAGGGATTCGCGCTTACACTGATGATAGGTACTGTAATGTCAGTTATAACAGCTGTATTCATCACACAGCTGTTTGTCGGACTGCTTGCAGACAGTGAAAAATTCGGAACACCGGCTATGTTCGGTCTTAAAGAAGACGGTACAGCCAAAATCCTCGGAAAACAGTTCGGATTCCATTTTATCAGGAACAGAAAGAAATTCTATGCTATCAGCGCATGCGTTATCATCATAGGCATGGGATTCGCACTCTTCAGAGGATTCAATTATGGTATCGACTTCACAGGCGGTACTATGATGCAGATCGAGATGGGTCAGGAAGTGGATATAAACGAAGTAAAAGACGCGATTGCCGATTATGACCTCAATCCTACTATCGTATATGCTTCCGATAACCACTCTCAGATAATCATCAGAACTATAAAGGATCTGAAATCTGCTGACCGTACAGCAGTAGTGAACACTCTGCAGGAAAAATACGGTTTCGATGACAAAGATGTACTGGCATCTGAAGAATTCGGTCCTACAGTAGGAAAGGATCTCAGACAGAACGCCATCAAGTCCATACTCATCGCAGCAGTAGTAATGCTGATCTACATCAGATTCAGATTCAAGACATGGAAATACGGACTTGCAGCTGTTGCCGGACTTGCACACGACGTAATGGTTACACTGTCGCTGTATGCGATTTTCCGTATCACTATCAACAACCCGTTCATCGCTGGTATTCTGACAGTAGTAGGATACTCTATCAACGATACAATCGTTGTATTTGACAGGATCAGAGAGAACTCCAAGTTCTTCAAGCGTAAGCAAAATGAAGAGCTGATAGACACGAGCGTTAACCAGACTCTTACAAGATCGATCATGACATCACTTACTACATTGGTTGTAATGATCCCTCTCTTCGTAATGGCAAGCTCAGAACTCAGAGCATTCCTCATCCCGCTGATGATAGGTGTATTCGTCGGTACTTATTCATCAGTATTCCTCTGCAGCCCGCTCTTCTATGAGCTGACAAGGAAAGAGAATCTTTCTAAATATGCTGAGATGCAGGAAAAGGCTTCCAGAGACCGCAAGAGAAACAGCAGAAGGCGTGAAAACGACGGTATCGTAAAATAAACTGATCTGAAGGAAAAGAAATGGCACCAGGTAAGGTTCTCGATCTTACAACTGAAAATTTCATGCGGGAGATCACAGATATCAATCCCAAGTATGATGACTCAGCCATTATCAAGGCTTATGAAATTGCTCTTCGTCTCCACGAAGGGCAGTTTCGCAAGAGTGGTGAACCATACATAATCCACCCTATAGCCGTAGCTAAGATACTGGCCGGTTTTGGCATGGATAATGAAACTGTCATTGCCGGTCTGCTTCATGATGTAGTTGAAGATACCGATTATACAAGAGAACAGCTCGTTCAGGATTTCGATGAGAAGATAGCGGCGCTCGTAGACGGTGTCACTAAGCTCGGAAATATCTCTTTTGATACATCTTCTGAAAAAGTACAGGCTGAAAACTTCAGAAAAATGTTCCTCGCCATGTCGAAGGACATCAGAGTTCTCATCATAAAGCTTGCAGACAGGCTTCATAACATGAGAACTCTTGAATACATGCCGACCAACAAGAGGGAGAGCAAGGCTCTTGAGACTCTTGAGATCTATGCTCCGTTGGCAGGCAGACTCGGTATGTTCAGCATCAAGTTCGAACTTGAAGATCTTGCACTCAAGTTCCTGCATCCGATCGATTATAAGAAGCTGTCTACTGCAGTAACTGCCAAGAAGGCAAAATATGAAAAGGACATCCAGTCACTGATCGCTGAGATTTCTGCAGAGCTTGACAAAGCCGGCATTCAGCATGAGGTAAAAGGCCGTTCAAAGCACATGTACAGCATTTACCGCAAGATGGTCATCCAGCACAAGCAGCTTGATGAGATATTCGATCTGCTGGCTGTAAGGATACTTGTTTCGAGTGTCAAGGATTGTTACGCAGCTCTCGGAATGGTCCACACACGCTGGAAACCTATCCCGGGCAGATTCAAAGACTATATAGCGATGCCTAAACCTAACATGTATCAATCTCTTCACACTACTGTTATAGGTGATAACGGTGAACCGTTTGAGATACAGATACGCACTTATGAGATGCACCGCATTGCTGAATACGGTATTGCTGCACATTGGAAGTATAAAGAGGGAAAGATCTCAGGCAAGGAAGATGAAAGTGAGCAGAAGCTTGCCTGGCTCAGGCAGGCTCTCGAGTGGCAGAAAGACGCTGATGATTCTGTAGAGTTTCTTGAGACCCTCAAAATGGACCTTTTTGATAATCAGGTCTTTGTATTCACACCGAACGGCGATGTCATGGAACTGCCTGCTGACAGTACACCTCTTGACTTTGCATTCAAGATCCATACAGATGTAGGTATAAGGTGTGTCGGTGCTAAAGTAAACGGCAAGATGGTCACGATAGACCACAAACTCAATAACGGTGACATCGTGGAGATCGTCACCTCTGCCAATTCATCTGGTCCGAGCATTGACTGGCTCAAAATATGCAAGACATCACAGGCCAGAAACAAGATAAGGAACTGGCTGCGCAAGGCAGAAAAAGACAGTGACGTCACCCGCGGCAAGTCCAATATCAATAACTATATAAGAAAAAAAGGCTATGATCCTGCTCTCGTTGCCAAGAATGCTTATATACTGAAGGCTGTAAAAGACTTCAACTGTTCAGACGTCAATGAACTTTACCTTCAGATATCAAGAGGCGGCAACTCCGTTTCCAAGTTCGGTCAGAAACTTATCGAATACTACGAAGCGGACAATAAGAAAAAAGAAGAAGAAAAAGAAAAGGATCAGATAGAAGTCAAGAAAAAGCCTGTTGAAAAGAGGCGCGAGACATCAGCATCCGGCATTGTAGTAAACGGAGCCGACAATCTTCTGATAAGGCGTGCCACCTGCTGTAACCCGGTGCCCGGTGATGCCATCATCGGATATATTTCAAAAGGAAAAGGCATCACTGTACACAGAGCGGACTGTACGAATGTTACCAATCTCCGAGAAGGTGACAGGCCAAGACTGATAGAAGTAAACTGGGATACTCCTGATGCCGATCGTAAATATTACGTTGATCTCCAGGTTGTATCTGAAGAAAGGAAGGGCATCTTCAAGGATATTTCCAAGGTCTGTGATGACTATGATATTGAAGTCGTAGGCCTTAACCTGACACCTGGAGAGCCCGGTACTACCAATACGCTGATCACTATCGAAATAACTGATATGCATCAGATGCAGAGACTTTTGACTGCTCTTAGACAAGTAGAAGGTGTCATAAGAGTTTACAGACCGAGGTGATAATATATGAGTTTAGATGTAAAGTACTATCCGCTTGGACCGCTCGGAGAAAACACCTATCTTGTTACAGATACGCAGACAGGGCAGCAAGCGATCATCGATCCGGGTTATTACGGGCCGGAAGTTGCTTCTGAAATAACTGATCTGAGATACGTGCTATTGACTCACGGTCATTATGATCATTATGCTTCGGCAGGCATATATCTTGAAACATACCCTGATGTTACTTTTGCAGCGCCTTCAGGTGAAACATATCTGCTTCATGGAGGCAGAGATAATAAGTGGATGGCGATTTCACACGGAGGAGCGACCTGTCCGGAGGCACAGCTTCTTTTAAGCGAAGGGGATACAGTAACACTGGGAGAAACTGTATTTCAAGTTATAGAAACACCGGGTCATACGGAAGGCGGAATATGCTACTTAACTGATAACATAGTTTTCACAGGAGATACTCTTTTCAGACTTTCTGTCGGCAACACCTCCCTTGAAACAGGAGACTGGCCTACAATGGTAAAGTCGATACAGGAGAAACTCTACACTCTGGACGACGATACGATCGTTTATCCGGGACACGGTCCGGCGACTCAGATAGGATACGAAAAGAGGTCAAATCCTTTTGTATAGGTTTTATATAAGTAATATAACCAATGACTACCATTATGCAGAGCTGGCCAGAGTATTTCTCTCTGATGATGAATTTGAAGTCATCGGAATCGATACTCCGGAGAAGAGTCTTAAGCTGAGAGATGGAAGCTATCTGATCAACAGATCCGGCTCAGATGACAGGGAAGCGATAAAAAGAGAATTTTATCATCTTCTCTCTACTCTCACCGGAAGATCGAGCGGCTGGGGTACTCTGACCGGAGTAAGGCCACTTAAGCTCGCATATGAGATGCTGGACGAAGCCGGCGGGGTCGATGGTATGGAAAAGCTGCTTTCAGAAAGATACCTCTTATCTTCTGACAAGATCAGCCTTCTCAGAGAGATCATAGACTACCAGACAAGTTATTCGGACGGTGATCCTTCATCAAAGACCGGACTGTATATAGGCATCCCGTTCTGCCCGACAAGATGTGAGTACTGTGCTTTTGCATCCAACGTTGCGCCGGAGTCAGATATAGAAAAATATTTCTGCAATCTTCTTGAAGAGATCCGATTTACAGGCAAGCTGTGCAGGGATCACCGTACAGTTATCGAAAGTGTTTATGTAGGAGGCGGCACACCGACCACTCTCAATGCAGATCAGCTCAGCAGACTTATCACTGCTGTAAAAGAAGAATTTCTTGTTGATCCTGAAAAGATCGAGTTTACTATCGAAGCAGGAAGGCCTGACACCATTACGGCTGAAAAGCTTTCTGTAATGCACAGCCTTGGAGTCAATCGTATCAGCATCAATCCTCAGTCCATGAAAGATGAGACCCTTGATCGCATTGGCAGAGATCATACTGCCGATGATATACGAAGAGGCTATAAACTTGCTGCTGATTACGATTTCAAGGTAATCAATGCAGATCTGATCGCAGGTCTACCCGGCGAAGATCTCGATGATTTCAGGGCAACGCTTGATGAGATACTAAGTCTGGGTGCCAACAACATAACAGTTCATACGCTTTCCGTAAAACGCGGATCCAGGTTGAGAGAAAACGATCCTGAATACTACAGGCGTGATACCGACACGGTTTCGGAAATGGTAAGTTATGCAAGGCAAAAGCTCGGTGAAGCGGGTTTTGTACCGTATTACATTTACAGGCAAAAGCACCAGATGGGTGCTCTTGAGAATGTCGGGTACTGTATACCGGGAAATCATTCCATATACAATATCCGTATCATGGAAGAAAAGCAGACTATAATCGCGCTCGGAGCGGGCGGCATCGGCAAAGTATACTATCCCGATGAAGACAGGCTTGAGCGCATAGCGAATGTAAGCAATTACAGGATATATAATGAGCGCTTTGACGAGATGCTCGAGCGCAAAAAAGGATATTATATTTAAAATCGGAGGATCATATGGCGTTCAAAGCTATAAAAGGAACGAAAGACATGCTTCCTCAGGATGCCTATAAGTGGCATTACATTGAGGAGGAGTGGAGAAAGATTTGCAGAGAATACGGTTTCAAAGAGATCAGGACCCCGATATTCGAAGCTACCGAGCTGTTTAACAGAGGAATAGGAGATACGACTGATGTCGTTCAGAAGGAAATGTATACCTTCGATGACAAGGGCGGCAAGGATAGAGAAGGCAAGAGTCTTACACTGAAGCCTGAAGGCACATCGCCTACGGTAAGAGCTTTCATAGAGCACAACCTCTATGCCGAGATGCAGCCGACCAAGCTCTACTACGACATCCCGTGTTTCAGGCGCGAGCAGCCGCAGGCCGGCAGGCTCAGAGAGTTCCACCAGTTCGGGATAGAAAATTTCGGAACACACAGTATGCTTGCTGATGCTGAGATCATAGCTCTCGGACACGATTTTCTCAAAAGAATGGGAATTGAGGATATAGAGCTGCATATTTCCAGCGTAGGATGCAGAGAGTGCAGGCCTGTGTATAAAAAAGCTCTGCAGGACTTTTTGAGGCCTAAATATGATTGTCTCTGTGATACATGTAAGTCCAGATTTGACAAAAACCCTATGCGTATACTCGACTGTAAGTCCACCGAGGACCAGGAGCTCGTGAAAGGCGCACCGATGATGCTCGATTATCTCTGTGACGACTGTCGCAAGGCCTTCGACGATCTGACTTCCCAGCTCGATACCATAGGCATAAAATACGTTATAGATCCGTCGATCGTCAGAGGCCTCGACTACTATACAAAGACAGCATTCGAGTTTATAACCACAAAAATAGGCTCACAGGGTACTGTATGCGGAGGAGGCAGATACGACCATCTTATAGAGGAAGTCGGCGGGCCGGATATGCCGGGAGTAGGTTTTGGACTCGGTAAAGAAAGACTGCTGCTCCTGATGGATGCATGCGGATCCGACTTCGGAGAGGATACTGCACCTCAGGTGTTCCTCGCTTGGATAGGAGATGCCGCCAAGTCTTATGCTATCAAGCTGCTGTATGAACTGAGGAAGCAGGGCATAAGAGCTGAGATCGATACCAGAGAGAGAAACCTCAAAGGCCAGATGAAATACGCCAATAAAGTCAAAGCTGCTTTTACGGCTGTGATTGGCGATGATGAGATCCAGAGTGGTGAGATAACCCTCAAGAATATGGAGACCGGCGAACAGATCAGAGTAAAAAGGGAGGATTTGGCAAATGCTTTATAAAAGAACTCACATGTGCGGAGAGCTCAGGCTCTCTGATGAAGGCAAACATGTCACACTCAACGGATGGGTCGCAAAGGCAAGAAGCCTTGGCAGCCTTGTTTTCGTAGATCTCAGAGACAAGTCCGGAATAACACAGGTGACATTCAATGAAGATGCACCTGCAGAGATCATTGAAATGGCAAAATCTCTCAGAAGTGAATTCTGTATAGGCGTTAAAGGAGTTGTTAAGGAAAGGTCCTCTAAAAATGCCAATCTTCCAACAGGAGATATCGAAGTATTTGCAGATGATCTCGTGATCTATTCCAAGTCAGAGACCCCTCCGATCTATGTAAGAGATGATGATAACGTAGATGAGAATCTCAGACTCAAATACAGATATCTTGACCTCAGAAAGAACAAGATGCAGCGCAACCTTTCCTTCAGACATAAGGTCGTCAAGGTCTGCAGAGACTACTTTGATGAGAATGGCTTTACCGAGGTAGAGACCCCTATACTCATCAAACCTACACCGGAAGGAGCAAGAGACTACATCGTTCCGAGCAGGATCCACAACGGATACTTTTATGCTCTTCCGCAGTCTCCTCAGATGTTCAAGCAGCTTCTGATGGTATCAGGTACTGACAGATATCTTCAGATAGCGAAATGCTTCCGGGATGAGGACTTAAGAGCTGATAGACAGCCGGAATTCACCCAGATCGATCTGGAGATGTCATTTGCCGGCGTCGATGAAGTTATTGAGGTGCAGGAAGGTTTCCTCAAGAGACTTATGAAGGAAGTAAAAGGCATCGATGTAGAGACACCGTTCCCAAGGATGCCTTATGCTGAAGCCATGGAGCGCTACGGATCAGACAAGCCTGATACAAGAGTCGGCATAGAGCTTAAGAAGCTCAACGATCTCTTCGAGGGATGCTCTTTCAGTCTCTTCACCGATAATCTTGCAGCAGGCGGTGACATCAGAGGCATCTGCGTACCTGGTGCAGCTGCAGAATTCTCAAGAAAAAAGATCGATAAGCTGGCAGGCGAAGCAAAGCATTACGGTGCAAAAGGTCTCTTCTGGATCAAGAAAGAAGAAGGCGGTATAAGCTCTTCGATCGGAAAGAACTTCAGTGAAGAAGAGCTCGAGGCAGTTCTGGACAGATTCGGTGCTGCTGCAGGTGATATCGTATTCATCGTAAGTGACAAGGCCAAAGTAACATATGACTCTCTTGGATTCCTCAGAAGAAGAGTCGCAGGCATGCTCGGAATGCTCGATGATAACCAGTTCAATTTCCTCTGGGTCGTTGACTTCCCGATGTTTGAGCAGGATGAGGAAGGAAATCTCAGAGCTACTCACCATCCGTTCACGCAGCCTAAACTTGACGAACTCTACAAGCTGGATACTGATCTGTTCGGTCTCAATGCTGATGCATACGACATCGTTCTCAACGGTGTCGAGCTCGGTGGTGGCAGCGTCAGAATCCATGATAAGGATCTCCAGAAGAAGATGTTCCAGGTACTCGGTCTTACCGATGAAGAGTGCCAGGAGAAATTCGGATTCCTTATCGAGGCATTCAAATACGGCGCACCGCCACATGCAGGACTCGCATACGGTCTGGACAGGCTGGTAATGCTTCTGCTCGGAGAAAAGAGTATCAGAGAAGTTATAGCATTCCCTAAGAACCAGGCTGCTGAATGTCCGGTATGCGAAGCACCTGCTCCGGCTGGAGAAGGACAGCTCGAAGAACTTGGTCTGGCGCTCGCTCTCCCTGAAGAAAAGTGATGAGCAGCAGACATTATGCTATATACGGAGGGTCTTTTGATCCTGTCCATATCGGTCATGTGACACTTGCTCATCATGCAGTCAGAGAATGCGGGATCGATAAGCTCATATTCATGCCTGCACATATTTCACCATTCAAGCAGGACAGGAAAGTTACTCCCGGCATTGACCGTTGTCATATGCTGGAATGTATACTTAAGTATGATCCGGCATTCTGCGTTTCTAGGTATGAACTGCGAAAACAAGGTCCGTCATATACGGTAGAAACTCTCCGGCACTGGAGTCATCTGCTTGGAGGCAAACTCAGTTTTGTCCTCGGTTTTGACTCCGTCGTTCAGATCGATACATGGTATCACGGTGAAGAGATCCTCAGAAATTATCATCTGATAACGGCCAGACGCCCTGATACGGATTATGGTCTCGGCGCGGAAAAGATCGGTTATCTGAGAGATATGTACAATGCACATATCACAGTTATGGATATGGAACCTATAGATGCTTCTTCTTCGGAGATAAGAAGGAGAGTAGCATCAGGAGAATCACTGGAAGGATTGGTGCTCCCGGAAGTGGAGCAATACATTATAAGTCATGATCTGTACAAAGACAGCTGAACTTGACAATTTCATGAAGGACAATCTCAAGCCGGCAAGGTATACTCATTCTCTGGGTGTAGAGAAAATGTCTGCCAGACTTGCTGCTGCACATGGGGCTGATGTCGAAAAGGCAGCTTTTGCCGGAAGATATCACGATATTGCCAAGTGCTTTGACAATGAGACAATGAACAGTTATGTCAGGAAGTTCGGACTTGATGATATGTACATCGATAACAATCCTCTGGCCCATTCAAAAGTAGCCGCCGGCATACTTCAGGATGAATTCGGTGTTAATGATGAAGAGATCCTTGATGCTGTCAGATACCACACAACCGGCAGAGCGGATATGACTCTTCTTGAAGAGATCGTATACGTAGCAGATGCAATAGAAGAAAACCGGAACTATCCCGGTCTCAAAGAGTTGCAGGATCAGGCAATGACCGATCTGGACGGAGCATGCCTGTTCATAATGGACTATATGCTCGGACGACTGGAACTGAAGGGTAGGATCCCTGACCACGATACTACAGATGCCAGAGAATTCATAATAGATAGAATAGAACACAACAATAAAGAGTAAGGAGCAGAGATGGAAAGCAAAGAAGTTGCACAGACAATAGGTAATCTTCTAAACAGCAAAAAAGCAAAAGATATAGTTTTGATCGATATCGCAGAAAAGTCATCTTTTGCTGACTATTTCGTCAATGCGACCGGCGGATCGGAAAGACAGCTCGGAGCGCTTGCAGACGATGTCGAAGATAAATTTGCCGAGATCGGTATCACACCTAAAAGCAAAGACGGACGTCCTGATACGGGCTGGATCCTTGTTGACGGCGGAGACGTTATTGTAAATCTGTTTACGGAAGCCACAAGAGATAAATACACGCTCGAAAAAATCTGGAGCGACTGTGAATCCGTACTTGTAGGCTAGAGAATAAGGAGTATCAATCATGCGAGACAAATACGATTTCACTGCTATTGAGAGTAAATGGCAGAAGATCTGGGAAGAAGAAAACGCATTCACTACAACTGATGATCAGAGCAGGGAAAAGTACTATGTGCTTGAGATGTTCCCGTATCCATCGGGAAAGCTTCATATGGGACATGTAAGGAACTATTCCATAGGTGACGTTGTTGCCAGGTTCAAGAAGATGAAGGGCTGCAATGTACTTCATCCGATGGGTTGGGATTCATTCGGTCTTCCTGCAGAGAATGCTGCGATCAAACACGGGATCCATCCTTTCACATGGACCAACAGCAACATTAATGACATGCGTGACCAGCTTAAGTCTCTCGGTCTCAGTTATGACTGGGACAGAGAAGTCGCCACATGCAAGCCTGATTATTACAGATGGATGCAGTGGATCTTCATCCAGTTTTATAAAAAAGGTCTCGCTTACAAGAAAGACAATCCTGTCAACTGGTGTCCTGACTGCCAGACAGTACTCGCCAATGAGCAGGTAGTAGACGGCTGCTGTGAGAGATGCCATACTCCTGTCACCAAGAAGCATCTCAGCCAGTGGTATCTCAAGATCACAGACTATGCAGACAGACTTCTTGCTAACCTCGATGATCTTCCGGGTTGGCCGGATAAGGTAAAATCGATGCAGCGTAACTGGATCGGCAGATCAGAAGGTGCTGAAGTGACATTCACGATCGACGGCAGCGGCAAAGATCTTGTTGTATTCACAACACGTCCTGACACTCTCTTTGGCGTCACCTATATGGTACTTGCACCTGAGCATCCTTATGTAAAGGAGCTCACTGCCGGCACTGAATATGAGGCTGCAGTTAATGCATATGTCGATGCATGTGCTCATAAATCCGAACTTGAGAGAACATCGCTCACTAAGGAAAAGACAGGAGAGTTCATAGGCAAATATGCAGTCAATCCTGTAAACGGTGAGAAGATCCCTATCTATATCTCTGACTATGTAATGATGGACTATGGTACCGGCGCGATTATGGCTGTACCTGCTCATGACCAGAGAGACTTTGAATTTGCAAAGGCTTTCGGTCTTGATATCATTCCTGTAGTCGATGTTCCTGATGTAGATCTTGACAACCTTACAGAAGCGGCTGCTGCAGAAGGCATTATGATCAATTCCGGCAAATACACCGGTATGAACAACAAGGATGCCATCAGGAAGATCACAGAAGATCTCGAAGCAGCCGGAAAGGGCAAAAAGACCATCAACTACAAGCTCAGAGACTGGCTCATCAGCAGACAGAGATACTGGGGAACACCTATTCCTATGGTATACTGCGAAAAATGCGGCTGGGTACCGGAAGATGAGAAGAATCTCCCTGTTCTGCTTCCGACAGACGTTGAGTTCACAGGAAAGGGCGATTCACCTCTGACAACATCCGCAACATTCAGAAAATGCACTTGCCCGAAATGCGGCGGTGAAGCAGAAAGAGAAATCGATACCATGGATACATTCCTCGACTCTTCATGGTATTTCCTCAGATACTGCGATGCTCATAATGAAGAGCAGGCATTTGATCCTGCGAAGGTCAATTACTGGATGAATGTAGACCAGTATATCGGCGGTGTAGAGCATGCCATCCTGCATCTTATGTATGCAAGATTCTTCCAGATGGTTCTCCATGACCTCGGACTTTGTGAAGCTGAAGAGCCATTCAAAAATCTTCTCACACAGGGAATGGTCATCAAGGGTTACACCGATAGCGAAGGCAATTATGTCAAGGCTAAGATGAGTAAATCGCTCGGAAACGTTGTCAGCCCGGCTGAGATCCAGGCAAAATACGGATCAGATACAGCAAGACTGTTTATTCTCTTTGCAGCACCACCAGAGAAGGAACTCGACTGGTCTGATGAGGGAGTTGAGGGAAGCTACAGATTCCTTAACAGAGTCTACAGACTGGTATTTGAGTATATAGAATCCATAAGAGGCGATGAAAGAGAATTTGCTGAGCCTGTATGCTCAAACGAAGCAGATAAATCTTTGAATTACATGCTCAACGCCACCATCAAGAAGGTGGAAGAAGATGCAGGCGGCAGATTCAATTTCAACACTGCTATAGCCAGCATCATGGAGCTCGTAAATGAAATGTATAAATATAAGCAGCATGCAGAAATGAATCTGCCGCTGTTCAATAAAGCTATTGAGACACTGCTTACAGTGCTCAATCCTTTCACTCCGCACCTCACAGAAGAGATGTGGAATCAGCTCGGTCATGAAGACAGACTCTATGCTAAGTCATGGCCGGTATACGATGAATCTGCTCTCGTCAAGGATGAGATCGAGATCATCGTTCAGATCAATGGCAAACTCAAGGATAAATTCCTGATGCCTAACAATTCAAGCAAGGAGGATACTGAAAAAGCCGCCAGAGAACTCGAAAAAGTAAAAGAGGCGACTGAAGGAAAGAACATAGTTAAAGTTATTGTCATTCCTAACAGGATCGTCAATTTCGTAGTCAGATAGCGGCCACAAAAAAATATGGCAAGACTCAAGAACAACTACAGAAAAAGAACCGCCAGGACTATAAGCCGTGATGAGCTTAGGCGCAGCAGAAAATCTGTGAAAGAAGCGGTGCCATTCAAGGTCATACCTCTCGGTGGACTGAGTGAAATCGGTAAGAACTGTACTCTCATTGAATGCGGCGGCGAGATACTTATCATCGACTGCGGTCTCGCTTTTCCGGAATATGAGATGTTCGGTATAGACCTGGTAATTCCTGATTTTACATATTTAAAGGAAAACAGTGAAAAGATAAAGGGTCTCATCATTACGCACGGTCATGAAGACCATATCGGAGGCATTCCGTATCTGCTCAGAGAACTGAATGTTCCTGTATATGCTTCACCGCTTTCAATGGGGCTGATCGATCATAAGCTGGAAGAATACGGTTTATGGTGCGAAACACACGTTATAAAAGCCGGTGACACGTTCAATGTCGGATCATTCAGGGTAGAAGCCATTCAGACCAATCACAGCATTGCGGATTCAATGGCTTTCTCAGTGAAATTCCCCGGCGGCCACGTGATCCATACAGGCGATTTCAAGGTCGATTATGCACCGCTTGACGGAAAAGTCATCGATCTGAGGCGTTTTGCTCAGTTGGGAGATGAAGGTGTCGATCTTCTGATCTGTGACAGCACTAATGTTATGAGAGAAGGATATACCCCTTCCGAAGCTGTCGTCAGAAAGTCGATCGATGAGATATTCGACAATACGGAAAAGCGAATAATAATCGCTACTTTCGCATCCAATGTACACAGAATGAGATACTTCATGGAGTCGTCCATGAAGCACAACAGGCGTATCGCTGTGTCAGGCAGGTCGATGGAAAACGTACTGTCTCTGGCACGTGAGCTCGGATATCTGAATGATATTCCTGAATCACTCTTTGTTAAAATCAGTGAGATCAGCAATATCCCTGACAGGAATCTGACCATTCTTACAACAGGCAGTCAGGGAGAACCGATGTCTGCGCTTACCAGAATGGCTTATGACCAGCATAAGTCTGTAAAGCTCAAGAAAAACGATGTCGTTGTTTTCTCGTCATCACCGATACCCGGCAATGAAAAAATCATATCTCAGGTTGTAAATCAGCTGTATGCAAAGAATGTCAAAGTCGTGCTTGCGAGTGCAATGGATGTACATGTATCCGGTCATGCTTCTTCAGAAGAGCTTAAACTGATACATACTCTTATACGACCGAAATTCTTTATGCCTGCCCACGGTGAATACAGACACCTTGTCGAGCATTCACGGCTCGCTCAATCGCTTGGTCAGCCGTCCGGACATATCTACGTGATGCAAAACGGAGATGCCCTGTACATTGAGGGCGTACGCGCGCACGTAATTAATGGATATACATCCGGAGAGGATGTTATGGTTGATGGTTACGGAGTAGGTGACGTAGGCAATGTTATCCTGAGAGAAAGGAAAAACTTGTCACAGTCGGGGCTTGTGACCATTGCAGTCGCTCTTGACAGCGGCACAGGATCACTGATGGCTGCTCCTGAGATCCGTACTATCGGACTTGTATATGAACAAGAACACAAGGATCTTCTTGATGAAGCTCTCAGTATAGTCTACAATACAATAGGAAAAAGCACTGAGATCGGCGGCCTTGACGAGCAGTCTCTGACAAGAGCCATCAGATCAGACATGAAAAAATATATCTATCAGAAGACCAAGAGAAGTCCGGTCATTATACCGATAATAATGTATGTATAGGAGGCAGGATGAACGTATATGATGAAGCTCACAACCTGGCAAGAGCAATCAAGGAGTCAGGTGAATTCAAAGAGTTCGACAGAATGAGAAAAGAACTCGAACAGGATGCCGATGCATCTAAGATGATCGGCGAGATGCAGCAGCTGCAGGTCCAGCTCCAGACTGCACAGATGACTGGGCAGGAGCCGGATCAGGATGTTATGAACAGACTTCAGAGTCTGGGTACCATGATCGCAACAAAGCCTGTCGCTGCAAGGTTCATGCAGGCACAGGGCGCATTCACTATCATGATGAATGACGTTTTTGGTATAATTGGAGAAGCAGTCGGTCTCCAGTAATGAACAAGTTTATTATTAGATCTTCAAGAGAGGAAAGGTATTTATTATGATCTATGCTAGCGATTTCAGAAAAGGCATCACTTTTGAGATGAACGGAGAACCTCATATCGTGCTTGACTTCCAGCATGTCAAGCCTGGCAAGGGAGCTGCTTTCGTAAGGACAAAATACAGAAACATCCTTACAGGTGCTACAAGGGAAGAAGCTTTCAACCCTAACGACAAATTCCCTAAAGCTCATATCGAGACCAAGCAGATGCAGTATCTGTACAATGATGGTGAACTTTACTATTTCATGGATCAGGACACATATGATCAGGTACCGCTGACAGCAGAGCTCGTGGAAGAGGCAATCAAGTATATCCGTGAGAACGATGTTGCAACAGTAAAATTCTACAAAGACAATGCCTTCACAGTAGAAGCTCCTAACTTTGTTGACCTTGAGGTCATCGAGACTGAGCCTGGTGTCAAGGGTGATACTGCTACCAATGTGACCAAGGCAGCAACAGTAGAGACTGGTGCAGTCATCCAGGTACCGATCTTCATCAATGAAGGAGAGAAGATCCAGATAGATACCAGAACAGGAGAATATCTTGGAAGATCCAAGTAATCAGGAAGAAATCCTGACAGAAACAATCACTGCGGAAGCCGGCAAGCCCGGCTTCCACAAGAGATTTCAGAAGCCGCTTCTGATCATAACCGTGATGATAGCGGTTGTTTTTGCTGTGCTGATTCTTTTTAATATCATGATCAGACCTTTTGACAAAACGATGAGCACATACTCAAATTTTACTGTCGAAGAAGGGGCAGGCACAGCTGATGTCGCTGAAGGTCTTGAACATGCCGGAATAATAAGCAACTCACGAATATTCAGGTTGACATCCTTCATGACCTTATCGAATGACTTCAAGCCCGGGACTTATTATCTGTCCCCATCCATGGATGCTGTCTCTATTGCCAAGGCTCTCTGTAAAGGTAATATCACGACAAACGGTTTCATAATCCCTGACGGATTCAACATTGATCAGACCTTCTATTCATTGGCCAGAGACGGTTTCGGTGATGAAAAAGCATTTATGGAAGCAGCGGCTGATCCTTACCTGAGTGAACTGGAATTTATCGGTACAGATATCACCGGAAGCAAGCAGGTAGAAGGGTTTCTGATGCCCGGTACTTACAGACTGGAAAGTGGTGCCGATGAAGCTATGATCATCTACACGATGCTTGACAGCTTTGATAATTTCTTCAATGATGATTACAGAGCCAGAGCAGATGAGCTTGGTATGAGTATCCGGGATATCATTGTGATCGCATCTATGATAGAACGCGAAACCAGTATCGATAATGAGAAAGCTCAGATATCCTCTGTGATCCATAACAGACTTAATCTGGGAATGATCGCATCAGAAGATTTTCCTGATGTTCCGCTTTGTTCACCGGGTGAAGCGTCTATCAAAGCAGCGCTTTATCCTTCCGAAGATGAGAATACATATTATGTGCTCAGTGATAAGCTGGATGGAACGCATGTGTTTACTAACAGTGAATCAGCTTATAATGCCATGGTAGAAGCTTACAATGAAGCAAAGGCTGCACGTGACGCATCTTTACACAGCAAAGATGAGGAAACTGAAGATTCTGCTGAATCAGCAGAAGAGGAATAGCTGCTATGGGATTTACCAACGAGAAGGTAACTGATTATATCAGTTCACACTACACACCTCTTGATGAGCAGCTCGGATCATTCAGGGAATATAATGAAGAGAATAATGTGCCCCTTATTCTAAGGGAAACAGAATCTTTTCTGTCACTTCTGCTGGAGTTGACTCATCCGCGCCGGATACTCGAGATAGGCACTGCCTACGGGTATTCAGCACTTTTTTTCGCACGCAAAGTCCCTGACGCAGTTGTTACCACGATAGACCGTAATCCGCACATGATCCCTGTTGCAAGCAGTTATTTCGAAGACTGGGAGGAAGGCAGCAGGATAGATTTTCGCACCGGAGATGCTGAGCAGGTGCTTGATGAGATGATATCTGAAAGAAAATCATCATCTCAGAATATGCTGCCTTTCGATTTTATTTTCATTGATGCAGGCAAAAGTCATTACAGAGATTTTTTCGACAGAGCAGAGCAGCTTGCAGCACCGGGTGCTCTTATAGTATGCGATAATATACTGATGCACGGCTGGACAGTTGACAGGTCATATGAGGGTGCAAGGCGCCACAGGACCAATGTCAAGTATATGCGTCAGTTCATAGAATATATCAGCAGAAGGGAAGACCTGACTGTCTCGCTGCTTTCCAGCGGAGACGGTCTGGCAGTAATCAGACTTCATGAATAAAAAATACAAACTCGAACTCCTGGCTCCTGCGGGAGATATGGAAAAACTTAAGACAGCAATTCTTTACGGCGCTGATGCCGTTTATTTTGGCGGTCAGATCGGCAGCCTCAGAGCAGGGGCCGGGAATCTGAGCATTCCTGAAATAAAAGAGGCTATGGATTTTATCCATTCGCATAACTGCAAGGGTTATATGACACTGAACATATACCCTCACAACGATGAAATTCCGGTTCTGAGGGATTATATCAGCAAGATCAAAGATATTCCCATCGATGCATTCCTGATCTCTGATCCGGGCATTATGGGGCTTGTGAAAGAACAGATCCCGCATGCTGAGATACATCTTTCCACTCAGGCTAACACCACTAATTATCTGACTGCTTTGTATTGGGCAGGTCAGGGGGTGAAGCGCATTGTTGCTGCCAGAGAAATGAGTCTTAAAGAGCTCAGAGAGATGCGGTCTGAGCTTCCTGAAGACATAGAGATAGAAGCATTTGTGCACGGCGCAATGTGCATATCATATTCCGGAAGATGTCTTCTCAGTAATTTCATGGCCGGCCGTGATGCCAACAGAGGTGCATGTACTCATCCGTGCAGATGGAAATACTCTCTTGTAGAAGAGCAGCGCCCGGGTGAATATTATCCGATAGAAGAAGATGCGCATGGCAGCTACATCATGAATTCAAGAGATCTGTGCATGATCGACAGGATTCCGGACCTGGCAGATGCAGGTGTAGTTTCTCTCAAGATCGAAGGCCGCATGAAATCCATGTATTATGTAGCAACAGTCATTTCCGCATACAGATCCGCGATCGATAAGTTTCTGGCAGATCCTGACGGTTATGTATATGATCCGGCTGACTTCGAAGAACTCTGCAAGGCCAGCCACAGAGAGTTTACACACGGTTTCTATTATAACAAACCTACAGACAAGGATCAGAACTATCTGACAAGTGATTACATAAGAGACTATTCATTCGTCGGTCTTGTGCGTGAGCATGATGAGAATACAGGTCTTACAACAGTAGAACAGAGAAATAAGTTTTCAGTCGGTGATACGATAGAGATTTTCGGTCCGCGTACACCATATTACGAAGAAGTCATAAGCGAGATGTATGATGAAGAAGGGCAGCCGGTAACCAGCGCACCTCACCCTCAGCAAGTACTCAGGATCAGGTTCAAAAGAGTTCCGGGAGAAAACTTCATCATGCGCAAGAAGAAATAATAAATATCAACGAGAAAGGACTACCCTATGCCTGATGACACCTGGCCGTTATATATAACGATCATCCTGATCATCCTTATAATGATCTTCAATGCTCTGGTCGTGGCATCCAAGAGAGCTCTCGACTATATCGACCGCAATATAATAAAAGATGAGCTCGAAGATGACCCTGATAACAGGGCTTTGTTTGCTGTCACACAGTTTATCTCAAAGCCGTCTAAATATCATTATTCAAATCATGCAGCAAGCTTCATAAGCATAATTGCTGCTTTTGCGCTGTTCAATATTGCCATATACGGGAAGTTCAGTATTCCCGTGATGATTCTTGCCAATATCGGGTTCTATATCCTTTATACTTCAATATCCGATATTCTTCCCAAGAAGATCGCAGCCCAGTCCAGCGAGGCTGTAGGGAAGTCCCTTATAGGGTTTCAGAAGTTCATTTATTATGTGACTCTGCCGCTCGTGTGGATATGCAGAAGCATAGCCAATGTGATACTTCGAATGATGGGCAAAGATGTCGATGTTGATGATTCAAACTTCTCAGAAGACAAGGTCATGTCCATGCTTGACAGGGGACAGGAAACAGGTGAGATCAAAGAGCAGGGCCGCAAAATGATCGACTCGATATTTGAGTTTGACGATCTTCTTGCTTACGAGATCATGACACCGAGAACTGATGTGTTCATGATAGATCTCAATGATGACCGGGCTGAATATTTTGATGAGATGATGGAGCTCACGCACTCAAGAATACCTGTTTATGACGGGGATCCAGACAACATAGTGGGAATACTTCATATCAAGGACTATCTGTACAACGCCACTAAGAAGGGGTTTGACAATGTCAATATCAAAAGGCTTCTCAGACCTGCATATTTTGTTCCTGAGACCAAGAATATCGACTCGCTCTTCCGCGAGATGCAGAAAAACAAGCATCATCTTGCTATTCTGATCGATGAATACGGCGGATTCAGCGGAATCGTATCTATTGAGGATATCATCGAGCAGATAGTCGGTGATATCGATGATGAATTCGATGAAGAAGACCGCGTTATTGAAAAAGTTGACGATAATACATTCGTCGTTGACGGTAATGTTTATCTTGATGATCTTGAAGAAGAGACCGGAGTTGAACTCGAATCAGAGACCAGCGAGACCATAGGAGGTTTTATTATCGATCTGATGGGTGTGATCCCTAAAGCCAGAGTAAAATACGACCCTATCAAGTATGAGGACTACGAATTCACAATTCTCAAGGTCAAGGACAGAAGAATCGAAAAAGTGCGTATCGAGATAAAAGAAGAGGAAAACAGCAACGATGAATGATGATGTCAAGCTCTTTGAGCTGATAGAAAAAGAGGTGCTTTCATTCAATGAAGTGAGCAGGTTTGCAGATGCTTCTCTGACGGAGAACATCCAGGCTGCTTTGGGACGCGAACTGATCAATCCCGGGATCCGCATCACTTCTGATGATGACAATCTGACCATACAGTTAGAGATCATAGTTTATTTTGGCGTCAACATTCCGCAGCTATGCTATGATATCCAAACTGATGTCAAGAAAAACATCGAGTCTGTCACAGGATTGCAGATCAAAGCAGTAAATATCGAAGTAATAGGTATCGACGAAAGAAAATAATCCGCAGGAGTCATCAATGAACAGGGAATCAATAAGAGAAAAAACAATGCAGCTCATCTACCAGATGGATATCACAGGTGAATTTGACTATGAAAAACTGAGTCCGGTAGATGAGACTGCCAAAATACTTGGCAAAGATCAGGCTGTCGCAGTACTGTCGGCAATCAGAGATCATATTGAAGAGATCGATGATGTCATAAAAGCCAATCTTGACAAATGGTCTTTTGACCGTATAGCCCGTACAGATCTCGCTATACTCAGGACCGCAGTAGCTGAGATGATGTACGTGGATTCTGTTCCCGGCAATGTCTCAATAAATGAAGCTGTGAGAATGTCGAAGAAGTTCGGTGAAGAGAAATCATATGCATTCGTAAATTCAGTTCTGAGTAAGGCAGACAAATATCTCAAAGCACTGAAAAAAGATGGAGAATAGCTGAAATGTCAGGACTGTACCTCGGCATCGACACTTCCAATTACAAAACTTCCATTGCTGTAACGGACAGTAATAACAATACTGTATTCGAAAGATCCGAATATCTCACAGTTCCCGAGGGCAGCAGGGGAATGAGACAGTCTGAAGCTTTTTTCAGACATTCCTGTCGTCTCCCGGATTATTTTGATGATGTTTTTTCATCCATATCTGCATCTGATATCCGTGCTGTAGGCGTTTCATCCAGGCCAAGGCGGATCGAAGGATCTTATATGCCTTGCTTTCTGGCCGGAGTAAATGCAGCCAGAGAGACCTCAGCTGCGCTTGATATACCTCTGCATGAATTCTCTCATCAGGAAGGCCATGCTGCTGCAGTAATAGATGACATTTCATCCGGCAGCTCCATTCTTTTTCACCTGAGCGGAGGCACTACTGAGTTTCTCACATGCCGGCCTGATGAAAATGGTTTTGACCTCAGGATCTCAGGTGGAACAAAAGACATAAGTATCGGTCAGCTTGTGGACAGGGCAGGTGTCGCTATGGGGTATTCCTTTCCATCGGGAATGTATCTTGATGTTCTGGCAGAAGAATACTTTTCCGGTAGTAATACTTGTCGAATAAAGCCTGGTCTGCCACGCATACACATGGATGGATGTCATTTCAATCTTTCAGGTATAGAAACGAAAGTGCTCAGATGGATCGAATCTGCAGCTTCTGAGGAGTATCCATTCATAGCATACAGTATTTTTGACCGGATCGCTGAGCTCCTTGCCGCATCAGCTGCAAAGCTCGCTTCTGACAACAGGATCAGTACAGTCTATATGGCCGGAGGCGTTTCGGCCAGTTCTTTCTTAAGAAGATCGATCTTGGGTAAACTTTCATATATTGAACATAATTCCGATGATATTCTTGATATCATCTTTGGGGAACCTTCACTTTCGGGAGACAACGCAGTCGGGATCGCCAGACTGGCACACAGGATCAATACAACATATGAGAACGGTAACTGTTACTCAGGTAAATGAATATATTGCCAAGAGACTCAGAGATGATTACAATCTCAAGGGACTCCCTGTGGAAGGAGAGATCTCGGCTCTCAGCCGGAGCGGTCAGCACATCTATCTGACGCTGAAAGATGCCGGCAGCATGCTGAAATGTGCCATCTGGGCCTCCAATATACGCAGGATCGACCGTAAGCTTCTTGAGAATGGCAAGAAAGTCGTTGCGGTAGGCGATATCAGTCCTTATCCCAAGGGTGGAAGCTATTCATTCAGCATAACGCATTTAGAAGATGCCGGTGAAGGCGATCTGATGGCTGAGTTCAATCGCATAAAAAAACTTCTGGAAGATGAGGGCCTTTTTGACAAAAAATGGAAAAAACCGATTCCCGCCTTTCCTTACCGGGTCGCCGTCGTTACTTCCTCCACAGGAGCAGCTATCGAAGATATCAAGAAAATCATCACTTCAAAAAATGATCTGACCGATATCCTTATTATTCCCGCACAGGTACAGGGTATAGGCGCTCCTGCCAGCATCATTTCAGGTATAAAGCTTGCAAATGAGCTGTCAGAAAGCGGTCTTCACATCGATACTCTTATCGTCGGAAGAGGCGGAGGATCACCTGAAGATCTTGCAGCTTTCAATGATGAGGGAGTGGCAAGAGCTATATTCGCATCCGCCATACCGGTCATCAGCGCAGTCGGTCATGAGTCAGATTTCTCAATAAGTGATTTCGTTGCTGATGTACGGGCAGAAACACCTACAGCTGCTGCAGAGATGGCAGTAATGAACACTTTTGAACTCAGAGATGCAGTGGATTCTTATCAGCTGATGCTCCTCAGAGCTATCAGGCAGAAGATCGAATCTGAAAAAAGACTCCTGACATCTACAGAAGATCTGCTGTATTCGAATATTCGGGGCAAAGTCAATAATGCTCGAAGCACGGTAGAAAAAGCCATGATAATGATCCGCGAGAATGACCCTCGCAACATTTTCGCCAAAGGTTACGCTGCAGTGACTGATGACAACGGACATATCATTCCGGATACTTCCGGCCTTATTATCGGGAACAGTTATGACATTCGTATGAGAGACGGAGTGTTCACTGCGTCAGTCACAGATATTGACAGAAAGGGGCCTTCAGATGGCAGATAAGACTTTTACACAGGCACTGAATGACCTGCAGAACGCAGCTTCAGAAATAGGGAAGCAGGCCACTACGCTCGAGGATTCTCTTAAGCTCTTCGAGCTGGGTATGAAGGAAGCCGAATTCTGCAGAAAGATACTCGACGAAGCCGATCAGAAGATAACGGTATACGAGAAGGAGGCTTCCGATGCTTAGTTTTGATGAATACAAATCTTTGATAAACAAGCATCTGACAGATTTCATTCCGGAAACTGACTGCAAGGCTGCCGTACTGAGAGAGAGTATGGAATACAGCCTGACCATCGGCGGTAAACGTCTGCGTCCGGTGCTCCTGCTCGCTGCCTGTGATTTTGCCGGAGGCGATATAGACCAGGCTCTGCCATATGCATGCAGTCTGGAATACATACACACATATTCGCTCATTCATGATGATCTTCCTGCTATGGACAATGATGATCTGAGACGGGGGAAGCCTACCAATCACAAGGTCTACGGGGATGACATTGCGATCCTTGCAGGTGATGGTCTTCTTAATACCGCTGCTGAAGTCATGACAGGAGAAGTTATTAAGTATGCCGGTCATCCTCATCTGATGGAAAGGCATGCAAGGGCTGCTCATGAGATCATGTCAAGAGCCGGGATCCGGGGTATGATCGGCGGTCAGACAGCTGATGTCAAGGGTGAATATATGGAAGCTGATGCAGATCTTGTAAAATATATAGAACTGCATAAGACAGCAGATCTTATCACTGCTCCGGTCCGCGCCGGACTCATGCTCGGAGGTGCTGATGATGAGATGCTTGAGGCATTTACTTCATACGCTCTTGATACAGGAGTGGCTTTCCAGATACTGGATGACATCCTTGACTTTGAAGGAGATGCTGAACTGATCGGAAAAGAAGTCGGAAAAGATAAGGATCTCGGTAAGTGCAATTATGTATGTGTTCACGGGCTGGACGCTGCAAGGGCAGAGCTGCACAGATTGACATCAGATGCAAAGGCTTCCCTTAGCCGGTATGGATCTGACGCTGATTTCTTTATCGAACTGGCCGGTATGCTTGAGATACGGAAATATTAAATAAATGAAGTACGACCTTATTAATGATGATCTTATAAATATATGCAAGACTGCTCCCATTTCTGACCTTGATGAACTCTGCGAAGAGATCAGGGTTTTTCTCGTTGAGAAAGTTTCCAAAACCGGCGGGCATCTTGCTTCAAATCTCGGTATCGTTGAACTCAGTGTTGCTCTCATGCGGGTATTTGACAGCCCGCGTGACCGCATTATCTATGATGTCGGTCATCAGTCCTATGTTCACAAGATACTGACCGGACGGGCGGCTGGTTTTGATACCCTCAGACAGTATAAGGGTATGTCCGGATTCCCGAAAGGACGCGAGAGCATCCATGATGCCTATGATACCGGTCATTCAAGCACTTCTGTAAGTGCTGCTTACGGAATGGCTGTCGCTCGTGACATCAGCGGTGATGATTACAATGTTATTGCAGTGATAGGTGACGGTTCATTTACTAATGGTACTGTTTTTGAAGCTCTCAATAATATCGGAGACAACCAGACGAATGTCATAACCATACTCAATGATAACGGCATGTCCATATCCCGTAATGTCGGTGCTCTGTCCAAGTATCTCAATGTTGTCAGATCATCTCAGAAATATGATCAGGCCAAAGTATCGGTCAAATCAGCTCTCGGCAATGTTCCTCTTCTTGGCGGACCGCTTTCAAGAGGACTTCGTTCCTCCAAACAAAAGATCAAATATTCCGTAATAGGGGAGGAAGGTCATCTGATCGAAGACCTCGGCATCAAATATTTTGGTCCTGTTGACGGATACGATATAAAACAGATGAGCGAGATCTTTAAGGCAGCATCAGAATACAACGGTCCGACACTTATCCATGTGCTTACGACCAAAGGCAAAGGATACGAATGGTCTGAAAAATATCCGCGGAAATTCCACGGGATCGGTCCCTTTGATACTCAGACTGGTCAGGCTTCCGGCAACGGCGGATTATCATATTCCCATGTATTCGGAGAGACCCTGACGACTCTTGCAGCCAAAGACAAAAAGATCATTGCTATCGCAGCGGCAATGGGCACTGCGACCGGACTGATACCTTTTTATGAAGCTCATACGGACAGATATTTCGATGTAGGCATAGCAGAAGAGCATGCTGTTGTCTTTGCAGCAGGACTTGCAAAATCAGGCTATAAACCGGTCGTTGCTATCTATTCAACGTTCCTGCAGAGATCGATAGATTATCTTATTGAAGATATAGCGCTCCAGGGGCTTCATGTCGTATTCGCAGTTGACAGAGCCGGTCTTGTAGGGGCTGATGGCGAGACACATCACGGGGTATTCGATCTTTCATACTTTTCCATGATCCCCGGCATGACAGTCCTCGCACCGGCTGACGGCAATCAGCTTGCTGAGATGCTTGAATTCGCTATGGGTATGGACGGACCTGTAGCGATCAGATATCCGAGAGGTTCCTGTGCAGCAAAGCATCTCAGGCTCAAGAGATTCAGAGGAAGCAACAGCGTTATCAGTGAAGGAAAGGATGTCACAATTCTGGCTGTCGGTGCCATGCTCGATGAATGTATTGCAGCAGCAGAAAAGCTCAGGGCAAACGGTATTGATGCAGGTGTTACCAACGTTGCAGTTGTAAAACCGATCGACTCAACATGGTCAGAGCTGGATACCAGGCTTGTGGTTACTGTTGAAGATAATGTGCTTCGAGGGGGATTCGGAGAGGGCTTTGCCGCAGAAAATGTCAATGCATCGTACAAAATTCTGAATATCGGTATACCTGACAGGTTTATCGAGCACGGAGACATAGCATCTTTACGTAAAGAATGCGGCATAGATGCTGACTCTATTTGTACGAGAGTCATGGCTTTTCTGAAATAAAGATGGAGATTTACCGCTCATTTATCTGTTTATTTTGATATGAAAGAAAGACTGGATGTACTGTTAGTCAATAACGGTTTTGCCGAATCACGTGAGAAGGCAAAACGCACCATAATGGCAGGACTTGTCACAGTTGACGGAAGACTTGAGGACAAACCCGGTTCGCGTTTTGATATTGATGCGGATGTTCAGGTTGCAGGCAAAGAATGCCCTTATGTAAGCAGAGGAGGTCTCAAACTCGAAAAAGCCATCAATGAGTGGGGAGTCTCATGTGAAAATGCGGTATGCATCGACATGGGAGCATCGACCGGGGGCTTTACTGACTGCATGCTTCAGCACGGTGCTGTAAAAGTATATGCCATTGATGTCGGATACGGGCAGCTTGATTACAAGCTGAGAACAGATCCACGGGTCATCAATATGGAAAAGACCAATATCCGTTATCTGGACACAGATCTTATAACTGAGCCGGTTGATCTGATATCCATAGATGTCAGTTTTATCTCTCTCAGCCATATGTTTCCTGTGGCAGCAAAAGTACTCGCTCCGGAAGGGCAGGTGCTGTGTCTGGTCAAACCGCAGTTCGAAGCCGGCAGAGAGCAGGTCGGAAAGGGCGGTATCGTCAGAGATCCTGCTGTTCACGAGGAAGTTATAAAAAAGGTGATGGGTTATGCAGAAGAAAACGGGTTGTTTCCGACTTCGTTAACTTTTTCACCAATAAAAGGAACAAAAGGAAACATAGAATATTTGCTTTTACTTTCACGTAAAAAGTGCGATAATAAGATAGGTGTGGGCATTATTGTAAATGAAGCCCATTCCGATCTTAAAAAATAAATTAACCCTAAAGCTACCACACAATTACTATGTAAGGAGATTCAAATGGAAGTTTCAAAAAGATGTGCAGCAATGCAGTTCTCACCAATCAGAAGATTCAACGTATTCGCTTTTGAGGCCGAAAGAGAACATGGCAAAAAAGTCTATCGTCTCAACATCGGTCAGCCTGACATCGAGACTCCTCCTTGCTTCATGGAAGCAATCAGAAATTTCGACAAGAAGGTCATCGCATATGCTGAATCCCAGGGTATCGATGAACTGCGCGACGCAATGATCTACTACATGAAGAGAGACTTCAACATGGAGTATGAGAGAAAGGACATCCTCATTACAAACGGTGGATCCGAAGCTCTTATCCTTGCTTTCACAGCTCTTCTCAATCCTGGAGATGAAGCTCTGATCGCTGAGCCTTTCTACACAAACTACAACACATTCTGCAACGAGGTATCCGGTGTTCTCGTACCGCTTACAACTTCCGCAGAGGACGGCTATAACTGGGCAAAGAGAGACCTCATTGAGGCTGCTATCACCCCTAAGACCAAGGCTATCTGCTGCCTCTCACCTGGTAACCCTACAGGAAGAGTACTGACACTTGAAGACATGAAGCTCATCGGCGACATCGCTAAAGAGCACGACCTCTGGATCATCTCCGACGAAGTATACAGAGAGTTCGTATATGATGGAGCAGAAGCTCACTCATTCGGTCAGCTCGATGATATCGCAGACAGAGTCGTTATCGTTGACTCCGTATCAAAGAGATGGTCTGCATGCGGAGCAAGAGTCGGTGCTGCTATCTCCAAGAATGAAGAGTTCATGAGCGCACTTCTCAAGCTCGCACAGGGCAGACTCTGCGTACCTACACTCGAGCAGGTTGGTGCAGCAGCTCTCTACAGAATGGACAAGAGCTACTATGATGAAGCTAAGGCTGAGTATGAGGCAAGAAGAGACGCTGCTTATGATGAGCTCTCCAAGATCCCTGGCATAGTCTGCCAGAAGCCAGCAGGTGCATTCTACATGACATGCAAGCTGCCTGTAGATGACATTGAGTCCTTCCTGATGTTCATGCTTAAGGAATTCGATGACAATGGTGAGACAGCTATGTTCGCACCAGCTCCTGGATTCTATGCAACCAAGGGACTCGGCGGCAATGAGATGCGTATCGCATACGTTCTGACACCTGACAAGATGAGAAGAGCATGCGAACTCATCAAGATGGGCGTTGAAGCTTACAACGCAAAATAATCAAGATCTGAAAGATCCGTTATTGACAGGACGGTAGGGGGAGTCACATCCCCCTACAGTTTTTGGGTATTGAGAAAGAAGGCGAAAATTGGCACAGGAAAAACTGTCTCCTATGATGCAGCAGTATCTCAAAATCAAGGAAGAATATCAGGATGCGATCCTGATGTTCCGACTTGGTGATTTTTATGAGATGTTTTTTGATGATGCCATACTCGTCTCACGTGAACTTGAACTGACACTGACCGGACGGAACTGCGGTCTGGAAGAAAGAGCTCCTATGTGCGGTGTGCCTCATCATTCAGCAGAGTCATACATCGTAAGACTTGTTAAGAATGGCCATAAGGTAGCTATATGTGAACAGATGGAAGACCCTTCTGAGGCAAAGGGCATTGTCAGACGTGACATAACAAGGATATATACACCAGGTACTCTTGACCTGAGCGACTCATCGTCGAAAGAGGATAATATCTTCATAGCGTCCCTCTGCATCAGAGACGGTCATACAGCTCTTGCAGTAGCTGACATCTCAACAGGGGAACTGACCGCAGATGAATTCGATGATGATGAAGACATGAGCATCCTCGCCAATGAGCTGTCTGTTAACAGCATCCGCGAAATAGTTATAAGTGAAGAGATCTGTGACCAGGTCACTTCTGTTCTCAGCAGACATTCTATCACTCCTTATGCTGATTCAGCAGATCCGTCATACTACCGCGAAGACTCCTGCAGAAAAACCATTCTGAGCCATTTCGGGATGGCCTCTCTTGTTCCTCTCGACCTTGAGGGGAAGACTGCAATGATATGTGCTGTCGGTTCTCTTCTCATGTATCTCATGGATATGCAGAAAAGCGATCCGGGTCAGATCCGCACTTTAACTATAAAAGAACGCGGAAGTCATATGCAGCTTGACCGCACTACGCTTCGCAATCTTGAGCTTCTGGAGACCATCTATGACCATGAGCTGAAAGGGTCACTGCTCGGTGTGCTGGGCAGGACCAGGACTGCAATGGGCGGCAGACTCCTCAAGCAATGGCTGAGACAGCCTTTGCGCGATTCTTCCCGGATCAATATGAGGCTCGATGCGGTACAAGCCCTTAAAGACACTCCTCTGGCTGCGAATAACATTTCGAACTCGCTGAAGTCAATTTATGATTTCCAGCGCCTTGCAGCTGCTGTAGCATCAGGTCGCGCAAACGGCCGTGACCTCATAGCTCTTAAAAACTCCCTGCAGCAACTTCCGGATATAACAGATCAGCTCGAATATCTGGATGCACCGCTGCTTTCAGAAATATCTGCAGATATCTCTGATTTTGAGGATCTGTATCTTATGATCGACAGATCCATATGCGAAGAACCTCCTCATGTCATAACAGAGGGCGGGCTTATTAAACAAGGATATTCAGATGAACTTGATGCTCTGAAGGACTCCATCGCTGATGCCAAGGCCTGGATCGCAGGACTCGAAAACAGTGAAAAGGAAAGGACGGGCATCAGGACTCTTAAGGTCGGATACAATAAAGTGTTCGGCTACTATATAGATGTAAGCAAGGGTATGTCGGATAAGGTCCCTGATGATTACATCAGAAAGCAGACCCTTGTAAATAATGAAAGATATATCACTCCTGAGCTAAAAGAAAAAGAAAATCTCGTATTCAGTGCTGAGACTAAGATCAACAAGCTTGAGTACGAAGAATTCAGGAAAATAAGATCATCCATCGACCCGTATATCGCTGATCTGCAGAAAGCATCTGCTGCCGTAGCTGCACTTGATGTCCTGATCGCTTTTGCGCGTACAGCTTCCGATAACGGCTACGTCAGACCTGTCGTCAATGATGGAGATGTCATCGACATCAGAAAAGGAAGACATCCTGCCGTCGAGCAGTTACTCGGAGCAGGCATGTTCGTTTCCAATGATACTCTGATCGATCTCTCAAACAGGAGCATGCTCATAATCACCGGGCCGAACATGTCCGGTAAGTCCACATATATGAGACAGACTGCAGTCATTGTACTGATGGCCCAGATCGGGTGTTTTGTACCTGCCGAGTCTGCTGTCATAGGAGTTGTCGACAGGATCTTCACCAGGATAGGTGCATCTGACAACCTCTCATACGGGCAGTCAACTTTCTATATTGAAATGAGCGAGCTTGCCGGTATTCTAAGAAATGCTACGCCGAGAAGTCTTATCATACTTGACGAGATAGGAAGAGGTACAAGCACGTTTGACGGTCTTTCCATCGCATGGTCAACGGTCGAATATCTGTCTGAACCGTCTCACAGGGTGAGGACCATGTTTGCGACCCATTATCATGAACTGACGGAGCTGGCAGATTCGCATGATAACATACGCAACCTTTCCGTTGCTGTAAGTGAGGATGGCTCCGATGTCGTTTTCCTTCACAATATAGTCGATGGACCGGCCAGCAAAAGCTATGGTATCCATGTTGCGCGGATAGCCGGTGTACCTGAAGAAATACGCAAGGCTGCACGCATCAAGCTCAGAGAACTTGAATCCGGTGAGACTTCTTCAAAATCATCCGCATTATCATCCGGACAGCAACTGTCTTTCATACCCGAAGGCTTCAGTATGGCTGATCTGCGTGAAGAGCCCGACAGATACGGTCAGGTCATTGACAGGATAAGGAATCTGGATATCAATGTCATGACACCTCTGTCTGCTCTCAACACACTTCAGGACCTTATCGATGAAATCAACGATGCAGGAGGAAGCGACAGGTGATCAGGGTACTTGACAAACATATCGCTGATAAGATCGCAGCCGGTGAGGTCATCGAGAGGCCTGTTTCCGCTGTCAAGGAGCTTGTAGAGAACTCCATTGATGCAGGAGCAGGCTCGATAATCGTCGAGATCCGGGGCGGGGGAAAATCATATATAAGAGTTACTGACGACGGATGCGGGATTACTCCTGAAGAAGTTGAAACAGCGTTTCTCAGGCATGCAACAAGCAAGATCGAAAGCATTTCTGACCTTGACAACATACGTTCTCTTGGTTTCAGAGGCGAGGCATTGGCAAGCATTGCAGCAGTCAGCAAGATAACTATCGTTACAAGGACACCTGACAGAAATGCAGGTGTCAGGCTCATGATGCATGGCGGAAGGGTCCTTTCCAGGGAAACTGCCGGTGCCAACAGGGGCACTACGATAGTTGCTGAAGACCTTTTTTACAACACTCCGGCCCGCAGAAAATTCATGGGGTCTGATGCAAGGGAGGGCAGTGCTGTCATTGAACTCTTACAACAATATGCTGTATGCTATCCTTATGTGAAGTTCATGGTCATCCGTAACGGCGATACTGTCTTTACCACGCGCGGAGACGGCAATACGCTTCAGACCATTCAGTCTATATATCCGGATACGGATCATGCAGGTCTCATATCCGTCAGTGGCGCTCATGTCAGCGGATTCATATCTGATTCCGGTACGGTCAAGTCCACAAGGCGTGGTCAGCTCTTTTTCGTGAATGGCAGGCTTGTCGACAGCAAGATTATTGAAAAAGGACTGTCAGCCGGTTACGGCAGGCGGGTATTTTCAGGTTATCCTGTAGCGATCCTCTTCATCGATGCGGATCCTTCCGATATCGATGTAAATATCCATCCGGGCAAGAGAGAGATAAGATTTCTGAAAGCACAGGATGTTTCCTCTGATATCACTTCTGCTGTCAGTAATGCTCTCATGTCACGTGAATCTGTCCCTTCCGGGATCATGCCGCATTCTTCTTATTCTGAAGAACCGGAAAAACCTGTTCCTCAGGCAATTCCTGTGTCTTCCGGACCCGAAACACAGGATCCGTCTGCTTCATACAGTACCGCTCCGATGTATACGGGTGAACAGTCTTCCATCAGGGATTATCTCGGAAGCCTGAAAAGAAACACTCTCAGCAGCTCCGGTCAGGACGCAGTTTCACAGGAAGAGCCACAGAGTACAGTTCCGGACAGTGATGATACACTACATGAATGGGTCCCGTCTGTTACTGCTCCTTCGGAAAGACCTTTCAGTTTTGATGAGCTTGTATACCGTGGGTATCTCTTTGATGCATATATCGTTATGCAATCTGCGGATACTGTTTATCTCTTCGATCAGCATGCTGCCCATGAAAGGATCTTTTACGAAAGATTTACAGAGCATTACTTAAAAGGGGAAAAATTTACTCAACCAATACTTACACCTATTACAATAAGTGTGAGTGCTGATGTATACTATATGAGCAGGGAATGGCTGGCGCCTCTTGAAAGGGCAGGATACGACATAGAAGATTTTGGTGCAGATACATTCATAATAAGAGGTATTCCTTCATATATGGATCTGTCCGAGGCAGTATCTTTCGCTCAGTCATACCTTGAGGCACTCGAAGAGGCGTCCGGCTTAAATGACATAGTTATAGACAAGCTGATCATGAGATCATGCAAGTCAGCCGTCAAAGCCGGAGAGCATCTTTCCGAACCTGAGATAAAAGATCTTATTGATTCACTTGCTGAATGCAAAAATCCATACTGCTGTCCTCACGGCAGACCGGTTTTCATAAGATATACAAAATATGAGATCGAAAGGTCATTCAAGCGCAAGTGATCCACACATTTTTATAACGGAGAATTCTTTGATGAATAACAGAGTATATGTAATTTCCGGACCTACAGCAGTGGGCAAGAGCCTGGTTGCTTTTTATCTGGCAAAACGAATTAAAGGTGAGATCGTAAACTGTGATTCTGTCCAGCTTTACAAATATATGGATGTCGGCAGCGCCAAGCCTGCGGAAGAGGTAATGCGCAAGATCCGTCACCATCTGTATTCTATTGTCGAACCTGATTACAGCATGACCGTGGCAACTTATCAGAAGCTTGCTTTTGCGGTCATTGATGATATCCTGTCACGCGGCAAGACCCCGATCATATGCGGAGGTACCGGTCTTTATCTGAATTCGGTCCTGTATAATATGGACTTTGCCGGCAGCAGGGGACGCTCTGACAGAAGAGCTGAGCTTGAACGCATGGCCGAACAGAACGGCAACGATTACATGCATCAGTTTCTGGCTGCGCTTGACCCTGAGTCAGCTGCAAGAATACACCCGAACAATACACGCAAGATCGTAAGAGCCATCGAAGCATACGAAGAGGGTGACGGTATCGGATCAATGTCTGAACTGAAGCTCAATCCAAGATATGACTTCAGGTTCTTTGCTCTGACCATGGACCGTGAATGGCTGTATGAGAGGATCAACCGACGTGTCCTTAAGCTTATCGATAACGGTCTTGTTGAGGAAGTATCCGGACTGTTAAAACGCGGTTACAGTGCTTCTACTCCGGCGATGAAGGCCATAGGCTATAAAGAGATGATCCCATGCATCAAGGGCGTATATGACCTTGATACTGCAGTAGATGAGATAAGCAAGAATACACGCCACTATGCAAAACGTCAGCTTACATGGTTAAGACGGTATGATTTTGTCAACTGGATAGAGATACATAAAGGTGAAACAGTCGGAGGTATTGTCGACAGGATCCTCCAGGCAGCTGACTGATCTTGTATATCATGAAAACAAAAATCGACAGCAAAACATTTAAGTCTCACAACAAAAGCGGCAAGCCTGATAATATCGTAGAAAAAGAGAACGATATCTATATGGAATGCGAAAGTATACAGAAGGAGCTTCCTTCATTCATGCGTTCCTATTTTTCATATCTCAAGGGTAACGTTCTTCCTATGACAAGGCTTGCCTATCTTCATGATGTCAGATTTTTCCTGAACTATCTTATCAATGAGACCGATCTTACCAAAGCGGAATGTACTAAAGATATAAAATCTGAAGAAATGAACGCGATAGAGGCTCAGGATATCAACCTCTTCATCGATTACTGCCGTAAATACATCGTAGATGACGGTGAGACTGTTACTGTATATGAGAACAGCAACAAGTCACTTGCGAGAAAAAAATCTTCAGTATCAGTCCTTTTCAAGCAGCTCTACAGAGACGGACTCATCGAGCGGAACATAACGGACGGTTTTGATCCCATCAGGGTGCCTAAGCCAGGTGAAAGGGAAATAAAAGCACTGCAGGATGATGAGGTGATGATCATGCTCGATGCCGTTACCAACGGTACGGGGCTGACCGATCACGAGCGTAGATACTGGGAAAGGACCAAGCTTCGTGATAAAGCGATACTCATGCTTTTTGTTACATATGGATTGCGTCTTTCCGAACTGCAGCAGCTCAATGTCTCTTCATTCAATTTCTCGAGAGGGGAGTTCATCATCTATCGCAAGAGAGGAAAGGAGTCTGTAATGCCTCTCAACCGCTCTGTAATAATGGTATTGACTGATTACATGACAAGCGAGAGAAAAACCATTACAGCGCAGAATAACGCCGCAGAAGATGCTCTGTTCCTGTCACTTCAGGGCAAGCGCATCACAGAGAGAGCGATCCGGGAGCTCGTCAAGAAATACACATCGATCGCTCTCGGGACTTCCCGGGACTCCGGATACAGTCCGCACAAGCTAAGGGCGACTGCCGCTACCTCACTTATCGGACGCGGCAATTCCATATATGACGTAGCCGCTCTTCTCGACCATGAACAGGTCACGACCACCCAGCTCTATGCACAGCACAAGATGAATGTGAAGCGTGATCTTGTCAATGACATGGAATGGGAGATAGAGCGGAGAGATGACAACTGATGAGGCAGGTAAGCGTTCTGCCATATACTTCTTTTGATTAGCATCATGGTAAATTATAAGTATAAAGATTATCTGATAAATGAATTTGATATCGATCCTCAGGTATTGGAGATCACTGAAAAAGCTGAAAAACAACTCACTGACAGATTTGCTGAGCTTGATGATATCTGTGCAGTATGCCAGATGAAAGTCCTCAAAGCATTCCAGGACAATCATATCAATGCTACACATTTTGACTGGAACACTGGTTACGGTTATGATGACCCGGGCCGTGCAGCGGTAGAAAAGGTATATGCATCTGTTTTCAATACTGAAGCAGCCCTTGTAAGACCTAATATAGTCAATGGTACTCATGCCATTGCAGCTACTCTTTTCGGTATACTCAGGCCGGGAGATGAGCTGCTCGAGGCCACAGGTGCCCCTTATGACACTCTTGAGACAGTGATCGGCAAGTATTCTGACGGAGATTTCAAGGGAACACTCCTCGACTACGGCATACTTTATAATGAAGTACCTCTTAATCCGGATCTGGATGTTGATCTTGAGGCCATAAAGGCAGCCATAACAGATAAAACAAAAGTAGTTGCAATGCAGAGATCGACCGGGTACGACTGGCGCCCGGCGATTTCTCTTGAGAGCATACGCAAGGTCACAGAGATGGTCCATGAAATAGATCCTTCGATCATTGTTATGCTGGACAACTGCTACGGAGAGTTCGTAGATACTGTTGAACCTACTGACCTCGGTGCCGATATCATGGCAGGTTCTCTGATCAAAAACCCGGGCGGCGGTTTAGCGCTTTCCGGAGGATATATAGTCGGCAGAGAAGATCTCATAGAAAAAGTATCCTATCGTCTTACATGTCCGGGCATAGGAGCAGAATGCGGTCTAACGTTCGGTCAGAACAGACATGTGCTGCAGGGTCTTTTCCTTGCACCAAAAGTCGTGAATGCTGCTGTAAAAGGTGCTATGCTCGCAGGTGTTGTATATGATGAGCTCGGCTTTGAAGTAATGCCTCCTGCAATGGCACCGAGAGGCGATATCATACAGGCAATAAAGTTTCTGGATCCTGACAGGACAGTCGCTTTCTGTCAGGCCATACAGTCCGCTGCTCCGGTAGATTCATATGTTTCTCCGGTTCCATGGGATATGCCGGGATATCAGGATCAGGTAGTTATGGCCGCCGGTGCTTTTGTACAGGGCTCATCCATAGAGCTTTCAGCTGACGGGCCGCTCAGAGAGCCTTATATCGCTTATTTCCAGGGTGGCCTTACATACGAGCATTCAAGATTCGGCATCATAAAGAGTCTTGATACACTGACGAAGCAAGGTCTTCTGCCTGACAGGTAAAAAGTATGGATAAAAAGAAACGTGCTTATGCTGTCATCAGACTGTCTGTGCTTGCACTTATCATTATCGGAGTGCCTGCTGTGCTGTTTTTCAATTACAGAGACACTCTGTTCAATGCAGACTGGCTCAGTCAGCTTCCAGTATTGCTGAGCCGGTACAGGCGTCAGGCTGCATTCATACTTATCGCTCTGCAGATACTGCAGGTGATCATATGCATCGTTCCCGGTCAGCCGATACAGTTTGCTGCAAGCTATATGTTCGGGATCACAAAAGGATACCTTATTTCTGTAACCGGAGCAGTCATTGGAGCCTTTATCGCTTTTTATATATCCGGTCTTCTCGGAAAAGATGCTGTGTGCACTCTTTTCGGCAGAGAAAAGGTTGAAGACTACCGCAGAAAACTAAACTCGGGAAGAGGACTGATGGCAGTCCTGCTCATCTATCTGATACCGGGGATCCCTAAGGATCTCACAGCGTATGCTGCCGGCATATCAGATATGCGCATAAGGCCTTTTCTCCTCGTATCTACGATCGGACGCTCTCCTGCCATGCTTGGAAGCCTTCTGATCGGACATTTTTTCAGCCGCGGCAACTACAAGGCTGTTGCAGCACTTGCTGTAATTACTGTAATATTGCTTATCATATTTTTCATAAAAAGAAAGGATATGGTAGCTCTGCTGGACAATATTGAAAAAAAGGATGAAGAACTGCATCCGTAAATATGATCCCGATGGGATAATCATCAAGATTTATGGCTAAGAAACAAAAGATCGACAAAACCAATGCCATGAGACAGCTCGACAGTGCCGGCATTGTTTATGAAATGGGTGAATATGAATATGATGAGAGTGATCTCTCCGGAGTTCATGCTGCAGAGGCTCTCGGTGTATCTGAAGATGAAGTCTTCAAGACTCTCGTTACCAGAGGTGACGATAATTGTTTATTCGTATTTGTCATTCCATCAGGCGCAACACTCGATCTGAAGAAAGCAGCACAGGTCTCCGGCAATAAAAAGATAGACATGATACACGTAAAAGAGATCTTCGACCTCACCGGATACATCCGCGGCGGCTGTTCTCCTATAGGAATGAAGAAACAATATCCTACGTACATAGATGAAACAGCTGTTCTGTTCGACCGCATATACTTTTCGGCAGGGAAGAGGGGAGTCCAGATAATCCTGTCGCCTGAGATCCTCGCAGAATTCATCAATGCTGACTTTGCCGACCTTACCAGAGACTGATATTGCCGGCCCTCGATTTTATCCTGAATTCTTCTTAAAATATCAAGGTTCTGCATACTTTGCATCTTATACATTTTTTGATGCAGCAGGCCTTTTTTTATGCCCGTTAAAACGCAAACAAATTTTCCGAACTTTTGTTTATTTTTCTATTGACATATTGCGAACATATGTTTATAATACTCGTATACCAAACGAACAAGTGTTTTAATTCGCGAAATGCGGATATTCCTATAGAAAGTCAGGTGAAATCAATGAGTAATCGTCATTATAGAGTTGTTAAACCAATAAGGTTCTTCATATTTATTCTGATCAGCATCATGGTCATTATATTCGCAGGATATGGTATTCTGAACATCGGCAAGGCACAGGCTGCCACAGTCAATACATATGAACGTGTAATAGTACAGGAAAATGATACTCTCTGGGATCTGGCTGAGACTTATAATCCTGATGTCAAGGTCAGCTATCAGAAGATCATCCATGACATCTGCGAGACCAATGATATAGAGTCCGGTGATATACATCCGGGAGACATATTATTCATACCTGTATATTGAATAAGTATGAAGTTCAGCAGATAGTTAATTAATATATTTTCTTAATTATCTGCACAGGAGAATAGGCTAGCAATATATGTACCTCCGCGGTATATATTTCTAGGATAGTGTGTTTTAATTGAGATCCGGTACTGAAAGCAAATGCATCCCGGCTTAAGTACCGGATCTTCAATTGCACAGGAATCTCTTTCGGGGGTATATAACTATTCCGAAAATTATGATTTTAGGAATAGTTGTCGATCTGAAAAAAGGGCCATTCGGCCCCTATTCCTTGAAAAATCAATGTTTCAGGCATTATCAACCACATGACAGACAATATGGAAAATATCCATCTTCTTATTTATGTCTTAAGTGATTTATTCCTTTTTCGGTTTCTGTCTCAATATCGATAGTTCCGATAAGAGTGTCGTCCTGATCTCTATAAATGCCGATCATGTCGCTGAAGACAACTTTTTCCTTTTCTTCCAGTCTGTTGCCATGTGAGTCTATAATGCCTGTGTAATAGTCCTCACTGGAAATCTCTATATTAGCCAGCAACTCACCTGCTGTTGTTCCCTCAGGTATGATACCTATATTAGTTCTGCCTGTATCAGAATATAATATGTAACCTGAATTTTTAAAATTGGTGTCTGTTATGACTTTTGACGGTAGGTTGACCTTATCATATTCTTCACTTTTGATATTGATCGGCACAAGTGCATATCCTTCGTAATCACCTATGCCTTTTATATATGCATATGATTCCGAGTCTTTGCCTATATTTCCTATACCTCCAATAATGTAATCCACACCTTCTCTCATATACTTTTGTCCATCATGGATCCTGAAGTCCGGAAGAACAGGTTTGCCCGTATATTCTACGTTGGTACTCCCGCTTATATTAATTGCTGACTCTTCGGTCTCCTTATCTATGTACCAGTAATTGATATCGACTCTGTCAGCTGATGATGAATTGGTATCAGCAACTCTTGCAGAGCTGCTGTACTGCCATTTTGTATACCGGCATTTTGAACCAATAGAATCGCTGTATTGCGCGATCCAGAGATCTACGTCATCATTGAAATCTGCACCATTGTTCAGATAATTTGCAAAGAAGAATGAATTTGCATAGATACCCGCGTCATATCCATATGACTGGACAGTTTTGCAAAAGGCCTTCGCTGCTGCTATTGCGTCTTCTTCGGTGAGATTCCTGAGTTTGCTCCCATTCTTGTTAAGGAACTCGTAATCCATGTAAACAGGCAACATGAGATCTTCCGGTCCTATTCCGAGTTTCTTCAGTCTTGATACAGCAAACCTGGCTTCCCTTGCCCCGTCTTCAGCGCTTGCTGCCTGTGAGAATGCATAGACACCACACATCATCCCGGCATCTTTAGCATTTTTATAGTGTTCCCTGAACATGCTGTCAGTCTCAAGAGTACCCGTTATATTACGTGTCAGTGAAATTCTCATTATAGCAAAATCTATTCCTGATTCCTTTGCAGCATTCCAGTCGATATCATCGTCCTGATATATCGATACATCGACACCGTCCACGATGAGAGAATTGTAAAACCTGGCGTCATGATCACGATATTCACTACGATCCTCAGACGCTGCTGACACATTAAAGCCGGCAGCAGAGATCGCAAGTATTATCAGCAGCATAACTGTAATGGTCTTCTTCATCATTCTCCTCTAAGTTCATATATATCAGCCGACAAAGTGAAAGCAGATGTCTCCTTTATTTAACGCCTGTTTTGTTAAGTCAGTATATCCGTTTTATGTGGATATTATGTGGTTCGCGAAATGCACAATAAAAAGCGGCAGTTCTTCGACTGTCACCCAAGTTTCATATATTATCTGATATAGTGGTATTTGTCAATAACATCCCCTGTCATTCCCGGCTAACGAAACCACAGTTTATCAACGATTTCATTTGCCATTATTTCGTCCAATTTTTATTACTTAATAATTTTGTCGGTAAATACAGTTTACAGCGGAACATTGCCTTCTTTACCACGTAACTGCTACATCTATCTGATACGGATTGCGTTTAGCAAAACCTCCGGTATCGCATACGATTCCTTCACCCAAAGATGTTTCTACGATGGACCCGCGCGGTCTTAATTTCAGGTTGGCTGCTACCATAATATAATCTCCAAGCATCTTGCAGCCGTCATCACGCACCCAGTATTCATCTGTATTGCCCATGTTTCGCATGATGCGTACTACCCCGTTCATATTGAGGTTGTAATATGTTTCCTTTCCTGACGGTCCATAAACAACACCTCGGCCTTTAGACAGAACCGGACCTTTCCAGCGGTGTTCTTCTTCCCACCATTCCTCATATGCTTCTACACCCTTATTGACAGAATCAGTCGGATCATAGAGATATGAAACACTTGTTTCTGCTATGGCAGCGGTCCTCCTGTCAATCGTCCTTACCGTAGACTCATTTACGATCTCCAGAGATGAAAAAGACACAGCAAACAGCTCCCCTATAATTATGAGGATCAGGAAGTCATTTGGCAGCCTGCGTCTTCTCTTACGTTTCATTTTTCTTTTACCAGGTCAGTATGGAATAGCTGAAATATCTGTCATCCCCCACTGAAACTGCGTTTTCTTCAACTTCGTCCTTAAAGTCAGACCATGTATAATCAGATCCATCTCCTGCATAGTATTTTTCCCATGGATCATACGGGCAAAGAGATATTCCTGTAACTACAGCATTCTCAGGATTTTCTGCGATATCATCTCCGGTGAACTTGATTGCGAACATGTAATCTTTTCCGTCTTCAGTAACTTTGTAACGAATGAATGCTTCCTGAGGTTCTGTTTCTCTTATACTGCGTATATCTTCTATATATACTATATTTTCCCAATCCATTGCATTGAGTATAGCTGAGGCATCACCATCCCCTATTGCTGATATCCCTTCTTCATCTTCATCCGTCAGCATCGTTATCACATTATCACACTCATACTCAAGATACCCTTCTTCATTGTAAAACGGTGAATCAAAAATGGTATCGTATACTTTACCATTTCCGGTGTCTGTGTCGTCATCGTATTGATCATCAAATATATCAGTAAAGTTGATCATTGTGGCGGCAAATGAAAAGATGATGATTATTGTTGAAATGATAAAGATAAGAATAAATGTTGATAAAGGATTTCCCTTCGATCCGGTACCAGGGCTTTTGTTCTGTTTGCGTATTTCTGCTTTTACCGGAATCGAAGTGACTGCCTTCTTTATCGCGCGTTCATTTTTCCTCAGTGCTTTTTTATAATTGGATGTATCTTTGAAATCAAAGGATGTATGATCACCGGTGGCAGTATACTGGTATTTTTCCTGATCCGAAGATCCGTACTGTATTTCATCGTTATCATCGTATATATTCGCGTATACGCCAGATTGACGGGATATATTGCTGAAAGCTTTCGGTTCCGTTGCAGCCCGGATCACAGCATTTATGAATTCCAGGAAGACAACGATCAAAGCGCATACAACTAGTGATGCGAGAAAAGTGTCAGGTCTGTAATGCGTAGGTATCCCGGGTCCTGTTATAAACCACGGAAAAGGCAGTCCTCTCACAAACCCTCCTTCTGAATAGATCAGTCCGGAAGCCATCAGAAGTGCTGTGAAAAGAATATCTCTTTCGATCAGAGTGTTCAGTTTCTCTCTCCAGAGTAAAGAACCGGGATTTGAAGATGTATATCTTTTGTTTTTCATATAAGTATTATCGGTCAACCTGTAATGAAAATAGAGCCTTTCGGCTCTATTATAATACACCAAGTATTTTTTCGTTGCAAATCAGTCAGTTTACAGTATCGCTCTCTTCCGCGACAGCATCACCTGCAGCTCCATCATCTGCAGTCATGTCTGCATTCTCATCCTTTTCAGATGATACTGCATCATCCGGGCCAAGCGGTGAAATATCATCCGGGCCAAGCGATGTTCCATCACCTGTGTATTTTGCTAACCTGACCTTACATGTTTCGAAATCACCGCTCACATATATCCAGTAAGATTCCTTTGCCTGTGCAATCAGCACGAGAGCAAACCCCTTATCATTTTCACTGAATGAACCGCCGGAACTGTCATCTGAAGCAACCGGGAAACCGCTGCTGTCATAAACTGTTGCTTTCGGATCCCCATCGGAATCAGAATAAACGGCTATATCCTGATCAGTTTCTGATCTGTATTCAATGATCGTATCCCTGGATATATCAAAGTCATAAGTTTCGTCTGCCTTTATGAAATCTACGGCATTACAGCTAAGAATCACTTCTGCTGACTTATCGTTCAGTTCATAGACACTGACCCATACATAATAATCAGTTCCGGTTTCAAGATAGCATATCCCGTCAACCAGCTGTACTTTTTTCTTCTCTGCAGATGTTATTGATGTTACAGATGAATATCCCGATGTTTTGTTCTTTGATGAGATACGAGTTGTAAACTTATAAAAGCCATTCGATTCAGGTCTGAATAATGCACCGGCCTGTCCACCCTCACTTACTGTCAGTTTTACAGTTCCGTCTGTTTCCAGTTCTGCCGGAGCAGTTTCCTGCACAGCTTTTGTGATCGTCAGCTTGAAAGTTCCTGCAAGTTTGTCAAAGTCATAATCATATTCATCACCGGGGATCATACCAAATCCAACATAGTATGTTTCCCCTTCAGTAAGAAGTACTGTGCCTGAAAAACTGTCTCCTGTTCCTGCCGCATCATCGGATTCAGTTTTATTATCAGCACTGTTTACATCAAAATAATCCTCTAAAGTCTCATCCATAACCAGCAACGAAAGAATGCCGTCATTGTTTACAGTCAGATCAGTTACTGTAAACGTATACTCTGTGCTCTCATCCGGTGTGAATGTATAAACAGGCAGCTTTTTTCTGAAGGAAAACACCCCGACACCATTGTCAAATGAAATGTCCTGAGTTTCATCTACTGATATATTTTCGGAAAACTGTTTCAGCATAAAATTAGGATCATCCAGCAGTTTTTCTAAAACCACAGCTGCCGCAAAAATCAAACTGCAGAACAGTACACCCAGCAAGATCTTTTTCATGGTTTCATCTCCCCCCACAGTGTTTTTTTGACTGCCAGCAAACGATCAGTTCTTATCACCGGGTTTTTCCAGATTTGCGCTCCGGATTCGAAGTTGATATAGATCCTTCCATTTTCTACAGCAATCTCCTCATTCATCTTAGGGACTTCTATCCTGCTTGATTCACGTTTCTCGATATTAAGTATTTTGCTGCCTTTTCTTATCGGCGTTATATCATACTTTGTAATAAATGATGACTTTACTCCTACCGCAGAGCCTTTGAATGAGCTCGAGACATACAGAAAATTACCTTCGATATCTGCTCCCTGAGCACTTGAATCCAGACCGCTTATCAATGAATACACTGTGGTATTAAGCTTTTTTCTCCCCTCTTCCTCTGTTATTCTGTAGCCATTCATATAGCTTTCAGCGGTATCTTTCCTGCCCATATATGTTCCGACCCAAAGGGTCCCGTTATCGCACTCCAGAAATGAAGGTTTATTCTTGATATATACATATTCAGAGATCTCATTATTGGTTATTTCATGCAGAGGTTCTGAGATCATATTGTTAAAATCTGTGAAAGTTATGTACTGGACAAAAGGTTCTCCTTTATACCGGTCAGATGTGTCACCCGTGAGCCAGATGTTCTCCCCGTCAAAGGCTATTCCACCTAAGTGATACGTATTAGGTACTGTCAGAGTGGATATAAGGCTGGATTTAGTTTTATCTATCACATAAATCGCAGAGTTGTTTTCTTTTTTTGCATCATATGCGGTGATCAGCCAGTACTTTCCTGCCTGACACAGTCCCTGTGGAATATAATCTGCCGACAGATTATTGTTCCCATTGTGCAGCGTACATGTTTCGATCAGGCCGGGTATCGGCAGAGTGGCGCTGTCGTCCATGTAATTTGAGAGTACAGAATATACACTATTCATGCGGATCCTGAGAACGCTTTTGTACCGTGAATGATCATGGTATAGCTTGTAATCAAACGATGAATTGTAGTTAATTTCCGGTGGCACCTGAATGTTAATTTCCGGTGATACCTGAATGTTAATATCTGGTTTGACGTCAGGTATCTGTGGAGCAGCATACACAAAAAAAGCTGAAGACAGCATGAACATCACAGATACCATTATTAGTACTATCAGCAAATTTCTTTTGTCTTTATTCATTTTCTGTTTTATCACCGGCTGATGCTATATATGATTCACTTGATCAGCTGTGCTGCTTTTGATCAGTTCCAATACCTGACTGCGGTTTTTAAGTGCTGATCCTGCGCCGACGGCTGTACTGCATATCGCACCGCATGCATTTGCAAAAACGAGTGCATCTTCATCGCTGTTTCCTTTGAGCTTCTCTGATACAAAACCTGCGATAAAGTTATCTCCTGCTCCTGTGGCATCCACCGTTTCTGTCTTGAAAGCCGGGATCATCAGCGAAACATCTCTGTTTCTGAAGTAACTTCCTCTTGCTCCCAGCTTTATTATCACATTCTTTGCGCCTGCATCAAGAAATGCCTCAGCCATTTCCTCCGGCGTATCTTTTCCTGAATAATAACGAGCTTCGTCCTCGTTAGGCGTAATGTAGTCTATCATGCTGAGTGAGTCTCTGATGTCATCAAGAGTAAGGATCCTGAAATTAGGAAGCTTTGTATCAGCAAAAACAGTTATACCATTATCCCTTGCGCATGTAAGGACTGAACGAATCACTTCAGGATCGTTAAACGGGGCTCTGAAAAGCGATCCGAGTATTATGGCCCTTGCGTCTGTAAACCTGTCTTTATGCCTCTCAGGATGGAAATTATAGCGGTGTGCACTATTTGTAATAGACTTCCTGTTGCCATCCTCCTGCACAAAAATAGTAGTTACAGGAGTCTGGTGCTCGTCGGATCTTACGATCAGTTCTGTATCTACCCCATTATATCTCAGCTCATTTTCTATAGCATTTCCGGCCGGATCGTTGCCGAGATTGCAGAGTATCCCTGTCCTGAGTCCAAGTTTTGATGCAGCTATAGACTCATTAACAGCGTCACCTCCTACTTTGAGCGAGCCGGATTCAGCTCTGAATCCGGTCGCTGTAAGCGGGACTGGGTCGAACCCTTTTATTATTGAGTCCATAATAGCCATACCGATACAGATCAGATCGTATTTTCTATCATTCATGATTTTCCTCTGAAAGACTCTTTCCGATTTACTTACCATGTTTGATTATAACACATGCGCCGGGCAGAAGCGAAACTCCGGCAGGGCGTTATCAGTGCTGTCAGCAGATGCTGTTTTATACAAGTCAAAAAGAATGCGGCATGCCTGAAAGCTGCCGCATCTTTTTAATTATTATGCTGATGAACAGAAGCCTGAGATCAGTCTTCGTATGTCTTTCTCAGAATATAGAATCCGTCGCTGTTAGCATCGATAATGATGTTACCTCTGTCGTCTACTACGACATCTTCCGTCATGGCCATCATAGGACCAGGGAACGGGAAGCATTTCTTCGTCGGATTCGGAGGTATGAAATATGCCTTTTCCTTGATGTAGAAAGGATCTGATACATCATAGACTCTGAGTCCTGCTGCAAAGTAGCAATCATAAACAACATCGGTCCTCTGTTCGAGCCATGGCTTGTTGCTCATTGGTTCATGAACATTGTGAGGTCCGAACGGTCCGCCCTTTGAACCTTCTGCAAGCATGTAAGTGTTGAAGTTAGGTGCAGGGAAATCCTCCGGAACTTCCGGATACGGGAATTCTGCTATGAGGACCGGATTAGTCGGATCGCTTACATCGACCATGTGCAGATTGTTCATAGCCTGTGCCTGCTTTACGACACCGTCCTTTATAAATCCGAATCTCTCTCCTTCATTGGTTACAACAACGAGGTCTCTTCCAACCAGCGGAAGCGCTGTATGAGTCCTTGCTCCTGCAAGTCTGCTTGAGAATGCAGGCATGAATTTCAGATTACCGAGAGCCTTAGGATGTCTGATATCGGAAATATCCAGAACATAAAGACCGTCACCGCAGTAACCGCAGTATACTTTGTCTCCCACAACGAACGGAGGCCCGTGCAGCCAGCCTTTATCCATAAAGTCAGGATTATGCGGTGCTGAGTGATCGACCTCGCGGCCAGGTACTCCGTAGATATACTGATGAGGCGCCCACCAGCGGCCCACTTCGACAGGGTTGGCCGGATCAGCAATGCTGACGATCCTGTAGATCAGACCTTCGAATTCATCTGCTTCTGATGAGAGATGTACATAGTCACCGCCGTTATACATGAATCTGTGCACTCCCATCGAATACGGAACTCCGCAGTCCCAGTATCCGAGGTATTCAGGGTTTTCAGGATCCTTCTTAAGATCATAGATCATGATGCCCTGAAGGCTCTTCATCTTAGCGCGGTCTCCTACCAGAACACTAGGTCCTGAACCTGAAGTGAGAGCAAAGATGAGCTTGTCATCTGCTATCTGCAGTTTAGGTATAGAAGTTGTAGGATACTCGTCAATATCGAACGGCAGCCATTTTTTAATGAATACAGGATTTCTTGGATCAGTTACATCACTGATCATGATACCTACTCCATCAGGACCTGCCGCAAAACATGCACCATACAGCAGATATCTTCCCGATTCCGTCCTGTAGAGGGCCATCTGGAACATTCCGCATGTGCCGTCCATGTCGCAGTATGAGAGAACTTCAAGATTCTTTATATATCCGTCATTTCCCTCACCCTTTGAATAGAAATATTTGCCTTTGCCCATAAATTCCTCCTTATGAACAGTTTCTTACTTGTTAATTATATGATGGATCTTATCTATCAAAGCTCCTACATAGTATACGCCGACGAGCATAGCTGCTCCGATCTGTGCCGTCAGGCTCATTAGCGGAGTCACTTTATCAAGATTCATAGCCAGCATGCCGATAGCCCATCCGGCAAGCCATGCAGGCATATTGAAAAACGATGGCAGACTCTGCGATATAACTACTGCAAGGAAGCCAAATACTGCCAGAACTGCAAACAGCGTCAGATCGGCATTAAACGGTGTTACGGACATTATCACCGTAACTGCATATGCCCAGATATCTCCGGCAAGAAAGCCAAGAGCCATCTTGTGAGCATCTTCCCATTTATTGCCGTTAGCTCCGTAAATACCTGCTGTTATAAGGGCAACGGGACCGACCGTATTGCCAAGATATGGACTGATCACAGCCCAGGCAGGCGGCATGACCGCAATAAGTAAAGCAAGTGTCAGTATTTCTTTTCTGCTCATTGCTATCTCATCGTAATGTATCCACGGTACTGTGTCAGATTATCTGATCTTGCATAGTCTGACAGGAAGATGCCGCTGATGCCGTATGACTTCTTGAGATAAGGGAAATCTTCAGTCTCAGCCCATGCAGGCTTAGCGCACTTCTCTGCTGCTGCAGCTGCTGCATCTACCCATGCACTCTGGCACTCGAACCACATCTCCACAATGCGGTCGAAGTCACAGTTGTTGACTTCTTTCTTGATCTTGCTTGATACACAGCGTGTGCAGCCTTCGTGTGCAGTCCATGCAGGAATGAATTCTTCCTTGAGCCACTTGTCACCTTCTTCAGCACTGACGCCTTCCGGATACTTGACCATGAACATCCACCTGTAGTTAGGACCGTCTTCAACAGTGCGGCCTTCTCCCTTGAAGTCCTCTTCCCACCATACAGGTACGAATGCAAAGATGAAAGGAACTGTTCCTGCGGCTTCGTCACCCTTGGTAGCTCTTGCGTCATCGCCTTCAAGATTGACTTCTTCGGACTTGTCTATACCATGTGAATGCCCCATATCAGGAATGTTGTTCTGCCATACAAGTACGTCTGTAGGGAAATACTCAGTAAGCACCTTGTGATGGTCTTTTGCAAAGCCGATATCGTTAGGGTTAGCAAGCCAGTAGTGCTCTGTCATCTGCATCCTTACTGTTCCGAATCTTGCTCCGCCAGGAGGTGTCGGAAGTGCTGGATAGAAAGCATACTTGCTTACATATGGGCCAAACTGTGAAATGCTGTCTGGCACATGATATCTGTAGAGCCAGTTTTCGAGCTTGATCCTGTAGTCCTCATGAGCAAGGTCTACAAGGATAATGCTTCTTACAGGATAAAATTCAGGTCTGTTCATTGAATGCTTCTCCTTTCATTTTAAAGTCCCCCGGGGGTTACTTTCTTTTGGTATAAAAGCAGGCAGGGGTATTATCCCCTGCCTGTGTTTATCTATTCTATATTATTTGCTCTTGGATGGGGATGGTGTAGGAGCGATAACGTTGGTGTAATGCTCTTTGCGTGCCTTGAATTCAGGGTCCTTGAAGAGGTTCATGAGTCTTCCCTCATTCTGGAAGATGTCCTGTCCGTGCAGAGCCTTGCCCGACAGGATGTCATGAGCATGATGTTCTGTTGCAGGATCAAACTTGAATACCATAGCTCCGTCTTCAACTACCAGCTCGCCGCGAAGTCCGCAGAGTTCGCATTCAGCAGTTGTTGTTCCCGGGAAAATATAGAAGGCATTGCCGTGGCAGTGTGGGCATGCACCCTTCTTGCCCTTCCAGAGGTCAATGTTCTCAGATCCCATGATCATGATATTGTTATCGATGATGTACTGAGCTGCCTCTACGAGGTTTCTTGCCATCTCTTTTGTTCTCTCGATCTTGTCATCCTGCATGATGACGTCCTTGCACCATGAGAAGTAATCATTGTCGACGACCTTCCAGCCAGGACTCATTGCGAGCATTGCGTGATCAGTCTCTGTTCTTACAGCCCAGTCAGATCCGCCTATAGCGAGGAATGAGATAGCCTTCTGTCTGAAGTACTTCATATCAAGAGGCTCCTTGCCCTGCTCTTTGAGCTTCTCGTTCAGTCCGAGGAGCATTCCTGTGTCATGTCCAGGTCCCATACGATCACAGCAGATATGGAAGAGTCCGGATCCGCCGGATTCATAGATAGGGTCAACGATGAATACGCCGTCTGCCTCTACCATCTTTTCATAGAGTGCACTGAAGTCATCTTTTCTTGTGCAGATCATGCCCTTGCCCATTACGAGACCTCTTGAGCATGCTACGCAGCCTGTACATGTCTGGAGATCCCAGTCAAATGCATGGATAAATTCGATCTCAGCTCCGAGCTTCTGGCACTCTTCAAGTGCTAATCTGCACATAGTGTCATTGTTACCGTTTTTGGTTCCGAAAGAAATTCCCAGAATCTTCATATTGTTTTCCCTCCTGCAATATGTTTCTACTAAGTTATTTAATTATTAGGTATAACTTACTGCTGTTGATTCGATTATAACAAGATGAATCCATTTTTATTTAAAGAATTCGTGTTTTTTACTTGTGGTCAGGTGCTCCAGGCATCTGTGGTGCCGGCTCATTGCAGATCGCTCTCGACCACTTGTCAGCAAACTGATTCCAGAACATTGCAATGATCAGTGTTGGGATATAGCAAGGAATGAAGCCTTTAAGAACAGCTGCGATATATGGTCCGAAACTGAATGCTCCACCTGCGATCATGCCTACAGCTGTCATGATCAGGTCGAGAATGACACAGAATACAGCAGCAACTACCAGATTCAGAAGAAGTCCGAACTTGAATGTTCCAGGCTGAGAATGCTTTGCAGCAACTGCGAATCCCCACCTCTCAGCGTGGAGGAAGTTTACGAAGAATGTAACGATATAAGCAAGGATCGCCATCCTTATATAATTAGGTCCGTTAAGGCTGCCCGGTGCATCGATATTAGATAATGCCAGAGCAACAAGAGTGATAACAAGGCTCAGTGGCAGGTCCATGATGAGTGCGTACACTGCTGTCAATTTTGCGCTTTTCTGCATGATTATTCTCCCTTCAATATCTACTTTATTATTGTTAATATTATACTTCGTTAAAAAACAAACAGGTTGTCTTGACTACATTGTAACTCAGATAACCTGTTTTGTATAATTGATTAATTTTGCTTCGTTCATAACAATATTGTTATGAACGAAGCAAGCTTCTATTTATTTTCTTTTCTTCTTTCTGCTTCCTGCTCCACTATAATATCGGCGAGTATCTGCTGCATCCTTATTTCCTGATCAGTTTCTCTTGCTTTCGCCCTTGCAATGGATACAATATCTATCGCTTTAAAAGGGATCCATTTTATGTCTGCAGCGTCTTTTGCCCACACCCATTCATCGACTATTGCAACCCCCATGTTGTTTCTGACACATGTAATAGTCGATTCATGATTCTTTACGAATCTGAGCCTTGGAACAAAACCATAAGGTCTTGTGTATGAAGTAATCGCCTCAACTACCATTTTGTCAACTATTTCCCAAGGTGCTATGAAGACATCATCGCGAAAATCATTGAGAGTAAGCTCTTTCTTTCCGGCAAGAGGATGAGATACTGAATAAATCAATATTTTCCCGATCTCAGCGACTTCCGTGCATTCAAACTCTCTGAACATCGCTACTGAATTGTTCATTGTCACAATCAGATCAAGAGAATCATTCAGAAGTGATGTTGTCAGTTCTTTTACTCCACAGCAGTTTATCACGACCTCTGTATCAGGATACTCAGCATTGAACCGTTCAATCATCTTCGGAATTATATTGAAGAGATCCCACCCTTCAAGAAATCCGACCCGTATTATTCCTTTTTTATTTCCCAGTATACGATCAGCCTCTATTTTAGTATTGATCAGATCTGCTTTATATCTGCTGAAGAGATCAAAATAAAGCTTGCCTACTTCTGTAAGCTCAGTTCTCTGATTGTTGCGCTTGAACAATCTTGCGCCAAGCTCTTTTTCCAGCTGAGATATCTGTCTGGATATCGCAGGCTGAGATACAAACATCTCTTCTGATGTCTTAGTAAAGCTCAGATTGGTCGCTACGGCCATGAAATAATCTATCTGAAGGTCATTCATCTCTTGTCCTCTGCGGGCATTCTGTCAAGATAACGCTGCAGTATCACTATTGCGGCCTGTCGGTCTATGATCTTTTTCCTGTCTTCACGACTCATATTTGCATCGATCAGAACTTCCTCTGCCTCAGCAGTTGAATATCTCTCATCCTGCCATTCGATCCTGACCTTGGAGAGCGGTCCGGAACTTCTCAGTTTATTTTCAAGCATTTCTCTGAAAGCTCTGACCTTTTCTGTCTGAACAGAGTCAGTATCATCAAGATTGAGGGGCAATCCAATAACCACGAGCGGACAGTCATATTCTCTGATATAATCTATGACTTTACCGGTATCTTTACGGATACCCACCCTTTCAATGGTAGTTACACCGGTCGCAATAATACCAAGAGGGTCGCTTACTGCGACCCCCACTGTTTTGTCTCCTACATCAAGCCCTAGTATACGCATTACTTCTTTCCAATACCAAGATAGCTGGTAAGGATCTCCTCAAGAAGTTCATCCCTGTCGATCTTGAGGATGAGATTCCTTGCATTATTATGGCTTGTGATATATGAAGGATCTCCGGAAGTGAGATAACCTACGATCTGATCTACTGCATTGTATCCGCGGTCTGTAAGCGCGGTGTAGATCTCAACAAGAGCTTCCTTCTTATCAAGCTGGCTGTCCTTGAATCCTTCGAACATGATGGTGTTCTTACTCATTACGGTCCTCCATTTAGTATAAAATACGATTAATTAGCTAATAATTCTTCTGCTACGGCGAATGCTGCATCGACCTTTGAAGGGTCTTTCGCTCCAGCTTGTGCCATGTTCGCCTTGCCGCCTCCGCCGCCTCCGGCAGCTTTTGCGACCTCTTTGATGATCTTGCCTGCATGATATCCCTTGCCGACAAGGTCTTCAGTAACAGCAGTGATGAATGTGACCTTGCCATCGTTGACAGCAGCAAATATCATCACTGTATTGTCTTTCTTTTCTCTTACTGCATCGCATATACTGCGAAGCTGATCTGTCTCGGTATCTTCGAACTTCCTTGTAATGAGATCTATATCGCCGATTTTCTTTGCTGATCCTATTATATCATCAAGTGCACCTGTAATCTCATCCGATTTGAATGATTTTATGGTATTCTCGAGTTCTTTTATATCTGACATGACCTGAGCGGCTTTACGTGTCAGATCAGTCTCAGTTGACTTAAGAGTATGAGCAACTGTGTTGATGGTGGATTCCTTTCCGGCCAGATAGCTTATTACATTGGATCCTGTTATAGCTTCTATACGTCTGACACCAGAAGCAATTCCGCCTTCGCTGATGATCTTGAAGCCGCCGACCTTTCCGGTATTGTCAATGTGAGTACCGCCGCAGAACTCTACGCTGTAGTCACCCATGCTGACAACTCTTACTATATCACCGTACTTTTCACCAAACAGTGCCATAGCTCCGAGCTTTTTGGCATCCTCGATAGGCATCTCTTCCATCTTTATCGGGAGATATTCGTCAACTTTTTCGTTAACAATAGCTTCGATCTGTGAGATCTCTTCAGGTGTCACCGCCTGGAAATGATTGAAATCGAATCTCAGATAATTATCATCGACATATGAACCAGCCTGCATGCAGTGATCTCCAAGAACATCTCTCAACGCTTGCTGGAGCAGGTGTGTAGCTGAATGCTGTCTTGCGATCTTATGTCTTCTTACTGCATTGATAGCCAGATGGACATCGTCACCGCTCTTGATACGCATTGCAAGTCCAGTATCATCCGGATGAATGACATGAAGATAAATACCGTTTTCTTTGACCACATCTACAACTCTGAGGTCATTGTCACCATGTGTAACGATACCGGTATCAAATACCTGACCGCCGCTTGCTGCATAGAATGGTGTCGATTCAACAATGATGAATTTACGGTTCTCATCAAAATTACCGACATACATAACCTTTGAATCAGCGGACTCTTCGGTATATCCGAGGAATACAGTCGGCTCGAGATGACTGTACTCAGATGCGTCTCTCCATGCATCTCCTTCGGTATCTCTCTGGTTGGCTCTTGCAAGCTCTTTCTGTGCCGTCATCTTCTCATTGAAGCCATCGACATCAGCTGACTTGCCATTCTCTTCGAGTATCTCCTGAGTAACTTCCAGAGGGAATCCGTAAGTATCATAAAGCTTGAAAGTGAGGTCTCCGGCAAGAACTGATTCACCCTTTGCATCCATATCAGCCATATAGCCTTCAAGGATCTCCATTCCCCTGTCGAGCGTTCTCGCGAAGTTGTCTTCTTCGATTTTGATGATCTTCATTATATAATCATGATTCTCGACAAGTTCAGGATAAGCTCCGCCTGATGTCTTTACTACGCTCTCAGCAAGTTCAACAAGAGGGTTAGCCTGTGTGATGCCGAGCAGCTTGCAGTGTCTGGCAGCTCTTCTGATGATCCTCTTAAGAATGTAGCCCCTGCCCTCATTGCTAGGAAGGATACCATCGGCTATCATAAATGTCATTGATCTCAGATGGTCGGTAACTATCCTGACACTGACATCTACCTTGTGATTGCCGGCCTGATAGTCTACTCCTGCCATCTCTGTAATGGCATCTCTTATATATTTGACTGTATCGACATCGAATATAGAATCAACATCCTGGAGGATGCAGGCAAGTCTTTCGAGACCCATTCCTGTGTCGATATTAGGATGAGCAAGTCTAGGATATGAACCATCTTCCTGCCTGTCAAACTGTGTGAATACATGGTTCCAGAACTCAAGGTATCTGTCACAGTCACATCCCGGCTTGCAGTCAGGTCTGCCGCATCCCCATTCAGGACCGCGGTCATAATATATCTCTGAACATGGTCCGCATGGACCAAGTCCTATCTCCCAGAAATTATCTTCTTTGCCCAGTCTCACGATCTTTTCTTCAGGCATTCCGATAATATCTCTCCAGATCTCAAAGGCTTCATCATCGTTTTCATATATAGTTGCCCAAAGCTTTTCTTTAGGCATCTTAAGCCATTCTGTGCAGAATTCCCAGCCCCACTGAAGAGATTCTTTCTTGAAATAATCACCGAAGCTGAAATTGCCAAGCATCTCAAAGAATGTGCCGTGGCGTGCAGTCTTTCCGACATTATCTATATCATTGGTTCTGATACATTTCTGACATGTTGTCATTCTCTTACATGGCGGTGTTTCAAGTCCCGCAAAATATGGCTTGAGCGGAGCCATGCCGGAATTGATGATCAGAAGGCTCTTGTCATTACGTGGGATAAGCGAAGCGCTGCCGCCTGCATAGTGTCCCTTGCTGACAAAGAAATCCCTGAACATATCACGAATCTCATTTACCCCAAGTTTTTCCATGAAATATCTCCTTATCTACAAAACTTCCATTAATTATATCACCATTAGGAGCTTATTTCATCCACAATCTCGATCGATTCGAGAGATGCTTTTACATCAGCTCTGATTTCAGCTATGAATTCTGCACGGAGCAGAGCCTGCTCTGCCTTTTCCTCTTCTGTAAGACCTTCTGCTTTTGATTTGTGCGCCAGTTCGTTGATCCTGTCGATCTTTATTTTTTCCATGTGTATTTACCTCTTAGTTATGATGCGTAAACGCAAAACCTTTTTTCTGCAGCACCATGCTAACATACACATTCACACAAATCAACTTGCGCTTTTCATCTGACTCCCGGATCCATACATTGAACTCCTGACGAAATCTGCAACATACATGAGGAACTGCTTATTAGTAGGCTTTTTATCAAATATCTTCATCATATTGGAGCCGGGATTCTTTTCGTTGTCCCTGTATGCTACACCAATAGCATTTCTTATATTATGCTCTATGCAGGCAGCTTGCCTTATATTGTATTTAGCTGCTATATGCGGATATACATCCGTTTTAAGCCTGATATCAAAGGTATTTCGGTCAACTATGATCCTGACAGCTTCCAGAATATATGCATATCCGTTGTATTCAAGCCTGATGCCAAAGTCTTTAAGTGCAGCTGAAACCGGAATGTAAAAGGCCTGGTATTTTTCATATGCAGCGTCTAATCCGGGTTGTTCACCCGCGATCCATTTGCTTATCTCAGCAAGTCTGTTGACCAGTTCCACAAGGACTTCAGTGTTGATAGATTCTTTTTGCTTCATTTTCATCATCTCCTCAAACTGTGATATCGTCTTTTATTTTGTTGTATGTTGAATCCCCTATCCCGTCTACATCTTTTATATCTTCTTTTTTTCTGAATCTGCTCCCGTTTCGGTATTCTATTATCTTATCTGCTTTGGCGTCTCCTATACCATTGAGCGTGACCAGTTCTTCTTTTGATGCACTGTTGATATTAACAAGTCCGCTGTTTACTGATGAAGTTCCTTCTCCCTCTGTTGTTCCTTCTTCAGGTATTGTCGGATTTTCTGTAAGAGGTTCTTCTGTTTCTCCCTGCTCAGGCGGTATGTATACTACAGGGATCGTTATTTTCTCTCCATCTTCAACATACTCTGCACGATTTATGGAATCTGTGTCTGCAGTGCTCAGAAGACCGCCGGCAAGCTCAATCACTTCATAAAGCCTGGTATTTTCGCTAACAGTGTATACACCCGGTTTTACTACTGCACCGCCAATGTCAACACAGATCTTCCCTGATTTTGGATCTGATGTATTATCCTCCAGTGTGATGTCTGCCTTGCTGTTCTCATGAATGCGGAGCGCAAGAGCGGACATCAGCAGCATTATTATCAGAAGGCATTTTATCAGCCTCACTCTGTCATGTATCAGATCTTCAAAATATGATCTGACCTTGTTCACAGCGCCGTGATCCATATCTTTTTCCTCCTTGATCAGTGAATCTGACTGGTAGCGCTGTAACTATAATATATTCTATGTCTTAAGCAAAATGCACTTGCTCTTACAACAATCTCACATTTTCAGGCTTAAAAGATCTGAAGTTCAGCGATTTTTCAACACAATATCTGCCTTTGCACAAAACCGCATCTATATATTGTATGAATCGGCGAATTAATTGCACAAAAAAGGGAAGATATACTCTTCCCTTTTGTTAATCACTTGTCAATAATTACGAACAGTTCAGCTAGTCTTCGGTATATTCAAATTCAAAATTCTGGATGCGGACCGTGTCTCCCTCTTTGAGGCCCAGCTGCTGAAGAAGCTTTATACCACCCTGCTTTACTATATAATTGTACAAATACCTTATGGAACCGGCATCTGTAAAATTTGTAGAATTGAAAATCTTGTTAAGCTGCTTGCCCTCAAGTACGAACGCTCCATCATCATCGATATAAGCACTGATCTTTTTATAGTCAGCATCGTAATCATCTGCAGCAAAGTCATACATAGGCATTTGCTCTTCCATTGGCTCTTCATATGTCTGGAGTTCATGCAGGACTTCGTTCAGAAGTTCAGTAATACCCTTGCCGGTTGCTGCACTTATCGGATATACTTTACGACCTTCCTGATTCATGTAGTCCATGAATTCATCATACATAGCCTGATCAGTTATAATATCCGTCTTATTCGCAGCTATTATCTGAGGTTTCCGCAAAAGCTTCGGATCGTATTCTTTAAGCTCTGCGATGATTTTTCTGTAGTCATCAGAAGGGTCACGGCCTTCCGAACCAGAGACATCAATGACATGGATCAGAACTTTTGTGCGTTCAATATGCTTCAGGAATTTATAACCAAGGCCGGCGCCCTTTGAAGCGCCTTCTATGATTCCGGCTATATCTGCCATGACAAAACTCGTATCATGCAGATATACAACGCCCAGATTAGGGTCTATTGTCGTAAAATGATACCCTGCGATTTTGGGTTTTGAATTAGTGCAGACTGAAAGAAGCGTGGATTTTCCGACATTTGGAAAACCAAGCAGTCCAACATCTGCAATAAGTTTCAGTTCGAGGATAACTTCTCTTTCTCTGGCAAAGCCACCTGCTTCGGCAAAATTCGGAGCCTGACGGATACTGCTTTTATAATGGACATTGCCTCTGCCGCCTTTTCCGCCTTTTGCGGCAACAACAGTATCTCCATCGTTGCACAGATCCTTCATCAGAAGCCCGGTCTCCTTATCAATTATCATTGTGCCAACCGGTACCTTGATATACAGATCCTGTCCTTTCTTACCGAAACGGTTTCTCTTCATTCCATTCTGACCGTTTTCAGCCTGATATTTTCTTTTATATTTCAGATCCATGAGTGTCCTGAGGCTGCGGTCAGCAATGAAAATAACGCTGCCGCCATCACCGCCGTCACCACCGTCAGGACCGCCGTCAGGTACATATGGATCGCGTCTGAAAGTAACAGCACCATTGCCGCCCTTTCCGGATTTTATCGTTATTTCTGCTCTGTCTACGAACATATCTTGCTCCTAGTCTTAATGCGAAAAAAAGCCCCTACATAGTAGGGGCTGATGCAGTTCCAGGAATTATGCTTCCTTGCTGTAAACGCTTACTTTCTTTCTCTTCTTGTCGTATCTCTCGAACTTGACTGTTCCGTCGATCTTAGCAAACAGAGTATCATCTCCACCGATTCCAACATTGTTGCCAGGGTGAAGCTTTGTGCCTCTCTGTCTCATGATGATACTTCCTGCGCTTACATATTCACCGGCGCCTACCTTAAGTCCAAGTCTCTTGGACTCGGAATCTCTACCGTTCTTGGAACTTCCTACTCCCTTTTTACTTGACATCGAATCTTACCTCCTGTTCCTTATTACTTAGCCTCGATAGCTGCAAGGATTTCAGCCTTAGTTGCCTTAGCAGCAACCTCGATGCCCATTTCCTTAGCGATAGCAAGCAGCTCATCCTTCTTCATGGATGCATTTGCTTTTGCTGCTTCAGTTGCAGGAGCCTCAGCCTTTGCTGCGGATTCCTTATTGTCTGCCTTAGCAGCGCCGATACCTGTGACCTTCACAAGTGTGTATGGCTGTCTGTGGCCGTTTTTACGTCTGTAGTCTTTCTTAGCTTTGTACTTATAGATAATGACCTTGTCTGCCTTACCCTGCTCGAGTACTTCTGCCTCAACAGCATATCCGCTTACGAGCGGTGTACCGACAACGAGCTCATCTCCGCCAACTGCTACTACTTCGTCAAAGATAACCTTGTCTCCAACCTGTGCGTCAAGCTTTTCTACTCTGAACTCATCGTTTTCCTGAACTCTGTACTGCTTGCCGCCTGTTCTGATGATTGCGTACATTATTATAATTTCCTCCTTAAACCAGACTCGCCGACCGGGGTGCATCGCTGTGATTTCATAGTGTTGCAATGCTTAACATAGACCCTTTACGTGCGGTTGACCGCGTTCAAGTATAACAAAAGACAAAACACGCGTCAAGAAAAATTTATATGAATCTGTACGAAATCTGCATATATCTCTACCAAAGATGCGATCCTAGTCTTCTATAACGACTCCGTCCGCATCTACGCGGATGCTATTCTGTGTCTGGGATTGCTCTTTCGCTCTTTTTGCCTCTTCAAAGCTTGCCATGATCTTGGACCTTACTTCTGCAAGGACATCACGATGCTCTTCAAGGTAGGTCTTGACATTCTCTCTTCCCTGACCTATCCTCTCGCCATTGTAGCTGTACCAGGAGCCTGCTTTATCAATAATGCCAAGTTCTGTAGCAGTATCCAGTATATCTCCTGCAAGAGAAATACCTGTTCCGTACATGATGTCAAACTCGGACTTCTTGAATGGAGGAGCCACTTTGTTCTTGACGATCTTGACTCTTGTCCTGTTACCGAGCATTTCCTCACCCTTTTTGATGGTCTCAACTCTTCTTACATCAAGTCTCATAGATGCATAGAACTTGAGAGCCCTGCCGCCTGTAGTAGTCTCAGGGTTACCAAACATGATACCGATCTTCTCTCTGAGCTGGTTGATAAAGATCACACATGTGTTTGACTTATTTACAGCACCGGCAATCTTACGAAGTGCCTGTGACATAAGCCTTGCCTGAAGACCTACATGAGAATCTCCCATGTCACCCTGTATCTCAGCTTTAGGTACAAGGGCAGCTACTGAGTCGATCACGATTATATCAAGCGCTCCGCTCCTCGCAAGCATTTCACATATTTCAAGGGCCTGCTCTCCTGTATCAGGCTGGGACACAAGAAGTTCATCTACATTTACTCCGAGATTCTTTGCGTATACAGGATCGAGAGCATGCTCAGCATCGATAAAAGCTGCCTGTCCTCCGTTCTTCTGAGCCTCAGCAATAGCATGAAGTGTCAGGGTTGTTTTTCCGGATGATTCCGGGCCGTAGATCTCGATGATCCTCCCCTTAGGATACCCGCCTACACCTGTTGCAAGGTCAAGGCTTATGGAGCCCGTTGAAATTACGTCGAGGTTGGTAACAGGACCGGCATCGCCCAGTTTCATTATTGAGCCTTTTCCGTATTGTTTCTGTATCTGTTCAAGGGCCTGATTCAGGGCCTTTTCTTTTGCTGCTTTATCTGTATTATTGTTTGCCATATTTCCTCCCGGTCATCAACAGAACATGTGTTCGTTTATATAATACTTTCCTTTTCCCCTGTTGTCAACGGAAAAATGCATAATTCCGCGGTGGTTCTAATTATATTTAAAATCCATTTTTTGTCGAACAGTGATTGCATGAGATCAGGCATTTACTGCATGAGGAAAAGTTTTTTTATGTATTTTTTGCTGATGATCTACAGTTCACCCTTCAGTATCTGATATACAGTCCTGAGCATTCTGAGTTTGAAATAATTTCTGTTCCAGTTTCTTATATTACGTGATGTATTGACAGGTACATATCCGCTTCTGTCCTTATAAGCATATCCGATATATGCTTCGCCCGCATTGTGTCCGGGATCTGCATCAGGTCCGGCAAACCCTGTTACAGATATCCCTATATCAGCTCCAAATGAGCTCATAGCTCCTGCTGCCATAGCTTCTGCGGTCTCCGGACTGACAACTCCGTATGAGTCTATGATCTCATAAGGTACTCCTACCAGTTTATGCTTTGCTTCGATGCTGTATGTAACAAACGATGCTTTAAGGATATCGGATGCACCGGCCACGTTGGTTATGGCTGAGGCAAACATCCCTCCCGTACAAGATTCCGCTGCTGTGATCGTGAGATGTTTCTCCCTGAGCAACCTGACAACCACCTCATCCAGTTCTTCATCATCGTAGCTGTAAATATATTTTCCGGCAAGATCATCTATCCTGGCTATCATATCTTCTGTAGCTGACCTTGCTTCTTCCAGAGTATCCCTTTGCGATGCCACTCTGAGAGTGCATTCTCCTTCTTTTGCATAAGTCGCAATTGTAGGATCAGTCTGCCCGTCGATCAGCGGCATAAGCAGGGTCTCAAGATCTGACTCACCGATCCCGATCGTCCTGATCACGCGGTAGTACATCTTTTTTTCCATGAATTGCTCAAGGTACTGTCTGCCGCCGTTCTCAAACAGCCATTTCAGTTCACGCGGAGGGCCGGGAAAACATATCGCTATTTTGCCGTTCTTTTCCAGAGCAAAACCCGGAGCCGTCCCGGAAGCATTATAAAGAGGCGTGCATCCGACCGGAAGATAAGCTTGCTTGAGGTTATTATCCGCCATATGTCCGCCGCGCTTTTCGAAGAATGCTTTAAGATCTTCTACGACCTTTTCGTCCCTGTACAGATCAGCACCCATGTATTCAGCGACTATTTCCTTTGTCAGGTCGTCCTGCGTAGGTCCGAGACCGCCTGTGAGCAAAACCAGATCAGTATCCTTGAACGCATCTGCAAGTTTTTCTCTGAGTCTGTTTGGATTGTCACCGACGACAAAATGATACATAACATCAAATCCCATAAGGTTGAGATTTTCTGAAAGGTATGACGCATTGGTATTGACAGTCTGTCCGAACAGGAGCTCTGTTCCCACCGCTATTATGGAAGTTTTCATGCTTTGTTTTACCTCTGCCATTTGTGACATCTTAATGCATCAGCTCGTCACATCGAGAAAACGTCTCTGTTCTTATACACGTATTCAGCGCCTGAATATACAGTCATAACAAGCGATGCTATGAAAATGGCATATCCTGCGACAGTTATCTGATGGATGTCGGACAGCCAGAGTCCCAGTATTATCAGAATAACAGCTATCATCTGGAGAACAGTCTTGATCTTGCCTGACATACCTGCAGCAAGGACACGGCCCTCAGAAGCTGCAACAGTCCTCATTCCGGCAACTACGAATTCTCTTGCAAGTATTATGATCAGCATCCATGCCTCGATGGAATTGGTTTCAATGAAAAGACACAGGGCGGAATACACCAGGATCTTATCAGCGAGCGGATCCATTATCTTGCCGAAATTAGTGACGAGATTGCGGGCCCTGGCGATCTTGCCATCCAGGAGATCAGTCAGGGAAGCACCGATGAAAATGATGAGTGCTGCAGGGTAGATTTCCATAATAAAGAGCACTATGAAAAAAGGCACGCAGATCATTCTTCCTATTGTAAGTTTATTTGGCAGATTCATTTTATTATCCTCCTTATATCAGGTAATTCATTCTGAAAAAACAGCTTTACCTTCAAGATCATATTCATATGCATTTATGATCAGAACATTAACGATATCGCCGGGATCAAGATCGTACTCACTCTCAAAAGTGACATTGCAGTCTATCTCAGGAGAGTCAAATCTTGTTCTGCCTGAAAAAACTCCTTCATCAACGATCTCATCCACGATAACTTCATAAGTCTTTCCTATCTTTTTCTCATTGAGCTCCTCGCTGACTCTGAGCTGATGCTCCATAACTGCATTCCTTCTTGCCTGCTTTGTTTCATCGTCGAGTTTGCCGTCAAGCTCAAAGGAAGGAGTACCTTCTTCTTCAGAAAAGGCAAAAGCTCCAAGCCTGTCTATCTTCATATTGTCGATAAAGCCGAGAAGTTCATCGATATCTTCTTCTGTTTCGCCCGGAAAACCAACCAGCAAGGTGGTTCTGATATGCACTTCCGGGATACGTTCTCTTAGTTTTTCTATAACAGATATGATAGATCGACCTGTCGACTGTCTTCTCATACGGTGAAGGACCTTGTCAGAGATATGCTGGATCGGCATATCGATGTATTTGCAGATCTTCGGCTCATTTGCGATAGTTTCAATGAGTTCGTCCGTAATACCGTTATCGTAAACATACATCAGCCTGATCCATTCTATGCCATCGATCCTGCAAAGCTCCCTGAGAAGCTCCGGAAGACACAGCTTCCCGTACAGGTCGCGACCATATTGGGACGTATCCTGAGCGATCAGTATCAGCTCTCTGATCCCTGCATCCGCCATATCCTGTGCTTCACGTATGCAGTCTTCGATACGCTTTGATCTGAAAGGACCGCGTATCAGAGGGATCGCACAGAAGCTGCATGCATTGTTACAGCCCTCTGCTATTTTAAGATAACCGTAATAAGCGCCTTCATCATAGAGTCTCTTTCTGTACCTGAGATCATCTGTTTCACTTCCTACCAGGTCTCTCTTTTTATCGCTTTTATTCTCAGCAGCAGAACATGGTTTTTCTGTCTCGCCAAGCAGGATTCCCGGAAGGTCATCATAGTCATTTACGCCAAAAAACATGTCAACTTCAGGCATCTCCTCAGACAGTTCCTTATGATATCTCTCTGAAAGACAGCCGGTGACCACGAGCTTCACATCTCTGTCCTTTTCCTCTGCAAGCTCAAAGATCCTTTCGATCGACTCTTTTTTTGCATCCTCAATGAACCCGCAGGTGTTAACGATGATAATGTCAGCTTCTTCAGGCGCAAACACAATGCTGCAGCCCCTCAATGTAAGAGAAGCCGCAAGCATCTGTGAATCATATTCGTTCTTGGCACAGCCAAGAGTGTCAATATATACTTTTTTCATTTTATTCATTATCTGAATTGAGTATCATCTTACGAACGCTTTCAGGAAGAGAATTGAAATAGTCTACTGCAGTATTCCTTGAAGTATCTTTTGGAGGTTCAGGGATGTCATATAAGTCATCTCCGGATTGCTTCGAAGATACGAGATTCATATGCGGCTTGCCTGTGACTTTTTCATTCAGCTCGGCTTTTTCCTGCGGCGATATCTCATCGATGGTCTCCGCAGCCTGAGCAGCATTATATCCTCCATTGTAATACTGGTCTTCGGTAATAAGTACCTGTCTCGGTCTTGAGCCATCAGACGGTCCGATAATACCCTTTTCTTCTATCTCATCAATGATCCTGGCAGCTCTGTTGTAACCGATCCTGAACCTTCTCTGGAGCATTGATACCGAAGCCTGACCTGATTTAAGTATGAATGCGATAGCATCTTCTGTCAGCTCATCCTGTGGTTCGGAGCCACCTCTTTTATCATTGCTCTCGATCGCTTTAACGATATCATCGTCATACACAGGAGTTCCGCCTTCTTTTTTGACAAAACGGATCAGCTTGTCTATCTCACTGTCAGAGATATAAGGACCCTGAACACGGTATGGCTTGCTGGATCCGACCGGTGAGAAGAGCATATCGCCCTTTCCGAGAAGTTTTTCAGCTCCGGCCATATCGAGGATCGTCCTCGAGTCAAACTGGGACGCCACACTGAATGCTATCCTGGAAGGGATATTAGCTTTAATAAGACCTGTAACTACGTCGACCGAAGGTCTCTGTGTAGCAACTATTAAATGCATTCCTGCAGCTCTTGCTTTCTGAGCCAGCCTGCATATTGAGTTTTCTACCTCTGAAGGAGCAGCCATCATCAGATCTGCAAGCTCATCGATAATGATGACGATCTGAGGCCTGCAATTCTGAGGCTCGTGGTTGGCTTTCTGCAGTTCATTATATGATTCAAGATCCTTTACACCTTCATTTGCAAAGAGTTCATACCTCTTGTCCATTTCCTCTACAGCAATTGCAAGTGCTCTTGATGCTTTCCTTGCATCGGTAACTACAGGAGTCAGCATGTGAGGTATACCGTTGTAGTTAGCGAGTTCGACGACCTTAGGATCGATCATGACAAGCTTCAGCTCTGACGGCTTTGCCTTATACAGGAAGCTTGCGATTATTGTGTTTATGCATACGGACTTACCTGAGCCTGTCGCACCTGCAATCAGAAGATGCGGCATCTCCTTGAGGTCGGCAACGATATTGTTACCGGAAATATCCTGTCCTACAACAAATGTTATCTTCGACTTTGATGAGGTGAATTCATCGGATTCAATGAGTTCTCTGATGAGCACAGGTGACGGCTTGTCGTTTTCCACCTCGATCCCTACCGCAGCTTTGCCCGGTATAGGTGCCTCTATCCTGATAGATTTTGCTCTGAGGTTGAGTGCTATATCATCTGCAAGACTTGTTATTTTTGATACTTTAACGCCTGTTGCAGGCTGCACCTCATATCTTGTTACCGATGCTCCCTGAGTTACCGTCAGGACCTTGGCTTCAACTCCGAAATCATTAAGAGTCTTCTCAAGCAGGTCAGCTTTCTCTTCAAGCTGATAATCTGACATCATCTGTTTGCTCCCTGTACTCCTTTTAAGCAGGTTTACAGGCGGGAGCTCGTATGCAGAGTCATCTGTCTGTTTGTTGAAACTGTCAGCAAGAGCTTCATCCTCAGCAGTTCTGTTATCGTCATCCTGAAGTCCCTTGCCGGAGCTGCGCGTTTTTCCCGTAGTATCTCCTTCATCCGCAAGTCCTTTACGAGGACCGACGCCGTTGTTAGCTTTTCTGCTTCTGCGCTTATTCGCTTCTTCATATCCGCCGTCCATACCGCTGCCGGATATACCGCTGATACCTTTAGCTATCCCTGCGCCTGCAGCATTTCCGCTTGCATAATTGATACTGTCAGCTCCTCTGTTTTCAGATGATCTCCCTTTCCCGTCCAGACCATAGCCTCCGGAGTGGCCATAGTCATCATCACTGAGACCGTAATGCTTGCCGCCACGGTAATTGTCAGTAACGGAAGTATCTCCGCCCATTCCAAAGGAACGAGGCTGAGTCTCTGTTTCTTTCCTTTCCTGGACCGGAGATGGATCTGCTGCAGTTTCATCCGGAGCAGACTTTCTCCTTCCGGGATATCCGAAGTCAAGGTAATCGACATCGTCATAGTGCATGCGACCGTCCTCTACTACCTTTCTCGCTTTTTCAGGCTCTTCTTTTTTTCCGAATGCTCCGGTGATCTTTTTTGCCACCTGTCCGAAGAAAGTATCTCTTCCGAAGACCTGCGTATATGTTATGTCATCTTCTTCCGTATGAGGCTGTACTGCAGCCATAGGGTTCATAGGAGCAATAGGCTCCACTGTTTTGACATGTCCGGCATCAGCAGTCTGCCCGGACTGTGTTTCTCCTGATCTTCTCAGGGCCTCATACTGTTCCTGCTGACTCGGAACTCTGTCCGGCTCATCGTCTGTTCTCATGATGCCATTCAGGATAGACTTCCAGATCGACTTCGCCGATCCGGCGAATACCGGCTCCTTATCCTCAGGCTGTATACCTCCCTGCACGATACCGGTATCAGGGTCGGCTCCAGGGGTAGCTGCTGTGGCAACAGCCATCTGGATCTTAGCTGTCTCTGCCTCCTCGAGCTCCCTGAAAATGCGCTTTTGTTCATGCTTTTTGAACGCATTGTCAAAGAAACGGGAGATAGGAGTATTTGCTACAAGAAATATCGAAATGAGGAGTATTGCAGAGGCGATTATAAGCAGACCCGGCATACCGAAAAACTTGACCAGAACTGATCCGAGCCACATTCCTACTGCTCCACCGCCGCCGTTTTCGATACCATCAAAATAATACTGTGCCATTTCAAGGAATCCGAAGCCGAGCGCTTTCTCATCGATGAAACGGTAAGAATTAAGGATGCACATATTAAGGAATATCAGCAGACTGAACAAAACTGTCCTGCCGCTGATGTGCTGCATCTTTCTGAAGAACAGAAGCAGCGCAAAGATAATGATGAAAAACGGCAGCACATAAGCCATGATGCCAAACAGACCCATGCAGATGTCATGTACAGTCTTACCGAATGATCCTGTAGTATTCATAACGACAGTGAACAGTAAAAATATACCGAACGCTGCAAGAGTTATGCTCCATATCACGTCCAGATTGCGCCTGTCGCGGTCGTATTGTTCCTGCATCGCTCTGATCTTGTCGATCTTTGCCTGCTCAGAACTTACAGCAGCACCACTCTGAGACTTGCTTTTGCTCCCGGAATTGTTTCCGCCGCTCTTATTCTTGCTCCCGGGCGGTCTGCCCGGACCTCTTTTTTTATTATTCTGATTGTCTGCAGCCATAAGATAGTCTCCTGCCTAAACATCCATTCAGTGTTTTATTACTTAGTTACAAGTGTATATATGATAAGGAAAATACCGACAGCCCAGACATAGAACGAAAAGAATCTGAGGCTGTACTTCCTGACCACAGTGATCATGGTCTTTATTGCCAGTATGCCGGATAATGCAGCTACTACACATCCCACTATCACAGGTCCGATGCTGCCGGTTACTGCTCCCATCTCACCTCCGTGGGCCTCGAGGATAAGTGATCCGAGGATGGATGGAACTGAAATAAGGAAGGCGAATTCGACTGCAAAGTTTCTTTCCAGTCCGGATATCAGACCACCGACGAGTGTTGATCCGGATCTGGAGATACCCGGGCAGATCGCGATCCCCTGCATAGTTCCGATTATCACTGCATGAGCCCATGTCATCTGCCTGATACCTGTTTTGTTCTTTCTGTGAGACTGTGCGATCCACAGAAGGATTCCGGTAAAGAGCAGTCCGACTCCGGTCGGAAGCAGTGTTTCATAAAATGACTCAAAGAGATCATTGAAAGCGAGTCCGATGATTGCTGTAGGTATCGATGCGATGATGATCATAACGCCCAGCTTGCGAATAGGCCTCTCGGCGAGCCTGAGTCCTTTTCCGGTCACAAGGTCAGCAATCGTTATGAATAGTTCTTTGATCAAAGCTATCAGATCATCCCAATAGCAGAAGAATATCGATATAAGAGTACCCACATGCAGCAGTATGGTGAATATCAGCACTGAATCAGCGGATATACCCAGAAAATGCTGAGCAATCAGAAGATGCCCGGAGCTGCTCACCGGCAAAAACTCTGTCAGCCCCTGAACCAGCCCGAGAAATATCGCTTCAAAATAAGACAATTTTCTTTCCTCCTTTTGATATATGCACTACGGTCTGAAACGTCTGCACATAAAAAATCAATATATTATACCACGATATGTTGTTTGAGTCACCCCATATATTGTCGACATATTGTGTTTGTAAAGCATGCTTTACATTCCTGTTTTTTGTAAATAAATAGTGCAAGCTCTGTGAGCTTGCACCCTTCCATCATGATGATTTAGTTACTGTCTTAATATTACTCAGCGTTAACAACGTCTTTTCCGTCATAGTAACCGCAGTTAGGACATACTCTGTGTGGAAGCTTTGGCTCATGGCACTGAGGACAGATCGAAAGTCATGCTCTTCTTCATGTTAGCAGCCTTTCTGCCGCTTGTCTTAGCCTGTGATGTTTTCCTCTTAGGTACTGCCACTGTCGACACCTCCTTATATATATAATCTGATAATTAGCTCATCTGATAGCGACCGGTCTGACCGTCGCACCAAATTATTATATTCATCAGTATCAGCATTGTCAACGATTTTCTCTGATTTTAAGCTGATAATCATAAATCAAGGGACTGCACATGCAGTCCCTCAAGTGGTCGGGGTGACATGATTTGAACATGCGACCTCTTCGTCCCGAACGAAGCGCTCTACCAAGCTGAGCCACACCCCGGCGTGCATTAATAAAATAACTCAAATTATAAGCTAATGCAAGCACTTTTTTTGTTATTTCAGATGGAATTAATAATCCGCAATAATATTTGCTGCTTTTTCACCTCAGATAGACTGGTTTTTTTCTGTAGTCACTGTTTTCAGAAATGCTTCGACCGTTGATCAGGCTATAGACATCAGCAGCATGTACGTCAAGCCCGAGCATACCTGCTGAGTTACTGTTCAGTACATATTTCTCTTTGTTGATATTGGTCAGAACCGGCAGAGGGCATATTCCTTTATTCTTTATCTCTGAAAGATATTGTCTTCCTTTATTATTGAATCCCAATATGCGGATATAGGACGGTTCAGGACATGATGTACCCGGTTCAGAATAAAATGAAGACCTGTCTATACCGAGAAGCACCTGCATCAGGAGTCGTGATATCCTGGAATAAGTATATCTGCGCGATTTCACCTGTTTTATCAGCTGATCAAGAGTATCGGCAGTCCTTGCTTCAGTTCTGACAAGATTTCCAAGTCCTTCACCCCCGGAAGGACAGTCATCGATCGCTTCCGCAGATGATGATAAAACAGCGTATCTTATCATGTCGAACAGTCTTGTATCCCTTTCACGTATGATATCCGGTGTCAATTGTCCCGCCAGACAGTCTGTGACACATCCGGGAACGTGGTCTGAAATGTCCCTGCCATTTCTAAGCATATCCCTTATTCCTGCAGCACTCTGAAACAGCTGACTCTCGTCTGCTTTCTGGCTGTATTCTGCACCCAGTCTCCTGACTGCAACAGGAAGAGCTTTTTTCATATTTAAAATATACTCAATCGCCAGTATATCATTGGGATTATTTAAAACCTTGAGACATTCACCGTCTCCTCCAAGCTTTCTGAAAGCCATTTCCCTTGCCGAAGGATAACTATATCCCTGTCTGCCAAAAGATCTGATCTCTTCCCCAAGACTGTTACTGTTATCCCTCAGGAATGCGGCTGTACGCATGAGTACATCAGTATCTCCTGATTCGCTCCCGAAAGCTATATGAATGACACCCAGAGATTCAAGCAGTCTGACACCTGCTGAAGCATACTGACCGGCATTTCCGAGGCAATGCAAAACAGGGATCTCTATAACGAGATCCGCACCGTTTCTCAGTGCATGATCTGCTCTGGACCATTTGTCAGAAACAGCGGGCATACCGCGCTGCATGAAGTTCCCGCTCAATGCGGTAACGACTGTGTCGGCACCTGTTATCAAACGAGCCTCGCGCATATGATAAACATGCCCGTTATGCAAAGGATTGTATTCAGCTGTGATCCCGACTGCTTTCATTTTTAATCAATTCAGATTTCAGGAACTTAGCATAAAATTCAAATGGGACCGAACAAAAGCCGGTCCCGTGTCAGAACATTATATATGTACAGCAGATCATTCGGCAGGATTTTCCGGAGCACTCTCTGCAGGAGGCTCTCCAAGCTGGACTCTCTCTGCAAGAGTCTTCATTTCCTGTCTGTTCTGGTTGACTCTTGTGTTGATGTTACTAAGCATCTCACTGAAGTAATCTGCCATAGGCTGTATATACTCATTGCCTACATTGGCAATATCGTTCTGCATATCATAGAGAAGCTGGTCAATATATTCATATGACCTGTATTTCATGTAGTTCGCATGATTCTCAGCTTCTTTGAGTATAGCGTCAGCTCTCTTCTGAGCATCCTTATAGATGCTGTTATTGTTGACAAGATACTCGACCTGGTCTTTTGCCTCGTTGATCATACGATTGTATTCTCTCTTGGCGTCGTTGATGATTCTGTCTTTTTCCTGACCGAGCCACTTCGCCTGCTGAATATCTCTCGGGAGATTCAGTCTCATGTCCTCGATGATCTTTTCTGCTACATCGAGATCAATGATACCCTTTTCAGAAAATGGCATCTTACCTGAAGATTTGATCAGTTCTTCAAGTTCGTCAAGCAGCGACATGATTTTGATGCTGTCATCGTTCATAGTTTAATCCTCCTGGAATTTAGATCTGATCCTTGAAACTACATATTCAGGTACAAGCCCGTCCACACTGCCACCGAATGAAGCAACCTCTTTGATGAGGCTTGAGCTTATGAATGAATACTGAGGATCAGTCATCAGGAACAACGTTTCCGTCCCCCTGCTGAACAGCCTGGCATTCATCTGAGCCATCTGCAGTTCGTTCTCAAAATCAGTAGTAGCTCTCAGTCCTCTGACATATATGTCAAATCCGTGCTCATTGACATAATCAGCCAGAAGCCCGCTGAACGTATCAACCTTAACATTGGGAAGATGCTCCGTGGCCTTACGCATGATCTCAAGTCTCTCATCAATGCTGAACAGATATTTCTTGTTAGCATTGACCGCGATCACAACTGTCAGCGAATCAAAGATCCCTGCTGCTCTCTCGATGATATTGAGATGTCCATTGGTAACGGGATCGAATGATCCCGCGTACAGAGCTTTTCTTTCCATAATTATATGTTCCTTACAGAATAAAGTGTAACAAAGATATTATTTTTTCGCAATAAGACTACTCAAAAATGTATACATCTACACCTATGGAGCCGTATTTCTTTTCTTTGATTTTATTGAGCCTCCCGTACGTATCCGATAACTTGTTATCGTAAAGGTGCTCGGCAACTACAATACTGCCTTCATCAAGCAGTTCCAGTTCCTGTATCAGTCCCATCGCCTGGGGATAATAATCCATTTCCCCATACGGCGGATCCATGATCACTACATCGAGTTTCGTTTTGATCCTGGCCAGTGCTGTTTTGAAGTCGCAGTTCATTACTGTTGCCTTCTCTCCGGCTTTACAGTTCTCAATGTTATTCAGGAGGATCCTGTAGTTTTGTCTGTTGATCTCAGAAAACCAGCATTTATCCGCACCTCTTGACAGAGCTTCCAGTCCCATTGCACCGCTTCCTGCAAAAAGATCGCATACACAGGCACCCGGGATCCAGTCTCTGATCATACTGAACACCGCTTCCCGGACTTTTTCAGTCGTCGGTCTTATGCCCTTAGGCACCTCTATATTTCTGTATTTGTACTCTCCTGATGTGATTTTCATATTTATTCATCCCTTCTGAACGTTACAGGAGAACTGTTCCCCCGGTATCTGCTGCATTCATAGAATGTCTGAATTGTCAGACGCTTTTGCTGCCTTCATATATGCCTGCACATGCTCAAGGTCTGTTCCGTCAGGTGCCTGCATGATACTGTCAGCGTCGCTTATTGCTGCCTCGAGAATATCCGTATACCTGCAGAGTGTTATGATATCCCGGCTGTAGTTTCCGGACTGCATCGTCCCCATTATATCTCCGGGGCCTCTCAATCTGTAATCAGCTTCACTTATTTCAAATCCGTCGCTTATTTCTGCCATGGCACGTGCACGTGCCGCTGCACTTTCTGAGCTGCTGTAATTTATAAGGTAGCAATACGACTGTCTGTCGCTTCTGCCCACTCTCCCCCTGAGCTGATGCAGTTGCGCAAGGCCGAACCTTTCGGAGTTTTCTATTACAATTATCGTTGCATCAGGCACATCTATTCCAACCTCTATGACAACAGTTGCAACGAGGATCCTGACTCTATGTGATGAAAAGTCATCCATTATAGACTCTTTTTCTTCTTTACTGAGCCTTCCGTGCAGAAGAGCGATCTCTACTCCCGGGAACCGTTCCTTTATCTCTGTATATAGTTGCATTACAGAGGAAAGATCGTCTTCTTCACTGTCTATGCTTGGAGCTATGATATAGGCAAGATTGCCTGCTTTGATCTCATCAGCAACTGCTCTGTATGCCCGTTCACGGCCGGAGCGATCCAGCGCTCTGGTGATTATTTTTTTTCTGCCTTCAGGACGTGTCCTGATAATGCTGAAGTCCATATCGCCAAATACCGTGGCAGCAAGTGTTCTCGGTATAGGGGTCGCAGACATAACAAGAACGTTGACTCCCCGCCCTTTGCGGGCCAGTGTCTTGCGTTGATTAACACCGAATCTGTGTTGCTCATCCGTGATCACCAGGGCAAGGTCGGAAAATTCGACATCCTTCTGTATTATTGCATGTGTACCGACTATTACTTTGGCTTTTCCTGATGAAATATCTGCAAGCACTTCTCTGCGTTCTGAGGCTTTCATGCCGCTGATGAGCATGACCACGCTTATCCCGTATGGCTCAAGATCTGTACTGAGTCTTTCATAATGCTGCCTTGCAAGTATCTCAGTCGGCGCCATCATAGCAGACTGCATGCCGCTGCTTGCACATTTATATATTGCAGCCTCAGCAACAACAGTTTTTCCGCAGCCTACGTCTCCCTGTACAAGGCGATTCATAGGTCTTGAACTGATCAGGTCCTTTTCGATATCGCTTATGCAATTTGCCTGACCTTCTGTAAGGGTAAAAGGAAGATTTTCAATAAAAGGATCTATCGCCGTATCAGGTACAGATGAATCATCAGAGGATGACTCTATCATCTTCCTGCTCAGTCTTATTGCCAGCTGATAAGTCAGCAGCTGTTCGTATATCAGCCTGTACCGTGCTGCCTTGTAGTGTTGTTCGCTTTCAGGAAAATGGATATTTCTGAAAGCAAACGACCTGCCGCAAAGCCGTCTCCCGTCTATGATCCGTTCCGGCAGCCAGTCTCCTTCAAGATCTGCCGTATCAAGAGCTGATATGATCCACTTCGTCAGATTGATACTGCTGATCCCTGACGGGGATCTGTACACCGGTATTATCCCGCGTATATCTCTGTCGCTTCCTTCGGGATACATCTCAGGGTTGGTCCAGACTCTTATGCCATTTCTGAATTTCATCTGCCCGAACAGAACATATTTTTTGCCGACAGAGAGAGTCTTCCTTAGAAAAGGCATGTTGAAGAATGCAGCGCTGAAAACTGCACTTTCATCTTTCAGAATGCATTCAACTATAGTCCTGTGCCCGGAAAGAGGTCTGATCTGCATTCTGATGAGTTTCCCGCATACTAAAGATTCCCGGTCCTCACCGGCCCGGGCTGCCGGAATGAGGTTTCTTCTGTCCTTATATCTGACCGGAAAAAAAGAAAGCAGGTCTTCTACTGTAAAAATACCCATTGAAGAGAGGATCTGCTTCTTTTTACTGCCTATTCCTCTTATTTTTGAAATATCATCATGAACTGAGATTTTATCAGGCATTCTTTCTGACTACTTCTATACTCCTCTTGATTAGCTGATCAGACATTACGCCCTTTACGCTGACAGTTATTTTTTTGGGTTTGCTGAGCCTGAGCATGGCGTAATCATTTTCTATCATGGTAAAGATCTTTTCAGCTATATCAGATATACTGCCCCCAAGTCGTGTGATGATAAACACCCTGACACGGACGATATCTTTCTTTTCATAAATATCTACGGCATCAAAATAATCAGGGTCCATAAACCTGCCGGGATTCTTACCTACAGGTTTGCCCTTTTTGTTGCAAAGGATAATGTTGTCTCCTAAGCTCAGGAGATCCTCAACTATCATGCTTTCGATAACACCCTTATTCACGGCTATCGCACCGTAGTCATTTCTGAGTATTACTGACATCTGATCTCCCCCTCCCTAATCTCTTATCTACAGAAGAATGATACCATTATCAGGACAAAACAAAAAGCCTTAAGCAATCAGCTTAAGACTCCCGGTTGATTATGCTATCAGACGGCACGGTTGACCTTGCCCGATCTGAGGCAGCTTGTGCATACGGATGCTTTTCTTACTCTGCCGTTATCATTGATCCTTACACTCTGGATATTAGCATTCCACTTTCTTCTTGTATGGATATTAGAGTGAGAAACTGCATTGCCAGAAGTCTGACCTTTGCCGCATATTTCACATTTTCTGGACATTTGCCGCACCTCCTTCATTGTTGGAATCATTATGCGTTTTTTTCACACGCTCGAATAATATACCACAACGCGCTGCTTTAATGCAAGAACTTTTTTATTCTTTTACTTATCACATTTGCATAGTATAATATTTCGGTAAATTTTGAAGAAAGGAACTTGCTATGGCTAACTTTCTCAAGAAGCGCTGGGTCATGATTCTGGCCGCCGTACTGATAACTGCTGCTGTGGTAGGCTTGTCAATTTACAGAGACTCTATGACTAAGATGCTTGACAAGGCCGAATACAGTGATCTCAGCAACGCTTTCAAGGAATCTGCAGAAGAAGGATACTTTACAAGCCAGTCTTCACTGCAGGAGTTTATTACAAAATGGGCCGATGATATCGATCTTGAATATAAAATCGATAAAGCAGGCAACATAATTTTCAGCAAGGATGCTACGGAACGAAAGAAAAAGATATCCCCTACCGTTGTTTGTGTCAGTTACAACTATGAAACGGCAAGGGAAAATGCCAGACTTCTCGCGGGGGCCGCTATGATAGCACGGGCAGATATCACTTCCGGGAGCAGAACTGTTATATTTGTTAATGATGAACAAAACAACGGAGCTGGGTATAACCATCTGAGCAAAAAGTTTTTCAAACGAAAAGCAAAAGTTATATATCTTGATTACGGCAGTTCTGCTTATATTTCCAATTCGTCCTTCGGAAAAAAGAATTCTGCGATCAGCATCAAAGCCGGTCGCTATGAGCCGGAATGTGATACCGCAGTCAAGGTCCATATCTCAGGCATCGATACAGGTGTGATCGGAACAGGGATCTCTAAACAACCCGACCCGGTTTCAGCGCTCGGCACCCTTCTTGCAAGACTCAAGAGCAAGTCAGCGATCTTCCAGCTGGCTGATTTTGAAGTTGGAACAAACGGTAACATGTATCCGGTTTCTATTGATGCAACGATCATGCTCAATTCATATAATGTATCTTCATTTACCAAGTACATCGATAAGAGGATAAAAGCCTGGGAAAAAGCATATAGCAAGGATTATGAAGAACTGACTTATACTTATGAAGTGATAGATGATTCTGAAAAGCTCCCGACAGAGTCTTATTCCAGAAAAGCTACCGCCAGACTTGCCAATGTTCTGTATACTTTGCAGTCCGGCCTCTATAAATATGAAGAAAGTGATGATATCCCGGAAGGAAGAGAAGCCGGTGATATATGCGGTATCAATGCTATAACAGGCCTTCATGCAGAAGACGGATACATATATGTTGACATCATGACACAGGCATACAATGACACTTACATGGATCGGATCATGAGTGATAACACTGCATCTGCAGAGCTCTTCGACTGCAAATTAAGTGAGACTTCCTCTGTACCGCGCTTCCTTAATGAAAAGGACTCGCTTAAGAGGACACTGATTTCTACCCATTATAAACTCAATTCTTCCTCATCATCAGGAGGAACTCTGAAATCAGATTTTGACAATTACTTCACTCCATGTTCCTACCTCGCAGCGAAAAATGAGAATGCGGATGTAATACATCTGAGACTGAATCCTGAAAATTCTTCTTCGATGATAAACACTATCATCTGCTACATTGCATATAAGGGTAATAATTTCCTCATCTAGCAGGATAAGCAATCTTGAGAGAGAGAAAATGTTATGGTAAAATTACTTGATATATGTCCATTTTTATTATAATTCAGGAGGCATAATAAATGAGATCAGACAGAGATAAAAGGACTGACAGCGAACGTGAGATCGACGAGTTCCTGGCCCAGTTCGAAACTCCTGTTGATGAATTATCTGCAGATATCAATTCTTATCTGGAAACATCAGATACGACAAAACTGACTGCAGCACGAACATTCTACGGAGCAAAAGTCAGTGAACTGGCAGGCAGCAATGAGGAAACTGCTGAGTTTTCAGATACCTCTTCAGAGGACAATACAGCTTCTTCTGAAGCAGATATTGCCGATTCCGATTCCGATTCTGATTCTGAAGTTCCGGTATCTCCTGCTGATGATCAGGAATCTGTTGCATCGGATGACAACAGTCAGGAACAGGCAGAACAGAGCGGAAAGAAAAAGAAAAAGAGCAGAAAAAAGAAATCTGCTGTTGAGAACAAAGCGAAAGCTGAACTCCAGGCAGCAGGCAGCAAACTTTCCGATGGTGCAAGCAAAGTCGCATCTAAAGTCAAAAGCATTAAAAAGGAAGATATAAAGCGGGAGCTTTTCCTTAAGAAAAACCGGAATTTTGATCCTGAAAAGAAGATCTCCGGAAGCAACAAGCCTTATGTATTCAGTATTGGAAAGCTTTTCCGTGATTTTATAATGCTTGGTGTTCTTATGGTGCTTTGCTTTATGCTCTACGCACTTGGCTGTATTACTCTCGCGCCTCACATTGATCCGAAAGATATCTATTCAGCAGTCGATACTTCTTCAATGATCTATGATGATGAAGGCAAAGAGATCGACAGCGTCTTCTATACCCAGAACAGGCAGGTAGTCAAGTATGAACAGATGCCTGAGGACCTTATCAATTCTTTCATAGCTATTGAGGATAAGACATTCTGGAAGCATCATGGTTTTAACTGGACTCGTATGTTTGGTGCCATACTCTCTTCATTTGGCGGCGGAGGACGTATCAGTGGTACTTCTACCATCACTCAGCAGCTGGCAAGGAATGTATACCTGTCAGATATCAAGAGTGTTCGAAGTATCCGAAGAAAGATCGTCGAGATGCACTATGCAAGCAAAATAGAGAGAGCACTTACTAAAGAGCAGATCATTGAGGCATATCTTAATTCAATATATCTTGGTTATGGATGCTATGGTGTTGATGCAGCAGCACGTACTTATTTTTCAAAGGAAGTAAAGGATCTTGATCTTCTTGAATGTGCAGCTCTTGCTGCGCTGCCTCAGGCTCCTGAAGATTATGCGCTGCTCAAGATCGTTGATGGTAATTATCAGGCCGGAACTGATGCCAAGATCGTGCAGAAAGATCCTGATACCATCGTAACTAATGATGCAGCAAGAGCACGCCGTGATCTCACACTCAAGTTGATGAAAGATCAGGGGTTTATAAATGAAAGTCAGTATTCAGCCGCTGTAGATAAATCGCTCAACACATTTATCAACCCTACCATCTCATCAGGTAACGGAAACTATTCCTATTATCATGAGTATCTGGTAGACACAATAATCAGCGATCTTATGGATAAATACGGTATGGAGTATGCCGATGCTGAACGTACAGTGTATACAAAAGGCCTTAAAATATACTCCACCATGGACAGCCAGGCTCAGAATGTAATAGCAGAAGAGTTCAAGAATTCCGAAAACTTCCCTGAGATCTCTGCTATAAACAAGACTGATGAGAACGGCAACATGCTCAATAACGAGGATGAGATCGCGCTTTATAACTACGATAACTTCTTCGATGAAAACGGCAACTTCACCATCTCTGGAGATGCAGTAGATATCAACAGCGATGGATCTGTGACGATCATGAAGAATCATGATCTGAATATTTATGAGACGCAGGTCGCAGACGGAGTTGATTACAGTCTTGAATTCAAGAACTATTATGTTGTTATTGATAATCAGGTATACTCTATACAGGGAGGTTTTATAAATATTCCTCCTAATTACAAGTCGCTGGACAGCAACGGCAACCTCGTAATATCGGCAGACTACTTCACTGATTATGATGGTTATATGATAAAGGGCGATGACAGCCTGACTATCACTGATGAGGCATATTCACTGGCTACGAAGACACTGCAGCCTCAGGGTGCTATGGTCATCGTAGGTGTCGGTACAGGCGAGGTCAAAGCAATGGTCGGCGGACGTACATTCAGAGGTCAGAAGCTTCTGAACAGAGCATTAAATGCCCGTCAGCCTGGATCATCCATCAAGCCGCTCGCTGTATACGGTGCAGCCCTGCAGAGAAGTTATGAGCTGGCAGCTGATGGAAAGAAATGGCCGTATATCGATTTTGGTATCGACAAACAAGGCATTAAGGGCTGGGGTGATTATGTAACTGTCCACACAACTATCGAGGATGAGAAAACTCATATTGAGAACCGAGACTGGCCGGCAAACGTCACAAGAACATTCTCCGGAGCAAACACGTTCAAGACTGCTATCCAGAAATCGATCAATACCTGTGCTGTCAAGCTGCAGCTTCAGATTGGATCAGATTATTCTATGGATATGCTTGAAAAGTTCGGCATCACTACTGCTATCAGAGATGAGAGCCAGTATGCCAATGACATGAACCCTGCTGCACTCGCACTCGGTGCCATGGTCCAGGGTGTAGAGCCTTTAGAAATGGCACTTGCATATTCTGCATTCCCTGCCAAAGGACAGCTCAATACACCTATATGTTATACAAAGGTACTCGATCGTAATGGTGAAGTTTTACTCGAGAGTAAATCCACTCAGACAGAAGCTATAAATGAAGGCGTAGCATTCATTATGACTGACGTACTTCAGTCTGTAGTTAAAGCTAACGGATACTCCATAAATGAAGTGAAGACCGGCGGTAAGACCGGAACCACAGATGACAGATATGATGTATGGTTCGATGGATTCACTCCTTCATATGCTGCAGCTCTCTGGATCGGTACTGACCAGAACGTCGAGATGTCTGACCTTTCATGGGTCGCTGCCAAACTCTGGGGCAAGATAATAAGTCAGATCCCTAAGGCCTGTACAGGTACATATCCTTCACAGCCGGAAAATGTTATCAGTCTCGGCGGCAATTACTACACCAAGGGAACTGAGACAGGACTTTCAGTTTATAAGAGTCCGGAGCGCATAAAGAAAGAAAAAGAAGAAGCTCTCAGGAAAAAACGTGCTCAGTGGGATAAGGAAAGAGAAAAACACAAAGTTCTGATTCCTGAAAAAGGCCACTATGAGAACAAAACAGTACATCATGATGCTGAGTACAAACAGGAAAAATACCTGATCAAAGATGCCTGGGATGAGACCGTTGAATACACCGAAAATGAAAGGGTCGATACCGGGGAAGTTGATGCAGACGGAAAGCCGATCTACAAGGATGTTCCTGTCACCAAGACCAAGACAGTTCATCATGATGCTGAATACGGCACAAAGAACATTCTGGTCAAAGACGCCTGGGATGAAACTGTACAGGTGTGGGTAGTCGATAAGCCAGCTCACTATGAGTATGAAAAAGGATGGCGGAAAGGCGACAGACCATAAACAATCAGGGAGGTATGTCATATGACATATCTCCTTTTTTTCTGTTGATCTTTACAATTATTTAATGTATATTTTGTAAAATGTGATGAAATTGTGAACAACTAATTCATATTGACATCACATATAGGAGGTATTTATTATGGAACAAAGTAAAGGTCAATTTAATTCGAATTTCGGATTCCTTATGGCCGCACTTGGATCCGCAGTAGGTCTTGGTAACCTGTGGTCTTTCCCTTACAAGATGGGACTCGGCGGAGGATTTGCTTTCCTTCTCATCTACGTAATACTCTGCGTAACAGTTGGATATCCTCTGGTTCTTTCTGAGATCGCTATCGGTCGTAAGTCTCAGAAGGCTGCTATCGAAGCCTACGACGAGATTCACCACGCATTCAAGTTCAACGGTGTTCTGCAGACAGCAGTTCCGTTCTTCCTGATTGCGTTCTACTGCACATTCGGTGGATACATCATGAAGTATCTCGTATACTCTGTCATGGCATTTGGCGGAAAAGAGATCGATCCTGGCGCATTCTTCGAAGCATCACTTCTCAGCAATGGCGGAGCAGCGCTGATCTGGATGATCATATTCCTGGTTCTTACAGTAGTAATCGTACTCGGCGGAGTTTCCGGCGGTATTGAAAAGTTCTGCAAGGTAGCTATGCCTGCACTCTTCGTAATGCTGGTCATCATCGTTATCAGATCCTGCACACTGCCTGGAGCTGGTGAAGGTCTGTCCTTCCTCTTCAAGCCTCATTTCGACGGAATGAACTCTGCTAAGGGATTCTTCGACACAGTCAAGCTGGCTGGCGGTCAGATGTTCTTCTCACTGTCACTCGCTTCCGGTTGTCTCATCGCTTACGGTTCATATCTTGACAGAAAAGAGAACCTTGAGAAGGATGCAGTATTTATCACAATCGGTGACTCCTGCGTTGCTGTTCTTGCCGGTATGGCTATCATGCCTGCATGCACAGCTTACGGAATCGAGCCTGGTGCTGGTCCTGGACTCCTGTTCATCTCCATGCAGACAGTATTCAACAACCTTACCGGCGGCAAGCTGTTCGGTTTCCTGTTCTGGCTCCTCGTATTCTTCGCAGCTCTGTCTTCATCCATCGGTATGATGGAGGGTGGTATCTCTGCTATCCTTGACAGCAGGATCAAAGCCGGAAAGTCAGCTAACAGATTCGGAGTTACAATGGCAATGGGCGCATGGGCACTCGTTGGTAACGCACTGACAACTCTCGACTGCCTTGGTGCAGCTCCTACAGTTGCATGGTTCCACCTGCTCGGACAGCCTGACGTACTCGATGTATGGGATGCTCTTGCTGAAGGTATCCTGATGCCTCTGACAGGACTCATCATGGCTATCCTCATTGGTTGGATCGTTCCTCACTATGTCGATGATGAAATCGAAAGAGGTTCCAATTTCAAGTCAAGAGGACTGTTTGATTTCTGTATCAAGTGGATCGGACCTATCTTCATGGCTATGATCGTTTATGGTCAGGTCACATCATTCTGGGGCAACTAATCCCGGATTCGTAATCTAACTACATGTGATAACCCGGTGAGATATCACCGGGTTTTTCATTTCTTTGATTATACTGTCCGGTTGTTGTACAATTAGTCAGTAAACAATAAGTATTAGCATGCGGAGGTGCTAACATGCTCAAAGGAAAAACAATCGTACTCGGAGTTACCGGAGGCATTGCTGCTTACAAAGCTGTTTATCTTATCAGTGCTCTGAAAAAGCAAAATGCCAATGTCCATGTGATAATGACCGAACATGCTGCAGAATTCATCACCCCTCTCACTTTCGAGACCCGCAGCGGAAACAGATGCATCGTAGATATGTTTGAAAAACATTTTGAATATGATGTTAAACATATTTCGCTGGCTAAGGCCGCTGATCTTATGATCATCGCACCGGCAACTGCAAACTTCATAGCGAAAGCAGCAAACGGTATCGCAGATGACATGCTTACTACTGTATTTCTGGCTGCAAAGTGTCCTAAGCTTGTCGCTCCGGCTATGAATACAGCAATGTATGAGAACCCGGCAACGCAGGCTAATCTTGAAAGACTTGCAGACTATGGCATAAAGATCATCGAACCTGATTCAGGACTTCTCGCATGCGGTGATGAGGGCAAAGGAAAAATGCCTGAACATGATGTTCTGCTTGAGCATATACTGGATACCATTGCTTTTAAGAAGGATATGAACGGACTCAAAGTTCTCGTAACAGCAGGTCCGACGCAGGAAGCGATCGATCCGGTTAGATATATCACCAATCATTCCAGTGGCAAGATGGGCTATGCTCTGGCAAGGGTCTGCCGCATGAGAGGTGCTGAAGTTATCCTTGTAAGCGGACGGACTTCACTTGATGCGCCTTTTGGTGTTAAAAGAGTCGATGTTGTCAGCTCACAGGATATGCATGACGCAGTTCTGGAGTATGCCCCTTCAGTTGATATGATATTCAAGGCTGCAGCTGTTGCGGATTATACACCGCTGGAAGTTGCTGATCATAAAATCAAAAAGCAGGACGGAGATATGTCCATCCTGCTAAAGCGTACATCTGACATTCTGGCTGATGTGGCAAAAATACGAAGGCCTGATCAGGTCATATGTGGCTTTGCCATGGAAACAGAAAATCTCATAGAAAATTCCCGCTCCAAGCTCAAACGAAAGTCACTCGACATGATATGTGCCAACAGTCTCAGAACAGAAGGTGCAGGTTTTCAGGTCGATACCAATGTCGTCACTCTGATCACAGCTGACGATATGATAGAGCTCGGAATACTCAGCAAGGCAGAGACTGCATACCGCATAGTCGACAAAGCGCTTGAGCTTCGTTCAGGCAAGCTTGTAAAAGCCTGATATTCGGCCTCTGAATGCTTCTTTGAGGTATTATCGTCTCTTTACCCATTTTTCCGGTACATGCCAAAACAGGTCAAATATCCGCTGACTGACTATATTGTCTCCATCATCACGCAGATCGATCGGGTCTGCGTGTTTTTTTATTACCGGAAACAAGCCCGTTTTTTCACAGAAGTAGAAGGCCAGCGCGTGAAAATATATCTCACGCGCCAGCTGCATTTCATCCATACCATCAATCAGACCTTCTGAGATGATTCTTTTTGCTTCTCTTCTGCACGCCTTTTTATTTAAAAATACTCTTCTTACAGGAATAGATATTTTACCCATCGCACTTTTTTCTGATGCATTTTTATACTTATCTCATTCAACAAACAGATCAACAAACTGGAATGATCTGCAGTCTACAAGACCTCTGTTGGTAAGTCTCAGTTCCGGAAGGCATGCAAGCGGTATCAGGGCCATCGTCATATACGGTGAATTGATAGCGCATCCCATCTCCTTCCAGGCATCATCAAGCTTACTGATCAAGTCTGCCATTTCCTCTGCCGGCAGATCGTTCATAAGACCGGCTATCGGAAGCGGTACAAGTGCCAGCACCTTACCATCAGCAACAGCACACATTCCCCCGCCACATTCGATAAGAGTGTTTGCAGCCAATGCCATATCCTCATCATTTGTACCTGCTACAAGCAGATTATGGGCGTCATGAGCGACAGTCTGTGCCATTGCCCCCTTCCCGAATCCAAAGCCTTTCAGGAATCCTGCGCCTTTTGTACCCGTTTCGTGATGGCGTTCGAATACAACCATCTTCATTACATCATTATCCGGATCCGGCTGAACAAAACCGTCTTTCACCTTAAGATCCATAATGCGCTCATAATTTCCGACCTTGTTAGGTATTATCTCGATCACGCGTGTCTTAACACTGTCCTTCCCGCCAGGAGCAGCGATCTTAAAGCTGTCAGGAGTGATTGTCTGTCCCACATGCATGGTATCATAGACAAATTCAGGGAAATCTGCCTTTCCGATATCCACTGTCATGTTTCCGTTTTCAGCAACTACATCACCATCAATGATAGTCCTTGTGATGCGAATATCATTAAGGTCATCAAAGAAAACTATATCAGCACACTTGCCCGGGCTGATACTTCCCATTTCGTGATCCATATGGAAGCATGTCGCAGGATTGATGGTCACATATTGTATTGCTTTTACAGGATCGAGACCTTCTTTTACAGCACAGCGTACTATGTGATCAAGGTGCCCGTCACTGATAAGTGTATCCGGATGTGTATCATCTGAGATCAGACATGCAAAACGGTCATCAACATTATTATCAAGTATCGCCCGTATTATTACTGGCATATCGTGCCATGCACTGCCATAACGCATCAGAGCATACATTCCATGTCTCATTTTCTCAAGCACATCCACAGCACGGGTGGATTCATGGCAGCACCTTACACCGGATGCAATATATGCATTGAGACCTGCTCCTACATCAGGAACTGAAAAGTGACCGGTTATCATCTGATCAGCCTTCAGGGTCTCTGCAAGCTCTCCATGGATATTCGGTTCAGCGCTGAGCACATTAGGGAAACTCATCATTTCTCCGAGGCCCAGGATCCCTTTCCATGTCATCATCTCACGTACTTCTTCCGGACCGATGTGAGATCCCGTATCCTCGAAGCCTGCTACAGCAGGAACACAGGAAGGAACGTTGGACATAGCTTTCAGAGGGACTCTCATCCCATCGTCAATCATAGCTCTTACGCCTTCCGGACCGCAGACATTACATATCTCGTGAGGATCCATAAATATACCTGTAGTACCATGCGGGACGACAGCTTTTGCATATTCCCCTACGCTTATCATCGCTGATTCAACATGGATATGTGCATCCATGAAGCCCGGAGCGATGTATTGTCCTGATGCATCTATTATCTTAGTATCATCACCTATGCAGTGCGAGGCATCACCGACCAGAGCTATACGCCCCTGCGTAACAGCTACATCTATCCCCTCCTGTATCTCAGCAGTGCATACATTTACGAGCTTTGCATTCTTTATCACCAATTCTGCTTTTTCGACGCCCATAGCTACTTTAGCCATTGTCTGCGTTACTTCATAAAGGGGTTTCTTACAAAATACGTTCAGCATACAGCAGTACCTCCATCCCTTTCATAAATTCATAATCAATAATACAGACCAGATTTCTGAACTGTTTCAACTTCTTTTAATTATATCCGAGAATAATTGAAAAAAACACCCGCCAACGGCTTGATGTTAAGCCCCTGACGGGAATTTTCAAATGAATGTTTTATATAAGACTTGTTTTATTCAGGTATTGGCTATGATCACATTCCGCCGAGGAACATGATCCCATACTTGAGTGCAAGACCTGAAACCATTCCTATGAACGGATCTGAGAAGCTTGTGACGATGATGACACAGCCTCCGACTACTGGGTCTTCAGCAAGAGCCGACGCTGCATCACCCGGGAAAACTGCGAAAGCACCAAGCACGAAGAGGAAGCCGGAAATTGTTTCTGCAGGAATGTATTTGGCTATTCTTGTGATCGTCTTTGTCAGGAATATCGCAGATACTATTGCTACAAGCAGCAAGCCTGCAAGCAGCGGATGAGGTGCAGCTGCAGTACCACTGATGATAGCCTCGACAGGACCGCCTCCGAAGAAAGCGCTTGCTGAGTCAGCAAGACCGGAATATACAGTGATCGCATCGACATTAGCCGTTTCGCCGGCTATTCCGGCTGTGATAGTGGCGTAAGCAATATTTCCGCCGATCTGAAGAGTACAGACTGCAAGGACGCTCCGTATGATATGCGGATTGACTGTCAGTTTCAGTGGAATGAGTTTTTCCTTACTCATATCAACTTCCAGAGTACTTCCTTTGTCACCAGTGACTCTTGCTCTGATGAGATGTGCGATGGTACTGAGAATTACTGAGACAGCTATAGTCCAGATCAGATCGTTAGTAGCAAAATAGACAATCAGTGCTGATGCTATGGAAAATGCAGAGACAAATCTGTTCTGCTTTATCATGTCGAAACCTGCTTTCGCAAGCATCAGTCCTACGCCTGCCAGCATAGCGCTGAGGATACACGGTCCGATAAAATCCATGGTCTTAGTAAGCACACCACAGAAGCCCATGATCGCCATCACAATACCACTGTAGAAAATGATGTTCAGTCTCTCATTACGGTCATTGCTGATAGTTCCGGCAAGGACGATACTTTCTGCCTGCAGAGAAATCGGCGCTATCTGATGTGTCAGAGCCATGCCGAGACCGCCGACAATAAATCCGAGGGCAGTCGGAAATGCAGCAAATCCGTAGGAAAGTGAGAACATGGCCATCGGGATCGCATTGAAAACGACAGCGATGGCGGCAAAAATATCTTTTAAGTATAATGCCATAATAATACCCCACCTCTTTTCTGTGTTTTATAAACCGCCATATAAAAGAAATGTTTGATTGTTATTAGTATAGCACAAAAAAAAGATCGATTGTTCATTTGCAAACATAAAACTGCAATAATATCAGTTTCTTGTCTTATTTTCCTGCTGCAAGATTTGCTGCATCCAGTGCCGCAGATTCTGTCGTGAAAGCAGCAACAAACAACTGAGGATGAACGAAAATGCAGTTTTCCGGTCTTTTACAGATCCACTCTTCCGGAAGCTTTTTCTTTGGGCTTTTGCTGCTCTTTTTTGCCGGGACCGCATGAAGATTCCAGGATCCTTTGGATGGATAGACTACGAATAAAGCACTGCTGTCTATCAGAGTATTCCGCCAGGGCATATACTCCGGAAGTAACACAATTCTGCCGTCTGAATCGCCTAAAGCCTTCATTACCTTGCCATGGGCTCTTATCTCTGCATCAAGCTGCACTATCGCTCTCTCTATAACTGACTGAACAAATATCACAGCTTTTGCAAACATTTCGTCACGGTTCTTATCTGAATCCCATGTTGGGTTGAAAGCAGATACCGCAAGTGACAACGGGTTCTCTGTGCCCCCATTGTCGGCGATCTCAACCGGAATGATATACTCTCTCTCAAAAGTATCTGCCGCGCCGGGATCACCGTTGAACAAAATATGTTTGAAGTCCCTGAAGACAAGACCACAGGCGGCATACAAGTTTCCGTCTGCCCTCCGCTCTGCGTCAGGCTGATGATGATCGTACTTGCCGGACCCTATATCTGCAACAATGGTGTGTGGGTCATGGCTGTACTCATCAGCAACTGATGCTACACGTAATACATTTGCGTCCGGGTAGCACATCAAGACCATGGCAACACAAAAAACATCATCTGCATGGAATCTTCCTGAATGCACAATGATTCTGTCTATGCCGTCTTCTTTATAGTTTCTGCACTTTATCTGCGGGACATCAGCAGAGTAGTCCCGTCCGTTAATATTCATTCGTGGTAAATCTCTTATTACTGTGAATTTGTGTTTTTCTAACTGAAAGTGAATATCATTTTCAGATTTCACATCTCGTAAATATAGTCTACGATATCTCCGGAAGGACCGGTGGCAGTACCTGCCGCAGACTTGTTCCTGAAAGCTGTTTTTACTGCCTCAAAGATCTCTTCATCAGTCATTTTTGTCTGCAGTCTTTGTGACAGAAGTGCTCTCATTTCCCGCAAAGTGTCAAAATGATAGGCGTAAATCATTTCGGATGTATTCATATCCGCTGCCCCGTCCTGAAAGAAAGTATCCTTATTATTAGTCTGGTTCATAACGATCCCTCCTCTTTTGCAGCTGTGGCTGTTCGTCCTTATACAGAACACAATCCTGCAGCACCAATATATCCATCTCTGTATTCATGAAGCAATGATACGCATCTTCCGGAGAACATACGATCGGTTCCCCTCTGACATTGAACGAAGTGTTGATCACCACTCCGCATCCCGTTTTCTTCTCAAATGCCTTGATGATCGAATGAAAGAACGGATTTGTTTCCTGATCTACAGTCTGTACTCTTGCACTGTAATCTACATGAGTAACAGCAGGTATGCCGGACCTTTTTCTGTTTACGATCGCCAGCATGTCATTGTCACGGCTGAGTTTCTCGCGCATATCAAATCCGAGATCTTCCCGGTCAAGAACATCCGCACATATCAGCATGTACGGCAGATCACATTTTGATTGTGGTAAATCAAAATAATCAGCGCTTCTTTCCTGTAATACCGCCGGCGCAAAAGGTCTGAATGACTCTCTGTATTTAATACTGAGATTCAGTCTGGATTGCATGTACTCAGATCTCGGGTCTGCAATTATACTGCGATGGCCCAGAGCTCTCGGTCCATATTCCATTCTTCCTGCAAACACGCCAATAACTTTCTGATCATCCAGCATTTCCGCGATATGATCCATCAGATGACTGTGGCTTGAGAAATGATGATACGGGATCTCTTCCTTATCGAGATAAGCTCTTATCTCCTCGCCGGAATAAGCAGGTCCGAGAAAAGAGCCCTGCTGAAGGTCTCTGCCATCTGCCCTCATCGGTCGTTCACCTCTGATATGCAGATGATAGAATGCCAGTGCCGCACCTAAAGCTCCGCCGGCATCTCCGGCAGCAGGCTGTACCCAGATATCATCGAACAGACCGCTTTTTAAAAGGCGCCCGTTCGCAACACAGTTCAGCGCAACTCCGCCGGCCATAACAAGTTTATCCGCACCGGTCAGCGCCTTTGCTGTTTTGGCAAGTTTCATGACCACTTCCTCAGTCACTGCCTGTACCGATGCCGCCATATCCATTTCTCTTTTTGTGATACGCCCTTCAGGAAGTCGTCTTTCTCCTCCGAACAGCTGCGCGAAAGCTTCATTCGTCATGGCTCGTCCATATTGGAAATCAAAGTATTCAAGTCCAAGCCTGAACGACCCGTCGGGTTTGATGTGGATCAGTTTTTCCCGGATAAGATCAGCGTAAACCGGTTCACCATATGGAGCCAGGCCCATCAGCTTGTAATCGCCGAAATTCACGCGGAACCCGCAAAAGTACGTGAAAGCACTGTAAAGCAATCCCAGCGAATGCGGATATTCCAGTTTTTTGAGAAGTGTAAGATCATTTCCGGATCCGTAACCTATCGTTGTAGTATCCCATTCACCGACTCCATCTATCGTCAAAACAGCGGCTTTATCGAACGGTGAAGGATAGAAAGCTGAAGCAGCGTGAGACAGATGATGCCTGGTAACATAGAGCTTGTCCTCTTTTCCCAGTCTCCCCATACTATTTCTGAGAAGCCTTTCTATCCAGAGTTTCTGTTTGAAAATGGAATCAAAACTAAAACGGATCAGATCTTCAGTATCGTCTGCTGCCGCTTTGATATTCGATGTATACCTGTGCAGAGTCAGTGCGGGATCGTCGTAATAAACAACCGCATCCAGCTCTGCAGCATCGATCCCTGCCTCCTTCAGGCAGTACCTTATGGCATTGTGCGGGATCGTCTTGTCCATTTTAACTCTTGTAAACCGCTCTTCCTGTGCAGCTGAGATGATCTGACCGTCCTGTATCAAGGCTGCGGCAGAATCATGATATAGAGCTGATATTCCAAGTATGTACATTAAGCCAATGCTCCTTTTATTATTTCAAATACGTATTTCGCTATCTCCTCATGACCGGGTCCGGAATAGTGGGATGAGTCAATGAACATTCCCGGTCTGTGATGAAAACGATCGATCATATTGCAGTAAAAGTCATCTGAGGAAACGAGATCCATACTGCTTGTTTTTCTGTTGAAATGTCCCTCCTGAATAAACATCAGAGCTTCATCAAGCGATGATGCTCTCATACAGTTGTTGATCGGCTGCATGAAAGCGAAAAAAGCCGCGCCTTCAGCTTCAGTCATTTCTTTCATGTATAGCTCGATTCTCCGCCAGTGTTCAACCTCATTTTCGCCATAATGTTTTTCAAACTTGTTGAGTGCAGGCTTCAGATCATTCAGACCGCTCATACTTATCACGATATCGGGTCTTATGGTCTGCAGGCCTCTTGTCAGTCTGATGAGTTCATCGATGGCCATATTCCCCTCATAAGCCCCATTATATACAGCTGTATGGAAACCATGCTCCGTGCATAGCCTTTGTAACCTTGATACCCAGTTTTCCGGAATATATACTTCAGATGAAGTACTTCCTCCAAGCACAAGAATTTTCTTTGTTGCCTTTTCCTCGTTTCCATATATGGCCCACCCGGGTATTCCGCCAACAGGCGAATAATCCAGACTGAACACTAACCTTTTATCTACTTCATATAAAAGCGGGCCTGCCAGATGTGCTCTGTTATAACAACATTCCTGTATACCTGAATAATTTCTGCCTTCTTCTGTAAATCCGATCTCTTTTGCAGCTTCTATGATATCTGCTCTTCTTCCCGGATCCAGCGCAAAAATCAGCAGTGCACTCTGTTCCGGATCTTCCTCTGCCAATGACCATATATCTTCAAGACCCCGCTGCTCCGATCCTTCATAGCACACTTCCCGGGTATAACTGAATCCATACAGCTCAAGCATGGAATGAAGCCATTCGCTGCCGAGTTCTTCCTCACAACAAAGAAACAGTTTTCTCTGTTCACGCGCCACCAGGTCAAGCATCAAAAAAGGGTCCAGGCCCCATCTGTCTGAGAATGGAAGCAATTCGCTGACATAAACATCACCTTTGAATCCATTCCTGCACAATGTCTCAAGCATTTCCAGGCTCCACCTCTGAGATTCGGAAGAAATGATCACTGTTGCATGTCCGGCAGGAGAAAGATCACCGGGGGTAATAACCGGTATATCCAGAATCTTTCCGGCGCAGTCCGGGTTGCTCTCAATGAAGGCCTTAAGAATCATATCACGGTTTTTAAGATCCTTTATTATCTTCCAGGCATGCGCCCCTGTCCCATACAGATAAAACTCTGCACCCTCTAGGTCCTCGTTGATTTGCATGGCATCGCTGTATCTGAATGCAGCTCCGTATCCGCAAACCAGACTGAATGTTCCGGGACCCACGGCATCATGAACGATTATGATCCCATTTTCATCTGCTGCAAACTCCTCAGGTGAGATGACAGGCAGTGCGCAGATAGTATTGCCAACATATTCATCGAAATTTGTTACAAATCCTTTGACACGTATGCCGCGGCATGCAAGGTGCGAAAACACTTGTATACATCTGATGCCGACATCCCAGATGTAGATGTTCTTTTCTTTTAAAGAGGATCTGATTGTCTTGTAATGTTTGATCATTTTCTTCCGCCCTTCCACTTTCTTGTCTGGATCTGCTTCTTCAGCCAGTCATCATAGGCATTCTGCTGCACCCAATGATAACCATCCGCTGCAAACATTTCTTCTGTAATAACAGGTCTTATGAATTCTCCCTCCTCGTAAAACAGTTCAAAAAATGTTCCGGCAAATTTCTCTGATCTGTCAAGTACATACTTCAGGTCTTCGATTTCCTGATCAGTACGCACCTCCTGTTGAAACTCAACTGTGCCATCTGTTGCTATACGTTCGATGGAAGGCTCCGGAGCGGAGAAAAACGATTCCAGCTCAATATAATTCGAAAGAAGAGTTGGATTATCACCTCTTAAATAATCCTGTATCTCGCATCTGTTTTCTTCATAATTTCCAAAATAAAAACCTTTAAACTCCATCGGAAGGCTCTTATCCAGATACATCTGTGTTGATCCTGTTGCGATGAAATCAACAACAGCATATGATTTTCCTTCCTTCAGTCCGCATTGATCTGCATAGGCTTTATATCCGGTTCTTGCTGCAGCTGCGATTTTCCTGATCCCGGGCATATTTCTCATCAACAGTTCTTCTGCTGTTTCTCCTTCATATGGAGGGATTATATCCTTGTCATCCATACAGTATATTTTTTTCAGGATATCAAGTCCTTTCAGACCGGACCATTTTCCTACATATGCGACCCATTCCATTGCTGTTCTCTCGTCAGCACATGTCAGGAAAGCTGCATGTCTGTTCGCATAAAAATAGACGGACTCAGGCAAAGGAGGCTCCAGCTGGATTTTCCGGTAGATCCTCTCAGGCATGTAACCATCTCTGGCCAGAAACAGCACCTTATCGAATGCGGCCTTCCTGAGTTCATGGATAAGCCAGGTCATATATCCTGTCACCAACGGTCCTGTTACTCCTGCGGCAAACCTGCGCAGCCTCTCCTCCGAAGGCAGCTCCTTCAGATTCGGATTACAGAACGGATCTCTGAACATCTCTGCAATGCTCATCCCGACAAGGCATCTTTCCATAAGGGATTCAGCACACTCAACACTTCTGCGCCAGTTGCCGGCACAGGCCATCGCCAGGGCTGAAGGAAGAATCATACTTTTGATACCATATTTATCGCAGCAGGTTCCGTCTGCCTGTATGTCGTTACCGATATGCAGTATTCTTTCTTTATCAGTACAAAGAGACCCCAGCTTTTCATAGAGTCCATCGTATTTTGATTTTCGGATATCGCAGGAAACGAATAGCTCACTGTAGCCTTCGATTCCGTTATCTGCAAGTATTTGCCTGAGAACAGTCTCCGGTAGATACATATCACTCGTAAGTACTACTGTTTTTTTCTGCGCAGCAGCAAACTTCAGAAGCTCTGTGATCTCCGTTCTGGGATGGATCACCAGACGTTCTGTAGCCAGTTCCAGATCGATCATTTTTCTTCTTTCTTCTGAGCTCCACCCGCATTTGCGTTCCAGTGCATCATATATTTCATAAATATTCGGAAGACTCAGTTCTCTTTCTGTTTCCAGACGCATCTGCGCAAAATGGTCTGCAGGCAGTCCTTTCGCTTTCGCTTTATTTTCAACAATAAGATAGACATCTGTCGGGATCAGAGTCATACGCTGAATGAGCGTGTCAAAAATGTCAAACGATACCACATCCGCTTCCATGATAGCGGAAATGACTTGTTCCCTGAGGTTCTCAGAAAATGCGATCCGATCATATTCATCACCGGGTATCGGCGCAAAACAGTCAAAAAACGGTGTAACATATCTGTAAGTATCTATACCATAGCAGCGTGGCAGGATACACTCATTTACCAGACCGGAACCTATATAGAGAATCTTTTTTCCGGCATTGTTTTCTACGAGAGTCCTGAACGACAGATCTTCGCCCTGTCGTCTGATCAGCCGGCTATCAAGGTCAGGGATCAGTCCGGACTCCCTGAGTATGGTGATCTGCTTTTCCTCCGGGCTGGATTTACGCAGACTCAGTTGTATATCTTTGCCCTCTGCTAACAGCCACGGGAGCAATTCCTGAAAGACAGGACGTATAGTCTCATCCTGTTCATACCATTTTGACCCAACAATAACACTTAAAGTGTCAACCACCTCAAAGGCAATCACATCATAAGGGCGGCATATTTCTTCCCAGCCCCTGGCACTTTTGTATTCGCACGCTTCTATTTCTGCATGAACTTTATGCTCATCAAGACCATACATGTTGTACAGAAGAATACCATTTTCTTTGCATATCCTGCTGATTGACATGTACACCGCTTCAGCGTATTTGACACGTTCAGTCAGAATGATCATGTCTATGTCCAGCTGTGGGATGTCTTCTTCGCGCAGAACCCTGAGTCCATGAAAACACTCACCTTCTATAGGGTCTTTGCTCATAACTCCGGTGAAATGATAACTGCTGTGAAAACGGTCTATGATGGCTTCTGCATATTCACGGGATCCGTGCAATACTATCTTGCTTTCCTTAAAAGTATGAAATTTTTCATCGAATCCGGCAATTACATATTCAACTTCGGTCATATTATCTCCATGTTGGATATTCAGCGAATTTAACCCCTCGTTTTTCCAGCAGACTGCATATCTCAGGCTTCAGTTTATTGTTCACTGCAACAATTACCAGTTCATCTTCCCCGATATCTGCCTGTGCCTGCTCGATTACAGGCAGACCAAACAGCTTTTCGGAATTACCGCTGATGTTTGTGACCAGGAATCCCCGGACCTGATTTCCGTCCCGTAAAAACCTGCGGCAAACTCTGACTCCTATTGCTCCTGCTCCATAGATCCAGATCTTAGTATCAAGCGGCACGAGCCGATTCATCTTGTTGATCGACGAACGATAATGATCATTCAGATCCTGTTCATAGGCGAAAAACCTATAAGCTCTCTTTTCCTCTTCTGTCCTGAACCATGAAAGAGGATCCTCCTGTGCAGAGAACTGTGGATAAAGTGCAAGCATACGCTCATACATGTGATAGATGTTTTCCAGAGCGCCATCGCTTTTTTTGCCGTATTTTTCTGCAAAATCGATCATTTCACGGAAACATATGAAGTACCCGTGAAAATCATCATCTGTATATCCTCTGGTCATGACAGAGCCTTCACGATATCTGCGAATAAACCAGTCTTTTGGCACATATCTCATGCGTTCTGCCAGCAGCATGGCCTTGAAAGAAAAAATTTCGTCTTCATGTTCTATTCCTTCCGTAGAATAGATATCATTCTCCTGAAGGTACTCCCGTCTCCAGAACTGACGCTGAACATAAACATTCCATTCTTTCTGTGCCACAAAAGCGTCCAGCAGATCAGACCCTGTCATAACTGCATCTTCATAGTGTCCGCTGCGTTTTGGCGGATATGCCAGATGATGCTTCTTTCTGAGCTCTTCTGATTCATACAGTACCTGAGAGTCAAATATGATCCCATCGAGCTTGTCCGCCTCTGCGATCTCATACATTTCTTCAAGCGCTGTACCGGTGATCATGTCATCAGAGTCCAGAAAATATATATATTTGCCCCGGGCAGCTTCTTCCCCTCTGTTACGGCCATAGCCCTGCTTATGATTTTCAGGAAGATGTATGACTTTCACTCTTTTATCTTTTTCTGCATACTCGTCCAGAATAGCACCGCATCTGTCCGGCGAAGCATCATCGATGCAAATGATTTCGATTTCTTCAAGGCTCTGCCCAAGCACACTGTCAAGACAAGCAGGCAGGTACGCCTCTACATTATAGACAGGTATTACAACCGTTACTTTGATCATTCTCATGTCTCCTTACAAAACCAGCTCTCTGAAGTAATCTATAGTTTTGCTGAGTCCCTCGTCTACCGATACAGATGGTTCCCAGCCCAGTATCTTTCTGGCTTTCGTGATATCAGGTCTTCTGCGCGTCGGATCGTCTTCAGGAAGTGGAAGTGCGATCATTCTGGAAGAAGAGCCTGTCAGCTTTATGATATGTTCTGCAATTTCTTTTACTGAGAGCTCATGATCATTTCCTATATTGACAGGTCCTGTTATATCTGGTGCTTCCATCATCCTGATCAGGGCCTCAACCGTATCATCAACAAAGCACAGGCTTCTTGTCTGAGATCCATCACCATAAATGGTCAGATCTTTTTCCTGAAGTGCCTGAACTATGAAGTTTGAAACGACACGTCCATCGTTAGGAAGCATTCCGGGGCCATATGTATTAAATATACGCACCACACGAATCTCAATGCCATGTATTCTATGGTAGTCAAAGAATAAGGACTCTGCCATACGCTTTCCCTCGTCATAGCAGGACCTGATACCATTCGGTTCCACATTGCCGCGGTACTCTTCTATTTGCGGATGAATCAAAGGCTCGCCGTATATCTCGCTCGTACTTGCCAGCAGTATTCTGGCTCTGTTTGCCTTCGCCACTTCAAGCATATTCAAAGACCCCATAAAAAGCGTCTTCGATGTCGCGATCGGATCTTTCTGGTAATACACAGGGCTTGCCGGACATGCCAGATGATAGATCCTGTCAGCTTTAAGATCTATCGGGTCCGTTACGTCATGTACGATCAACTTAAATCTGCTGCTTCCCTGCAGATCCCTGACATTTTTCTCAGAACCTGAACTGAGATTATCGATGCATATCACATGATCGCCTTCTTCATGCAGCCTTCTGCACAGGTTCGAGCCTATAAATCCGGCTCCTCCCGTTACGATTGTTGTCTTCATCTCTCACTCACCGTCTTTTTCTAATTTTTTACGTATTTTCGTTGTGCTCTGCTTCTGCGTATATGGGAAGAATTCAATATCTGCACCAAGTTTTCTGAGTTCTCCCTGTTCCCAGTCCCAATACGTATTGCCCCTATAGTCATCTCCGGAAAAAAAGCAGTCAAACGGTCGCCGGTTCCACTCTATTATCCGGGATGGATCATCATTGATTTCCACCACTTCGTCTACATAGCGTATAGCTTCCAGGATCTCCATTCTCTCATCTAAAGGGATCACAGGATATTTATCTTTGAATTTTTTTACAAGTTCATCGCTCAGAACACCCACTCTCAGGTATTCGCACCGTTCTTTCGCTCTTCTGATCAGATTCAGGTGTCCTATATGAAACATGTCGAACACTCCCATGAGCAATCCGATCTGATAAGGCTTCTGCTCCCCTTTCATTATTGATTCTCCTTGATTTTCTCTGTAAACGGCGTATCCGGGTCAAATGTGACGCCTGAATGACTGTATCGCTGGTTTGCAGCCGGCATCTCCATATAGCGATCACCATAACGCCGTCTGAGCCATTTGTCATAAGCTGCAGGAACCATTATCTGCATGTCCTCAAAAGGCATTTCTATCAGATCTGAGCACTCCGTCTCAGGATAAAAGTTTCTGTTTACACGGTCTCCGTAATAATTTGCCAGGATCGATCTGTAACCTTCCGGAGTACAGCTTTGGAACAGAGCCTTTAGTTTACGCAAAGGGATCTCCTGTGATATGCCTTTTCTGAGGATGTAGTAAAGGCTGACCTCTCCGCCTCTCACGTCCCACAGAACATTCGTCCAGTGTTTATAGAGATGAGCCATCCGTATCCTCTGCCAGAATGTGATCTTTTTCTGAAGATCACGACGCTTCTGTTCATCCTTCGGACAGTGATCCAGTGGAAGAATATCGATCCATATGCCCTGGTTGCAGTCTTTCCCTGCGTTTTTGTATTCTGTAGCAGATGTTCTGCTGTCACGGAGTTTACAGTAACCTCCGTAAAAGCAGGTCGGATCACTCTCAGGTGTCTGTAGGAAGTAATCATCACTCAATTGTTCGTCACATACCCGGATGAATTTTTCATAGTCTTCTCTGAGCATTGCTATATCAACATCATCATCCCACGGGATAAAGCCTTTGTGACGAATCGCACCGAGCAGTGTACCATGTACAGCCATATACCTGATCCCATTTTTCCGGCATATACTGTCGACCTGCTTCAGAAGCTCAAGCTGCACCTTCTGAACGCGTGAAATGACCGTCCCGGCAGCCAGACCGGCAGCTCTCTTCTGTATATCTGCACGATCAATAATTGCGCAATCATATATTTTTCTGTATTTTATACGGTTTCTGTTTTCTTCTGTGAAACTTTGTTCATATATAAAGAAGCGATCCCACAGGCCATTAAGTCCAAACAGTTCTTTTATTTCATTTATATCGATTATTTTTCCTGCTTCAGGGATATGGATCCATGTATACAGGATCGCTCTGAACATTATGTATCGGAGCGGGCAATTCTGAAGAATAAATTCCTGATCATAGTACACGATCCGTCCGTCTGTAAAAAAGCCGTTCAAAGGAATCATGTCAATATAGCCTGTTTTCAGAATTGTTCCCAGCTGTCCTGCCGGTATGCCCCAGCGAGTCTCTGCCTCTTCCTCAGAAATACTGCCTGTATCGGAAGATGCAAGTATGTCCTCCTCTATCTGACGAAACACCCCGATAAATGCGTCCTTATCTTCATTAAGGATCTGCTTTCTGAGGTATTCCATCAGCTGTGGATCCGTTATAAGAGGCATTTCTATACCTTTCTCTGTCAGTTTCTGATCTACGACAGGTATGCCTCTCTTTTTCAATGCCTCCAGATTTTCATATAATCTCTGCAGGTTCTTTCTTCCCTCAGGCCAGAGAACCTTTTTACAGGCAGTGCCATCAGAATACAGGATCGTAGCGAATCCATGCTCCGGTCCCCTGTCTGTGGAAAGAGCAGCATATACGACCCGTTTCACTGCAGCTGCTTTCGTTTTACGGCATTCTACCAGGAAAACGTTCGCAGTATGAGTCAGCATATTCTCACGTACGATATCATCGTAGAGATCATCTTCTGCAGCCAGAAACGGACTTCTGTACAGATCATATGTGAATACCCGGTCCCGGATACTATCCTTCGGAAGATGTGCGTCCGTATATACTGCCTGTACAAAATCAGCATAAGGCATCATGTAATATGTGTACTGATCTGCAAAACCAGCCTTCTGCAGGATATTCCTCATCTGCATCGGTGCCATAAGTCCATGCACCTCTCCCCGGATGCCCTGCATTGGAGTTTTTACGATATCATCTATGCCACCGCACAGATAATTAATGCCGAACCGGTTTCTGCAGCAGATCAGGAGAACGCCTTCATCTGTGAGTAATTCATGCAGTCCTTTTAAAATCTGCTCCGGCTCTTCACTTGAATGCTCAAGCAGATCAACAGCTGCAATATAATCATATTTGACGTTTTCTTCCGGTGCAAGGTCTGTTTCCAGGCCTCTGCTTTCCATCAGTTCCGCGAATATTTCTGCATCAGGACCCATAGCCAGGGCTCTGTTTCCATGATCGAACGAATACCAGTTCAGTACAGCTTTACGTAAATCTCTCATCTGTTTTCCCTTATAACTGCTTGTATGTTTTCTGCAATTTTCTGATTGATGACCTCATTCAGATGTGATGGGATCGCTCCGTATTCATATCTGTCATCTGTGAAATACAGTTTGTCTCCCGAAGGTCTTATTACCGGAGCTTCCGGGCATAACTTCTCCAGATATCTGTAGTATATGCGCAGAAGGTCATTCTGTCTGCGGATATGGTCCGCGTCACTGAATTCCTGCTGTTCATATACGTCGCCGTGTCTCACGCTGAGATAGTTTTCAACTATGATTATTTTTGTTTTCGGAGACAATTGTCTGAGTTTCTGTATGAAGCGCCCGGCGGATCTTTCCCACAGTTCCATCCCGAAACTGCTGCTTCTTGCCACTTTCTCTGCCTTCTCAGCATCATCGATGGCTGCGTCACTGATGATCCTGCCTTCCCACGCATCACTTGCAGTATAAAACCTGCCGTTCTGAAGCACCACATCGAAACGTTCTTCGAGAAGATCGATAAAAATATAGTCCGGCTTGATACTCTCTACCGTTTCCCATATCGTACAGAGGCGCTCCCTCTCAAGCATTATTTCCCGATATTTGTTTTTATGCATTAACGGCTCACAGTCCGGATCTCCATCGCCGGTAACCGAGATGAAGCTGGAGAAACTGAATCTGCATGACGGATCATGCAGCCAGTCCATATGAGCCAGTATTTTGGCCAGATTATACCCGCCCCACGTAACATAAGTACCGTTAAGTCCATCCGGGAACATCCTGCTTAAAAATGTCCTGTAATTGCGCACGATTTCTCTGAACTCTTCCGGGCTTCTTCTGTGAAACTGCATCGCAAGTATATCACTGAGTCTGTACTTTACTACTCCCTCAAGTGTGTCCGAAAACTCGTCATATATACCGCATCTCCTGAACTGTTCTATCAGGTATTCCATTGCTGAAACGCCCAGAGTCAGATCAGGTTTTCCGTCTTTTGAGGCATACCCGGTCTCAATCAAAGAATTTTCACGGAACCTTCTGTAATAGTACAGCGGTTCTTCCACACTTATGACATTACCGCTCAGGGCCAGGACAAGCGCATAAATAGCAGGTGACTCAAAGGATACATCCGGCATTCGTATATCATACTTTGTCCACAGATCCCGTCTGCTCATTGACTTATAGGTTGCAGTCGGTCCGTATTTCATATGCTCCCTGAAGGTATAAGCAAGTCCCGCTCTGCTGCCGCATCTTCTGTGTATTTTTTTCCCGGTGCGCCCATTATATCTCCACAGATCGCATTCAGCGAAAGAGCCGCCGGATTTTTCCAGTGCATCGTGCAGCTTTTCCATATAGGTAAGATCAAGCCAGTCATCCGGATCCACAAAGGCTATGTACTTGCCTCTGGCCATGCTCACACCGAGATTCCTCGATACTGCGACACCTTCGTTCTTTTTATCTGTAAACCTTATTCTTAAGTCTCTTCGCGCCCACTCTCTGCATCGTTGTGCAGAGTCATCTGTCGAACCGTCATTGATAAGAAGGATCTCCATATCAGGGAAAGACTGGTCTCTGATGGTTTCCATACAGATGTCCAGATACTCTCCGATATTGTATACCGGAATGATCACACTGATTTCCGGCTCTTCTGATGCAATACCGGTCAGTTCAGTCTTTGCATCCTCAAGCATTCGAGTTTCTTCTTCTGTCAGGTCGAGTCCTCCCAGCACATGTTCCGGAAGGCGGTTGGTATCTCTGAAAATCACATCAAAATCATCCGATGCCGCAAATACATTGCAGGTGATCGTCTGTATGCCGGCTGCACAGGCGCAAGCAATGCGGTGAAGGCCATCGATCACTCTGCCGTTCTCATCGATCAGAACCGGATAGCTGTCATCCCACCCGTTAACTCTTATATCATCTGCAAGCGCAGTCATCATCTCATAGCGTCTCAGGGCGGTCAGCTTGCCGCAATGAGCGCTCATGCATTTCACATATATATCCGCAGCAGGGCCCTGCCTGTCTTCCATATATTCTTTTGCAGCCAGATAACGGAATGTGATCCAGTTGTTATGTCTGTCCTGCTTTTTCAGCAGTGTCTTGCAGGGGATCCTGATGTTATCCTGCAGAGATTCACCGAATATCATTTCATGCAGATATGGGTAGACCCAGACAGCCCTGTCTCCAAGCTGCGTTTTCAGTTCTGAGGCAACGCCTTTATGAACTGCGAGTAATACCGTAAGTTCCGGATACTCTGCAAGTTCTTCGCCTGTGATCACAGGCAGACCGCGATACCGGGTTCCCGAAGGCTCCGATACAGCAAAACAGCAGACTCTGTCTGTCAGATCATGCTTTTCCAGCGCATGCCAAAGAAGTCCTGCTACATAACCGGTCCCGAATACGGCGATTTTTCCGTTCTGCAGAAGTTTTATGAATTGTGTGGTTTCATCTGTCATTACTTTTTTCCTTCATGAATTCCGGAACCAGGAGCCTGATATCCGATACCGGATGTGCTTTTCTCTCTCCTTCCGGAGGAAGTTTCATATATTCACCGAATTTAAAGCTAAGATAGTCATCCGGATCCGTGACACCGGGAAAAGTGTATCCCTCGAATACAATTTCCCTGTTTCCTTCATACCATCTTCTTCGGTATCCCCACTTGGTGTTTGGCGTTGGGAAGGTAAGTATCCTGACCCAGTCGGTCTCCTTACTCCTGGCCTTTTCGATCATCTTATCCAGTCTGGCGAGAACATTTTTTTCAGGTACACAGTCCATCAAGGTGAAAACACATCGTTTGAAAGAACTTCTGTCAGCAACTTTTCCTACCTTTGACCAAAGCAGTTTACGTATGCAGAAACATCTGAAATTCATTATGCTTCTTCCTATCTGGCTCTGCGGGATCGCATCAAGCGGAAATATATCTATGAATACACCCTGCTCATATGGCATGTGTTCCTGGTATTCTCTGAGAAACAGAGTGTTTTTTCTGCGCAGCTTACCATATCCCCATCTGTACCCGGGCGTACACGTATGGTCCTGAAAATAGAATCTTGTCTCATCGAGTTCGCTTCTGCAGGCTTCCCTGAATCGCTCATATTCGTTTCTGAGCATTGCAACATCAGCATCGTCATCCCATGGAATGAATCCTTTATGCCTGTAAGCCCCCAGCATCGTTCCGGCTATTATATTGTAACTAATACCGCATTTTCTGCATATTCTGTCCACTTCTATCAGAAGTTCCAGCTCTACCATTTGCAGCTGACGCAGCATATCATCATTCAGACTGATCATTATACCTGTCTCCTTATGCGATGTGGCGGTCTTTTCCCGCGCCAAATCTTATCAGATCCATACTGCCATCGCTATGCACCAGCAATATATCCCAGAGTTCCTGTGTTCCGGTGCCTTTTTTCCTTGTATATGTTACTGCGTCTTCTGGTTTATGTTCATTAAAGGCTTCCAGTTTGCAGCAACCGATACTGATCAGAGGAAAATCTCTGTATGAAATAACCTGATCTGCATGGTTATGTCCATAGATCCATCCTATGACTGAGTTCTTTTTTTTCTTGCTGAAATCTTCTAATGCATGCATGGCTTTGCTGCTGTTCAAAATGTCAGTGCTCCACACATGGTTTTCCGGAAGCGGCGTTAAATGTGAGAAAACCAGGACTTTATATCCCTTAGGGGTTTTTCTCAAGACTTTCCTCAGCCATATGATTTCCTGTTCATCGAACCCATATCTCTCGTTTCTTTCAGGATCGAAAGAATCAAGAAATATCATTCTGAGTTTTCTGTCCGGTATATCTCTGAAGTACCACAGCTGCTCATCTCCCAGGATCAGTCTGGCTCCCGTCTGCCTAGTCATCCTTTCAGGATTACCCTTGAAATAGTTGAGATCATGATTACCCAGACATATATAAAGCGGGCTGCATATCTGTTTCAGATCATTCAGGATATCTTCCGTGATCCCTTTTGTATGCCTGAATGAGAGCATTCCGTCTGTTAAGTCTCCTAAACAAACGATACCGTCAGGCATCAGCTTGTTCGCTACGGTTTTCAGACTTAGAACCGTATCATCCCATATGCATCCGGTGGAATAATGTGAATCAGTGAGCAACAAAAACACAGCATCGCCATCGCGACGCACGGCTTCTGCTCTCGCGCAAGTACTCTCAGCCTCTTTTGTCAGCCATCCCGGTGTGCTTCTGTGAAACTCTCCCTTCTCGATATAAAACACATCGTTAAATGTACTGTGCGGATCGATATCCTTATCTCTGACCGATATCCTGATGAAACATTCCTCAGCCACAGATCTGCAGCCGGATCTCATAATATCTTCGGTTTTCTCAGGTATGTACGTGGTCCAGTTCGCATCAGGCGGATAACAGTATGTGTAAATCAGCTTATCATCTATTTCAGGGCTGTAATAGAAACAGCGATATTTCAATGTTTTATCGATGGTCCTTATGCAGGATCCTGCAGGAAGTCTGACGGGAACCGCATTGACCGCAAAACCGGGTTCTGAATAAAGCAAACCCGTTTCTCTGTCTACACTCATGCCATGTTCAAGCAGCTGGCGAATCTCATACCGCATTTTCCGTTCTTCCTTTCAGGAATGAGCCAAAAACTTCTGCCATAAAAACAGACTCTTCTTTCTTCAGTTTGAACTCTCTTCCTTCATGTCCCTGAACGCGGTACAGCAGATCTGCGATTTCGTATCTCATCCCATCGCCCTCAAAATCTGCTGTGAATCTCTTCCTGTAATTAGGATCTTCACCCCGTATCTCAAAATAAGTGGTTTTCCACCATGGAGCTTCAGTCAGGATATATCCCTTGGTTCCGCTGATGATCAATTGCCCCTCAGATTTTGCTCCGATGCCGCATCTCCCTGCTGCTATGATATCCCCCTTACTGACTTCAAGTCTGGTAAAAATATCAAGACCGTTCTCGTTGAGCATTGATCTGAAATTCCATTCAAGATCCTCTGTTCCCAGTAATTTTACGATCGGAAGCAGGATATAGCTTCCCAGCTCTGTAAAGCTGCCGCCGTATCTGAGATCTGTCCATTCTCTGAGCCCCGGCGGAGTGAGTCTGGTAAAACAGCTTTCTATATTAACGATCTCACCGATGAGGCCGCTCTTCGCAATTGATATCAGTTTTACAAAGCCCGGGCAATACGCTGTCTTTATACCCTCCATCAGAACCAGATCATTGGCTTCTGCGATCTCAAACAATTCCTCAGCCTCTTCCCTGCTGAAAGCCATAGGTTTCTCGCAAAGGACATGCTTCCCTGCTTTTAATGCTTCTTTTGCATATCCAAAATGTGTTTCATGAGGTGACGCAATATATACAGCGTCTGTCTGATCAAAGAGTTTGTCGAGAGTCCTTACTTTCATAACCGATGTATGACTCTCCAGAAATCTGCGCAGACTTTCTGAATTGTCAAGGCGCGGATTATAAACACAAGGGACCTGGATCTCACGGATGTAACCGGCTTCCCTCATAAACCTTCCGGCTACTCTTCCGCTGCCAATTATCCCGATTTTCAGAAACGGATACTTGCTGTACCTTAGCAACGTTGAAGAGATGTCAGGAGTCCGTTTAAGGTAGATCACCTGACACATGTTTTCCAGATATTCAAATTTTCCCAGCCAGTCATCGCCTATCGCAAAAATATCGACATGATATCTGCTGATATCTTCGACCTTCTGACCGTGATGGTCTTCTATTATTATTTCATCGGCAAAACCGCTTTTTTTAACATTTTCGATCCTTTTTTCGATTGGATCTACCAGACACATCTTGCCGCGCTGATATGCATACTGATCTGTAGTCACACCTACGATCAGCTTATCTCCAAGTGCTCTGGCCCGCTCCAGCAAGCTGCGGTGTCCATCATGAAAAAGGTCGAAGACGCCATATGTAATTACTGTTTTCATATCTTTGCTTCCTGATATTCTCTGTAATCCCGATCTGCATCTATGATCATCGTTTTTTCATTGGCATGACCGGTTCGTTTCTCTTCCGTCGGCAATTTCATGTAATCTCCATACATAATTGTAAGCACTTTATCATATCTCCTTGGAATCCAGAATTCGAGTTCTTCAAAAGGTGCTTTTTTCAGAGCCTTCCAGTCATCATACTGGTATTTACCTCTGAACGGTGCGTCATCAATTGTCCCAATCATATCGCTTTTGTCAGGATCAAACATGGCCGCCCTGAGGCATAGCAGACTGAGATTTTTCCTTACCGCGTAAGGAAAAATTGCTACAACTTTGTGTCTTTTCTTAACTTTTACTCCGCTTACTCTGAAATATTCGGTCCGTCGCAATTCTCTTGCGATATGCAGAAGTCCTCTTTGAATCTTCTGACCTGTTTCGGATTTTGCAGCTCCTATCATAGGATAGATATCCAGAAAAAAGCCCTGATGCATGCCGAATTCAGTTACGCCTTTCCCCACAAGTATCCGATCCATAAATGTCGTTCCATCAGCAAACACCCTGGCCCAGTTCCGATAGTATCCTCTGGTGCTTCCGGGATACTGAATCACATAAGGCTCCGGTAATTTTTCACTGAGTTTAAGGAATTTCCGATAATCCTTCAATGGCATTGCAATATCTATATCATCATCCCAAGGGATAAAGCCTTGATGACGAACTGCACCAAGCAAAGTTCCGCAATAAAGATAATATGTCAGGCCATTACTATCGCAAAGATCGGTTACTGCCTTGAGCATATCAATTTCTATTTTTTGCAGTTCCTTTAGTTCCATTCCTCTCTCCTGCTTACTACTGCCATCTGTTTACTGTCATATCGTGAAGACGTATATGGCCCCAATACTGATGATGCCAGTCAAGATAATGCCGTTCATCCAGCTTGTTTCTTATAGAAAAAGCAAACCCCGGGTAAACTCCGTCAAGTATGTCCTCATTCCCATCGCTGTCGTACAGATATGCCACGAGATCTGCTCTGTACTGTCCCGGTGTAAGGTGTGTCAGATCCGGTCTGAGTTCAAGAACATTCTGCCCTTTTCTTATTTCAGTCGCTTTTCCTGAAAGCATTGTTCCTACTTTTGTTCCGTCCTGATACCAGAACTCGAACCGGAACCCTACATTCGCGAATTGCTGCAGCGATGTGCATGTAAGTCTGAGATGCGGTATGTCTCCTTCATCATATTCCGGGAGCTGTGTATCCAATACCTCGAGAACATCCATGCTGAACCGTTTGTTAAGTCTGATATATTCATCGTAAGGCCTGTAGTCAGCATCGAATTCATACCGGATCTGCTGGATATCTTCCGCACCGAGATAGATGGCTGTCGCCTTGTCCACATCTCCGTCGAAAACCAGCTTTCCCTTATCCAGAACGATGCACCTGTCACACAGTCTTCTGATCGTGTGCATATTGTGGCTTACGTACAGGACCGTTTTGCCCTCTTTTTTTGCTGCTGCTTTCATTCTGTCAAGGCACTTGTGCTGAAATTCCATATCTCCGACAGCGAGGACCTCATCCATGATCATGATCTCACTGTCAAGATGAGCAGCCACAGCAAATCCAAGTTTGACATACATTCCGCTGGAATACCGCTTTACCGGAGTATCTATGAAATCACCGACTTCGGAAAATTCGATGATGTCTTCGATTTTCTCTGTTATCTCGGCACGGTTCATACCTAATATAGCTCCGTTCAGATATATGTTTTCGCGGCCGGTCAATTCGCCGTGAAAGCCTGTACCGACCTCAAGCATCGATGCCACTCTGCCGTATATTTTTATATTGCCTTCAGACGGAGCTGTTATCCGGCTCAGAAGTTTCAGGAGGGTACTCTTGCCTGCACCGTTCTTTCCTATTATTCCGAGTGTTTCACCTCTTTTGATCGTGAGGTTTATATCTTTCAGTGCATAAAAAGTATCGCCGATCGAATAAGGTGCATCTGCGGCTTTTTCATCCTTGTCACGGGCATTCTTTTTTCTCTGATACCATTCTTTCAGGTCTCCCTGCAGTGTTCCTGCTCCTATCTGCCCGTATCTGTATTTTTTACTTACGCCGCTCATTATAACGGCTGTCTCTTTCTGCTTCATCAAACTGTATCCATGAATGTTTTTTCTACATGGTTGAATACTATGATCCCGACGAGCGTGCAAACAAACGTCAAAGCAACGCTTGCTGCGCAGTATCCCGGCATGACATCTCCCTTCCCGGTCATAATATATCTGAACAATTCCATCGGTGCCGTCATTGGATTATACATGATGATTTTCTTTATCAGACTTCCATCAGCCAGCTGCGACAGAGGATATACGACCGGAGTACCATACATCCACAACTGCATAATGAATGATACAAGAATAGAGAGATCTCGGTATTTCGTTGTGAGGCTGGATACTATGACTCCAAAACTCATGCCCATCACGCTGATGTGTATCAGAATAAATGGCAGAAGCGGCCATAGATACCAGACCGGGTCCACTTCACCTTTGCATGTATAATATATGATCAGTCCGACTACAATGATCATCTGAATAGCAAACTTAATGAGATTGACGAGGACATTGGACACAGGCACAGCGATTCTTGGGAAATACACCTTGCCGAAAATGTGTGCATTGTTGAGGAATGTATATGCGTTAGATGTCAGACTGGCTGCAAAAAGCGTCCAGAAAGTCGTGCTGCACAGATAAAACAGCACCTGTGGAATACCATTCGTACTTATACCTGCAATGATTCCGAAAATGACGATATACATCAAACTCGAAAGCATCGGACTGATTATGATCCATGCAGGTCCAAGCACAGTCTGTTTATAGGATAGGGTAAAAGTTTTATTCGTAAGCAAGAGGACCAGATCTCTGTATTCCCACAATTCTTTCAGGTTCAATCTGAAGCCTCTGTTATTTGATTCAATATTTGTATAATATGTTTTCATCTAAAACAGTTTCACTGGGCAATTGCTTTCCGGTCATTATCTGTACCTTTTTATTTAGTCCGCATCTATATAATTATAATGTATGCAGAATCTTCAATCAATATCATTGCGATGGAAAAGATGACCCCCTATTCAGTTGATGACCGCTGTTTATTTTATCCGAACCTTAAAGGTTACTTTCTCCACAGCTGATTCCTTATAGTTGGAGTCCCCTGCTGCTTTGATTCCGACCGTTACCTTATAAGTACCCTTCTTCAGACCTTTCTTTGCTGTCACTTGTCCGGTAGTTTTATTGATTATGAATTTCTTTCGGAAACTCCTGTTGCCCTTCTTTACAGAATAAAGCTGATATACCACGGTACCTTTCGGCTTCACGGTAAACCTCATCACCTTGTTATATGCCAGGAATTGAGTCTTTTTCCTGAGCTTCCTGTATTTCACTCTGGCGGTTTTGCCTTTGACCGCTATAGGGTTATCGGCTCTGTTTATCGTATAAGCTGCCTCTGCAGTTCCTGTATAATTTCCTTTCCCTGTTATATTAACTGTATAGGTTCCGGCATTCACGAATGATGCGTCAGACCATTCGGAAGTATAGTCCACGCCTTCTTCAAGAGATCTGCCCCCGATACTTTTGATCACCGGCTTCTGGATTTTACCGTTATAGGTAAACACAGATGATGAAAAAATGACATCAGCTCCCTGAATGCTGATCTGCTGCGTATCCTGATCCGGTTGCAGCGGCGGATCAGGTTCTGCTCCAGAGATGACTGTAACATTACAGTATTTTTTCACTTTGATTTCTTTACCTGTATTTTCATCATAATGTTCAGCTTCAACTTTGACCTTTGTACTTCCGGCAGTCAGGCCGGTCACAACACCACTCATATCAACTGAAGCAATATTGATATCCTCAGACGAAAACCAGATCTCGTCTATAAATGACAGTTTCGGAACTATTGCCGCATCTATGTGTTTATGCTCTCCCACATTAAGAGTGATTTCCTCCGGAGTGATTTCCATGTTCTCCAGTACAGGCTGCGCCCCGCTGGTGATCGCAAGCTCATAGGAGCTCTTTATCCCGTTCTTCAGCGTGCCTGTGATAATAACAGTTCCGGTTCCATATAGCATCACTCGTCCGTTTTTATCCACCGATGCGATACTTTCATCGGATGAGCTCCAGGTTATTTTCTTTTCCTGCGCATCAGAAGGGATGACAGAATATTTGCTGTCAAAGTATCTGGTCAGGTCAATATTACACCATTCTTCGTCCTTCCTGAACTGCAGGTCTTCCGCGTGTGTTGCCTGATCATCATTGACAAATTGAGCTGTCAGGGTAATATCCTTCGTAACAAGCACTCCCTGCCCTGCACTGCTTCCGTCTTCCAGCAACCAGCCGGTAAAAACACATCCCTCTTTCTCCGGCTCGTAACCACTGTCTTCGTTACCCGGGCTGTACAAAGGCATATATGATCCGTTCCGCCAGTAATCCCGTCTGGCAATACGTCCATCCACAACATAACTGATCTTACATACAATCTCATCAAGATTTGGGAATGTGTCCTCTGCATAACCCATAATATGAGAATCAATCCAGCTGATCCTGTTTATGGTCCATCGTTTCAGAATGCTGACAGCCGCCTGAAAATCAGGTCGAGGCATGTAAGGATAGCCCATGACGTATTTCCAGATCTCGTAGTCCTCTGCATAGGAATCCTTCAATTCCATGTAGTATTGATCTGCCAGACCGCCCTCTTCTACCGCTTCAAGAGCTTTATCCCGGATCTGCGGCCACACTCTTTTCACTGTCTCACGGAAACCATTTTCATCCCCGTCATAAAGCATCGCCATGATCCATTCCCCGTAGATGTTAAACTCTTTTACATTGTTATCAGGATCATCAGTTTCCCAGGCAATATCAAAATCCCAGAGCGGGCCCCAATAAAACTTGCCCATTGCGGTCTGCTGACCGGATCCATCAAAGATGTCCGGCTTTTTATAGAAATACGCACTTCCGCTTTTATAAGCATCACCATTGGCCGAGAGCTCCTGGATCAGCCAGTACTTAGCTGCTGACTCCATATCCATATATTCGTTATACCGTATCCCTTTTGTGTTAGTGAAGATATCTCCCGTCTCGTCCTCGACACCCTCACCGTAAATGGCATTTTCCATATCCTGGATACGCGCTCTTATGTATTCTTTCTGCACTTCGTTAGTATAATCGGGATCGGCCGGATCAAAGGTCGGTGTGTCATTGGCCAGACAATACCCGCGATCAGTATAGAATCTGTCAGGAGAACTATTACTGACCTGACTTCCGTTCTGGATCAGATAGCCGCCGGTAATATCTTCCGGTTCCGTATTTTCCGCTGTCAGTTCAGGGATCTCTATTCGATTGTCATCAATTCTGAGATGTTCTGCGAATAAATAGTTCCCGAGGTATTCCCGGCTTATTTCTGTCCCGTCACGTCTGGCAATCATGACGACATCAACAGAAACTCCCCTCGGGGTAAAGTCAAGTCCGATTTCATCTCCCAGCCAGCCAGTCAGTCTGTTTTTAAATGCAGTTGTATCAAATGCATTTGCCAGAAGTACCCAATGTTTATTTTTACCAAGACCAAAAATATCTGTTTTTTTCTTTAATTTGAGCTTGTATGGCTTTTTCTCTGCGTTCCACGTCGAATTGCCGCGCCCGCGGATATACTCAAGATCTACCGGTCCCAGACTTTCCGGGACAGTATCAAGGTCGCAGTATTGAAATCCCTCCGGTACATTGATCTGCATCGTTCCATAGCATTCCACACTATGGTCTTTGCTGGCATTCATATCTTCGATCGTATGTCCTTCCGTCTCGTCTATCTCAATGATCACAACAGGCAGTCCGTTATCCGGCAGCTCAGTTTCCGCATCAAGCGCACAGGAAATACCTGCAGCGTAGAATATGATCGCTGCAGCAAACAGAACAACTGTAATTAATCTGACTGTTATCCTCATGGATGCTCTCATTCTGCCAACCGTCTTTACTTTTTTCGATACAGGATCCAGACAGGCTGGCCTGTCGGAGCTTCGCTCCCGGCTGAAGACTAAAAAAGCCGTAAAGCTGCGTGGCAGATATCCTGTCACAAACTTCACGGCTGAAATTTCATCTGCCTGATATAGGAATTTTAGCATGAACCAGAGTAAAAAGACACTATAATCGGACAAGTATTTATTCAATTCACATTATTCATTTTTATCAGTTTATTTGATCTTCACTTTCTTTGCACCGGACCAGTTTGATACATACCTGACTCCATTTCTTATCACATATGTATGTACTCTTACGTAGTAGGTCTTCTTTGAGACCAGTTTCTTTATTTTAACATTAGTCTTTTTCTTTCCGGTCTTTCTGAAAATCGGTTTCTGAAAGTTCGATGTCAGACTGTATTCAACCTCGATCCCTTTAACAGCTTTCAACTGCTTCTTGCTCAGCTTCTTCCATTTTACGGTCATGCTCTTCCTGGCAGCCTTAGGCTTGCTGATCTTCACCTTAGGCAGTGATGGATCTATGATACCGTTATTAAGAGCGATCATCACTCTTTCAGCATCCGCTTTTTGCTTTGCTGCAGCCCGATCCGCCTGATCCTTAGCGTTCTGTTCTTGCGGTTCCGATGCAGGATCCGTTTCATCATCAATAACGGAATTGCTGTTTTGGCTTTCAGCATTGATTACATTTCTGAGCATCGGATACTTAAATTTGCCGGATCCATTGATAGTCCATATCGACTCAAAGTCAAAGCCGGAGAATGATGCAGCATTTTTCATTTGTGCTGAAGACAACTTCTTTCCCAGAGAGTTATCATTACCTACACCTGTTGGTAAGTTGTCAAGATAATATGCATTCTTAACAGTTCCTACATTATAGCCGGCAATCCCTGCACCTGACAGGTTGTTTACATTGCCAATATTATAGACATTGCTTATATGGCCGTCAGCTCCATTTGCACTGATTATTCCGCCGGCTCTTTTGGATCCGTCAACTTTTCCAAAGTTATAGCAATTAATAATACTTATTATTTGATTTTTATTATCAGAATCGTTATTACCAGAAATGCCACCGGCAAATTGCCCTTCCACATGGCCTTCATTATATGATTCCGTTACCTCAGAAACCGCTTTATTACTACTCCCGCCGATAATACCTCCTACACAGCAAAGTGTAGAATCGGGAGTTCGTCCGACTACTGAGGCGTGATTTGAAGATTTTTGTACTTTGTTTCCAAACCCCGTAATTCCTCCTGCATAGACATCCAGATAGGCAGTATTTACCGTTACACTTCCATAGTTTTCAGAAAAAAGTACTTTTCCCTTACTGCCTGCATCTGCTGATATGCCGCCCGCAAAAGTTGATCCTGAAGAAGGGCTGTTTGTTTGATTTGCAACTACAGAACCTCTGTTAACGCTGTTGAAAACGTTGCCGTGTCCGGATATTCCGCCTGCCCTGGAAGCCTGGCCATAGCTTGTTGCACTTATCGTTCCGCTGTTCTGACAATTATTACATCCTGCATCCGTTTCTGCATCCGTTTTTCCTTCAGCGACTATTCCGCCCGCTGCAACTTCGCCATCTGTTTTGGATGATGTTGTTGCAGTTATGTCCCCTTCATTTATACAATTGGTGCATGTATTAGTTGTTCTGCCAGCTATACTGCCAGCTATACCTCCCACAATTCCTCTCGCATTGATCGTTCCACTGTTATGAGAATCGCTTATGACTGATGCATATCCCGCAATACCGCCATAATAAGTATCCCCTTTCACATTATCGCAATTCGAGGATATGTTACTGCTATTGCTGCACCTGCTGATACTGCAATCAGAATATCCGACAATGCCGCCGAAGCGACCGCTTTTGGCATCCGATGTAATATTTCCATCAGATGTGCAATTTATAATTGATCCTGATCCAATGTACCCCGCAATACCTCCGACATAATGTGAAACTGTATCGGTTGTTGATATTACCTTGGTTGTGAGTGTTCCGGTAAATGAACAGCCATCCAGGGATACATTATTACCATAACCAACTATTCCTCCGATATATGCATCAGCAGATGTTGTAACAACGTTGTGGTCAACGCTGACACCCAAATTATTAATGGTTGCACCTGATGCGTATCCAAAGAGTCCTTCATATCTGTTGTCTGAACCAATAACTAATCCTGATATAGTGAACTGCTGACCATTTAACAACCCGGCAAAAGGACCATTTTCATCGCCAATTGGATCCCAGCCTTTCCCCTCATTAAAGAATTGTCCATTTTCCGAAAAATCTGCAGCATTGAAACTCAGGTCATTGTTCAGGACATAGTGTGCGTTCAGATCATTTCTGATACAGTCAAGTTGCTCAACCGTCTCAATTTGAAATGGATCTTCGGATGTGCCTGTTCCGCCAGCGAACAAATCTCCGGAAGCAGAAACTGCTTGCTGTGATACTGCTTCACCATCAGTTTTATCAGGTTCATCAGCAAAGACTGCAGCCTGAGAGAAAGAAGCAACAAGCATAACGGAAAGGATCAAACTTGCAGCTTTCTTGAAATCCATCATTATAAATACTCCTTTTGGGGACAATGTAATCAATTACATTTTTATGTAATTATATCATACCCGCAGTCCTTCAAATGTGGTGTTATTTCCAAAAAAATCTTCCCGCCAGAGTTTCGGATAATCAGCGGGAAACATTTGTCAGTCTCTTATCATTCACATTCTTCGTTAACTTAATCAAGGTTTGAACACAATGATTTTTCCAAGAACATAATTAAGGATTATAACGATCCCCTGAACGATCACTTTTGCCGGGAATGGCGCCAGTCTGATCACAGAGACCAGAAAGATCAGTCCGAAGTAGTCTACAACACCCGTAAAGCCGCGGGATGCGATGTAAGTCAGGATCTCCCTGACGAGCTTCCTGTTCGTAAGATGCCGTGACCGGAACACGAAAAGTTTGTTTATGAGATATCCGTAGATCTTTGTCAGGATAATTGCAATAAGATTTGCTGACCGGTATCCGGGCATAATAAAAGAAAGCACCCAAAAGAGAAAGATATTAAGCAGAGTCGTGCTGAATCCGCCCACAGCATAGCGCACAAGCCGAGCCTGTTCGTCGCGGTCAGGCATGTTTATGGTCATAGCATGGGTTATCCTTCCACTCTCCGTAAAACAGCGAATATATATCAATAGGATTATTGAACGGGAATGCTGTTGCATTGACATTCATACGCCAGATACTCTCTTCATCTGCGTTCTGAGGGATCTGTACCGAGTATGGTTCAGTAGTCTTATATGGAACCATGCATATCTTACGGTCGACAGTATCGATAAGATTAAACTCTCTTTCGCTGCTATGGATACGGGTATTCATCTGAGCAAGAGTGAAGTCCCAGTTGATTCTCTTGCGGCGTCGAAGCCAGTCTGAGATCGCTTCTTCCATAGACTGACTGTGGTTGCAGTTTATTGCAATATCACCAAGTCTGAATACCGGGAACAAGTCTACGTCATGCTTTGTTTGCGCTCTCCGCATATGATCCGGCACAGGATCTTCAGCCATGTAACCTCTGGGGTCATGCAGAAACTTCAGGAAATCTGTTTCATGGATCCAAAGGTTTTTGAACGGTGAAAAGCATTCCATCCCCAGATGATAGTAAATTAAGCCTCCCCAACAGGATGAGGAAAAGATTGTGGGACGGTCATTTACTAATTGTCCGTATTTTTCCATGTCAAGCTCAGGAAAAACATGATCGATAAATTTCCCGCGATCTATTCCGGGTATTTTCATGTACTCGTCCCGAATTTCTCTCTTATTTTTTGGGGAAAATGTCTGGAGAAAATCATAGTCCTGCACAGGGATATCCTTCGGCATGATATGGGGATAACCGTTTATCAAACCGCTTTCAGGACGTATGTGGTCGACGACACCGACAATCTGTATCTCACCACTCTGTTCGCGGGAACGAAGTAAGGGCAATGCGCGCCGAAAGTTTAGTCCGCCGCCCCATATCAGGAGTCTTATAGGTTTGTTTTGCATGTGTCATCCTTGTTATATTTCATTTGCGGCCATGCTCCAGCAATACAAACTGCCAGGGAAATGAATGGTAAAAATGTGATTCCCAACCTTCCGAGCAACTCATTATCCACCGTCTGAATCCATGTGATGTCCAATGTTTCAGATGATCCGTAGGATCACCCAGTCTCTTTACGTTTTTCAGAGTGATCATGTTACCTATACGGAACCAAGGCTCGTCAGGTACACTAATCAAAACAAAACCTTTTGAGACTCTGAGAAGCTCATCCAGTGCTGTTTCCGGTTTTTCCAGGTGTTCAAGCACCTCCGTGCATATCACGAGATCGAACTCTCTATCTCCAAATGGCAGTCCTGTTACTGAACCGCACCGGAAATCACATCTGCCGGAGCATACGGATCTTGCATACTCCAAAGCGCCTGCCGACTCATCGAGCAGTGTGATAAAGGCATTGGGCAGTCGTTTCTCAAGCAAAGCTGCATTTAATCCTTCGCCGCATCCTGCATCAAGTATTTTTACGGTATCGGAGCTGCAGCATCTGACAGCAAGTTCAATGATCAGATTCTGCATACGGCAGACAAGATGGCGTTTCAGGGGGTTTGATGACTGATACTTACGCAAATTACCTGATGTATATGCCTGATCATAATTTGTTTCTGATGTGACTTTCATCATACTTCCTTTGATGATTTGCTTTGACAATAAGCTCCCCCAGAAGCCCCAAAGAAAAAAGCTGACAACCTGCCACAAGGAGCAGCACACCAAGCATCAAAAGCGGTCTGTGTCCTATGGCGTTTCCCATAAACCAATTTACAGTCAGGTATAAACATATTATAAAACCGACTAATCCGCTTAAAAGTCCTAAACGGCCAAACATGTACATCGGCTGCTCTTCGAAACGCATCAGGAAGAGTACCGTAATTGCATCAAACAATCCATGGAGATATCTCTCAAATCCGTATTTTGATCTGCCGTATTGGCGTTTATTGTGATGAACAGGGATCTCTGCGATCGTGAATCCCTTTTGTGCAGCAAGACATGGAATGTAGCGGTGCAGGTCCCCGTAAAGATCAATGGACTCTATAACACTTCTGCGGTATGCTTTGAAACCGCAGTTGAAATCATGGAGTCTGATACCGGACAGGTGTGAGACAAGCGCATTGAAAAGTCTGGAAGACAGACGTTTTTCCAGAGTATCCTGACGATCTTTCTTCCAGCCGGAAACAAGATCGTATCCTTCGTCAAGCTTCTCAATAAATCTGGAGATCTCAACCGGGTCATCCTGAAGATCCGCATCCATGGTTATGATGATGTCACCTGTCGATTCATGGAATCCTGTTTCCAGAGCTGCGGCTTTACCGAAATTCTTTCTATGGGAAATGAGATGGACAGCCGGGTCAGCATCCACGATGCAGCGCATAACTTCCTCGGTGTTATCGGTAGCCCCGTCGTTCACGATGATTATCTCGTACAGGTACCCATCAGGTACGTTGGCGCGGATCCCGTCTATGAGCTTGGGCAGGGACTCTGCTTCGTTCAAAGAAGGTATCACAAAGCTTATTTTTTTCTCGTTGTTTGTTAATAGTTCCATCTTATTTCTTCTGGTCTGAGATCTTCCGAAAGACGAATAGCGAGTACGCCGTTTATCATACTGACTGATCCTTTTGCCGGATAGATCGGCATAGCATTGATTTCAGGATCATCCAGATATTTTGTCACATCCCTCAAAGGTACGATATTGATCGGGTAACCCAATATATAGTGGAAAAAATAGATGTATGTCTGATAATAAGAGAAAGCCAGATGATGTGTTGTTCCGACCATAGGATCGCTCGCTATCTCAAATCCCTCTACTGTGTAAGATGCCGGACTGTCGTCTATATGACCTAATATGAGTACAGGCGTTTTACCAACCTCGTATCCTTCGGCCTCTTCCATGTCAGTTATCAGCCGTGTCATGAATGACACACCCGCCTGTGAGTACAGGTCATTCCTGGTATACCATTGGTTTGCAAACAGGATATGATTAAATATGAGGATCGAGCAAAGCACAGGTATCACCAGCTTTACGTAAAACGCTAAGTTTCTGGTTCCGTCATGCACCGGAGCCGTTTTATCCCCCGGACCCTGGGGTTCAGCCGGCTCGGCTGAAGTGGCTTTGTCAGTATGCGTACAAAGCAGATCATAAACCATTACCGCCATGATCGAGAAGAATACAAATGCATAGTTCATAAGACTGTGCTTAAGACCCAGACTCAATACATAAACACAGTTTCCGCCTAATGGCATGATCAGCAGCAAGAATACTATAAGAGCGATATTGCCTTTGTTCAGGCGTCTTTTTACTGCGATCCATGTCATACCGGAAATCGTAGTCAGCGCAAGACAGCGGTACACCCATCGAGATATCCTGCGATGATAGATCATCGAATCATTGAACAGATAATTCAATGTAAACTTGTATGCATCCCTGGCAAGCGAGATCGCGTACGGGATCGTGAGCTCCCTCATTTTAGCCAGTCCGTTGCCGCTGGTAGCGGGAGCTATACCGGTATATCCCATAACGATCTTCAGGCAAATGCTGTACAGGATCCCGCTGATTATGAGGAGCCCCACACATCTGAGACCTTTTATAAAGAGTTTCCCTGCGTCGCCGCCTTCAAGAGCCTCTCTCAGGATCTCTAAACAGATCAGAAGAATAGCAGCTTCGATGTAGCTCTGGAAAAGTCCCAGCATGATAGTGATACATACAATGCCGGCTGCATACCTTTTCAGGTTTTTCTCTCCGATAAAAAAATATGCCCCGAGAACAGCGAGCAGAAGCGCCAGCATATCGAGATCGAGCGATAGAAGAAATACTGCGTTAACAAATGCAATCGTTTCAAAAGTCGCAAGGAATCCGCAGCAAAGAATGATTGACGTCTTTTTCTTGAGCTTGAGGATATATATAATTAACACCGCAGAAACGGTGATGTAAACAGTAGACAGCATCCCGATGTTCATCGGTGCCACAAAAGATCCGCGCAGCCACACATAGACAGGATTGAAGATGCGGCCAAGTGAAATCAGCCACGCACGGTCTGTCTGCAGGATAAGAAGCGAGTCATGGCTGTACATGGTGTTCATCCACCTGTAAGAATGCGTGACCAGAATAAATGCAAGGCATGACAGAAATATGGTTTTTATTTTTTTCTTGTCATTGATAAATGCTTGCATGCTTATCTCCTCTTAAGAAAAATAAGTAACTTTGTTTATTATATCATTACCTTGCATTTCGAAATCAATGGTTTCATCTACTTTTGATCATTTTTCCTTGACAACAATACTTACTATACATAGATTGCTTGTCTTCTGTATTTCGGCGCGAATACTATGTGGTAATGACATCGCCATTTTGAATGTGATAAACTGTTTATACCATCATTTTTACTCATAGTTTATTACCTCCTTTGCTCTGAGATGCGGTTGGTAGCCACTCTCATGTTAGCATTGGAGGTATTTTTCTTGAAGCTAAAGCTTTTTACCCTCACCGGCATAGCCGGTGGTTAGCATCAAGCTAAAGCGCACAAAAAACACCTGCGAGGTTTGGGTTCCTCGCAGGTGATAACGCTCGTATGCCAGTTTTGCTTACCAAATTCTGTCTTCGTATGGTGTATCTTCATAGCCCTTTGCCTGAAGGTCTTTAACCATGCGGTCGAGCTTTCCTTTCCACATATTCTTAAACCAATCGGTGTGGCCAAACCATTTTACGAGAGTTGGACTTATTGCATAGTAGGTATGAATGAAGGCCCTGCCGTACCAAGTTTCAGCCAAATCATAGTCTCTGTATCTACGAAGAGTCCATACTTCTGGACAATCGTATGAGCCATATACAGCAGTTGCAACATAGCATCCAGCTGGTGCTGTTGCAACAGGAATATCTTCAACCTCGAACGAAGGATCTTTTTCATGGATCTGATTTGCAATTTCTAAAGCTTTCTCCCTATTCTTGTTCCTTGCTTCTACAGTTAGACCTGTGTTTGATACCAAGAACTTGTAGTGACTATAAATAATCTTCCAATATTCGATCTTGTCATCTACTTTGATGATATTCTGTAAACTGTCGATGAAAGCAAACGCCATTTTAGCGAACATAAAATATGTTTCGTTTCTATCATCTCCTACCACGCTACCATTTTGCGTTCTCTGTGTATAAACGAAACTACTTCCGTACATCATCCAAAGATCAAGATCCATCTGCTTAATTATCTCAAGATTCTCCTCAGATTTTGAAACATCATAGTTATCATCGATTACAGAAATCGAATTGCAGAATACATCGCAAATCTGTCCTCTTTTATACTTGTCCCCATCAACCATAGATAGCTTAGCTTTTCCATAAGCACTATAGAATATAGCTTCGATGTTGGAAGGATCATTCTGCTCGACTAAATTGTAGTATTTTTCTACTTCTTCCCAGTCTTCTTTCTGCTTTGCTCTACGTGCATTTGCAAGATATTTCTGAACAAAAGAACTGTTATCGACTTTTACAGTACCCTGAACATCAACAGTTCCTTCAATCATCATTTTCTTGGCTTCTTCAGGGGAGTACTTTGCACCGCAATACTGACAAACAAATACGCCATCTTGCTTCATAAAGTCTGTACTTCCGCACAATTCACACTGCATCTTCTTCATCCTAGGCCTCCTTTAACACATTAACTTATTATCAAAACAGATTAGTTTATAAACCCATTATTTCTTTTTTCTTGATATTGAATTCCTCTTCACTTAATACGCCTATATCAACAAGTTCTTTCAATTTTTTAACTAACTCAATTTGTTCCTCTATAGACCTATTATTAGAGCTATTAGAATTTTGAGTAGCATTTACCATACCCTGAGCTATATTCATACCTAATATAGCTCCGCCACCATCACCGAGCCCATGGTTCTTGACTCCTGCAGCAATTTGCTGCTGTGCTGCGATATCTGCAGAACGTTGGTTCACGTCATCATATGCTTTTACTCTCATTTTATTTGCAGAGTACTCTTTGATTAACTGCCTTGAATCATCGGTCAATTCGATATTTTCAATCGCGACTTTTCCTAGCTCAAACCCGAATCGTTCCAACCATGTTCCGGCATTGTGCTCATCATGAATAATTAATTCGGATATTTCATTCGCATGTGCGGGCAATTGAGAAATTCGATATTTTTCTGACAGCGAGTTTAAGACTACAATCAATGATTGCAAAAATTCTGATGTCAATTGCGATATAACTCTTGGCTCATCGAACGTATAATAGTCAGTGTTAGCTGGAACAAAATTTCTAATAAACACTTCAGGATCTTTTACTTGAACCGAAAATGATCCATACCCCCTAATTTCTAGGTCTGTCCCGTAGAAAAGGTCGTTATAAACTTGTGGACCTTTTGTTCCAAACCGAATATTTCTTATTTCTCTTAAATTTACAAACGCAATTCTTTTATAGTCTGTAGTTATGCCACCCTTACCAAATCGATCTATCGCCTGATCAACAACAGCTTCTCCAAAGCTTGCTCCTGAAAAAATGCTGTCTTGGCCGTCTTGGTACTCATATCCGCCTGCTTCAGTAATGATATTTTCGATTCCGGACTGACTAAATATAAAAGCTGCAGTATTCTCTGGTACGAATATTTTCGATCCATTTGTGATAACACCAACAGAGCTTTTTGTATTAGATCCCCTATTATTGTTCTTCGTTATTAATGCCCCTGGAGTTACTACTGTGTGCTCATCAAATGGGCCTGCTGTAAAAGCATCAATCCATTGATCTGCCAGTGTGCCCCCTACAGCCCCTGCAAAAGCTTTTATGATTCCCATGTGTTTTTCCTCTGTAAATTATGTTAATAAAGAGATAATCATCTTATTTTTTTAAAGATCGGTTATTATTTCCAACCTTGGCTAATGTATTTCTGTATTTTGTAATCCACCTACCGATCGTACTTTCAGATACTCCATACTCTTTAGCCAAATGAACAATTTTTCTTCCCTGCTCAAGATGGAGCTTAACTATCATGATTCGGAAATCATCGCTGAATTCTCTCCCCATGCCTTTCACCTTGATCCAGTTATACCTATATATAAAAGTATCATTAACCAATGAAAAAACTTTCAACAGAAACGTTCCTGAATCAAAAAAACAGAAAAAATACATTAATGTAATGGTATCGCATTACCCCCCTGTCAATTATTTCACAATAGTTAATAAAAAAACTATGGGCAGGCCATTACAGCCTGCCCGTCGCAATTAAACCCTATTTACATAGTCAAGGCATATCCATCCTGCTCCAGACTTCAGCTTGCCCCACTCACCGCTGGTCTCAATGATGGTGTATACTCCAGGCTTGATAAAGCCTTTCTTCTTGTAAGTTGTTCCAGGGCCCTTGCGAATATAGAGATCAGTAACCGTCACCCGTACCAGGAATGAAGCCTCCTCGCCTATCAGGATCTTATTAACCTCATCCGCTATATATCGGAACTTCGTCTTAAGATATGCCCCCGGACAAGCTGTGCTGCAAACCCAGCAGTGCATACACAGGTTCCCGCTGAGGTCACCTGTGTAGTTAAGCTTCTTAATACCGTTACGCTTACAGATATCTGCGATCAGTATGATTGCTGTCTCAATCGTCTTATTTGAGACATGCCACCCTTTTGAAATCGCCTTTTGCGCGCACGTCGGGCCGGCACCGTACCCGGTCCGATACCCCCTGGAGATCTACCTCCCCCCTGGGGTTCTATATGAAAAATCTCACCTATTGATGAATGGTTCATCATTTCCTGAGATTTATTACTTTCAAAATTCATTGGGCAACATCAGAAGTTGACACGTATATGCCAACAAAATCGATTCATAGTTATTTCAGATGGATCAGCTGAGCATTCGCCATCAGGCGTTTTCTCAGTGTTTCCGCCAGGTGCCTGTCTGCGCCCATGTCTTTCCATTCGGAAAGTTTCCTGTTTGTCACAATCACGAGACTGTGTGTCTCGGAAAGAAATGTGATTGCTTTATAGAATGTCGTAAGCTCCGCATCAGTTGGAGCAATGTAGAACACGTCATCGATGATCATCATGTCAGCTTTCAGGATCTTCTTCCACCGCGGGCTCTGGTTCCGGATCGCAAGCAGCAGATCCTCCTGCGAGATGTACTGGACCTTCGCCATCTTTGACAATGCATACCCGCCGATCTCAGATGTCAGGGATGTCTTGCCGGTCGCACAGTCCCCGACGATCACGAAGTTCTCGATGCTGTTTTTGAAATCGATCTGTTCTGTTCTCTGCAGCTGCCACTGCAGACCTTTGGTGATCCTACTGTGGTCAAAGGTCTTATCGGGCAGATGGGATTCATGACAGAGTGTTTCTTTCTTCTTTGTCTTCCTCATCTCGATCTCCGCGTTGAAGATACGATACAGATATTCCATATTAGATACGGTTTCGTCTGTGATGTCGATCCTGCCCACCACCGTGTTCCAAAGGCCGAGTGTCCTTGCCATATCTCTGAGTTCTGTTACCGTTGCCATCTGAGAACCTCCTCTCTGATCTCATCCGCACGGTCTTTGTAGTGACGGTAGGAATAAGTTGAGACGAATTTCCGAGCAGTCTCTTCCCCGTAACGGCAAAGCAGGAATGCCGTCAGTTCCTTTTCGGAGCAGATGCCTCTTGCCACGCAGAACTTGAACCCATCCACGATCTGTTCTTCAGTGTAATACTTCTGCATCCTGCGGATCCGGTTGCACTGAGGATAAACATATCTGGGTGAACGTTTCCGGAGCATCGTGAAGAATTCCCTTGCAATTGGATGCTCCTTGTAGTCCAGCAGCAGTTCTTCCTCGATGGACAAAGTCTTCTCAGCCTTTGGAAGAATAACGGAATTGCCTTCACCGTCCGGGATGATGTGTTTGCAGATCAGATCATTCGTCAGCGCATGGTAGATAAGAAGTGTCTCACCATGTTTTTCCGCCCTGACCCGGTCACCTTCATGGACTTTGCCTGCCGGGAGTTCATAACAGTTTTTCCTGAACTCGATGACGTTCTTGTCCGGCGTCAGAACTTTGACATCGTCATTCTTCCGTTCATAGACATGCTGCAGTTTCAAATATTCATTGGTGAACATGTCTCTCGGAATCTTCTTTGTCCGCTCGTCGATCTGTCCGTTTCCGAAACCGTCCAGCCAGGCAAGGCAGCTCATGTTGAGTTCATCGATCCCGTGATAGATCCGTCCGTCCAGGAAATCTCGTTTCACTGTTCCGACAGCATTCTCCACTCTGCCTTTGGTCTGCGGATCATGCTTGCGGCAGAGATAGATGGAGAACCCGGTCTCCCGGATAAAGTCTTCGAATTCCTTCACAAATACGATCTCTCCGAAGTTCTCATCGATGCAAAGGCAGCGATCCTGGTCATAGACGAGCATCTGCGGTTTGCCACCGAAGTATTTAAAAGCATGCATGTGTGCTTCGATGGTCCGCTCCGCATCGAACGGTTCTGGCGAAAAGTACACGAACTTCATCCGGCTGTAGGACAGGATCATGCAGAAAAAGTACACTCGTACATTGTTGCCATACATGGATTTCATAACATACTGTCCGTAGTCGACCTGCGCTTCATATCCCGGCTCCGGATCATCACGCAGTCCAGTCTTTCGCTGCGGTTTCACATATCCGGTCTGTTCCCGAAGGTTCTTGATATATCTGTGGAACGTGGACATCGGGACTTCTACCTCATCACCGAAATCATCTCTGAATGTCAAGCAGAATTTTCCCGGTAAGGTAAACAGTTTTTTCTTTCCGCGGTAAACAGATTTTTTCAACCTGTGGTAAGCAGATTTTTCGTTTTA
>CADAEH010000004.1 GCA_902786855.1 uncultured Eubacteriales bacterium | reverse complement strand
CATTTAAGACCTGTTCTGCACTATGAAGTTTTCAAGGTTCCGCCGTCGCTCTCAGCGACAGCTTCATTATTATATGCAACCTTGTAAGCTTTGTCAACAAGAAATTTGAATTTTTTTGTTAGTTTTTTTCACATATTTATTCCGCTTTTTTTGTGTTGTCCGAGATCAGCTCAAATTCTGAGAAACCTGGCTCTGCAACACTTGAAGCCATATGGTCTGTTCTGTCCCACAAACTGTACGGCGGATAGCTGAGCAGATACCTTTTGAACGCTGAGCGCGTCTTGGTGATACTGTTTTTTCCGAGTGTTACACTCTGCCCGGAATAAAAAGTGATGCAGCCGCCTGATATGTCTTTGACATGATCAAAGTTGATGATCAGTCCTTTTATCGGTCTGTAAAATGCCCTTCCTATCAAAGCCGGTATGATCTCTGTCATTCTGGCATAAAAGGAATAATCTCTGTCAGGTGTCACAACATGCAGCTTGCGTCCCTCCTGTTCTATCGCTTCGATATCATCGATGCGTATCCTTCCGCATCTTGAGGAACTGATAACTGAAATATACTCGGGCATGTCATCTTTGCCCATGACCGGATAAAAATGTCTTTCCATAAATATATCCCTCCTTATTTCTATGTGGGTAGTGCGTATATAAACATGTTCCCACATATCTGTAAGAAAGGGACTCATCATTTTTCGAATTATTTCGCTATAAAACGCTATATAAATGAAAATGATCTGCGTGATCACGGCAGCTTCTGATTAGAAGAGTCGAAATACTTCGATGTATACCGGATAAGAGTATTGTCCAATATTATGAGCGTATTGGCAATTATTGTATCCGTGTCATGCCATCATACAAAATATAGGACTAGCTAAGCACCTCATACATACTCTGTGCATCATCCTTTCTCACATTATCAGGCATAGACACAACCTTTACTCTGAGTATATTCGAGCCAAACGTGATCTGGATCACATCACCTGTCTTCAGTTCAAGTCCCGGTTTAGCGATTTTCCCGTTCACTTCTACCCGTCCCTGTTCACAGGCTTCCTTAGCTACTGTACGCCTCTTGATTATTCGTGAATTCTTAAGGTATTTATCAAGTCTCATATATCTTTCTGTCTCTGTCATTCAGAGAATGCTTTTATATACAATAAATAAGAAAAAAACAGCGGGCAGCTACTGCGCTGCCCGCATATAGGAGCTGGTTGAATTACTTGTTTACTGCATCTTTGAGAGATTTTCCAGCCTTGAATACAGGCGCCTTGGAAGCAGGGATCTCAATAACTGCATCCGGCTTCTGAGGATTTCTGCCTGTTCTGGCCTTTCTGCTTCTGGTCTCAAATGTACCGAATCCAATCAGTCTGACGCTGTCGCCGTCTACGAGTGCCTTCTCTATAGTCTCCAGAACTGCATCGAGAGCGAGCTCTGCATCTTTCTTCTTAAATCCAGTCTTATCTGCGACCTTTGCAACTAATTCAGCCTTATTCATATATCCATCCTCCTTAAAAACATATAACCAAAATCTGTCTGAATTATAGAGTATCGATAGTTCTAAGTCAACATCATTTCATGGCGAATTTGCTTGATTTTATTGAATATTCTCCATTTTTGGCCTGTCATTTTGCAAGGTGAAGTCTGACTGCAAAATTATAGATTGATTCGCCTTTAGGTACCAGTGCCATTTCTTCTCTGGTAACAGCACCGGTGAGGAATACCATGACAAAATACACTGCAACTGCCACCAGAATCGCTATCGCTGTCGCCGTAAGATTTCCGGGATGGATAACATATATCAGTTTGTATACGCCTATAGCAGATGCGCCCATTATCGCTGATGCCAGGAAAGGCCTGATAAACACGCTCTTAAAGTCAAGGTCAACATCTGCATATTTCCTGAGTCCGAGGTAATTGAGTACTGCTGCTGTGAGATAAGCACACACAGTACCGATCGCAGCTCCATTAATGTTCAATGCAGGTATGCCAACAAGGATGAACGTGATTACAGTCTTGGTGACTGCACCGATAAACAGATTGAGTACCGGAAGGGATATCTTTCCAATACCCTGCAGACTTGCTGAGAGAGTACGCATGATTGCAAGCGTAATGATTCCCATTGAAAGGATCTGCAGTGTATGGATCGCCATCGCAGCTTCCTCAGGTTGCCTTGGATACAGCAGGAGCAGGATAGGTTTAGCCAGAACAATGAGCCCTATTGCACATGGAAAAGCAATGATCATCATAGTTTTTAAACCTGTCTTGATATTTCCGTCAAGATCAGATTTGATCTTGAGTGTGAAAGCGGTGGTCACGGCAGGTAAAAGGCTGATGCAGATCGCATCGATGAAAACAACCGGCAAATTGGCCAGAGGATCACAGTAACCGCTGATAAGGCCGTAAAGGGTCTTGGATGTTGCAAGGTCCCATCCGGTCGCCTGCAGACGGCGCATGACAACTGCGGCATCGATCGTCATCATCAGCGGCATTATGACTGATCCTATAGTAATAGGAATGACAATCTCAATTAGTTCTTTCAGTCTCTCCTTTTCTGTTTCATTGATGACAGCTGATGCAGCGATCCTGTCTGCCCTGTTCCTGTTGAATCTGTGATACATGAATAAGAGTGTCACCATAGCAACGATCATTCCGGCGGAAGCACCGAAAGTTGCCCCTGCAGCGGCCAGCTCAAGATTCGTTTTATAAAACACGTAAACCAGAGCAAGTCCTGCACATACCCTCATCATCTGTTCTACGACCTGAGATACTGCAGATGGAGTCATTATCTGCTGCCCCTGGAAAAATCCTCTAAGAGAGGCAGTAATAGGTGTGAACAGCAGGGCTATTGATATTGCACGTATAGAAGCGGCTGCACCGGGATTACCTATACCGGAAGCGATCATATTCGCGCCCCCAAAGCATATAATGAAAGAAGCTATGCCAAGTGCAAGAGAAACCTTAAGTGCGATCTTGTATGATTTCTCTGCATTGATATAGTCCCCTTTTGCCAGTCTCTCGGATACCATCCTCGAGATCGCAACCGGGAATCCGGCTGTAGCTATAACATAAAAGTCCTGGTAAACAGGATATGCTGCTCCATAGTACGACTGACCCTCCGCTCCGATCATATTTGTGACGGGGATCCTGAATATGGCACCGAACACCTTGCTTATGATGCCCGCGACTGCCAGTATCGTCGCACCCTGCATCAGTCTGGAAGCGGCAGAAACAGAAGGTGTATTGATTTTTTCTGAGTCGATTTCTTTTTTCATCTGCAATCAGTTAATTAAATGCGGCCATAGCCCGGCTACATCAGAGAAAGTATTTTTTTAGTGGCATTTTCTGCTTCGGCCATAGCCCGCTCTACATCCATGGTCATATATATGCCATCTCTGTAAAGTACTTTGCCGTCGCACATAGTAAGGCAGATATCCTTCCCATCTGCAGAGTATATCAGAGCGTTAAGGATATCATGTGAAGGCTTCATGTTAGGCACTGAAGCATCTACAACTATGAGATCTGCTTTGAAGCCTTCTTTTATCAGCCCTGCATCCATTCTTCCCTGAGCAATAGCACCGCTTCTGGTTGCACTGTGCAGCACCTGCTCAGGAGTCATCACTGAAGGATCCATGGCTCTGAACTTTCCGCAAAGTGCAAACAGTTTCATTTCCTCGAAAAAGTTCAGGCTGTTATTGCTCGCAACACTGTCTGTGCCTATGGCAACGTTGATGCCTTTTGCATAAAGTGCAGGGACATCGCAGATGCCGCTTGCAAGCTTCATATTGCTTACAGTGTTACTTGATACGGAGACTTTTTTCTCGGCCAGGATATCTCTGTCCTCATCAGTCAGCCATACACAATGAGCAGCATTGGCAGGCACATCGAACAGACCACAGTCAGCGAGAAAGGCGACGGGTGTTCTGCCATAACGCTCTATACAGCCTTTTGTTTCACTTTCCGTTTCAGCAACATGCACATGCATGCGAACATCAAATTCTTTTGCTGTTTCAGCAATCGCTCTGAGGAAATACTCGCTGTTGGTGTACTCAGCATGAGCACTTGCTTCGACGATTATCTTTCCATTGGCAAAGCCGTCATACATCATGATGGTCTCACGCATCTCTCTGTAGCCGATACAATCTTCCAGTTTCTCGCATCCTATACTTGCGACCGCTCTTGATATATTGGATTTCATGCCGCTGACGCTGATCGCTCTGACCATATCATCAATAAAGTAATACATATCACTGGTAGATACTATACCGTATCTGATCGACTCAGCCATGGTAAGGAGCGTCGACCAGTACACTGCTTCACTGTAAAGCTTGTCTTCAAACGGAAAGATCTTTTCATTCAGCCAGCGATCCAGAGGCAGATTCTCTCCATATCCTCTCATAAGGCACATCGGTGAATGTCCGTGTGCGTTATAAAAAGCAGGCATGAGGACCTTACCTGTTCCGTCATATACTTCACCGTATAAAGGATGTGTTTCCCCGCTCTTATAAACATGCCCGCAGCATCCGGATGACTCACCTGACTTGCGTGGATTTGAGCTTACAGTTATTTTGAACAGTTCTTCCTCAGGAGCAGAGCCGGAATCCTCTGAAGGAGCAGTTTCACCTATATATACTATCCTGTCTTCAATGGTCCCGACATACATTCCTTCGCGATAAGAAAAGTCTTCAGTAACAAGTCCTATATTTTTAAACAGCATCGTTTTCCTCCATGCAAAATCAATTAATTTATTAATTATACTGGAATAGTTATCTTGTGGCAAATGCAGACATTGCTGTACGGCGCCCGGAAGGATCTGTATCATCCTGTTCCCATGCCTGTGCTTGAGGACTTAAAGAGAACTCTGCTCTGTCTCTATTGCATTTCGAAGAGTTCTCATGAGTGTCAGCACTATATCAAGATCTGTATCTGCAGGTTTTGATACCGCACGTCTCTTCACAGAATTGGCATGGACTGCATTTCCTGCATACAGACTAATACTGGTAGATCTTCCGCTCATTATCGTCAGTGCGTCCCCGAATTCAGCTTTGGCCATGACTGCGCAGTAAGCGCTGAATCTCGTGTTTTCTGAAAATTTCACATCAATGCGCGGACCTTTCCTTCCAATATATGATACCCCGCACATCTCAGCATGTGCTCTGACTTCAGCGGCCTTGATAAGACTGAGTGCTTCATCAGGCACATCTCCATATCTGTCAGTCAGCTCGTCAGTAACGTCCTCGGCGTCATCCATGCATGTGATGGAAGCGATCTTCTTATATGCCTGAAGTCTGAGAGTCTCATCCCCGATATACGATGCAGGAACTGATGCCGCAACAGGTATATCTATAGTGATCTCAGACCTCTGATCAGTGACCACTTCTCCCTTTAATCTGCGGACCGCTCTGTCTATCTCCTTACAGTAAAGCTCATATCCGATACTCTCTATATGACCGCTCTGTGCCTCGCCAAGCATGTTTCCGGCTCCACGCAGTTCAAGGTCTCTCATTGCAAGTTTGAAGCCGGCACCGAACTCGGTGAACTCCCTTATAGCAGTCAGCCTCTTCTTTGCTATCTCAGTCAAAACCTTTCCGGGCTGGTACATAAGATAAGCATAGGCCAGTCTGTGAGATCTTCCTACCCTGCCTCGAAGCTGATATAACTGGGCCAGGCCAAACCTGTCGGCATTCAGGATTATCATCGTATTAGCGTTAGGAATGTCTATACCGTTCTCGATGATAGTAGTAGCAATAAGTACGTTGGTGCGGCCTTCGACAAAATCGAGCATCGTGTTCTCAAGGGTCTCTTCACTCATCCTTCCATGACCGATCGCGGTTACAGCCTCAGGAACGAGTCTTTCGACTGCTTCTTTTATCTGATTGAGGCCGGTGATCCTGTTGTTTACTATGAACACCTGTCCTCCGCGTGCAAGTTCACGCTCTATCGCATTTCGGATTATGTCCTCTTCATATGGCGTAACATATGTATGGACCGGAAGACGATCACCCGGCGGCTCATCAATTATGCTGATGTCCTTAATACCTGTAAGAGACATATTCAGGGTCCTCGGGATTGGAGTCGCTGAAAGTGTGAGGACATCTATACTCTGTTTGAGCTGCTTTATCTTTTCTTTGTGACGTACACCGAATCTCTGCTCTTCATCTATTACAAGAAGTCCTAGATCCCTGAATCTCACATCATCTGAAAGCAGCCGGTGTGTCCCTATTATAAGATCAGTTTCTCCGGCCTTCAGAGCCTTGACAGTTTTCTTCTGCGACTGTGCACTGCGAAATCTGGACAGCTCATCTATCTCAAACGGAAAATGAGCAAACCGCTCTTTGAGTGTGTGATAGTGCTGATTGACAAGCAGTGTGGTCGGAGCGAGAAGCGCAGCCTGCTTTCCCTCAGCAAGACACTTGAAAATTGCTCTGGCAGCGACCTCGGTCTTTCCGTATCCGACATCTCCGCAAAGCAGTCGGTCCATTGGAAGCGGTTTTTCCATGTCTTCCTTTATTTCCTCAGCAGCTCTTATCTGATCATCTGTTTCATCATACGGAAAGTAGTCTTCAAACTCTGCCTGCCAGACTGTGTCCTCTCCGAAAGCATAGCCTCCCGCTGACTGTCGTTCAGCGTAGAGTTTTACAAGATCTTCCGCTATTGCTTCGATCGCTCTTCTTGCGCGCTCTCTTGTTCGCTTCCAGCTGCCCCCTGACAGCCTTGAAAGTGCCGGTGTATTACCGGAATTGCCTATGTATTTCTGAATGATATCGAGCTGCTCAGTAGGAATGTATAAAACATCGGATCCGGCATACCTTATTACGAGATAGTCACGTGTCTGTCCGTCAGCTGTCACAGGCCTGATTCCTTCGAATCTGCCGATGCCATGCTGCTCATGGACTATATAGTCTCCTGCCTTGAGATCGGAAAACTGAATCGTATCAGAGGATCTCTTTTTTGCTTTGTGTCTGCGCGAACGGCGTCTGCTCTCAGGATAAATGTCTGATTCAGTGATAAAGCATATCCTGTCGTCATCCATTATGAAGCCTGAACTGAGATATCCTGTACGGAAGGTAATGTTTCCTTCGACTTCCGCTATAGCAAGATATTCCTTTACGCGTTCCGATCGTTCCGCATCAGAGCTTACGATAGTGATCCTGTATCCCGCACCGGCAAGCCTGCCGGTTTCCTCTGCAAAAAGATCTATCTGTCCGTTAAAAGGAGCTATCTGCCTGCTTCTGATATTTACGATGTTATCGAGACGCTCTGCGCCGTGGATCATTTCAGGGAAAGGTGTGAGGACTGCGATATCAGTCCTGCATCTGTATATCTGATGCCAGCTCTCCTTACTGAAAGACTCAGGCAGCTTCTCTTCACATCTGGATGGGTCTACTATGAACAGCTCAGCTCCTCCTGCAGCAGCATAATCCCAAAGCCCGGTCTTATCTATATCAAAGTATTCTATAAAATCCGAGTACAGCTGTACATTGGTGTCCTGACCAAACAAGTCAGTCACCCTTCCCTTGTGTATTTCCAGTGTCTCTATTCTTCCGTCAGCAGTTGCAGCATCAGGTGATCCATATTCTTTTCGCACTCTTCTTATCCGCTTGTCGTACTCTCTGAGTATAGCTTCGAGTGCCTTTTTCTTTTCCTCCTCGTCCGGAATAAACTCAGCAGAAGGACCGATCACAATTTCTGTGGCATTTTCAAGAGACCGCTGTGTATCAGGGTCAAAATATCTGATAGAGTCTATCTCATCTCCGAAGAATTCGATCCGCACCGGATGTAACAGAGCTGGCGGGAACACATCAAGTATACCGCCGCGAGCGGTGAATTCTCCCGGAGATTCCGTCACTGCAGCAGGGGTATATCCTGATGCCACCAGCTTTTCCCTCAGCTCAGCCGGTTCCATCACATCCCCTAATTCTATATCTGTCACGCCCTCCAGATATCTTTCAGGAGCTGCAATACGTTTAACAGCGGCACTGACAGGAGCTATGACAAACTGTCTGCGGTCATCCGGGACTGAAAGCAGTGTATGAATGCCTTTTATCCTGCTGACCTGTGATTCACGGTTTCTTGCTTCATAGAGGATCTGTATATCATCTTCTTCAGGAATCACTGTAATAGCAGCGTCAGATGCACAGAAAGAGAGGTCTCTCGCGAGACGCTCTGCATCGCGTCCGGTAGAGACCACAATCAGCACTTTTTTGTTTTTCACTGCAGCATCATTTTGTCTGTTATTCTCCCCGTCTGTAAGAGATGATATCAGATATGCAGTCCTGCTGCCGCTGATGCCGGTATAACTGGTTATCATTGCTTCAGTCCTTTTTCTGTTCAGGAGTGAAATTGTGTCTGTTCATCGCCATGTCTATACCCAGATCCACAATATCATGTGCAGCATCAGCCGCTGCCTTTGCCGCCTTATCCAGGAGTTCCTGTTCTGCTTTAGGGACCTTTCCTATGACGCGGTCCACAAGATCCTCTCCGGTTTCCTGGGATCCTACTCCTATCCTGATACGCGGAAAGTCTTTTACTCCAAGCTGCTGTACCACGGATTTCATACCATTATGTGTACCTGCGCCGCCTGATTTTCGCACCCTGATAGCTGTAAGAGGGAGGTCAATGTCATCATATATGACTATGACGTTGCAGCTGGGCACATTATAGTACATCGCCGCCTCCCTGACTGCAATACCACTCCTGTTCATGTATGTCTGTGGTTTTACCAGGATCACCTTATGTCCGGCGATCTTTCCCTGCCCTATAAGAGCGTGGAATTTTGCCCTTCTTATCTCTATTCCCTCATCAGAAGCGAGCACATCCAGGGCTCTGAATCCCATATTGTGCCTTGTCTTCTCATATTCAGATCCGGGATTACCGAGTCCGATGATCACGTATGTATCATCATCAAACTCTGAACTCTTTTTTCTATTGAACAGTATCCCCATTTTATCGCCTGCTTTTCCATAAAATTATCCGCGGATATTGTATCACAATTTTCTCCGGGATAAAACAAAAGGGACAGCTGCAAAGCTGCCCCGTGTCATCATTATCTGTCTGTCATCAATCATTGTTGAACATAGCAGAGATCGGCTTGTGCAGATAGATGCGGTTGATGGTCTCTGCAAAAATATGTCCTACTGAAAGAACCGTGAACTTATCGAGCATCTTCTCTTCCGGGATTGGAATAGTATTAAGCAGTACCATCTCCTTGATAGGGCTGGCCTGTATCCTCTCCAGTGCCGGTCCGGAAAGAACTGCATGTGTTGCACAGGCATATACACTCTTAGCTCCGAGGTCCACGAGTGCCTGTGCAGCATTGCATATCGTTCCTGCTGTATCGATCAGGTCATCGAGGATTATACAGTTTTTGCCTTCGACATCGCCGATGACATTCATGATCTCGCTCTTGTTGGCTTCAGGTCTTCTCTTATCTATGATAGCGATAGGTACATTGAGAGGCTTGGCCATGTTGCGGGCTCTTTTAACTGAGCCATGATCAGGAGAAACAATAACCAGATCAGTAAGACCCTTAAGGGCAAAATAATCTGTCAGCATAGGCTGTCCCAGCATGTGGTCAACAGGAATGTCAAAATATCCCTGTTCCTGCGATGCATGAAGATCCATAGTGATGACTCTGTCAATGCCTGCTGCAGTGATCATATTGGCAACAAGCTTTGCTGTGATCGGGTCTCTGGCTTTTGCCTTGCGGTCCTGTCTCGCATAACCATAATACGGCATTACTGCAGTAACGCTGTTGCAACTTGCTCTTTTGAGTGCATCCGTCATGATGAGAAGTTCCATCAGGTTATCATTTACAGGATCATTGGTTGACTGAATAATAAAGCAATCCTTGCCTCTGACTGACTCCCAGATGCTTACACTTATCTCCCCGTCGCTGAACTTTGTTACTGTGGATTTGCCGAGTTCAATTCCCATATACTCAGCTATCTCCTTAGCCAGCTTAGGATGTGAATTACATGTAAAAAGCTTGAGGTTTGCAAAATTGTCGTGAGTCATATGATCCTCCTGGATATAATTCTGGTGATGGGTAGTGTTAAGCATAGTTTTGGAGATGGATTTTGCATCTCTTCTCATTTTTTCGCTCATAAAAGACTCCGTTCTCTGATCACTCTTCGGCAAGCAGCATCTCGCCGACCTTGTATACGTCCCCCGCTCCCATCGTCATTACGATGTCGTCTTTACCCGCAACCTTTTTTATATAGTTGACTATGTCTTCGAAATCTTTGACATAGTATACTTTTCTGTCAGGGTACTTGTTCCTGATGGCAGTCATTAATTTATATGAAGAGATATTATAGACATCCTTCTCTCTTGCTGCATAGATATCAGTAAGTATAAGGACATCAGTGTCAACGAAGGAATCCACGAATTCATCGAACAATGCCTTCGTTCTTGTGTAAGTATGAGGCTGGAATATAAGCCAGAGCTTATTGTGCTTGACGTTTTTTGCAGCCTTAAGCGTAGCCTTGATCTCTGTAGGATGATGAGCATAGTCATCGATGATCATTACGCCCTTGTCTGTGATGCCATTGAAATCAAAGCGTCTGTTAGTACCGTGATAATCCTTTAATGTTTTTCTGATCGTCTCTATATCTACCTTAAGGAATGAAGCCGTCACAAAAGCAGCCATTGAATTCAGAACGTTATGCTCTCCCGGTACTGAAAGCTCCAGCTCGGCAAGTTTTCTGCCCTTGCGGCACAGGTCGAATGACGGGAAGCCATGTTCGTTGAAACGGATATTCTCAGCATAAAAATCATTGCTTTCACTGTATCCGTATGTGATCTTATTCCTATGGCCTTTTAATATGCTCTTGACAAACGGGTTGTCTCCATATGCAATGATGACACCGTCAGGAGGTATCTGTTCAACAAAAGTGCTGAAAGATTTGACGATGTGCTCCATGTCCTTAAAGTAATCAAGATGATCAGAATCTATATTCAGAATGACTCCGATGCTCGGCTTGAGCTGCAGGAAGCTGTCCATATATTCGCAGGCTTCTGTTACGAAATACGTGTTCTCCCCGATCTCAACATTGCCGTTGATCTGAGGGAGATTGCCGCCGACAAGAATAGTAGGCTTATAATCAGCATTTCTCAGTATAAGCGATGTCATCGAAGTTACGGTAGTCTTGCCGTGAGTACCGCATATCGCTACTGAATGATCGTAACGATCCATGATCATGCCCAGGACCTGTGCTCTTGAAAAGAGAGGTATCCCGAGCTCCCTGGCTCTTATTACTTCAGGGTTTTCCTCAGATACAGCAGCTGAATACACGACAGCATCAACGCCCTCGACATTTTCCGGCTCATGTGAAGTGAAAACCTTGATACCGATGCTCTCAAGATGCCTTGTTACTTTAGAAGGATTTATATCAGTACCCGTAACTGTATGTCCGTTATCTGCCAGTATCTCTGCAACAGCTGAAAGACCTATCCCGCCGATGCCAAGGCAGTGTATTTTTTTATATTTTGAAAAATCCATATAATGATAACCTCTTGGTCTAATAATGCATGATCTGAGACGGGAGCCATACACATTAATTATATTTGAATAACAATAGTGTTTCAAGGAAATGAATTCCCCATTTCAAAGAATGTCAATTTTATTCTTCTGTGATCGTCTCATTAGGTCTTATGTAGATCACACGGTCTTCTTCATCTATATCATCAATGATCAGCACGGAGGTATAATCTTTTACTTTTTTCTTCTCCGGTATACGGGACTCGATCGCCACACCGATCCCTACTGTCTCGACATCGAACTCACCTAAAATATCTCTGATGCCCTTGAGACTGCCGCCGCCTCTCATGAAGTCATCGATTATTATAGCCTTGTGTCCCGGCTCCACGGCGCGCTTGGCAATGGACATCTTCTGTATTCTCTCATTTGTACCGCTGAAATAGTTGATGCTGACTGTAGAACCTTCGGAATATTTTGCCTCCCGGCGTATAACCACGAGCGGAAGCCCGAGCATATACGCGGTCTGGGCAGCGATGCCTATTCCTTTGGTCTCGACCGTAACAACATAATCTGCACCAAGGCTGTAGAATTTCTGAGTGAATATCCTTGCAATATCTGCAGCAAAATGCCCATTGAACATGATATCAGATGTATACAGATATTTACCTCCGAGCATCCTTGTCGTATCTGACAGGGCTTCTATAAGTTCATTCTGGAGGGCATGTATTCTTTCATCTGAAATACCGGGTATGTATCTTATCCCGCCGCCTGCGCCCTGGATGCTTTCTATGCGTCCTGATCCATTTTCCTGAAGGATCTCATTGATCAGTTTGATATCTTCCGACAGACTTGATTTTGCTATGCCGTACTTCTCGCAGAAATGTCTGGATTCGTATAATCTGCATGGATTCTGCAGCAACTCATCCATAAGCATTCCGACCCTTTTGTTTTTCTTCAAGATATCACCCCTTTCTATCAACTAAATTCTACATAACTCGCAGCATTGTGGTCAATGAAAAAAAAGAGAATGATGTTTCGGGATGTTTACTTTACATAATATAGATGATTTCTATAGAAACGCCCCCCTGTTGTGAAGTAATATTATTATATGAAACATAAGTCTGACTTCTTTAATATGTGAGGAATGGCAATGGATAAAATATATCTTGATAATGGTGCTACTTCTTTTCCGAAACCTTTCGAGGTAGCGGATGCTGTCTATGAATACATGACAAAGTGCGGTTCGAATATAAACCGGGGCGGATATGAAGTAGCTTACGATCTTGAAGGGACTGTATTTGAAACACGCGAAATGCTAGTGGAGATGTTTGGCGGTACTGACTGTAAGAATGTAGTCTTTACCAAAAATGTAACAGAATCTCTTAATGTAGTCCTCAAAGGCTTACTGAAGCCGGGTGACCATGTTCTGTGTTCTTCCATGGAGCACAATGCTGTTATGAGACCTCTTGTCCAGCTTCAGAAAAAAGGAGTTGAGTTTGACCGTATTCCGGGCAATGAAAATGGCGAGCTTATTCTTGACGCTGTTGAGGGCATGATAAAACCTAATACGGTCGCTGTTGTAATGTCACATGCCAGTAACATCTGCGGGACTGTGAACCCTATTGGAGAAGTAGGAGTGATCTGCAGGAAACATGGTATAAAACTTATCGTTGACAGCGCACAGTCTGCAGGGGTGCTTCCGATCAACATGAAGGAGATGAACATTGATGCTCTGTGCTTCACAGGTCATAAGTCGCTGCTCGGGCCGCAGGGCATAGGAGGCTTTATCATTACTGAAGAAATGATCCCGCTTATTGACCCTATCCTCTCCGGAGGCACAGGATCTATCAGTCACACCGAAGAGATCCCTGATTTCATGCCTGACAGATTCGAGCCGGGCACCATGAATCTTCCGGGAATAGTCGGACTCAATGCAGGACTCAACTGGATCAAAACCAAAGGTCTCGACAGGATAGCAGATCACGAACTGTATCTGACACAGAGATTCATAGACGGTCTTCTCCCTCTCGAAGAGAAAGGTCTGATAAGGATATGCGGACTCAAAGACTGTTGGAAAGAAGAAAACGGTAAGAAAACTCCGCTCCGCACAGGTGTGGTCTCCATACAGACACTCAGGACCGACTGCGCCGATGCTGCTTTCAGACTGGACTTCGAATACGGGATCGAGACCCGGGTAGGCCTGCACTGTGCACCTAATGCACATAAAACGCTTGGAACATTCCCAATCGGCACGATCAGATTCTCGTTCGGCAATTTCAACACAGATGAGGATGTAGACGCAGCTATCAAAGCTGTTACCGAGATAGCTTCGGTTTAGTATCTCTTTACCAGTTTATCGGTATTTGATACATCTTATTATTTAGACATGTAAAGACCCGCAAATAACAGCGGGTCTTTTTCGATCTTTGTTATGTGTAATCTGACAGTTATCTATCGCAAATATCCTATTTGCCTCTTGCCCTGTCTTTTGCTGCTATATCGTTGTTATCCATCTCGCCCCTGTATACAACGAATGTATCATATAGATATTCAAGAGAAAGGTTCAGAGCCATATTTATACAGGTAACCAGATATTCATTCCAGCGCAGCGTCTCTGCAAGATAGTTCCCCAGGATAGTAGTTGCCGGAGTAAAAACCAGATAGAATGCAAAAACCATTGCCATAGCTCTCGGCACATTCTTGGTGGATTTGAAAGTATATCGTCTGTTGATGGTAAAGCACCAGACCACTGATGCAATGAGTGCCGTAAGATAGCATGGCCAGTATTTCAGCTCTGTAAGCTCATTCATTACGAAGAACACACCGAATTCAACCAGCCCAGCAGATGCTGATACCAGAGCGAATTTTATGGCTCTTATGATTTCTTTTCTGCTCTTGCCGCTTTTTTTCTCTTCCATATATTCTCCTATATATCCTATATACTTTCCTATTTAACAGTAACAGCAACGCCTTTTCGTACACCATTTACCGCACAGACATAGATCATGCATGTGCCGGCATTCTTTGCAGTAACCCTGCCGGACCGGCTTACTTCAGCAACAGAAGTATCGCTGCTGACATACCGAAGTTTTGGCGTGAGGCCCTTGCCGACAAGTTTCTTGCGCTTTTTCATTTTCCTTACACTCGCTTTGATCTTATATGTCTGGCCCGCTTTGATCACAGCCCTTGATTTCTTTACTGTTACACATTCAGGGTTGGTCAGTTTCTTGGTACCGCCGGAAGTATATGCATATACAGCCGGGCTTGTCCTTATATACGTCTTGACATCATCCTGCATAATATATGCCTTGACAACAGCCTGGTACAGAGTATGTTTCTTCAGAACGGGTGTTATCCATTGGTTACCGCTCAGAGACTGGATCAGCTGCAATTGCTGCGGATCTTTTCCCTCTCCTAAAAACACATCATATCCCTCAGCTTCTCTGACTTTGTTCCACGAAATGCACAACTTCTTTCCACGTTTGACGGTCATGCACGGAAGCAGAACTCCCTGCTTTGGTTCCTGTATAGGATTGCTTATATCCATCTCAGGATCTTTTTCTGTTAATGCTCCTTCTTCGGTAACATCGAACCCCTTTTCATTATAGTATGCGAACTTAAGCATATGTTTGCTGTCAATTGTGATCACAAGGCCTTTTCCGCTGACGCTTGCACTGCCATTGCTGTACTCCTTATCACTCATACATCCGGCAGCACCATAATAGAACCTGATCACTTTAGAGTTGCCCTCAGCATAAGTGATATCATCTCCCGGTTCAAATATCTGATCGTAGTTAACATCAAACAACGAGTGATTGTGTCCCCATAAAAAGACTATTTTCTTATCATCTGTGGCATCTTCCGGGTCCCCGACAGCAGCACTGTTCAGTGCATCTATCAGCAAGTTCGCATTCTTGACAGTTCTTTTTCCATATAAGTGCAGTGGATAATGAGTGATTATTATTATTGGCTTCTCATTTCCGATTTCTGACAGATAGGCTGTCAGCTTTTCGATCTGTTCGATACTGTATCTGTTTATCCTCTTCTGGGCTGTATAAGAAGAACTGCCCATACAGTATATGCAGAAATGATCCTGGTCCAGACCCTGTGCATCCTCTATAAACTTTTTTGTATATTTGTTCAGACCAGGTCTGTACGCACCAGGTCTGTATCTGTGGCTGTATTCATGGTTGCCCGTCGTGTATAAAACCGTACCGATCTTCCGTTCTGCAGTCTTCATGACTGTCCCTGTATATTTCCAATAATTCCTTTTTGACATTGCAGATGCCATGTCACCGCAAAAGCACATAGCATCGATCCTGCCGTATTTGCTTTTGGTCTTATCGATCCAGGTGCCTAATCTATGAGCAGCGACATTTCTTCTCTTGTTATGAACATCAGAAGTAAACGCAAGTACCGATACTATTTCCGGCTGACCGGAATCATCGGTTTCTCCGTATACTTCTATCAGTGACAAATAACCGGACTGGCTGATTGTCAGTACTAAAACAATAAAGAATGCAATTATTCGCTTTTTCATTACCGGGATATATATCATATTTCTTTCCATTATGCTTTCAGGCTTTTGACAGCTGTCTGAACAATAACTTATTTGCAGAATACAGTTTTTTAAACGTCCTGTAATATGGTGTATAGGCTTTATGCTTTGCTTTGTCAGGTTTATATACAGCTGTTGCAGGGATGAATTCTTTTACACTTTCAATATCCGGGATCAGGCCCAGTCCTATTGCAGTAATCGCGCATGCGCCTGCAGACCCAACGTTCTGTGGAGAATCCACTGTCTCTATGATCCTGCCGGTTATATCGGCGAGCATCTGGCACGATACCGGAGACAGTGCTCCGCCGCCGACGAATCTGATGACTTTTGAAGTCTTTATCCTGCGATCCTGGCATTCGAGCATCCATCTGAGATGATAGAACACGCCCTCGAGTACCGCGTGGATCATTTCAGTCTTTCCGGTATCAAGACCGATACCGAAGAACATTCCTTTTGCCGCCGGATCTTCGAACGGACAGCGGTTGCCATGCAGCCACGGAGTGAATATCAGTCCGCCTGAGCCCGGAGGAACATCGCGTATTACATCTGTCATGTAGCTGTACAGGCTGGTGCTCTGTTCTTCATAGTCAGACGGTATTCCTTCTTTGTGTATATACACTCCGATCTCATCTCTGGCAAGGTGATCGCGCACCCATTCCAGACACTTTCCGGCAGTCTCCATTTCAGCAAAATAGTTGTACTTTCTATGATCCGCACCAACTATTGCAGCTATCATTGCTGTAACATCTACCAGCTGTTTATCCGTAACAGTGATGACCCATCCCGATGTCCCGCTGTAAATATGTGTATCTCCGGTTTTTACCGATCCTGCTCCTACGCCGATCAGAGAAGCATCTCCACCGCCGCCGTATACCGGCGTTCCCTCCGCCAGTCCAAGCTCGGCAGCTGACTGTGCAGTCAGGTATCCCGCTATATCAGTTGCTTTGATGATATCCGGGAGATGCTCTTTCCTGACGCCGAGCATTTCGCACATTTCTTTGCTCCAGCATCGATATTCAGGCCTGATATCATAAAGCATTGTTCCGAAAGCTGAATCATCGGTCATAGTGAAATTGCCTGTGCATCTCAGAATCAGGTAATCTTTGACATCCAGCCATTTATAAACGCGGGAGAAAACATCGGGTTCATTAGATTCTACCCACTTATATTTCCATACCGGGTCCTTGACACTGCCGGCAACAGCGCCTGTTATCCTGAGACTCGGAATAAGCTTTGTTACATTGGCTCCAGCTACCTGTATTCCGTTGGATATACCTTTTTTTATCTCTTCGGTAGCTCTCTGATCCATGTAGCTCATCGGTCTTCTGAGAGCATTTCCATCACGGTCTACAAGCACAAGTCCCTGCATCTGTGAGCAGAAAGAGATCCCTGCTACCATTTCAGGATCAAAGTCGGAACTGCTGAATATCTCGCGTGTGCTTTCTGCCATTCCGCGCCACCAGTCTTCAGTATCCTGCTCCGCTCCGCCGTTATCAAGAATATACAGCGGATAGCTTCTTGATGCAGAAGCCACCAGGCTGATTGAACGGTCAACTTCAAACAGACAAGTCTTTACCCCTGTTGTCCCAATATCATATGCAAGAATATAGCTGCTCATTATAAATGCCTTTCTTCCCTATCTGCTGTTTATCCTCTTTGAATAGCTGGTCAGATATATGTATCTCTGAAGTCTGGCGTCGGACGGGCTGAGTGGTTTGCACTTTCTCACATAACATGCTGCAGCGCAGTTCTTGCTCACTATCATGGCAACAGCCTCCGCGTCTTCTTTCGTCTTGCCTGCGCATACCGCACCGACACCTTTTACGAGCACTGCATTTCTGCCAATCATCGGATTGAAAACCGGATGCATCCCCCCTCGCTGATTAAGAACGCCTGTCAGCGGCAACCTGCTGAACAATCGCCCTGCGCGGTTGACTTCAGTGCTGTATCCAAGCAAAGCTCTCTTGACCTTCCATACATCATTTTCAGTGACCTGCATGTCCGGACCGACTATCTGAGCAAAATCATCTATATATGGTCCGACAGTTACTCCTGCCTGACAGCATTCCATAATGTATGGATCTCTGACAACAGTGACACAAGGGAACACCTCGGTTCTGACTGCTTCGGTATTGATGCCTCCGGTTCTTGGAGCATCATGGTCAGGCACTCTGGTTTCGACCAGTTCCTTGCATTTCTGCTCGAGCTCTTCTGCCATGCTGAAAGCATCATCATAGTCTCTCCCAAGCAGAAGAGTTCCGTGCCTTGCCATCAGAAACATCCTTTTATCAGGATGTTTGCGGATCTTGGTCTCTACATGCTTCCTGAGCTTGCCCGTTCCCGGCATTCCGTAGTCCGCACATGGGGCATAACGTGTGTCTCTGCATTCGGCAGCAACTGCCGAGGCATAATACTGATGAGTATGTATAATGAACCGCACATCTTTTCTCAGTCCGTAAGCAGCTGCATGTACACCTTTTTCACTGCTTGGCTTGATGCCGCCTTCAAAAGACCCATCTTTTATCCTGACTATAACAAGGTCCTCCGGCTTAAGAGTGTCATATTTTCTTCCGCTCGGTGTGATTATGAACTCCTCATCACTGATCCTGGCACTGATATTGCCCCAGGTACGTGCTATAAGCTTGTTCTCCAGAAGTTTATACCCTGCTTCTATCACAAGCTGTCTTGCTTCATTGTCACTGTAATACTTCATAATCTCTCCTTTGATCTCATATGTCCCGGCAGAGCCTCACTTATCGAGTCGTCCACAGTTTGCGAATACCCTGTCGAATCTGGTCAGAAGATCATCGATCATCTCTTCTGTATAGGCTGCACTCGTATAGAGTCTTGATCCTGCAAGAGTGACTATTCCTTCAGCCATATATGCCGCTCCGATGTGCTCCATCTCGATCTGCCTGCGTCCTGTCTCCTTAAGTATCTTCGGAAGTTCCCACGGTCTCGACCAGTCTATTGCATATTGCATGGTGCCAACACTGTCGAGATGGCAAACAGAGCCCTGGTTGAATGCAACAAAAGGCAGATCATGTTTTCGGATCAGTTTCTGCAGTCCTTTTGTAAGTCTGTCTCCCATTCGCCCGGCAACCTCGCAGGCGTTCCTCTTTTCTATCTCACAAATTGCTGTATAGCCTGCAACACAGGATAGAGGAGTTGCCGCCATCGTGCCGCCACAGAGAGCCTTTTTAACCTTCTTGCCAGAAGAATCAAGTCCTGCTCCAAGATGTGCCATGCAGTCTGCATGGCCTCCGATGCCGCCAGCACCCGGATATCCACCGGCTATCACTTTGCCGAAAACTGTAAGATCAGGATCTATTCCATAATATCCCTGAGCACCTCCTAGTCCTATACGGAATCCTGTCACGACCTCGTCACATACAAGTAACGCGCCGTATTCATGAGCAAGTCTCTCGCAACCTCTGACAAATGCCTTGGTAACAGGTCTGGTACCGCTTTCAGGACCGATAGCTTCAATGAATACAGCTGCTGTGCCGCCGTCAAGTTTGTTCTTTCTTAGCTTTCTTTCAAGGTCTTCAAGGTCACCCGGGAAGAACTCGTCGGTATGTCTGAATACATAATTAGGAATACCCCTCGATTGGATACCTTTAGTTCCCGGGATCCTGATCCCATATGCAAGCTGATCAGACCAGCCATGGTATGCTCCGCCCATTTTCAGGAGGTTCTTATTGCCTGTCTTCAGCCGTGCGATCCTTGCAGCAACCATGTCAGCCTCAGTACCCGACCCTAGCATCCTGAACATTTCTACGCTGGGAACACACTCACTTATTTTTTTTGCTAATTTAAGTTCATATTCATGGAAAAGTCCTGTCGAAGGACCGCATTCCCTGATCAGATCCATCACAGCATCTCTGACAACAGGATCATTGCTTCCAAGGACCGTAGGACCGCCTGCCTGAAGCAAGTCATAGTATCTGTTTCCGTCCACATCATACAGATAAGCACCTTCAGCCTTTGCTATGGCAAGAGGAAATGGGTAGTTAAAGGCAAGATTGTGCTGCACTCCCCCCGGAATATATTCTTTTGCTTCATCGGTAAGTTTTTTTGATCCGCTGCATTTCGCTTCAAAGTAGTTTTCCACATAATCTTTCAAAGGTTCCGGTTTGACTCCATATACAGGTCCTTTTTTCAGTTCATCAAGCTGCCTGTTGACAAGTTCAGCATCAAGATATTCATCGATTGCCCATCCGTTGTAAGCCATATATATGCTCCTTCTCAGTCACTGATTTTTATTCATTATACACCTTACAGCTTTTTATTGTTAAAAAAATACCGCTCCACTTGAGTGAAGCGGTATTTTGTACTATTTCGCAGGAAACAACTAGATAAGTGTTCCCATGTATTTGAGTGTTCTGCAGAGCTGGCTTACATAGCTCATCTCGTTGTCGTACCAGGATACTACTCTTACCTCGAAGATGTGTGTTCCGCACTGCTGAGCAAGTGTCTGTGTTGCGTCAAAGAGTGAACCATAGCTCATTCCGATAACGTCACTTGATACGATCTCTTCTTCTGTGTAGCCGTAGGACTCGGTTACAGCAGCCTTCATTGCCTCGTTGATGCCTTCTACGGATACTGTGTCTGTCATATCCTTAAGTGTTGCGTCGAGGATCGTGATGGAACCTGATGGAACAGGTACTCTCTGTGCTGATCCGATCAGCTTGCCTGCGAGTTCAGGGATTACCAGTCCGATAGCCTTTGCTGCGCCTGTGCTGTTAGGTACGATGTTGATCGCGCCGGCTCTTGCTCTTCTCAGGTCGCCCTTTCTGTGCGGTCCGTCGAGGATCATCTGGTCACCTGTGTATGCGTGGATCGTTGTCATGAATCCTGTTCTCAGCTCTCTGTAGTCAGCGAGTGCCTTTGCCATCGGTGCAAGGCAGTTGGTGGTGCAGGAAGCTCCGGATACGATAGTGTCTTCCTTGGTCAGTGTCTCATGGTTGGTTCCGTATACGATGGTCGGGAGGTCGTTGCCTGCAGGTGCAGAGATGAGGACCTTCTTAGCGCCGGCATCGATGTGTGCCTGGGACTTAGCCTTGGATGTGTAGAAGCCTGTGCACTCGAGTACGACGTCGATCCCGAGCTCGCCCCATGGAAGCTTGCTTGCGTCTGCCTCTGCATATACAGGGAACAGCTTTCCGTCTACGATGATGCCGTTCTCAGCCTCTTCTACTTCTGCGTCGAACTTCTTCTGAACACTGTCGTTTCTCAGAAGGTATGCCAGCATGTGAGGGCTTGTCAGGTCATTGATCGCTACGATCTCGATATCCTCTTCCTTATAGAGCTTTCTGAAGGAAAGTCTTCCGATACGTCCAAATCCATTGATTGCTACTTTCATTAATATATTCTCCTTTCACCTGAAACTCAGGTCCATTTAAATACAATTTTCAAATCCTGCTCATTCTATCACTATTTGTATAATATCTCAATCAATTTGACAGTTTTTCGTTATTTTTTTGTTAACAACGGTAATTATTTTGACCAATTCCCGACCGTTAAGCTTTATTTTTTAAGAGATGTTCTGATTTCTGTCTCTGTCTGTTCAAGCATTCTTATGAATTCTCCTGATGATATCCTCAATGCTCCATGTTCAAATGAGTCCTGCTGCACGAGTACATCTGAGGAAACGACATATATGCTCCGGTTTTTAACAGTGCCGGTTATCAGACCTATACGGATATCAGCCGGCTCATTTTCAGCAGTATATATTACCTTTACCCCGAGATGATCTTCCTCGTAGCCTTCTCCGCCATAGACATTGTAGGCATCAAATACAACGAACACTTCATGCCCTTTATATGCTGCATAATTACATAATCTCTCAAGGATCTGATCTCTGGCCGCGCCCATATCGCGCCTCGAAAGGTCTTTAAGATACTCATCTGCATAGATGAGGTTGTATCCGTCGATTATAACAAGAGGTCTTTCCCGGATATCTGCAGAAGTGCTTTTCTTCGAATGCTTCAGGCGTATCTCCTGATTTCTGGCTTCATCTGCTGCTTGCTGCTCCGGAGTCTTTTCTGCAAGATCATCCGCTCCGTAGCGTCTTTCGCGAGAGTCCTTTCTGTTGCTTTCTTTTGCAGGACCATAGGTCCGTTCAAAAATCATGCGGAGTTCTTTTTCTGCTGCTTCCTTGCGCTCCTTTTCTTCTCCCCTTAATATCTCAGGTTTATACCATTCAGATCCATATGCAGAATAATCATAGGTATCACTTTCCCTGATCTTTTTCAGCACACTACCCAGATGCATACGTTCAGATACAGCGTCCCACTTTATGATATCGCTGGCTCCGTGGGTCACAAAAACTGAGTCTGCAGGATTTTCAGTATCTCTTTCAGGTTCATATCCAGACTCGGCAATGACAGTTTCTGACTGATGGCATTCCTCATATCCCGCAGGAATACATGAAAGCTTACCGGCGCCGGATGTATACCCTGTCAGTGTCTGCTGATAATCTGCGATCTCAGAAGCAGGAACACGACCCGATATCAAAGAAACATCACCTTTCTGCAACAGTCCGTCCTGTGTCCCTCCCATCTGTTTTATATCTGTCATAGCTCTGCCCACAGCCTGTGTAGGCAGTTCCATCTCATATTCATACCAAGGTTCAAGAAGCACTGCCTTTCCTGCTGCTCTTGCCTGCATCAGAGCATTCCTGACTGCCCTGTATGTAGCCTCACGGAAATCTCCGCCGCTCGTATGCTTATCATGTGCTCTGCCCGCGGCCAGAGTGATCCTGACATCAGTCAGCGGTGCTCCGATAAGTACTCCAACATGCTCCTTTTCTTCTATATGAGTCAAGATAAGTCTCTGCCAGTTCCTGGCGAGTTCGTCCTCAGGCGTGATACTGCTGATAACGACTCCGCTGCCTCTTTCTCCAGGTTCAACTATGAGATGCACCTCTGCGTAATGGCGAAGGGGCTCAAAATGTCCGACACCTTCGAATGTATCTGACACAGTCTCAAGATAAAGAACTTTACCTGTCCCGAACATGACATCGTAGCCGAATCGGTCTTTTATGATCTGAGCAAGTACTTCAAGCTGCACGCGTCCCATCAGCCTGATCTCTGTTTCTCCTGTTTCCTGACACCACTTCACGCTGAGAGCGGGATCTTCCTGCGATAGCTTTTCAAGATCTTTCATCACAAGATAAGGATCCATTCCCTCCGGGCCTTTAACGGTATAAAGCATAAAAGATCTGACAGATGATCTGCTTTCCGGGAGTTCAGCGCCGAGGCTGTCACCCGGAACTGCATCAGGAAGTCCTGAAAGTGCGCAGATGCTGCCGGCGGTTGCTTCATCAGCCGCAGTATATCTGCTGCCCGAATAAAACCTTATCTGTGTGACCTTATTCTCCCTGTCATCCTTGCCTATGCTATGGCACCAGACAGTATCCCTGACCCTCAGCACTCCGCCTGTGATCTTAGCAAATGTCAGCCTGCTGCCATCCTCTGCGTTAGTGATTTTATATATCCTGGCAGCGAACTCATCAGTATACTCAGGCTCTTCAGTATATCTTGAAAGCACCTCAAGGAGTATATCTATCCCTTCGATCCTGAGTGCCGATCCGAATACACACGGGATGATCTCACCCTGCCGGACAGATGCTATGATATCTTCATCGCTTATCGGACCCGGGTCCTGATCTCCTCCGTCATATTCAAGCACGGTTTCGGCAATGACCGGAGAGTACAGGGTGATATCATCTATGAATCTTTCACTGTATTCGCCGTCTTTGCAGAATGCTGCATCTGTAAAATCCACAAGTCCGGCATCCAGCTCTCTGGCCATGTCTGCCAGGATATCAGCTTTTTGCCGAACAGCGATATCCATTTTATTTATGAACACAAAAACAGGGATGCCGCGTTCTTCCAGCATGCGGTACAAAGTCTTAGTATGCGCCTGTACACCCTCAGATCCGCTTATGATGAGCAGTGCATAGTCTATTACAGACAAAGCTCTCTCAGTCTCTGCGGTAAAATCAACATGTCCCGGGGTGTCTATGAGAGTAAACTCGGCAGTATCCGTGCTGAATCTGGCTTGCCTTGAGAATACTGTGATACCGCGGTTCCTTTCTATCTCACTATCATCAAGGAAAGCATCACCATGATCGACACGACCGGGTTTTCTGAGTACTCCTGTCTTAAAAAGGATCGCCTCAGAAAGAGTCGTTTTGCCGGCATCAACATGTGCAAGTATTCCAACTGTTATCTTCTTCTTATCGTTCATTCTTCACTAAAGCCTGAAAAAAGTGTTACGGACAGACATCTACTTTTCAGCAAGATACTCAACAATAGAGTGAGCGGCAATATTTCCCTCACCGACAGATTTTGCTATCTGATACGGCCTGCCTGTACAATCTCCTGCAGCATATACGCCCGGCAAGTTAGTTTCCATCGCTCTGTTAACAATAATATGAGCTCCGTCAAGCTCAAGTCCCTTCAGAAGTGTTGCCGGGGCAATGGCGTTCCTGAGGCAAAACAGTCCGTCTATACTGACGTGGGTATCATCTGTCAGAACTATTTCCGATACTTTCATCGTCCCGGAAACTTTCTTTATTGGTTTCCGGAGAATGACTGTTTTACCGGCTTCGTCAGTCTTGTTTCCATTCCTGCCGTACTTGCCTCCATCATAAGCAGCGTATACATAAACTGTATCTGCGAGCTCAGCAAGATAATCGATCTCATGTTCAAATCTTTCGTCACCGCAGAACACAGCTATAGTTTTCCCCTTGTAGAGAAAGCCGTCACAAGTTGCACAATAGCTTACTCCCCGTCCTAAGAACTCTTCTTCACCGTCAAAACCTTTTGCAGCAGCTGCTCCGACAGCCAGCAATAAAGTTTTTGCCATATAGACATCAGAGCCTGCTGACAGCATATAAAAATCCCCTCCGGGCATAATAGCTGTCACCATCTGTTCTGTTATCTCTAAACCCATTTCATCGGCATGAGTTTTGAACTTTTCTATCAGATCACTCCCGGAAATATAGCCCATTCCCGGATAGTTTGCTATCTTCTCAGACTTTTCAACTTTGGTACTGAGGTTTGATGCGCCAAGCCAGAGGATTGTTTTGTTATGAAGCTTAAGGTTGATCGCAGCAGAAAGTCCTGCCGGCCCTGTTCCGATTATCGCTGTGTCATAAGTCATGGATATTACCTCCGTTAATCATTTGTATGCTACAAAGTAACATTATCATCACTGGCACTCTTAAGACAAGCAAAACTCCGGCACAGGGCCGGAGCTTCTTTCACAGTATAATTGGTGAACCTTAATGTCTAGAGCTGGCTGTTGCACCATTTCTGCCATGCTTTGACTGTCTCAGGTCCTCTCTCTCCGTCAACAGTAACGCCGAGGAACTTCTGCATAGCTTTGGAAGTATTGGTACCCCAGATTCCGTCTGCTTCAGCACCGACCTTCTTCTGGATGGCCTTGATGGTCTCAACGCCCATGATACCATCTTCCTTTACCTTGAGAATGTGCTGAGTGGTCAGGATGGTCTTCTTGCCCCACTGTCCGTCCTCAACAAGTGTATAAGCAGCATTTTCAGCCTTTGCTGCAGCAAGCTTGACTGCTTCTGCTTTGGCTTCTGCTTCTGCCTTGGCCTTCTCTGCTTCAGCTTTGAGTTTCTCTTCCTCTGCCTTAGCCTCAGCTTCTAATTTTGCCTTAGCCTCTTCAGCTTTCTTTTTAGCTTCTTCAGCAGCCTTCTTCGCGTCCTCAGCTGCAGTGTTTATTGCTGATGTTGCGGATGTCTTTACTTCCTCAGCCTTTTTTCCTACAGCTTCTTTTGCCTTTACACCGGCTTCTTTTGCCTTTACACCGGCTTCCTTAGCTTTGGCTTCTGTTTCTTCTTTTGTTCCCTTCTTAAACCTATCAAATAATCCCATTCTGCACCTCTTTTCTGCCGATCATATGCACGGCCATTGTTATAAGCGTTTACGAATCTATTATAAGACTAATCCTCAAGCTATTCAATTATATCTTGTCCTGTTTTGCTTCAGCCTAAGATTCGTTTTTTGCATCAATTATGTTATTATTCAATATAAGCTTAAACAATGTATCAGAGGAGAGCGCGGCAATGAATGAAGTCAGAACAGATATATCTGATAAGCTGATCCGTATCGATCTAAGCGGCCGTATCGATTCAAATAATGCAGAAGCCGTGAAGAACGAGATCAACTCTCAAATAAACGGCAGGACCGATATCCCTGTTCTTGTGGAGGCACAGGATCTTGAGTACATTTCAAGCGCCGGTCTCAGAGTACTTCTGCAGCTTCGAAAAAATCATCCGGATTTCTGTATCGTTGATGTCAGTCCTGAGGTATATGAGATACTTGATGTGACCGGTTTTACCCAGATGATGAAAGTCTCCAGAGCATACAAACAGGTTTCTGTTGAAGGTGCTGAAGTGATCGGCCGGGGTGCAAACGGAACCATTTACAGAATAGACAGCGATAATGTTGTAAAAGTATATCACGATGCCGATTCGATCGATGATCTGAAAAACGAGCGTGAAGTGGCACGTCTGGCTCTGATACTTGGGATCCCAACTGCAATTTCTTATGATATCGTAAAGGTCGGAGACAGCTACGGTTCGGTATTCGAGCTGCTCAATGCGAGATCATTCTCTGACATCATTGCAAAAGAACCTGACCGTTTCGACTGGTGTGTTGAAGAATATGTTGATCTGCTGAAAAAGATCCACAGCACTGTTGTTCCAAAAGGCAAACTTCCTGACATGAAAAAAACTGTACTAGGATGGGCAGGCTTCATGAAAGATTATCTGCCGCCTGAAACCGGGAATAAACTTCTGTCACTTGTCAAGGCAGTCCCGCATAATGATCACATGATCCACGGTGACTATCACACTAAAAATGTCGTATTGGCCGGAGATGAAGTGCTTCTGATAGATATGGATACTCTTGCGATCGGAGACCCTGTTTTCGAGTTTGCCTCCATATTCAATGCATTCGTCGGATTCTCTGAACTTGATCATAACCAGGTGAAGTCTTTTCAGGGATTTGACTATGACACAGCAAAGAAGTTCTGGAATAGGATCTTACCTGCATACGCAGGGACTGATGATGAAGATATCCTGCGAAGCATGTCAGACCGTGCACGGATCGTCGGTTATACAAGGCTGATCCGCAGAGCCATTCGCAGAAATGGTCTCGAAGATGAAAAGATGCGTGCTGATATAGAAAATTGGAAAAAGGAGCTTATTCAGCTCATTGACATTGTTGATACGCTTTCGTACAAAGCATTTTAAAAGGACACGAGCCCGGACTCGTGTCCTTTTATTTCATATCATCAGTGCCAGTGGATCTTGTCTTTAAATGTCCATTTTGATGGATAACTCAAAGGTTTCTTTTTGAGTTTTTCACCCCGCGATGATTTGTGACCGCCTTTATACTCAAGGCACAGCATCGTGAGATCATCAAACTGCGGGGTTTTCCCTACAAACAGATCAACTGCATGTTTCGTACCCTTAAGTATCTCTTCAGGTACGGCATCAGGATCTTTATTCAGGGCTTCGATCATCCGGTCAGTTCCAAAGAGTTCATTATCCTCATTTGTTGCCTCCGGCAAACCATCAGTATAGACAAATATCTTTGAACCCGGTTCAAGCTGTATCTGATACTGCTCATATTTTGTGTCTTCCATTATGCCAAGCACAAGTCCGTGCGGATCTTTGATCAGCTCAAACGGACCTCCTGCATGCCTTACTACAGGGTATTCGTGTCCGGCATTTGCTGTACTGAGTTTGCCCGTCGATATCTCGAGTATTCCCAGCCATACAGTAAGGAACATATCCTCATTATTATGCATGTTTATGATCTTATTTGCGGCTGTCAGCATAGCACCCGGGTCGGATCCTTTTGCTGTCATTGCAGTATTTCCAACGATTATCATTGAAGCCATCATAAACAGTGCTGCAGGGATACCCTTTCCCGACACATCGGCTATGATCATGCACAGATGGTCTTCATCTATGAAAAAGAAATCGTAGAAGTCTCCGCCAACCTCTCTGGCCGGATTCATTGATGCATAGATATCAAATTCATCCCTGTCTGGAAATGCAGGGAATGTCATCGGAAGCATGTTCATCTGTATCCTTGAGGCAAGGTCCATCTCTGTATGCTCACGCTCACGGTCAGCGACTGCCTTTGACAGTGCCTGTTCATACGCAGCGATATTATGCTCCATATCTGCCATGATCATGGTCAGATGCTCTATCTCATCACCCGTATGAACTTCAAGTTTGTCAAAGTGATCGGTAGCTGTAATGCCTGCATTTCTGTCTCTGACATAGTCCTGAGCTGCATATGAAATGCTGTTGATCGGATCGACAAGGGTCTTAGTGAGTTTTTTCCGCAGATAATACCCTATGAGGTACAGAATAATAACAAGAGCAATAAAATACTGGATCGCAAGAAGCCCGACCCCTTTTACTACTCCAACGAGAGTTACATCTGCCATAATAAAGGCAAACACTTTCCCATTACTGTTTTTCAATGGGTACCCGCTGGTACACATGTACCCATGCCTTGTTGATCTGCCAATATCATAGAGCTGCCCTTTTCCGTCCCAGCTTAAGAATTTTTCAAGCTCACCCTTGTCAGGATTCTCCCATTCTCCGGGCGGGCATAAGGTCTGAGGGTTTTTATCAGGGTCACATATATAAACGAGTTTATGGGTCTCAGTATCGTATACTCCCATGTACAGATACTGGACATCACTTGATTTCCTCATCGTACCAAGTATGCTTCTGAGCTGCTGCCATCCCTCATCCTGTTCTATAAAGGAGAACTTTTCACGATACTTCTCGGATCTAAAGTCTATACGCTCTTCATCAGTCATGCTGTGATATGCATCCATGATCTGATCTGTTATACGCTCTGTTTCCGGAAAATTGTCAATTACGACTGAAGTGCTTCTGGCAAGGCAGAATGATTCTGTGATGTACTGATCGACCAGTGCTATAGAATAGAGCGTCATACCAATGAACAGTATAACAATCCCCATCAAAAGAGAGCTTGCCAAAGTTATCCCTGTAACTTTGGCAAGCAGGGAACCCTTATATTCTTCTTTCATTGAATGCTTTTCTGATCTTCTCATTGTCCGAAAGGCTTCTGAAAGAAAGAGCTTAGTTACGCTTCTGCGATGCACTCGATCTCACAGAGAACGCCCTTTGGCAGGTCCTTTACTGCAAAGCAGCTTCTTGCAGGCTTGGATGTAAAGTACTCTGCATACACTTCATTGAAGGCAGCGAAGTCTGCGATTTCTGCAAGGAAACATGTCGTCTTGATGACCTTGTCGAATCCTGATCCTGCTGCTTCAAGAATAGCTCCTACATTTTTGCAGCTCTGAGCAGTCTGAGCAGCAATGCCTTCAGGAACAGCTCCTGTCTCAGGAACTACCGGGATCTGGCCGGATGTGAAGACAAAACCGTTAGCGATGAATCCCTGTGAGTATGGGCCGATAGCGCCTGGTGCCTTATCAGTTGCGATTACTTTCATTGTGTTTCTCCTTTCGCATTCTAAAGATATGTATTCATATATTTATCCCAGATCTCATCCGGTACCAGTCTGCCTCCTGTCGCCCAGCAGATCTGTGTGGAAGCCGCAAGCTTTTCGGCATCCAGTCCATGCTTTTCCAGATATGCCTTCCCGGCATCATACTTCATGATATTGACCGGAGCTATAAAAGCTGCGCAGCTCGAAGGCTCAATGAAAACGTCTTCAGTAGCCTTGAGCATTCTCATATAATCGAAGAGTATCGCATCTCTGACTGTGAAATCTCCGGAAAGCAGATTGCGGTCTATCCTTGTTACGAATCCGGATGGGCTCGCACATGCCAGTCCGTCAGCAGCGGACATACCGGTCAGACCGAAATCAGAAACATTCACTTCATTATGTCTGTCGGAAGCCATTCCCAGCAGGACTGAAGGGAAAAGTGTCGGCTCGCAGAAGAATACATGGACGTTGTCTCCGAACAGTCTCTTGAGTCCGTAACATACACCACCCGGTGCTCCGCCGACGCCGCAAGGTATATAGACGATAAGTGGATGATCTTCATCTACTGTGATGCCTTTTTCATCAAACTGCCCGAGAAGCCTGCGTGCTGCAACAGCATATCCGAGGAAAAGCGGTACCGAATATTCATCATCAACGAAGTAACTTGAAGGATCAAGGTCTGACTGTCTGCGTCCTTCAAGGACTGCCGCTGAGTAATCATCATCATATTCGATCACCTCAACGCCTTTGCTGCGAAGCATATCCTTCTTCCACTGCCTTGCATCTGCAGACATATGGACTTTGACCTTGAATCCGAGAAATGCACTCATAATACCGATAGATAATCCGAGATTGCCGGTAGAGCCGACCTGCACAGTGTACCGGCCGAAGAACTCTTTCATGTCATCATCGGCAAAACGCTCGTAATTATCGTCTTCTGTTATCATTCCCTCCTGCAGAGCAAGATCTTCGGCATGCTTAAGGACTTCATATATCCCGCCTCTTGCCTTTACAGAGCCTGCTATCGCCAGATGACTGTCCATCTTGAGCAGAAGCCTTCCCGGTATCTCTGCATCATAAGTCTCTTCGAGAGCCTTTTTCATCTCAGGTATATCCTTCAGAGGCGATTCAATAAGACCTCCGTCAGGAACAGTTTCAGGAAAACACTTTCTGATGTACGGTGCAAATTTCTGCAGTCTTCTCTCTGCATCTGCGATATCCTCATCATTCACAACGAGCTGACATACACCATCCACCATTTCAAACGGAAGGTATTTGTCATTGATCCACAGAGTCTCTTTCTGCTCAGCTATGTCCCTGAAGACCTGATTGCTAGCGATCATCTCTTTTGCGTATTCTTTGATAGCCATATCCTATTGTCCTCCTGCATTGTTTACAGTACTATACGCAACCATATGCATTTATTCTACCACATCACCGTTCTTTTCGCTTATTTTTCAGGCATCGGAGCTAATATCTTAAGGCGGGCGATAATGGTATCGAACATATGTGAATATGTCAGCTCCTTGTTGTAAGCGATCACATCTGTCAGCAGTTCAGTTGAAGGGTCTCCCTGATCTTCCGGAAGCTCTATAAGAACAGGCGCAGCAAGCCTGAGTATCTTGTACACATCCTCCTCATTGAGAGCAGCAGAACTGTCCTCGTCTGCTATCTTACTAAGTACATCATAAAAGTTCTCAGCAGCTTCCCAGTATTCAGGAGAAGGATCATCCCCCGCGTTCTCAAGCTTCAGTCCATTCACGAGATGATCTACCCCTGCTGAGAGGTCATCTTTTTTACTTGCAAGCCCGCTGACCGGACTCTCTGAACCATCTCCGCTGAATACAAAATCCATAAGATCTGTAAATGAGTCCTGATAACTGTAAGTTATCTCGTGCTGATTTCCGTCAGCTCCCGTCCACTTGTCTGTCATAGTTTTTGAAAAATCCGCGCGATCAGGGATCTTCTTTTCCAGATTGCTTACTATCTCATTTGCGACTTTTTCAGTGACGATCCTTGGTTTGAGGTCGGCTGCCTCACTGCCCATTTTTCCCAGTTCTGCTATAAGATCTGCATCGGTCTCTTTTGTTTTGAGGTCATGTGTCACACCATAGCGGGTCATTCCCCACATAGGTATCATCGTTACAAAATCATCACTGCAGACATAGTTGTGGATATTCTTATAGTCACCCTTGTCAGCTTCATCGACTGTTGCGGGTGCCTCAAATGTATAGGCAAATATTCCGGCGTTCTTATCACCGAGTTTTTCTGAAAGTCTTACGGCAAGTATGTTGGCGATCGCTCCGCCGCGGCTCTGGCCGGTGATCCAGAATTTTACTTTATCTGCATTCGCGAGTGCCGCTATATCATCTACGACTTTATCTGCGGCTCTTGCAAATGCAAAGTGCTCACCGGACGTCTCAGCGGCATCGGGATCATTCACAGTGAAGTTCTGCTTCCAGCCTTTGTTCTTGATATCCATATCGTCAGAAGCGCTCTGGATAGCTACAGCTACAAGAGTGGATCCGTCAGGCAAAGTTTTGCGTGCCCATGTATAATTGCAGTCATCAGGGTCTGCGCTCTTAAAATCGCTGAATCCCACTTCCTCGAACCCCATATTCTTAAGGAATGCAGCCCCCGTGCCGTTTTCTTCATCAGTGACTGCTGCTGCTGTCAGCTGCATGGAGGCAAGCGCCAGTTCTGTATTCTCTTTTTCCGGCTTACCGCTGAACCAGTCATCAGAATAATAATAGGTGTCCTTGATAGTAGTACCTTTTTCCTCGGCATATGTAGAATACCATTCCACATCTCCAAACCGGTACTCATACGAGCTGCCGCACGCAGAAAGCAAAAGCACAGCTGTAAAAGCAGCTATTAAGATCGCTGTCTTTTTTTTCATGATCTACTTCCCTTCTATAACAAAACATCCGGTACAAGACCGGATGCTTCCTGTCATTTATGTACCGGATAAATTATACCTAAATTCCTACCATTACGGAAGTAGCTTTGACTACTGCTGTCGCTTCTGTTCCCGGCTCAAGTCCGAGTTCCCTGATAGCGCCCATAGATATAGTAGCTGTCATGATATTTCCTCCGAGAACTTCCAGCTTTACTATGCCGTTCACTGCTCCTTCTTCGACAGAAATGACCTTACCCTCAAATTGGTTGCGGGCACTAAGCTTGAGTTTTCCCTTGCCAACCATTACCTCAGTAGCTTTTATCACTGCAGTCGCAGGAACTCCGGGCCTGATTCCCAGATTCTCTATGGAACCCATTGATATTGTCGCGGTCACAGGAGTTCCGTTGACATCTATAGTAACTATCCCATTAACTGCACCCTTTTGTACGTTTGTTACAGTACCTTCCAGCTGATTTCTTGCGCTTAATGCGTATTTCATCCTTTTTTCTCCTTGATTATTCTAATAGTAAAATACTTTCTTCTTTAAGCTTCAGATAGTCGGGAAGACCTCTTTTCTCTACGAATCTCTGTTCCTCTCCCTGTACGAACCAGCACAATAGAGTTTCATCTGCATTAGCCTTAAAGGCATCAGTTCCACCCTGTGCCTGTTCATTATGCTCAGGAGTAATATAGTAATTTTTCTCGAAAGGAAGGTCATCTACTCTTGCAAGATTGAACCTGATGCAGTTTTCCTGCCTTTCACCCCAGACCGGTTCAAAATAGTGCGCACGATACCCAATGTGTCTTACCCATTCCGGTATTTCTTTCTCAAGCCTGAGAGTGATGCCCCATTCAACAGCTTCAATAGTATGATCATCTATTGATCTGATATCAGAGAAATTTTTGCATCCAGTCAGTTTCGCAACTTCAATTCTCACCGGATCGCGGAAAACAGATTTTGTCTCGCCTTGTCTTAATATGCTGCCTTTTCTGACCACAAAAAGTTCTTCGCTGAATCTGTAAAGCTCGTCTCTGCTGTGTGAAACCATTACCACTTGCCCCGGATAGTCTTCAAGCATCTCGAGCATCTCTACCTGCATCCGGTCTCTGAGATATCCGTCCAGAGCAGAGAAAGGCTCATCCAGCAGTATCAGTGCAGGCTCGGTCACCATTATGCGTGCGAGAGCTACCCTCTGCTGCTGTCCGCCGGAAAGTTCTCCGGGAAGCCGGTCTTCAAAACCATCCATTCGAAAACGCCTAAGCATGTCCATTGCTTTGCTTCGGTTCTCTTCCGAATGTCCCCTCAGCCCGGCCATGACATTTTTCAGGACACTCATTGTAGGGAACAGAGCGTAATTCTGGAACATATACCCGACATTGCGCTTCTGAGGTTTAAGATTGACTCGAGTGTCTGAATCAAACAGGACTCGGTCGTTCACCTCGATATGTCCGCTGTCAACGTCCTCAATACCGGCAATACTGCGAAGGGTCATGCTTTTCCCGCTGCCTGACGCGCCCAGAATACCGATACGACGGGCATCGCTCTCGATCAGTACGTTCAGGTCAAAATTCCCTATTTTCCTGTGGATGTCTGCGTAAAGTCTGCTCATCTGAACTACCACTTTCGTATATTCTTCATATGCCTGCCTGTGATCAGATTGATCAGGAACACTGCGAAGAAAGCTATAAGCAGAACGATTATGACCCAGAACCCCGCAGTCACATAGTCACCGTCCTGTATGACCATTGCTATCCGCTGGGATACAGTTCCCGTTTTTCCGGGTATGTTTCCTGCGAGCATAGAGGTTGCACCATACTCTCCCATCGCGCGCGCAAAAGTCAGGATGGTCCCGCTTGCAATGCCCGGTCCCGCTGTGGGGACAACGATCCGCCAGAATATAGAAATCTCTGACATACCGAGTGTCCTTCCGGCATATACCAGATTGGCGTCGATCTGCTCAAAAGCGGCCCGTGCATTCCGGTACATCAGAGGAAATGCGATCACGGTTGCTGCTATGATACACCCCAGCCATGTATGTACGACCTGTATATCAAATGTCTTATCAAGAAAAATGCCGAACGCCCTTCTCCGGCTGAAAATGAGCAAAAGGAAAAAGCCCGCTACAGTCGGCGGGAGAACCATAGGCAAGGTAAGTAAACCGTCGAGGATAGACTTTGCCCTGTAATCCTTTTTTATTACCTTACGCGCTGCCCAGAGTCCGAGAAAAAAAGATATTATCGTCGCTACTACACCTGTTTTGAGCGAGATCCACAGCGGACTCCAGTCCAGTTTTCCGGCAAGTTCGATAAAACTGTTCATCTGTTTTACATGTTCTTATTTAATAAGAGGTCTCTGATCATCCGGAGCAAGCCGGGGACGGAGCAGGCTTCTGTCCCCGGTCATGCATTTTCTGAGAAAATCTTTTGAAGAATTATAATCTATTTCAGAGTATCTGACTACTCTACATCTGTATCGAATCCGTATTTCTGATAGAGCGCCTTTGCATCGTCATTGGTGATGAATTCGATAAAGTCCACAGCAGCTGCTGTCTCAGCATCATCTGCATCCTGATTGACTATCTGCGCTACCGGATAGATGATGTTGCCCGTAACATCATAGCCTACAGTTTCTATGATCCTGACAGAGTCTTCATGGCCTATTGTGTCTGAAAGATATGTCGTTCCTACTTCGCAGGAGCCCTCTTCTACAGCAGCCAGTACTTTGCTTACATTGCCCTGTTCACTGATCTCTACTCCTCCGAGCTGTTCTGATACCTCTGCAGTTGTAATGGTAGCAGGGTCCTCTGCTTCATCAATAAGGCCAAGATTGATCATAGCCTGTCTTGTGTATTTTCCTACAGGAACGCTGCCATCCGCAAGAGCGATGCTTTTAGCATTTGCGATATCGGCAAGACCGGTAACAGCAGTCTCGCTGTCAGGCTGTGTAACTACTACGAGCTGGTTGTTGACAACGTTCTTTCTCGTACCATCAACAACCAGACCTTCCTCTTCGAGTGTATCCATCTGCTTTTGCGCAGCACTGAAGAAAATATCACAAGGTGCGCCCTCCTGTATCTGCGTCAGAAGTGCTCCGGAGCTGTCAGCGTTTACTACTATATCCACTCCCGGGTTAGCCTCTTCAAATGATGTCTCGAAATCTGCCATTACAGCACTGAGTGATGCTGCTGCAAATACATTGACAGTTGTTGATACTTCTTTTGCAGGAGCATCTGCTTCTTCTGCATTATCACTGCCACCGCAGGCTGTCATAGCAAATATCATAGCAAACATAAGTGCTATCGCAAGTAACTTCTTTTTCATTTTCTTCCTCCAACTAAGTTCGGTCAATATAAGTGATAGTCTGTCGATCTATGTTCTGGCTGTACTGTTCATAGCAAAATGCAGTCAAAAATACATTCAGCAAGTAGCAGCTTGGATCTGAACACTTATATTATAGGCGATTTGTTTTTAAAAAGTAAACGGTATTTTATAAAATGACCCTTTACCATCCATTTGGAAAGTATCGAGGGCAAAACATCTGTCTCAAATACTCTTACTTGTCTGATCTATACTGTCTCAAGTAATACTTCTACCACTCCGCCGCAGACCATTCCTTCATCCTCTGCAGTATCATTGCTCATATCCACTTCTATTATCACAGGCTTATGTCCTTCATCATCAAGGAGCATTCTTCTCCCCTTTGCTATAACATTGCCTTCGATGCAGCCTCCTCCAATGGTTCCTATGATCCCGCCATCGCGCTTGATCAGCATCTTAGTTCCTATGCTTCTCGGTGCAGATCCCTGCCTTGATATGATCGTAGCAAGCGTCATTTTATCTCGTTCATCAGACATCAGTGCCTCTAAGATATCTTCAGGAAAACCGAAATTTCTGTTTCTCCTGTTCTTGACCTCTATGATCTCTGCCATAATAGAGACCGCGATCTCTTCAGGCGTTTCTGCGCCGATACTGAGCCCGATCGGGGTGTAAACCTCATCAAGAACTTCTTTGGGAATGCCCTCTGTCTCCAGATCCCGTTTCACGATCAGGACTCTCCTGTGGCTGCCCATCATTCCTATATATGCATGAGGTTTCTGCGATATTGCACGCAGGCATTCTTTGTCGTATCTGTGTCCTCTTGTTACGATAACGAAGTACGTGTCTTCATCCCCTGATATCTCGCTGAGCGCATCCTCGAATTCTTTGAATTTGACTTCATCTGCGCCATATGTTATTGCATTATTTGCGAACTGGAGCCTGTCATCGATGACTGTGACATGAAACCCCAGCATTCTGCCTATGGAGATGATCTGCATCGAAACATGTCCTGCACCGCAGACTACGAGCTTCTTTTCTTTACCAAGGAGTTCAGAATATACTCTGGCACCATCTATTTCTGCTAATCCGCTGTCAGCAACAGATACAGTCTCTTCTACATGGGAAGTGAAGACGCCTTGATCATCACTTGCCCAACTCATGATCCCGCCGGATACCACAGCTTTCTCCCCTGCATGTTCTCCTTCCACGACAGTATGCAGCCATGTTTCCGTATTGATGTTGGTTTCGTTTATAGCTTCGTAAAAATTCATGTATTTTACCTACCTTTTCCGAATCCGCAGTTCGGGAATGTGCATATGCTGCAGTTCAGACACAGACCGCCTTCTCCAAGTTTATCAAGATCTTCTTTCTTCAGGATCTCTCCTGTCATCGCCCTAGCCAGGACCAGATCAAAAATAGTCCTTCTAGCGTACATGACACAGCCCGGGAGTCCCATTACAGGAATGTTGTCTTCTCCGTAATAAGCAAGCATGAACATTGCTCCCGGCAGTACAGGAGCTCCGTAAGTAACGACGTTTCCTGTGACGTTTTTTATTGCCAGAGGCGTTTTATCATCCGGATCAACGCTCATGCCGCCAGTGCAGATGATCATATCACAGCCCTCATCAAGCAGCTCCCTGATGCATCTTTCGATATTCTCATTCTCGTCGTTGGTGATCTTATGCCCTATGACCTCAGAACCGAAGTATTCTACCTTGGAAATAACGACCGGTGTAAATGTATCTTCAATGCGCCCGTAAAAGACCTCATTTCCCGTTGTCACTATACCGACTTTGTGAGGCTTATACGGCTCGACTCTCATGATGGGTTCATCACCGCATATAGCCTTGACCTGCTCCATCTTTTCCTTCTCTATGACAAGCGGGATTATTCTGGTTCCGGCAAGTTTGTCGCCTTTCTTCACCTCAAAGTCGCCATGTCTCGAGGCTATCATCATCTGGCCGAATGAATTTACTGCCCTGAGTTTTTCTCTGTTGATCCTGAAAACTCCATCACATTCTGCAGAAAGCTCGATTTTTCCTTCCTTGACACCTCCACGGCTCATGTTAGTGCCCTTGCAGATAGCGCAAAGTACCTCGGCTGCCTCATTCTCATGCATCGTTGTGTCATCGTTTTCCCATACATAAATATTATCCTTTCCGACTGAGAGAAGGACCGGGATATCCTCTTCTGTAATGATATGTCCCTTGCGGAACACCGCGTCTTTGGTCACATCTTTGATTATCTGTGTTATGTCATGGCAGAGCACTTGCCCTACCGCTTCTGTTGTTTTCATCAGTTTCATATTCTCACCTTTGATCTTTATGCAGATCAATCATCTGTCTGGTTTCCGGTAAGTCCATGCCTTTTCCGGGAAACAGAAATGATCGTCTTTTATTTCGACCTGCAATATGCCGGCATAAGGAATGCTTCTCTTCATCCATATCCGGAAAGGAGTATCTGTCATAAGACTCAGGCCTGCGCGAATAGCACCTGCATGTGAGACGACGATCAGTATACTGTCATCCGGTGATTCATTGATAATGCTTTCCATCGCAGCTTTGAACCTTGCACCTGTCTCTGCAAAATTCTCTCCTCCCGGAGCTTTATAATTCCACAGGTCTCTGCCTCTGGCATAAAACTCTTCCGGGTATTCGTCACGTATATCATCGAACAGCTTCCCGTTCCATTTGCCCATATCTATCTCACTGAGACGCGGATCGATACGTGCAGGTCCGCATCCGAGACATTCTCTTATAGCTGACGCCGTCTGCATGCTTCTGATCAGAGGGCTGGACACGATACTGACATCATGACATGCTACTCTTTCTGCGATCAGTTTGCCGGCATTATATGCCTGCTCAAGGCCAATGTCTGATAAAGCAGCATCATATGTGCCGAGGAATCTTTTTCCTCTTTCATTCCCCTCAGGTTCACCATGTCTTACGATCAGGAGCTTCACTGTTCATTCCTCACAGGTCAAATGGTATTTTTTCATCAGTTCACGGAATCTTTCTTCAGCCAGAGCAGTCAGTTCATTTTCCAGTACATCATATACAGATAACAGATCACGACCTTTTTCAGTAACTCTGGCCATACCTCCTTCCTGTCCTCCCGCTTGTCTTTCAACTACTGAATAACCGAATTTTTCCTCGCAGTTGTTTATTATCGTCCAGCCTTTACTATAGGAAAACCCGCATTTTTCACAGGCGTCCCTTACATTGCCGCACTTCTCTATCTCTTTGAGGAGACAGACAGTTCCGGGTCCGAAAAATCTGGTAGTGCTTGAAAACATCAGTTTTATCTCCGGATGCATTATCCGGTCGTTGTGGAGATCGACCAGCCTCTGATAATCATCTTCGGCTGCGGTACCTGCAGCGGCTCCTTCATCATCAACACTGGCTCTCAGGACAATTCCTTCCGGGAGTGAAGCAATCGCACCTCTCATACCACGGTCACCGGAATATGAAAGAATATCCGGAAGTATTTTTGTGTCGATCAGGACAGGATGCCCGCCCTTGCCATCATATACAGGTACTATGACACTTGCAGACGGGAACTCGTCCATCATCTGCATTTCCAGTGTGACTGTCCGGTCTGTAAAAAAAGGAATATCTACCGGAGTAAAGAAAACTCTGTCGCATCTGTCCGCAAGTCGCTCAAGTCCCAGCTTTGCTGAATCAAACATCTGTGATGTTTCGTAATCGAGGTTCCTTATAAACGTAATGTCAAAATTCTTAAGTGCCTTTTCCAGCTTATCGGCGTTATGACCTGTGATCATTATGATATCCTCGATGCCGGCCCTTTTAAAGTTGACAATAACTCTTTCGGCGATACTTTTGCTGCTTATATTCATAAGCTGCTTGTATCGCTTCAAGCGATCCGTCATCCCAGCTGCTACGATAACAGCACCGTATTTCATGGCATTCACCTCCTTGAGTGATTTATTATCGATAACAAATCGGTTTGCAAACAACAGGCGCCGAGCTCCGGCGCCAGCTTATACAGGTCAGGTATCTTTTAAAATTATACTTCTTTATCTGTCATTTGTATAGTTCCATGCTTGATCGGCATGTAAAATGCTCTGATATGATCATTTTTTGAGTTCTTCGATTTTTGCAAGTATCATTTTTTCATTGTACAGGAAGAAAAGGCATGCACCTGTTACACATGTTACGAAAGCAACTGCAGCTGTGGCACGATAGCTTGCCGGTGTTCCTGAAACAGTTATGGATGTGAATACCACCATTGCGATAGCCTGCCCCATCTTGAACGCAAAAGTGCGTGCTGCAAAGAACATTCCGCTCCGGTCTTCACCTGTCTCAAGACGGCTGAGTTCTGCCACGTCAGCTACGCATGCCTGAGGCAATATTCCCAGAATAGCCATAGGAACTGCGGCACAGACTGCAACTATGAATCCCCAGTAAAGTCCCTTGCCGCACAGGAATGTGATAAGGAATACCAGTGCGTAACCAAAGAATCCCGTAATGATAAGTTTTTTCTTTCCTGTCTTAGGCGCCAGTTTATTGACGATAGGATACAGGCATACACTTATAGCCGTCATCGTTGCTGTCAGTACGAATGTCCATGTATCCTCTATGCCCATCAGCTTGGTCTCATAGAATGCGAGACCTGTCTGGAACAAGGTCAGAGCAAAGAAATAGATAACGTCACTGCATACAAAACGACGGAACTGACGATTCTGGAACGTCTTGAGTAAGGATGAGAATGCTTTTGTCTCGCTCGGCTTCGCCTCAAGGTAATCACGTTCCTTGATATAAAGGGACGGAACAAGCATCGCAATGCATGCTACAGCAGCCATGATCGCTACAGCGAGCCTTACAGAACCTGCCTGACCTGCAGCACCTTGCAGCATCCCGGCTACGTTAGGCAGCATAAATGAAATGGACTGACCTGCGATGAATGTGAATGAGATGTATGTGGAAACATTGATACGATGCTCCTGCGTGTCTCCGAGTTCCGCTATAAGGGCGTTGTATGGAGTGCAGAATACCGTCATAAACAGGTAGAACGTGATCAGCAGTACAAAAAGTATGATATCATTGACGACCACACTGCCTGTCTGAGGCAATGTGAAAAGTCCGATAGTGACCAGCGCGAACGGTATTGCGATCGCACGCATGAATGGGATACGCCGCCCTCCCTTGAATTTTGAACGGTCCGACCACCCTGCGATCAAAGGGTCTGTGACTGCATCAAATATACGTCCTACAGCAAGAACGAGGCCGAAAAGCGTCAGCTTGAAAAGGATCGGATGCTGAGTGATACCCGAAGCAAAAATACCTGTATTAGGATTCTGAGCATCAGGACTGCCGGTATAATAGTAAACCATCCAGTTGGCCACGATGCCTGAAAGAAGGCTCCACCCGAACTGGCCTACCGCAAAGATCCAGAGCAGCTTGTTAGTGATAGGTTTCTTTTGCATATATGTCTCCATTACTACTATTGATCAAAATACTGGAAGCCCCCATCTCCAGTCTCTTTTTCTCACAGTTATTTCACCAGATCTTTTATCCCTTCTCTGATTTTTTCTCTCTCATCCTGAACGTATTTTTTCACGCCGGTATGATTTACTTCACTGCCTTTGATAATATCTTTTACAGCATTGTATTTATCAGCAACAGATACCACAGCCCCCTCTATCGAGTTAGGCGCTTTGCTCTGTCCGGCCGGCCACATATGACGTTCGATAATGTCCTCGGTTTTTTCCGGTAGTTCATCAATAAGCTCCCTGGCTACAGCTACAGACTCTTTTGGATGCTCTATGCTGCACTCTTTTTCAGAAGAAAACTTTTCATATCGTCCGAGTATCCCCAGATCATGGCACAGAGATCCGATCACAACTGCCGGTATACTTACCTTTATATTCAGTTTTCTTAACGCATAGCAGATCATAACACTGGAAAACGCTACCCTGAAAGTATGCTCCCCGACAGTAGACCACTTATGGTGTGTCTGCTCAAAAGCTCTGCTCATCTCTTCAGATCTGAGCACTTCGCTACCGTAGAGTTCAAGATCGCTTTTGATCCTCTCTTTGCGGTTCTCACGTTTTTCTCTTATCTGCTTGTGCATCGTACTTTCATAATACGGTGTTCTCATGTTATGTCCACCTCTGTGTTTTTCATGCTGTCAGGAGTTTTATCCTGAGCATCCGGATGGTTTCGCGCTTTTGAGTTTTTCCTTATTTCTACGAATTTTTCAAACTGCAGCTTGAGCAGTGCTGCAACAGGTACTGCCACAAGCATTCCTACAACGCCGCCTATCTTACCACCGGCAAGCAGAGCAACGATCACCAGTACAGGATGTACTTCAACCTTGCTGCTGAGCATTCTCGGATTGATGACATTTCCGTCAATGAACATCACAGCAACAAGTATTATTGCACCTATAAGCAGATCGCTGAGTGAGCTTTCAGCCAGGCACACTATTATGAGCGAACCGAATCCAACTACAGGTCCCACATAAGGCACCAGATTTCCGATTCCGGTAAGTATGCCTATTACTACTGCATAAGGAACACCTGCTATAAGAAGTGTAATGGAGACCAGCACACCTACTAAACAGGCATCCATAGCCTGACCTCTTATATATCCAGAGAACACTCTGTCAGCATCCTCTGCAAACTGGTGGAGCTTCGCTCTCGTCTTTTCACTTGTGAATGTATCAAGAACACCGCCCCAGTAAGCGAATATTCTCTCATCAAGAAGAAAGTACGCTGCGAATATAAACGCAAACAGCAATGTAGAAGCTCCGGATCTGACACCGTTGAATATCCTGCCAAGCTTATCTCCCGCACTGCCGAGATTAATGTTCATACTTGAAAGCTGCTTTTCGATCGTTGTCCAGAATCTGGCAAACTGATCACTCAGGAGGACAACATAATCTTTTATCTGTGCAGGATTGAATGAAGTCAGACTCTTGCTTACTGTAAATGCAATTATACCGAAGACAAAACCGAATACCGCTATAATAATGGTAAAAGTAAGGATCACAGCGGCTGCCCTTCTGCCGGTCCGGTTTTTCATCGAACCGAATAGCTTTTTTTCGAGTATCCTTACAAGCGGGCTGAACAGATATGTAAATACCAGACCAAGTACAAGCGGTTTGAACACAGCCGATACGAAGGAGACGGCACCGCCCAGTTTTCCTCCAAGGTAATAGACCACCCAGCCCAAAACAAATATCATCAGCGCGGTCTTGACCACGTATATTGATTTCAAAGAATATTCTTTATTGTAATATTTATCCAGTTTTTTCATCTCTAAACACAATTGCTGACAGTTCTGTCATTTTTCTATTGTCTATGTATGACTTTTATTCAGTATATCACAAAGTATGGATTTATACTGTCATGTATTGATAGCGCATTACCACAGTTTCTTTGCTGAATCACTGATGTCTGCAAATGGACCGGCAATTACTTTCATCCTTTTGCATCCAAAATAATCTGTATCAAAGGCGATCGGTGTACCGTCCGGATTCTCGAACTTCTGCTCAGGTTCGAAAGCCATTCCGAGAAGATCAGTATCAACAAAAGCAGGTGCATCCGGCTGATCCACATCTCCGAGATTTGTCCTGAGATACCATCCGTCTTCGCATTCTTCCACTCTGATCCTGATATCCTGTTCGATGTCAACAACTGCCCCCATTTCCTTTTTCCAAGGCTTTGCCCCATTGTAATAGATATTGCCTGCTGACCATACAGGCAGCGGGATATAATATCTGTCACTGGCCGGAGAGCCCATTCCGCAGTATCCTTCGAACTCCCGATCCCACTCCTCAAAGTTTTGATAATCGTCAAACACAAAGGTTCCGGTCAGGATATTGCATTCATCCCATGCAGCATTGTCACTGCTCATGATGTTCACCAACGTATTCATTACAGGTCTTACAGGCTTCTGTATAAAGATATTATTATAGAATCTGTCATCCCCATGAAGGAATGTCATGAAGCCCGCGATCTCAGTACGATGAGGTATGTGATACGGTGTGTAACGAGGTGAACTGAGAGTCACAGCACCGTTGTCAGTACCCCTTCCAACTGAAACCAGCCCATTCCCGCCCTGCACTGCATACCACTGATATACAGAAAATGCCTTATCCCATGAGGCTGATGACGGTACTGCAGCCTTTACGGCCTCTACGGAATCCGCTTCATACATCGATTTACCATTCAGGAAAACATCACCTGTATGTGCGATAAATTCTGCCATGAACCAGTCCCCGCTGACTCTTGTTGCATAAGGATTGCGCTCAGTAAAAATGTCATTGCACACACGCGCAGTCCATATGCCATCCATTTTCTCTGTATATACCAGGCAATACTATAACTTCATCTCCCGGCAGGGCGATATCTGCTGCCGCCTGAATGGTGCTGAATGGTGAATCCTGTGTGCCTTTACCTCCAGGCATCGCGTTAACATCTACATAATACTTCATAGCAATTGTTGTCCTTTACTGTTGTCAGGGATAATTGTATAGCGATATTGCTTGTATAGCAATCGGAAGGATCTAAACAAGCCTCTGACCGTTATGATCAGAGGCTTTCCCGGACCAGGTAATGTGCAGTATATCTTATCTGCCGTATTTCTCGTTATATTTTACTATCTCCTGAGCTGCAGTCTTGTATGCAACAGCTGCCTCCTCTGCCATATACACTGCAGTTGCCTGGCATTCATCCGCATAATCAAGGAGATCGAGGATAAACTCTTCCTGATCGGCTTTGCTTACATCCTGAGCAAGCTCGTTGATCCTGTCTCTGAGAGCATAGACCTTTTCTCTGCGTTTCTCAAGCCTTTCATCTCTCTTTGTCTCTATTTTATCGATATGTTCTTCAACCTTCTGGTCGTGCTTCATCTCTGCTTCATCGGCAACCTCATTAATGCTTTCCATGGTGAATGCCATATCAGACTTAAAATTGGCAATGCCCTCATTCCAGGATTCTTTTACCTCACGGGATGCCTTTTCTGCTTTAGCTTTGAGCTCATCCATCTTAGCTGATACTTCTTCAAATCTTTCATTCAGATCCATTGTTTTCCTCCTTAGTTGCTCATAATCTGTATATGAATTGATTTTTTAACTTGATTTATCCTTTTTCGGTTTTTCTGTTTTTGGCTTTTCAGCCATGCGAGAATGATTTGTGACCTTGCTGATCTGACTGTTACGTATAGAAAATGTCTTTCCATTATCTGAAATCAATTCTGTCTTTCTGAGTCCCATTCTTCTGACAGTACCGGAGCTTGCGTCTCTTATCTCAATATAGTCTCCGACCTCGAATGTCCGGCTTGTAATGATCATAATGCCTGCCAGAACATCACTGATAATATCTCTGAAACTCATGCTGACAGCCAGCCCGACAAATCCTGCCAATGCAATAAGTGCCTTTGCATTTACACCCAGACATCCTAATGAAATAAATATAAAAGCAATGACTGAGGCGTAGAACAATATGTTCATGACCAGCGAACTGATCGTCAAAGCTCTCTTGCTCAGTACAGTATCCAATACAGCTGATATTGCTTTCAAAAGGGCGAGGAACAGGAACAACATGCAGAAAAGGAAGAATATCGCCGCAAGCGAGAATATATTCAGACCATGTGTCCACTTTCCGGTAAACAGAAAACCAATGACTGTCTGACCTTTGTCTGCGGACATATTCCTGGCAAGTACGATTATTCCTACGCCTAAAGCGAATAAGAACAACAGCAGTTCGGATGCCGATAAGGCTTCACGTTCCGGAGTGACATTTCTGTAATAATAGTCTTTTGTCATTTCCCTGTTAAGCTTATCATCGTTGAGCCTGAGGAGTCTGTCGTTTTTCTGTGCTGCTTTCTGTATAAAAGCAGATAATTTATCAAGTTTCTTCTTAGTGTAGCTGTCGATTATTTCAGCTTCATCAGACTTATATGGGCTTCTCTTGATCAGCATGTCGGACAGTATTCTTATAATCAGGAAGCATAGCAATGCATAGCATGCTGCAAATAACAAGTTATGTTCCATCATATCTTTTTCGCTGACGCCATAGTAATAATACTTATCATCATGTGACGAGGAAATAGCAAAATATGGTTTTCGATCAACTTTGATGAACCCGAGAAAAGAGCCATCTCTCTCAGATTTTTTCAGTCTGCTGCCTGACATTTTTTTGCTGCTTGCAACATTTGCGACGCCTGTCTTAGGATCGATACCAATAATAAATCCATTTTCCGGCGCCATGGTTGCCGCAACGCTGTTAGCATTGCTGAAACGTACCCATGTATGTTCTTCCGGATCAACAGCTATGAGCATTGCGCCATAATAATCATCGTCAGAAACGTATCTGAGGCATATGCCATGATAGTCGCGCGTCAGTCCGGTTACCTCGTCTTCTACGCCTGCATGTGATATGTTTTCAACGCCATTAAGCAGACGGCTGAAATCCGCCATTTCCGGATTCTTTCGGTCATTGAGTGAGATGCGTTTATACTGCGAGTTGGATATCAGCTCATCACCGTTTTCATCGAATATCATGATGTAGTCGGCATCAATGATCCCGGATGCCTCCTCGAGCCATTTTTCGTTCTGCAGCTCTCTGTTATTGTCAATAAGATAAGCAAGTCTCTTAGCATTTTCTATATATCGGTTCTGGCTGCCTTCCCATTGTATATCAGTACGCTCTTTGTCATCATCGATCCTGTTGAAATACTCTTTGAGCGTAGAAGTACCTCGGGATGTCCGCAGAAATACACTGTCAAGTGACGTAGTAAAAACAGCTCCTGCAAAAGCAGTGATCGTGCAGATGGCAACGATGATCATTACTTTTCTTCTGACTGTTTCATAGCTGTAGCTGCTTAACTGTTCATCGGTAAAATATCCGCATGAAAGTCTTCTGAATATCGATATCAGCCAGATAGCCAGCGGCAGACACATGATCATAATCAGAAAAAGCAGTGCCATAGTGAATGCCAGTGCGCGCAAAAGCATATTATGCAATGGGACCAGCATTACCGCTGCATCATCAGGCACATATTTTATGTCGAATTCTTTTGTCCCGAACACTATGCAGCTTTTCCCGTTGATCTTCATCAGTTTTGAGTCAGTTGTATGGGACTTATCTGTATCTGATCCGGTATCACTTATTGTGCTGAGAAAGCCATTGAGTCTGAGTTCAGATGACTTGTCGAAGTCTGCGTATTTCCCTGTTGCAGCGGTGATAGTATAATCACCTTTTTTATCTGATTTCAGACTTATAAAATCATATCCCGTAGCATCAGCGATATTGTTGAGTGCCTTCTGATAGTTGACTCCATTGTCTATTATGGTTTCTTCCTTTGACACAGGTTCAAACTCGACATAATAGTATTTTCCCCGTATCTTAGCGCATGAAACTTCTGTATCGCTTATTACTTTTATTGAATAATCTTTCGGGAGATCAGAACCTGAAAGAGTGATATCATAAGAGAAATCATCGGGAAAAGCAACTGCATCACCTATTTTTCTTATGATCCATCCGTTTCCGTATTTACCGGGTTCCAGTTTATCGGCTTTTGTTCTTAGGGCAGATGCTGTAAGTCTCGCAGAGACGCAAAAATCATTCTCTATCTCAGCGGAAGTAGCGGACTCCTTGCCCTTCATGAATTTATAGGTCTCTTCAAACCGACTTATCAAGCCGGCACTCTCATTTGAAATTGACCTGAACTGGATAGCACAATACGAAGACATGATCAGTACCGCAGATACTACTGCGGCAATGATCAGATATGTCAAAGTTACAGATGTAATGCTGATTTTTTTTATTTCTTTTTGCTTTTCCATTTATACTCTGACTTTAAAAGCTGCTCTAAAAAAATATCCCATGCCCGATGAACATCATTCTACGATCGCTACGCCATCGAGAATCTCATTGAATACCTTAAGACTCTCCTCTCTGCGGATCTTTCTCGCATACATATGGAAATAGTAGAGGTTCTCATCACTTTTTATCGCTAATGACTCGCCGGTCATATTTATCCCATTTACTACATAATCGTAATCCACTCCTCTGGCAAGGTGACCGTCGATCGTCCGCTTGACATCATCAATCCAGTAGTATGAAAACTTCTTCATTTTCTTTTCTATCTGCATTGTCATATTCCAGGAGACCTCACGCCTGCCGAGGAGCCATGCGGACAGACCGCTGACATGTATCCATGCGACAGAAATGACTATATGTCTTACCTGATCTGAGATGCACATGACTTTGCCGCCCGGAGCGATGTTCATATCCTTCAGTTCTTCTTCTGTCAGTTCACGGAACCCCTCAGGGCAATCCATGTACAACTGGTTTTCGATCGATATCCTCATTACAGCTTCCCCCTAACGCTTATTTCCTCTTCTATCTGTTATCTTTAAATAAAGGCTGCCCGGAACAATGATCACCACCAGAGCAGCAATTACAGATGTGATTTTCATGTTCTGTTTACCTCCATACCATTTGAATTTTAGCGCATCCTGAATTCTTATTACAAGTCAAATTGGCTCACATGATAATAAAAATACCTTGCGCAGCAAGGCATTTTCAGCAGGCTCCAAATCTTACATAAGAGGCGAGATCATCTTGGCTAGCACACCGATCGCTTTATACGAGAACCTTTCTTTTTTTATGGTTTCTCCGGTCACTTCTCTGCAGGATGCAAGTGTTTTCCGGAAATCCTTCTCAATGGCTGCTATGCATTCGGTTTTGTACATATATGTTGCACACTCGAAGTGATGATAGAGACTCCTGTAGTCCAGATTGATCGTGCCGACGATCGCTTTTGTATCATCGCTGACGAATACTTTAGCATGCACGAAGCCCGGAATGTACTCATAAATCTTTACGCCTGCATCATATAAAGCTTTATAATGCGTCTTAGCCAGAGAATAAGCTACTTTCTTGTCCGGTATGCCCGGCATTATGATCTTTACATCGACCCCTCTCTGTGCAGCGAAGGTCAGTGCATTCAGTAGTTCTCCGTCAAGTATAAGGTACGGGGTCATGATATGTACGTAATCCGTGGCTCTGTAGAGCACGTCGATATAAACCGATTCTCCGGCCTTATACTCATCAAGCGGGCTGTCGCAATACGGCATGACATAACCTGATGCGTCCTCCGGTGCATCGCATGGAACAGACAGCCAGGTCTCATAATCAGCCTCGCTCGTTGCAAGATACCACATTTGAAGGAACATCAAAGTGAAACTCTTGACAGCTTCTCCCTCAAGCATCACCGCAGTGTCTTTCCAGTGGCCGAATCTCTCTTTTTCATTGATGTATTCATCAGCAAGATTGACTCCGCCGTTGAATGCGACCTTTCCGTCAATAACAAGTATTTTGCGGTGGTCACGGTAATTGTAATGCGAAGATATTACCGGTATTATCGGTGAGAATGTCTTGGCATGTATCCCCTGAGCTTCAAGTAGCTTCCAGTAGTCGGCAGGGAGCGTAGATATCTCACACATACCGTCATACATTACGCGAACATCAACGCCTTCCTTCGCCTTTTTGATCAGGATATCAAGTATGCGTCCCCACATATACCCTTCTTCGATTATGAAGTACTCCATGAAGATAAACTTTTCAGCTTTTTCCAGTTGTTCGAGCATAGCGTTGAACTTATACTCTCCAAGCTCGAAATATGTCACCTTAGTCCCGGCATACAATGGAAAGCATCCGCTCCTGCTCAGATACTTACTCATATCATCTGTACCCGATCCGTCATGCTCTACCTGTCTGAATACATCTTCAGGCTGCTCCAGTATATCTCTGGTCCTGTCTATCTGTTCTTTTGCAAGCTCTGTCGTCCTTCTGTGACCGATGTTTGCCTGTGTCCAGAGCAGCAGCGCAGCGCCCAGCGGAGGCAGCAAGGATATAACAAGCATCCATGTAAGCTTTGCAGATGAATCCATGCTGCAGTTGAACAGATAGATGATCATCACAAAAGCGAATACCCACTGGATATGCAGCAGTACAGGCAGCTGATCCGCAAACCAGAAGTATACGAAAATCATGAGAGCGATCTGTGCTGCGAGAAGGATCACGAATACGAAAAATCTGCTGAAGATGAGGCGCAAAAGACCTTTCTTTAGCGGTTTTGCCAATCTGATTACTTTTCCTTCATTACCCATTTCAATTCTCTTTCTGTGTATAGAGCTTTATTACCCTCAGATATTTCTATTATCATTTTACCAGATATTTACACGGTCCCCAGGGGCCAGGTACATATTGTCCCCTTCAGTGATCCCGTAGTAATCCAGGAATTCATCAAACTGCTGAAGAGTGCAGTTGATGCGCAGATATTGCAGCGGATGTTCGTCTTCGACGCCTGCCCTGGCCATCATCAGGTTTTCTTTGACGAACCAGAGATCTGCAAATGCCCGGTAGAACTTATCATAGTCAAAGTTCTCTTTTTCAGAGGCAACTCTGAGGGCAACCTTCATACCCGCCATATCAGCGCATGCTTCACCGGTCATGATGCTTCCTTGGAGATCCTGCCCTTCCCATGGGTGGATCGAGTTATAGTATTCTGCCAGTTTTGCATTCCTCTTTTTAAACTTTTCTTTATCCTCCGGGGTCCACCAGTTTTTCATGTTGCCGTCTTTATCGAACTGAGCACCGGTCCTGTCAAAGGCATGAGAAATCTCGTGTCCGATAGAAACGCCAAGCTTAGCCAGAACTTCTTCATCACTCATTTCCGAGTTATAGATATCTCCGCGCGCATAAGCGCCTAATATGTATATACTGTTGGTAAGAGGCTGATAGCCGCAATTGAATGTCTGCGGAGAAACAGTCCATTTCTCCTTATCGACCGGATTTAAAAACTCTTCTATTTCTTCCTTGATCTCATATGCTTCGATAGCCTGAATGGCTTCCCATAGAGTACCTCCATCTTTCGGTCCCTTGAAATCCAGCCCTTTGTATTCATACTTCTCCCAGCTGTCCGGATACAGCACGCAAGGTCTAATGGCGTCAAGCTTCTCAATCGCCTTTTCTCTGGTCTCGTCCGAAAGGAAATCCGCATCCTCCAGGATCCCGTGATAGGCTTCCTTTATCTCATTTACGAGCTCGGTGATCCTCTCCTTGTCTTCCTCATGCAAATATGCTTCTGTATACAACTGTGCCACCGCCCACTTCAGCGCACCCGAAACATAACCTGCGGCTATGGCTTTATCGTCAGGTTCCGCATCGATGCCTTCGATTTCGTTGGAGCATTCTTCACTCCATTCAAAACATTCTCTGTCCAGATCACTGGCCGCGGAGATCACGCCTTTAACGATCATCAGATCTCGCATCAATGGAAGGTTTTCCTCTGTATAGAGCTCGTTGAGCTTTTTCAGTGCTTCAGGATTGCTGACTATATAATCATCCTGCTTCGGATAGCCTGTATTTTCAAGAAGTTCCAGGATCGGCAGCTTCCCCTCTGCTTCCTTCAGCTCATCCCATGTATAGTGATTGTTTGCGCGTTCATATATATCCTCACTGCCGTTCTCTTCTGCAGTATATATAGAAGTAGCAAGCTTAGTCTCGAAGGCAAGCGCGTTGTCTGTCTTCTGCTGTGCTTCATCCTCAGTGTATCCCAGTTTTACCAGCATCCGCCTTGCCAGTTTCATCTTGGCATCCTTAAGAACCTTGCCGAATTCCGTGGGTTTACTGTACTCTTCTGAATCCATTAGCAGCAGCTTGTCGTTGCTGACTTCGATAATTCTTTTTGAGGAATCTTCCAGATTTTTTTCTCCCCCGGCATACCATAGCCCACCCAGCTGTTCAGTCTTAGGTGTATCACGCAGATAAACGGTAAGCTTATCGATGGTATCCAGACTTTCGACGGCATCAGTCTGTTTCTTCAGAGGTTCCACTCCCACTTTGTTTCGGCTGTCCCAGTCAATCATCAGATGGAAGAGATCATAAGCCAGTTTCGCATCGTGTGATTCCGGCTCATCGCCAGCATACATCAGCTGTTCATCTTCCTCCCCTGCCAGTATCGCATCATACATCGTCCCCACGATGGAATCATCTTTCTTAAGTTCACGTGAAATGATCTTATCCTTATTAACAAAAAGTGCAAAGTTGTCCTTAACATCAGCAGGCGTATCCTGAGTTACAACACCATCCAGATCAATTATCGGCCAAGGTGTACCATTAGAGAAATCTTTGATGTCCTGAGATTCTTCTTCAGGTATTACTTCTGTCTCTTCATTAGAGTCACCTGACGAGCATGCTGTAAAACACGACATCATAAGCAATAGTGTAAGGAGAATACTAAGTGATTTTTTCATGAGTTATTACCGATCTTTCTTATAGTTTTTCATGAAGACATATGAAAAATACTATCATAAAATTGTCAGATTTAGAACCATCTGACCTTGAGGAAACTGAAGCAATATCCATCTGTTTTATTCACATCCCGAATTCTCTGCACAGTTTGTTAAAACGCTCCTGCTCTTTCTCTTTTATTGATTTTGACAGATCGTTCATGCAGTGATGTATAACGTCTGCATCTTTAAGGACCTCATCCATTGGTGCGTCTATCACAAGCTTATCATCATGATGATAGATGGCAGAGCATATGGTCTCGGTCTCTTCCTCATTCGTCAGATTCAGTTCTCCCAGGATTTCTCTTGCCAGTTCTGCCCCTTTATGGGCATGATCATCATACGAACCGCTTTTATACGCGTGAAGATCATGCAGCATAGCTGCCATTGATGCGATTTCCCAGTTGAGTCCGCGCTTTTTTGCTATCATAGTCGCAGCAAGCGAAACTCCATAAAGGTGCACGATCGCGCTGTTTCGTTTATCTTCATTTTCCATTTTTTTCAGTTCAGTATTGACATATGCCCGAAGTTCCTTCAATCTTCCCATGTTGATCCTATTCCTCCACTTATATCCACAAACTTGAATCTATCAATCGGTTGCTGATACCAGCATCACTACATATCTGTTCAGGGCCTTATCATATACACTCCAGCAGCAAGCACCATACCATTCATGTCCGTCGTCGAAAAAATCTGACCAGTCTGTTGTCCATTCATATATATCAAGTGCATCTGTACCTTTTGGAAACAGAGCCTCGTTCACTCTTTTGAAGTCCTCAGGCTTATTTCTTCTGCCGTACACCGGCTCCATGACAGCATACCAGTAAGGAACTGTAGTTCCACAGTTCTCGTCATTTGGTTCCCACCCGGCATCATACCAGACATTGCCATAATAATCAGTCTTTACAATATTCGGACAATAGAAAAACACCTGTGGATCCAGCGGTGAAAGCTGTGCCTTATCGATGTCATAAACCAAAGGACGAATCCGATCTGCATAGTCATCACCAAACATTGACCGGGCGCTTTCTTTATTTTTTATGCTTTCTTCCACCAGCCATTCAAAGATTGAATGTAATGCTTCCTTATGGGATTTCATCCCCTCATAAGGTTGATCATCACATAGCAGATGATAGTCAACCTCACCGACAAAATGATATTCACTATCCGGATCATATTTTTTTATAAATTCGAAAAAAGAGTCTTTATCTATTCTTCTCATTATTCATACCTGCAAACTCTTATTTATCAATCTAAAAGCCTCGCCAGTGTCTTGTTGAGATCATCTTCTATGTATTCCTCTTTTTACCTCTGAAAACGCAGGCATGGATCATGAATGTCTCCGTCGAAGTCATCTGAGTCCTCTGTCAAGTGTTGTTGTGCTTTTGATACTTTGATCCTTTCCAATAGTGTCGCGCCATCAGGAAAACTGTTTCCAGAAAAATCGCTGCTTTCATAATAGTACTTGCAAAAAATGCTGTGTGAAGGCAGTTCAGAAATGATCTCGCAAGAACCTGCTGACTCATATTGATAATATCCTGTCTCATCAGAGAATAAATACCCTATGATTTGCTTATTGCAGATGACCTCCCAGACAACATTCTTCATATGCGGAACATATCCACATAGTGACAACAGCAAATCATCTGTTGTATTGTCAGGTGGAAAAAAGAAATAGTCTGCATTAGGAGCGGTAACATCATCGCCCATACATACGCTGTCTCGCTCTGCACATATCCTTATCATTATTCTTGCCTCGCTGTTTATTCTACAACAAGATTTACAACGCCCTTTTCGAAGTGTTACTGCTCATTTAAGTGAGAAGTGTCATAGCAGTCCGGAAAAATCAACCCATTCAGGACCCAGACATCTGAAAGATTTGGCCCCCCATCTTCTCCTATCGTACAGATCAGGTAATCTCCTTCGCCATGCGGGGCGTTTGGGAGATTTGTGTGCAGCACATCTCCCTGAGCAGTTTCTACAATTACAGTAATATCCTTGGGAACATGCATGGCATAGTATGTATCCTTGGTTGGGATCGTTACAATGTCAATAAAAACATCTTTGTTTGCAAAATCCTCTTTGCAGAGTTCGCTGCCATCCGGTTTTGTATACCTGATAATGACTTGCGACAGCGGAGACGTCCAGATCTCGTCTCTGGTTCCTTTTAATACTACAGTTTCTCCATCATCTGTGGCAACCAGATCCACGACCTCCAGATCATTGTGGAAAGTCATTTTTTCAGAGACCATCATTGCCTGCACTGTATATTCATTTTTTCCTGTCAGGAACCAATTTTCGCTGGTTTTTGCCAGATACTCGCTTAGGGACAAATAGTTTTGGTTTTGGTTTTGATCCTGCTCCTCGTTTTCATTGCAGCCGGAAACAGTTATCGCAACTACAGCTGTGATAACAATTATACTTATCATCAGAATTGTTCTATAACGTGGTTGTCTATTCACAGGAGTCACCTCTTTTACAACCTGATTTGTCACATTGAACTATGACACCAATATGATACCACAATTTGAAATTTCAACGGAACCAAAGGGCAGTTTCCCGATCGTCTCCGGGAGTAATATAAAAGGCCTTGCATCAGCAAGGCCAATTGGTTGCGGGAGCAGCTCTCCGGCAGCAGTCTAATAACGAGTCTCAGTCAGGAAAGCGGAAAAGAGAGCGTTGCTGATGAAAGCATACTCATCTCTCTGATGGCCGCTTTCGGTCATGGAATTTGCAAAGAGAGTGATATTCACGTCATTTCCGTCTTTGTCTTTGCCTTCATAAGAGAATCCCATGATACCATTCAGGAAAGCCTTTGTGTTCTCATCTTCACCGCAAAAAATGCCTTCCAGAGGAGCGCGGCTGCCGTCACGCTGAACAAGGGTCTTCGCGCCTTTAGGCAGAGCCGTAAAGTAATCTGTCCCGACGGAGTAGAATACATCGTCCCCGTCCATGATATAACTTGCATTGACGAGAGTTTCAGTTGGATAGGTAACATAGCCCACACAGTCAACTCCCTCAGCGGTGCCGGTCTGAATATCAGGAAGGATAGATTCCCGGACACTGTCCACAGCATTATAGGTATATCCCACATATGGAACTCCGGCTTTCACAGCTGCAAGGGTCTCATTGTCCAGATAAGCGCCGCCTACCACCGCGTCAGCCCCGGTGGGATCCTCAGTGGTGCCAAAGCCCATCAGTTCCATTGCTATCCGTTCATTGTTGTAATCAGTGGAAGTTTCGAGAGTGCTGTATACGTAGCCGTCAGGTGCAGGCTTAAGAGCACTCTTTGTTCCACTGATGCAGACCGTAGGCGTCTTTTCGATGACATAGGCGGTAAGATCCGGATCCTTAACACCGGTGCCCGTGAGGATATGATCGTCAGACACTGCCTGCCAGTCCTCATAGGAGCAGATAAAGTCGCCCTTGTATGCGCCCTCGGTGATCATACCGACCTGTTTGCCTGATCCCAGAAGGGTGTTTACAGCTGCGGTGGAGCTCTCTGAGGCGTTAGAGATGATCACATCCCCTCCCGTTTCACCTGTAAACCGGGATACAGCGTGCTCCTGCAGGAAAGGCTGCAGCGTATCATAGGTCAGGGTCTGGACCAAAGAGCCTGCGATCACATCATATTCCGCGGGCTTTACACAGGTGACCATGTCAAAACCTCGGATGTAATTGAAGCATCCGCTTGTTTCATTAGACAAAGAATCCCAGGTTTTGATCAAATTCCCTTTATAAAGGGCAGAGTTGGCCACAGACCGCTTCGCCTGGTACATGGAAACCACGGCAGTTCCGGCAGGAAATGTCTTTCCGTCTGCAGTTACGGGAGAACCGGAAATGCTGACTTTTACGTCGTTGCGGGTCAGGTATTCGATCATTTCAAAGGCTGCCTGAAGATTAGTCTGGTTCTCCGCATCCAGAGGGATCAGATAGCACTCGGGGAAGAACTGTCCGTTCTCTCCTTCCCCTGTATGAGCAGGACGAAAGATATCTGCTTCGGCACCGATGTTGTCATGCCCGTCTGCAAACCAAGGGCCAACCTCGGCATCGGAGTTTTTGTTAGTTATGCCGCGGGAGTAGATCTCTGCAAGATTTGCGAAGTAGCTCTCCTTGTTAGCAGCCACGTAGTCAGCCAGCCCCAAAAGCCCGTAGACAGCTGTCTGACAGGTGGTCTCGGAATATGCGGGCAGTTCAGCTGTGTATCCGACACATCCATGGAGCATGGCATATGTTGGGGTAAAGGTAGTCGGATAATCATTTCCGCCTATTGTCCAGGACGGTGTACCGTTCTTGTCGCATTCCATGTAGTCGCGCATCTCTGACGTATAGCTCTGGTAAACCGGGTTGTTGGCCACGGCTGCCGCACCGAATGCCTCCCCGCCGGCCATCTGATTTCTGGCGATCACGTCATACTCAAAGTTGGGCTGATGAGGCGGAGTGGCGGGCTCTATCTGAAATGATTCTACCACCCCGTGAAGTTCCAGGAAGGTGACAGGATCATAGGTGCCGATCAGATGCTGAATGTTCTGTGTCTCCGGCGTTACCTGGGAGTCGTTATCCCTGTTGAGGTTATAGCCGCTGGTGGAACAGCGGGTGTAGTGCATGCGACCATCTACATTTTCCACCGGTACGAGGATGAAAAAGGTATCATCCAGAAGATCTGCCACATTAACGATGGCATTTTCGGATGTATAATAACTGTCAAATCCGTCCACCACGTCGGAATCCTTCATTTTATTGGACCAGATGGACCCCAGATAATTACACTTATCCGCGAGCAGCTTCGGAGTGTACAGACCCATTTCCTTCCGCTGCTTCTCGAGTTTTACCTTACCTTCCTCAGTGAAGCCGGTGAGCTTCGTGTATTCGATAGATGGCTCCTCAATCAGCCGACGGGCAAATTCCAGTATCCCGTCCGAAGCGGCGACCTCGTTGGCATGGACATTGGAATACAGGACAGGCACCTGATAGTCTTCATCCCCGGAGTTTTTAAGTTCATCGATAACTGCAGTTCCGGTTTCCTCAGCCCGCTCAGAGAGATCCAGCCATTTTTGTACAGATGCGCTGTCACGGGCAACGATGAGGTATGGCATGTCATAACCAAGGTAGGACTTGCCCATCACACCGTATTCCACATACGGTCTGGATGTAGTGCCGTCATCGTCACCTTCTTCAGCAAGCCGCTGCAGTTCATCAAATGTCTCCCACATGGTGTGGAAAGAGGTGTAAGGCTTGATAGTGACGTGATCAAGGGACACCAGGGTGACTCCGTCCAGTTCAGCAGTAAGGGTAAAATCACCGCAGATATCCATAAACCTGCCGCCGTTTTCTTGTGGAATACTATCATTTCTGCCGCCGCTTACCGGAGTGGTGGTGAAATTCAGTTTCAGTGTGGAACCATCCAGCTTAGTCTTAAAACGCTTCATGGAAAAAGCTTCTCCGAATTCGTTTGCATCACTGAATCTGATAGTTGCGAAGTCGATCGTTTCCTTTTCATTGGGGAACATTTTTTCTTCGCCGTGGAGGGGGATAAATTTCCCGTCCACTGGGTTTGCGTACGGTGCATTCCGATGGAGGGTCCAGGTCACATTGCGCGCACCGGCCTTCCTGACCTGAGCAGCCTGTTCTTCAGAGAGAGGGAAAGCCAGTGCTTTGCTGGTCTTTTCCGTCAGGGGCACAAAGAGCTCAGTCGTGTTGTCCGCTCCGATGACAATTTCTTCCACATCCTCTTCCTCCCCAAGCGCGGTAAAGGTCCCGAAGGTACAGGCGCTGCAGCTGAGTATCAGCGCAAGCACAAGAAACACAGACAGAAATCTGGATACTCCTTTCATTATATCAGGCTCCTTCTTTAGTGTTGAATAAAATTGTAAATGATGATACCTAATCAACTTGATGTGACATTAATATGATACCACATAGTGAAATTTCAACGAAGTCCTGAAAGGATATTATCTGCATCGCCAACAACGCGATAATCAAACGCCTTGAAAATAAAAAACGTATGCATAGCAAAACGGGCAGCCACTGGTGACTACCCGCTATAACACTTCCTATGATTTACAATAACTCATTAAGAGCGCTCATGAATTTCGCTGCGTCTCCGACTACTCCATAGTCTGACTGATTGAAGATCTTGGCATTCTCATCTTTGTTTACATTGATGATCAGCTTGCTCTTTGTCATTCCGACTATGAAGTGAGCCGCGCCCGAAATGCCCGATCCGATAAACACTGCAGGCTTTACAGACTTTCCGCTTGTGCCGATCATGTTGGGATTCACTGTCGACCATGCCTGTATCGATAAAGTTACGTGACCATGCAACAGCTCCTCCAATCCACAACCATTTAGCAATATTTCACTCACGGGGATCGATTCCTCCCTTTCTTTGATGATTTACAGTCATTATAAATAATACCACATTCATTGTTTTACCTTATGTATCTCTGAGCATAGTCTGAACAGATCTCTCTGTCAGTTTGTGACATTCAGTTCCTTCACTACTTTTCCTTTTGTTGTGACAATCTGTATCTTCTCAAGCTTTGCCATGTGCTCTCTTGACAGCGGATCTGAATAATCATCGGTATTTACAGATGTTCTCATGATATTGTTGTCCTTACGGTTTTTTCCGAAGCCATAGCAGATCGTGACCTGTGCAACAGTGCCCGTATCATCAATATCGATCCACCAGTCGCGCTGTCCGTAGTAATTTGGGGTATCTACTTCGATCACGAGCTGATCGTTCTCGATCTTCATCTCCTTCACCTGCTCAGGCTTGCTGATTTCTGCTGACCAGCCGAAAAAGAGATATACAACACCAATCAGCAATACTGCCAGTACCGTGATCACTCCCTTTAACTGTTTTGCATTTTCTCTGAGTTTTTTGCTTTCATTCGTATCATTTGCTATCTTCTCCACCACGTTCGTGTCTCCTTTCAATAGTGTATCCAAAGAAATATTCAACTCTTCGGAGATCTGAACGATGATCTGGAGATCCGGATAGTTCTTGCCGGTTTCCCAGTTCGATATGGCAGATCTGGATACAGCCAGTCTATCGGCCATATCCTGCTGTGTCATACCGATTTCTATCCTGCGCGCCTTGATTTGTTCTCCAATATTCATTGTTCCCGCCTCCTTGGTCACACTATAACGAACGCTGAAATCATTATAAAGCGAGGCACGCTTACACTCAAGGAAACGCAGTGTCAGTATCTCTGACATTCTGGTTTTCCATTGCATATATCTTTCAAAAGAGTAAAAAACATGATCTGACACCAATTGCCGATCATGCTTTATGTGCAGTAACTTCGAGTATGGTCTGATGTATAATCCTAGAATTGCAATTTAGCGATATTCCAACAAATAAGAATTTGTATTCTTCTTCTTTTAAGCAATTAGCTCTACAAACTCCGATTTATCATTATCCAGACAAACGGGAATATGTCTATTTTTTCCCTCTAATCCACTTATATATCTTCAGGCATCTGGGATGACTTCTGTCCTTAAGGCCGTAAACCCATTGAAGATCATCTGCAGTCAGTTTATTCTCATGTACTATTTTTCTCTCGATGCCATCAGTCTCTCCCATCCATGTGGACCAAACTTCAATTATGGTATTTTCTTTGATAGCATCTTTCACATAAGAGAAAAGTTCAGCCCTTATATTTTCAAAGTTTCCAATCTGAACACTCATAATTATTGGGAGGTCAGTAAAAGGCTCTGTGTAGCAGCTAGGCTTATCATCATATATGCCAAGTACATGATTTTCATTTTCTATGATAATCATGTGACCTTTATTCTCCACTCCGATTTCGACCGGTTTCATTTTCCTGTCTGCTGCAATGAAGTCATATGCACTCATAACACATTCTTCTCCGTAAATTTCGATTTGTCGAGCTAAACTGCGACACCCATATGATACCATATATTGAAATATCAATTAAATTCAGTAAAATCAAAAGCTCCCGGATCATCTCCGAGAGCAAAAAAAGTGGTTGCGGGGTAGGGACGCATTATTATCTGAACCTCAGTATTTTCATGGATTACATTGCCATTCTTCAAAATCATCCCCTATTTTATCTCCAGATCTGTAGGTTTCAGTATAGTTCGAGTTGGTTTATATATACTTACACAACTAAATCTATAACCATATACATTGCCTTACAACCGTCTTCAGCTGGTTGATTCTTTGTAATTCCCATATCCTCTTCTATATCTTCAAAGTCATGTCGTAGATATAGGCTATAACCCTCCTTAGTTGACTGTAATGTTACGAAAGAACAACCAATATGATTATTACGAATATATTTGATTCGCTCTAAGCAATCATCCAACAGCAAATCTGAAATATTAGCAAATTCAGTAACTGCCACCCCCTGATACCTTTGTTTTATTGCGAACTCATTAATATGAATAGCACCGCCCATCTTGTAACGATAACCGTCTTCCAGATAGTCTACGCTTCCTGCACTAATATTGTAAAACCCGATTATTTCATCACCAGATTCATTGAGCCATACATAGGTTTTACCAAAACTATCATCAAGTGCTTGAGCACTTCTGAGGAATAAATCTATGTATTGATTACCACAATGAAAGTCAGACGCAAGCTTTTGAAGGCTTGCGTCAAGAAGTTTAGTATCAAGTTTAGATTCAAATTGATTGATCATATCAATTTTCCTTAACATTAACGATTATATCGCCGTTAGCACTTGTATTTATGGAAACCTTATGGCTATCCATAAATTCTCTTACTTTTTTCGAGTGCTCGCCTTCTACTCTCTTAGTCTTCAATGGCTTAGTAGAAATAATAGGCCTATCTGTTCTTACCGAATAAACCATACAGTTTCCTCCTTTCCAATCAGCAATTTGTAAAATGATTATAGCATAAGTGTCAATTCAAAAGGTGAATTAATAATCATTTTCAATTCATAGGTTATTCATAATCCCAGCTTTCCCATCTGTCATCACCAAGGGCTAGCTCCAACAGTTCTGCCGCTACTATCGGAGACTTGATTCTAATGAGATTATCCCAGATGTCATCACTTCCAAGAAGGTTTACGCCTCCGTGCCATACTATTTCATCATCAATAACTGCGAAATGTTCCAACACCTCTTCTCTCGGAATAACGTTGATCCCATTGTTTGTCATTGTATTGATGAGTTCCATATAATAATCTGACGAACTATCAAGTACTCGATCCGGATTTGTTGTGATTACAGTGATCTTTACTCCGGCTTCCTGTCGGCTGCGAACAATATATATGAATCGATTCACCTTTTCACGAAGAAGTACCGGGCTTGAAATCACAATAGCCTTATCTGCTTCTATAACATCCTGTTCAAATGTATCAGAATAGTTGCCTGCATCATAGATGGCATTAGCCTGTTGCTTCTCATGAGCCGCCCACCCAATTACGCTGAAGCCAATCTTTTTATACAGATTCAGCCTCTTAGTATACATATTGTTGAAGTAGCGTATATGTGAATCGACATAATCATAGACTATGACTTCCTTTTTTCCTTCATAGTCTCTGTTGAGCCGTCCTACATATTGTTCAAGGTTAGACCCTGAAGAAGATACAGGAGAAGCGAGCATAAGTGTATCAAGCCGTGGCATGTCAAAGCCTTCACCAATCTTCTGCCCGGTAGCCACAAGTATCATGGATTCATCATCCGGAATTCCTTTCATTTCAATTCTGGCTGTGCTGTTTTCTTTATCTGAATTGTCTCCATATATAAGAAATACATGATCAGCCTCTTCTCTCAGGTTATCGTAGAGATATTTTGCATGTTCTTTGTATCTTGTCAGGATGACAGGTGTCTTTTTGTCAGATATTGAATGCTTAACATCTGAGATTATCATCTGGTTACGATCAATACTTTTGCTGATAAGTGAAAAAGCCTGATTAATGTCACTTCGGCTTTCAAAAGTATCGATGGCCCTAGTGAATCGAGGGAATACATAGTGACCGATTCCCTGATAGATAGCTCTCTGCTTTGCTGTATAGCTGTGGCGCATCGGACCGATCAGCATAGGTATCATCTTTTCAAGCTCGTCACTTCTTTTTATTGTTGCTGATACGCCATAAACATATCTTGCATTCACTTTCTGAAGAACTTCAACCGCTGTATTTGCTGCCGCATGATGACATTCATCCATTATGACCATTCCGTATGAATTGATCAGCTCATTGAACTTGCCCTTTGCATATACAGAACCTACCATAGCTACATCAACTATTCCCGTAAGTGCCTTCTTTGATCCATGCAAAACTCCAATTACACTGTCTCTCTTTTTGACTCTTCCGGTCTTGGTTGTATATTCCGGCGGCTCCTCATCTATATCCAAGAACCTTTCAAGTTCATAGACCCATTGGTCCAAAAGGTCTTTGCTCTGCAGCAGAACCAGGCAGTTGACCTTTCTCTCTGCAATAAGGTAGCTGCAGACAACAGTTTTTCCGAAAGCAGTGGCAGCACTGAGAATGCCGTTATCATACTCAAGCATTTTCTGCGCTGCAAGATCCTGCTGTTGTTTAAGCGTTCCATTAAATTTAACTCTTATCGGTCTTCCCTTTTCCCTATGATCAGTAACGTCATATTCTATCCCCGCTTTGTCACATGCTGCTTCCAGTTCTTCCAGTAGTCCTCTTGGCATACGGATATATCCATCAACATCTTTGCCAAGATATAAGGCACTGAAATTATAATAATTTGAAAAACCAAGCCTTTTATTCTGGAAGTATTTAGGATTATCGAATGCTGTCATACATCTTATCTGATTCTGTAATCTTGGCATAAGATTCAGAGCATCTACATAAACACCATCCGCCAACACAATATGTAACTTGCCTATTACGTCACTTTTGTTCAGGCAGTCAGTCTTTCTCCACGGTTTTGGTCTTGAGCCAGAGAACAGCTCTGTATCATTCACAGCATTCGGATCCAGTTCATTTGACCACTTGATCATAAGTTGCTCAATTTCTCTTTGGGAATACCGTGGAGTTCGGTTCACAAGAACATCCCACTGGTCGGGATATGCATTCCAGTTTCTATCTACAAAGGCACTATTACCATTATTCAATGCCTGACCCTGCAACGGCAACGCAATAAGATTTCCCAGCTTGCTTGCTGTGTCCTGGGATGGATACATTCTGTCGTAATAATGGAAAGACTTCATATTAACTGATGCTGCTCCCCTGTCCAGAAGCATGAATCCGAAGTTCCTTGCAATCGATGCCGATATCGGCTTATCAAAGAAAATCCAGACATGAGCGCCACGTCCTGATCTTGATCTTTCCACAAGAGGAGTCACGCCATTCTTTTCGCACATTTTTCTGAGTGCATCTACCTCTTCATGCCAGGCTTCATCCTCATTTGCATAGTCGTTGGCTTCAGATCCTTTAATATGATTATCAAAATCAAATACAAGAAACCTGCAGGTACCGTCCGGGAACAACGGGTATACACCAATAACATCTGTGCCATCTTCCTTATAGCCGATCAAGTGCTGGACTACAGTTTCCGGAGTAAGCTTTATCCACTGATTAAAAGCGCATTCATCACAAAACTGCTTTTCACCATGCTGCTTCGGGCAGACGTAATTATTCCATCTGTTTGCGCATTGCGGGAAATAGCCTCCCTTGCGTCCACGTTTTGCATAAACATCCTGACGGCCCCAGAACATTTTGAAGAAAGCCTGAGCATGAGCCTTTGTAATAAAAGGTCTATATATTCTTGCACCCTGGTCAGGATCATATTCTTCATACTCTTCTATTCTGTCTGAAAAATAGTCTTGCTCGTTATAGGCCGCTCCCGCCTGTCGCAGCTGCGCCTTCAGACTTCTATTTTCTTCCTGTAATCCTCTGATTATTTTACGCAGGGAATCCAAATCATATGCTTCGATGTTCATAACATATTTCCTCGCTCACTTGACATGGATCATATAATGCTCTTTGTTGTTTTATTTTTATATTAACATAAGGAGGTTACATGTATTCAAAACTTAATGATTCTCAAATCCTGTCAATGCGCTCTGCATATTGGAGTGGAACTCCGGTAAAAGAGTTATGTAAAATCTATGGCATTTCGGAATCAACGGCATATTTCTGGATTGCCCCTGGCAAATACAAGGAGTATGCGGCAGATCTTGGAATGGAAATAATGATACATAAAGAGTTCTGTGATACACAGCGCAGTATGCAAAAGCTAAGGAAAATCGTAGATATTCTCAATGACGCAAACTGTAACAGTGAATCACCGCTCGAAGAGAGACTAAGCGAATTCGTGAGATTAAGTCCCATTTACGGAATCAATGCGACACTTGAGGCTCTTCATATTTCAAAAGGAACTTATCATAACAGGATAGTATGTGAACATACTCCGACCAGTTATGAACTGCATCACAAGACAATCAGCGATGCAGTTCAACTTATTTTTGATGAAAGTGAGCAATGCTATGGTTCAGACAAGATTCTGGCTGTTTTAAATAGGCAGGGATACCATACTTCAAAGAAGTATGTGCTTAGTATAATGCATGAACTCGGTCTCGAAAGCATAAGGATACATTCAAAGAAAGATTACTATGCCCTGCATCGTAAGAACAAAGTCAAAAGACAGTTCGATGTTTCAGCACCAAATACTGTATGGGTCAGTGATATTACCAAATTCAAGGTAAAAGGTATTTATTATAATGTATGTGTTGTTATGGATCTGTTTTCAAGAAAAATTGTCGGCTATAAGATTTCTCCGAATGCTTCAACACAGATAGTAACCTCTTGTTTCAAAATGGCATTCAAAGAGAGAGGTTTTCCAAATAATCTATTATTCCACAGCGATCAGGGATGTCAGTATACGTCCAGAGCTTTCCGCAGACTTCTCGCAAGCTGTTCTGTGAATCAGTCATTTTCACATACTGGTACGCCCATTGACAACGCAGTGAATGAGTCTTTTTTTTCGAATCTAAAGAGAGAAGAAATCTATAGGCATGACTATCGCTCAGAGCGCGAATTCAAAAAAAGAATCGCAAATTATATCATGAACTATAACCATAATCGTCCGCACAGTTATAACAATTACAGGTCTCCTGATGAAAAGGAAACTCAGTATTATGCACATCTGTCGGAATAAGTGGTTCAGAATATAACACCGATTCGAATCTTTGCGCGAATTATTTCAAATGTTTGTAATCAGACACAATTCTAAAAAATGTCTGAAAGTATTGCTATGCCTGCAATACAGAAAAGAGTCGGAATTCCGTGGTTCAGAATTCCGACTTCAAGTGGTTGCGGGGGAGGGACTTGAACCCTCGACCTCCGGGTTATGAAATGTTGCTCTCAACTCGTTGAAAACACCACGTCTCTCTTCGTTATTTGTTCGATTTAGTACAAAATTAGTACAAATTCCAGTCATTCTCCTGTTATCTTATTTATTCCTAATCGATCTTTTTCCAGCCCACTCATTGCTTCCATCTATCGTTTCGGTCTGTTCTTCGGATTATCAATCTTCCAAATATGCCTCTAAGAATCCACCATCGTCAATCAGCTCTATCTTCTGAATAAGATCAGGATTTTTACTGTCGAAAATGACTCTCCAGTCCATATTGAAGGACAAAGTATTCCTGGATCTATCAGTTGCAGTGACTGTTATAATAGCATGTTCTATATTGTCTGAGCCCTGCGATGCATCATCCTCAATATTGAAACCAGTCATTTCCGTTTCCAGTTCATAGATCCATGCCGCTCCCATTATATGGGTTCTCTCCCATTCGCTATAGAAAGTATCGAACATACCATCAGCAAAGCAGTCCCCTACTGCCTTTTGCCAGACATCTTTCTCGTTTGCTGCCTTCTTTTTTTCCTCCGCTAGTTCCCCCTCTGTCGGCGCAGATGCATCAAGGCCGATTTCAGTCATTGCAGGATAATATAATCCCTCTCCCGGATATTCAGTCATCGCTTTAAGCAGCTTTTCTTCATTTTCAGCACGCCTCAAGACATCATCTTCAACGCTCTTCGAGACATCATCGGTCTTACAAGCAGTCATTGCGAAAGACATTGCTGCAATCATTATCAAAGACATGAATATCAGAATTTTCCTTCTTGTAAACATACTTGATTCCCTTCCTTTATATGCCACTAATTATTATAAGCTTCTGTACCGATCGAGAAAACTTCCTTATCCTCATGGATCTTAATCAGAGTATCCTTCTTTGCTGTAATGGCAACGCCGTATATCTTAAGACCATTTTTCTCAATATAATCAATTGTCGATTCAAGACACTCTTCATTGAAGTTGGAGTCAAAGCCAGCGTCGCTCATCATTTTCCAAAAGGTTTTCTGATCCTGCATGTATCTGAGCATGCTCAGCATATGTTGCTGTGCATTGGCCTCATTTCTGAGTTCATCTTCTCCGTTATTTTTGTATACATCTTCATATCCAAAAAGGAATGGATATTTCTCTTTGTCAAAAGCCCTCAAGTATCCTGAAAACTCAGTATAGAACCCAATTGGGCCATTCTGAATGTCGTCACCTGTCGCAACCGCAACCCAAGGATATAATAGTCCTTCCGCTCTATGGTCATCTATCCACTTCAGCGCATCCTTATAGTCCATGGCATTATGAAAAGATATGTATGCCTCATAATATTTATCAGGGGCAAGTTCTTTTAGAGCGTCTTTTGAATCTTCAGTATCGCCCGCAATTCCCTGAGCTTCCGGGAGAGTGAATCCGTCCGCATGAGTTTCACGTTCCCATTCTTCCTGATCATTCGCAATGTTTTCCTCCAGACTTTTATGAATATCTCTTGAGTATGTGCTCCATTCAAACACATTACCATATGGTATTTTAAATACATTAGGGTCAAACAACTGCAAATGGTTTCGCTCGACTGTACCGGATACCGATTTTTCCTTGTCTCCAACGTAAGAACTTTGGTTTATTGTTACGTCATAGCAACCCATTCCCATATCGTAGCTGATGACATTGTCAAATTTATGTCCTGGTATACGGAGAGTACTGAAGACCTGCATGTCTACATCCATTCGCTTATCCTCTACCGATCCATCACTGTAGTGCTGGACTGCAACAGTTTCTTCTGGATCATAATACAGATATTTAGCTGCCTTTGGCATAGCATATAAGGTTGTGAGCACTAGCATTATTAAACCCAAAATAATAAACAGCTTTTTCCAAAGACTGGCCCTAATGCGAGTTTTGTCTATTTTATCGATCAGTTCTTCATCCCCTTTGATAAGTTCATCAAATGAGATATTGAATTTGTCGCTTATTTTTTCAAGAGTGCCCATATCCGGATAATTGCGATTATGCTCCCAATGTGACACGGCCTGCCGTGTCACATGGAAAAGCTCTCCGAATTCTTCCTGACTGAGATTGCTTTCCTTTCTGATTTTCTTTATCTTCTCTCCTATTTCCATACTATGCCTCTCCTCTATACAAGAATAATAGCACTATCCGTTGTAAAGAGACACGCAAGCATTTCTTGCTAGTGAAACTGAACAAAAAACAAACCCGCTCCTTACACCCTAAATTGCAAAGAGAGGCAGATATACAAAGCATAACGCTTCCACTCAATCAACTATTTAAGCCGTATTGCGCCATTCATCTTAAATACTTGAAAATGCAGTAGCTTTTGATTATTATAAGCATAGATAAAGGCTACCGATAGACGGTTAGCCCGCATATGAATTAGTTAGATAATAACCGCATCAATGTGGCGTTGGGCGGTTATTTTCTTTTGCCAAGAGTGTACCCGGCTACGAAGAAAGCGAGCGCGAAACCCACGATCTGCATGAACTGGAACACGTCCATAGCATTGCCCTCCTTTCTATCAGATTTCCACAAGGGATTTCTATATATACGGAGGGTCACAGTCCCTCCGGAGAGGGCATCTATTGAGCGAGCTTGTCGAGCGAAATCAATGCTCCCTACCTTACGGCGAAGCCGTAAAATCAAAGGGAGCATTTACCGCCTCAAGAGTATTCCGAATTATAGCACAGTCACATCTACCGTTCCATTGTTCTGTGCCTTGTATCTTTTTTGATATCGATCCTTCTTCCGGCAATTTGTTCTGTTGCCATATCCATAAGTTTGGTCAGTGCTTTCCCCCAGGCTTCTGCCCAGGTCTCTCTTCCCTGTTTGCTCAGCAGTCTGCACATCTCCGCAACTATCGCTATCGCCCTTACAAGTATGCTGTTGTATTTTTCGGGATCGCTTTTGCCTCCGGCTTCCCTGATCGACTCTGCTGCCAGCTTGGATATCAGTTCCTTCTTCACCGTTATCAGGCTCTCTTTGGGTGCCCCATTACGGTATGCTGTCCATATTTTCCGGTTCCATTCATCCTTTAGCCTGTTGGTCTCTTCTATGAATTCAGCTTTTGGATTGTTCTTACCGATCTTCTTGGTCGGAAGGAATGGACTGTTCTTAGGGAACACCTGCATCTGATTTGGTTCAGACAACTGCCTGTTCATGAGATCTGTGAAGAAAACTTTTACATCTTCTGTGAAAGATTTCTGTTTGAAGAGCGGGTTCTTTTTATCGAATAGATGCTCTTCATACACTTCACCTTTGGGTATCATGCTGTATCCCGGCAGCAGTTTCCCATCTGCTGTCGCTTCCTTTTTCGTCCTTACATGTCTGCCTTCAGGATCAAAATACATGTTGCGAGTTGCTACCTTTCTCACCGGTTCTTCCAGCTGCTGCCGCTCCGAATAGATCAGATGGATATGATAATTCGTCTTTCTCTTGTTATGGTGTAGAGCTGCGATGCACTCCGTGCCATACTCTTTCCGATATGATTCAACAAAGTATCTGAGCAATTTATCAGGATCAAAGTAGGTCATTTCTTTTGGCAAAGCTATTATCAGTTCTCTGGCCTCGATGCAATTTCCACTCGTTCCGCTGCGCCTGAAGTCCGACTGATTCTCTTTCGCAAGATCCTTCCAGTACTTCCTCGGCACTGTTTCATAGACCGCATACAGGTTCTCCTGTTTCTTTTCATCGCTGATATATCTGATCCTGCCGACTACATTAGTCAGCTTTCCGTGCTGTATAAATGTCACATTTTTTATAGGCATCATCCCCTTTTCCCTGGACGTTCTTTATTCATCGGTACCGCGAGTACGAACCGTAAGGTTTGTGCGATGGGTGTATTTCGCTCTCAGTCGGCGAGGCCTTTATGGCTATACATTTTCATTGTTCATTTCCTTTATCTCCCTTGTTAGGAGTCCGTGTGGCTCCTATGTATCCACAACTGTGTGCTCCTCATATGCTCCTTCGTCCTTCAGCTACATGACAGTAGTTCGGATCCCTCTTAATCACATTCATGATCTCTGACTGTCATGAAGATCTGTCTGATTATTGTTCCCGGTCTATACCCTTCTCAAAAGTGTCGTATATCGGGTCACTTTTCAGAAAAAAGTCTTAGCTATCTCTACTTTTCTGTTCTCAATCTTTCTTGTCGATGTCTGTATCCTTCACAGGTCGCTTGCCCATCCTGTACGGCCATAGCGGGCACCTTTCGATCGGGCAGAGTCGTATCTCTTTCTTCTCTCCGCAGCAGCAGTCAATGCACTTTGCTCTGATCGCTTTCATAGGTGTCATGCTTCCCATGCACTCGCCTCCCTTCTGAACATATCTCTGGTGACCTCCATATCCAGTCCAAGCTCATATGTCGACGATGCATTGTACAGTGCGGTCATGATATATCCTCTGGTATTCACAATGTTTCTCGGTGCCGATCTCAGGCTGTCTATTACTTCCTTCACCACATAACTGTTTATCTTTCTGAATCTCTCTCGTATGATCGATGCCGGTATCCGTTCTCCGTTGATCAGTTGCGGCTCGGTCCCATACAGATTGATTTCTACTATTATCTCTACTATCTCATCTATCATTCCTCTATCTGATCCCATGTCTCTTGTCAGAGCTTCATAATCTATCTGCTCTCGGACACTTTCTATTTCCGCTTGATAGATAGAGTCGTAATCTATGTTTGTAATCTCTGTAGTATTCTCTGTATTTGTCATAGGATTTTTCATACTACCTGATTGGGTTTTTCCTATGACCTCATCGGTTTTTTCCGATACCCTTGTAGGATTTTTCCTACCAGGGGGTTCGTATCCCTCAGGGAATGTGATCTCCAGGAGCCTGTCTGAAAAGAGTTCTATATACATCACGTTATTCAGAGTGGTATTGTCTGTCTCAACATTTCTTAATTGCCTCTTTATCAGCCCAAGCTTCTCCAGACGTTCTATCGCTCTTCTGCTCTGATCCTTAGTCAGCCCGAACTTATTCAAAAGATGCTTATAACTCATCTGCAGGAGATCAGCTTTGAACCGCTTAATGAGCTTTATGCCCCCGGCATCACTCTCATCGCACTCCTCTCTTGGTCTGTGCCAGTACAGGATTTCTGAGAGGATCGTTATCGCTGTAAGATCCGGCTTCCCTTTTTCTGTCCGTATGGTGCTGTACCACGAATTCGGTATTATATTGCCGGTGAAAATCACTCCATACAGAGCATCTACTGAGTTGACCCCTGTTTTACTCACCTGCATGTTTCACACCTCGCTTCAGTTCAGCCGCTCGCCGCCAAGCTGTTCCTCGAGGTACCGCTCTACCGCTTCAACAGACAGAAGTGCTTTTTTACCTGCCATCATCGCCGGTATCTTCTCTTCCTTTACAAGCTGTCTTAATTGCCATTCAGTGAGCTGGCATCCCGGATCAATCGCTCTTAATTCTTTTATCGTCTCTTTGATCGTTCTTACTTTCGTCACTTATACCTTCCTTTCCGAAAGCTCGCTTCCTTCTTCTCCAAACTGCTTTTTCTTTGATTCTTTTAGTTGTTTTGTAAATATTCATCTTGATTTCCTCCTTAATATCAAGTTGTAGCTTTATCGAGTATTACAGTATAACTAAAGCTATAACTTTTGTCAAGCCTATTATTTTTATAAAAATAAAGTTGAAACTTGCTTTTGTTTGGTATATACTATTACTGACAGGAGGATCAATACAATGGGAAACAAAATTAAAGAAGTAAGAAAAAGCAAGGGTATCACTCAGAAGGAACTTGCAGCGATATTAGGTGTTACTCCTCAGGCGGTATCTCAGTTCGAAAGAAGTGATCCGGACAGATTTACAATAGCAACACTGCAGAATATAGCAACTGCGCTGGAATGCAAGGTAGATGACCTTATATCCAAGGGCTCCTCCCCTGAAATCGGTTATTATTTCGAGTCTGAAAAGATTGGAAAGAATTCCAGCAAAATAACTAAAATCGTGATCGATCTCAGTGCTGTCAACAGGATGGGAGCCGATGCACTGGAGAACTATATCGATCTAATTATGAGTAATGAGAAATACACCTCACTTGACACAGAGTTCCTTAAAGAAGTCTGGGGTGAGGAAACATACTATCGCTTTTATGCAAAGGAGACAGAATCGCAGTAAAAATGGGAGAATCAAAGGAAAAGAAAACTAAACGAAAAAAACAAACCATCAATGGTCAGCCGTATATTGTTATCAATGTCAAAGTAAGGCCCTACCTCGACAAAAATGGCAACCGAAAGGTTTACAAAAAGTTCTATGGGAAGACTTTAAAGGAATGTTATGCAAAGCGTGATAAGTTTAACGCTAATCACGGTATCAATGCTCGCGAAATGTTCTTTGGCGAACTGGCAGATGATTTTATCTGTAACACATTCCTTCCTGATCCTAATTTTAAGGAAAGTACCAAGCAGCGTTATATAGATGCGTATAACAATAACCTGGCTCCAATGGATATTACAAAAAAACTCATCACAGATGTTGATTACCGTGGATTGCAGGCTGCGTATAACGACATGACCTGTGCCCCTTCCGGAGTTAAGAACTGCCATAAGCTCATGAGACTGTTCTTTAAGCTCATGGAGCAGGAAGATATTTGTAAGGACATTACCAAGAGCCTGGTAGTGCCAAAGCCTAAAAAGAAGAATGCTCCTGGCGAGATCATAGTGTTCAATGACGAAGAGATAGAAGCTATCAAGAAATATATAGCTATAAAAGATCTCCCCTACTATGAAAACCGGAGGGTATGCAGATTGAGATTTCTAATCACACTTGCGATAAACACCGGAGCAAGAATTAGTGAACTGCTGGCTCTTACATATGATGATATACAACCAGACAAAATCACGATCAATAAACAAGTAGTAGAAAGACCTATTTTCGAGGATGGTAAGACTGTCGGCCATGAGCTCGTTATCGATGATACAAAGACAGAGAACAGCGTAAGATCAATTCCAATAACAGAAGAGACATATTCCAGGCTTGCTGAGCACAGGGAGTGGCAGAAAGAAGATATGAAAAAGAATAAATATGATACAGATCTTCTGTTCACTACAGATTCAGGTAAACTGTATGATAAACACTCACTCAGGCACACTCTGGATCGTATCCATGAGGATGCCAAAGTAAGTCAGTATGGGTTCCACGCGTATCGGCATACATTTGGTACAAAACTTGCCTCCAAGGGAGTTGCACTTCAGACACTCTCATCCCTCATGGGTCACAGCGATATATCTGTAACAGCAAAGTATTACATCAATGTACCGGCTGCGGAAAAAATAGAAGCAATCAAATCGTTAAGCGCATAAACCTCATCATGAATAATATATGATCATCGCTCGGAAGCAAAACAGCAACCGAGCGATTTTTTAGTACATATTTAGTACAAAAGATGTACTAAATTGCCTTTTTTGACCCATAACCACCTGCGATTGCAAAAGATATCAATGATTATCCTGCATTACCAAAAATGGCTCTAGTGCCTGAAATTTCAACGAAAAAAGCCTCTAATCATTGTGATTAAAGGCTTAACTGGTTGCGGGAGGGGGACTTGAACCCCCGACCTCCGGGTTATGAGCCCGACGAGCTACCGACTGCTCTACCCCGCGTCATCATATAAAGTTGTTTGTGAAGTGGTACCGGAGACCGGACTCGAACCGGTACGAGAATCGCTTCTCATAGGATTTTAAGTCCCAGGTGTCTACCAATTCCACCACTCCGGCTTATAAAATGGCGCCTCGAGTAGGGCTCGAACCTACAACCTACCGGTTAACAGCCGGTTGCTCTGCCATTGAGCTATCGAGGCGCATCAGTCCTTGATTGCGACTTGTTTATTATAGACGATTGGGGTGTTGATGTCAACACCCCAAATTGTATTAGTTTTGAGACTATTTTGCAAAATTTACTTCAGAGCCTCTGTAGCCCAGGGTGATACCGTCTCCTGTCGGCCGGTAGTCGAGAATTGCGTACTTTCCTTCGCCTTCCGGCTGCCAGTCTGCAGGCATCCCTTTATACAGATCCTCATTGATCTCTGTTATTACGATATCATTTTTCAGATACATGATGCGTCCTTCAAATCCCACATCACCTGATGCATTATCGGTCAGTGAAAGATACGGTCCTTGCTCATTATAGTCTTCACTGATGAACAGGTGCCATTGATCGGAATCATATTCGCCGATAATACCGGCAAGCTCCTTCATATCTATGTCCTTCTTGCGCTGGTTAGTCAGATATGTCTCAGGTCTTGCTTCGGTAGATTCTTTCTGCTTTTCACTGTGTATATAAAGGGCACCGAAAGTACCTATGCCTATTGCCATAATAAGAGTGATCATGAGCCATCTGGCAAAACGTCTGTTGGAAATCATTATGGTGCTATCCTCTCATTACCGATGCAACTTTTTCGTCCTGTTCTTTGCACTTGTTGCGCAGTTCCTTGAGCTGCTTTACCATTTCCTGCTGCTTTGCATTGGATTCTCTTACAAGTTCCATATTATTATATGGAACAGTGTTCCTGACCTCGGCATCGAGTACTCCGCCGTAAATCGGAGCGTTGTCTGTGAACAGACCCCACTTCTCATCACCGTAGTCAAAATGCCACCACTCTGCAGGGAAGTTGGTAAAACCGACTGCTGTCATGACACTATAGAGCATTCTGCGGTTGTCTCTTGCAGTATCATTAACACCTTCTCCGGCTTCACCATCCTCATAGTATGTAGTCCATGCTCTGTCAGAGAATTCATCGAATGCACAGCCCATATCCAGTTCCTTACCATCCGGTCCTACTATTGTGAGGTCAACTGCTCCGCCTGTATTGTGCAGTGACGGAAGCAGAATGTTATATGACGGAAATGAAACGCAGAAAAGAGTCTGGTAATCGATCTCTTCAGGTGTCGCATCAGGGAATTCTTCGGCCTTTTTAGCCCTGTAATAATCCCAAAGTGACTGCTGGACAGAAACTGGTCTGTAAGCGTCGTAGATCGAGAATCTATAGCCCTCAGGCAGCAATGCTTCAGCCTTCTCGACCATCTCGAATACAGTCTTACGGCACATGATGCTCGGACTTGAGCCCGGCAGAGGATTTCCGTTGTCTTCAGGCCATTTGTTATACCATGAATTGCAGATGAACTTGTCATCCATATATACCATCGGCTCATCCGAAGGATCAGCAACAGGCAGCTTGTTCGAGAGGAACTCCACCTTAGGAATTGGCTTATTGTAATCTACCATAAGAACTTCTCCTTTTTATTACTTAAGAACTAACCAACAACTTCCTTTACGATCCTGTGGAAGTTACGGAAAGCTATCTTTTCTATCTCATCTTCCCTCATTCCTCTGTTTCTCAGGATCTCGAAAAGTGCAGGGATCTTGCTTGCATCTTCAAGGCCCCAGGTTACAGCATCCATGCCTGAGTAAACCTCAGGGTCATCAGGATCTCCCAGGAAACCGCAGAAGTCGAATCCGCAGCCTACGTGGTCGATACCCATGATGTCGATCATGTGCTCGCAGTGGTCTGCCAGTCTGTTGATATCGCCCTTCATTGGATCATTATCGAGGAATTCATTCCATGCATTGAGTCCTACGCATCCGTTTGCATCACGGATAGCACGAAGCTGATCATCTGTGAGGTTGCGCGGATGTACGCTGAACTTCTTGCAGTCAGAGTGTGAAGCAATGAAAGGACGTCCATCCATGATTTTTGCAATGTCCCAGAAACCTGCCTCATTGAGGTGGGATGTATCTACGATCATTTTCTTTTCGATCATGTGATGTACAGCTTTTTTACCAAGATCTGAGAGTCCTTCGGTGCTGCCTGATGCTGCGCTGTGTCCGAATCCATTCTCCTCGTTCCATGTCAGCATGCCGTGTCTTGCGCCAAAATCGTAGTACTCATCAAGCTTTGCAAAGGTCGGATCATACGAAGCATATGCCATACCCTCAACGCCGATCATGATATAAAAGATACCGTCTTCTCTGGCCTTCATCATCTCGTCATAGGTCTTTACGATCCTGAAGTCCTTAGACTCAGCGATCTCGTCCTTCACGCAACCTAAGAGTTCATGGGTCCTCTTTGCATAATCTCTTGTATGCGGTGGATCTACCCAGAGAACGAGAATAGAACCTTCTACTCCGCCCTTCTGCAGCCTTTCAAAGTGATGGTTATGAAAGACGTCAGTCTCTCCTTTTAACCTCTTGATAGTGACATCTGTCCAGATATCACTGTGCGCATCAAAACATTTCATTTTGTTACTCCTCTTAATGAGACAGGCGCTTAAGGTATGACCCAAAGCGCCTGTCACAGATAATAATCTTCAGTTACAGTCCAAGTGATACAGCTACGATAGTTCCGAGATAGTTACCGATAACGTAACCAAATGTACCAGTAAGCATAGCAGGTCCGACAAGGTCTACCCAACCCTGGGAGATAGCCATACCTGCAGCAGTTGTAGGTCCGCCGATATTTGCGTTGGAAGCGATGATAGCATCCTCAAGGTTGAACTTGAAGATCTTGGCAGCTCCGAAGCAGAATACCATATTGACGAATACCATGATAGCTGTGAGTACGAGGAAGAGCGGGCTCTTGGTAACTACGGTGTAGATATTTGCAGGAACACCGATTACGAAGAGGAACAGGTAGATGCAGTATGTACCGATCTCCTGTGATCCGTGCATTTCCTTAACTGTCTTAGTCATGAATGTAGCAACAAGTACTGAGATCGTTGTGATCCATACGTACTGTGATCCAAGGAATCTTACTACAAAGTTCATGAGAATGCCGTTTGGCTCAAATCCTCCGAAGAGGCCTGCGATCAGTCTTGATACCCATACTACTGTAGCAGCATATCCGATGTTGATAGCGATATCCTTAAGGGAGATGTCCTTGCGGCTCCAGAACTGAGCAGCAAGAGTCTTTGCCTCTTCAAGGTCTACCTGGCCGGACTCGACCTCATCGATCAGAGGGTGCTTGAAGTTCTTGCGGAACCAGCTGTTTCCTGCGAAGAAGATGAGTACGAAGAAGTAGATAGCCATCAGCAGGTTATCAGCTACTGTAGCAGCAGCAGTTACGTCTTCGCCTGCAGCATACTGTGATGCCATCGCTGCGAAGTTTACGCCTCCGCCGATGTATGATCCTGTCATCATCGAAGCAACTCTTGCGAGATCTTCAGCATTGCCATAAGGTCCCTTGAGCAGGAAATAAGCGATATATGCGCCTATTACTGTTCCAACCGCTCCGATCAGGAATATTACAAGCATACGTCCTGTTTCAGCCCAGATCTTCTTCAGGTTGCACTGGAGAAGCAGCATCGGAATACCGAGAGGAACGATAACGCCCCATACGATATCATCATAAAGTACACAAGATGTAGGGATAACTCCGACATTCGCAAGTACCATAGCGATGATCAGTGCGATGATAGCTCCGGATACTTTTGATGCCCATGCATATTTCTGCTCAAGCCAGATTGAGAAGAATACGCCCATGGTCATGACAACGAGGAGTCCCCACATGTCATCAGCTGCGATCAGTGACTCACGGCCAACTAATCCCATCCATAAACCAGTCATAATAAATACCTCCTAAAAATTCCATACAAACCGGATCATTCCGGTTATGATCCAAGCCATTGATGACAGAATATCATCAATAACTAATCGAGAGTATATGCTTGTATTATACTTATATCAAGCATTATTGAGCAAAAAAATAACAATTTGTGAAAACACGTTTAATTTTATGTGTTCAAAAACAAAAAACAGTATTATCTTAATACTGTTTCACAAATTAACTTTTTTCAGAAGAGATGTTAATTGTCTAGGAAGGCATGCTGTCCTGTTTTCTGTTGCTATTTATGATACCTATTTTATTCCTATACTTTGCCGCATTTACAGCGTCTCCAACTGCCTCATAAACATTAGCCAGCTCTTCCATCACATCGGTGTTGCTTGGTGTGAGCTGAAGTACCCGGCGGTAATCTTCAATGGCTGCATCTGCATTGCCAAGGGAAGCTTCCGCTACTGCCATGTAGTACCAAAGCGGCCACCAATTTGCATATCTGCCCTCCTTGAAACGGCTGAGGGTATCCAGGCCGCCTGCAAAATCTCCCCCCATGATCTGGTTACATCCGGTCTCGATCTGTACCGGTTCCTCAAGATCTAAGAGCATACCCGATATCTCATGCCTCAGATCATCCATCTGATCATCATCGATGCCTGCACCGCTTTCATCTGCATTGGATGAATACTTTATAAAATCTTCCCAGGTAAGTTTTGCCTTAAGGTATAGTCCAAGATTAAGGTAAGCATATCCAAGAAAGTAGTAACCCATCGCAAAGTCAGGATGCATCATGGTCAGCACTTCAAATATGTCTGTAGATTCTGCCTTGAAAGCACCTATATAGGCCTCTCCGTTTTCTGTGATTTCTCCTTTTGACTCTGTCTCTGATGCTGCTTCATAGCATGCCTTGCAGGCTCTCCCGTATAGGTAGAGTGCCGCACGCGATTTTGGATCTATCGCAAGTGCTGTGCGGAGAAGCATGCATGCTTCCTCAAATCGACCTTCATCTGCCTTTTTTGCTCCCTCAGAAACCAGCATAGGCTCAGCTTGTGGACCAGCTGCGGCTTTTATATAAGTCAGGTATCTATCAGCATAAACAAAGTCCGGATCGGCTCCTATGATCTTAGCCATATCCAGCACTATCGATCTGACGGCTATCTGCCCGTTCTCTCCTTCGCTGATCGGAACAGGTATTCCGCTGAGCATCTCACCTGCGCCCATTGCGTGCAGGAACTCAGGACTCAGCTCACCGAACATCATGTTGCTATTGAGAGGAATCAGATATTTGCTTATCCTGTCTTTTTTATCCAAAGCAGTCTCCTTTGAGTGTTCAAGAGCACGGACCGCTTTCAGCCCGTGCCCTGTTTATCGTTAAATAAATGAATTTAGAGCTATACGATATCCCAGCCGTCACGATCGAATTTGATAATAGCTTCCTCCTGGACCATGTTTTCCAGATCAGCGTGGATCGCTCCTGTAAGCACATCGAATTTCAGATCATCATCAAATATCGCATATGCATGCTTTGCGTATCCGCGCATTATCCTGGCCAGATTCTCAGGTTTTCCGATCTTACTTTCCAGCTCGTTTTCATGCACGTAGTCAGTGAGTTTTCCGAACAGGTCATATGGGCGCATTCCTGTATCAGCCAGGAATCTAGGTATAGAAGCCTTGAATCCGCCTTCGCCTATAAATGCATCTATAACTCTTGCAACAGTCCTGATCCTTATCATATCCATAGCCGGCATATGATCATTTGAGATCACATCATACGGGGTCTCAAAGGTCGAAAAATACCCAAACTTATCCGCAAGGTTCCTCAGCTCAGTTCCCTTTGAAAGCTGCAGGAAATCGATCTTGACCGGCTGTCCTTCCGCAAGTCCGAAAGCTTTGTTGAAGGAACGACCGAACAACGCCTCTGTCTCATTAGGAAGTCCGGCTATTATATGTATATTGCATCTGACTGTTTCAGCACGCAGCAGCTTGGTGACATTGTACATCAGCTGGTATATGTTTTCCTTACGGCCTACAGATGCAAGCACTTCTGCATTGGTGCTGGCCACATCGATATTAAATTCGAAGAGGCCAGGTCTTGCCTCAGAGAGAAGCCTTATAACCTCATCATCAAGGTTCTCGCCATCGATATTGAACTCAAATGTAGTGACACCGTTGTCATTATTGATGAGATACTCAAATATCCTGTAAGCTCTCTCGTTGCTGTAATTGAAAAATCTGTCAAAGAATACTACTCTTTTGACTTCCTTCACCAGGAAGTATCTGAGTTCCCTGCAGACTCTGCCGAGGCTGAGTGTTCTGACCCTGTTCTCCGGATAGTACGGTGAATAGAAGGCCATTGCTGTGTCACCTCTCATAGATTCATAGTATACAACATCAGAAGGAAGTTCTGTTGAATCGTATGGGAACGGCAAATCTTCTACCTCAACAGGTTCGTCGAAGGAGTTTACGATAATCTCTTCTCCGTCTCTGTAAGCGAGTCCGGGGATATTAGCAAAATCGAAGTCATATGTGATCACAGAATTGATAAAGTTGAACAGTACTGTCTCGCCTTCTCCTCTTATCACATAGTCGACCCATGGATTCCTCGCCATAAATGACTTGGTTCCGAAAGAGACCTGCTCACCGCCTACCAGCACAGCAGTACTAGGCGCAGCTTTTTTTACCATCTCTGCAACTGTGCAGATGTTTCTCTCATTCAATGCATCACAATGGAAGTAGATGAGATTGTACCTGCCCAAGATGATGTCTTCATAGATGCGGCCGTCCAGTTCATATTTGCCATAGATCTTCATTTCAGCATCGACCGGAGAATCTTCGCTGTCTACGATCGAATACAGATATCTCATGGCATAGTCCGTATACTTGCAGTCTGTACGAATAGTGGTAAGCAGAAGCTTCATTTTGTTCACATCCTTTCAGGTGCTTTGATTCCGAGCAGTCCCAGACAATTTGCGATAACTGTTTTTGAAGCGAGAACGAGAGACAGTTTTGCAAGTTTTTCGTCTCTGTTATCTACCAGTATGTGTTCGTCATGATAAAATTTATTGAAAGCCTGTGCGATGTCCACAAGAAGGCGTGTGACGATAGATGGTTCGTATTTATCAGCTGCCTCTATCACTGTACCAGGCACTCTGTACAGAAGCTTGACAAGTGTATAAGCGCTGTCGCTCTCAAGATAACTCCAGTCTATGCTGCCGCTTTTTACAGCCTCAAGTTCTTCTTCTGATGCGTTCCTGAGTACACTGGATGCTCTGGCATGTGTGTACTGGACATAAGGGCCGGTTTCGCCGTCAAAATTGAGTACCTTGTCCCAGGAGAATACATAGTCTTTGATCCTGTTGTTGGAAAGCTCCTGGAATATAACAGCGCCTATGCCGACTTCCTTCGAGACTTCTTCAATATCGATGCCCTTTGCATCTTTCTCTTTCATTATTTCTGCAGTTTTCTCTACCGCAGTATTCAGAACATCTTCAAGGAAAACTACTGTGCCTTCTCTTGTCGACATCATCTTGATGTCATCGCCGTCAGAAAGGCTTACAAGACCGAAAGGAACATGTATACAGTCTTTCTGCCATTCGTACCCCATCAGTTCCAGAACTTTTTTCCATTGTCTGAAATGGAGATTCTGCTGTGAAGCGACTACATAGATGCACTTGTAGAAATCATATGTTTCTTTTCTATAGACTGCTGCAGCGATATCACGGGTAACATAAAGGCTGGATCCGTCTGATTTGGTGATCATAGCAGGACTCATGCCGTATGCTTCAAGATCAACGATCTGTGCACCCTGCGACTCGATGAGAAGTCCTTTATCCTTGAGTTCCTGAATGAATCTCGGCATTTTATCCGAATAGAAGCTCTCGCCTGCATAGGAATCGAAAGTGATGCCGAGCATATCGTAGACTCTGTTGAATTCAGCGAGGCTTAACTCTCTGAACTTTCTCCACAGTTCAACCTCCTCAGGTTCACCTGCTTCGAGGCGTACAAAAGCTTCCCTCGCCTCATCTTCAAGAGACGGATCTTCTTTTGCTTCCTGGTGGAATCTTGTATAGTAGCCGAGTAAGGTCTTGATCGGATCCTTAGCGAGTTCCTCTTCGCTGCCCCATTTCCTGAAAGCAACGATCATCTTGCCGAACTGTGTACCATAGTCTCCCAGATGATTGATCCTGGTCACATCATATCCTGCCGCATCATACAGTTTATAGATCGCATTTCCTATGACAGTGCTTCTGATATGTCCGATATGGAATGGTTTTGCGATGTTAGGAGATGAGTACTCAACGATAACCTTGCGTCCCTCGCCTACATCAGATCTGCCGTATTCATCACCGAGCAGAATGACCTGATCGACTACCTGACCGGTAAAAAATGCTCTGTCTATAAAGAAATTGACATATGCGTTGACATTTTCCACCTTATCAAAAGCTTCACATTCTGATATCCTGCCAGCGATATCCGCAGCTATCATCTGAGGCGCTTTGCGAAGTGTTTTAGCGAGCCTGAAGCATGGGAAAGCATAGTCTCCCATCTTCTCATCTGCCGGGATCTCTATAAGGTCCCTGATCTCATCGACTGTAAGTCCCAGAGAGTCATTATAAATCTCGTTAGCTATAATATCTTTAAAATCTACCATCTGTGCTGTTGTTTCCTTTTAATTATTATTCTGCTTTTGTCTGAATGCCGAACACTCGTGAAAAATTATTCTCATCACACACTCTGAAAGTATCGGCAAATAATCTGTTATCATCAGAAATATGAGGATTACTTCTCTCTTCAAGGCAAGCATCGATAAGCTTGTCGGCAAAGACACCGAAACCCTTTGTCAGAGTACCTGAAAAAGAACCATCATACACGGTGCCCGTTCCGCATGACGGACTGTTAGCCTTTAATATCGCACCTTCTATGATGCCTTTTCTGTCTTTTCTGCTGCCGGCTTCTGTAAGTACGGAAGCAAGGGAGAGCCTTGCTCCATAGTCAAAAGCTTCACTCATATCTTTACCGTCATTTGACATAACGGTGAACTGACACTTTTCATCTATCATCTCTACAGCTGTTATCTCTGCAGGGAAACGCGGTGCCGGAAGCCCCGCAGCAGTTTCAGGACACACAGTGACATAATCATGTGTCCTGCAGAATTCTAACAGCTCATCGCACTTATTATTGCCGCCGTCATACTTGCAGTTGAAACCGAGAAGACATCTGCTGACTATAAACATATAACACTAAACTCCTGTAATGATTATCCAATCTAAAATTATAACAGATAATCTTTATTTATTCTATATTACTTTCTGTCTTTAAGCTCAGCTATCGTGCACCCCTCACCGCCGTCGTTGTATGGCGCCGACTTGAAGGACTTGACATGCTTGTTATGACTGAGTTCCTGTCTGAGTCCGCTCCGGAGAATGCCCTCTCCCCGGCCGTGAATGATGTGCACAGTTTTGAGACCGGCAAGGAATGCATCATCGATGTATTTGTTCATCAGATCGATAGCTTCATCGAGGTTCTTCCCTATGAGATTGAGCTCAGGTCTGATGGTCTTGGTCTTGCCGAATGACATGTTTCCGTATTTTGATCTGACCTTCTCTTTATGACCCGCGTTCTCCGACTCTGCAATGATAAGGTCTTTGATGTTTACAGTCATCTTGATAGCACCGAGCCTGATAGACAGGTTCCCCTTGCTGTCAGGCAGCGATTCGACTTCACCGATCTGATCGAGCTTGGTGTATTTGATACGCATTCCGATCCGGATCTGTTCAGGTTCAGGTGCCTTGCCTGTCTGCAGTGTTTCAGGCTTTTTTACTGTCTGAGGCTTGTACGCCGCCTCAGCCTGTTTCAGAGCTCTTCTGCTGTTTGCCGCACCTCCCGCGATATGCCCTTCGTTAAATCCGGCATTTTTCCTGCGTTTGCTTATGCTCCTGAGTTCTTCGGATATATCATCTATCGTCCCCTGAGCGTCACGAAGCATCGTCCTGGCCTGGGCTCTGGCATCCTCCAGTATTTTATCAGCCTCAGCTCTGGCTTTATCAAGCTCTCTTGCCGCCGCATCTCTGGTGGACTCAGCTTCCGCCCTTGCTTCACCCGCTTCACGCAGAGCTTCCTCTGCTTCAGCCTGGTCAGCTTCCACTCTCGAAACAGCTTCTTCAAATTCAAGCTGTTCCTCTCCGAGCAGCTGCGCAGCTCTTTCGATTATTGTCTCACTGAGACCGAGTTTTCTGGAGATCTCAAATGCATTTGACTTGCCCGGAAGACCTACCCTCAGCCTGTATGTAGGAGAAAGTGTCTCAACATTGAATTCCATTGAGGCGTTCTCAACACCCGGAGTTGACAGAGCATATTTCTTAAGCTCAGTATAATGCGTTGTCGCAGCAACAAGCGCACCTGCCTCTTTCAGGGTCTCAAGCTCTGCGATGCCAAGCGCAGCTCCTTCCAGAGGATCTGTGCCTGCACCGAGCTCGTCGAGAAGTACCAGGCTTCCTTTTCCTGCAGACTCAAATATGCCTATCATGTTTTTCATGTGTGATGAAAATGTCGACAGGCTCTGCTCAATGCTCTGTTCATCTCCGATATCCGCAAAGATCTCTTCAAGGACCGGCAGGTCGCTCTTCTCATCAGCCGGGATATGAAGACCGCTCTGAGCCATGAGTTGCAGCAGACCAATGGTCTTAAGAGTGACTGTTTTGCCTCCGGTATTAGGTCCGGTTATCAGAAGAGTTGTCCACCTGCGTCCAAGTTCGACATCTGTAGGAACTACTTTGTCAGAAGGGATAAGCGGATGTCTGCCGCGTCTTATATCGATATATCCTTCTTCATTAAGGAGAGGCTGCGTTCCATCCATGATGCAGGATAATTTCCCCTTCGCCCCTATAAAATCGAGTTCTGAGAGTATCTTCTGATTGTTGGCCAGCTCATGATAGTGTTCAGCCACACGTCCTGAGAAAGCCTCCAGTATTCTTGTTATCTCAGCCTGCTCATCCGATTCGAGCTGTCTGAGCTCATTATTCAGATTGACAACTGCCTGTGGTTCCACGAAAAGAGTTGCTCCCGTTGAGGACTGGTCATGTACCATCCCCGGGAAAAGACTTATATACTCACGCTTTACCGGTATTACGTATCTGCCGTTCCGCATGGTTACGATGGCATCCTGAAGGTGTGTTTTGGCAGAGCCGCTTGTGACCATTTTCTGCAGTCTGGTCTTTATAAGGTCATTCTTGTTTCTGATGTCCCTTCTTATCCTTCTGAGTTCAGGTGAAGCAGCATCAGACATCTCATCCTCGCTGAGTATAGCTGTTCCTATATCCTGTTCCAGACGCGGCACAGGCTCAAGCAGGCTGCACAGCTCAGGAAGTATCTTAAGACCGGAAGGCATATCTTCCGACAGAAAGGCTTTGGCTGTCCTTGCGATGCTGAGACTCGTTCTCACCTGAAGCAGTTCTCTCATACTGAGTATCCTGCCCTTTCTTGCCATGCCAATGATGCCGGAGATATCTCCGATCTCTCCGATCGGGATATTTCCCTTATATATAATAACGGAAACCGCCTCAGTAGTTTCCGTTAATGCATCCTGCACCATGCGCAAATTGGTCATTGGTCTGAGACCGGAGATGCGTTCTCTGGTGATCTCAGAGCCGGCTTGTTCGGCTAACAGGTTCAATATTTTGTTGAATTCAAGAAGTCCCAGTATCTTAGAGTTCATTGTCTGTGTTCATTCTCTTGATAGACTTCAGCTCATTCTTGAGGTTGACATTTTCCATCTGCAGATCGAAGTAAGCGTTCTCCATCTCTACGAGTTTTTCCTGGAGTTTTTTCTGGTCTTCATTGTTCTGAGACTGTCTGTCTACCTCAGTGGACATTTTTTCTTTGAGATCAGTAACCTGCTTTTTGGTCTGCTCCCAGAGCTGGATGTAATGCTTCACATCGTTGTCAAGCTGATAGTTCTCAGTCTGAAGCTTGAGGATCATATCAGTATTGTCCATGAGCTTTTCAGTAATATTAAGTGCCGTAAGTACTGCTGCCCTGTAGTTAGGATTAACATTGAGCGCTTTACTGGTAATGCGCAGTTCTTCATCTACATACTTGGCGATCTCTTTAATGCGCTCCTCGCTTTTTTCACTCGAAAGCACATAATTTGATCCGCAGATCACGACATCAGCTCTGTTCTTATCCATATTTAACCCCTTATTATCATTGTCTCACAGCTTCATACATGAGTATTGCAGCTGCTGCAGCGGCATTGAGAGATTCTATGCCGCCCTTCATAGGTAAGGTAACTCTGACATCAGCCAGGGCCATCATCTCATCACTGATACCATTGCCCTCATTGCCGATAACAAGTGCAATGCCCTTTCTTATGTCTTCTTTATAGTATGGTCTGCCTCCCGCCGGATCGGTCACTACGATCTTTCTGCCTGAACCGCGGATAACGGATTCTATTTCAGCAGCTCCATCAGCATAAGCGAACGGTATATCGAAGATCATCCCGGCGGTGGCTCTCAGGACCTTGGCAGAATATATATCAGCCGTTCCTTTTATGGCAATAACCATGCCGTATCCAGCTGCTGCCGCAGTCCTGATCATAGTCCCTATATTGCCCGGATCCTGTATCCTGTCAAGAATCAGGATATTGGTATTATCAGGAAGACTGTACACCTCTGAGATATCAGTCTCAGGCATTTTCAGCACAGCAAGTATACCTATCCCTGTACCCGCATCAGTAAGACCTGCAAAGCATCTTGCAGGAACACTGCAAACTGTTAATTCAGGTGAACTGATACACTCACGAGTAAAAGCGTTCAGGCCGCTGATATCTCTTCTGTCTGATGCATCGAAATCATCAGGTATCATTATGAAATCGATATCACGATGATCATTCACTGCTTCCCGGACGAGATTCAGCCCTTCTATCACAAACTTTTTCTCTCCGGAACGTCCTTTTTTCGTGCTCAGCTTTCTTACAAGCCTGATACGACTGTTGTCAGATGATACTATTCTGATAAGCATCCTGCTGTGTCTGTTTCAGATTATTTATTTAAGGAAATCCGGGATATCGAATTCCGGTGCAGGGTTTATGCTAGGAGCATTGCTCTCCTTGAGCAGCTGATCGAGATCAGCCTCAAACCCGTCAAGTCCGTCTACAGTGACTCTTGGTCCTCTTGTAGCTCTTACCGGTGCTTCAGGCGGAGTGAGGATCCCTTCTTCATCAATGCCGGAACCCCTGACATTGCCAAAGTCTGTAGCGATGATTGTAACAGAGATCTTTTCAGTCATTTCCTCACTGATAGCAGCACCGAATATGATGTTGGCATCAGGATCAGCCTCTGTCTGAACCTTTTCAGCGATGGTATTGATATCGAGCATTCCCATGTCATATCCGCCGGATACATACAGCAGGATAGACTTTGCGCCGGCAATAGATGTCTCAAGCAGCGGGCTGTTGAGTGCTGTCTGAACAGCATCTTCTATTCTGTTCTCGCCTTCGCCGACACCGACACCCATGTGAGCAACACCTCTGCCCTCCATGACTGTCCTTACATCAGCGAAGTCAACGTTGACCAGACCATACTCACTGATCAGGTCGGAAATACCCTGAACACCCTTTCTGAGCACGTCGTCAGCCATAGCGAATGCTTCAAGCATCGATGTGTTCTTCTGACTGGTGTCGATAAGTCTGTCATTCGGAATGATTACAAGAGAATCAACAAAGTTGCTGAGGTACTGAATACCCTTGGCAGCTCTGTTCCATCTCTTCTTGCCTTCGAAAGTGAAAGGCTTGGTTACTACTGCTACTGTAAGTGCTCCGCAGTCCATTGATGCCTTAGCAATAACAGGAGCAGCTCCTGTACCTGTACCGCCGCCCATACCGGCAGTAATGAATACCATATCAGCATCCTGGATGTGGCCTATGATCTCGTCGATGGTCTCTTCAGCTGCTTTCTGTCCAAGCTCAGGATTAGCTCCTGCGCCTCTGCCTCCGGCAACCTTTTCGCCAAGCTGGATCTTGATCTCAGCCTTGCACTTTGAAAGAGCCTGTCTGTCTGTATTGACAGCAATAAACGAAACGCCGCCGAGTCCTGTGTCGACCATTCGGTTTATCGCATTACATCCGCCGCCCCCGACGCCGATGACTTTGATGATCGCCGCATTGTCCTGCTCAGATACGAAGTCAGAAACAAATTCCATAGTGTGTGTCCTCCTCATTGAACTCATAAATAGATATAGTTATCTTACCATATATAATGTGTGATTGCATTAGGTTTTCCACAAAAAACCACAATATTTAGCGTTAATTTAGTTTACGAAACACAATTACTTGTAAATAAGCCGTGTCAGATACCCGGTTCGAAAGAAGCGGTCCCATCATTCCCGAGTATTATCGTTCCACGTTTTACATCGTCTTCAAACAGCTTTTCAACTATCTTATGGAGCCTTCCGTTTTCAAGGAATGCCATCAGGCTCTCGTATTCTCCCCTGACCACAAGATTGTCATATATATATGCTCTTACCTGAAAATCCGTATCATATGTGCTCATATCTACTGAGACAAAATACATGTCTGCGGCATTCATGGCTCTGATCAGTTTGAGAGTATTGCTGAACAATTTCTGGTTTTCCGTGCCTACTGTTTCTCCGAGCTTGATCTTTGAAACTATCATGCCTTTGACCATCGTTATTTTCGGCTCGGTTCTGGTCTTCTTAAGAAGGATCCCCTCGTCGTCCATGATCAGAAAATCATCGTCATATTTAAAGGCACAGGCCTGCACTCTCTCATTGACGGTAATGACCAGGGTCGAAGGGAGCTTCCGGGTAACTTCAGCAGACTTTATATAAGGATTCTGCTCCAGGAAGCTTATGATCTCCTGTTTTCCCGGGTTATACAGCAGATTGTGTCCCGGAACAGCATGGGCAATATTGATGATCTCTTCTGCAGTATAGCGGTTGTTGCCCCGTACTTCTATGGAGTCTACAGTGAAAAAGCCGGATATCGAGAATGCGAATGCATCGATAACTGCAAATACTAATGCAACACCCAGCCAGAATCTTATCCTGCGACGCCTTGCTTTACGGATCTTTTCTCTCTTACGCTCACGGATCTTATTCTTGATCGCTTCTATTTCAGGATCGACATCCTGGCCGGAAGAGTCATTGATTTTTTCAGGTGCTTCTTCCTGTCTTTCATCCGGCTGCTCCTCACCTGCTTTTTCCCCGGGCATCTCTCTGGTATCACCTGAGGCGTCGATCTGAATGGTATGTGGAGTCATCTGTGTAGCTACCAGAGTCCTGCCCCTGCCGGAGACGATCGTATCTGAAAGATCTGCTGCATCTTCAGGGAATACCTCATCCGTATCTTTATCCACATAAAGGTCCTCAACAGCCTTTTCATCAACGCCAAGATCAGCAGAGCCGTCCGGTACTGTTTCTGTGACCGTATGCTCTGCCGCGGGAGCAGTCTGTTCTGTATTTGCCTCAGGCTCCTGGTTTTCGATTAATTCCAGATCTTCCTCGTTCAACCTTTATATGTCTCCAGAATTGTATTAACTATGATATCAGCAGCATCGACCGGAGCCACGCTTCTGCTTGCAGTTTCCATCTGCAGCAGCTGACTTCTGTCCGCATCGAGTGATTTCAGGATGTTCATTACATCATTTACTGTATTATCGTCATCTCTTACAATATATGCTCCGCCCGCATCCGCAACAGCTTTTGCATTATAGTACTGATGGTCTGCTGTTACATTTGGTGACGGGATAAATATCGCAGCGCGTCCTTCCATTGTTGTTTCTGCTGTCGAAAGTGCACCGCTCCTGCTGATAGAGATGTCTGCAGCCGAAAGAAGCTCAGGCATATTGTTTATGAAAGCAGAGATCCTGACATTGTCAGGTGCGAAACCTTCATTTGCAAACTTATCAGTGATCTCATCGTAATACATGCTTCCGGTTCCCCAGATAACAGTATAACCCTGCTTCCCGGCATAGGCTCTTGCTATAGCCTCTCCTACACTATTTGTCGTTTCAGAGCCCAGACTGCCGCCAAATACCAGTATAACTAAATCATCAGCAGGGATCCCCAGTGTCTTACGGTCTTCAGCTCTGTTTCTGCCGCTGAATTCGCTCCTCACCGGATTACCCGAATATATGATCTTGTTCTTATCGTAGAAATGCTCGCGTGCAGCTTCAAAGCCAAGAAAGACCTTGTCAGCAAATCTTGCAAGCATCCTGTTGGACACACCGGGGAATCCATTCTGTTCATGCAGATAAACTGCTGCACCCAGACTGTGACCAGCCAGGACCACCGGAACGCTTACATAGCTCCCTGTACTTACTACGACATCCGGTTTGAATTTTTTCATGATCGTGAGAGCCTGGTGCCTGCCCTTTAATGTTCTGGCAGCTGTGGATACAGCCTTTGTCAGATTTCGTCTGTCAAGAGGTGACGATTCGACCTCATACAGTTCATATCCGTGAGCGGGAATAATGGACTTTTCAAGAGGTTTTCCGCTCGCAATATAAATTACCTCGCAGTCAGGTATCCTGGCCTTCAGCGCGTCACCTATCGCCAGAGCAGGAAAGATATGACCGCCTGTAGCCCCGCCTGTAAGTACTACTCTCATTCTGTGACCGCCTTTCCTTCCGATTTTTCTTTTCGTTTTCGTGATACATTGAGCGCTATCCCCATCGCTATCATGAACGACCACATGGATGTTCCTCCGTAGCTGATGAACGGAAGTGTGATGCCTGTAGCGGGCATAGATGATGTAACGACCGCAACATTGATTATGACCTGCAAGCCGAGCATTACTGATACTCCTGTTGCAAGGTAGAAACCAAGCCTGTCTTCCGCTTTAAGCGCTATCATCATAAGTCTGAATATAAGAAATATATATGCTGCCATAAGCAGGACGAATCCTATGTAGCCCAGCTCTTCACCCAGAATAGCCAGAATGAAGTCGTTCTGAGGCTCAGGAAGATACATATTTTTGGATATGCTCTTTCCGAATCCAAGACCTTTTAGTCCTCCGTTGCCGAGTGCGATCAATCCCTGGACCACCTGATAACCGTCTCCCTGTCTTTCTGCAAAAGGGTCTGCAAAGCTTGTCAGTCTCTGATACCAGTGATAAGGAGTCTTGTAGGTAACAATATAGAAATATCCTGCTACTGCGCCGGCTATAGGTACAGCCAGATACAGCAGATTGAGCCCTGCGACAACCATTATCGCTATCATGATCAGAACGATTACGACAGCTGTTGACAGATTAGGCTGTCTGATGATCAGCAGAAAATGTGCAGCCATTACAGCAGCAAGCACAAAAAGGCCTTTGAATGTCCGTATGTTCCTCGGATCCTTGATGAGATATGCCGAGGTGAAAATAATGACAAAGATCTTGGAAAACTCACTCGGTGTAAATCTGAAGAATCCCAGATTGATCCATCTGACAGCACCGTTTACATTCTGGCCAATTACAAGTACCAGAACCAGAAGACCGATACTTACAGCCAGAAAAACGGAACCGAGTTTGCCCAGGATATGGTAATCGACCCTTGAAGATAAATACATCAGCATCCATCCGGTTACCACGAATCCACCCTGTCTGATCAGATAATAGAAAGGATTCGGATGCGAGGTATTGATCGTCTGGTAATATCCTGCACTGAATACCATGGCAGTTCCAAAAAGCGAGAAAAGGACAACAGTTACAAGTACTACAAGATCAACACCGCCGATGCTCTCTTTGACAGCAGTCCTTCGGCTGGCATTCCTGAGCTTTCTCGCTTCAGCCTTCTCCTGCTTTATCCTGCGGCGGAGTTCCTTGCGCCTTTCCTTTTCTACTCTTTTATCTGTAATAACTTTTTCCTGTGCCATAAGTTTTTTTCAGTATTTTCCACTATGCCAGATCAATGATATCTCTCACGCATGTTTTAAAATGCCTGCCGCGGACTTCGAAATTAGGATACATATCCCAGCTCGCGCATGCCGGAGAAAGCAATACTTTATCACCTTCCCTTGAAAGATCTGCAGCCTTGCGGACACATTCTTCCATTGTGCTGCAGTTATATATCTCAGTAAAGCCGGCTTTGCGGGCAGCTTCCTCGATTATCGGCGCATCTCTTCCGAGAAGCACCAGCGCAGTCACAGCACCATTAAGGTGTTCTGCGAGATCAGTGAAATCCTGAGACTTGCCGTCCCCGCCCGCAATAAGGATAATGTTGTTCCTGAGGGCCTTTATCGCTATGACCGCTGCATCAACGTTAGTTCCTTTTGAATCGTTGTAAAAATCGACTCCGTTCAGGCTGCCGCAGAATTCTATCCTGTGCTCAACCCCCGGGAATTCTGTAGTGGCTTTGCCTATTATGTCAGGATCTATGCCTGAAAAGAAGCATATAGCAGCCGCCGCGAGAGCATTTTCAATATTGTGATCACCTATGATCCTGAGTTCATCGGCATCCGCTATGCAATGCACTTTTCCGCTGAGGTCCCTGATAACTATTTCAGAACCATCCAGATATGCCCCCTTATCCAGCTGTTCCTTTCTGCTGAAAGGAATCACAGTAGCTCTGCTCTGACTTGCAAGGGCAAGAGCTGTTTTGTCATCATAATTTATGACCAGATACTCGTCATCAGTCTGACGCGCTGCGACTTTTGCCTTAGCATTTCCGTACGCCTCCATCGTCTTATGTCTGTTGAGATGATCGGGTGTCAGATTAAGTATGGCAGAAACTGCAGGTCTGAATTCCCGTACAGTCTCAAGCTGAAATGAAGAGACCTCTGTTACCATCCAGTCATCCTCTGCGGCGTGTATCGCCTCCGTGACAACAGGATTGCCTATATTCCCGACTACAGATGTCTTTCTTCCCGCTGCCTTAAAGATCTCTCCTACCAGTGTCGTAGTAGTCGTTTTGCCGTTTGTTCCGGTTATTGCGATAAAATGCGCCGGAGTCAATCTGTATGCGAGTTCAAGTTCCCCTATGATCTCAGCACCGGCTTTTTCTGCAGCTCTGATAAAAGCAAGATCAGTAGGGACACCGGGGCTCAGTACGAGCATGTCGAATACAGACATGTCTTCCGGAACAATACCAAAAAATGTCTCTACTCCTTCTCTTTCAAGATGAGCAAGTAACTCTTTGTCCATTCTGGATGCATCTGCAGAGTCCTGAGCGTATACCTTCGCTCCGTTCTCAAGAAGCGCCTCTATCGCAGCTTTGCCGGACTTCCCCATGCCGACAACGAGCACATCCATGTTTCTGAGTTTATTCCTGAATTCATTGTGATCCATATCAGAATACCTCTTGATCCAATTATTACATTACAGACAGTACGGCTATAACACAGCAGATAAACGTAAATATGCAGAACACCCTTACTACCTTGGTCTCATGCCATCCGCCGAGCTCAAAATGATGATGTATCGGCGCCATGCGGAAGACTCTTTTCCCTCCGGTCTTCTTGAAATATGTGACCTGGATAATAACTGAAAGTGCTTCGCATACATATATCATTCCTGCTATAGGAAGGAGCCACTCAACATGTCCTACTATTGCAGTTGCTGATAACACCCCGCCGAGAGCCATCGACCCTGTATCTCCCATGAAAATCCTTGCAGGATAATGATTGTATACCAGAAATCCCAGAGTAGCTCCGAACACCGCCTGGGCAGCCGCAGCCATCGGTTCATTCCCCGTTGGAAGCACGAAAATCCCTATTACTGCAAAACATGCAGCTACTATTGCTGAAGTGCTTGATGCGAGTCCGTCCAGGCCATCGGTGAGATTTACTGAATTAGCCATAGCAACTTCAACGAACACTACGAATGGTATATACAGTATTCCGAAGTCCACAGTGATTCCTGCGAATGGTATCAGTACCGATGTACCCTCTCTGACCATCATGAACACTGCCAGCGCCAGTCCGAACAGAAGCTGCAGTGCGAGTTTCTGTTTTGGTGTAAGACCTTCATTCTGCCTCTTGGCAATCTTATTGAAGTCATCAATGAAGCCGACAAGTCCAAAAGCATACATGCTAAGGAGTATCGCAAGCTTTTCTGCGCCAAAGGATCCAGTAATAAAACTGCTGGCTATGAGTGCAACCGTTATGCCGAGGACCATTGCGATCCCTCCCATAGTAGGGGTGCCTGCCTTACTCAGGTGGGCCTGTGGTCCTTCCTCTCTTATAAACTGGCCGAATTGTTTCTTCCTGAGGAACGGTATCATCTGCGCTGTTGTAAGCATCGAAACGGCGAATGCTATTACGGCTATTGCTGCATAGTGTGTTATCTGCATGGCTGTATGATTCCCCCTGATCTGATCAGTCACTGTATAGGTATACAGAAGACCCCTTTTCAACTTTCTTTCCCGCTTTAGGGAACTGATCCTGGACAACAAAGCTCTTTCCGGTGTTGTCATCAGGAACTACGATATATTTCAGGCCTTTGCCCTTGAGCGTCTGGATAGCGGTCCTGCTGTTCTCACCTGTGACATCAGGTACTTTGACCAGATTCTTTTTGGCAGCCTTGGCCTCATCCTTGGTGTATTCACGTTCAACGCCCATATACTGGAGAGAATTCTCCATGATCTCTCTGACGATAGGTCCCGCAGTCCAGTTTCCGAACTGTACTTTGGTAGGTCTGTACACAATACATATCATGGATATCTGGGGATCATCCATAGGGGCCATTGCCACGAAAGATGTGTTAGTAGCACTCTTCGAGTAACTGCTTCCTTCTACTACGTTAGCAGTTCCTGTTTTTCCGCCGACCCTGTAACCTGGAACATATGCCTGATCACCCTGAGCATCCGATACATAGTACTCCATTATGTCACACATCTCAGCAGCAGTTGTCTCTGATACAACCTGCCGTACGGCAGTGTCAGGTATCTCTTTTATAACATTTCCATCTTTATCAAGAACCTTTCTGACAAGCTTTGGCTTCATCAGAACTCCGTTGTTCCCGAAACAGTTGATGGCGCAGAGGATCTGCAAAGGTGTGATCGCGATACCTTGTCCATAGCCGGTGGTCGCCAGATCTACATCACCCATGTCTGCAGGATTTTTTACGATGGATGTCGTCTCGCCCGGAAGATCTATACCTGTCTTGTCGCGCAGTCCGAACATGTCGATATAGTTGTAAAAGGTATCTGCCCCCATGTCCAGAGCAACTTTCGCAAGTGCCGGGTTGCATGAATTACCGACAGCTTCTTTGAGTGATTGCTCTCCATGCAGTCCCAGACAGCGCAGATTGTAATTCGCAACATGAATGTACCCGTTGCACTGGTATCTGGACTTGCTGTTGGCTGTTGCAGATTCAAGGGCCGAAGCCGCTGTTATCAGCTTAAAAGTAGATCCCGGTTCGTATATCGTACTGACAGCGTCTATTGTCCACATTCTGCTGAGATACTCAGTCTGTTGTTCCGGAGTCATTTTCTGGAATTTATCCAGTTCTTTTTTTGCATATGGCTGAGCGGAATTGTTCGGATCGAATTCAGGAGTCGAGGCCAAAGCAAGGATATCTCCTGTCTTTGGATCCATAACGATACAGGTAATAGAACTGGCACCGGTCTTTTTCATGCCTGTCTCGAGAGCCGACTCAACAAAATTCTGTATGACTGAGTCGATCGTGGTCACGATACTGCTCCCGTCCTGTGGCTCATAATACCTTGTTTTGCTTCCCGACAGAGTATTCCCGTCACGGTCTGTAGTTCTTACAGTCCTGCCCTTGACACCTGCAAGGACCGAATTGTATTCATACTCGAGTCCCGATCTGCCCACATTATCAGCATTGACACCTCCAAGGATCTGAGCCGCAAAAGGACCGTTAGGATAATATCTGGCAACTCTGGTCTTTACCGACACCTGACTGCCCCAGTATTCTTCAGCCTTTTCGACCTGTTCTCTTGTCAGGCCTTCGGCAAGCAGGACCAGGTTTTCATCAGTCATCAGTTTTTTCTTGATCTCGTCCTGATCCTGTCCGGTTATCTCAACAAGCCTGCTGACTGTTCTGGCCTTTTCAGTTGCTGTCAGTTCAGTGTCTTTATACATGTACTGCGAGTAACCGTACAGTTCATACTCTGTTACCGACTCCGCCAGAGTATTCATCCTGGAATCATATATACTGCCTCTTGCCGGTTCTATCTCGGTATCCACTTTCTGCATCTGCGCCGCCATGGTCCTGAGCTCATCGGCTCTTACGATCTGCCAGTATCCCATCCTGAAGATAAGCGCCGTCATAAGTAACAGGATCACAGCAAAACCGAGCACGAGTCTGTTGCGGTTTTTTGGCGTGATGCGGGATACATCCATTTCCCTGCGCCTTCTTATGCGCTTTACATCGACCTTGTTGTCGCCCTCGTACTCATCAAAAGAGAAAGAACCATATGCGTATTTCTCTTTTCCAGGAATACGCGCTGCTTCCCTCACGTTGGTATTTTTTTTCTTCTTTTGTTTCTTATTCTTTCTTTTAGGCATCCCTATTATACATATATCGTTTTGAGCATGGATATTATACTACATCTTGTATGGCAAGGTAAATCACAATACCTCATTTAGATGAAAAAACCACTGATCCCGTGCCCGGATCAGTGGTTCTGGCAGAGATGGGATATATCTCTAGTTGTATGCTTCGCTCCTTATGGAAACCGCCAGATTCTGCGAATTCTCAGAAGCTTCATTGATCACTATGCAGTTTTCCGGAGATGGATACACCATGCCATATTTCAGTTTTGCGACTTCTTCGATCTTAGTTATCTTGGTTGCCTCTACTATCTGGCTGTTCAGAGAATCGATCTCAGCCTGCAGATATTCGTTTTCCTCTATCAGCACATTATTTGCATGCTGGATGCTGGCTGCATAAGCGCTGAGTCCTACAAGGATAAAAACTGCTAGAACGATGGCTGATATTGCTAAAAACAGGTTTCTTGACGCTCTTTTTGATCTTGTGCGTCCCTGTACCCTTACTCCGGCTGTTGAATTACCGAGGGTTCCTGCCGAAATTGCTCCCCCGGCTGTCATAGTACGTGTCATTTCAGTGCATCCCCTTACGATTACTGTGATAGCTGATAGTGAGTTCTTACGTTTATAGTTTTTCGATTACCCTGAGCTTAGCGCTCCTGGCTCTCGGATTTCTTTCAAGTTCTTCCTCCGAAGGTGTGATCGGTTTCCGTGTCACCTTTTTCACATCTGCGACTTTCCCGCAGACACACACCGGAAATTCCTTCGGGCAAGTGCATGGATCCAGTCTTCTGTCAAACTCTGCCTTGACGATCCTGTCTTCAAGTGAGTGGAAAGTGATTATTGCTATCCTCCCTCCGCTTTCAAGCAGATCGGGAAGTTTCTGTACGGCATCTCTCAGATGTCCGAGCTCATCATTCACCTCTATCCTGACAGCCTGGAAGGTTCTCTTTGCCGGATGAGGTCCTGTCCTTCTTGCTCTTGCAGGTATAGCTGCTTTGATTATCTCGGTCAGCTCGCCTGTGGTCGTGACAGGTCTTTCTGCTCTGGCTCTGACAATGAACTGCGCTATACGGGCAGCCCACTTTTCTTCGCCGTATTCTCTGATGATCCGGGCCAGTTCTTTTTCGCTGTATCCGTTGATAACATCGTATGCTGTGAAGGTGTCATCCTCGTTCATACGCATATCCATCGGAGCATCATGCATATATGAAAACCCTCTGTCAGCATTGTCGAGCTGGAATGAAGAGACACCCAGGTCCAGAAGGATCCCCTGCACCTTACCTCCTGCTGCTTCAGCTATCGCTTCAGTATCGCTGTAGTTGGCATGTATGAATTTCCGGGTGCATTCGTATTTCGACAATCTTGCTTCAGATGCCTTCAGTGCTGCAGTATCTCTGTCGACCGCTATCAGGGTTCCTGAGGAAGAAAGCCTTTCACATATTCCCGAAGAATGACCTCCGCCGCCTACCGTTCCATCGACGTATATACCGTCAGGTCTGATATTCAGTGCTTCGATCACTTCGCTATAGAGTACCGGGACATGTTCAAAATCCATATCCTGTCTCCTTAGAGGTCATACATGTCGAGCTTTCTGACAAACTCGTCATTATCCATCATGTTTTCACCATCAGGATCAGAGAGTACCTCTGTGCTCCAGATCTCTATCTTGTCCATAGCTCCCTTAGTGACAAGGTTCTTGCTAATCCCGGCATAATCTCTGAGATGCTGAGGGATCAGGATCCTGCCCTGCGAGTCCAGATGGCATTCTTCTGTATTTGAGAAGAATTCTCTGATGAACTTACGGACATCTCTGTCTGACTGAGGCAGTTTTCTGATCTTGTTGACCAGCACCTCGTAGTCATCCATCGCATATATATACAGGCAACGGTCAAATCCTCTTGTAAGCATGCAGTGTCCGCCGAGCTGATCCCTGTATCTTGACGGGATTATCATCCGGTTTTTGCTGTCTATTGAGTTCTGATATGTACCTGTGAACATGGAGTCTCCCTAATTATCATCCGTGTCTCCATTTTACTCCACTTCACTCCCTTTTTCAAAAGAAAAACGTCATTTTCAGCACTTTTCCCCCACTTTTTTGATTTATCCCCCACCCAGCGGCTTTTTTCAGAGCAAAACAAAAGAGCCAGACACAACATATTGTGTCTGGCTCCGGTCTCACTACCATATATGCTCTTCAGAGTATGGGAAGGTCCCCCACCTCAGCCCACGATTTATTGCAGTTTTACACTATCAATCCCCGTTCACACCTATCACTTGTCCGGTGATAAAACCAGCTTCTTCAGATGCGAGAAAAGACATGACAGCGGCTATTTCTTCCGGCTTTCCGGTTCTGCAAAGCGGAGTTCCCGGAGAGATGCAATTGACCCTGACACTGTATGGCTCCACCTCTTTTGCCAGAGCTTTGGTCAGGCCTATGACACCTGCTTTTGCTGCAGAATAAGCCACTGCGGATGAAGCTCCAACCTGCCCCGGCGTGGAGGATACAGTAATTATGGATCCGCTTTTGCGCTGTATCATATAAGGCAGGATATTCCGGATGCTGTAGTAGGCACCATTAAGATTGGTATCTATCACTTCTTCCCATCTGGTCTCTTCTATGTCGGTCAGCAGGTCGAAATCATAGATCGCCGCATTGCAGATAAGAACATCGACATATCCCAGTATACCTATTGCCTTGTCCGCAGCTATCTTTACAGAGTTACTGAATTTCACATCACATCTGACCGGAACTGCTCCTGTTTCCTGTCTCAGCGCATCAGCTGCAAGTTCAGATCTGTGATATGTAAAGACTACGTCATCACCGGCACTTCTGAACTTTCTGACCGCCTCGGCGCCTATGCCTCTTGAACCACCTATCACGAGTACCTTTCTGCCAGCCATATCACTCTTCCTCATGCTCAGCAGCTTCTTTTTCAGCTTTTGCCCTTGCGCGTTCTTTCCTTGCCTTTCTGATCTTATGCCGTATTATAAGTACGATCAGGAGGACCAGCACAATAATGATACCTATGAGCGTCAGAGCAAAACTTGTCTCAGCTTTGAATCTCGCCCAGTTAAGCTTGATTATCATAGCTATCACTGCCAGAGCGACTATCAGTGCTATGATCAGATAGACAGCTGCAGAGCCTTTCTTGTTGATCTTTTTCATGCCTTTTCCTTTCCTCCATCCTCTGCTTGCTTCCGTGGTCCTATAAATTCTCTGAGGATCGCATTATCAGGAACTGCCTCAGTATTCTCAATTTTAACAAAGTATTTTATAAAGTTCAGTATCCTTTGTGCCTCAACATACTGCTTGCTGTCTTCATCGATCGCTTCAAGAAGCGGCTCAGCAAATGTCCTCAGCATATTGGTCTCATACACTGTACTTGAGTTGAAAACCACATCGGCAGAGGAACTGTATGGGAATATATTTACACTTTCACCTGCTCTGACTTTAGGCCATGCTTCCAGTGTTGCCTCTGCGTTATAGCCCCTGAACTGATTGTCTCTGACCATTCTTCTCAGCAGCCTCGCGTCAGCCGTAGATACCCTGTTGTGCCTGTCCATGCTGAGTTGTGTCAGCGGACTTATATAGATCTTGAATTTATCGCGCCTGTCGATGTTCTGCGTCAGAACATCATTCAGACTGTGAATACCTTCTATGACCAGTATCTGTCCCTGTTCAAGCTTTGTGATCCTCTTTCCGAAAGTCTTCTTTCCATAGATAAAATCAAACTCGGGGATATCGACTTCCTTTCCCGCAAGAAGATCATCCATCTGCATATTGAAAAGGTCGAGATCAAGTGCGCCGAGCCCTTCGAAATCAGGTGTACCATCCGGCAGGAGCGGTGTCTGGCTTCTTTCAACGAAATAGTCATCTGTACCCAGATAAAGCGGAGTGGAAGTCAGTTCCGCTATCGCCTCACACAGTCTCTTGGCTGTAGTCGTCTTTCCGCTCGAAGATGGTCCGGCGATCAGCACGATTTTCTTGCCTCCCTCGACTATAGTCTCTGCGATCTCTTTTATTTCTCTCCGCTGCAGCCATTCATTTGCACGTATGATGTCATCCGACAGACCGTCATGGATCCTGTCGTTGATATCAGCAAGATACCTTATGCCGGTTTTCTTTCTGAGCTTGTTGCTCCTTGCGAAGGCATCATACAGCTTATCGTCATCTCTGTAGTCAGGGATAGAATCAGGGTTGAGCGCATTAGGCAGTCTGAGCAGGACGCCGTTTCTGTATTGCCTGAGTTCGAACAGATCTATATATCCGGCAGATGGTAAGACATGACAGTACATACAATTTCTGTATCCACCGAGTTCTGCGATGATGACAGTTTCCTCAGGATCTCTGTATCTCAGGAGTCCTGCTTTCTCTGTGCATCCGAGAGTCTCCCATTTTTTCATTGCATGCGAAGCTGTGTCTTTTTCTTCATGCAGCGGGATATCTTTCTCTATTATCTGATCCATTCGATTCCATATCTTATGGATCTCTGTTGACGAAAGCGCACGGTTGGCATATGAGAAATACCCCTGATTGAGGGAATTACCGATTCTCATATCAAGTCCCGTGATCTCTTTTGCGGCTTTGAGATATATCATGATCGCTGTGTTGTGATAAGATCTCTCATCCGAAAAGCTCTTTATTTTGAAATTATGTCCCATAGCACACCTCTCTTAGTGTGGTTCGATAAAGCCTTTGCAAAATAATTTGGAGATATTTTACCATAACAAAGCGTTTTACACAAAAGTGCCGCCGGATCGCTCCGGCGGCATCTCATATTATGGTCGTATTGTCATATGGCTGGACATGATCATCAGATCTTCATTGCAACGTCCCAGGCTCCCCAGATAACTTCTCTGAGTGCTCCCCACTTGACGCATGTTCCGCATCTGTGGAGATGCTTGTTCTTGATGGAAGCGAACTGATCGTTAGGAACGAATCCGAGACCGTTTACTACGCAGTCGCATTCTTCCTTCCATACATCACCTGTCTCAACATTCTTGATCATGCAGTAACCGTCGCCGATCTCTGTGACGGTGCTGCGCAGATGTACAGGAACTCCCTTGAACGGAAGTGCCTCTCTCAGGAATGAGGAGTTAGCAAGACAAGTTCCAGGTGCTGTGATCAGATCATCCATGAACTCTACTACTACAGGCTTCTTTCCTGCCAGCACTGCATCATATGCAGCCTCACATGAAGAAAGTCCGCCGCCGAGGAATACGATCTTGTTGTATTTCTCCTTGTCCTTACCGGTGAGCAGGTCTGTGAATGTGATAGCCTTGTCAAATCCCGGAATGTTGATTGCCTTAGGGAATGTACCGATAGATACGATAACATCGTCATAGCTCTTGAGGAGAGCGTTGATGTCCTTGACTTCTGAATTGAGTCTTACATCGATATCCCACTTCTTGAGTTCTCTCTCATACCACTTCATGAGCTGCTTGTCTGCATCCTTGAAGGACATTGCGCTTGCAGTATTGTAAAGGCCGAACATCTTGTCATCCTTCTCAAATACCACAGGATTGTGTCCTCTCTTCTTAAGAACGAGAGCAGCCTCGAGTCCGCCGAATCCTGCACCGATGATAGCGACTTTCTTAGGATTGTTGGTAGGCACGATCTTGTACTTGTTGTGCTGCATGGTCTGCGGTGTCAGAGCGCAGCGTGCAAGCTGGAGTGAGTCAAACAGAGGCTGTGTATTAGCTGTGTGTTTTGACTTAGCAAAATTGAAGCATGCATTATGGCATCTGATACACGGCTTGATCTCGTCTTCTCTGTCCTCGAGGATCTTAGTTACCCACTCAGGGTCAACGAGGTTCTGACGTGCAATACCGAGAGCATCGATCTTTCCTGCCTTGATCTGTTCTGCAGCAAACTTGATATCCATCTTACCTGCGCATACTACAGGCTTGTCTGTGAATTTCTTGATGTGAGCCACATCTTCGAAGTTGCAGTTGTCAGGCATGTAGACAGGCGGATGTGCCCAATACCATGCATCGTATGTTCCGTTGTCGCAGTTGAACATGTCATATCCTGCGTCGGAGAGATATTTGATAGCCTTTTCGGATTCAGCCATATCACGTCCGAATTCTACGAATTCTTCACCAGGCTGTGCACCCTGGAGCCATCCTTTTGTCTTGGATACAACAGAATATCTCAGTGCGACAGGGAAGTCCTGTCCGCATTCTCTCTTGATTGCCTGTACGATCTCGACAGGGAATCTGAATCTGTTCTCAAAAGAACCGCCGTACTGGTCAGTTCTGTAGTTCATATTAGCGATAGTGAACTGGTCAAGCAGATATCCTTCGTGTACAGCGTGGATCTCAACACCGTCTACGCCGGCATCCTTGCACATTTTTGCAGTTTTTGCGAAAGCTTCTACCATGTCCTGGATCTCTTTGATAGTCATCATTCTTGACTTGATCTCAGGATACCATCTGTTAGGTGTCTCACCTGCTGAAGCACAGCAGTATTCAATATCTACAAATGGTTTGGAAACAGCACCGAACGCCTTGTTCTGGAGCATCTTAACGAACATATCATTGATAGCCATCGAGCGTCCGAATCCACCTGCGAGCTGAATGAACAGCTTGGAACCTGTTTTGTGGAATTCAGGCATCCATTCTGCAAGATCCTTGAACATTTTCTTGTTCTGATACAGCCATCTGCGGCCCATGGTATCTCTGACGCACTGCATGCCAGGAAGTACCAGACCTACATTTTCCTGTGCGCGGTTCAGGATATGGTAAGCAGCCTCCTTGTCAAAGTGGCAAGGCTCGAGCCATCCGAACAGAGATGTTCCTCCCATGGAAGTCTGCACGATCCTGTTAGGGATCTCTACGTTGCCGATCTTCCAAGGCGTAAATAGAGGTTCATATTCCTTTTTCATCCTTCTTATCCTCCCGAAAAAACAAAGCTGATCCAATATTACTGCACACCTGATGCGTGCGTATATATGATCAAATACTATTGGATTCATTGTATAATTTATTGCTATTGTTAGTCAATTGCTGCAGGCTAATGAAAACAAAAAAACAGCGATAAAATTGACCATAAGGTAATTAACGTATTAAAAAACGCGGGAACATAATGTGCCCGCGCCGTAATGAACCTATTCATGCCATATACCTTGATATTCTCTGTATTTATACAGATCCGACAGAGCATTCCACGGAATGAATCCCCCGTCAAGCCCACACTTTTCCAGTGCTTTGATCTGAGCTTTCAGTTTACCTTCCGTATAATCGATATTAGGTGCCCAGTGCGGAGTGTTATATCCGGTGATCCATGTCCTTGCCACTGCAGGATCCTGAAGTCTCTCCTGCTGCTTCTGAGCTCTTTTTGCCCATCTCTTGACCGATCCGTAAGGGTCTTCCCATGGTCTGTCTCCGGAAAAATGATCTGTGTAAGGCATAGCGCTGATCGCATCTGCTATGTTTGATATTGCCGTCCAGTACTGACCGTATGCAGTAACATAGCTGTAAGCACTCTCGCCGAACACGTCTATCGAAATGTACGCATCTACTTCTCTTAACTGATCTGCCGCATAGAAGCAGAAATTCTGTACCGCCTGCGACTTGGTTTCTTTGTATTTATTACGGAAATCAGCATTTCCTGATTTTGACATCTCGTAAGTTGACTCAGGGAATCTGACATAATCGAACTGGATCTCATTGAATCCGAATTCCCGCACTGCTTCCTGCGCGAGTTTTACGTTGTATTCCCATACATTTCTCGAATACGCGCTCGGCCAGCTTTTACTGTTTCCGTACTTTATACAGTCTTTCGGATGATCTGCAGCATAGGATGTATCGTTGAACGTCACGATCCTGCCTATGAGATATACACCGGACTCTTTCAGTTTTTCCATCGAAGCTTTCATGTCATCCATGGATGCATATGCACCTTTATATGATGTCGGTGAGAGCTCCTTTGCTACTTCTGACTGATAAGTGAGCATGCCATCCTTTATATCAACAACAACTGCATTACAGCCGCTTTCCTTTATGATCTTGATATACTCATCCGGAGAAATCGCGGCAACAGCATTGAGATACATAGCTCTGGCGTATCTGCAGAATTCATTGCCTTCAATACTGGTTCTTTCATACGGATAAAAGTCAAGATCTTTCGCCTCTCCGCCATACAGCTCAAATCTGAAACCGTCGCCGGCGGCTGTATCATATTCGCCGTGTTCGTTATAAGGCTTGTCTGCTTCTTCCTGAGTACCTGTCATATACTTGCCGTAAACGTAGCCTTCTGCCTCTTTCCCGTCAGCGTTCTGATATCTGACCTTGTACATGTCGATATATCCGTTATCCAGCAGCGTGTCATGGCCTGTTATTTCGAGCTTTGTCCCTTTAGGAGCAAATGAGGCAATGTCCGGTCCTTCAGCTGATTCATAAATAGTTGCGGGAGTCCTTACAAAGACTTCAGTTTCCTGCACAGTCGCTGAAACAGTTCCTGCAAGAGAGGACTCTGCCATATACAGATCCTTTTCACCGGGATACGCGTCACTCTTCACCTTATAGTAAGTGACTCCGTCAGATGTAATATTATGTATGTAACGTGTGACCTTGGATCCACGTATTACTGTACCTACCGGTTCTACGGTCGTCTCCTCTCCGCTTTCTGACATTTTGTATATATTGACAGTATTGGAATTCCCGGCAGCATAAGCAGCCGTATGCCACTGACCGAGCAGTATATAGTAGACTACTCCGGCAATAGCAAAGAGTAGAAAAGCTATCAGTATTCCAGCACCAAAACGTATTTTTCTCTTCAATTCGTTACTCACCTTCCGTCTGTTTCAGGTCATGCTCTCGTATTATAACCAAAATGAATTTCGGTTACAATCAGCTGTTTCAGTATATGTGTCCGCCAGTCATAAACAGTTAGTATTGCATATTGAGTTATGGTAGAATAAGTCAAATATTATTTATACTTTCATGGAGTCCATTGATGAAAATAATTGACCCTTACAGCATTTGCAAAAGCCGCAGCTTATCGGCATGGGTGCTCGATTTCAAGTGTACCTCATCCGACCGGCTCTTTTTTAATGGTTATCAGACATGGACAATCTCTCACGAGGTAAAACCTTCAGACAGATTTCCTGCGATCCATCCAATATTCCGCTCACTTGGATTTCCATTCGGTTCGCAGAAATACGGAGATGAATTTTTCATTGACTACACAGGCAGGCAAGGCTGTTTTCACGGTTTTTCGTACATGTACCGCCGCACCGGAGATACATATACTCTGGTCGCCTCGACGGATGAGACCAATGGTTATACTATCTTCTACTACGATGTGGTGACCGGAGAACTGAAGATCGTAAAAGATGCCGGCATAGGTCCGGAATATGACCCTTCAGTGCACGTCATGATATTCGAAGGAACAGAAGATGAGGTCTTTGATGCATGGTTCGATGCTGCAGGCATTTCAAGAAGACCTGCAGAGCCGCTGGCAGGCTATACAAGCTGGTATAACAGGTTCAGCAAGATCTCAGACGAGACTATTACTGCCGACCTGGAAGGCTGCAGCAAAGTTCTCAGACCGGGCGACCTGTTCCAGATAGATGATGGCTGGCAAACAGCTGTCGGAGACTGGGTAACAGACTCCGTTAAATTCCCCAGAGGCATGAAGGCTTCGGTGGATGATATCCACGCATGCGGCTTCAAAGCCGGTCTGTGGCTTGCTCCGTTCTCAGCCCAGGCGAATTCAGAACTGGTGAAAGACCATCCTGACTGGCTCCTTGAGCACGACGGAAAGCCATGGTATGCCGGCTCTGCCTGGAACGGATTCTTCTCCCTCGATCTGGATCACCGCGGAGTACAGGATCATATGAAACGAGTTTTCGATAAAGTATTAAACGAATGGGGTTTTGAACTGGTAAAACTCGATTTCCTGTACAGCGCTGCTCCCTGGCCTACTGCAAAAGGTCAGCACTACGGAGAGAGCCGCGGTCAGAGGATGTGTCGCGCAATGGATCTGTTGAGAGAATGGTGCGGTACAGGCATGATCCTCGGCTGCGGAGTTCCTCTGATGCCTGCTTTTGGTAAAGTCGAATATTGCAGGATAGGATGTGACGCCAGTCTTGACTGGAAAAATAATCCGGTAATGCGCAGGCAAAACAGAGAGGTCCCTTCCACCAGAAACGCGATAGGAGATTCATACTACCGCAGGCAGCTCGATGGTCGCGCCTTTCTCAATGATCCGGATGTTTTCTTCCTGAGAAAAGACAATATAAAGCTCACTGACGAGCAAAAGCTGATGCACGCCAGGGTCCTTGCACAGTATGGCAGTTTCCTGCTGACATCTGACAATATGGGAGAGTATGACGAGGAGCAGCTTGCCCGCTATAAAGAGATTCGTGAAACATGGGAAAATAAAGACTGGCACGACAGGAGCTTTCTCGAGCATCTATAAATACATGACATCTCTTTTGCTTTGGGAAATATGACTTATCCAGATAATCAACTTTACAAATGACCGGGAAAGAATAATATCATGGACGAAAAAACTCAAAAACGCAATCTCTTCTGTTTCCCTATAGGAACTCTCGGAAGAGACATGATCTACAATCTTTTCACCAATTACATACTTCTGTATGTGCTTTTCACGCACAACCTGACGCCCGCACAGCTGATGGCTATCACAGGCATCATGATAGGCGCGAGGATATTCGATGCTCTGAATGACCCCCTCATGGGGAACATCATAGAAGGCACCCGTACACGCTGGGGTAAATATAAACCATGGCTCGTAATAGGTATCCTCAGCACTTCTGTGGTCGTATACCTGGCATTCAACGTAAGGCTCGACGGGTGGGCATTCATATGGTTCTTCGGCATCATATACTTTGCCTACAGCATCACCTATACGATGCATGACATTGCGTATTGGGGAATGATCCCTTCTCTCAGCAAGGATGGCGGGATAAGGGATAAGCTCACTGCAATGACCAATCTGGCTGCCGGTATCGGCGGTGGTCTGGCAGGATTGTTCATACCAATGCTCACAACAGGCTCCGGTACCATCGGCGGCAACGCTCAGACAGCTTATGGTGTCGTTGCGCTGATATTCTGTATCTTAGCACCTCTGTTCCTGACATTCACGATCTTCGGTGTCAGAGAAGATCGTTCCTATATGGACGTCACGCCGCCTCCTGTCAGTTTCAGAAAGATTGTTTCCACCATAGCCAAAAATGATCAACTGTCGTGGATGTGCCTTATCTTTCTGCTCCACCAGATCGGTGCTGATCTGATAGTAGGAGGCATCGGTTCAACATATATATACTTTACATATGGGTACAAAGGCGGTCTGTATTCCCTGTTCTCGACTATAGGGCTGTCCGCGTCCGGCATTCTGCTCATCGCGTATCCGTGGCTGTCGTCCAGGTGGAACAGAAAAACACTGATGAAAGGCTTTGGTATTATTCTGACTGTCGGATTCGCGATAATGATAGGTGCGGGTTTCCTGTTGCCTGCCGATATGACCTCTTTCTGGATCACAACTATTGGCTACATGCTGGCTCAGCTCGGAATGAACTGTTACTACGTGATAATGATGTTATCCATCATCAACACCGTGGAATATAACGAATACAAGAACGGGACAAGAGATGAAGCTATCGTAGCATCGATAAGACCGTTTTTCACAAAATTCGGCAGTGCTCTTTGTATTCTTCTGACCACTGTATCATACCTGATCCTGGGCGTGACCAATACGACCAATCAGATCTCATCTTTTGAACAGGCCGCTAACATGGGTACCATCACTGAGACAGAAAAGCTGGTTCAGATCGACAGTGTCATATCTTCGGTCACCAGCACGCAAAGTCACGGACTGCTTATCGTGATGTGTCTGATTCCGTTTATCATGATGGTGTGCACATATCTGTTGTACAGTAAACACTATATCCTCGATGAGGAAGAATATGACCGCATCGTCGCAGAACTTGCATCAAGATAAAAGACACAGGACATGCTTTGTCAGCATGTCCTGTTTTATGTTCATATTAATTGCATCTCATAAAGACTCAGTCGTCAAAGCCTCTGAACACAGGCTCCCCTGTGTACACCAGAGGCTCTTCTTCTCCCCTCAGCACGCGAAGAGCTCCTGCCGCCATTGCTTCATGCTCGACCTCGCCCGGATAGAAGCTTACCGGTGCTATCCATTCACAGCGTTCGCGGATCTTTTGCTTAAGATCGTCAAAACGCAGCAATCCTCCGCCGCAGACTATGCCGTCTACATTGCCCGAAAGAACTGTAGCCATCGATCCTATTGTTTTACAGATATTATATATCATAGCATCCCAGATCCTGACTGCTTTAGGGTCACCGGCTTCGACCATATCATGGATCATATCTGAGTTTGATGTTCCAAAGTGGCCGGTCAGCCCGGCGTTCCTTGTAAGGATCTCCCTTGCAGCTTTTACCCTGGAAACATAATCCTCATAATGGTTCTCAGCGATGCCGATCCTGTTTCTATGCTCGTTGTCAAAGTAATAATCGATGACAGAAGCCACAGGAAGAGCACCTGTGCGGGTCGGTGTAAACGGGCCTTCGCCCTCTGCATTATTGGTGGCGTCTATCATCCTGCCATGATCATGGGCTGACACAGTCATGCCGCCGTCGATATGGCACACTATATAATTGCCATCCTCGTATCTGACACCCTTGTTCCTGCAATGCATCCTTACCGTACCCTTGATGTTAAGAGCATGTGTACTCGACGTCCTGTATATACCCGGAACACCTGTGATCCTTGCCAGGTCACAGTATTCATCAGTCTTAGGGCTATCGACCATAAACACTCTGCCGCCATATTCCTTCTGCAGCTCGATCGCGAGCGGAAGTCCCAGGTTAGCAGGATGATCAACACCTGAAACAGCATTTACAGTATCACTGAGCAGTTTATCATTTGCCTCATATGTCCCGCCGATGCAGGACATGCTTGCACCTCCCCTGCCTACTATCGCATCAACGCCGGTGAGGTCTATGCCATTGTCGTCCAGAAACTTTCTGATCAGCTCCAGTCTGTATCCCAGCTGATTGTTTACTTCTCCCAGGCTCTCAAGAAAAGGGGCATCATGGAAGACATTGGTCTCAAAGAGTTTTTCCTCATCTTCGAAGTATGCCAGTTTTGTCGACGTTGAACCCGGGTTGATCACTAATATCTTATAACTCATTTCTTGTATATCACTTTCCCAGCCTGTCGATAACATGCAGCAGCCACCCTGCATTTTCAGCAAGCTGCTCTTTTGTAACAGTTCCCTTCTTCAGTCCGGACATGATCTCTCTCAGATCTTTTCTGCAGCCCGGCATAAAAAGACTGTGTCCCGAGGCAGCTACGAGAGCAGCATCCGGAATGCCGTATCTTGACCCCTTACTAAGCAGCAGATCTCCTCCTACTACCCAGTCCGTCATGACAAGTCCGTCAAACCCGAATTCATCACGCAGGATACATGTTACAAGGGCACGGTTCTCGGATGTATGCGTTCCGTTGAGCAGATTGTACGATGTCATAAGCGCTGCAGGATCGGATTCTTTGATACATATCTCAAACCCCTTCAGATATATCTCCCTCATAGCTCTCTCGCTGACTATGCTGTTGTTCGCATATCTGTTGGTCTCCTGGTTGTTCGCTGTAAAATGTTTGATGGTCACACCGCAGCCCTTATGTGCCTGAACGCCCTGTGTGACAGCAGCAGCGAGCTTTCCGCTCAGCAGAGGATCTTCCGAATAATACTCGAAGTTACGGCCGCACAGAACATTCCTATGGATGTTAAGTGCCGGAGCCAGCCAGAGATCCACCCCGAAGAGTTCCATCTCCGTCCCCACTATATCCCCGCACATGCGGACAAAATCAACATCAAAACTCTGTGCAAGCGCAGTCGCAATAGGGATCGCCGTTGCATACTGCTCCTTTATTTCTGCACCTTTCTTCACCCTGTTCTTCACGCTGATGGCGCGTTTAGCGATATCAGGCATCAGTTCCATCATGCTCTCAGGAATAGATGATCCGACAGTATGTTTGCCCCTTTTGTCCTCATAATATCTGCTTGCTATTCTGACGCCGGCAGGACCGTCAGCCATTACTATCCTGCTGATGCCCCTGTCCTCATAGAGGCGGCATGACTCGCCGGCTGCTCCGGGAACTGTAGTTCCGGCATCTCCAATCACTCCGGCGATGCTGCCTTTAGGATCAAAAGCTCCTATATTTAGAAGCGCAAGGTCCTTATCTTCGAGGCCTTCAAGTCTCGGATCAGGATCCGGACGATTGGTCCCGTATGTTACGATCTCTGTCTGTAATTCGCTGAGATCGATCTTGCCTATCGGTAATGATCCGGTATCAAACTTTTCGCTTTTGCCGAGATTTCTGATATCTCTGTCACAGTTGCATCCGAGAAGCTCACTGACCTGCTTTATCTCAAACTCTTCATCCAGTTCATATACAGCTGCAGGGATAACACTTCTGCTGTCTGCACCTGTCAGAATGACGTACCTGCCCGGCTCAAGAATATAACAGGACTTGCTCTCGTCATAACTTGCAAGATCTTCTGCAGTGAACTGTACGGTCACTGTCTCTTCCTCTCCCGGTCCCAGCTCACGTGTCTTCGCAAAGCCAACCAGCCTCTTTGCCTCTTTATCAAGTCTCCCCTGAGGGCAGGCAGCATAGACCTGAACGGTTTCTCTCCCTCTATAGCTGCCGGTATTCTTTACCCTGACCGATACGCAGAATTCACCGAAACTGCATGCCGTACTCTCTGTCTCAAGTTCGAAATCAGTGTATCCGAGTCCATATCCAAACGGGAAAAGAGGGTCCACTCCTGCCATATCAAAATAGCGATATCCAACATAGATGCCCTCTCTGTATACAGTGTCATCCCGCTCGGCAAAATCTCCGTATTTGCTGTAGTCTTCATATCTCGCCCACGTTGTCGCAAGCTTTCCTGACGGACATCCCTTTCCCAGCAAGATATCTGCAAGTGCACTGCCTGTTTCAACACCGAGCTGCGACAGGACAAGTATATTTCCGACGTTCATGACAGGTGAGAGATCGACCGGGCCTCCGGCATTGATGACAAGCATGAATTTCTCATACTTTTCATCCAGAGCAAGAATATCCCTGACCTCACTGTCTGTGAGCTTAAAATCTCCCTTTTCAGGTAAGCGGTCGTTTCCTTCTCCGGATATCCTTGAAACCACATAGATCGCCGCATCTGCGTTGAATTTGAGAGGAATATCATATTCCGGCTCCTTCATTACGGCACCCATGGAAGCAGCAATAACGCTTTGCTTCTGGTCTCTGGCCTTTCGCTTGATATCTGCTGTGAATTGCCGCCTTGCTTCCTGTTTTATACCGGCGTAAGCAGTTGACCAGTCCATATTGCAAAGTTCAAAACCGGCGTATAAAAGCCCTTTCTCGATATCAATGTAATATCTCGAGTTGACCTCGCCCGACCCTGTTCCTCCTTTTACGGTGTACCTTACTCCGCTGCCAACAGCCTCCAGTCTGCATGGTTTCTGAAGCGGAAAAGCTCCGTTTTTCCTGAGCAGCACCGTGCAATCCGGGAGATGTGCTCTCAATCTGTTCAGATGTTCAGTTTCATATGCTTTCATTTCCGTGCTCCTCTGAGTCAGAATATATATCTGCCGTACTCGTCAAAGTACAGGTCTTCATATGCAGAGTTCTCTGATGCGTATGCCTTATGCAGTGCGATCAGGGCATCTGCAAGATACCAGAATCCGAAACCTCCGAAAGTGGCCAGCTTAAGCACGCCCAGTACCGGCTGCCCGCGGACGAATCTGTCCATTCCGTATATTCCCAGCAGGAAAGAAAACACCCATGCAAAAAGATGCTTGTTCATCTTTCTGGAGTAGCGTATGCGTCCTCCGTCATAGTAGTCCTGTTCATCAGGATAATACTCCTCGGTTTCAGCATCGTTCACCCCTTCCTGTTCTGGAGTTTCGCTTTCAGATCCGCTTTCCACTTCCCACACCATGTCATCTATATCAACATCGATCGAGAATCCGTCTTCCTCTGCCTGCGAGGCAGCTGTTGATGAAGCCTCCTCAGGTGCAGCAGCCAATGCGGCCCCTTCTTCCGGTAAGGCGACAGCCACTGAAGAACCTTCTTCCGGCAGGTCGTCTATTATTTCAGGGAATGTTATCTTCTGTTTTTCCTGTTCTGCTGTAATTGCCATCCTGGATCCCTTTCTGTATTCAATATTTTCCTTACTATTGTAGTATATTTCACACAATAATTCTATGTTGAGCTTGGCTGCCGGTGATAGAAAATACCCATTATGTCATGGTTCTGTCTTGTGAATCAATCCCGGTTGGAATATAATATCTGAACTATGGCAGAAATAATCATTGATTCACTGATCGATACAATAAAAGACACTGCGACACTCATACCTTTCCTGTTCATCACATATCTCGCAATGGAATGGCTCGAGAGCAAAACAGAAGAACAATCCGTCGCTTTACTTTCGCGTATAGGAAATTCCGGTCCTGTTATCGGAGCTGCTGTTGGCGTGATTCCGCAGTGCGGTTTTTCTGCAGCAGCGGCGAGTCTCTACTCAGGTGGAGTAATAAGCGTGGGCACGGTGATCGCTGTTTTCCTGTCTACATCAGATGAGATGGTACCTATTTTCCTCTCGTCCGCAGTCAGTCCCGGGACAATAGTCAGGATCCTGTTTGCAAAATTCATCATAGCCATGGTCTCCGGCCTCGCTATAGACATAGCCGTGAAGATCGTTAATTATACTTTCAGGACAAATAAGCACATACACGATCTGTGTGAACAGGATGAGTGCGGCTGCGAGGATGAAGAAGGCGGTATCGTGCATTCTGCAGCAGTCCACACCATCAAGATAACTGCGTTCATTTTTCTGATCTCGCTCATCATCAGCCTTCTTGTAGGCTTCATCGGGCAGGATACTCTCGCGTCGGTCATGACCGGCATTCCTGTTCTGGGAGTGTTGATTTCCGGACTCATTGGACTGATACCGAATTGTGCTGCTTCTGTAGTGATCGCGCAGCTTTATCTTGAAGGCCTTCTTACGACAGGACAGATGATGGCCGGCCTTCTTGTAGGAGCCGGGGTCGGGATACTGGTTCTCATCAGGACCAACAGACACCTTTTCGAGAACCTGAGAGTCATCGCTGCACTGTACAGCATCGGGATCGCATGGGGACTGATCATCGATCTGTTCGGTATCACGTTCTGACAGATACACCTTAGATAATAATAAAAGCCGGCATTGCCGGCTTTTTAACATGCATTATTAATTACTGCAGTCAGTTATTCTTCAATAAAATCTTCAGCTGCTTCTTCAGCCTTCTCTGCAGCTTCTTCAACCTTATCAGCTGCATCTCCTACAGCCTCATCAGCCTTGGTCTTGAGCTCTTCAAACTTGTCAGCTGCTTTTTCCCTGACGCTGTCAAGATCCTCACCGAAGTCCTTGAGGATGGATCTTGCCTTTCTGCAAGCTTCACAGTCACAGAACTCTTCACCCTTTTCCTTAAGAGCCTCCGCATGGGTCTTCATCTTTTCTGCGAAGTCTTCACCGAACTTCTCAGCAGCATCCTTTGAACCGAATGTATCAATAAGATCGCCTACTGAATTGATTCCTTCCTTGAGCTGCTTGATGAGTTCTACTTCAAGAAGTTTCTCGCCGGCCTTGTCTACAACAGGAGCTGCTTTTTCCTGGATCTTATCAACTACAGGAGCTGCCTTCTCAGAAATTTTGTCATAAGCTTCCCCTACATCCTCACTGACACCGGCCATCTTTTCGTTGAATTTGATCGATGCATCCGAAAACTTGTCTGCGGCATCATTGAGCTTATCCCATGCCTTGTCCGCCTTGTCCTTGATGTCATACTTTTCATCAGCAGCGGCGAGCCACTTTTCAGCTGCCTCTCTGAGAGGTCCGTAGCAATGTCCTTCAAGAAGTGATTTTACCTTATTAATAGTTTCTTTGTTTGCCATCTTATACCCTCCTTTAACAAAAACGGTTTTGCGGCTTTTATCTGCAGAAATTATTATATCATAGCAATTATCATACAGAATATATCGTCTCTACTTTTGTGCCGGAGCGTCCGTTCCTCCAAGCTTCTTCATCCTCTTATCAGTGAATTCCGCTATTTCTTTCCACAATTTCTTAAGCTGGTTCTTCTGTGAGCACAGTTTTTCAGAGCAGTTAGCGCATCCGAGATATCCGTTAGTAGCTTCTGAGAATCGCTCTGGATACAGATAGAATGTGATTTCCCATCTCAGCATCAGTGCAAGGGAAAGTACCAGCAAGCTCCATGTGTAAGCCTTTCTCACGAAGAAAAGAGGAGTGAACATCATAGCATAGTCCCAGTTATATATACGGCATGTGCAGCAGCATTTGTTCTTGAGAAACCATGACTGGAACGGGCAGAAGAACATGATGCATATTATGTCGCAGACTGAGTAAGCGCAGCATAGAATTATCATTATCCCGTCATCCAGGATGCCCATCATGTGCAGTGCCCCAAATATGCCATTGAAAATGATCCAGATAAGTGCTACCAGCATTACACCGTGATTATCCTCGATATCTATGCTTGTTTTCCCAGTTTTTATATAGTTCCGTGCAAACTGTTTCTGACAACCCGGGCTCTCAAGTTTCGATGGAAAGAATCGAAAGATCATCTCCACAGTAAATACGATCCAGATCACTGAAATAATCAGCGGCCTGCTCTCGATATATTGCTCTATGTCTTCTCCTCCGGCAAATCTGTGTATTATGTACAGTATTATAAGAGCTATCAGAAGAGCAGACCTGTAAACAAGCTTGAGATAGTGAAGAGTAAGCACCGGTGTCAGCTTTTTCTTAGGTGCATTTTGACTCATTATCAGTACCAATCCCTCTTAAAATAAAACAAAATATCCCTTTTATCGCATTATACCACAATGTCTGATTTACTGAGCCACCTATACTATTCTTTTATTCTCTTTCTATGATATTTGTATGACAGTATCGGTATTTTACAGCTTGACTTAAACAGTATCAGAGTTATAATTATTTCCGACAACATAAAGCCAGGGGAGCTTATGCTGAGATTTCCCGTTTAACGGGATGACCCTTATACCTGATCCGGATAATACCGGCGTAGGAAGGTAAAATAACTGAATGTGCCTAACCACGCTTTCATCTTATTGCGTTATACAGGCCATTATCATCGGCAGCTCTCCTTAACTTAAGATTAAGGAGGATTTTTTATGCAAGCATTTTTTGAATCAACTCAGGGCAAAATAGCTGTTATCGCGGTCATCGTGATACTGCTCTTCCTCATCATGAGGGGCGGAAAAGACAAAAAAACGGATGTCAGAGCACTGACTGTATCTGCTCTTCTGATAGCACTGGCAACAGTTCTCGGTCAGATCAAGATATTTGAGATGCCTCAGGGCGGATCTGTAACTCTGTTCAGTATTCTTCCTATCGTAGTTTGCGGATATCTGCTGGGAACACGTCGCGGCGTCATGGCCGGGTTCTGCGTGGGTCTGCTCAATCTCATTTTCGGACCATATGTTATCCACCCGGTACAGCTTCTTATGGATTATCCGATCGCATTCGGCGCTCTGGGTCTTTCAGGCTTGACCCGCAACACAAAAAACGGCCTTACCAAAGGATATATCATTGGTATCATAGGCCGCTATATATGCGCAGTATTGTCAGGAGTTATATTCTTCGGAGCATATGCGCCTGAAGGGTTCAATGCCTGGACATGGTCTCTGTGGTATAACCTGACATACCTTGCAGCAGAAGGTATACTCACCATTATCGTGATAAACATTCCTGCTGTTAAGAAAATGTTCTTAACGCTCAAGGAGCAGATGAACTGATCAGTAAATAAGAGTTTTATCACCTGACGGGGAGGTCGCTATTATGTGGTCCTCCCCTTTTCTGTCGGTCAGATAATCAGCCTGCATCCTATGCTCGGTGACCATAAGCGGAATACGTCTTTTGTCGCATATCCCTGTTTCATGTGACGGCATATACAGTTCGACACCGACATCTTCAAATGCTCTTCTCGCCTGTTCATTATATACATTGAGCCCATAGTCTCCATATACTTTAACGCCGGCATCGGTGAATTTCTGTATCCACCCGAGATTTCCGATCAGTATTCCGGTATCCTTGACCGAACTTATGATTTCATCAAAATTGCTGCGGATAAAATCATCCAGATTTCCCTTCGAGATGTTAAGTATGTAGGGAATATCTCCCTCAGCGTTGCCCTGCATGAACTGTTCGAGCGGAACCGGCCTTATCTTCTGAGTCTCAAGCCTGTCAGAATATTCCTCAGTGTCCAGAACAACTGCGCCAAGCATCTCGCCTGACTCTGCTACGTCAAGCTCTGCTCTTGTGAGTTTTGGTGCGCGTGAACAGATCACTGCTCCCGCACGTTTTGCCATCAGTTCGTCTGCTGCTTCACGTCTCATTCTGTTTACTATCGACACCGGCATCATGATGTCATCATCTATCTCCACGTCGATCCCTGTCAGGCCCGGTGAAAAAGGCGTATCGCCGAGTCTCGAGAGATTATCTGCTATGCGCGACGCATCGGTAGGTGTTTTCCTTGCGTGCTCGATCACATGATCTGCTATCACTTCTGCAGTTTCATTCGCCTTGATATCGGTCATCACAAGCCTTGGAGACTGTCCTTCTCTTCCGGTAAACAGCATAGTGACAGGCAGTTTTTTCTCAGGTGATGACAGGGCTTTTTCAATCAGGCCGCGATCAGTGACCTTGAATGCCAGGTCTCCGGTCGCTGCTCCGCGGTCAAAATCACCTGCTATGATGCAGCCTCCTCCTATGTCCTTTATATAAGTCGTTACACTTCCGACAGGATGCAGATCAGGGCGTTCTTCTGCATCCTCATGTCTGAACTCAAGTCCGTCACCGGCTGAGATCTCTGCCGGCGAATTCCTGTCTTTTCTGATACAGACAAGTTCCTTTCCACGCTTGAGCGCCCCTTTCACAGCCGCCCTCTCTTCAGCGTCTGCAGCTTTATGCTCATTATCCAGGACTGCTATCACTTTTCCCAGATATATGCCCTGGTTTTTCGGACTGCTTCCTGAAAGCAAAGCTTCTCCGGGATCACCGTAGAGATAGCCTTCAGTGAAATCTCCCCTGTTGAATATCTGCCTGAGTTCAAGCATATCCTCTTCATCGACTCTGTATCTCTTTTTTGCCTCATCTGCTCCGAATCGGCTTAGCAGACGGTCGTAGATATCTATGTACTTTCTGTAGATCCTTGTTACAGTAGCAACATATTCAGGCGACTTGATTCGCCCCTCGATCTTGAAAGACGCCGCTCCAGAGGATACAAGGTCAGGAATATTCTGTATCTGGCACAGGTCCTTAGGACTGAGAGCATAATATGTGCGTCCATGATCATCCGTATATGCTTGTCTGCATGGCTGCGCACATGTACCTCTGTTACCTGTCCGTCCGCTTCCTCTGCCCATCATACGGCTCATCTGACACTGTCCCGAGTAGCACATACAGAGTGCACCATGAACGAATACCTCGATCTCTACAGGTTCATCAGGTGATATCCTTCTTCCCTCATCGGCCAGTTCCTTTATCTCATCAAGTGATAGTTCTCTTGCAGGCACTACCCTGCAGAAACCCAGTTTCTTTGCAAGCCCCATCGCTTCTCTGTTATACAGAGTTCCTTGAGTCGACAGGTGGAGCGGCAGTCCGGGGATGTATTTATGCAGCATTCTCGCCAGGCCCATATCCTGGACAATAAGAGCATCTACCCCTATACCGTATATGTAATTGGCATACTCAAACGCCCTCACCAGCTCATCATCTCTGATGAGAGTATTGAGAGTCATATATACCTTTACTCCATGCATATGAGCATATCTGATCGCTTCAGGGAGTTCTTCATCACTGAAATTATCAGCAAATATCCTTGCATTGAAAGCCATGCCTCCCATATATACGGCATCTGCTCCGTTATTGACTGCTGCGGTCAGATGCGCCTTGCCTCCGACCGGTGAAAGTAATTCCGGCATTCTCATGATTGCTCCTCATTGTACTTATAATACAGCCCTGGCATCTGAAAGGCTCAAGGCAATTAATACATTTATTATACATTTTCTTCCTGCGGATTGTGAAAAAAGTAATACCTGTAAATTCTGCTGCTGACAGCATGAGAAAAGTGGTGACACTTGGGTAGATTGTTAACCAGTTGCCCTTTTTGAGTTGACAATGATCTTATGCTGCTTTATTATTTCCAATATAATCATTTCAAAGGATCATTTACGATCAGAAGTTTACTTATATGAATGCCACAGAAAGAAAAGAGAATAATCCTTCATCCCGGGACAGAGTGCTTATGCTCCTTGAATCCAGAAAAGGCAGCTATGTCTCTGGTCAGGAGATAGCTGCTGAGCTCAGGCTTTCAAGGACGGCAGTATGGAAAGCCGTGAAGAAGCTCCAGAATGAAGGTTTCAATATAGATGCCGTAACCAACAAGGGTTACTGTCTGTCCGTAGACTATGATGTCCTCTCGGCAGAGAAGATCTACGCTTACATACGCGAATTAGTGTCAGGTAAGATCGTAAATGTCGGTATAGATGAAGACAGGGCATTTTTTTTCGGTACCAGGCATTTTAATATCGATTCATTGAATATCAAAACCTTCGACACCATTGATTCAACCAATGCACTTTGTATGAGAATGGCTTCAGAAGGAGCTCCCGGCGGATTCATCGCCGTTGCCGGCAGCCAGAGCCGCGGACGCGGCCGCAGAGGCCGAACATTCTACTCACCGGAGGACACGGGGCTTTACCTGAGCATATTGCTCCGTCCTTCCGGATTATCTTCGAAGCCTGCGATGCGTTTCACGACACTTGCGGCAGTTGCAGTATCTGAAGCCATAGAAGCAGTTTCCGGCAGGAAAGCTGATATCAAATGGGTAAATGATGTATATATAGACGGGCGTAAGGTGTGCGGTATTCTGACAGAGGCATCGTTTGATCTTGAAGACTATACTCTTGCCTATGCTGTTGTCGGAATCGGGATCAATGTATATGAGCCGGAAGACGGCTTTCCTGACATCATAAAAGATGTTGCAGGCGCGATATCTCCATGTCGCAAAGACTCAGGCCCTTCTGACGAAGACAAGACCGATCCTGTACGTAAAAACGGAGGGAGAAACCGTCTGGCTGCGGAGATCATCACACGGTTTTATTCATACTGCGTCGCCGAACTGAACAGCCAGTACTCCGGGAACTCAGATCCGGGTGTCAGACGCTATATTGATGAATACAGGCGCAGATGCTTTGTTATCGGCCGTGAAGTGGATGTACTTAAAGCAGGCTCTGCCCCTGTCCGGGCATATGTAACCGGAATAGATGATGAATGCGGGCTGAATGTGATATATGAGGATGGCAGCACTGAAACACTCAACAGCGGCGAGATAAGTATCAGGCTATAGAGGTCATCTCAATCAAAGTAAAAGAATCGTACTAAGGAATAGAATAAAATGAATACTACAACAAAGGAAATGTCAAATATAACAGGAAACAGCAGGCTCAGTACAACAGATATTGCATTAATAGCATTGTTTGCCGCGATAATGGCGGTTTGCTCATGGATCATGATACCGGCAACAGTGCCTTTTACCATGCAGACATTCGGTGTGTTCCTTGCAGTCGGACTGCTCGGCGGTAAACGCGGCACCATCAGTATAATAGTATATTTGCTGCTCGGGGCGGTCGGACTTCCGGTCTTCTCTGGTTTTACCGGAGGCATCGGCCACATACTCGGGCCGACAGGCGGATACATGGTCGGATTCATTTTTACAGCACTGATCATGTGGCTCTCTGAACGTTTCTTTGGAAAAGGTACCAGAGCACTTGCCACTTCCATGGTTATCGGACTCATCGTATGCTATGCTTTCGGAACTGCCTGGTTCATGAGTGTCTATACAAAAAACACCGGGGATATCGGACTTGCTACAGCACTCAGCTGGTGCGTCATTCCGTATATCATTCCCGATGTTATCAAGATCATACTTGCTCTGATGCTGACCAGAAGACTCCGACCATTTGTAGATAGGCAAGCGTAAACAAGAAACTATTCTTCAACCTCTTTGCAGCGCTCATCAACTATCGACTCTACATCACTTATATCTCTTTCCCGCATCAGTATCTCGAGCTCGTCTCCGCCACGGAGGATAGTATTTCCATCAGGTATTATCTCAAGGCCTTCTCTGTTCACTGAAACTATCAGTGATCCCAGGGGAAGGCCGAATTCTTTTACCTTTCTCCCATCCATGTATGACCCTACATGTACTTCTGCATCGATCACTGTTTTACGGTCATTATCTGTGATATTGCTGCGCTTACCGGCCTTATGTATGCGTCCGTTCGGTCTTTCTGATGAAGTCATGCCAAGCTGGAGAGCGCCCCAGTCTCTTCCATAGACTGTTTCGTCTCTGGTTTCTTTATTCTTTGCGCTGTTCTGGCTGCGGTGAAGGAGCTGGGTGTATATCGGCTCAACACCGTAGAATTCCGGAATCAGATATGCAATAAGTGATGTAAGTACCAGAGGCAGCAGACAAGTAAAGTCACCTGTCATCTCAGTTATGAGGATAACTCCCGTCACAGGTGCTCTTACAATAGCTGCAAAATACCCTGCCATCGAGACCACAACCAGGGCCGTAATATACCGCTGATCAAATCCTGCAAGACCCAGGATCCTGCAAAACAGTCCTCCGCTGACTGCCCCGAGTACAAGCAGTGGAAGGAATATCCCGCCCGGTGAGCCTGAACCAAAACTCGCAGTTGAAAAAAGGAATTTCACAACAAGGAGAACAGCGAGTGCTGCCAGTGAAAACTCTCCTCTGCTTATCTGTCCTACCAGCGGACTTCCGCTGCCGAGAGCTGCAGGATATAGAAATACCAGTATAAAAGCAACAGCGAATGCTGCTGACAGCTTTCCGGCCACCGACACGATCTCGCCTTCCCTGTTAAGCTTGCTGTCTGTCAGGTTGAATGTGCGTATCCCCGGCAAGAAACCTGCCAGCCTTGCAAAAGATCTCCCTGCTTTCTCGAAAAGATCCTGCATGAATGCTATCATTTTGTTATAGAACATACCAAAGTAACCGAGCAGGACGCCCATCAGCACTACCGCCCAGTATTGCCTGAGCGGGAGACCATGTTCCACCCCAAACCCGAATACAGGAGTAAGCCCGAATACATTGGCAGCAACAAAATCGCTTGCCGCACTAGCTGCCATGGCGGAGAGTAATACTTCAGCTGAAAAATTCCGGTGAAGTTCTTCGAGTGCAAAGATAGCTCCGGCCAGAGGTGCTCCGAATGCAGCTGAAAGCCCTGCACCTGCTCCGCATGTTATAAGCAGACGCTCTTCTGTGAGAAGGCGATGTCTGGTCCTTGAAAAACCCTTTCCGACCATCGCACCCAGCTGTATACTAGGTCCCTCACGGCCGAGTGCCAGTCCGCCGCCGATCGCAAGAGCACATCCTGCCATCTTAGCTATGATCACACGATGCCAGCGCATATCTTTCTGCCCTCTCAGTTCGGCTTCAACCTGAGGGATACCGGAACCCGCTATATCCGGTTCCCAGGCCAGCAGAAGAGTAATTATCACTGTCAGGCATATCATGACAAATGCACAGACCGCTGCAGCTCCATATCCGGTGTGAGCATAATCAGTCATTTTGTCTCTCAGCTGATCTGCGTAAATCAGCATCAGTCTGAACACGGAAATAAGAGCGCCCGTTATCAGACCGATAAGAACGCCCTCAGCAACTACTACATATTTAAAACTGTCTCTCCTGCGGAGATTATCTGCAGCACTTTCTTTCATAAGGAATTACTCTAGCCTGCAGCCTCTTCTGTTTCTGCTTCTGAACTGTCTGCTGCATCTGCGCCTGTTTCTTTTTCGCTGTCTGCTTCTTCAGTTTCAGTCTTGGTATTGGCATTTTGCCCAGAGTCTTTCTGAAGGACAATGATATCTCTGTTTCCTACACCACCTTCGAGAATACCCTTGAATATGACTTCAGCTCTCTTGTCTGCTGCCTCAAGCACTCCTTTTCTGGACGCATTTTCTTCGGCATCTTTTTCAGCCTCCTGAAGTGCTTTTTTTGTCGCCTCTTTTCGGTCAGTCTTGAATAATGAAGTCTTATTATCATAGAACTCCAGAGAATCCGGGTCTATGTCGATCGACAGGATCTCAGCTTTCGGAACAGTCACAACGACAGCATTGTCAGTCACTTCAATAGTTACATCTTCCAGCTCAAAGCCGGCATCTAACTCAGCTTCATATTTCATGGAGAAGCCGTTTTTGTTGATCAGTGGGACAGTACCTTCACTGAATCTGACTATACCTGTGTAATAACTCTTTTCAACTGTCAGCTCTGACGACTCCTCGAGTCTTTCCATAAGACCTTTTGCGTCCACATGTGGCTGAGCTTTCATGTGCATGTAAAATATACCGCCTGCAGCAAGCACGGCACCCAGAAGCAAAGCGATGATCAATCCTAGAACCCTTTTCATGTCAATTCCTCCTGTAAATCAAGGTGTAACAATTATCTCTTACTCCCTTTGCTGCCTCCAAGATTAGCGTTTTTGAGAATATTTGTATCAAAAGTGAAAGTTATAGATTCTTCCTGTCTCTGTCTTTTCAGTGAAAGCTGTATCATCCTGTCAAGGAGCTCAGTATAAGGAACACCGACAGGTTCCCACAGATAGAAGGACAGCGATCCCGGTATAGGGTTTATCTCGTTGAAATACAGCTGCCCGGATCCTTCATCTATCATGAAGTCTATCCTCGACACACCGCTGCAGCCAAGTGCTTTGAATGATCTGACAGCGAGATTTCTGACTTCCTCTCTCTGCTCAGGCGTCAGATCCGCAGGGATCTTTCTTGCAAGGCTCGCCATACCGGCTCCCTTACTGCCTGAACTACCCTTTGCTCCTCCGTTTTTGCCGCCTTTTGATCCTCCGCTGCTGACATATTTGTCCTCGTAGCTCAGTATATCTGCAGTATGGAGCGGTTCTTCGCATTCAGAAGCAACAGCCTCATTCTCATCACCTAGCACTGCACAGTTTATCTCCCTCAGCTTTCCGATAGCATGCTCTACAAGCACTCGTGTGGCATATCTGAAAGCATCGTCCAGGGCGTTGACCAGTTCTGTTCTTGTCCTTGCTATGCTGATACCCACACTTGAGCCCAGATTTACAGGCTTTACGATAACAGGATATCCGAAAACCATCTCTATTCTCTCAGGCAGACTCTCCATGTCTTCATAATCAGCCAGTGTATATACTTCAGCATCCAGAACAGGAATGTCATGCATCTTCAGGACTGCCTTGGTTATGAACTTGTCCATACTTACAGCAGATGAAGTGACATCCGGCCCGACAAAAGGAACGCCTACTGTCTTGAGATATCCCTGAAGCGCTCCGTCCTCGACATTAGTCCCGTGTACCACAGGAAAAGCAATGTCTATCTGCACCGGCTTAGCGCCTCCCCATCTTTTGACAGGATAAGGCAGCAGCAGTATCCTTCCTCCGTCATTTATCATAACTACACGCTGTGAACGTGACAGCAGAGCCGGGATATCCTTGTAGGATGCTATATTACCTATGCCATCTCCGATGTACATATTGTTGCTTTTGTCCATATAGACAGGTATGACATCGTACTTCTCCGTATCCATAGCCATGTATGCCTGGATACCTGAAATAACGGATACTTCATGTTCTACTGTCTTGCCGCCAAAAAGCATTGCGACTCTTGTTTTCATATGATGTCCCTCCGATTATCGGAATCTGTCAAAACAGAAATCTTCCGGGTCGACAGATCAGTAATTGTCAGGCAGATCGTTTTCGAGCAGTATGTATTTGTGCCCCTGCCCTTTTATCTTATAGGCGTAATTGATCGCATCTTCGACCTTGTCGAAAGTGAGGCATCTCTTTTCAGAGAATCCTTTGCTCATTATGCCTTCTCTGATAGGTTCTGTATGTTTTGCTCCGACAAGAAGTATCCAGTCGCAGCAGTCAGCAGCGTATGTACCGAATAAACGGTTATACTCCGCTTCCTCCTCTCCGAGCTCTACCATTCCAGGTGTTATGAGGATCCTGATCCCGTCAAACAGAGCCAGTGTCTCGACAGCAGCTCTTGAGCCGATAGGATTTGAATTGTAAGCATCATCGATTATCGTGACGTCGCCGTTTTCTTTCATCTCCATCCTGTGCGGTGCCGGGCGCAGCCGTCTTACAGGTATCCTGAGATCTTTAAGCGCTATCCCGAACCTGTTCGCAACTGCAACAGCGCCCATGACATTGATCACATTATGTGCTCCTATCAGTTTCATCTGGTACCTTTCAGATTCTCCGTCAGGTGCTGTCACGGTAAACTCAGTACCCAGACTTGACACCTTTACATCTGAAGCGGTATATCCTACTCCATCGGATTCTGAATAGTAGAATGTCACATTTCCGTATCCACCGGTCTTTCTGGCTCCGGCAAGGCCATTATCAGCCGCCCCTGTGTCTCCGCCACGTGAATCCAGGTAGTCGTTTATATATACATTGTCACCGTTCAGGAAAAGCATACCGCCTTCCGGAAGTTCATCTGCAAGTTCAAATTTCGTCTTCTTGATGTTCTCAATGCTTCCGAATGTATCAAGATGCTGAGGTCCGATGGATGTTATAACGCCGTGATGAGGGTGCACTATATCACAGATCTCCTTGATCTCACCAACGTATCTGGCCCCCATCTCGCACACAAATATTTCATGTGAAGGCTTCATGTGCTTTCTTATGGTTATAACAACACCCATAGGTGTGTTGTAGCTCTCCGGAGTCACCAGGACACTATACTTCTGCTGAAGCAGTGTCTGAAGGAAAAACTTGACACTGGTTTTACCGTAACTGCCGGTAACACCTATGACAGTTATGTCCTGATTGCTCTTAAGAATACGCTTTGCATCATTGATATAATGCTGATTGACACCTTTCTCGATCGGCTGGTTGATGGTTCTTGCGAGCATCTGCATCCAAAGTTGAGACCCAACAAGAAATACCAGTGCACCGCTCACAGAAATGAGTCCTCCGATAAGGATCGCTGCTGTAAGGAATAACACACACAGGACCATGATGCATGCGACCATTCTCTTCACTCTCGGGGTGAATACCAGCTTTTTCTTCTGATGCATATCCTTCATCACCCTGTAGACCAGGATGATTGTAATGAGGGTCAGCCAGATAAGTGCATCCAGCACCCACATGAGCCAGTCTGCTTTCGTAAGAACTGCCAGCATGCGGGCGATACCAAGCCCCATAGCGAAAACCAGTATCCACTGGAGGTGAAAATTCTTCTTTATCCAGGCACGCTGCTCACCATTGATATATACATTCAGCTGGAACATGTGCATGTTGTATCTCATTGTCAGCCAGAAAGCCGGAACAGCCAGAGCGGCTGTGATCAGTGTCCTTACTATCATGACTCACCTCCGCCGGCATATTTTGCAGCCTCTGCATCAGCATCAAGGTATGATCTGATAATACCTCTGAACTGCTGAGGCCTTTCAAGGAATGAATAATGTCCGGCGCCCTCAAATATTATAAGAGCAGAGCCGGGTATCTTCTCTTCCATTAACTTAGCGTCACTAATAGGAGTAGCGTCGTCAAGACTGCCCCATATCAGCAGAGTATCCTGCTTTATATCAGGCAGTGCATCTCTCTGGTCTTCATTTACCGCCATGACGAGACACTTCTTCATGATCGGACTTGAATTTCTGTAATCGTCAGAACCCTGCTGGCTCATCCAATAATCTATGACCTCCGGGAACATGGCATGCACAGGTTTGCTTGTCAGGAAATTACGCATTATTTTGTAGCGTTTTACCTTTCTCTTCTGTGCAGGTGTTCTCTCAGGCATGATGCCGGCACTGTCGATCAGCACAATTTTCTCAATATCAAAAGGAAGATCATCACGCACTGCAAGCTTGATGATCACCCTGCCTCCGTATGAATGCCCTATCAGCACTGCTCTTTTTATCTCCAGTGCCTCCATAAACCTGCAGAAAAAGTCTGCATAGTCTGCCGGTCTCCATGGTTCTGCCGGTTCATCGCTTTCACCAAACCCGGGCATATCGAACTGCACCACTCTGATCCCGTCATTGATGCAGCCTGCCGCAAAGTCATAGAGATCGCAGCCGGTGCCCCAGCCCTGAAGGATCACCGCAGTCCTGTCAGCATTCTCCGGTCCTGTTATCTTATAATTGATATTGTAACCGTCAATTAATATATTCATTCACTGTCATCAGCCTTTTGCGATTCTGATTTCTGGCCCTGTGCCTGCGCTGTATCAGCATGATCATCATTCAATTCATGGATGACCAGTTTCGTCCCGCTGCCGGTCCCCTGGTATCTCATGACAAAATCGAATTTCCCGTATCTTCTTGAAGAGAGATCCTGGACATTAATGCTTTCTGCATCCCAGCCGCTTCGCTTTGCCTGGACTATCTTGCCATCGCCTATATATATAGCCATATGATGTGACTTGCTTGATCCTATGTTTCTGTTACCTACAAGCACATCTCCCCGTTCAAGGTTTGCCATGGATGGCTTACCGAGAGCATCCCATTCTCCGATCTTCATGAAGCTGGCCTCTGTCATGTCTATGCTGTTGCCTTTTTCGCAAAGGGCAAGAGCTCCGGGGTCACCTGCGCCGTGGGCGAAGCAGGCAGTCACAAAAGTATTGCAGCAGTAGGTCTTCTCATAGGAATGACCTTTTACCCTTGACCGGCCTTTAATATTCTTGACCGGCCCCGTATTGGTACCGCAGAAATAACAGCCGTTTCTGTGCGCTCTGTCACCTGTGCCGTAGTTGAATGAATTGTCTTCAGCAATTTCAACACCCCAGTCACAGGCAGCATTGACAGCATCTTCTGTTGTAAGCGGTTCTTCCGAAATGCTGAAACTGAACGTCTCTTCAGGGCTTTCGATGTCCTCGCCGTATCCTATAAGTCTGAGATCATATGTCCTGTTGATTTCAGGATCTTCCAGAATAAATTCCGTAGATTCAGTCTTAGTCAGTATATCTTTGCCATCGAATATTTTATATGTGGAATATTCTTCGTTTCCGTCCCATATGAGATGTATGTTGTTTCCGTCGACTTCAGCGCTGAGTTTTCCTGCTGAGATGAGTGTTGCTTCTGCAGGCTTACTGAAATCACTGTATACCGGTTCGTCTTCGCTCTCGCTTTCGGTCTCAACTCTCTCAGCCCTGACCTCATAGCTATGCGACTCATCACCCTGAGCTTCATCGTCAATATAAGTAGTCTCTGCCTGACTGCTGATCTTCTCTCCGTCACGGAATATCTCATACCCGGTAGCTCCGTCAACCGCTGCTATGTCCAGTTCGACCTGACCCTCACTGGTATCTACTTTGAGTTTCGGCTTATCAAGAGAAGGCTCTGCAGTGACAGGATCCTTATTCTCCTCTCCGTTACGTACACCGCTGTAAGCGCTCACCTTATACTGATAGACAGAACCTGTCTTAAGGTCTGTATCTATGAAATCTGCGCTCCTTGACGAACCTATATATTCATACTTTTCACCGTCTTCAGACCGGTATATATGATAGCCGTCCGCTTTATCTGCTTTCTGCCATTTTAAAGCAGCCGAATTATACGTGGTCTTGGTTATCTCAAGCGCACTGACCTTTGCAGGAGGTGACTTGACCGAGATACACACCACGATCAGCAGAGCGAGAACTATATCCAGTTTGAATATCAGAGGTCTGTATTTTGTCAGAGTTTTCATTTTTATCATCTGAATCAGCCTTACGGCGAAAGTGTCCTGATCCACTACATCTGCGAATAATAATTATATCATATTCGCATAGTCCAATGATCAACAATTTTCAGGCTATAAGGCCATATTTTCTCATCAGCGGTAAAAGCTGCTCATCTGAGAGGTTGCCTGCATATAAAGCCCTTCCCTGATACAGCATCAGAGCCTGACTTAGCAGCTGTGCATCATCGCAAATGATACAGAGGGGCTTTCTGATTGCATATTGGGCGTATTCAAACTCGTCAAGGTCGTCTTCCGACCTTATCTCTATAGTTATTACTTTTGACTCAGACCTGTTAGCCTGTTTGATCCTGTCTTCAAGATCAGGTCCGCACTGTATGGTATCGTTGATAACGATATCTCTGTCCAGTATGAACACATCTTTCTCTGTAGCACAGATAAGCTTTCCCTCAGTATTGTCATCTGGTACCGGTCTTTTTATTGCAACTCCTTCAAGCGATTTTTTCAGTGCTGCTATATGCTCAGGTCCGGTGCCGCAGCATCCCCCGAACAAGGCTGCTCCTGCATCAGCAAACTCAGCCGTATATCTGACAAAGTCTTCAGGTGTACAGTCATATACTGTTCTGCCATCTACGGTCTTAGGAAGACCGGCATTAGGTTTGATCGCGAGCGGCACACGTGCAAAGCCGCTGAGTCTTTCAGCCTGTTTTACCATCATGTCAGGTCCGGTACTGCAGTTGAGACCAAAAGCATCGACCCCCATTCCCTGCATGATGATAAGTGCCGCAAGGACATCCGTACCCGTGAGAGTCCTGCCGTTTTCATCACATGTAAATGAGACTAATACAGGTTTGTCTGAAACATCCCTGACTGCCAGCAGGGCTGCTCTTGCATCAGGTACTGTCATTATCGTCTCAATAACGAACATGTCGACGCCTGCATCAGCCATAGCCTCTGCCTGCTCATGATATATATCGTAGAGTTCGGCAAAAGCGACATCCCCGACAGGCGCAAGGAATTTTCCTGTCGTAGCGATATCCCCGGCGACCAGTGCTTTTCCGGCTACTGCCTCTTTTGAAATTGCAACAAGCCTTCTGTTATAGTCTGATACCTGATTGAATATACCGTTTTCTTCCAGCTTTACCCTGTTGGCACCGAATGTCGGAGCGTACACCACATCGCTGCCCGCCTCAGCATATTCTCTCTGTATCTGTTGCATTACTTCAGGATGTTCGAGTACCCATGCCTCTGCGCATATGCTTCCGTCATATCCTCTTTTCTGAAGTTCTGTACCGTTCGCCCCGTCTAATACCAGCGGAAAATATAGTTCCATCGTCCTGTCCCTTCTGCTTTGATGCAATTGCCGCAACCACCTTGTTTAATCTTCCTTTATCTCTTAAAATATAACACAAGATGATTATCAATCCCACTGAAGAACTGAATATATCAGACTATTTGCAGCTTGCTGAGGAAGCGGGATTCACACATGCTGCTTCACTTTCTATGGAATCCCTGCTGTTCAGGCAGGAAGTACGTGACATGTGCAGTGCCGACCTCTGCCGCAGCTACGGCAGGAGCTGGAGTTGTCCGCCTGCCGCCGGTTCCCTTGAAGCTATATCTTCAAGGGCAAAAGGGTTTTGTCGCGGTATCATCGTGCAGACCACAGGAACTCTGGCTGACGATTTTGATATCGCATCGATACGCAGCATATCTGAGAAGCACGCGGCTTGTTTTGATATACTTGTAAGGCAGATACGCAAGATCCGCCCGGGATGTCTGCCAATGGGAGCGGGCGCCTGCAAAAGATGCCGTAAGTGCACATATCCTGACAGGCCTTGCCGTCATCCTGACAAGCTCTGGCCGTCGATGGAGGCATATGGCCTGCTGGTGAGCGATGTCTGCACACGGTCCGGATTGGGTTATAACTACGGAAGCGGCACGATGACTTTTACATCATGCATACTTATAGACTGAAAAGCAGAGCTTTAAACGATCGCTCTGTCTGTGAAAGGGACAAGGTTACAGAGATGACAGCAAAAGAGATATTTCTTGAACTGCTTAAAGAAGACGGCAGACCTGAGCGTCAGCTAATCCAGTATGAAGCACTGCAGATGGCTCTGGGCGATCCTATAGGAGGATATCTGCACATGGGCAGACGCCCCGGAGCTACCATCACCGATCTGTGGGGAACAGTAGTAGACTGGCCTGCAGATGCACCGGGATCCATGCCGATCGTCACTGCAGAAAACAAAGTAATAAAAGATATTACCCATTGGCGTGACTATGTGCACGCACCGGATATCGTTGCCAACTGCAGCAATGAGGCTGAATGGTCCGCATTCCGCAGCCATGTCAGAGAACTTGCCGGCGATGAACGGCTGGTCGCCGGGTTTATGGCCACCGGTATTTTTGAACAGTGCCACTTTCTGATGCCTTTCCAGGAAGTACTCACAAGCCTGTATGATCATCCGGATGAGATGCACGAGCTCATCGATTACATCACCGAGTTCCGTCTGACCTATGTGAAGACTCTGATAGACAATCTGCAGCCCGATGTCATCTTCTCGCACGATGACTGGGGCACCAAGGATGCTCTTTTCATGAATCCTGATACATGGCGTGAATTCTATAAGGAGCCTTATCGCCGTTTCTACGGATATATACGCTCAAGAGGTGTCATAGCCATCCATCATGCTGACTCTTATCTCGCTCCTATCGTAGAAGATATGGCTGAGATAGGCATACAGGTATGGCAGGGCGTTCTGCCTGAAAATGACATTCCTGCCTTGCAGAGGCGTCTTAAAGGCAGGATGGTCCTCATGGGCGGCATCGGCGCTGCTATCGACCGCGAAGATGCCGGAGAAGAAGAAGTACGCAATTATGTCCATGATGCACTTCACGAATACTGTCCGGGAGGTCACTACATTCCTTCAATAACATACGGACTTGCAGGTACTGTATATAAGCATGTGGATCCGTGGATAGATGATGAGATCAGGAAGTATAATGCAGGATATCACCTGCCGCGCTATACCGCGCTGACATCTGCAGCAGATATCACCAGACCGGTCAGGTTTGCCTGCATGAATGATCCTGAGAGCACTGATCTCTCGCTTATCAGCAGCAAGGATGCCGTTTCAGGAAATGTTTCTGCTGCTATTTCCGATGCCGGCGAAATGCCGGTGGGATCCGGCACACTTCTTGACGCTGTCTCAGAGGCCCTGCAGGATGGCTCTGTAAGCGCGACCTGCAAAGCTGTAGAATCAGCCCTTGAAGCAGGCATTTCCGCCCAAAGCATCCTGACAGACGGACTGGTACGCGGAATGAACGAGCTCGGAGAAGACTTCTCGCTGGGTGAGGTATTCGTGCCTGAGATGCTTCGTGCAGCTAACTGCATGTCTTCCGCAACCGAGATCCTCAAGCCGCTCCTGACATCCGATAATGAAGTCAGAGCCGCCGGTAAGGTATGCCTCGGCACCGTACGCGGTGATCTGCACGATATCGGTAAGAATCTGGTAAAGATCATGATGGAGGGCAGCGGCCTCGAAGTGATCGATGCAGGTTGTGATGTCGGCGCCGAAGACTTCGTTCAGATGGCAATAGATAATAACTGTGGCATGATCGCATGCTCTACCCTGCTCACAACAAGCATGGGCGAGATAGAAAGAGTGGTACAGGAAGCTGTCAATCGCGGTATCAGAGATAAGGTCAAGATCCTCATAGGAGGAGCTCCGGTCACTCAGGAATTCTGTGACAAAGTCGGAGCGGATGCATATACTCCTGATGCTGCCGCAGCCGCGCGTAAAGCTGTACAGCTCCTGTCATAGCTGATGAAGCATACAGGATCATCATTGAAACAACAAGGGCACGCCCATACCGGGTGTGCCCTTTTCAAATCTGTTACTGCCGGACGATTCGTTTTTATTTCTCGCTGGTATATGTCAGCTGTGTGCCGTCTGTATCGATCGTCAGGTTCTGTCCGTCGACTATATCGCCGCGTATGATTCCCCTGGCTATTTCTGTCTCAACATGTTTCGACAGATAACGGTTCACAGGTCTCGCACCGTACTGCGGTTCATATGCTTCATCCGCTATGAACTCGAGCGCGGCATCAGTGACGTCGACAGTGATTTCCCTGTCTTTGAGTCTCTCCTTGATATCCTCAAGCTGCAGGCTGATGATGCCTTTGATCTGCTCTCTAGTGAGCGGTGTGAATGTGATTATGTCATCTATTCTGTTGAGGAATTCCGGTCTGAAGTAGTTTCTCAGCTGTCCTTCAACCTGTGCCTCTATCTCAGGATCGATCGTACCATCCTCTTTCATGTTATCAAGAAGATCAGCACTTCCGATATTGGATGTCATGATCACTATCGTGTTCTTGCAGTCGACTGTTCTGCCCTGATTGTCAGTAAGCCTGCCGTCATCAAGTAACTGGAGCAATATGTTGAACACATCAGGATGAGCCTTTTCTATTTCGTCGAAAAGAATTACGCTGTAAGGCTTGCGGCGCACAGCCTCAGTCAGCTGACCGCCCTCATCATAACCCACATACCCCGGAGGCGCTCCGACCAGTCTGGAGACTGAGTGTTTCTCCATATACTCTGACATGTCTATACGGATCATGTTCCTCTCACTGTCGAAAAGTGCCTCTGAAAGTGCCTTTGCCAGCTCAGTCTTTCCTACGCCCGTAGGTCCGAGGAATATGAAAGATCCTATCGGCCTGTTCTCATCTTTGAGTCCGGCTCTTGCACGCAGTATGGCTTCAGATACAGCCTGGATGCCCTCATCCTGACCTATAACTCTCTTGTGCAGTATATCAGGCAGCCTGAGCAGTTTATCTCTTTCTGTTTCGACGAGCTTGCTTACAGGGATCCCTGTCCAGGCGGATATGACCTCTGCGATCTCATCTTCTGTGACTTCTTCCTGAAGCAGTCTCTCTTCCTTTGCCGCATCAGCTCTCGCCTTTTTCTCCTCAAGCTGTTTTACGAGGTCTGGCAAAACACCATTCTTGAGCTCCGCGAGCTTTTCAAGATCATACTGTCTCTCCGCGTCTTCGATCTCGAGCTTGATGTTTTCGATCTGTTCTTTGAGGTTTTTGATGTCAAGGATATCCTGCTTTTCATTCTCCCACTGAGCTCTCATGCCGGCACTCTTATCCTTAAGCTCTGCGAGCTCATGCTCAAGAGCAGCCAGTCTTGATTTTGCACCCTTATCATCCTCATCTTCCTTGCTGAGGGCCTGTTTTTCGATCTCCAGCTGCATTATCTTACGTGAGATCTCATCGAGTTCTGAAGGCATGCTGTCGATCTCAGTTCTGATCCTTGCTGCAGCTTCATCCATAAGGTCTATCGCCTTATCAGGCAGGAACCTGTCTGTGATATATCTGTCTGACAGAGTAGCGCATGCAATAAGAGCGCTGTCAGTGATCCTGACGCCGTGATGGATCTCAAACTTTTCCTTGAGGCCTCTGAGTATCGAAACGGTTTCCTCTACGGACGGCTGATCGATCAGTACCTTCTGGAATCTTCTTTCCAGAGCAGCATCCTTTTCAATATACTTTCTGTACTCGTCAAGTGTAGTCGCTCCGATGCAGTGCAGCTCTCCTCTTGCCAGTTTTGGCTTGAGCAGATTGCCGGCATCCATTGAACCTTCAGTCCTTCCCGCTCCTACTATATTGTGGATCTCGTCTATGAAAAGGATGATCTTTCCATCTGACTTTTCGATCTCGTTGAGAACAGCTTTCAGTCTCTCTTCGAACTCACCCCTGAACTTTGCTCCCGCGATAAGTGAACCCATATCGAGGGCATAGATGGTCTTGTCCTTGAGGCCTTCAGGGACGTCACCATTTACTATTCTCTGGGCGAGACCTTCTACTACAGCTGTCTTTCCGACACCCGGTTCACCTATCAGTACCGGATTGTTCTTGGTCCTTCTTGACAGGATCTGAATGGCATGTCTGATCTCTGAATCTCTCCCGATGACAGGGTCAAGCTTGCCTTCACGCGCCATATCTACCAGGTCTCTGCCGTATTTTGCAAGAGCCTCATAGTTGTCTTCAGGATTCTGGCTTGTGATACGCTGATTTCCCCGTACGCTCGACAAAGCTTCAAGGAATTTCTCCCTTGTTATCCCGTATCTGGTCATTATCTTGGCACTTGGGGTCCCGCTCTCAGCGATAAGAGCAAGGTAAATGTGTTCGACACTGACATATTCATCCGTGAATTGTTCTGCGATCTTCTCAGCGTTAATAAAAACATTGTTGAATCGTCTTGTGCCGTACATGGTGTCTCCGCCGCCGGAAACCTTAGGAAGTTTATCGACTTCCGCCTGTACTTCCCTTGTTACAGCATCGACATTGACACCCATGCTTTTAAGGAGCTTAGGAATAAGCCCGTCTTTTTGCTTCAGCAGAGCAAGGTGGACATGTTCCCCATCTACCATCTGGTGTCCCATTGACGTAGCGATGTTCTGGCACTCTACCACGATCTGCTGAGCGTTCTGTGTATATTTTTCTATGTTCATATGATTCCCTCCTTCTATAAGGATCATTTTTTAACTGTGTCAAACCGGGATATGCTGCCCCCGGCTGTATATATATTACTACATTCAAAACCGTTTGTAAACAAAAATTTAGCACTCCCTTGAAGAGAGTGCTAACAATTGTTTTGTTATGTATTGCGCTTCGTTGTTGAAATTTCAACAGCTTAGTGAAACGACACTATTTTATATTTTTATCATTTTCTGAATTTTCTGTCTTATCAGGGCGTATGGATTTTGAAAGGCCCCTCAGCATACGTTCGGTAACATATACCGCAACGGCTCCGACGATAGCGCCTTCATAAAAACCGATCCCTATTGCCAATCCTATACAGGCGGATGCCCACAGCCCGGCAGCAGTAGTCAGTCCCTGTATGCGGTTGCCTCTGGTGACTATTATGGAACCGGCACCGAGAAAGCCTATGCCTGAAACGACCTGTGCACCGATACGGGTAGGATCAACTGAGCTATAGTACAGGAAAGCATATTGCCCTGTTGACATTGCAAGCATAGCTCCGAAGCACACCAATATATGCGTGCGCATTCCGGCAGCGGCACCGTGCACATTCCTGTCATAGCCTATCGCCCCGGCACATACCAAAGCCAGTAAAGTGCGGACGACCATCGTCAGCAAAGACGGTTCAAGCAGCCATGGATAATGGTCGGTCAACATAATAAGCCCTCCATAGATTTTCTTTTATTACTCGTAACGTATGAGTTCAGGCAATGTCTCCTCAAAATTCACACCATACCACGGTTTTTTAGGATCTTTCATCGTGACCTCAATGGTGCGGGCGGTATAAGCGCATGCGATCCTCATGGCATCCTGCCAGCTTTTACCCTTCATCATCTCGCCTACGCAGGTACTTGAGAAAAGATCGCCTGTTCCGTGAAATGTTGCATTGACCTTATCATTCTGGAAGTGATAGTACTCGCCGGTCTCCCTGTCAAATCCCATCACACCGGTTTTGCCCGGCTCAAGTGATACTCCTGTAAGAACACTGATGCGTGCGCCAAGCTCGGAGAGCCTGCCGAGCATCTCCTTGATATAAGCTTCATCATGATCCTTTTCTTCCCTGTACTCCATTCCTGTCATGAATGAAGCTTCAGTAATATTAGGAACGATAATGTCAGCTGCCGCGCAAAGTTCTGAATTTTTTCTGGCGTAATCCATGTCAAAAGCAGGATACAGCTTTCCATTGTCAGCCATAACAGGGTCGACGAATATGAGAGTATCATCACTGCCAAAAGTTCTGAACAACTCTTTCATCTGATCGATCTGCTCAGCAGTTCCGAGATATCCTGTGTATATAGCATCGAACTTAACGCCCTCGCTGAGCCAGTGCTGTGTTATAGGAGCTATCTGGTCTGACAGATCTTTTACCGTAAAATTCCTGAACATAGTGTGCGTCGAAAGCAAAGCTGTCGGCAATATCACGGTCTCTGATCCGAGTGCCGAAATGACCGGCAGAGCTATCGTGATAGAACATTTGCCGAGACATGAAATATCCTGTATAGTGAGAACTCTTTTCATATTGTTTTATTCCTTCGTGTTAATGTATGAGTCTGATTGATTCAGCATAATGCATATTTTATTAACTTTCAGATCTATATGCAACCTCTTACCGCTTTGCAACGCTGAGAAATTGAAAAACACGATATAAAAGCCAAAAGCAACAGACAGTATTTTTGCATCAAATATGCTATTATAAGTGCATGAAATTCGATTATATCCTGGCAGATCCTACGGGAAACATCACCGTACTGGTCAAAACTCCGTACAACGATAATACCCGGAGCGATATCATTCGTGAATCATTCGAGAAAGAACCGTCCTGCGAGCAGGTAGGTTTTGTTATGCCTGTTTCTGACAAGATCATCCGGCTGGAAATGATGGGTTATGAATTCTGTGGTCATGCGACCCTTTCCGCTGCCGCCTGGCATGCCCTGCAGCATGGATTGGACTGCGGGCAGGAAACTGTCATTTCCGTCGACTCATCCGGAGTTGATGACCTTCTTGATGTGATCATCAGGCGTATCCCGGACAGATCCGGCGCCCCCTCTTTTGAAGGAACTGTCAATATGCCCGTGCCGGCAGTGAGCTCATTCAGAGGCTATCCACTCGTGCAGTTCAGTGGGATCTCACATCTGATAGTCCCTGCAGGAGGTATCAGCACCGAAGAGGCTGAGCAGGCAGTCAAACAATACACGGATGAGCTTGGTGTCTCTGCTCTCGGACTGATGCTCTGTTCTGAATATGATGAACTTGTCAGCGGAGATCCTTCATCAGAAAGCGTAAATATCCGCCCGCTTGTGTATGTTCCCGGCTCAGATACTCTTATCTGGGAGCACGGCTGTGCAACCGGAAGCACTGCCGTAGGCTTTTACCGCTCACAGTCTGCTGTGTCAGGCAGCCATACGATAATAAAGCAGCCCGGCGGCATCATCCATGTGGATGTCACCGACGGGCAACCCGATCTTACAGCTACAGTTACGCTTTTGTCAGTATGACCTGGAATCGGTCATACTTTTTATTGCTTACAGAAGACCCATTTCCTTCAGGATCTCCCTTGTATCTTCTGCTCCGGTATTGATTATCCCGGTTCCTCCCATCTTCTCCCAGGCCTGTATGTTAGCAGGAAGATCATCGATGAGTATACAGTCTTCTCCTGTACAGTATTGCGGCTTGTCTTCTTTATACACTATGTTTACAACGATATCCTCTGAAAGCAGTCTCCTGACCCAGTTGATCTTGTCCTGTCCGGCAGTTGTTATACCTCGTCTCGGTTTTGGTATACCGCTAAGTATCTCACATTTATCTCCATATTTTGCGTAAAGATCGTCGAACAGCTCTTTTGCACCGGGCATGATCTGCAATTTGTCATAAAAATGACCGACATCCTTTATCCTGACCCACATTTCATCATCAAAATTGAACGCAGGGTCATCATCGTGGGCAAAAGCGTCCATTCCGCACAGTTCATATACTCCCCTGTCAAAATCGGCAAGGACACCGTCAAGATCAAAATATATTTTTTTGACTTCCACTAACGTTCCTCCTGTAAATGCATCTATTTGCATCCGGTTACCGGAGCAGTATAAAGAATATCATTCATAGCTGAAATAATTTTAGCATATTATGCATCAAGTTGTGCTATAATCATTTCGGCAGCCTGATAAGGTTGTGCATGGTCTGTTAGCTCAGCTGGGAGAGCGCATGGGTCACAACCATGATGCCGAGGGTTCGAGTCCCCCACAGACCACCATATGAACGCTGAAGCAATGCTTACAGCGTTTTTTTCAGACAAAAGCGGCCATTGGCCGCTTGTTTTATTGATCTCTAATCTGCGCTGATGAGGAATTTAAGCTCATAGTCGCAGTCTGCAGGATAGCAATATTCTTTTGCAGTTGCCGGTCCGCATATCCCGGTGCCTATGCCCTGCTGGAAAGCGGATATGGTTATATAAGTGCCTGTCACGACTTCATCCTCCCTGTGCTTCATGGACAGGAGTTCTCTGTCGCTGTATGGTTTTATACCGAGCTCAAAAGGATTTTCGATGGCGGTGAATCTGATCGCCTTTTCTTCGTCACCTATGCATACCCATCTGCAGTCCATCCGGTTACCGCTTTCCTGAGGTCTTATGTTCGGCTCTGTCATTTCTGAGACGCTGCAGCTGACCTGCTCTATCATGGCCTGATCCTTCATATCTGCATAGGACTCGCTGCTCCTTCCGTAATAGCTCACGTGACTGAACTCCGCATCCATCCTGAATGCCTTGCCGAATCTCGGAATGTTGCCTTTCCCTTTGTCACAGCTGAGCTTGCTGGTGACAAGTATCCCCTCATTACATGCTTCATAGGTATCTGTACAGGTGAACAGCTTTCCTCTGCACTTTATCCTTGTTGTGACGATAGCTCTGCTTTCTTCTTTCTCTATGCTGAGGACTTCTTCTTTCTGTCCGATATAGTCCTTCATTATGTTCTTAAGGCCGAAGAACACATGATCATTGTCTGTCGGAGCACGGAAAAGAATCGTATAAGGATCTGACGGCCTGATCGTTATCCCACCAATGGTGAAATCCAGTCCATCCTGTTCAGTGACGATTTCACTCAGCGGTCTGTTTCCTGTGTCATGAGGTGCTGCCTCTATATGCTCATGAAGTATCAACTGTTCCCGTGAGACTTCACGGCCGGTTTTTTTCTCTACTGTTATCACATCGAGCAGACAGTCACAGCCGGCATCAGCAGCTTCTTTAATTTTTGTCTCTGCATCCAGCTCAATGAGTTCTGTATCAAGAGGCTTTGCATGTGACTCAAGCTGTACCTCTGTTCCGTCATTCCACTTCATGACGAGAATGAAAGCATCAGCATTCGTGAAAGATCTTGTGTTGAATACTTCAAAAGTATTCCCTTTGATATGTCTCACCCTCAGAGGTCTGTATATGAACCTGGTGATGAACGCGCCCGTCGAAGGGCTTCGGTCAGGATAAAACATCCCGTCAACGCAGAAATTACCGTCATGCTCCCATTCGCCGTGATCTCCTCCATAGGTGTAAGACCCGTCTTCATGCAACACAGCATGATCGACCATTTCCCAGACACAGCCTCCTGTCAGGCTGTCATGAGAGTATATCTCTTTCCAGTACTCTTCCATGCCTCCCGGACCGACCCCCATTGCATGGGCATATTCGCACATGAAATAAGGCCTGTCGCACATCTTTTTTATCCTGTATTTCTTCTCACCTATCCGGTGTACCCGATCTGCAGGAGGATACATCTCGCTGGCTATATCATATGCCTTCTTTCTGCAATGAACGGCACTCTCATAGTGCACAGGGATCGAGGAATGTGACTTGATATATTCGTACATCCTGTCAGTATTTCTGTAGCCGCCGGACTCATTGCCCAGGCTCCACATTATGATCGAGGGATGCATCTTGTCTCTCTGGTACAGATGCTCAGCACGGTCAAGGTATCTTGGTTCCCACTTCGGATCGTGGCTGAGAGTGTTATATGTCGGCGGGATCTGCATCGAGTATGTTCCGTGGGTCTCAAGATCAGCCTCGTCGACCACATATATACCGAGATCATCACATAATTCAAGCAGATACGGATCAGGCGGATAATGAGAAGTACGCACAGTATCGATGTTGTACTCTTTGCAGAGCTTCATATCTCTTTCCAGCTCTTCAGGTGTCAGAGTATATCCTCTTACGCAGCTGGTATCGTGGTGGTTCACGCCATGCAATTTTACAAGCTTTCCATTGATGAGAAATCTGTCTCCATCGATCGTGATCTCCCTGAAGCCCACTCTTTCCTTGATGCATGTATCTGCTGTCTCATAATACAAGTCATACAGAACAGGATCCTCAGCTGTCCACTCTGTAACATCAAGGTTATTAAAGCAGACTTCAGCTTTCCCGTTTACCGTTTCAGCAGTGCGTGACTCATTGAGTCCATGGCCGCAGAGTGTGAAAGTGACCTCATTTTTGCCGTAAGTAAGTGCTTTTACCACAGCTGAATAGCAGCCTGCAGTTTTTACAGCGGCAAAATCTATATCGCGTATGTCATTTTTTTCTTCTATTCTGATGAGAACGTCACGGAAAATGCCATTATTGCGGAACATGTCCTGACATTCCAGATAAGATCCTGTACACCATCTGTGAACAACGATCAGAAGCTCGTTTTCTCCTTCAATAATGTCAGGAGAAATATCAAACTCTGCTGTATTATGAGAACCTTCTGTGTAACCGATAAAAGATCCGTTTACATAAACATCTGCGCAGCTGGCCACACCCATAAGAGAGATAATGTGGCGCTTAGGTGTATCATCTGCAGTAAAGAAAGTACGGTATACTCCGACAAAATTATATTCCTTACCCGGGCTTCGCCATATAGGTCCCATGCCGCAATCTGCTCCTACCCAGCAGAAAGTTCGCGGCACTTTTTTCTCTTGTGGGATCTTGGGCGGAGCGAACGGGAACTGATACCTTGTATTAACGTAAAACGGCTTATCGTAACCTTCGAACTGCCAGCATGTCGGAACATCTATCCGGTCCCACTCGACCTCCGATGTGTCAAGCATATCCGGGAGATCTGCAGGTAATGGATAAAACCTGAAATCCCACTTTCCGTTCAGGCACATAACCTTAGATGATCTATACCTTTTGTTGCCTGCACTCACACTGTCAGCCAGCTGTTTTTCCGGATAAGGGATAAAATAGCTCCTCGAAGGGAGCTTATTTATCTTATACGTATTGAATTCATGGTAGTTGGATTTGTTTATCCTGTATTTCACCTGTCTATTGTCTCCTTGGAATATATTAATCGGTGACTATCCTTCTGACTGCCAGGATCTTTCTGTTACCGACGTTGCTTTCGATCACACCGGTCCTCTTGTTGGATGCATGGACCATCCTGCCGTTTCCCAGATAGAGCCCATAGTGGCCCGGGAAGTACAGTATATCTCCGGGCTGAGCCTCGCTGTATGACACTCCTACACCTTCTTTATACAGAGGATAGTTGAGATTGACACCGTACTTCCTGTACACGGCGATAACAAAACCTGAGCAGTCAACACCGGTTTCGAGGCTCTTGCCTCCCCATACATATCTCAGCCCGATATACTGCTGAGCTGTGGTCATGATATCATCACCGTCATTGCAGACAGGAGAGCCTTCATAAGTCGACCATTCTTCTCCGTCAGGAAGGCCGAGCGTTCCCTTTTCTACTACAGAAGGGATACCTTCGTCGATGATCTCCAAGTCAGCAACAGCTTTACCCTTAGTCTTGCCGTTTACAGTTGTGTACCCGAGAGATACCTTTTTTTCACCATCCTGGCCTTCACTGATCACTTCAGATTCACCGGCAAACATTGCAGTATTCATTTCATAATCAGGTTCAGGAGTATATGAAGTGGTTGCTGTTTTAGTGGATATTATTTTGATCTCTGCCTCATTGTTGTTTGCAGAATCAAGAACAGCCATATAAGCTTCTTCCGGTGAAACAACTTCTGCCCCTGCTGCTTTTTCAACATGATATTCGGAGCTGATCGCCGTGATATCGGTATTATCCTTGGCGAGATCAGAAAAAACGTCATTCAATACATCTCGTGCATTGCTGCGGCCTCTGACACAGCATACGACATTGTCACCGCTGGAGATGGCATATGGAGTCAATGCACTGATATGTGCGCCCCAAAGTATTACATCTGCAACGAGCAATGCGGCAAAAATCGTAGCTATGATCAACAGGCGGTATGGTTTCTTCAAATATTCGCGAATTTTCATAAGTTTACCGATAATATTTCTGCGTTATATACTTTTACAAAATATAGTTTACCATATTAAAGCTGCTGAAATATGTTCATTTAGTCAAAATCTTTGTCTTTTTTGAAATTAAAAGCAAGAAGCATACATATTGGGTCCGATTTCTGACATAATAATAGAGGTATCATGATCATAATAGTTGATCAGACAGATCGGAGGTAATCAAAATGAGAGAGCTTACACTCGGAAGCACCGGCATCACTGTTCCTCAGAATGCTTTTGGAGCGCTTCCTATACAGAGGAGAGATCTTACCGACGCTGTATCTATCCTGCGCAAAGCATATGATGGCGGTATGCGGTATTTTGACACTGCCAGAGCATATTCAGACAGCGAGACGAAACTCGGAGCAGCTTTTGAGGACATACGCGATAAAATCTTTATTGCGACCAAAACTGCAGGCAAGACCGGTGATGATGTCAGAAAAGATCTGGAAACATCACTCAGAGAACTTCGCACTGATTATATAGATGTCTACCAGCTTCACATGGTAGACAAGGTGTATAAGCCGGGTGACGGCACAGGAGTATATGAGGCTCTTCTTGAAGCTAAGGAATCAGGCAAGATCCGTCATATAGGTGTATCAGCGCACAAGATCGGTGTAGCGTTTGATTGCGTGGAATCCGGTCTGTATGAAACCATGCAGTTTCCGTTCAGTTATCTCTCGGGCGAAAAAGAACTTGCCCTTGCTGCTTTATGTGCTGAGAGAAATATGGGATTTATTGCGATGAAAAGTCTGGCAGGCGGCCTTATTACGCGTTCTGACGCTGCTATGGCATTCCTTGAGGATTATCCGCATGTACTTCCTATCTGGGGCATACAGCGCGAAAATGAGCTCAATGAATGGCTTTCCTATATGGATGATACTCCGGTACTGACAGATGAGATCCGTGAATTCATTGCAGCAGAAAGGAACGAACTTGCAGGGGAATTCTGTCGTGGATGCGGTTACTGTATGGAAACCTGTCCTGTCGGTATCACGATATACCAATGTGCGAGGATGTCACTCATGCTCAGACGGGCACCATCAGATGCATGGCTTTCGGAACACTGGCAGAAAGAAATGAAAAAGACAGAAGAATGTATAGGCTGCGGTCAGTGCTCGGCACACTGCCCGTATGAACTGAACACTCCTGAACTGCTCAGGAAGAATTATGCGGACTACAAGAAAGTCCTTGCCGGTGAAACAAACGTACGTTGAAAAATGATAGAAGCCCCGCGGATCATCTGCGATCCGCGGGGCTTTTGATTGTCTGATTATTTATCTGTGCCTGATGCAGCTGTCAGTCCTGCTGCGACCTGTGATCTACACGTTCAAGCACTTCATGCTCTCTCCTCTGCGGCAGGAACAACGGTACATACTCAATGATAAGATTGGATGTTTCAAGTCCGAACCACCTTGCCGGATTACCCGCAATACGGCGGATATAGTACTTAGTATGAATAAGCATACTGTCTATCGCAGACAGATCCCCCTCAAGAGGCATCATCTTTCGCAGCATACAGAACTTGAATGACCCTACAGTCGAAGGACCGTATATTGAGTGCTTTCTGAACTGACTCTTAAGTTCCCCGGATGCAAGCAGATCATGCACTATCTGTCTGAGATAAACGTTGATACTCTGCCTGACCTTGAATCCGAGATTCAGATTGACACGCACAACGCAGTCAGTTCCGAAGGTCTCTACTTCGTAATCTTTCTGGAACGGGATATTGGTGGTGTTAACACTTATGATCCAGTAAGCATCAGCACGCTTAGGCTCTTTGTCAAGAATAGAGTAAAGTATGTCTCTGTCGACCTTTTCGAAGTCTTCTCCCTTGGCAAGGTATACGAGATTATTGCTGCAGAGAGGCAGCGATTCATCTTCCTGGAGATTATTGATCGCACCAAGATAGTCTCTCATGTTGAGCATGGTCTTCTGCATGCTCTCGATCTGTGTGCCTCTGTACCAGCTGATCATTATAAACAGTATAGCCAGTGACAGGAGAACTGCGACATAACCTCCGGCTGCAAATTTACCAAGGCTGGAAATGAAGAATATGCTCTCAAGTGTAAAGAACGCGAGAGCGAAAAGCACTGCTCCAAGTTTCCTTCCTTTAACAGCTCCGATGTATACAGTGAACATGATCGTCATCATCAGCATACTTATCGTGATAGCAAGACCGTATGCGTTCTCCATGCGTGATCCGCTGCGGAAATACAGTATCACTGCGATGCACAGGAACCAAAGTATTTTATTTATGATAGGAACATATATCTGGCCTTTTGTGTCCGATGGATAGCGCACATTGAGGTGCGGCATCAGATCGAGGCTGGCCGCTTCATGTACCAGAGTGTAGCTTCCGCTGATCAGTGCCTGGCTGGCGATTATCGCTGCCAGCGCACTCAGTATGATGGCTACCGGACGCATTCCCGCAGGAAGCATCATATAGAACGGGTTCAGGTCTTTGATCTGTGTCAACGCAGGGTCACTGCAGTGTCCTATGATCCATGCGCACTGTCCCATATAGTTGAGTATCAGGCAGACCTTTACAAAAGGCCAGCTGAACATGATGTTTTCGCGCCCTACATGACCCATATCCGTGTAGAGAGCTTCAGCTCCGGTAGTACACAGAAACACGCTTCCGAGGATCATAAGTCCGGCTTTATTATAAGGACTGATCAAAACTTTAATAGCATAAATTGGGTTAAGTGCTCTTAAAACACCAAGATCTCCGAAAGAGTAGATCAGACCTGTTATTCCGAGGAACAGGAACCATATCATCATTACAGGTCCGAACATCTTGCCTATCGAGCTCGTGCCGTTCCTCTGTATCATGAACAAAACACAAACGATCGTGATTGTTATGAGAAGAACGATCGACTGTCCTTCGCCCAGGAACCTGTTTACTAGCTCTATACTTCTAAGGCCCTCTACAGCAGTCGTGACAGTAACGGCCGGTGTCAGAACACCGTCAGCAAGCATCGTACATCCGCCTATCATAGTCGGAATGATGAGCCACTTGCCTTTTTCCCTTATCAGACTGTAAAGAGCGAATATTCCGCCTTCACCGTGGTTGTCTGCCTTCAGAGCTATCAGAACGTGTTTGATAGTGGTGAGCAGTGTAATTGTCCATATGACAAGTGAAAGCGATCCGATGATAAAGTCCTCGTTGACATTGGCAAGTCCGCCGTTTCCTTCAACGATCGACTTCATAACGTACATAGGTGATGTTCCGATATCGCCATACACGATACCGATAGCTACCAGAAACATCCCCATGCTGAACCTTTGCTTTGCTGTGGTTACAGCGTTTTCATTCTCTGTCAGACTCATGATTTAATTCCCCCTTAATCGACTTTTTTATTATATCACAAGACTTAAAACAGCTCCACAAGCACCGTTTCTGCAATTACAGATCCTGCTTGCGTGTTATATCACCCCCGTCGGTATCAGCACTATAAGAAGTAAGGCTACAGCGCCCCAGACTGTGACAAGGAAGCGTTTCCTCTTTGCCGGTTCCATATCAGGTACATAATTAGCGGCAAGGAAAAACGGCACATATGTCGTTATGAACACAGGCAGTACGCCCCACCATTTATACACCCATATAAACGAGTGATTGGATGTGCCGGCAAGAAATGATTCGAACAGAGCGAACAGGAGTGCCATGCTGAGAGCACCGGCGAACTTGCAGCTTATTCCCTTTTTTCCGTTTCCGGAGAAATATCTGGTACTGCGGTCTTCAGGAAGCATCTTGAGTGATATCATTCCGGCAAGTGAAAACATCATCGACAGTTCCCAGCATACTCCGATAAGCAGGATGAATGTCGTTGACTCATTGCTCACTGACCACAGTGGATATCCGGTTACGTGGCCGATGACTGCGTTGCCTATCTCATAGAGCCAATGGACTCCATAGAGAGCAAGCCCTGCATAGATCATATCATAATTCTTATTATGTATTTCAGACCAATATACATAGAACACAACGGCAAGAATGAAAATGAACGTCCAGTTAAAATTAGCCGTACTGCGTACCTGTATGCTGTTCACCAGATCCATAGCGGCCTGAGATCCGTCACCCCAGAATACTAACATACCCGCATGCCTCCTTTCCTCTGACAATCTGTTTTACCGACAAACTATATGACAGACATATGCTGCTGTTGAATTAATTCTACCATAAGAGCCTGTTAATTGCGAAAAAAGGTGATCGTTCACAGTGAAACAAAGAATCGCTTGCAATAGTTATTTCAAGGGAATATACTTGCAAAGGGAAAACCATAATCAACTTTTTAATAATTTAGTTAGGAGATGCAATCGTGGAAATTAATGGTAACAATATCGGAATTAAGCGCATAGCATACTGCGCAGGAATGGATCCTGAAGATTACAAGGCAGCAAGTACTGTAGCAGAGGGAGCAGCTCGTATCGACTTCCCTAACTATGATGAAACATATAATGCTGTAGTATCCGGTGACTGTGACGTTTGTGTATTACCTTTTGAAAAGAGCAGAAGCGGTAAAGTCAACCATGTCATGGACCTGTTTTATCAGGGTGATCTGAGTATTATCAAGGTATTCAAATGGGATACCGGTAATGAAGTAGTTCGTTATGCTGTACTTTCCAAAACTGCTAACGAATCTGCTCATGAAGACGGCTCCCGTTTCATGATGATTTTTACCGTACTCAATGTTCAGGGTTCCCTTGTTAAAGCTATAAACGCAATCAGCAGCCATGGCTTCAACATCCGTTTCCTTCACACAAGACCTCTCAACTATGAAGAATGGGGTTACTATTTCTACACTGAATGCGATGGAGACGACACATCAGAAGAAGGCAAAAAGATGGTTGCAGATCTCGCCGCTGTATGTGAGACTCTTAAGTTCGTAGGACGTTATCCTGCAAAATAATCGCGTCCATACTGCCGATACACACAATCGAAAAGCCTTGCACTCGTCCTTAGTTGAAAGTGCAAGGCTGTTTTATTGGCTGCATCAATTGTGTCTGCCTATTTCTCCAAGAAGCTCCCAGGCTCGGTCATAATATGCCTTCTGCTCCTCGTTCAGCTCTTCAAAGTCACATATTTTAGGATCTTCACGCAGGACATCATCGGTATTTTCCCCATAGCTCCAGTTGTAATATGTATAAAAGCGCACCCACCGTGCATGTTCTATCTTGCGGAGATCGTTCAGCACAGAGGAGTCTTTTCTTGCTGCTCTGAACGCACGATATGAATTTCTCAGAGTCTTACTGTTGATATTCGCAGCTGCATTTTCCCCGAGCAGGATCCTGATCTTGACAGGCAGATGGTCAGCTGTCGCGATCTTAGACTGCTGGAGCTGATCACTGAGTTCATCCCAGTCAAGGCTCTCTTCTACACTTTGTCTGTAGAGATCATTCATCAATCTTGCAGCATCATTGAGTCTTGCCCGCACTATCTGATTGACTGTAAAGATCTCTTCGTTGGTTCCGAATGTCGAAAGTCCCGGTGCCGGTCTGTTGCTTCTGAGGTCTATCCTTCCGCGGGTCTTATAGTAACGCTTGATCATCCACATATCGTCCCAGCCGGCTTCCTCATCATCTTCACATATGATTATTCTGTCTGCGGAAGCGATGATATCGCGCGCAGATGTCCAGTCTTCCTCGTGAAAATACAGGCTGTCATGACCTTCGCGCCTCTTGTTTATCCCAAAAGCTATGTCAAGATTAGTATGAAGCTGTCTGAAACGCTCTGAATCACCGAAAATATGATAATTGACGTCAAAATAAGGATCTACGATATTGGTCAGGATCGCACGTTCAAGTAACGCCGTTCCGTAATTGCCGAATCCTATGATCACGATATCGTTCTCAGCTGACCTGAGCGGATGCTCCTTCCAGTAACTTCTTGCACAGCAGTCACAGATATGGAACAGGTGAATATTCCCGGACATCCTTTCTGCTCCGCTGACTGTGCTGGCATAGATGCTTGCCGGCAGATCCTCAATGTGTATCGCTTTGAGATTGCTGCCTATATCATTTTCTCTCAGAAAGAAAAGCTTACACTCCTCTCCTTTTCCTTTTTTCCGCGAAACTATTCTGGCAGGTGAATCGTTTATGAAAACACACGGGTAATCCGGATTTTCAAGTTCTTCATCTTTTCTGATACCATAAATAATAAAAGCATCGTCATCCTCACTGAGTATGTCCCTTGCAAGGGTATCTGACTCAGGCGTGAAATCGGCAAGATAATACCAGTTATCATACCTGTGAGTCCTGAGTTTGAGCAGCGGCAGCCCCTCATTAGCCATGAATGACACGACATAACCGATCAATGCGACCAGTAAGCCCATTGATGTAAACAGGAACACTGTACCTACGAAATAGCCCATCGGTGTCTTTGGGGTCATATCACCATAGCCAACAGTTGAAAATGTGACAATGGAAAACCACAATGCATCACCAATAGAGTCTATCTCTGAAGCCGGATTGTTCCTCTCGCTGGCATAAAGTATAAGTATCAGCACTGAATAGATCATGATGAAGACCATTATGCTCAGCAGCAGATATTTTCGGCTCCTCTTCATAATATCGCACCTTCCATTCCAAGGTATTACATAGCTATATCTATCAGTCCCGGTTCTCTAATAATACCATACTCATGCAGTAACAAAAAAGACCGGAACGCCTATAAGCGTTCCGGGCATATCAATGTCTCTGCTTAAGCCTGGCAAAATCTGCCATGATCGATCTGAGGACCGGGTTATTTACGTCATATTGCAGTGATCCTATCCTTGCGATCGGAAGGACTTCCGGGGATGTTCCGCTGATGAAAGCCGCATCGAATGAATCCAGATCCTCTTTTCTTATAGATTCATAATGCAGCCCAACACCTGCTCTCTGTATGATCTCAATGACCTTGCTTCTTGTTACGCCAAGCAGGACCTTTTCGGAAGGAGATGTGTACACATCATTACCGCGTATGAAGAAAACGTTCGACCTGCTGCCTTCTGTTATACAGCCATTTCTGTCTGTCAGCAGCACTTCATAGAAGCCGCCGGATTTGATCGCCTCATCGGTCCTGTCACGAAGTTCCTGATCCATAGCTTTGATGTTAGGGTTTTTCCTCTCGCCATAGAAAAGATCCACGGCAACTCCGTTCGCGTACATCTCATCAGATGGATAATGAGTCGGATTGAGATACATGACCGAGTGTCCGCCTACATCTACCTCTATCTTTATATTATGATCAGTGATACCACTTTCTTTCACAAGTTCTGCTATGCAGCCTTTCAGCCTTTCGCAGCTGAAAGGCACCTCAAGATTCATGCTGGCAAGTGACTTTGTGAGTCTCTCGTAGTGTTCTTCCAGAAACTGCGGCTCACCATCAGTAAGCCTTATCACTTCGTATACTGAAGGAAGGCTCAGGCTGCCTTTTGTCACCACTGATTTGAAACCGCTTATCATTGTTTTGACAGATTCTCTGATTTTTTCTGTTTTTATCTGATTGTAATAGAAAGCGAGATAGAATTGCCCGTCATGATCGAGCTGATCGATATCTCGTATCTTGATCCCTGCAGAAGCGGCGCTTTTAACTATCCTTTCTGCCATTTCGCGCCTTATCTCTGCAGTTCTGGATGCACCGGAGTGCCCTTCGCTGATTATCCTGTTATAAGTGTTCAACCGGAGTATGATATTGATCCCGGACTGTGTGTTTTCGGCAGTAAGAAAATTGCCTTCACTTCCATATTCCCTTATGGCTGAAAGCGCTTCATTCAGCTTTACGGAATACAATTTACGTATGCGTTTCAGATTGGTATAGTAGTAACCTTTACGCATGAACTCGGCAAGTGTCAGCTGCTCGGTCTTAGAGCATGTCTGGTCATAATTCATGCGGATACGCTCATACAGTTTTATCATTTCCCTCGGTAATATCATGTAACTGATCCTGATAGCAGGAAAGAGCGTAGATGTAAAAGAGCCTATGTATACGACCTTGCCGCTCTGATCGATACCCTGGAGCGCAGGGATCGGCATCCCTGTATATCTCAGTTCACTGTTATAGTCATCCTCGATGATTATACTTCCGTTGGCTTCTGCCCACTCGAGGAGCTTCCGTCTGCGGTTTATCGGCATAACTGCACCCGTAGGGAACTGGTTCTGCGGACATACATACACGGCAGTCCTTATGTTCTCAGGAAGTTTTTCAATAACTATCCCGTCATCTTTTACAGGTATACAACTCATACTGAATCCCCAGTCACTGAAAATGCTTCTGACCGGCAGATATCCCGGGTCTTCTACAGATACATGAGCTATATCTATCATTTTGAGTATTCTGGCAATATGACTGACAAGCTGCTGAGTTCCGGCACTGATTATCACTTGATCCTGTGAGCATTTTACGCCCCTGGATTTATATACATAACTGGCGATCTCCTGCCTCAGTTCCGGCTCGCCCTGTCTGTCAGCTTCTGTAAGAAGCAGCTGCGGAGTCTCATTAAGTACTGTGGACATGCACTTTTTCCATTTTACAAAGTCAAAAGAGTCAGGGTCACAGCTCAAAGCAGTCTGTGTCCTTCCTGCTGCAGAAACAGCAGTTATCGAGTTTGCGTCCGTATGCGCCGGCCTGAGATCACCTCCGGTCTTGTCTGCATTTCCTGTTACGGCTCCCTGTGCTGCGTAAAAACCTGATTGAGGTCTGCTGACAAGGTACCCTTCCACCATCAGCTGATCATAGGCGATCTTGACCGTAGTTACACTTACACCCAGATTTTTCGCCATATTCCTGAGAGAAGGCAGCCTCTCACCTGTCCTGATATGTCCCTCAGATATCTCTTCTTTCAGATGTTCATACAGCTGTACATACAGGCTAGCGCCCGAATTGTTATCAAATTCAAATGAAATCATCTTCTATACCCTGCTATTTCATAAATTGTTATATTAAAAAATCTGCAAAATGTATATTTTTTATACTACAGTTCGCGTTTATTATATGTCATATAAAATATAAGGTCAATGATTCAGGAGGTTCATATGAGATCCGAAGCAAAAGGAAATGATCTGTCTCAGCTCGTTCTGACATCTCTTATGATATGTCTTATCCTGCTGGGAACTATTATGTTCAGGATCCCTGTCCCAATGACCCAGGGATATGTGCATCTGGGTGATGCCATGATCTATCTCGCTGTTCTGCTGCTCGGGCGCAGAAATGGCGCTGCTGCTTCTGCACTGGGTTCCGCGATGGGAGATATTCTGGGAGGGTTTGCCTTTTGGGCTCCCTGGACACTTGCAATAAAATTTCTGATGGCATATGTCACTGCAACTGTCATCAGGAGAATAGAATCTGCTCCTAAGCATGCGGTAACATCTTCAAAGATGGGTATTAATATAAAAGTTGCCTCAGCTATGACAGCCGGAGGTCTCGTAATGTGTGCAGGTTATCTTATAGCTGAGCGCATTATGTATGGCAGCTGGGCTCTTGCGGCCATATCTCTGCCATGGAACATAGGTCAGTTTGCTGTGGGTATCGCCGTAACATCAGTCGTTTACCCATTGCTGGCAGGTCATACAGTAAAGAATTGATGTCACTTACAATCATGCCGGTGTTTTGGACATGAATCCGCATAAGGGCAGCCTATGCAGGCATTGCCCTTTTTCTTTTCTTTGATTATGTATCTTACTGCCAGAAACAGTATCACAGCTATCAATATTACTGCTATTAATGTGGCTGTGTTCATTGTTTTTCTCCTTTTTCTTTCATAATAGCATAATGCGCGGTGTATACAACACCACGCACTATGCCTGTTAAGATATCATCAATACAGGTTATTATACTGTTGCGTTTGCAGTTCCTGCCCCCTTGTGAAGCTCATACTTTTCATCGAAATGAGCTCTCACCTTTCTGGCGATCAGGACCAATGCTGCTACCATGCAGATCTCTGCGATAAGACCAGGCACGAAACCTGCTGCAAAGTGTCCCTCAGTAAAGAGAGTTCCGAACTGGTTGATCAGGAATGCTACTGTGTATCCTGTTCCGAGCTGAAGTCCAATAGCGCCCCAGAGCCAGCCTCTGCTCTTCATCTCTGAATTCATAGCTCCGATAGCTGCAAAGCATGGAGGTGTATATAGGTTGAAGAAGAGATATGCAAGAGCGGTTACGGATGTGAGTCCCATTGTCATTGCGACAGTATTAGCTCCGCCTGTCATCTCAAGTTCATCAACATCGATGAATGATGTAAGTGCATATACAACAGCGAGTGTACCTACTACGTTCTCCTTTGCGATGAAGCCTGTGATCGCAGCGGCTGCGAGCTGCCATACTCCGAATCCCAGAGGTATGAGCAGGATAGCGAACGGTGTAGCTATAGAAGCAAGGATCGATGTGTTTTCAGCACCTTCCTCAACGACCTGGAAATGCCAGTCGAATGTCTGCATGATCTGTACTACAGTGTTGCAGATGAGGATGATCGTTGCTGCCTTGATGATATATGCTTTAGCTCTCTCCATCATGGATTTGAATGCGAACTTGAGGCTTGGCGCTTTCCACTTAGGAAGCTCCATGATGAAAAATGACTTTCTGTATTTATAGCCTGTGATGCCTTTGATCAGCAATGCGCCGAGGAAGATCAGCACCAGTCCGAAGAAATATGACAGAGTGCTTACCCAGCCTGCTCCGTTGAAGAATGCACCGGCGAAAAGTGCGATAACAGGTATCTTGGCTCCGCAAGGAATGAAAGTCGTGAGCATAGATGTTGCTCTTCTTTCTCTCTCGTCACGGATGGTACGGCATGCCATAATGGCAGGGATACCACAGCCTGTTCCGATAACTACAGGGATAACTGACTTGCCTGAAAGTCCTACTCTCTTGAAGATAGGGTCCATGACAGCACTGACACGAGCCATATAGCCGCAGTCCTCAAGCAGAGCGATCAGGAAGTACATTACCATTACGAGAGGCAGGAAACCGACAACAGCTCCCACACCGCCAACGATACCATCAGCAAGAAGCGCTGACAGAATAGCAGGACTGTTCTCGAGCTGACCTGCTACCCATCCCTGGAATGTCTCGATCCATCCTACAAGCCAGTCTGCTACAAGAGGTCCGAGCCATGCCTGAGATACCCAGAAAACTCCCCACATGACAACAGCGAATATCAGAATACCCGCGATCGGATTAGTAAGCACTGCATCTGCCTTATCTGATGAAGTTGTCTCTGTTGACAGGGTCTTTCTTGTTTCTACATCTGCTACAATACCGTTGACGAAACTGTAACGCTTGCGGTCTTCCGCATCTACCGCATTCTTATCATGAAGGTTGATATCCGCCTGCATATAAGGAGCCTTCTGCACTGTCCCTGCAAGTGAGATCGCCTTGGCGATCATCTCGCTGAGCCCCTTATTCTCTGTTGATACAGTCTCATATACCGGGCAGTTGAGCTTAGCAGAAAGCTTAGCTGCATCGATTTTAGTGCCCTCTTTCTCGTTGATATCTGTCTTGTTGAGTGCTACTACGACAGGTATCCCGAGTTCAAGAAGCTGTGTGGTGAAAAACAGCGATCTGCTCAGGTTAGTAGCATCTACGATATTAACGATAGCGTCAGGATTGGCGGTACGTACATATTCGCTGGTTATACCCTCTTCAGGGGTAAACGGTGACATCGAATAAGCACCCGGCAGGTCTACGGCAATAACCTCCTGACCGCCGGAGAACTCTTTTTTGAGCTGATACTCTTTACTTCCTACGGTAACACCACCCCAGTTTCCTATCTTTTCATTTCTGCCCGTCAGGGCATTGTACATAGTTGTCTTGCCGCTGTTAGGATTTCCGGCAAAAGCGATTCTCATCTGAAACTCCTCCTTATATATAATCCTTGATTTAATACCTTAAATTATGATTGCCTCGGACAGCATCTTGTCGAGGTTGTACCTTCCGTCTTTTATGACGACGATACAGCTGTTTTTCTTTTTTGATATCAGTGTTATCGGCTCTCCCTGATAGCAGCCCAGTCTGAACAGAAACGAATTCATCTCATCATCGTCAGTATTGAGCTCTTTGATGATGTATGTCTGTCCCGGCTCGGCGTTCATAAGCGTCTTTTTTTCATTTGCAGTTCCGGCTGATTCTTTCTCCACAGCTTTTCCTGCAGCACTGTTACTAAGCTTATAAGCAAGTTCCATTTTGCTTCCTCCTATATTGTTAGATATCTTTAACTATCGTTAGTTATAACTAACTTGCATTTGTTTGTCAAGTCAATTCCGACTATATTTATAGGATTTTCTATTGTACGGACCTTATCGGATCTCACTGTTCACTGCTGCAGACAATAAAAAAACGGCAAATGCCGTTTTTTTCTGATCATATATAACCTTTTATTGTGGCTTCAGCTCCATATACAGCTCTCTGTATTGTCTGGCGGAAGCTTCCCATGATACGTCCTTAGCCATATCTCTCTGGACCATCTCATCCCAGTGCCAGCGGTCAGTGAAGAAGACTGTCTTGGCGCGGTTGATCGCATCATAGAGCAGGTCAGCTTCATAGCGGTCGAAAGTAAAACCGTTGCCCTGCAGTGTGAACTGATTGAATGGCTCGACTGTATCATACAGACCGCCGGTTTCTCTTACGATAGGAACTGTTCCGTATCTCATTGCTATAAGCTGTGTCAGGCCGCATGGCTCAAACAGTGAAGGTACCAGAAGTGCATCCGCACCGGCATAGATCCTGTGAGCTCTGCCCTCATCATACATAATGCATGAGCATACAGTGCCCTTATACTCGTTTTCATAATACCTGAAGGCATCTTCATACTTTGCATCGCCGGTTCCGAGTACTACGATCTGTGTATTTCCGTCGATCAGACCAGGGAGAACAGCATCGACAAGATCAAGTCCCTTCTGATCTGTCAGACGAGAGATCAGTCCGATAATGAATTTGCCATCATCCACCTCAAGACCAAGTTCTTCCTGCAGTGCCTTTTTATTAAGCTTCTTCTGCGGAAGTACTTCTGAGATGTCATAATTTGCTGCCAGTTTCGGATCGGTCTTAGGATCCCACTGTACGACATCGATACCGTTCACTATGCCGCGGAGTTTTCCTGCGTGATGACGCATATGAGCATCAAGATGCTCACCATAGAACGGTGTCTGGATCTCACCGGCATATGTATCACTTACTGTAGTGATAATATCAGCATATGCCAGGCCGGCCTTGAGAATATTGGCGTCTTCGTAGCCTGTCTTGAATACATCAATATTGAATACATCCTCTGGAAGGTTGGTCCAGTAGCGGATGGTCGGGATGTTGTATACACCCTGGAAACGGAGATTGTGGATAGTCATGATGGTCTTGGCATCCTTGATCGGAGTGTCTGCGAACTGAGTACGCAGCAGTACCGGAACAAGGCTTGCCTGCCAGTCGTGGCAGTGTATCACATCCGGGATCCAGTTCATGTAGTTAAGAGCAGCCAGAGCTGCTTTTGAGAAGTAGCAGTACTTAGGGATATCATCTACCAGATTGGTGTATGGATTGCCGTTAGTGAAGAAATCATCATTATCGATGAAATCATATACGACACCGTCCCAGACATATTCCATGATTCCTACATAATAAGATGTGCCATCTGCGCACAGATCCATATTGAACGAACCGCGATAGACCATCTTTTCCTGATACTTCCATGGTATGCAGTGGTATCTAGGGAGGATGACCTTGACATCACAGTTCAGATCTGCCAGTGCCTTAGGCAGTGCGTACATTACATCGCCAAGGCCTCCCGTCTTTACGAACGGATAGCATTCCGAACCTATAAAAGCTACACTTCTTCTTGTTTCTGTGTTTATATCCATTATTCTCTCCTGAATTCTATTTATTATCGGGAATTGTTTTCGCTTTTCTTTACTTTCCTGTGCATCATACTCCAAAACCATCAAAAGTCAATACATTATACCATTTTAATCGCCATCTTTTTTACTGCCTTCGCCTATCAGCAGGATAGCTGAGATGACCATGATGATACCTGTGATCTTAAGGAATCCGGATTCTTCATGGAATACCAGTATCCCTATCAGGGTACCGACCACCGGCTCCGCAGCCCCATAGATCGCGGCCTTTCCGCTCTCGATCAGCTTCAGCCCGACCGAGAATGCAAACTGAGCAAGAACTCCGGTTATAAGGCACATTACAAATGCGACTGTCAGTATTGAAGGATTTGCTCTGCACAATTCCACAAGACTGTTTCCTCCGCAGAACGGGATCAGAAATATAAAACTGAACAGCAGTGTATATAAGGTGACTGTTTGCGGATCATTCTTTCTGACTGCCATGCTTGTCAGTATGTTGTTCATGGCATAGGCAAGGCCTGTCAGCACTCCTGTAAGGATCGCAATCGGAGGCGGTGTATAGCCTTCTCCGATCACCCCTGTAACAAACACGCAGCCGATAACTGTCAGAACAAGTGCTATGAGTTTAGTACCGGTTATTTTCTCTCCGAAGAATATCCTTGCAAGGATCATGACAAATACCGGGGATGTATACAGCAGTACCACTGCGATAGAAGCCCTGCTGTTCACGATAGTATAAAAGTAAAAGAAATTGAACAGGACACCGTTGATCAGACCGCAAAGCATAAGAAGCCAGAGATCGCCCGGGCGGATCCTGAATTTTGATCTGTCACGCATCAGTATGACCAGCGAAAAGACTGCTACCGAAAAAAGCTGGCGCAGGAAGGATATCTGCATGGTGCCGAGTCCTGCATTGCTCAGATAGTTGATGTAAAGACTGATACTGCCCCAGCAGGCACCTGCAAGGATGATCAGCAGTGCTCCTCTTTTGTTATTGTCAGGGCTGAAATTACTCAAGGTCTGTCCTCTGATTCAGAGTCAACATAGTATACAAGGAATAAGTATCTACAGTATTGTACCACATTGCACGCCATTGTTATGATCATTCCTCTGATGTAGAATAGACATTGGTCGAAAAAAGAGGTTGAAGTGGAACAAAAGGATTCAGGAAACAGAATAGATCTTCTCGGCGGTAAGATAGCCGGGGCGCTTTTCTGGCTGTCTCTGCCGATCATGGGTTCACAGTTCATACAGATGGCTTACAGTATGTTCGATACCATGTGGGTTGGCAGGCTTGGCAATCAGGCAGTAACTGCAGTAGGAGCTGCAGGTTCTTTTATGTGGATCGGTCAGGGTATCGCCATGATACCTCAGATCGGCGGACAGGTTATGACAGGTCAGGCAATTGGTGAAGGCAGCCTGACAAAAGCAAGACGCTGTGCCGGTGAAGCCGTCCGCCTGATGCTGTTTGAGATGATTGTATATTCACTTATATGCATAGTATTCAGACACGGGCTGATATCATTCTTCAGACTCCATGACCCGGCAACAGCAGCTGCTGCGGAATCCTATCTTGCAATAGTTTCCATAGCCAATGTGGTTATGGGTTTCAACTATGTGATGCAGGGCCTTCTGACAGCAACAGGTGACAGCAAGACTTCTTTTAAATACAATGCCGCCGGTATGGTCCTCAATATAATTCTCGATCCTTTTATCATTTTCGGTATAGGACCTTTTCCTGCGCTCGGCGTGAACGGTGCCGGCATCGCTACTGTTTTTTCAGAATGCATCGTGACCCTCCTCTTCATCCGGTTTATCATTCATGATGATTATCTGTTCAGAGGATTCAGGCTGACAGACAGATCTGACAGAAGTGAGCTTCTGCATATGATCAGGCTCGGAGTGCCCCCTGCTGTGTTCAACATCGGTTATGCGTTTGTAGCAATGCTTATTTCAAGGATAATAGTTGCATTCGGAGACGCAGCGATAGCTGTGCAGAGAATAGGCGGACAGATAGAGTCAGTTACGTGGATGACTGCTGAAGGCTTCTCATATTCCATGAGTGCTTTCACATCTCAGAATTACGGTGCAGGAAACTATGACAGGGTAAAAAAAGGTTTTAAGACAGGTACTGCAATGATGACCGTTTGCGGTCTTCTGTTCACTGCACTGCTGGTACTCGGAGCAACACCGATATTCAGTCTCTTCATCAGCGAGCCTGAGATCATTGCAGGAGGGACAGTATACCTCAGGATCGTTGGCCTTTCCGAGCTTTTTATGAGCTATGAATTAGCGACAGGCGGCGCGTTCAACGGTTTAGGGCAGACAAGGCTGCCCGCAGCGGTAGGACTTGCCCTTACAGTAGCAAGGATACCGCTCTGCTATCTTCTGATGCCTTTCCTCGGGATCAAAGGAGTATGGTGGGCAATGACGATTTCAAGTTTCCTTAAGGGCTCTTTGCTCAACATACTTTTCGTCCTGCGTCTGCGCAGACTGGATCCGTCAGAAAAGCATTGAGTGCCTCCCGGCTTTTATATATATCTTTTTATCTTTATCCAGATACGGTTCTTCTTTGATTCTCTGCCGATCTCTTCCAGGACAGCTTTGCCTTTTCCCTTGAGGACCAGTGCTGCACCTTCTTCGACTTTCGCATCGCTTTTAAGACATTCGGCATGATCTACAGAAACAAGCCCTCTCCTGATCGCTTCTGCAGCATTTCCTCTCGATAGCCTGAAAGCTGTCGAGATCACACTGTCAAGTCTCACAGAATTCACCGTATCCCTGATGATCTCGAAGCGCATTTCCGGTATGATCACTTCGTCAACGGACACCAGTTCAGTTCTGACTGCTGTTCGGCCTGCCTGGCAGTACTCTCTCAGCAGGAAGTCTGCGATATCCGGTACGATGAAAATATCTGCCCCGTCCTCTCTGACCAGAATATCTCCTATCAGCCTTCTCTCTATACCCAGTCCGAGTATAGATCCGAGATAGTCTCTGTGATTCAGTCTGCGTGACCCTGACCCTGCCTGCACGCTGACACGAAGTACACTCAATAAACCGGCAGTCGCTTCCTCGTTACTGACAGGCAGATCCACCGGTATACATACCAGCATTCTGCGTTCAGCATCATCGTATCCTCCGTACATAAGAGTCCTGACTCCCGCAGCCCGCATTGAAACGTTTCTGGCTATGGCCTGTTCATGTGAGTCAAGAAAGCCGGTCGCAGTCACATAGTAACCGTCCCGGCTTTGAATTACCCTGTCTTCAATTTTTGCTATCGTGAGTTCGTCCTTGGTCATATCAATATATAAAATTATGGTGTCTTCAGGGCAAGCTTCTTCAGCTGCGTATATATATCCTCCTCTTCAGGCGGACATCCCCTGACGCATGTGTCAAAGCCTGCTGTGCAGTTTCCTATTCCAAGGGTCCCGGTTTTGCCTCTGTGGCCTTGTCCGATTGCGATCCTGTCAGGAAGCCTGGCAAGAAGGCCTTCACTTTCGAGCCTTTCAAGTGCCGGGATCAGGATACCATAGCAAGCACTGCATGAATCCACATCATCAACTGCATAGCTGACATCCAGAATATTCCGGGCCGGAAGATCTTCATATGGCTCGCCTTCACATGTTATGAGTCTCATGGCAGAAAGGTCGCTGCTGCCGATACCAAGTTCTTCAGCCATTCCTATATACGGCACATCCTCAGTACTGTAATCCAGAAGAGAGCAGACATAGGCATCGACCAGAACCGGATCGAGAGCTGTCATAATGCAGTTACGCGTTACAGGACTCCCGCCCTCCTCAAAACTGAGATCTCCGCATATATGATCTATTACGATGAAATCCTGTCTGATACCGGCGTTAAGATGTGCGATAGGTCTGTGAAGGCCCATCGTATGGAATCTTCTTTTCTCGTCATTAGGTATCAGACCCTTTATGTTCTTAAGAGCACATGTGATATGCGTCTGGCAGTGTCCCTTCAGAACAGGAACATTTATGAGGAAATCCCAGTCATTTACACAGCGGCAGATGGAAAGTTCCTCGCCGGCACAATCAACAGATGCACCTTCCTCCTTTTGCATATCAAGAAGGGATACACCGTACTCCTTTGCCAGTGCGATGTATCCGCAGTACTCGAAAGCCTCTGATGTCTTATCGCCGACCCAGGAACCTTCCGCTATGACAATATTGCGGTAACCCCGCTCTTTAAGGAACTCGATTATTCCCGCTACGATCTCGGGATGTGTAGTTGCACCGAAAGAAGCAGGTGAAGGTGTCACCAGGTTAGGCTTGATGGCTATACAAGGATCATGGACCGAAGGTGCCGGAAGCAGTCCGTCAAGACCTGACTGCAGGAGCAGCCTTTTTGTCATTTCCTTATAATCTGTTCCGTAGGAACGCCATATCTCGTTTTTTTGCACAATAAGAACTCCCTTAGATCAATACTGATCAGCTGATTTTCGGAAATTACTCGTCCTGATGCTTTTCTGCTTCTTCAGTAACAGTCTCAACCAGCTTTATGACGATCAGAGCAATATTGAAGAATGCCGCTGCAACAGCAACTCCCGTAGAAGCTCCGGCAGCCTTTTTCATGATCCTTTCGGTGTCGATTTTCATAGTATTCTCCTTCAAGCGTGTACTATAGCTGTTTCTCTTATTATACATTTATTATCCATCTGAAGGAATATATAGTCAGTAACCGGATGTTTTACGCATGTATGATAGATCAGCATATCCTCGGCAATAATTCACCGCCAGGCTGCGGCAGAAGTGTCTCTGCGCCTATCTCAGTAGTCATTATGACTTTGCCTGGCATCTCGTCTGTTATCTCTCCTATAACAGCAGCATTCCCGGTGTATTTTCCCTGCTTCAGCACTTCGAGTATCTTATCTGACTCTTCCTTAGGTGCGATGATCACAAGGCGGCCTTCACATGCAAGATAAAGCGGTTCAAGTCCAAGCATTCCGCAGACACCCTTGACTGCTCCGTCGACCGGAACAGACTCAGCCTCGATCCTTACACCTACATTGCTCTGCTCAGCTATCTCGTACAGGACAGTTCCGACACCGCCGCGTGTAGCATCTCTGATGACATGGACATCATCCGTAGCTGACAGAACAGAATCCACAGCACCCCAGAGCGGTGCGCAGTCGCTGTCGACATCAGCTTCTATACCGTATTCATTGCGGGCAAGAAGGATCGTGCATCCGTGTCTTCCGACATCACCGGTCACGATCACAGAATCACCCGGTTTTGCCAGCGCGCCGCCGGTCTTCACACCATCTCTTATACGGCCGATGCCGGTGGTGGTGATAAACACGCCGTCGACCTGTCCCTTGCCGGCTACCTTGGTATCTCCGGCAACGATCCTGACTCCGGCCTCAGCAGCTGTTTTCTCCATGGCAGCAGCGATCTCTTCAAGCTTGTCCATCGGGAAGCCTTCTTCTATGACAAAAGCACATGTCAGATAGAGCGGCTCTGCTCCCATGCATGCAAGGTCATTTACAGTGCCGCATATGGAAAGCTTTCCGACGTTTCCACCTGGGAATTCATACGGAGAAACGATGAATCCATCCGTAGACATAGCCAGTCTTCCTGCCTCCATCTCCAGAACAGCTGCATCATCCGCAGTAAAAAGCGGATTGGCAAAATGCGCTGCAAATACTTCGTGTATAAGTTCAGATGTCTGCTTGCCACCTGCTCCATGTGCAAGCGTTACAGTCTTACCCATCTATTGTCTCCTTCCTGTATGCGTACCATGCCGCACAAGTTCCTTCATTTGATACCATGCAAGCCCCTATAGGGTGAAGCGGTGTGCAGCCCCTGCCGAACACCTTACAGTCTGCAGGAGTGCACTTTCCCTGAAGAACATCCCCGCACCTGCATGCCGGATTAGGTTTGCCTTTGATCTCCGGCAGATCAAATTTCTTCCTCGCGTCGTAAGCCGCGTATTCTTCACGCAATCTGAGTCCGGACTGCGGTATTACACCCAGCCCTCTCCATTCGGAGTCGCAAGGCTCCATGACTTCCTCCATCATGCGCTTTCCAGGAATGCTTCCCTCATCAGTAACGACCCTTGGGTAGCAATTTTTGAAAAACGGCTTGCCTTCCTGAAGTTTTACGATCGTGACTGCAAGAGCAGCCAGGATCTCTTTCGCGGTAAACCCGGCGACTACGCCGTATATACCTTCGTCTACAAGCTGTGCACATGAATCAGCACCGGTTATCGCATTGACATGACCCGGATACAGGAAAGCATCCGCGCTCCCCTTGAGTGCACGATAGGCATTGGTCATCGTCTTATTGGCAGTGAGGATCGAGAAATTGTCCAGGCCCTGCTCTGCAGCCATTTTAACGGCCATGCATGCAGAAGGTGTCGTGGTCTCAAATCCTACAGCGAGGAACACGACCTGTTCTTCAGGATGCTCAAGAGCATATTTGCATGCATCCGTCGGCGTATATACAGGCAGCACTCTGGCACCCTCGCTCCTCGCTCCCGCCAGACTCTTTTCAGAGCCCGGGACGCGGATAAGGTCACCGAATGTAGTTATAGTGCAGTTATGCTTTTCAGCCAGATACACAGCTTCATCTATGAAGCCTACCGGTGTTACGCAAACCGGGCAGCCCGGTCCTGAGATGAGCTCTATATTATCCGGAAGTATATTCCTCACGCCGAGCCTGAAAATCTCATGAGTGTGTGTACCGCACACCTCCATGATGCGGAGTTTCGGCCCGTCGTAGTTCTGGATTATCTCCCGTGCAGATTTCTTATTATTGTCTTTCATCATTTTTTCCCGAACTATTAAAAAAGATCTTCAAGCAGTGCATCAGCCTCTTCATCGTCATCTGAAGTGATCTTAGCTATAGCTACTCCTGCATGTACCATGACATAGTCGCCCGGATCAAGCTGTTCAAGCAGCTCCGCCGATACTTCTCTCTTAGCTCCCGATGCGTCAACAAGTGCCATACCGTTTTTGACTGTCACCACTCTGGCAGGTAAACCTACACACATTTTCTTTTCCTCCTATTACATATGCAGTTCATCTATCTGTTCGACTGTCCTCTGAACAGTCTCTGTGCCCTTTCCGGAAGGGTCGCTCTCTTTTATTTTATACAGTGCTCTTGCAGCTACAGCGGCTTGCCCCAGGCATATTCCTCCGTCATTAGGCGGTACCATGCTGTGCAGCAGCACCTCGAATCCTTCTCTTTCAAGTCCGTCCTCACACATCCTCAGAAGCAGCCTGTTCTGGAAGACACCGCCGCTCAGCGCTGCGATCTGCACCCCGGTTTTCTCCCGTATCCTGCAGCACATATCGACAATACCATCTGCAAGTGTCTGGTGGAACATCCAGGCAAGCTCTTCCTGTGAGCGGCCGTTCAGCCTCTGTGTGACCAGCCACATAAACATTTCGTCTGTGTTCTGGATAAGTGCTCCATCTTCTGCCCTGCAGGCAAAAGGTGCAGGCATCAGATCTTCGTCATCCGCTGTATTTCTGTATCGCACTGTCCCCGGGTCTTCACTCCACCTTTCAGCAGTGAACTGGAGCGTAGTGGATGCTTCACCCTCGAATGTCGATATCCTCCTGATACCGAGAGCAGCGCTTACAGCATCAAAGAGCCTTCCTGCGCTTGTCGATCTGATGCTGTTTATATTTTTATCTGCCATCATGAACTGGACTCTCAGCTCCTGATCAGAACACAGTCCCAGTTTTTCAACTATTGCAGATGTTTTTTCCCTGTCTCCGGTCGCTGAATATATCATCGACACCGCGATTCTCCAGCCTTCCTTCGCGGAGACATCTCCACCGATCTGAAGAAACGGAGTTATGTATCCTTCTCTTGTATATCCTTCAAGGTCAGCGAGCAGGAATTCCCCGCCCCATATAGTGCCGTCATCTCCATAGCCGGTACCGTCGAAGGACACTCCGATCACCTTGTCTGTCCGATTGTTCTCTGCAAGGCATGATGCTATGTGAGCATAATGGTGCTGGACCTCTATCACAGGCAGTCCCAGCTCATGAGCAACTGCTGAAGTGTTATATTTCGGATGCTTGTCACATGCGACGAGCTCAGGCTCGGCCTCGAGAAGGTCACACATCCTCTTCATCGATTCTCTCAGTGCTCTTACAGTACGTATATCCTCTGTGTCACCGATATAAGGTGATGGATAAAAGAGGTGGTTTCTTGAAACACAGAATGTATTTTTGAGCTCACCGCCTACAGCGAGCACACTTCCCGAGCAAGGCATGTCCAGCATGAAAGGCAGAGGTGCATAGCCTCTTGACCTTCTTATCATGTAAGGTTCACCCTTGTGAAAATCCATGACAGAATCGTCGGCACGGAGTCTTATGAGCCTGTTATGTGAAAGTATCACATCGCACATTCTCGAAAGCTCTCTCACAGCGTCCTCATCGTCTCTGCAGATCGCTGCGCCTGATACGTTGCCGCTTGTCATGACCAGGCAATCCGGCATAGTGATCCCGTCAGGATAATCAAACAGCAGCATCTGGACCGGTGCATACGGCAGCATCACGCCGATAGCCGGGTTATCCGGAGCGATCCCGGGAGCCAGCAATGTGTCCGGCGCTCCGTCTCTCTTTCTGAGCAGCAATATTGGTTTCTGATGGCCGTCTATTATCTCTTCCTGATACTCTTCCAGAATGCATTCTCTGCGGACTGCTTCGAGGTCTCTCATCATGACGGCAAAAGGTTTCGCCGGACGAGGCTTGATGTCCCTCAACTTCTGTACTGCTGCCTGGTTGGTGGCGTCGCAGCACAGATGGAATCCGCCTATACCTTTTATCGCAACTATCCCTCCGCCGCTCACAATGCGCCTGACCTCCGTTATAGCAGGTCCGCCCTTCATCCATTTCGGCAATGATACGACATCTACAGGCAAAACAGCACTTCCGTCTGTCGGTATCAGATACACCTCAGGTCCGCAGTCATTACAGCAGACTGGCTGTGCATCGTATCTCCGAGTCTCTGCGTGAGTATATTCATATTCACACTGAGGACACATCGGGAATTCAGACATGCTCGTGCGTATCCTGTCATAAGGCATCCCGTCAAGGATGGTGGTCCTCGGACCGCATGAAGTGCAGTTTATGAACGGATGCAGATATCGCCTGTCATTGGGATCGAACAATTCCTTCCTGCACTTTTTGCATGTAGCGATGTCAGGAGATACGAAGATCTCTCCGCTGACCTTGGCGCTCTCTATGATAGAAAAGCGGTCATCTTTTCCTATATTCTGCGGAGCATCTTCTCTGTCGAGCTTAAGAATTATCGCTCTTTCAGGAGGATTGTGCCTCAGATCATCAAGAAAAGCATCAATATCTGCCGCCTCGCCCTGTGCATCTATCTCAACATAAGGGCCTTTATTGCTGACACTCCCCTTTATGCCGTGTTTATTCGCAAGTCTGTCTACCGACGGGCGGAATCCCACGCCCTGAACTATCCCGTATACCCTTGCAATGACAGCATGCTGCATGTCAATTACCTCTCTAAGTATAAAATCTGACCGATTCTTCGTCGGCAAAATGGCCGGATACGGCAAAGTGCGGCAAGTCTATGAATCTGCCGCCGAAATCACCTGCTGCTTTGCGGAAGGATCCGTCTGCAATGATGATATCCCAGCCTCCGTCACTGACATGATCAAAAAAGTCTGATTCTTCTCTGATCCTGAAGTCTCCTTCTTCCGCTATTTCATCATCCATAATGAACCACGTTGCTACTGTGATATCAGGAGCATTTCCGGTATCATCTGTCTCCTTGCGGAGCGTATCTCTGAGAGCGTTTGCCCGCACCTGCTGATGTATGATGAGTATCTTCTTCCCGTAAAGATCTTCCGTGCTGAGCGGAAGACCGGCACGTACTTCTCCTATGAGCGGATCTGAACACTCGTAAGGTGTTCCGTATCTCTCTTTGAGATATCTGGCAGCCTTGAGCCCGGAAGCAGCCACAACGATATTCTTTTCCGTTCTGCCTGCATCTGCGAAGTCTTCAAGTGAGCCTCCCACGCCGTAGCATATAACTCTCTTGCTGCCCCCCGCTGTCAGGGTCTCTGTTATCCTTTTTCCGGCACTGAGACTTTCTGAATCGAGCGGCGTGACACCTATGACTCCGACAGAGTCCGGAATGATATTTTTCTCAGTATCCTCCGGGGTGAATTTTCTGAAACACTCAAGATATGTCTTCTCGATCCCTGAGTCATACCAGAGAACACCGTTGCTGTCTATTGTTATGACCGGCAGGCCGGTCCTTTTTTCTGCCATGCGCTTAAGCGCCTTATAATCCGTTGCGATCGTCGCAGGCACCGGAGTCCCGATGACAGCTACGAATTTTGCATCGATCTTAGCAGATGCCTTTTTGATCTTCTCTATGAGGAGATCGTCTCTTCCGAGAATGGCATCCATGTCCCTGAGTCCGGCTGAGAAAACCGCACTTTTAGTGCTGAGCCATCTCGGCTCGTCAAATCCGCACACATTTCCTGCACACCCGCCGGCATCGCATATGATTATCATGCCGCCCAGCTCATAGAGCACAGCAGCAGCTCCCGACTGGTCAGGTGCGAATGGATATATTATTTTGTGAAGTCCTTTTACGCTCATGCAAGGGCCTCCGTCATTTTTTCAAACAAACGTGTTACACCTGAATATCCGAAAGGCTGCTTCTCTTCATTCCACGGCACATTAGGACAATCCGGGTGATAGTATTCAGCATCTTTTCCGAGCGTAAGATCCGCCTCTGCCCTGCTGCAGTCATAGAAGAGCATGGTCGGAGACAGATTGGTAAATAATCTGGTCTCCGGTGAGATCTCAGCAAGATGCCTTATATATACATAGTCTTCACGGGATACATTCGAATAGATCTCAGGAACTCTGAATCCGTATTTTACCAGCGAAAGAGCAAGCTCGAAAGCATTTGCATTGAGCATCTCTCCCACAGCAATGCTTATGCTGCCATACTTTTCCCTGAAGTCTGCCACTGCTTTCTCTGCGTGCTTTCTGTATTCAGAGTCATCAAATTCAGCACCGATACTTCCCGCGAAAGCACTATATTGATTAGCTATTTTATCGATCTGATACAGACGTGTCAGTTCGAGATATGGTATCCCGAGCCTTCCGGCAATATCGTCAGCTGCTGTTCTCGCTTCATGGTTGAGAATTATGTTGAAATTAGCTCGCGACATGCCGCGGTAGTCTTCAAAGTCCCTGCACCTGGATATCTCGTTGATCTTTCTCACTCCTGCCTGCATGAGCAGGTCATACAGCTCGCAGTCATCAGTCAGAGAGGAGAAATAGCCCATGATGTTGACAGTACGCGGGTCCCTCTTCGCCGGCTCAAGAAGTGAATATATCGCTTTCCGGACAAGAACCATCGGAGGCTTTCTGCCTTCACGGGTAAGGGCATACATATAGCACGGTCTGACCGGCACTCCGGAGAGGGTCTCAGCCTTCCTGCATACTCTGTCCCAGTCCGTTCCGAGAAGAGCATCCACACATGTAGCGCATATCATGACCGCGGATGGTTTTTCGTCCAGATATTCAACGACTTCTTTGACTGCTTCAGGTACCCTTGCCAGATGATCACCGTTTACGATATCTGATTCATCCATCAGCAGGAAGAAGAATCTGTCCTCATATCCGGGTATCTCAGACAGAAGCTTGGTATTACGCCCGCAGCATCCAGGGGCTACCAGGAGCATAACTGAGCCCGGTACGGCCAGTCCTGCCCTCTTCACACCGAAGCCTGTCGCACCCGGAGAGTTAAAAGCCAGAGTTGCAGGCGAGCTGTAGATCAGTTGCGTTGCCGGTACCAGTTCCGGCGGTATATTGTCTGCGCCAGCTTCATTAAGTTCTTTTATGGTTATACTGTATGGTTCTGTTATCATCTGTCCAGCTCCAGGAGCTTCTCTGCAAGCTCTGTGAATTTGCGGCTGATCGGCAGCTCAGGATCTCCCTCGATCACTGTCATGCCCTGTTCTTCAAAGTGATTGATCTCATCACTTCTCGGGATATCTCCTACGATCTCAAGACCTTTTTCTGCTGCAAAGCTTTTGACCTTATCTTCTTCACCGGGGATGTTCCTGCGATTGAGGATTATTCCCGCCACATCCGCATATCCGCGGTCTGCAAAATTCTCTACAGCACTGCATATGTTGTTTGCTGCATAGAGAGCCATCTTCTCACCTGATGTCACGATAAGGACATGTTCTGCATATCCTTCCCTTATAGGTGCCGCAAATCCGCCGCAGACCACATCGCCAAGCACATCGTACATAACTACATCAGGCTTGACAGTCTCAAAGAGTTCAAGTTCCTCAAGCATATTGAATGTAGCAATGATACCGCGTCCGGCACACCCGAGACCCGGTGTCGGACCGCCGGTCTCGATGCAGAGGATATCACCATATCCGATCTCGGATATCTCATCGATAGATGTTATATCATCGCCGTGATCTCTGATATATTCCATAACCGGCTGCTGAGCTCTTCCTCCCAGCAGATTGATGGTTGAGTCAGCCTTAGGATCGCAGCCTATCTGTATTACTTTTTTTCCAAGCGAAGCAAAAGCAGCTGACAGATTGGCTGTCATAGTTGATTTACCTATACCGCCCTTGCCGTAGATCGCGAGTTTTAGCATGCAATTTCTCCTGAATCATTTTTATTCGTAAAAAAAGCTCTTTCATCCGGATGCCCGAAATGAAAAAGCCTGCTTCAAAAACACAACAAAAGAATCTATATTCTCGATCATTATTGATTTCAGCAAACTTTCCGCTCGGAATTTCCTTGCAGTCAGGATGTTACAGCTATATTATACCTGCTTAAAAAATATATACAATCAATTATTGATAAAAAAACAGCCCCGCACAATGAAGTGTGCGGAGCATGTGGATCTCTGTTATATATGCCGGATCAGTCTGATACATCGACATCAGGAACGATATGTATCGCGTAATCCGGATACAGTTCCCGGACCTCCTCCTGCATAATGCTTAATGCTTCTCTGTGATCGATATCAAAACTGACTACAACGTCAAAACGGATCGTCTTATTTATTGTATCCACATAGAAACCATGCATCTGAAGTGCCCAGTCGTGAGACATGATCTTTTTCTGGATGGTATTGCGGATCATTGCGGCTTCATCATTCGTTGTGTTGTATGAATACACGCCAACACCGGTCAATATTACACCGGTATTCTGAAATACCTTGAGCTGGACTTTTCTGGTAAGAGCATCCACCTCATCGACAGTCATCGTATCAGGCAATTCTATATGCACAGATCCATAGTGCTTGTCAGGGCCGTAGTTGAAAAGTGTCAGGTCATAAGCACCTCGTACTTCAGGCTCTTCATTCACAAGATGCTTGATCCTTTTGCTTATCTCAGGATCTCCGCGCTGCCCTATGATATCGTTCAGAGTTTCTATCATCATTTCGACGCCGGCTTTAATAATGACTGCAGATATTATAACACCCACATAAGCTTCCAGAGAGATTCCCCAGAGCAGGAAAATAACAGCAGAGGCAAGAACAGAAGCGGAGATGACAGCATCAAATGAAGCATCCTTGCCTGACGCTATCAATGCGCCGGAATTGACCTTTTCGCCCTGCTTTTTAACATAGCCTCCCAAAAGCAGTTTCGCAACTATAGCTACAGCGATGATAATGAGAGAAACAGTCTGGTAATCAGCCGCTTCAGGATGGATGATCTTCTTAACTGATTCAACCAGTGATGTGATGCCGGCATAGAGCACTATCGCAGCGACCATCATGGAACTGAGATACTCGATCCTTCCATAGCCGAGAGGATGTTTCTTATCAGGCTTTTTGGCCCCGAGCTTCGCTCCGATGATTGTGATCACAGAAGACAGAGCATCCGAAAGATTGTTGACGGCATCCAGTATCACCGCTATGGAGTGTGATATTAAGCCGACCGCTGCCTTGAAAGCTGCCAGAAACACATTGGTTATGATCCCTATCACGCTTGTTCTGACAATAATTTTTTCTCTGTCTACAGACAGAGCTGCTACATCATACTTATCGTTTTCCACTATTTATCCCCTTGTGCATAGTCCCAGTATACTGTCCAGGCTGTTATCTTGACATAAGCTTCCTTGCTATGCCTATCCCTACCCTGTACGTCAGAGGTCTGAGATCCCGGTCCGCTTTCTTCAGCATTTCTCTTATCCTGATATGCTGAGGACAATGCTGCTCGCACTTCCCGCAGCCAATACACTTCGATGCAAAGCCTGCATCCTTCTGCATGCCGACATTCCTTGCATACTCAAATCTCACGCCGGTCTTTTTGCCTTCAATGTACATGAGATTATAGTAGTGGAATGTACCCGGAATATCTACTCCGCAAGGGCAAGGCATACAGTATCTGCATCCTGTACATCCTACCTTTTCTTTTTCTTTGATAATATTACGTACACTTTCTACAAGGGCAAATTCTTTTTCTGTGAATGCTCCAGGATCAGCATCTGATGCGATACGGATATTCTCTTCTACCATTTCAAGTGAGTTCATTCCGGACAACACGCATGTGACTCCTTCCTGATCCCACAGCCATCTGAGTCCAAGTTCAGCAGCTGAATATCCGGTGCCGCTTTCCCTCAGCTCACGTCTTGCTCTGACAGGCAGATTTACCAGTTTTCCGCCTCTGAGAGGCTCCATTATTATAACAGGTATGCCTTTTTCAGCTGCAGCTTCCACTCCGCGTCTGCCGGCCTGACTGTTCTCATCCAGATAATTGTACTGGACCTGACAGAAATCCCAATCATATGCATTCAGGATCTTAAGAAACATATCCGTGTCACCGTGATAAGAGAACCCGATCTGCCTGATACTGCCGTCTGCCTTGTGATTTGCTATCCATTCTTCGATACCATACGATTTAAGACGCTCCCATTCGGAATAGTCGGTAAACATATGCATCAGATAATAGTCAATATGGTCAGTCCTCAGTCTGGACAGTTCTTCAGCGAAGGTCTTATCTATCGCCTTCATGGACTTCATAAGATACTGCGGGAGCTTTGTCGCGATGTTTACCTTGTCACGGACATTATTCTCAGCGAGTATCCTGCCCAGGCACTCTTCATTGCCGGGATAAGCGTAAGCTGTATCAAAGTAGTTGATTCCGTGCTCTATGGCATACAGCACCTCTTTTTCCGCCTTTTCATGGTCAATCTGAGTCCCCTTTCTGGTGAACCTCATGCATCCATATCCAAGCTGGGATATCTCATTTCCGTATCTGTCTTTTCTATATTTCATGGCGTGTCCTGTCTCCCTTTTTTACTTATCAACGAGAGGGCTGCGTTTTTTATTCACCTGATCCTGAATCGCCGCCGGAGCCGGAATCACCGCCGCCACCGCCGGAGCCGGAATCACCACCGCCGCCGCCGGAGCCGGAATCACCGCCGCCACCGCCGGAGCCGGAATCACCGCCGCCACCGCCGGAGCCGGAATCACCGCCGCCACCGCCGGAACCGGAGTCACCGCCGCCACCGCCGGAACCGGAATCACCGCCGCCACCGCCGGAGCCGGAATCACCACCGCCACCGCCGGAGCCGGAATCACCGCCGCCACCGCCGGAGCCGGAATCACCGCCGCCAGGGTTGACACTGCTGCCGCCTGAGTCACCGCTGCCGCTGCCGGAGCCGGATGAACTGTTATCCGGTACCGGAGCAGAAGAACCGGAGCCCTGGTTTACATCAGGAACGCCACCTGCTGCAGCATCCTTATTTTCATCTTCTTTATCAGAATCGTCTTTCTTGGACTTGCCCCCTGAAGACTTCGAGATTCTTCTGCCTGCGTTTTTCTCTGTTCCTTCTGTATAGTACTCGCCGTTTTTCTTGACTACATTTTTAGGCATATCGAGATATTCACCGTCTCTGATACCCGGGATCTTTCCCATTATTTTGCCCCACAGTCTTGCTGCCTGATAGGATCCTCCGACCATCTCAACATTCAGGTCTGTTCCTATCCACAGCGCAGCGGAGTAATCAGGCGTAAACCCATCAAACCATACGTCAAACAGATCATCAGTAGTACCTGTTTTTCCGCCTACCTCAATGCCGCTTATCCTTGCGCTGCCCGCGATTCCATCAGAAACTACAGACTTCAGCAGGTCAGTCATTATCCAGGCTACCCCGCCATCAAGCACCTTGGACTGTTCTGACTTGCCCTTCAGGATCTCTTTATTCTTGCTGTCAACGACCTTTGTATAGCAGACCGCAGTGTTAACGAAGCCTCCGCTTGGGAATGCTGCAAACGCAAGTGACATATCGAGTGGTGTAACGCCATATGTCATGGCACCGAGACCGAGCGCCGCCGGATTGACATCGTTGGACTCAAGACTCTCATCTGTGACAAGTGTTGACAGTTTGAATTTCTCCAGCATTTCCATGGAATAATCCAGACCGACCTGCCACAGGATCTTTACAGCGCAGGTGTTTATCGACTGCTGGAGCGCAGTTCTGAAGGTATTATGGCCTGAGAAAGTCCTTGTGATGTTCTGAGGCCACTCCTCGCCGTCTATTTCCAATGGCTCATCAACAACGGTCGAACTTGCGGTTATATAATCACCCCAGCCGTCAATTCCCTGTTTGTCAAATCCATAATTTACATATGGGAATGGCTTTCCTGCTTTTGCAAGATCACAGCTCTTCTGAAGTGCTGCACCGTATACCGACAGAGGCTTGATCGAAGAACCAGGCTGCCTTGGGCTGACAGCTCTGTTGAACAGCTGAGCACCGCTTGCATTCCTGCCGCCGACCATTGCACTTATGTATCCCGTACCGACTTCTGTCACGACCATAGCGGCCTGCACTTCGCTGTCATCCACTGCTGTAGGGAAATTGCTGTCATCGCTGAATTCTTCGCATATGGTATTCTGGATATCATTGTGAAGCGTAGTATAGATCTCCAGACCTCCGGTATATACTGTACGCTGTGCCTCTTCCTCGCTCATTCCGTACTTGTCAATAAGGTCCTGTATGACAGTCTGAGCCACATAATCAGTAAAGTATGTATATGTCGACTCATCTCTGCGGAAACTCGGCTTAAGTATGTCGATGATATCTACATTTGCCGCGTCAGCTTCCTCCTGTGTGATAAATCCCTGTTCGGTCATAAGGCTCAGAACAGTGTCACGACGGTCTTTTGAAGAGTCGTTCGCATAGAAACCTGTACCTTCAGCAGACCCTTCCTCACCGGTCGTTTCATCAGTCGCCTCGTATGAAGTATAGCTGTTCACGTCTGTCTCAGCTTCTTCGTCCAGAGAATCCAGAGTATAGTAATTGATATCAGTGATTTCAACTCTGCCATCTCCGGGATCATTGGTAATCAGAGCATATGAATCCGGCGCCTGCGGAAGCGCAGCAAGAGCGGCGCACTCAGCCAGATCAAGTTCACTGACATCCTTTGAGAAATACGTCTTTGCTGCCGCACTCACACCGTAACTGCCGTAGCCGAGGTAAATAGTATTCAGATATGCCTCAAGAATCTCATCCTTGGTCAGAGATTTTTCAAGTCGCCATGCTATATACATCTCTGAAAGCTTTCTTCGGATACTGCGCTGGCTCTTGATATCTGCAAGGTAAGCATTTCTTGCAAGCTGCTGAGTGATGGTCGATGTTCCGCTGATCCGCGACCCTCCTGTCAGTGACTGGAATATGGCACCGAACATTCTCCTGAAATTAAAACCGTGATGCTGATAGAAAGTCTTATCTTCTATAGCAATGAAGGCATTCTTGAGATCATCGGGCATCTCATTGATAGATACTATCTCCCTGTCCTGATTATAGTGCAGGGTGTCGATCTGTTCTCCGTTAATGTCATACAGGATCGATGACCGCTCAATATTTGAATACAGACTCTCATTGTTGATCTTGCCCACACTCACAGCTGTGATCAGTATCATCAGAACAACAGCCAGAAAACCTGCCGCGATAAGATAAAGCAGATATCTGAGTATCCTGTGACTGAGTTTTTCTGATGGATCCCGCTTTGGTTTCAGATTGAATTTCATAAATAACTCTCCTACTATTTATTCTACTGTTACGGATTTTGCCAGATTTCTCGGCTTATCCACATCCAGGCCCTTTGCCACGCTTATGTAATACCCGAGCAGCTGGAGCGGTATCACCGCAAGACTGCCGGCAAAATGCTCGTCACATCTCGGTACATATGTGGTAAAGCTGACTGAATCTTCAATGTTATAATTGCCGCTGACTGTGACTCCCATGAGATATGCTCCCCGAGCCTTGCATTCTGCCATGTTGCTGACAGTCTTTTCCAGCAGCTCACTCTGTGTAAGCGCTCCTATGACCAATATCCCGTTTTCAATGAGGCTGATCGTTCCATGCTTGAGTTCCCCCGCAGCATAAGCCTCACTGTGGATATAGCTTATCTCTTTCATCTTGAGACTGCCCTCAAGGCTGATTGCATAATCCAGACCGCGGCCGATAAAAAATACATCGCGGGCATTCGAGTATTTCGACGCGAACCACTGTATCCGCTCCTTATTCTCAAGTACCTTCTCGATTTTACCCGGAAGTGCAAGCAGCTCCTCTACGTAAATTTTATAATCAGTGTCGCTGAGCTTTCCTCTGGCAGATGCAAGAGCCACAGCAAGTGCATACATAGCAGCAAGCTGAGCGCTGTATGCCTTAGTGGTTGCAACAGCTATTTCCGGACCGGCAAGCGTATACAGAACATTATCTGCCTCCCTCGCGATAGTCGACCCTACTACATTCACGACAGCCAGAGTCCTTATACCATTCGCCTTTGCGGCTCTGAGCGCTGCAAGTGTATCGGCGGTTTCACCTGACTGGGAAATAACGATGACGAGAGCATTTTTGTCTATCAGCATCTTTTTGTATCTGAATTCTGATGCAAGTTCTGCTCTGACCGGTATCTCTGCCAGATCTTCCAGAACATACTGGCCTATCATTCCGGCATGCCATGCTGATCCGCATGCAGCTATCCTGATCTCACTGATACCTTTAAGGATCTCATCATTCAATCCTACAGAAGAAAGATCTATCCTGCCATCTTTAATTACACTTGCCAGAGTATCGCCCACAGCCTTTGGCTGTTCATGGATCTCCTTGATCATGAAATGCTCATATCCGCCCTTTTCAGCAGCCTCAGCATCCCAGGTAATATGAGTACTCTCGATCTCTACTTCATCGCCGTTCAGATCGAAGAAATGTGCTTCTCCCGGCAGCAGTCTGACTGATTGCAGATTGTCTATGTAGTAAATATCACGTGTATATTTCAATACTGCCGGCACATCGGATGCCAGGAATGTCTCACCCTCTGAAATACCTATCACCATTGGGCTGTCCTTCCTCGCAGCGTATATCTCGCCCGGGAAGTCCTTAAACATAAGCGCAAGAGCATAAGAACCCCTGACACGCACCATCATTCTGTTGATAGCATCTATCGGTCCGATTTTATACTTCTTGTAGTAATAGTCAACCAGTTTTATGGCTACTTCCGTATCAGTGGAACTGTAAAACGTATAACCATTATTCGTCAACTTTGTTCTCAGTTCCTCATAATTTTCTATAATGCCGTTATGCACCCCGACAACTTCCGACTCAACAGGGCCTGAAGCTGAACCTGTAGCATTTCCGCTGACATGGGGATGGGCATTCGTCTGTGAAGGTTCACCGTGAGTAGCCCATCTCGTATGGCCTATTCCGCATGTACCCGGAAGTGCTTTGCCGTCATCGGTTTTTTCTGCGAGGTTGCGGAGTTTTCCTGTAGCCTTGACTACCTCGGCAAGAGAACTGCCATCTCTGACTGCCAGTCCTGCTGAATCATACCCTCTGTATTCCAGCTTTGAAAGGCCGTCCAGCAGCACAGGTGCCGCCTGCTGAATACCTGTAAAACCTACTATTCCACACATTATTAGTCCTCCTTTTGCCCAGTTCCTTTTATCGTTTCGTCTTTACTTTCATAATCTCAGACCAGGATGAGAAGTACTTCTTCTTTCCTATAGTCTTATATGTTCGTATCCGTACGTAGTACTTCTCTCCGCTTTTCAGTTTTTTCACCCACTTTGATGCTTTCTTATATTCTTTGACTTTCACAGTCTTCCTGTTCCCGGTAAAACCGCTGTTGGTCGAGAACTGTATCTGATACCCGCTTATGCGTGATGAAGGCATTTTCGCAGTCTGTCTTTTCCATTTTACCTTTATGGATCTTTTGCCCTTTTTAAAGCCTTTGATTTTAGTTCCCATCGGGTTGATCCTGAAGGAAACAGTTGCTGAACCTCTGTAGTTACCCTTAAGATCCACTGTGACGTCATAAGTTCCGACCTTCGTTCTGCCCGAAGCATATGACACTGTATAGTCTGTACTGTTCAGAACTGTCTTTCCATCTGAGACTGTGACGTCCGGCTTTCTTGCTTTGCCGTTGTACGTGAACGACTTTTGTGAGAGTGTGATTGCCGGATCGACCTGCTTTGGTACGATCTCATATTGAACAGTCTTACTTCCGTAAAATGAGCCCATGCCGGTAAGCGTTACTGTATACTTTCCTGCATCCTTGTATGAACAGGAGCCGTCTGTTTTCTCCCAGGTATAGTCTGTGTTTTCCTTAAGCACCCTGCCTTCATATGTGACTTCAGGTCCCTTGGCCACGCCATTATAGGTCACAGATCCTGCGGAAACATTTTCGATGCTTTCCTTTCCGGATAAGATGCTTTTCAGTGTTTCTGTCTCTTCACCGGTCAATCCTATCTTCTTAAGATAGTTCTCCGTAGCATTACTGATATCTGCCTGTTTCAGATCATCCACACCATATGCATACTCAAGCTGCGCGATCAGATTGACCTCAGCTATAAGCCTGTCACGCTCGGATATCGGATCATAGCTGTTATAATCAGGATAGTAATGAGGATATGTCGTTGTATAATCATTTACCAGCTCATCATATGATGCGCCCACCAGACCTTCAAGAACAGCGATCAGGAATCCAGTGCGGTCCTTGCCGAAAATGCAATTCACTTCGTAAACGCCAGGATGATCTATCATGAAACGCAGGCATGCCGCAATCTTTGAATTGAATACATCTGATCCGAAGTCAGTGCTCATATCCGCCTCAAAGTGATTGACGGTAACGTAATAGCTTTCATTATATCCCTCGCGCCCTGCAGCAGATTCCGGTGATTCTGACAGATTGATTATGGTCGTGACTTTGTTCTTTCTGTTAGCTTCATCTGCTATCTTGCTCCTTCTGATCATCGGATTGATCGGTGAAGAAGTCCTGTACAGAATTCCCGGTTTCATTCCCGTCGTTGTCACGTTACGGTAATTAGCAAACTCCTCATCAGTCAGATCAGGAAAGTCGTTTCGCTCATAAGACATCCGGCCTATCTGTAATGTTTCATATTCATCAAGAAAGCCGCCCGGCTCCGCCATACTGATGATAACCTGCAGCCCGATATCTTCGTCGGTAATACCGTAGGTCTCTGCAAAGTTTCCTTCGCCCATTCGCAGAGTCAGTTTATTGTCGTATGATGAAAAGCTCAGAGCCGATCGATGAAACCCGATACCGGAGTACCCTTCAATAAATGGAAGACTGATCGACACATCATTTCCGATCGCTACATCCACCAGATCTCCTGCCTTATACCCGGCACTTTTGAAGTCCTCACCCGAGAACTCAAGCTGCACTGAACCCCGTCTTATAGCACTGATTGAAGTAGTGCAAGGTTGTACCGCTCCGGCATCAGCATCGGCAAGCTGTGCCTCCTGCCCGGATTCATGATATAACGTTTCATCCGTTTCATCTACAGCAAAAGCATAGTACTGAGGCATTACAAGACTGACACTTATCATTACTGTAATGATCAATGCCAGTATCTTTTGTAATCTTTTGTTGTAGTCCATCATTCTACCCTTCCTGTATGAATAAATAATGAATTTCATGTTATGGATCTGTTATATTATCTCTATCGATCTCTGATCAGATCCTATGATCAGAGTCTCCGATAGAGTTCTTTCGGGCTCAGTCCGTTCTGTTTCGCGGTTCTGTTCCAATTAGTGTTGGCGATCCATATGTATAGTGAACGCGGAAATCTGTATGGTTCTGCATAGAGGTCTCCGACAATTACGCCTCTGTTTACTGCATCAGCTAATGCATCCATGCCTTTTGCTGCATTTCTGGTAGCTCCCAGCCTGAACGGGATCACTTCCATAAGAGTACCGAGTAACTCACCGGCGCTTATGCCAAGACCTCCGCAGTATTCATATCCGCACTTCCCGCACCATTGTCTCACAGCACTGAACAGATTCACCAGCTGGCTGCTCTCGTAAAGTCCCATATTAGCGAGCACATATATCTGCTTCTGCTCTCCCGGATACGACTCAAGGAGTTCCATGAGCCTTATGACCTGCGATGGGAGACCGTCTACATACAGGGGAACACATAAGATGATTGTATTTACATTACTCAGATCCCCTGATAGCTTCTGTAGATCCTTTATATAGTTCTTAAGATCTATGATCTCAGGCTTGCTCCTGAGTTTGCCTGCCAGTTTGCGTGCCAGTTTCGCTGAATTACCGTTGATGTTTCGCATACTGCCGTTAAGGAGTATGGTCTTTCCTGAAGAATGCACAGGAATGTGAGTATCAGGCTCTTCAGCTGCAGGCTTTCCATTGCTGTCAGGAACAGTATCGCACACTCTGAACTCAACGCCTTTTACATGACCTCTTATGTTATCACATACAGCCCGCACATACCTTTCTGCACTTGCCTTCTCATCGTCTGACAGGACCGGCCCGTAGAAAATGAATGTGAAAGGCTTGTCCTCATCATATCTTTTCTTATGATGCGTCTCATGTCTGATCACCTCGAACTGTGGGAGCACATATCCGAGGCAGCGGTCAAAAACGTTTTTTACCGAACCGGAAAATCCGCCGTAAGTATATTTACTGATAACGACTACTTCATCTGCATTGTGGATAAGACTGCCCATGTTATCGTATCCGTCATTTATCGCACACTTTCCGGGAGTCCTGTTCCAGCACGAAAAGCATCCGATACACGGATTCATCGCACCGTTATCCGTTACTGCATTCCAGCCTGAGTAATCTCTGCTGTATTTTTCCCACTTTTCCTGATCCAGATCATGAATTACAAGGTTCATCGCTATCCCCGCATATCGCATGCCGCCCATCAAGAAGTCATATTATAATCTTTTGAGTCTTCTGTGTCATTCATTTATATTTCTATATAAATCGTTAATTTTTGCATTGGCATGTTCTGTTATGTGCTTGTTGATCAGGCGGTCTCTCAGTTCCATGATAGCAACCATTTCATCAGCAACATCCTCAAGCCTCTTCATCTCACCTGACACGTAATACATCATTCTCTCAGCCGTAAATTCAGTATTCATTTCCATGCAGATCAGTCTGGAGAATTCTTCCGGATACCCCTTTCGCAGCATCAGTTCATACAGAAGTCTGCTCTTTTCGCACATTTCATTTTACCTCTTTATCACAGGCAAACACATCACAAAACTCCATGTTATATGATACCACATATGGTGCACTTTTGTGACCAATTACTACAATATAATGAGCCCGCCTTTCGGCAGGCCCGCATTATCCGCATTTGTTATCTTAAGCGTAAAGCTATATCTTGTCTTCCGGCAGTATCGCTTCGTCTACTGTTCTACCTTCAGAGCCTCGACCATGTCTATATGGCGGTTCTTTCTTGCTATCATCCAGCCTACTATCATCGATGTTCCCAGATTAAGTGCGGAAGCAAGCAAAATACTCACCGGCCCGACCAGAGTCTCCATCTCGTACTCTCCCGCCAGCTTGTCCATCAGATAATTGAGTGCCCATATGCCGGCAGGTATACCAAGCAAAGTTCCTGCAAGTGAGATCCACAGGTTCTGTGATATAAGCAGATGTCCGATAGCTTTGTTCCTGAAGCCCAGCACCTTGAGTGTCGCCATCTCACGATAACGCTCCATGTAGCTCATTATACCAAGGTTATATAGAACGATAAGACAGAGCAGAACAGATGCGACTATGAGCGCAATTATGAAAAAGTAGAATATCTTCATGAATGCATCAAAAGAGTCTATGATATCCTGCTTGCTCTGTACACTGGTGATTTTGGCATCGGTCATGATCTGATCTTTGGATGTCAATGTGTATACGCTGTTTATCTTATATTCTTCGCTATCGGTCAGTCCCAGTGCCTCTGCATAGTCTTCTGACATAGATATGCTCTCCGTCAGTGATCTGTTGATGCCGCTTATCAGGATATCGTAACTTTCACTTGTACCGTAAGGCTCTACGGTCACGATGTCTCCCGGCTTTACATCAAATTCCCTGGCAAGTCTCTTGCAGATGAATGCACCTTTCTCAGGCAGCGGCACGATTTCAGAATCCTCATTTATGAACTGATAGAGCCCGTGAGTTATGTTGTAAACATCAACAGATATCGCTTTATCGCCGACCTTAGAGCTTACCGATGCACAGTAATCTCCATCGAGATCCTGAGCAAGTCTGACAGCATCCTTATTCCGGGCATCTGCTGACATGAACACTTTTGCGTCATACAATGCAGTCTCGTCATAGAACGTATTCAGGAAATTATCCATAGTCTGATTGATCCCGAACGAAGCTACAAGCATCAGCATACAGCCGAAAGTCCCGATGAATGACATAGCGCTGCGGGATCTGTGGCGGAAGATGTCTCTCAGGTTCCATCTGGTCCCGAATCTCAGCCTGTTCCAGAGTGCTGTCCTTTCAAGTGCCACTCTTCTGATGTGTCTCGGAGTGTATGGTCGAAGAGTCTCTGCAGCCGTTCCTCTCAGCAGATCCTTTACTGACAGATATCCTACAAGGATCGTCAGCACTATGATCAATGCTACAATAGCCCATATCCACAGAGGTATATGAGCTGTCCAGTCAGGCATGACAAAATAGGTCCCCATCATGCCGTCCTGAGACATTATCGCTTTACAGAACAGATACCCCAATACCATGCCCAGAATCGATCCGATCAGCGATATGACCACCGCATATGAAGTATAGTGTCTGAGTATTCTCCCATCCCTGAAACCGAGCGCCTTGAGCGTACCGATCTGTGTTTTCTCACTGATAGTGATCCTGTTCATCGTTGTGATCATCGTCAATATAGCTATCGCCAGGAACAGCACAGGCAAAATCGAGCCCATAGTTTTGCCCTCATTGATCTCACCCCTTGACTCGGCATAAGATATGTTTTCATCCTTTGACAGGATCAGAAGCGTGCGTCCGAGAGCATCATCTACCGCCTTCTGCAGATCTTCCTTATCAGCAGAGGAATTGACATTGACCTGCGGGAAAACTTCGTCATAAACTTCCTTTACAGCAACGCTAATGACATCCTCATCGATACCAGGCTCCTCTTCCCTGACTTTCTGCTCGATCACCTTCCTGAGCATTGCCGGTGTAGCAAACACATATCCATATGTGTTAAAGTCAGGCATCACCTGAGATTCATCTCTCACGCAAATAAGGTATTCAGCTGATTCGATCAGCCCTCTGACGGTCCCGTTGAACTCCATATCTTCAAAACTAACGGTTAGTTCATCTCCTATGCTGACTCCGTTCAGTTCAGCATATCTGTCCATCAGCCAGAATCCGTCTTCATCCCACCTGTCGTACTCATCACCGGACATCAGAACAAAACCTGATGTATGCTCGCTTTCGCTTATCGTAAGAGCCAGCTGATCAGTCGACCCTTTTACATCAGCATTGACTGAAAGAAATCTGCTGACTCCGGATACCTCCTTCAGGGCTCTGATTTTATCTACATCAGCTGACGATATCCCATCCTCATCTATGATCCGGTAGTCGGCAAAACCGCAGTCTTCGAAAAAAGCTTCCGTGTCCTCTTTGATGGTCACCCATTCAGCATTGAATCCCACAAAAACTCCGATGCCGAGGGCGATCAGAAGGATCATCGATATGAACTGGACTTTATAAACTTTTGCAGTTCTCCACAATTTGCGTCTCAACATTACCAATCCACCTCTTCAGCTGCCAGTGGATGCGGCTGCTCATTGACAGAAGTGACCTTACCGCTCCTTATGTGAATAACGACATCCGCCATTTTTGCAATATTCTGATTGTGCGTCACGATGATAATTGTCTTGCCGTAATCTCTGGCCATTTTGAGAAGAAGCTTGAGCACGACCACTCCGGTCTCGGAGTCGAGTGCCCCGGTAGGCTCATCGCATAACAGGATCTTAGGATTCTTGGCAAGAGCTCTGCAGATGGATACTCTCTGCTGTTCTCCGCCTGACAGTTCATGCGGGAACTGATGAGCATGGTCAGAAAGTCCTACCTCAGAGAGCAACTCCTCAGAGCTCATGTGATCCGGAGCTATCTCCTCCACCAGCGATATGTTTTCCAATACAGTAAGTGTCGGAATCAGGTTGTATGACTGGAAAATAAAACCGACCTTGGCCGCTCTGTAATCAGCAAGCTCATCATTTGAGAGCGTAGAAATATCAGTATTGTCTACGATGATCTGTCCGCTTGTAGGATTATCGAGTCCGCCGAGCAAGTTGAGAAAAGTGCTCTTTCCCGCTCCTGACGGCCCCAGGATGACCACAAATTTGCCGCTTTCCAGTTCAAGATTGACATCAGCCAATGCATCCTGTGCGTGAGTACCCGTCACATAGGTCCTTGTAACATTATTGAATTTAACGATTTTCATTAGAAAAGTTCTCCGTGTGATAGAAATATATTTGATTTAGTTAGTTTTGTCTAACTAATAATAACACTTTCCTGTCTGAGTTAAAAGCTTTATTATCACAAACTCTGCATTATGCGATTGTTATTTCCATGCACTTGAAAAGGGTGGATGCTCTGAAAATGCATCCACCCCTGCTGCAGGTCATTGTTTTCTGCTCTGTTTCTTGCAGTCTTCTATTCGAAAACCTCTGTCTTTACTCTGATTTACTGCCTGCGGGCTCTGTCTATCCTTCTCATTACTATCGTGACTGTGATACCGATCATTGCGAGCAGTGTCAGGATGATCCAGACTTTGATGTTGGATTCGTCACCTGTTGCCGTTGCACCTTGAGTAGTGTCATCGTCCTCATCGTCTGCTTCGGTGGCGTTCTGCTCTTTATCCTGCGTTTCAGGCTTATTTGTGGTCTCTTCGTCTTTTTTGCTGTGATCGTCTGATGGCGTCTCTTCTTCCCTGTATGTGTTTACGATCACGGCAGATGTCTCAGAAGTGCTGTCCTCATATGTGACGGTTGCTTCAAGCACTTTATCAAGGTCAGTGTCCTCGACTCTGACTTTAACGATATGATCTGCATCATCATATGTCATTCCCTTAAGTTCGCCGAGTTTTTCTCTGATCGTATAAGTGTAGATCCCTTCCTTATCGTATGTGATCTCACCGAAAGATATCTCTTTATCATCGGTCACTGTGACTTCCCTTTTCTCCGGAAGAGGGAATGTTTCATCCTTGGCACTCAGCTCAAAGGTGAAGCTGTCGCCCTGCTGCCAGTCTCTTCCCTTAAGAAGCTTGGAGACTTTGATCTCGGCTTTTACGCCTTCCATTTCTTCATGAGTATTCGGGAGTTCGTACAGGCCATCATCTTCGCTCAGAGCGATCTCCACACCTTTATTGTTCCTTACAGTAATGACAGGATCTGTTGATACTGCAGCATAATATCCATATGCCCCGACATTGGTATCAGCAACGAATTCAAACGTTACAGTATCTCCCGTCAGATCGAATTCCATTTCCCGGATCTCGCCGGATTCCATTCCGCCCCAGATGTAGCCTTTTTCATTGCCGATCTGCTTTCCATCTGCATCCTGCTTGATCACATTACCCGCTCCGTCTTTCAGAAGCAGATAATCAAAGTTATCCTCTGTCTGATACTTAAGCGCTACATGGATTTTTTCTGCACCGCTGAGTGTGATCGTATCAGAAGTAGTCCCACTCGGATAATCGCCTGATGCAACGCCGTTCTCATCCACATTGCTTGTCCTGGATATGGCTTTACTTACATTGACATCGACTGTCCATGGACTGTCTTCCTGTATGTATCCGTATGGCGCTTTTGTTTCGGTCAGCTCGTATGAACCTGTTTCGAGATTATCAAACGAGATCACTCCATCGATCCCCGTTGTAACGGTCTTAGTATAACCCGCGTTAGTATCATCCTTCCCGGCGAGAGTGAACTCAGCGTTTTCAAGCGGGCTTCCTGTCTCAGAGTCTACCTTGCGGAACCTAAGACCTGTTGAAGCGATCACAGCATCATATATATTGACCCCAAGTGTTTCTGTATCACAGGCATCCGGATCGCTGCATATAAGTTCTCCTTCTTCCGTGACCTCCACCTTGATATCTGATCTCTTATAATAGCCTTCAGGTGCACTGATCTCTCTTACTACATACTTGCCCGGCTCCAGTTCGATCTCATAAGGCGTACCGTCGCTGACCCAGCTTTCGATCAGTCTGTTTGCCTGATCTCTTATTTCGATCGTTGCGCCTGCGATCTGAGTGCTGGAATCCAGCTTTTTCTTCATGAACTGAACTTTGAACTTCTTGTCTGCAATCTTGTTCACAAATTCAGATCCGTCGCTGTCATAGATCGCTGTGCAGAGAAGCGTATCGCTGCCATCATCATAGATCGTTACCGTTACATCTTCTTCATGTCTGTCGAACCTGAACTGCGATGTGTCTCCGATGACTTCGCGGATATGGTAGTTTTTATATCCAAGATCATCCGGAGTATATCTGATCGTATCGAATATCACATTCCCGTCGGTATCATTTGTCTTTTCCTGGATCACGTTGTAGTGCGCGTCCAGAAGCTGGAATGTGAACTGGCCTGCCTCAAGCTCCTGATCAGGAATATCCAGAAGCTTATGTGCCTCAAGAGTGATGCTTCCTTTCTTCTCTGCATCTTCGAATGTGAGAGTGAGGAACTGCATGTTCTTTGTTATCTCAACGGTCTGCTGCACCGGGTCTGCAAGTTTATGACCTTCCGGTGCCTTAGTCTCTTCGACTGTATAAGTTCCCAGAGGGAGATCCTGCTTTCCGGTCATCGCGACACCTGCATCATTTGTAACAAGTGTCTTGACTATGTTGCCATCAGAATCTTTGATCGCGAATTCTGCTCCAACGAGCATCTTGCCTGTATCTGACTTCTTGACGATACCTACTCCTCCGCCTTCATAGGTCTCGTCCTTCTTGTCAAAATAGATCATCTCTTCTTCTATGGTGTCATCACCTTGTTTGCGCCAGCCGTCGGTGACGATCACGTTCGGCTCTGTGATCTCAAAATGATATACCCAGTCAGAAGCTTCATATCCTGCAGGCGCTTTTGTTTCCTTTATAGTATATTTCCCCTTCGGAAGACCTTTGTAGTGGTCCGTACGGCAGGCATAAGCTGTTCCATCAGCGCCTGTTACAATCGTCTGGACCTCATTTCCGGCCTCGTCGTAGATGGTGAATTCCGCACCGGCAAGATTCTCCGAACCGTTTTCATTCTGCTTCCTCACACAGACACCTCCGTAGACATCTTCGTCTACTCCCATGATGGAAAGGAGATTCTGCTTGGAAGGATCCCAGGATTCATAGAGAAAGAGAATATATTTCCCTTCGATGTTCGAATAGCGCTGGCTTACCAGTTCATTGTAAGCTGCAAGCATATCCCCTTCATAGAGTGAAGGTCCGGCAGGTTCATCATATCTGTCGGTAAAGTCCCAGACAGCATTCTGGGTTATCTCCATATATTCCTGATCGGAGAGCCCGTACTTGCTCATTATCCCTGCAGCATCGTTAGGCCAGCCGTAGTAGATCAGGGTGATAAGTGCCTCCCGCATTGTTGAACCGAGAGGTTCTGATCCGTGCACGCTGCCCTGTGCTTCAGTACATAACAGCTTTTCGATCTCGGTATCATCTTCAGCCAGCACTCTGTCCATCTCTTCGCCGACACCGAATTTATTGAGGTTGAGGCAGTAGCCTTTGAATTTATCTTCCGGGCTGTGGACCTCCCACATATTGGTCTGTCCCAGACTTCCGTCTGTACGGTAATAGTGTCCTTCCGGCATGTTCCTTAACCATGTACCTGAATAAGTCAGGCTGTTCGCCGCATTATAGCCACTTGTAAGCTGACTTCCGGAAAGAGTCATGCCATCTTCTACATGGGTCCAGCTCCCGCTGAGAGCTGTATAAGAATTAAAACGCACATTCGGTCCGAGGATCAGCTTTTCAAGTGAAGTGCATCCAGGGAACATATTCTGTACATTATAGGGATAGCTGATACTTCGTGTCATGTCGAAGCTGCTCAGATCCAGAGTTTTTACACTGGAACAACCAAAAAACATTCCGCAGAGACTTCCGTATCCTTCATCCGAAGTTGATGTCGCATTACTTACGTTGAAATGGCTCACATCCAGCTCCTCAAGAGAGGAATCAGAATAGAACATGCAGTACATGCATTTGACACTGGAAGTGTCAAACCCGCTGACATCAAGTTTTTTCAATTTTGTGCAACTGCCAAACATCCGTTCCATGTCCTTGGTCATTGATGTATCAAAAGGAGCGGAATCAATAAATGTGACTTCCGTAAAGCCATTGAACATAAAGCTGGAATCGGCATTGGTATATGGGTGCGTATCTTCCGACCAGTAATAGAGCACACCATTGTCAAACCACGCATAGATTGGAATAACCGAATCTGATGCCGAGACAGTCTGTGCAGTCACTCCTTCCGGGACAGCACTGCCGCTGTATTGCCTGATCTCTTTGACGTTGTTTCTGCTCCCGCCTGCTAAAGATGTAAATGCAGCACGGACTGCCGAACCGGTATCAAAGGTAGCTCGATCTCCTTCTGCATGAACTAATGCTGCGGACATAAAAATAAGCAGAAATAAAATAATTCCGACATGAATTATTCTTCTGCCCTTGTTACCGATACTATTCATACTTTTCCCCTCAAAAATACCCATGCATAGTATACTATTGACCAATTATACCACAGTTTGTGCATTCTATAACTCTTTCTCCGTAAGCTAATACACAAGAATGCAACATTTTGCGCATCTATAGTAAAAAGGTGTTTTCTGCAGCATGCAGAACTCGCATCAGACAAAAATAAAAGCAGACGCATTTTCTATGCATCTGCCCATTTCTATTTTCAAGTATTACCGGAATTCTATACGGAAATAAGTCTTGTTTTTTCTAATTCCCAAGATCATTGGCTGACTTGAATCCATAAGCGCTGTCTGCGCTGTAAACGGCTCTCTTGATAGCTTCGCTCATGACCACTGCGGAAAGTGATCCGACAAGATCCTGATCTGCTTCTACATTTCCGGCTGACACAGCATATATACTGTCGCCATCCGCAGTAGTATGTACAGGTCTGATAGAGCGAGCAAAGCCATCGTGTGTCATCCCGGCGATCTTACACAGCTGGGATTTACTGAATGCGGCATTGGTGATCACCACGCCGAGTGTGGTGTTTCCGGTGAATTTATTGTCTTTTACCGACGTATCCGTAGCCATATACTCCAGGGTATCCCTGAAGCCTTTCCCGTCTTCAGTCAGCAGTCCTGCTATCTTCTTGCCCGTCTTCCAGTCATAGACATCACCGAGAGCATTGACTGCTACTACTGCTCCGATTTTCAGATCACCTATTTTGATTGCATAGCTGCCTATGCCGGTCTTCATACATGTGTCCATGCCTGCTATCTTACCGACGGTAGCTCCGCATCCTGCACCATAGTTGCCGTCCTTATAATTAGGTGACTCCATAGCAATACGGGCTGCTTCATATCCCATATCCGCATCGGGACGTACTGATCCGTCCCCTACGGACAGATCGAACAGATCTGACTGTGCTACAAGAGGTACTCTGGCAACTCCGGTATCATAACCTGTGTTCTTTTCTTCCAGATATTTCATGACTCCATCCGCAGCTCCGAGTCCGTACGCACTTCCTCCCGAGAGGACTATCGCATGGATACCTGAGGCTGCAGCGAGCGGATCGAGGAGTTCTGATTCGCGCGATGCCGGACCTCCGCCGCGCACATCGAGCCCTGCGGCCATTCCGTCCTTGCTGATGAATACAGTACATCCGGTCCCGGCTTCAGCATTTTCAGTCTGCCCTATCGCGACTGATCCGATATCAGTGATCGGGATCTCTTCGGCATCAACGGTTGCTGCGTCAGCTGCCTGATCAGCATTATCGGATTGACCGGCTTCATCAGACTGGTCAGTGTCTGCAGGCTGACCTGCGTCAGTCTGCTCCTGCTCAGAAGCCTCAGTTTCTGCAGAACCATTATTTGTCCCGCCTATCTTTGATACAGATCCTGCGTTATTCCCGCATCCGACAGCCGTCCAGGCAATCATCAGGATCAGGCACAGCGCAGTTATTGATTTGCATATAAATTTATATCTTATCATCGCTTTACCCCCATCTCTGCAGCGGCATTCTTTTGTTATCTGATCCTGAATATTTTTTATCAGCATACTCCGCAGCTTCTGTTATATTTTCTGCTTCTTTAAGTATGAGTTCTCTCAGTTCGATCTTTTGTATCCATTCATCCGGAATTGCTTCATACCCAAGGTAAGCACCCAGGATATTGCCTGCTATTGCTCCTGTAGAATCGCTGTCTCCACTGTGGTTAACAGCACTTATCAAAGCCTGGCGTAGATCATCTGTATGCTTCAGGCAGCAATAAATGGCTATAGCAAGCGCTTCATCACCTACCCAGCCGCCGCCGATGCTATGGATCGCATCAACATCCGCAATATCGGTATCTGCCAGACTGATCGCTTTACGGACCATTTCTATAAGCTCATGTGTATACTCAAGTTCACCCCATACACTGATCGTTTTGCATATAGAGTCTTCCACTATTTCATGAAGAGCTTTTCTCTCATCATAGATAATGCGGAAAATAATATCTGACAGCATTCCTGCAGGCATCCAGCCTCCCGGATGTCCATGAGTTATTGCTCCTGCCTCTGCGCCTTTGATGATCGGCGGGCCCCAGCACTGCATAAATCCAAGGGGTGCAGTTCTCATGACTCCTCCGCATCCCTTCGAATTGTTTAAAGGCGCTTCGATCGTTCCCATATGTTCGGAGTGAAGCGCGGACAGACATGTATTTCCGGGTGCTCTCTGTACATTCATACCCGGCTCGCGAAGCAATTCGCTTTCATGTTCCCATAAAGGTTCAACAGGCGCTTTTTTCTTTTTCCCGCTTCCCTGAGTCATAAGCCAGCAAAGGTATGCCTGATAAATGTACCAGGCTACTTCTGCTCCGGTACCGCGCTCATTTGAGCGCCAGAATCCCAGCACCATTCCCTCACATGTGAAAAGTGTCATCTGTGTATCATCAGAAAATCTCGCTTTTCCCCCATGAATGGCAAGATCCTGTATGCCTTGACCACCATATCGTCTGCAAATGCTGTTCCAGTCTGTAAATTCTACTTCATAGCCAAGAGCATCTCCAACAGCTCCTCCCATGAGGCAGCCTTTGATCCTATCACCGATATTATTCATATGATCGTCCTCTTGCGGATAAATGGCAGTGTCTTTTGATGATTTTGCTTACTCAAGTTCTACCGTCCCAGGAGGTTTGCTCGTCAAGTCATAGAACACTCTGTTAACATGATCGACCTCGTTTACAATACGTGTCATCACGCGGTCGAGAAGTTCCCATGGCAGATGTGCTGCCTCAGCAGTCATGAAATCGGAGGTTATCACAGCACGCAAAGCAATAGCATGATCATAGGTCCGGAAGTCTCCCATGACCCCTACGGTCTGCATATTAGTCAGCGCAGCATAATATTGGCTGATCGAGCCGGCAAGACCTGCTTTGGCTATCTCTTCTCTGTAAATCGCATCCGCGTCCTGTACGATACGGATCTTTTCAGCTGTCACTTCTCCTATGATGCGTATGCCAAGACCAGGCCCCGGGAATGGCTGTCTGCTGACCAAGTATTCCGGCAGGCCGAGTTCTCTGCCCAGCTGTCTTACCTCATCTTTAAAGAGCATCCTGAGCGGTTCTATTATCTCTCTGAAATCGACATAATCCGGAAGGCCGCCGACATTATGATGTGACTTTATTACCGCAGATTTACCAAGTCCGCTCTCGATAATATCGGGATAAATCGTTCCCTGTGCCAGGAAATCAACTCGCCCGATCTTCTTCGCGGTTTCCTCGAATACCCTGATGAACTCTTCGCCTATGATCTTACGCTTGCTCTCAGGCTCTGTCACTCCGGCAAGTTTCGCATAAAACCTGTCTGCCGCATCTACCTTGATAAAATTGAGGTTGAACAGCTTACCGCTTCCGAATACTTCTGCTACTTCTTCAGCTTCATTCTTGCGAAGAAGACCATGGTCGACAAATACGCATGTCAGCTGAGGTCCGATAGCTTTGGCAAGCAAAGCTGCAACAACAGAAGAGTCCACGCCTCCGGAAAGTGCAAGCAGGACCTTGCCATCTCCAACCTTGTCTCTGACAGCCCGGATCTGTGTCTCAGCAAAAGAATCCATCTGCCAGTCCTGATCGCATCCGCAGACATCGAGCACAAAATTTCTGATGAACTCAGCCCCGTGTTCAGTATGATTCACTTCCGGATGGAACTGCACAGCATAGAATCCTCTTGCTCTGTCTTCCATCCCGGCTACCGGACAATCATCAGTATGAGCGGTAATAATGAAACCATCAGGCGGGCAGCTGATGTAGTCAGTGTGGCTCATCCAGCAGGTATTCACATCATCAGCAGAAGCCAGTATACCGCCTTTATCATCTATTATGACTTCAGTGCGTCCGTATTCACTTGTCGGTGCTGAGTCTATACTTCCTCCCAGACGATATGCCATGAGCTGCGCGCCATAACAGATCCCAAGTATAGGAACACCCAGCGAGAATATCCCGTCATCTATAGAAGGTGCGCCTTCTCCATAAGCACTCTGCGGTCCTCCGGTAAAAATGATTCCACTCGGGCCATATTCCCGGACAGATGCCGCGTCCACTTCATCATAATTATGGATCTCTGAGTATACTCCGCACTCTCTGACACGGCGGGCGATCAGCTGATTATACTGACCACCGAAATCGACTATAAGGATCCTGTCGTTCATAGTTTCCCCTCCTTCTCAGAGTGTTTGATCGCTTTTTTTCTCTATCCCACAGTTATTATACTATCCCTATATATAACAGGTCTATTTCTGCTGTTACTTTTTCTCTCCTAAGCCGGCACCCATATCTCAGCGCTGTTGCCTTCAAGATTAAACCTCAGCCTGCCATTATCTGAAGAGATCTCTCTTCCCTGCAGCACTCCGTGATATGATCCATTCAGGCCCAGATCAAAACTTTCCTCCCGGTCACTGTTTGTAACTGTTACAAGTATATTACCGCGCATGAACGCGTATCTTGTCGTGGTCAGATCCGCCTCACGGTATTCTCCGTACCACAGATCGGATTCCTTACTGTATATGCTCCCAAGTGTTTTGATGATATTGAGAGAGTCATTGTCCGAAGATAAAAGTTCTTCGAGCGAGAGCGCCGGGCGAAGTGAGGCATCAGACCCCCGCTCCTTTCTTCCGTCAATGCCGAACTCTGAGCCATAGTAAACGGATGGGATCCCCGGCAGAGTATAGAGCAGCACATGCACAGGCAGAAAATGCCTCTTGTCACGCAGTTTTGTCATGATACGCTCAACATCATGGTTATCAACAAAAGTATACAGATGGGTGTTATCGCCGAGTCCCATCTGTCTCTGACGCCGGACCGTGTGTGCTATCTCGAAATAATTATGGTCGTTATGACCGCTGTACAGAGCCTTGTGCATGGCATAATTTGTTACTGAGTGAAGCATGCTGTCGTTAACCCAACGGTTATATTCGCCATGTATCACCTCGCCCAAAAGCCAGAAGTCTTCCTTCAGGCTGCCTGTGAGACTGCGCAGTTCACACATGAACCCATGCTCAAGTACGTCTGCAGCATCAAGACGCAGACCGTCGATATCGAATTCAGACACCCAGAAGCGCACAGTGTCAAACAGATACTGCCTTACTCCGGGATCATACAGATTGAGTTTAGGGAGGAGATTATGGCCTCCCCAGTTATCATAAGAAAAGCCATCATTGTACTCATTATTACCCCAGAAGTTCACATTGCAGTACCAGTTTTTATAGGAACTGTTCTCGCGGTTATATTTCAGGTCGCTGAAAGCGAAAAATCCTCTTCCTGTGTGGTTGAACACACCATCAAGAATGACGCGAATGCCATTATCATGGCAATAGCCGATCAGATCTTTAAGGTCTTCATTATCTCCCAGCCTCTCATCGAGCCGCCGGTAATCTTCTGTATCATACCCATGTGATCCTGAAGAGAAACATGGGCCGAGATAAAGTGCGGTAAAACCACAGTCTTTCATATGATCCACCCATGCTTTGAGCTCAGGCAGTCTGTGCACCGGCTGACCATGATCATTCATTTCAGGAGCTCCAAGCAGCCCCAACGGATAAATATGATAAAAAACAGCTTCTTCATACCAAGCCATATATTTTTACTCCTTTGATTTCATAATATAGTTCATGCCTTAATACGCATTTCCGACAGCCTTATTCGGCATTACATGTATACTCTCATTTCTATTGAGGAGGTTTCCATGTGTACAGGCCTTCGCTGCCGGCTATTTCTGTGATCAGATGCAGTAATCTTTCATCAGGATCAAAGACCGTCATATGTGTATCATCCGGTTCAGAAAGGATCATTGCATCGTCCACTATAATATATAAAAAACGATCACGCATTTCTTCATCTATTCTGTCCGGAGAAGGATTATATGTCATGCCATTATCTATAGATATGTCCTTGTAACAGTTCAGTTTCAGGATCAGATTGATATGCTTCTGTTTAATTTCCGCCAACCGGTCTTCTGCAAGGAAGTATTTCTCCACAGCAAAATATTGTCCGGGACTGTCCTTTGGGACCTGTCCCGGCAAAATGTCTATTATCCAATATGGCTCCTGCAGAAGCTCATCAATCGTTTTCTTCACTTTCATACCTGAGAGTATACCACAATTCAGCAGCCGCAGCCCTTGTAAATCAATAAGGCTGCGGCTTTACTCCTGTTACTGTCCGGATTCTGTTGTACTTGCATCTGAAGAGGATGCCCTATGATCGTATAAGCATATGGTTATTTTATGCCTAATCCTCAAGTGCCTGTCTGATGTCTTCGATCAGATCTTCTGCATCTTCGAGACCGCATGACATCCTTACAAGACCCGCAGGGATACCTGCTGCCATCAGCTGCTCATCTGTCATCTGACGGTGTGTAGTAGAAGCCGGGTTCAGACAGCATGTCCTGGCATCAGCAACATGGGTCTCGATCGCGGCGAGTTTCAAACGACCCATGAATTTCTCAGCTGCCGCCCTATCCTCAAGCTCGAACGAAACAACTCCGCATCCCCCATTAGGCATATACTTCCTGGCGATCTCATAATACGGATCTCCCGGAAGTCCGGAGAAGCTGACCTTTTTAACTTTAGGATGGTCATTCAGAAACTCTGCAACAGCCTGCCCGTTCTCTACATGCTTTGGCATGCGTACATGAAGTGATTCGAGTCCCAGATTAAGCAGAAATGCATTCTGAGGTGACTGTATGCTGCCAAAGTCTCTCATCAGCTGTGAAGTAGCTTTTGTGATAAATGCTCCCTCATTTCCGAATTTCTCTGCATAGATGATACCGTGATAAGAATCATCCGGTGTTGTGAGACCCGGGAACTTATCCTTATGTGCCATCCAGTCGAATTTGCCAGAATCAACAATAGCTCCTCCAACTGCTGCGCCATGTCCATCAAGATACTTGGTCGTCGAGTGTGTAACGATATCTGCGCCCCATTCGATCGGTCTGCAGTTGACAGGTGTCGGGAATGTATTGTCCACAATAAGCGGCACACCGTGCTCATGTGCAGCCTTTGCGAATTTCTCGATGTCAAGGACAGTCAATGCAGGATTCGCTATCGTCTCTCCGAAAACAGCTTTAGTATTATCTCTGAATGCCGCGTTCAGTTCATCTTCAGTGCAATCCGGAGATAAAAAAGTCGCAGTGATGCCCATCTTGGCCATGGTCACTGAAATCAGATTAAAAGTTCCCCCGTAAATTGACGCGGATGAGACGATATGGTCTCCTGATTCACAGATATTGAACAAAGCAAAGAAGTTCGCTGCCTGCCCGGATGATGTGAGCATCGCTGCTGTACCGCCTTCAAGGGCTGCGATCTTGGCTGCGACCATGTCGTTGGTCGGGTTCTGAAGTCTGGTGTAAAAATAGCCGGATGCCTCCAGATCGAACAGTTTGCCCATATCTTCTCCGGTGTCGTACTTGAAAGTCGTCGACTGTATGATTGGGATCTGTCTTGGCTCTCCATTACCCGGTGTATAGCCTGCCTGAACACATTTTGTGCCGAGTTCGTAATCTTTCATGATCTCTGATACCTCCCTTTTCTGTTTCATAGTAGAAATCATACTTAATTAATCGGCTTCATGCAAGTCAAGGGACTGTGTTTTGTCCGGAAATAACATTTGACAGCACTTGAAGCGGCATATTATCATTACTAGGCTGGTTTAACTGCAGTAAGCATGTCTACCAGCATTATACCCCTTAGGGATGATGGGACAGGAGATAACAATGCCGATCAAGATACAGAACGATCTTCCGGTCAAGAAGATCCTGGAAGACGAGAATATATTCGTAATGGATGAGAGCCGGGCGGTTTCGCAGGATATCAGACCTCTGGAAATCGCTATACTCAACCTTATGCCGCTTAAAGAAGATACCGAGCTTGATATACTGAGGGTCCTTTCGAATTTTCCTATACAGCTCGAGATCACATTCCTTACCACTGCGACTCATCGCGGTACCCACGTTGATGTTTCACATCTCAATAAATTTTATCAGACATTTGAAGATGTTAAGCACCGGCGTTTTGATGGTCTGATCATCACAGGTGCGCCGGTAGAGCAGCTTGAATTCGAAGAAGTGACATACTGGGACGAGCTCTGCCAGATTTTTGAATGGTCTAAGACCCATGTTTATTCTACATTCCACATTTGCTGGGGAGCCCAGGCAGGACTGTATTATCACTACGGGATAGAGAAGCGTATGCTGCCTGAAAAGCTGAGCGGTGTATATCTTCACCGTGTCATCCACAGGAAAAAGATCCTCATGAGAGGAATGGATGATGAATTCTATGTTCCGCAATCGAGGTATACAGGAATAGATGAAGAAAAGGTCAGAAGCAATCCTGAACTCTATGTAGTTGCAGAAAGCCCTGAAGCCGGGATCTATCTCATACTTGCAAACTCATCCAGGCAGGTATTCGTTACAGGACATTCGGAATATGACAGATATGATCTTGATAAAGAGTACAAGAGAGACCTTGCGAAGGGACTGAATCCGGATATCCCGGTCAACTACTATCCGGATGATGATCCTACACAGGAACCGATACTCTCATGGCGTTCAAGCTCCAACTGCACATATACCAACTGGCTCAATCTTGTATATCAGGACACGCCGTATGACCTGAACGAAATGAGGCCTGTCGAAGAAGACAGCTACCTGATCAAAAATACATTAGAATGATCTTCATCACCACAAGTCAAAAGCGCCGGAGCAGTACTTAATGTATCTGCTTCGGCGCTGACAGTTTTTGGGCTGCTTTTCTATAGCGTTGTTTAGTAGGAACGGGGATTACTCCCCGAACCCCTCTCAGATCCGTACGTGCGGCTTTCCCGCATACGGCTCCTTACAAAGCTAATACATCGGTAC
>CADAEH010000003.1 GCA_902786855.1 uncultured Eubacteriales bacterium | reverse complement strand
TTGTCAAGCGATATTTGAAAAGCCGTATGAAAAAATACCCCCTCACCATTTCTGGCGAGAGAGTATTTCTCTAAGTCACCTTAACTTAATGACATTGCCTCGACGGAGGACGTTTTTCTTGTGCAATGAAAGGAGCAAGATTATGAGTAAAAAGCTGATACTGGCCATGTTGGCTTGCTTGCTGGTACTCGTTTGCGCGGCATGCGGAAACGGCAATGATGCCGGTTCCCAGACCGAGGCAGCCGATGAGCCGGAGACTGAAGCAGTGGAGCAGGCGGAGCCTGAGGAATCAGAGGAGCCTGCTGAAGATGCAGATCTCTCTCTGGTGACACCGGAGTTCAAGGAATGCATGGACAGCTATGAAGAATTCTTCGATGAATACGTTGAGTTCATGAAGAAATATCAGGAGACCGACGATCCTGTGAGCATGCTATCCGACTTCACGGATTACATGAACAAGTATACAGAGGTCATGGAAAAGCTGGACGAGATCGACGAGGACAGTTTGTCAGCAGCAGATCTGGCATACTATACCGAGGTCAGTGCCAGAATTTACAAGAAGCTGTCGGAGATATCATGAAAATGATTCCGATCAGTAACAAGTAAGTAGTAGGTGTGCCCCTACGACAAAGAGTACATGGACCCCGTTCACAAAAAACTGACCCCAGTTAGAGATTTCAGATCTAACTAAAGGGGTCAGTTTAATAATCAGAGTTTTCGGTTACTTGACGACTACTTTGACGGCTTTGAAGACGCCGTTCTGTGCGTATGCATATACATAGCATGTGCCTTTATTCTTAGCTTTGACTACGCCTTTCTTTGATACTGTAGCGATGTTTATGTCGCTTGATTCATACAGAACAGGTCTGTGCTTTCTGACCTTGAGTTTTTTAGCCTGCGGTACTGCCTTGGCTTTCAGCTTTAGGCTCTTGCCGACTTTCAGCTTCTTAGCCTTCTTGATAACTGACTTCTTTACAGTTACCTTCTTGTGGTTTCCGACTTTGCCGCCCTTGGTCGCAACGTGGATCACCTTGGAAGTCGATACTACTGTATTGTTCCTGTCGAGGGCAACTACCAGGAATTTGTAGTATGTACCCTTAGCAACTTTCTGATTGACGACTGTGCTGACGGTCTGTCTTGTACCATTGACGACGCCAAGTTTCACAGGCTTGATGCCTTTGCCGCACTTGTTACCGAAAATGACATATGAAGCTGCGTTCGGGACAGGATTCCAACTCAAGTCGATGGATGATTTAGTCTGCTTAGGTGACTTGAGCGCGACTTTTCCGAATACTGTACCCTGAGGGTCATCATCGGACACCATACCGGTGATCGCTCTTTCAGCTGCAGCTGCGCTTGCTCCAGGTCCTACAGGTGTTCCATCCGCTCCATTCTGGCCGGGATCGCTGCCGGGTGCAGGAGGATTCGGCTGAGAAGACTGTCCGGAATCCGCAGGCTGTCCGGGATCCGAAGGCTGCTCGGGATCTGCAGGCTTGAGTTTAGGGATCATGACCGGTGCAGGAATCCAGTTATTTCCATATGCGTCAGAGAACAGTTTGCCGCAGACAGTGCATTCCCAGTATTCTCCTATTCCTGTGGCTTCCGTCGTAGGCTCGACCCGTGGATGGTGTATCAGCTGATGCGGAGCCAGCGGCAGGATCCATGAGTATTCCTGTATCTGCTGACCGTTTTTGTCAAAATAGTTTTTACAGACGCTGCAGGTCCAGTAAGCAGAATTACCAGGCTCAATGCAGGTCGATGCTGCAGCCGGTGTCTCTGTCAGCTGGTGGTCAGCCAGCGGCAGACTCAGTTCCTGAGCTGTGACCGGTTGCTTGCCGGCTTCATCCCTGAAGCATGCGTGGCAGAAACTGCATTCATAATGCTCTGCGATACCGGCCTCAGTGCAGGTCGATTCCTTGACTGGAACCTTTACTATATTATGTGATACTTTCGGGATGATCAGACTGTCCTCTGAGATTATGTTTTCATCCAGATGGCCGTCTGCATTGAAATAGCGTTTGCAGGTCTCGCAGTAATAGTGCTCAAGACGTCCTTCTTCCTGGCAGGTCGCCGGGACTTCAGGATGGTGAGTGATGTTCTTCTGACCGATGAGATACCAGTCTTTTGCCGCACCATAGCTGTCGTCATCCAGCAGCAACATTTCCATGTTATCTGAATCAGCTATGTGCGTATTCTCCTGTATTTCTGAAGTGACATCACGGTTGACCAATGCTGTCGGAATGTTCATTGTGCCGGTGCCGGCAGTAGAGAAGACGGTTGAATCACCCACATAGCGGCCGTGATTGAGGGTGACATTATAGCCGCCTGCCAGATCAAACACTTTGTCATGACCGACGATCGTCACATCATCTGCAGATGATACAGGATCCGCATTTCCATTGATCGTCAGCGTGGCAGTAGGGGATGCGCTGCCGCCCTTCATGTAGACGCCTATGCTGTCACCTTCAGCATACACCTTGGAGTTGAGAGTGACATTGCCTGTGCCGCGGATATCTATGGCATTGGTCTTACCGTGGATCTCGGTGTTTTCTCCGATGGTCACAGTACCGCCGGTGGCGTATACGCCTTCTTTACCGGAAATCACACAATTCGGTCCGATGGTTGCAGTACCGGCTTCAGCAGAGATGCCTGCGGCAGGGTAATAAGTAAAATATTCATTAACTTCTCCGACACTGCCCGTGATAGTGCAGTTTTTGGCTGTCAGCGTACCAGCGCCTTCAATAGAGACTCCGTGTTCAGAACCAATGACTTCTCCGCCACTGATATTTACGATGCCCTTCCCGATCCTGATGGCAGGGGAAGAAACCCCTCCATCTGTTTCAGCTCTGACGATCCCTTTATTGATCGTCACGGTACCTTTATCGGTGGCATAGATGGCTACTCTTCCTGAGGCAACAGTTCCGCCATTAACAACAAAAGATGCGTTTTTAGGTGTTGAATAGCCCTCACCAAAGACAGCAACCGCGCCGGTATAAGCATCATTATTGCCGTGGAGTGTGCCGCTGATAATAGTGAGCTTTGCCATTTTAGAAACAGTGATCATAGGTCTCTCTCTTGCTGAAGAAAAGATCTCACCGTCCTGATTGTCGGAGGAGTCCTTGATCAGCAACTCTGTTTTGTCACCGCTGATTCTGAGCAGCGTTACACGCATGTTAGCAAGTCGCGAAAAATCTTCATAACGATAATCATGTCCGTTCAGATCGAGCGTGAGTCTTTTATCTGAGAGAGTGATGTGAGTGTCATCTATTTTATCCGTGGTAAACTCGTAATCATCTATAAGCTTGATCGTATCTCCGGTCTTTGCAGCCGCAAAGGCTTCCGGAAGGGTCTGATATCCTTTTCCTGTGCTTACGATGATCGCAACATCTCCGTCTGCCGCGTAAGCGTACGGTGCATGTGTCATAGTGAAAACCATGCATGCCAGCAATAACGCGGGGATGATTCCTATTAATATCTTCCGTTTCATAAATGTCTCCTTATAACCCTTTTAATACATCATTTTGGGATTATCTGATGACCCGTTCGATGCTTCGTTAATAAAACAATTTTACTGTAAAAAAGCCATAAAAGAAAAGGGAAAAAAATAGGCAGAACAAGCATGAGAGGAAAACTATAGTATTGTCGCTACGAGTGATCCTATCGGATTCGTTCCAACTGAAAACGTCCTTGAAGGACATTTTTCTGATAACAAAAAAACCTGTCTCTTTAGTTCACCTTTAGAGACAGGCGGAAATTATTTCTGCATGTATACACTCTGCTGTATGAATAACATGCGTTATTTCAGACAGCAGTTTATATATCTAAATTGTAGATCTGCTGGTGTACATAGTCCCTGTATTCCTGCTCAACCTCGTTCTGGAATCCTCTGAACAGGACCTCTTCTATATCCTCGTCGTTGAAATAAAAACATAATAGCATATTTGCCAGACCTTCAGGATACATCACTGCAATATAATCATAAACTTCATCCTTTACTGTACTTTTCTGCAGCCAGCCAAAAATCATGAAAAGCTGGTCAGGTGCATCTTTTATCTTTACCACACTGCCGATTGGCAGAAAATCATCATTCTTCATAAAAGCCTCCTCATATGCCGGATATGCAATTCCTGATCCTTTTTGATTCTGTATTCATCGGGATCATTTCTGTTAACGGTAGAATGGCTATTCTACGCAATGGTCCATGTAAACAATTACTGTAAGTCTACAGGTAGATAGATTCGATTCTGCGATTGGAGGAATGGTAAACTACTGTCACGTGATCCTGGCCGCTCTCCTTGATGCTTTTAGCCAGCGCTTTATCTGCACCGCGGAGCATAAACCAACTGTGAGTTCCATTAGCCATTCCTTCAAGTTTTCTGTCCTGATTATGGTACCCGGCAGGAGTTATGCGGATATCCGATAGGGACTCTGTGACAAGGTCTTCCGGTGATTCTCTTAGTATTCCTTTTATTCCTATAATGCCACTGACCAAAAGGATAAGACCTATAATTATGGTGAAAATGGCATAAATTCTGTTGCCTGACGACCCGTAATTCATGATCCATAACCAACTGATAATCAAGACAAGAAAGGCTTCAATGATGCTGAACAGATTTTGCAGGAGTACATTTCTATGGCCTTTTTCTCCAATATGTGTGCCAAAACGTATCAGGAGCACATGGATAATTAAGGAAAATATAAATAGAGCAACAATTATGATAACTATTATTGGCATGTCAGATTACTCCTTGATAAAAGAAATTCCTGGAAGCGATCTTCGATCTCGCATTCATATCCCGTGAATAAGATTTCTATTATGTCTTCGCGATCAAAACAATGGATGTTCTCTGGTACAGTATTACCTTCCGGGTATGGAACACCCCGATAGTCAAAATATTCCTGCTTTCCGGGCTTTTTAAATTGTCTGGCAATAATCATATAAGGATGAGGGCTTCTACTAGTCAGCACAACACTTCCGAGTGGAAGATATTTCATATGAACAACCTCCGATTTATTAATTTAGCACTTATTTGAAATGATTGAAATCAGATGCCTTCTGGTAAGTAGAATGTATGGTTATCTCCTAGTGGATATCTCCAGTCAAGTATAGTTTCTACAACGTTCTTTACTTCATCACGATTGGACTCTCCATCTCTATCCCAATCAGCTTCATTGAATGCATCCACTGCATGTCCGGTAACGATGCTTGCACCGGCCCCTGCTGCTTTGCCAATGATAGCAGCAAAAGGTGCAATAGCAGCACCAACGCCTCCTGTTGCTCCGGCACAGGCAGCGGTTATAGCGCTAGTGACAGCAGCCTCTACAGCTATTCCTGCACCCATGGCCAGGAGTGTAGATGCAGCGGATACGATTAAATTCGCATAAAGACTATTGAGCGTCGCTCCATCCTGAAGGTCATCGATCATATAGTTCAAAGCATCTAAGATTCCTGCAGTAATGTCAAGGCCAGTACCAAGGCCGTTTAATTTTGCAAGTTCCTCAACAAAAGCGCTGATGAAAGACACGGCATCATGCCCCAGGATTTCTTCCAGTATTTCCAAAGTGTTTTCTATAGCGCCTTTCTTTTCGGCCTCTGTTGCCGATCCGGACTCTGTTGCTGTTACTTTGCCTTTGCCACCTTGATCCAGTATTTGCTTTTCGGTGTTTTCATAGAGCCGCACCACCTCTTTCAATGCTGATGACAGCTTCGCCATCTGCTCTTTTTCTATACTAATATCTTCAGAAAGACCTTTGAGCACTGCATTTATATTAAGAGAACTGACCGAAATATAATCTTTCAATGCACATTGCCTGACCTCATTCTGAGGTTGACTCAATGCTTTCTGCAATTGCTCCAAGTCATTGGCCACTGTTTTTAGGCTGGATAGTTTAATATTAATTTCACTCATGTCATTATCCTTATTTATGTGACTGTAAAACTATAGGGCCCGGAAATACTATTGTAATTCCGAAATGAATTAACGTTAGCGTGTAATCTCCTGACTTTTAACTATAAGCACAGCCTGTTGCGGCATAAGTATAGCATTATCATCTGAGGATTTCCATTTGCGTGGATTCAGTAGTACACATTTGATAATCAAATAATAGTCCGGCTTGCGACTATGAAATGGATAATGCGATGAAATGCACAATTATCAGTACGAACAGCACGTGCATAACTTGTTGCGCACTAACTACGACCATGCGTAATATAGTGCAAGTCCTCTTTTCAGGACACGAGGACCCCTATACTGTAGACAGCAGGAATCACACTTTATCAAAAGTGAAATAATGAGAAGGGTATATTTACAGGAATAATGTCGCTTTATACGCGACCGTGCACCGCTGCTTTTATAGTATTCTGGTGGCAGTAAAGGAGGACATAGATATGAAGAACTATATTACATACACAGACAAGTACAATGACTTCTCCAGAACCTTGCTGAGAGCAGTAGCGGAAAAGGAGAAAAAGGGAAATGTAGTAGTGTCACCACTGTCAGTTATAGCAGCTCTTTGCATGGCGGCCAGAGCAGCGGGAGGGAAGACAAGAGAAGAGATCCTGTCATATATATCAGACGGCTGCTCTCTGGATGAAATGATAAGCGTGATCAGTGATATCACAGAGAGGACACAGAAGACCGGCGAACTGAAGAATGCGAATGCGGTCGGAGTCGCTGAGAGGATAAAAGACAGCATCAATGAGGATTTTGTAAGAAGCCTGAAAGAGGATTTTGACGGAGAACTCTTTGCTTCAGCTGATATGGAAAAGGATGTCAACAACTGGGTCAAAGAGCACACCAACGGGATGATAGACAAGCTGCTCAGCGGATCTGTGGATGACCTGATCGCATGCATCCTGAACGCTGTAGCTTTCGAAGCTGACTGGGAAGAGCAGTATGATGAAGATGACATCCGGACAGATGAGTTCACAAATGCTACATTATCGTGCTGATGACAATTAGAAAGAGGTTGTGTCATGAAGAAAAAATATAAATTAGATTACGATGAAGTGAGAATAATCGTTATGGCTCTGGTCGAGTTAAAGAATCAACTGATTGCAGAGGGTAGATATACTGATGCTGTAGATGATTTGTTGATCAAGTTTTAAGACTGACTTAGTTAGTGGTTTTCAAAAATCGTCAAAAATATATACAATTTAGCACCTTTATAGTGCTGTTGAGCTGTAATTTAACATTCAAAATAAATAACAGGATATATGTATCCAAGCCGCTGTTTGAGTCTTTCAAAAAGCGGCTTTTGACTTGAGAAAAAAGGAGAGTATAAAAATGGCAAGGAGAAATGTAACAAATGAAGAGCGTGAGACGATACTGAATATCAATGAAGCAGAAGATATAGCTGTGATCTACACGTTCAATAATGAACTGAAGAAAAGACTGGCTTCATTTGCAGAGAAGCACCCTGATCTTTGCAAGCTGATTGTTGACGATGCCGAGTTTGGCAGCGTGATCTACGAAATCAAAAAGTAGAGAGTTTCTATCCGGTTGGTTTCTCCATATAGCGAGGAAAGACGAAAGGCCGCAAGTGAATATGCAAAGAAGCATACTGCGATTAAAAACCGAAAAGCTATGTTAAGTAATTAATAAGTTTATTTGATATATAGCATTTCAATAATAACTGTTATAATAAAGAAAAAAGTCATGATTGCTCATGACTTAAAGTGCCGCACCATGCGGCGTCCGAAGACGGTGTCGGTTAAAACCTTATTTGCACTCGCCTTGTAAACCTACTCTAATAATATCATCGAGAGTCGGATTGTCAAGTGAGGAAAAGATGATCAGTTTCAGGAGACGGTTATATGAGTAATGAAGAATACTATCTCGGATTGGATATGGGAACTAGCTCAATAGGATGGGCTATTACAGATACGGAATACAATCTCATACGGAAGAAAGGAAAGGATCTGTGGGGAGTTCGTGAATTTGATGAAGCTGATACAGCTGAACAACGGAGGTCGTTCAGAGTCAGTCGAAGACGGAGACAGCGTGAGCAAGTAAGACAGAACTTGGTGAGGAGTTATTTTGCTGAAGCTGTAGAAACGGTCGATCCGTATTTCTTCCAGCGTCTTGATAACAGCAAGTATTATCTTGAAGATAAGGATCCGGATGTGAGCACTCCAAATGGTGTTTTCAATGATGAAGGATATACCGATAAGGAATATTATCAGCAATACCCTACAGTGTTTCATTTGCGCAAAGAGTTGATAGAGAATGCCCATGTGCCATATGACGTCAGATTGGTATATCTTGCAGTATCCAATATGTTCAAGCATCGCGGTCATTTTCTTAATTCCAGTCTCAGTGATGAAGGGGGAACGATCCGGTTTACGGATGCTTATCAGAATTTCATCTCGCTTGCGGAAGAACTAATCGGAGTCCATTTCCCTGATGAGGATCAGGAATCTCTTAGCGGAGTTTTTAGCAACAGAAGCCTTTCGAAGACGAAAAAATGCGAGGAATTAGAGAGACTTCTTGGAATAGAAAAAAGTGAAAAGGTAAAGGCTGAATGTTGCAAAGCTATAAGTGGTCGTACCGCTGATGTATCTAAGATATTCACAGACATCGAACTTATAGAGAAAGTCACATTCAGCTTTGCGGACTATGAAGATGATAAAGAGGAGAAAGTCATCAAAGCTGTCGGAGATGATAGATATCAGCTTATTTCAGCGATGAAAGACATGTATGACGCTGGTATTCTTTCAGGGATTCTGGGAGGATATGATTATCTTTCTTTCGCAAGAGTAGGAGCCTATGAGAAACACAAAAAAGATCTGAGCTTACTGAAGAAACTTATAAAAAAATATGGTGACGATAATCAGTATGACAATATGTTCCGAAGTGAAGTTCCTGGATCATACAGTGCTTATGTCAATTCATACAATTCAGGTAAAGTCCGCCGCAGAGATTTCAAATCCCGTAAAAAAGCAGACTTCTATGATTATGTAAAAAAACAGATTAGTAATTATCCTGAATGCAAAGACAAAAAGTACATCCTTTATGAAATCGAAAATGAAACGTTCATGCCGAAGCAGCTCACGTCATCGAATGGAGTGATCCCGAATCAGGTACATGCAAGAGAACTTAAAGTAATACTTGGGAATGCTTCAGGATATCTTCCGTTCCTGAACGGAGTCGATGAAAGCGGACTTACCGTTGCTGAAAGAATCATGAGGCTGTTCTCATTTCAGATTCCTTATTATGTTGGACCTGTTACGGAGAACAGCAGGAAATACGGAGGCAACGGATGGGTGGTAAGGAAGGATGAAGGACCGGTACTTCCTTGGAACATAGAAGAGAAGATAGATATGAACGAGACGCGCAGCAGGTTTATATCCGAACTCGTACGCAACTGTACTTATATAAGTGGAGAAAAGGTACTGCCAAAGTCTTCTCTTTTGTATGAGCGTTATTGTGTACTTAATGAGATCAATAATATACGAGTGAATGGAGAAAGACTATCTCTTGAGATGAAGCAGGACATCTTCAACACACTCTTCAGAACAGGGAAGAAGGTTACCAGAAATGCTCTGTTTGAATATCTGAGAACGAGAGGCCTGGCTGATGAGAAAGAGCAGATCTCCGGAATAGATATACAGATCAATAACAGCCTTGCGTCGTACGGGAAACTCAAATCGATATTGGGAAATGTCATAGATACCGATGCCGGCGAAGCAATGGTCGAAGACATCATTTATCTATGCACTATTTACGGTGACTCACAGAAGCTCGTAAAAGAACAGCTTTCGATGAAATATGACTGTCTGACGGATGATCAGCTAAACAGAATAGTCAGGATTAGGTTCAAGGATTGGGGAAGATTGTCCAGAGAGTTTCTCCAATTGCCTGGAATAGAAAAGGGAACAGGCGAGATCAGGCCACTGATCACAGCATTATGGGAGACCAATTACAATCTTATAGAGCTCCTCAGCAACGATCTGTTCACATATAAAGATGCTCTTGCGGAGAAGCAATCACAAGCATTATCTGCTCTGTCAGATATTACACCAGAAGCGCTGGATGAATTCTATTTCTCAGCGCCGGTCAAAAAGATGATCAATCAGACAGTAAAGATCATCCATGAAGCAGAAAAAGTCATGGGATGCGGGCCAAAGAGGCTGTTCATTGAAATGACAAGGACCGACGAGGAAAAAGGCAATAAAGGGAGAAAAGACTCACGAAAGAAGCAGCTTCTTAAGTTGTACAAGAATATCAAAGATGAGTCCAGAAACTGGAAAGACCTTATAGAAAACGAAGACCAGAGTGGCAGGCTTCGCAGTAAGAAGATGTATCTGTACATTACCCAGATGGGGCGTGACATGTATACGGGCAAACCTATCGATATTGAGAGCCTGTTCGATGACAACCTGTATGATATAGATCACATATATCCTAGGCATTTTGTAAAGGATGACAGTATCCATAATAATCTTGTGCTGATCAACAAGCCGGATAATGCAGAAAAGAGTGATAACTATCCACTCGAAAGGTCTATCCGCAATGATCCGGAAGTGACAGCACTTTGGAGATATCTGAAAGAAAAAGGTCTTATCACCGAGGAAAAATACCGCAGGTTGACAGGAAACAAGGAACTCACTGATGATCAGAAAGCAGATTTTATCGCAAGGCAACTGGTTGAAACAGGACAGGGAACGAAGGGTGTTGCAGACCTCTTAAAGCAGGTGCTTCCTGATACAGAAATCGTGTACTCAAAGGCTTCGAATGTTGCTGAGTTTCGCCATAGGTATGACTTGCCAAAATCCAGGATCGCTAATGATTTTCACCATGCGAATGATGCCTACCTCAATATAGTGGTTGGAAATGTTTACTATACCAAGTTCACCCAAGATCCTAGGAACTATATTAGGAATGAATATGGTAAGAGTGATGAAAACAGGGAATACAATCTCAACAGAATGTTTGACTTCGATGTGAAAAGAAATGGGAAAACCGCATGGATCGCATCGAGAAAGGGTGGTGCTCCCGGAACGATAGAGACTGTCAGGAGGATAATGGCAAGAAACACTCCATTGATGACAAGACAGTCGTTTACCGGACACGGAGGTCTTGCGGATCAGACTCTTTACAGTAAGAAAAAGGCAGCGGGATATGGATATATACCTCTCAAGACATCTACTGATACGAAATTAGCCGAAGCAACAAAATATGGTGGATTCAGCAATGTTTCTACTGCTTATTTCTGTCTGGTTGAGCATACTTCCAGAAATAAACGTATAAGAACCATTGAAGCTGTTCCGCTCTATGTTGCCGAAAGAATAAAGAAAGATCCAGAAAATCTGACAAACTATCTGGCGAATCAGGGATTGGTAGACTTTTCTGTAAGAGTTGAAAGGATACCTCTTCAGTCACTTATCCGGTGGAATGGTTTCGACGTACACATTTCAGGGAAAACAGGTGACCAACTCGTTTTCAGGAATGCTGTGAATTTATGCATGACCTTTAAGTGGGTCAAATATATCAGGAAACTCGAGATATATCGAGACACCAGTCGCTTGCCAAGTGAAATCAATACCGAGGATAATATCGAATTGTATAAACAATTGAAGGAAAAACATACCAAAGGTATATATTCAAGGAGACCAAACCCTATAGGAGACAGGCTCATTAAGGGAGAAAAAACGTTTAGAGACATGACTTTAGATAATCAATGTTCTCTTCTTCTGCAGATATTGAGGATTAGCTCGATTGGAGCAGATTCTCAGGCAAATTTAGAAAAAATAGGAGGGTCGAAGCACACCGGAACAATGAAACCTGGAAAGAATATTTCTAATTGCACTGAATGTCTGCTTATCAACAAGACTGTTCTTGGCATAACAGAGCAGGTTATTGATCTAAGGACAGTCTGATGGGATGGCGTACTGTAGTGATTTCCAATAGCGCAAAGCTGGACTATCAGCTTGGTCATATTGTGGTACGTCAAGCGGAAACAGTCAGGGTTCATTTGGATGAGATATCCGTATTGATAATAGAAACGACATCAGTTTCCATTACTGCTGCGCTGATATCGGAACTAACGAAAAAGAAGATCAAAGTAATCTTTTGTGATGAAAAGAGGAATCCCTCATCGGAACTGATTCCGTATTACGGCTCACATGATACGAGTGCTAAAATCAGAGAGCAGATAGCCTGGTCAGAGCAGATAAAGACCATGATCTGGACTGAGATCGTGACTGAAAAAATACGCAATCAAGCAAGGCATCTTGAGTATTGGGGAAAAGTGAAGCGGAACTCCTGTGGCATTATGCTGGCGAGATCCAGCCTGCAGATAGGACCAACAGGGAAGGTCATGCCGCAAAGGTGTATTTCAACGCATTGTTCGGAATGAGTTTTACCCGGACAGAAGCTAACAGTATCAATGCAGCATTGAATTACGGATACAGTCTTATTCTGTCAGCCTTCAATAGAGAGATAGTTGCAAATGGTTATATTACTCAGCTTGGGCTGTACCACGACAATATGTTCAATCATTTCAACCTTGCCTCAGATCTTATGGAACCATTTAGACCGATAATTGATTTTGAAGTGTCTATTATGAAACCGCAGTCATTTGAAAGCGATGAAAAAAGACAGATGCAAATGCAATTACAGCGTGAAGTGATGATCAATGGAAGGAGAGAAACATTGATCAACTCGATAAAGATATATTGTAAAAGCATATTTGATGCAATAGAACAGCAAGATTTATGCAGGATCCGGTTCTTCGAGTATGAGTTATAGGTATATGCGCGTCATAGTTTTCTTTGATTTGCCGATTGCTACGAGTACTGATAAAAAAGAGTACAGAACGTTCAGAAGGTTCCTGATAAAATCTGGCTTTGTTATGATGCAGCAATCTGTTTACAATAAGATTGTTCCGAATTCGACAGCAGCAGATAGTATAATAGCTAGTATTAGGCGAAACAGACCTACGAAAGGAGCAGTAATGGCACTCCGAGTCACTGAAAAACAATTTGCGAGGATTGAATTTATAGTCGGTGATAAGAGAACCGGTTTTCTTGATAATGACGATAAGCTGATAATCCTATGAGACTGTTACTGAATGATTATGACATAGAGATAGAGATAAAAGCCGATACGCCGCTCTGTTTATGTATAGAGTCGCCCGCAGTCCTCAGAAATGTGATGCAGGGATTATGGAGCCAGATCAATGGAGAAAATGGAAATATCATTCTCTCTGATAATGGGAAAGAGCTTCAGATTTGCAAATGCTCGGAATTGATAATCAATCCTTATGCAGTCACACCTAATGAAAAGAGACTTCTTAAAAAACTCTATCAGGAAATGGTAATGATAGCGGAAGAAGAGCTCTATGAGATTACTTCTGAGATCAATTCCAGAATAATAAGTTATATTGATGCAATAATTGAAAGAATACCTTATCCAGTTGATTATGAGACGGACCCGGATATTTCATCACTGGCAAAAGCATATAAAGTAAGATTTGATGATTATGGAGAAGGCGCTGTAGATAAACTATTATCATACTGCAAACTAGTTCATAGGGTGATAGGTATAGAGTGCTTTATATTTGCAAATCTAAAACAGTTCATGGCAGCAGATGAGTTAAGTAGTTTTTATGGAGAGCTTGCATATGAGCATCTTTACATATTGGATATAGAAGGATTATTTAATTACAAATTGAAGGGGGAAGAATGCATAATTATAGATAAAGATGAATGCCGAATAAATCTGGAATAACACCATGTTCGCACCATGGATAAGGCTTGGTGATGACTGTTCATAAATATTTGAGGTTTGAGAGCCTTGTAAAACCAGATACTAAACAAACAATCTGCGGGTTATCACTGTCCGATACCAGTTTGAGAGCCTTGTAAAACCAGATACTAAACAAACTTGCAGGAAGAAAGCAGGATTCACACAGCGGTTTGAGAGCCTTGTAAAACCAGATACTAAACAAACAATGCGTATTCTGCGGAACTTCCAACGATGGTTTGAGAGCCTTGTAAAACCAGATACTAAACAAACGAGCAAGCATTAAACAAAACAACAAGCCGGTTTGAGAGCCTTGTAAAACCAGATACTAAACAAACTTGTTGATTCGCTTGTTACTTCTTCGGGCAGTTTGAGAGCCTTGTAAAACCAGATACTAAACAAACCAATGCTGAACGATGAAGGGGTGCTGTCCGTTTGAGAGCCTTGTAAAACCAGATACTAAACAAACAACGCAAAGACTTTCAAGTGATAGTAAATGGTTTGAGAGCCTTGTAAAACCAGATACTAAACAAACCCGCAGGAAGTGGAGTAACATGGCTACGTAGTTTGAGAGCCTTGTAAAACCAGATACTAAACAAACCGGAAACTCTCGCAAGGCGAAAGGTCTGCAGTTTGAGAGCCTTGTAAAACCAGATACTAAACAAACAAAGAAATAATGATCTTACTGAGTTTTATGTTTGAGAGCCTTGTAAAACCAGATACTAAACAAACCCACCATCTCATGCGCTGTTAGTCCGCTTAGTTTGAGAGCCTTGTAAAACCAGATACTAAACAAACTAAGGGAATCCGCACAGCTTGAGCAGAATAGTTTGAGAGCCTTGTAAAACCAGATACTAAACAAACTTTCAACAGTATATGATTCGGATGTGAAGTGTTTGAGAGCCTTGTAAAACCAGATACTAAACAAACTAAAGGTGACACAGGCGAAGTCTCCCTATCGTTTGAGAGCCTTGTAAAACCAGATACTAAACAAACTATCGCTCTCGCCTCTGACATGAGGTCTTGTTTGAGAGTCTTGTTGAAATATAGCTATAGTTCACAATAAATGACTGTAGCTGTGTTTCATTATTATGAAAAATGCTGCCTTCAACTTGAGGTTAAGTTGAGGGCTCTTTTAGTTTTTTGCGTAAATACAGAAAGGAGGTGAGATCGTGGCAAAGAAAAAGACAGTTCAGGAGGTGCAGGCGGCGCGTGAGCGTATCGAGAATGAGCTGAAGATGAAGAATCAGAAATTCAAAGCTCTTCGGCAGCAGGAAAAGGAACTTGCACGCAAGGAGCGCACCCATCGTCTCTGTACTCATGGTGCGATGCTTGAACAGTATCTGCCACCTGAAGAGTATACTAACGAACAAATCGATGAGTTCTTCAGAACATTGTTCCGGATACCGGAAGTGATGCAGATCCTGAACCGCATCAAGGAACAGACTGATGAGCCAGCAGAGAAGGAGTAAGTCCCTTTGTAAAAGGGGCGCAATTATACACACCCCTTCGGGATGTGCGATTGCGTTCTCCGAAGGCTCCTTGCCGGAGGGGCTGACTCCAGGCACTCTTTATGCCTTCCGTCTCAGGGGACGCTGCCGCTCCCCTGCGCAGGCATAGCCTGCTACCCCTTGGGTGACTTGCATCCCTTGGCTGCTACGGTAGCCTCGGGAACGCAAGTCATGACCGCATATCACTGCACTGACCGTCTGCGATGGGCATGCGGTCTTTTTTTATTCTTTGGGCAGTAAGGAAAGGAGTTGATGAACAATGCCATGCCCACATTACAAGATAAAGATAAGTACGAGACGGAAAGGGCAGTCTGCTGTCGCTCAAGCTGCCTACCAATCGGGGGAACGTCTCTTCGATGAACGGACCAACCGAACAAAGCATTACAGCGACAAGAGGGGCATCGTTTACACCGAGATCCTGCTTCCGTCAAATGCACCGTCTGAGTACGCTGACCGAAACACCTTGTGGAATGCTGTCGAAACGATTGAGAACAGCTGGAACTCACAGCTTGCGAGAAGGTTCGAGATCGCTCTGCCGATAGAGCTGTCGATGGAGCAGAATGTCGCTCTGATCAGAGAACACTGCCTTGAGCAGTTCGTGTCGAAAGGCATGATAGCAGATATAGCGATCCATGATCCTGAACCACCCGGACACAATCCTCATGCTCATGTCATGCTGACGATGCGACCGATGGACGATAAGGGAAGATGGATGGAGAAAGCTCACAGAGAATATCTCCTCGATGATAACGGTGATCGTATCCGTGATGAGAAAGGTAAGTGGAAGTTCCGCAAAGTGCCGACTGTCGACTGGAACGATTGGGGTAACGCTGAGATCTGGAGACACGCATGGGAAGTGACACAGAATAGATACCTTGAAGCAGCGGGACGATCCGAGAGAGTGAACATGATGTCTTACAAACGTCAGGGCATCGACATGATCCCGACAGTACACATGGGACCTGCCGTGACTGCAATGGAACTCAGAGGCATCATGACCAACATCGGCAATCTCAACCGAGACATCAAGGCTGCCAACAAGCTGATGGAAGTTCTCAGACGAACGATCGCGAGACTGATGATCTGGATCGATGAGATCAGACAGGCGATAACGGAACTCGACATGAAGCCGAAGGAAGTACCTCTCGTAGAACTTCTGGTTCAGAGCTTCGAGGAGAGCATCACTGACCGCAGAGGAAGAAAGGTCACTACACAAGGCGAGTATGACAAATTCAAAGAGGTCACAAGTTATATGCATGACAACGATGTTCTGACTGTCGAGGATCTTGACACAAGACTGACCGAACTGAACGAGAACGGACTTCCGATACGAGATCAGATGAAGCAGCTCAGCAGCAGGATCGAGACGATAGAGAAACTGATAGAGCACGGTGACCGCCGTGCTTCTTTAGATGTTGTCCACGATGAATACCTGATCATCCATTGGAAAGTCAGGAAAGAGAAGTTCGCCAAAGACCATAAGGATGATCTGGATGCATGGAAGAAGTCTGACAGATATATCCGTAAGAATCTGCCGGATCAGGATTACAACGGTGATGTCCTGCGATCCGAGCTGTCCTCATTGAAGACAGAACTGGATGGACTGACCGAGAAGATAAGACCGCAGGAAGAGGAAGCTAAAATGCTGAAAGAAGTCAGATCCTTTGTCAGGAAGTATCTCCCTGAGCTTGAGCCGGACGGTGAAGCACTCACTCCTGAACGGAGACAGGAAAAGATCACAGCAGTTCAGGAGAGACTAGCGAAAGCAAAAGAAGAAGCAGAGAAGCGTGCAGCTGCTTACGAGCTGAGCAGACAGAGCGCTGATAGAAATGAGAGAGGAAGGTGATCAGAATGAATTCGGTACAGGAACAGGAAAGGGTGCTCCATCTTCTGGATCTGACCGAGAAGGGCAAGGCGAAAAATAGCATCACGAATGCAGAGCTGATCCTGTCGAATGATCCGCTGCTGAGAGGAGCGATCCGTTTCAACGAACTGACACAGAGAGTAGATATAGTGAGATCGCTCGGGTGGGATCGCGGCAGCTTCGGAAAAGCTATCACGGACAATGACCTTTATAACATCCATCTGTACTGTGAGAAGACTTACGGCATCAGTTCCATTAAGCTAATCGAAGAAGCGATCCACATCACAGCGAACAGGGACAGTTATCATCCGATCAGGGACTTCCTGAACAGTCTGCAGTGGGACGGGCAGGAGCGTGTGCGCTATGCTCTCAGGCATTTCCTTGGAGCTGATGCCAGTGACTACACATATGAGATCCTGAAGTTCTTCATGCTCGGAGCGATCTCCAGAGTTTTCCGACCGGGGATCAAGTTCGACTATATCATATGCGTGGTCGGAGATCAGGGAGCAGGGAAATCTACTTTCTTCAGGCTTCTTGCGGTAGATGATGAATGGTTCACGGACGACCTCAAGGATCTGGAGAGCAGCAAGGTCTATGAGAAGATCCAGGGTCACTGGATCTTCGAACTTTCAGAGATGCTTGCCACCAACAATGCAAAAAGCAACGAAGCCATAAAGAGTTTCCTGTCACGTCAGAAAGAGATCTATCGCACGCCTTATGAGCGCTATCCGAAGGACAGACCGAGGCAGTGTGTGTTCGCAGGGACTACAAACAAAATCAGTTTCCTTCCAAGTGACAGGACAGGGAACAGACGGTTCCTGCCGATCGCCTGTCAGGAGAGCGAAGCAGAGGTCTTCATACTGGACGATGAGGAATATTCCAGAGAGTATATCCGTCAGATGTGGGCTGAGGTCATGGAGATCTGGCGCAGCGGCAAAATCAGCCTGAAGCTATCTCCTAAGATCGAGGCTGAGGTGAGACAGAGACAGCGGATGTTTACACAGGAAGACGTTGATGCAGGACTGATCCTGTCATTCATGCAGGACTTCACCGGAGACAAGGTCTGCTCAAAGATGCTCTTTCGGGAAGCACTTCATAATGAATACTCCCAGCCGCAGAGATGGCAGACGAATGAGATAAATGACATAATGAACCAGCTCATCAGGGATGGGACACTGGAAGATTGGAGATACTTCGACAAGCCGCGTAGGTTCGGCTCTGATTATGGTACTCAGAAGGGCTGGGAAAGGACCGGGGATGTCAACGAAGGGGCGTCAACGAACTGTGATTTTTCGCAGCTGACCATGGGCGAGGACATCCCATTCTGATTTTTGCAGCTCCGTTGACAAGGTTCGTTGAAATTTCGTTGACATGAAAATGAGATTTGGGAATGCCTGAAAGCATTGAAATTACTGGGTTTTTGATTCTGATGTCAACGAAAAACGTCAACGAAGGATAAAAAAGGATAAAAAAGTGTTTCGGACGGAAAAGGTTGCCTGAAAAATGAAAAAGTGTTTTTGCGTTCGTTGACATTTACGTTGACAGGCTATCCAAGAAAAAGAAATAAAGTGATGACTATGGAAAAGATAATTAAGCAACAGTAGTTTCTAGACTTTATCTTACAGACTGAATGATTTTGTTGAGAATTGTCGCACTTGGAAATGATATAATAGCATATCAGAATTACAAAAGCAGATAATTAATGATTGTTCATAGGGATAAATGGGTAATAAGGAGGAAGAACAATGAAAAAACGATCACTAATGGTATTATCACTTATCGCTTGCCTGTTATTTGCGAGTGTATCGACATCTTTCGCTGCAAGTGATTTCCAGCCTCAGTTTACTGATTTTACTCCGCTTTATTCATCAGATCATCTTCCTAGTATCCCGGCAAGAACATCCTTTTTTAGTAATGACACTGATATATTAAGTCATACTTGGAAAATAAACGTAGAAAACAAATTAACATATACTTGTCATTTTGGTGGACTAATGGAAGAATTTGAACTTTCAGAAGAATCAACGATTAATTATTACTTTAGATTCACATATGTTCATCTGAGCAATCCGACCTATTTTGCTATTTTGACTAGCCCGGATTTAACAGAATATACTGCGGAACAGGAGAAAAGAACAATAGCGTCAAAGGAACTGCACGAGACAACTGATGAAATGCAAAAAATAACAGTTCGACTTCCTGCAGGGAAGTATTATTTCACAGCTTATTCTTTATGGACATCATTAAACGGAGGACGGGGATGTGGAGGCACAATAGAATGCTATGCAACGTATGATCCCGTAAACAAACAGAATGAACCACAGCAAAAAAGTGTTACTCCGACTCAAGTACCTGAGATAAAAGATTTGCCTGCTATTGCTATAAAAAAACCGAAAGCATCCAAAAAAACCGCTATTGTAAAATGGAAAAAAATAAGCAAAGCAAAGAAGAAGAAAATCCAAGGAATCGAAATTCAGGTCAGTACAGACTCAAGTTTCAAAAATATAGTAAAGCAAGCTACAGCGAGTAAAAAGAAGACTTCAAAAAAAATAAAGGGACTCAAATCGAAAAAGAAGTATTGGGTTCGTATCCGTGCATACAGATATGATACAAATGGTAAACATGTTTCAGCATGGAAGACCAAGACCGTTAAAGCGAAATAGCGCTTTACGGTAAATCGATACATACGCTGTGAACATTGGCGGCAAGGCAGCTGTAATAAGAACAACAATCATACGAAAATTATAATATCCAGTGGAAACATGAAAGAATATAAAGCAAAAAAATAGCTTACATATATAGGTGCATAGTAGCACATTATAAAACTTAAGCTAAACAACACGTGACATGATGTATAAAAAGGGTCCAAAATTAAATGACCACACTCCGAATACTACAAACAGAGACAATCTCGGAATAACAGGAGCGCAGACTACATTGCAGGCCGAATTATGTCCGGTAGTGAACACGGTTACTTATCGTGCTTTCTACTGGATTTTTTTGATATGGAATTATTATGACTTTTATCAGAATTCAGGAGAAACGGATTTCGGCAAAAATGCCGGCAGACGATTTAATGAGGATTATGTTAAAAAGAATGACTATTACTTTGTATTGGGCAATCTGATTAATAATAGCCCGGATACGAAAAACCTTGTTGGAATCGAAAAGACTTCTAATGACCTAAAACTAAACAAATCCGAGCTATTTAAGTATAATCGAGATTATTTTGTTTCATATCTCGGCGGAATGCAGTATTACAACGCTGGCTGCAGAACACTTGGATTTACAACTGATACAGACAGTGAAGGGAACCCTATATCCGGGATGAACAGACTTACGAAAGGGCTCGGAACTGAAATGGGAGAGGCCTTCGAAAGAGTCATAAAGAAGACTGAATACTATAAAAAATACAGATTCAAAGATACCGGAATACCAAGGCCTATACTCGAAGAACTGGGGTCTGTTGTAAGGCTCGATCTAAATGGATTTGATGAATGTAAGGCGATTCTCAGAAGAGAATTGTTTGAAGAACGATTCAATGAACTTCTGGATAACAAGTACTTGATTGAATCGAAGGATTATCTGATATTTCTGTACCATGATTATCAGATTAAAAATCCAGGGGCAAAGGAAATTCGGAAAGTGTTATATGACTATTTTTCTCCAAGAGGAAAATATAAATATGACTATCCTGATACCTTGGAATATGTAGTGAAGGCTTGGGAAGTCGTGGTGGGGCGTCAATACTTCACTACGGCAATTGAAATGATATGTAAAGCGATGGTCGATTCCCTTGTTGTTCCCAAAACGATGGATCAATTGGTCGGTGATCTCATTAGCGATTCAAGTTGGGAAAATGTGGATCTTGATCAGACAATAGAGTCGCTCCTTCCATCGTGCAATTTCGATTTTGATGAAAGAGAAAACCTGATAGAACAGGGATACCGAGGTGTAAGGGATACAAGCAGAAACTGCGATACGGGAATCAGGATTATTCTTTCTGTATACAATAGATTTAAGGACCGGAAGGATATCGAAACTAGACATCTAAGCATCGGAGGTGAAGTATCAGTAAATAAGCTGATTGAATTGGTTGATGAGTGGAAAGCACGCCCCATAATAGATTTACTGCAGTTTATCATGAGAGAGTGGATCGTGTATCAGAATGAAGTGACTGCACTTGAAAAGGTCTTGAGATCAAGAAGCCTTGATGGATATATATTTGAAAAGGTGGACGAAAAGTATGCAAGAACAGGGAAGTATCCCACAACAGATTTTCAAGGGATAAGACTGATCAATTTATTTCAAATAATGAAGGACATTGATGTAATAGCCGACTGAAATGGATAACTATAAAGCACTTGAGGAAATAGAAAAGAGTACGGGGTATGAAATAGCTCTTATTACCACATTTAATATCGATGTGGAATTTTTCGAGCGCTTTATAATTAACAGGCTTTACAGTAATGGAGTAAGAAAAATCGCTCTTATCGTTGATGCAAAGGAGCTGAATAAGGGTATAGCAGAAATAAGAAAACCTGCTGTTCTGCTTGGAAAGAAATATTCAGTCAATCCTGTAAGTATAGCAGGCGCGTATCATCCCAAGATGATACTTCTTCTGGCGCAGGATAGGGCCAAACTGATTATTTCAAGTGCTAACTGCACGTATAGTGGTTATATAACGAATAATGAGATTTTTAATGCTTTTGAAGTCACCAGCGATGATTCTCAATTTCTTCCGTTGATCCAGGCTGCAGTAAGTTTTCTTATGAAATCATATGAAATGTCATATGGACTTGATAACGAATTAATGCGCGAGGTTCAAAGCATTCCTTATCTGAGTCAGACCAATCAGACCGGTTTGGCAGAAGCAGTTTTTATACATAATATGGATACTGGTATCCTGGAGCAGGCGGCACAGCTTATGAGTGATGTAAAGTCTGTGGATATCGCTGTACCTTTTTATGACAATGATCTTAGTGCTTTGAGCATAATGCGAGAACGTTTCCCCAAAGCCTCATTAAATGTTTATATACAGAACCATAAAAGCCGGTTCAACACAAGAAAATCCGCTGAAATTAATAGACTTGCTGTGAAGGCGTTTGATGGATTTAAAAATCCAAAATCCAGATACTTTTATCACGGTAAAGTAATCAGATTCAAATCATCAAAGGATTCCTGGGTTCTATATGGCAGTGCAAACTGTACTCTGGCTGCTTTGGTGAAAACCCCTAATGAAGGCGGGAACGTAGAATGCAACATTCTGGAGAAAGGAAAAACTAAAGAATTTGATTATTTTTTTGACAACATAATAGTAGAGAACGGGGTCGATGTTGAATGCGATCTGCTGGATATAACTGGATTCACAAGTGAAGGGAAATATCACTATAAGTATGGACAGATAGATGAGGATGGAAATATCAGTCTTGTAATAGGCTGCCTGAGTGATCCCAAGGGCCTTATTGTGAGGTGTGAAGAGTCAGAAGTAGCGTTAAAGTACTACCCGGGAGAACGACATATTGTCTGTATGTTAAAAGCAGCAGATTTATCACATGTCAGTGATTTATTGACTCTTATCCTTGAAGATGGTGAATGCAAATATGAAATCATATGCTGGATACAGAATAAAACAGAAATTGAGCTAAGCAGAAACGCAGATAGTCCCAGCCGAACACTCAAAGTATATGAATATCCCCAATATAATGAATTCTATGAGAATTTGATCTCACTCAGAAAATATCTTGCCCTTTGTGTAAGTGAACACCAAAGAAGAGAGGAGCTCTCAGCCTTATTCGGACAAAACAAAAAAGCAGAAGTCGACAAGGAGGACTCTGAAGAAGCACCGGAGGGGATCATAGAATATGTGATACCGCCAAGAATACCTACCTCGGAGGAAAGACAGGAATTCGAGAACTATAAAACAGCCGGATCGCTAAGCTTGAGTTTCCTTAAAAGACTGCTATCGTCCGGAGGCAGAAATAGTACTCCAAAGAATAATACTGAAGATGAGACCGAGATAGGAAACAAAAACAGGCAGGATGATAGTCAAAAGAAACCCCTTGATAATGAAGGGGAGAAGAGGATCATTAGATTTATAAAATCGACCGTTAATGATGTCTTGAACGAGAAGTATATTGAAATTGCTTCAACAGAAGAATACATAAAGGCCATTGCTTTTGTATGCTACGCATTTAGCTACATCCCAGAGGGGAGAACAAGCGGGCTGTTTGACCTTTATTATGCAATTACTGCAAGGAATCTCCTTATGCTCGCAGTAGCTGATAAAAATGATGAAATAACAGAGGAGCAGGCCAGAACACTGCTGGAATTCTATATAGTAAATCATTATCTCGAATATAGACTGTGTAAAAATTTAGATGAGTTTGAGCCATATATAGCAGATTCAATAAAAGCTTTAAACAAAAGATTCTCTATCAGAGAATCCTTGAATCGCTATATAACTGATGAAACAGTGGATTCTATTGGTGAAGCTCTGGAAGTATTTATAGTAAAGAAAAACTTAAGTGATAGTATTTCCGGAATAAGGCCTACAGTTAAAGAGGTTATCAGATATGTCGAGGACTCAATCGGGTACAAGACTAAAGGGCAATTGGAAACTCTGATTCATAAAAACCTTGGAAAGACAGCACTTATAGGAATTACAAAAAAGAAGTATTATGTTATTGGGCAAAGCGACAGTGCTATATCATGGTTGGGTGAGAATGACTGGCTGATCCGGGAAATTGAAAATTACTGTATTAATTATCATGCAGAAGTTGATTCTATTATTGTTGATGTCAGCAATATAGGCATGGGTACAAAAGGCGACCCCATCAAATCTATTTTGATTGAAAAAGACATTGGTAATTCATATATACAGAGAACTATTACGAGAAAATCCGGGGACAAGGAACCATATGATACTGGAATAAAATCATTCTATGGAAGTCCCAAAAAGAAAACTCAGGAAGCGCCAATATTAGAATTGGGTTTACAGGCAGGTGATACTATAAACCACGTAAAGTGGGGAACTTGCAGAGTATTGTCAGTTGCGGATGATAAAATTGAATTGTCGCTACCTGATGGCACAACAAAAAAAGTCGGAAAAGGATTGCTTTGGAAATTTATTAAAAAATAATGGGAACAACAAGCTTTAAATTGATCAGCAACAATATTTGCTATGGACCTATGCCGGATAAGTCTGATGAAGTTGAACAACATCTGACAGTATCTTCTTCCGGAAGGGTGTGGTTCTCTGCGAGAAATTATGAGCAATATGTTGCGGAAAAAGGATTCTGCAGGAAAAAGCAGATGAATATTGGCAAGTGGAAAGCACAGTTTCTTATTAACATCATGAGGAACGTTTATCCTGACTATGATGTAACAGATTGCGGATTCTGGGACTTAATTATTAGAGAAGGAGACAAAAGAAGTAATTTTTCAGGACCGTTGATAGGAAATGAGATCGGAACTATATACGATAATACACCAGTTCCGGTGACTAAACTCCTAAGAAGATACATTCCGGTATATAGTCTTTGGGGCTTCGACAGCAAAATGGCTCCGGATTACGAAGGAAAGAAGGCTATATTCCTTTTCACAGAAAAATGGATCCATTTTTTCTCAACCGGAAATGATAAGGATTTTGACTTCTACTTTGGCGAAGACTGTAATGAGTTAGGGTTTCAGATGGATGGTGGAGCTGAATTTGAAAGACAATATCCCGGCTGCTTTGATGTCCATAACACTAAACTGCAATCAGTAATCAATGAGATAGATGATGTGGATCTTCTTGGATCAGCAGTTTTTTCATATTGGAGATACCTTACACATTGGGCGGGTCCATATGAACTTAATGAAGAAATATGCACATGGTTCCTGTTGATATTAAGCAGGATGAGGGGAGTAACAAAAAAGAATTAGTAAAACATATGCAGTGCCCCTCATGACCCGAGGTATTCGCGGCACATTCGTTTATGTCTGCGATCCGGCACTCAGAGAGTATATGAGCAAGTTCATTGATAAAGCGTAAAGACAATGAATAAGGAAAAAGCAATATGATAGACAAATACAAGGTAATAACACTTTGCGGCAGTACCCGCTTCAAAGATGAATTCATGGAGGCTCAGAAGCGTCTGACTCTTGAGGGTAACATTGTTATCAGTGTTGGCCTTTTCGGTCACTCGGGTGACAGTGAAGTCTGGGAGAACATGGACGAGGGTACGCTGACCAAAACGAAAGAAATGCTTGATGATATGCACAAGCGCAAGATCGATATGGCTGACGAAATATTTGTCATTAATGTTGGTGGCTATATTGGTGAGAGTACGAAATCAGAAATTGAATATGCTTTACAGACCGGAAAAGGTGTCAGATACCTTGAAGAAAATGAATAAGGCAAGTTGAAATCTTTCATAGATCGGTTGGAGGTGCAAAATGGCCGTCATTAAAAAACCGAAAAAATGGATTCCACAATATGAGCAGATAATAGCGATGAATGACGACAAGATAAATGTGCTGATTCTTGGTACATCAGGGTGCGGCAAATCCACGCTTATCAATGCGATTTTAGAAGCAAACAAGGCTCCGACCGGTATAGGGGAAGCAGTAACGAAAGAAATAGCTATTTATCAAAATCAGGTGCTGCCTTTCCGTATGATCGATACCGTTGGATTTGAGTACGGTATTTTCAAACAAAACCGTATAAAGAGGGATATAGCAAAATTCAGTATGGAAGGTGTCAGAACCAGCAATGTTGAGAAGCTCATTCATATGATCTGGTTCTGCATCGATGGGACGACTAAGAGGATCGATCAGGAAGTTCTTGGATATATAAAAAGTGTAACTAACAGCTGGAAAAATGTTCCGGTCATTGTTGTATTTACGAAGTCATATTCGCGGGTGGAGATCTCTGAGAATATCAACATGGCTAAGGCAGCGATCGATAAATACAATACAAATCACAGGAGACCGCTGAATGTAAAAGATATCATTCCTGTAGTAGCAATGGAATACAAAATAGATAATACAGTCACTGTTCCTCCGATGGGGCTGGATGTTTTAATAAACAGGACTGTAGAATTAGTGCCTGAGGCAAGGGCAATAAGTAAAACAGCAATCAAAGAAATTGATCTCAAAATAAAGAATTCAATGGCAAATACATTGATTGCCAGTGCTGCAACAGGTGCAACAGTTGTTGGCGCTATTCCATTACCGATTCCGGATGCAACTATACTTGTTCCTATCCAGACAAGCATGCTTACTGGCGTTGCAAAAATATATGGCATACAGGATGATGCATCGAATGAGATCATTAATACGATCCTCAAAGTCGGGACTACAACTATGGCAGGTCGGAATCTGTTAAATGCAATTAAAGCGATCCCCGGGATAAATGTGGCAGCCACAGTATTAAATGCTGCAGTAGCAGGTGCGATCACACTCGGTGCGGGCGAAGTCAGTAATGTTTTGTTCCAGAAGGTCTACAACAAAGAGATTGAACTGACAACGGTAGATTGGGACGCAGAAATAACGAACTTGTTTGAGGATTACCTGCCAGGCATTGTAGATGCATTGAAAAAATTATCTATTGACAGTAATGGAAAAGTAGAGCTGGAATCGATAGGTAAGGTACTGGCAGCCCTTGCTAAATCTTTCACCAAAGACAATAAAAATAAGCAGAAGAAAAAATAGAGTTACTATGCTAAATGATGGTATTTATGAACAGATTATAAATAATAAGGTGGATGCAGCTCTTTCTGAGCTTGACCAGGAAGACTATGATATTTTCAAAGAGTCACTCAAAGCTGATGATGCGAGGCGTGCTCTTTCTATTTATATATCTTCTGTTATCCAGCAGGGATTGCGCTATATACGAGAAAGTTTTAGCAGTAATCATGATCAAGAAGCACTAGTTGCTCAGATCAAGCTATGCAATGACATTATTGAGGAAATTGCTATACACACTGAAGAAACAGACTTTGTAGATAATAAAATCCTTGAAAAAGGAGAAATCCTTACTGCTCTATACAATAAGCTTAATTCGGCAAGAAGCATCAAGCACCAAGGAAACTTACGTCCTGAGACTTCTATTACAGAAAATGCACTTTTTACCGGATCGCCTAATGAGCCCAGCATGATGTCTGAATTGAAAAAGGAAATACTGACATCTGATTCTGTTGATCTGCTGGTGGCATTCATAAAGTGGAGCGCAATTCGTCCAATGTTTAAGGAACTTCAGGAATTTACTTCAAGACCTGGCAGCAGACTTAGGATTATCACCACCACATATACAAAAGCAACAGACTATAAAGCTGTTCTTGAGTTGTCACAACTTCCAAACACTGAAATAAAAGTAAACTATGAGACAAATCATGCGCGCATGCATGCAAAGTCGTATTTGTTTAATCGAAAGACAGGCTTCTCAACGGCATACATAGGCTCTTCCAATCTTTCCAACCCTGCACTAACTGGTGGTCTTGAATGGAATATTAAAGTTACTGAAAAAGAATCGTTTGATATTGTAAAGAAATTTCAAGTCTCTTTTGAGACATACTGGAATGATGATACCTTTGAAACATTCGATCCGACCGATGAAGAATGCAGACAGAAGCTTCAGTATGAGCTGTCATATCCAAAAGAAAGTAAGAGCAATAATAGGAACTTGCATCTATCTTTCAGACCGTATGTATACCAGCAGGAGATACTTGACCATCTTGCTGCTGAGAGAGAACTATTTGGCAGATATAAAAATCTGGTCGTCGGCGCGACTGGTGTCGGGAAGACAATTATAGCTGCGTTCGACTATAAGAGATTCAAAAAAGATAATGAAAGCGCGAGGCTGCTTTTTGTAGCACATCGAAAAGAAATACTTGAACAGAGCATTGAGAAATTCAGAGAAGTACTCAATGATTTTAATTTTGGTGAGCTTTATGTTGATGGCAGACGTCCTAATGATATCCAACATCTTTTTATAAGTATTCAGTCACTCAACTCATCTGGGCTTTTAGAGAAAAACAGAACAACCTATGATTATTATGATTATATTGTTGTAGATGAGTTTCACCATGCTGCAGCAAAATCTTATCAGAAGCTTTTAGAGTATTATAAGCCGAAAATACTTTTGGGCCTTACTGCAACACCAGACCGAATGGATGGAAAGGATATACTCAAGTATTTTGATGGCCATATCGCATCTCAAATGTTATTGGGGGATGCGATTAATAGAAACTTACTTAGCCCATTCCAATATTTTGGAATAACAGATGAAGTCGACTATCAAAAGATCAATTGGATAAATGGACGATATGATGTTAACCAGCTTGAGAATGTATATACATCCGATGATATACGATGTAATCTCATCCTCAGCAAGGTTAGAGAATATGTAACAGACATCGATGCTGTTAAAGGTTTGGGGTTTTGCATCAGTGTAAAGCATGCTAACTACATGGCTGACTATTTTAATAGACATGGGATCCCATCACTCGCATTATCTGCAAAAAGTGTTGACGCAATTCGCGATGATGCTAAAAGGCAGCTTGTGAAGGGAGAAATCAAATTCATCTTTGTAGTCGATCTGTATAATGAGGGAGTTGACATACCGGAGGTGAATACCGTGCTCTTTCTTAGACCTACGGAAAGTGCAACAGTTTTCCTACAGCAATTAGGTCGTGGCCTGCGTCTCTCAGAAGGGAAAGAATGCCTAACCGTCCTTGACTTTGTCGGTCGTTCCAATAAGAAGTATAAGTTCGATCTTAAATATGAAGCGATTGTGGGTAAAGGTAGAAAGTCATTACGAAAACAGGTTGAAGACGGATTTTCAAACCTTCCAAGAGGATGCTATATCGAGTTTGAGAGAGTTGCAAAAGAATACATCCTTGAGAATCTAAAACAAACAAATAATGATAAGAAGACTCTGACCGCTAATATCAGGACGTTCGAGGAAGATACAGGTAAAATGCTGACATTAGCAAATTTCCTCGATGAATACAATCTAAACCTATATGAATTCTATAAGTACAATGGTGAAAGATCATTATATCGGTTAAAGAAATGGGCAAATCTAATTGATACCGAGTATGATGTTAGTGATGATGTATACAAAAAATTCAACGGGCTGTTCCACATCAACTCATTGAAGCTCCTTGATTTCTGGATTGACTATATAGAAGAGAAGCGCAATGTTACTACAGACACAGATCGTCTCATGAGGAATATGCTGTATTATACTTTTTTCAAAAAGCATCCTGAGCGGATGGGGTTCAGCAATATAGACGATGGTATAAAGTCTGTTTTGGAAGAAGAATTCGTAAGAGAAGAAATGCTCGAGGTTCTTAGATATAACAGGAGTAGAGTTGATTTCATTTCTGTGAAGAATGAATATGATTATTCATGCCCTCTGGAGCTACATTGCAGTTATAACACAAACCAAATAATGGCGGCATTTGGATATTTCAATGAGACTGCCTCACCTGAGTTCCGCGAGGGTGTTAAGTACTTTGAGGATAGAAAAACTGACATATTTCTGATTAATTTGAATAAATCAGAAAAAGATTTTTCTCCGTCCACAATGTATGATGATTATGCAGTAACGCCTACATTGTTCCACTGGCAGAGCCAGAGCGGCGACAAGCAAGGCAGTCCTAAAATACAGAGATATATCAAACAACAGGAAACTGGCAATTTAGTTTCATTATTTGTTAGGGAATATAAGAAAAATGGGGCCTATACTTCTCCATATGTGTTCTTAGGAAACGCAGACTATGTGAGACACGAAGGAGAAATGCCTGTAAGCTTTGATTGGAGGCTACATTCCCCAATACCATCAGGAATGTTCCCAAGTGCAAATAAAACAATGGCAGTTTAATAAATAAGAATATTAAGAGGGCAACAGTTAGAAAACCTACTGTTAGTGAAAAAGGGGTAGGCATAATTATAAATGGGTTTCTTGCAGCGATTATTTGGGAATAAACAAAAGAAGCAGGCGAGTAGGCCTGTTTCTATTGAGCTGGAAAGAATATTTGAGCTTGATGCACTGATGAGCAGCTTGCTTTCTGCTGATCATTATGTTGCCAGAAGTGAATATAGTGAGGCTCTGTCAAAGTATGATGATCTTTTGGCTTGGTTCAAGGTGCTTAAGGACAGCGGTACTTTTGATGTGTTCTGCCGCAGCAATGGGGCATCAGCGGATAGGATATCTGCTATTCTCAATAGACGTGAATCATTTCAGACATTGATCGATTCGCAGAATGAGCAATTCATCAGATCCAAGATGGTATCGGAAAAAGACTATCTCGATAACATCCTGAAGGCGAGTGATCCGGAAATCAAGCTTGATGAAGATCAGCGCCGTGCTATTCTGACTGATGAAGACTATTGTCTGGTCATTGCAGGTGCGGGTGCAGGGAAAACGACTACCGTTGCAGCTAAGGTCAAGTATCTTGTTGACAAGCAAGGGATAGATCCCAGACAGATCTTGGTCATATCCTATACCAACAAAGCAGTCAATGAGCTAAAGCAGCGTATTGCCGGCGATCTGCATATTGATTGTCCTATTGCTACCTTCCATTCTACCGGCAATGCCATTCTACGGAAGCAAAATCCTGAAAAACTGAACATAGTCGATCAGGGTAAGCTTTATACAGTTCTGCAGGACTATTTTCGTGAAACCATCCTAAAGAATGAAAGCACTGTTAATAATCTGATTCTCTTTTTTGCTTCGTATTTTGATGCCCCGTTTGAGGGTAAGGACCTCAATGATTTCTTTAATCATCTGGCAAAGGCCAATTACTCAACCATACGAAGTGAGCTTGATGATTTCAAAAGGGAAGTCATCGATATAAGGACGCGCAAGTCTGTCACCATTCAGAGTGAGGTAATGCGGTCAGCTCAAGAAGTAGAGATAGCCAATTTCCTGTATCTTAACGGTATCGATTATGATTACGAGCCTTTATATAGGTACGATATCCAATTTGCCCGCAAACCATATACTCCGGATTTTCTAATCAGACAAGATGGCAAAGAATCATATCTGGAGCATTTTGGTATTACTGAGGACGGTCGTAATGATCGCTTTTCTCAAGATGAACTCAACGCATATAAGCGTGCTATCAATGACAAGATCAGGCAGCATAGAAGACATGGAACCGATTTAATATATACATACTCTGCATATAACGACCGTCGACCGCTTCTGGAACATCTGAAAGAAGAATTAATAAAGGCTGGATTTGAGCTCAGGCCGAGATCCAAGGAGGAGATAATGAAGAAACTTATCACTTCCGAAGAAAACCGGTACATACGGAAGCTGGTGTCTCTGGTTATGAGATTTATTTCAAACTTCAAAGTCAACGGATATACAGCAGATGATTTTGATCGCATGTATCATTCAACACAAAACGTGCGTACCAGGCTGTTCCTGAATATATGTCGGGACTGCTATCTCGAGTATGAGAGATTCCTGAAAGAAAACAATGCTGTTGATTTCGAGGATATGATCAATGAGTCTGATAGGATCCTCAGAGAGATCGAGGACATGAAGCAGAAACTCGATTTCAAATATGTAATAGTTGATGAGTATCAGGACATTTCAAGGCAGAGATTCGATCTTGTTACTTCACTTCACAAGGTAACTGACGCGAAGATAATAGCAGTCGGTGATGACTGGCAGTCCATATATGCATTCAGCGGATCTGATATCACACTTTTTACAAAATTCGCAGAGAAAATGGGCTATGCCAAGCTGCTCAAAATCGTAAGGACATACCGCAATTCGCAAGAAGTGATCGATATTGCAGGGGCATTTATACAGAAGAATCAGGAACAAATACAAAAGGACCTCATAGCTCGTAAGCATATCGAAGATCCTGTGATCATTTACACATACGACAGTAAACGAAAAGACCGGAATGGAGACAACCGCAGCGGAGCAAACTATGCTATCGCACATGCTGTCGAAACTGCATTAGAACAGATAATAGAATATAATAAAGCAGAGCAAAAACCAGCTAATTCATCAATACTTCTTATAGGGCGATTTGGGTTTGATGGAGACAGGCTGGAAAAAAGCGGTTTGTTCGAATATACATCAAGGGGCAAAAGGCTGAGATCAGTAAAATACCCCCAGCTTAATATTACATTCCTGACAGCCCACTCTTCAAAAGGTCTTGGCTATGACAATGTGATCATAGTCAATGGAAGGAATGAAATATATGGTTTTCCGGCAAAAATTGAGGATGATCCTGTACTGTCCCTGGTCATAAAAGAAGACCGTTCGATCGAATATGCTGAAGAGAGAAGACTGTTCTATGTAGCAATGACAAGGACTAAAAACAGAGTGTTTTTCATTGCACCAGAACAGAATCCTTCCGAGTTCCTGCTCGAACTCAAGCATGATTACAAAAGTGTTGTTTTAAAAGGTGACTGGAACGAGGACATTACAGCCATCCCGTCATATAAAAAGACCTGCCCGATGTGCGGATATCCTTTGCAGTATCGCTATAAATCTGCATATGGGTTAAAATTGTTTATATGTACAAATGAACCTGAAGTCTGCGGTTTTATGACTAATAAGTATGAAGCAGGGAAGCTATCCATTATAAAATGTGATCAGTGCAGGGATGGATACCTTATAGTCAAGCCGGGAAAAGAAAAATCACAATTTATGCTCGGATGTACCAACTACAAGAGAGATGGAACCGGCTGTTCGCGCATGATGGGTCCAAAGTACTTCTATGAGTATATGAATATTAAAGACGATACTCCTGCGGAACCAATAATAATACCTAAAGGATTAGATAATAAACCTAAAGAACCACAGAAAACTGGCGAGAGAACAATATCCGATGAAAGAAAGGAACCATCAAACAATGATTATCAGAGAGTACGCATAACTGCACCTGATATCAAGCCGGTGTTGTATAGAGGAAAAGATCTCAATAAGATACTCGTGACCATACTTCAGACTCTGTCAGATATTAGTAAAAAGAAATATTACGGAGTAACAGTCCTGATCAATGTTTTACGAGAATCAAAGGACAATAGGATCATCTCTGGAAACTTGGATATAATCGATGGTTATGGAAAACTATCAGATATAGATCGAGCAGACATCAAGTATATTATTGAATGGCTGATCAAAAAGAATTTCATTCTCCAAACAAAAGGGCAGTACCCTGTTCTTCATCCGACTTATAATGGGACGCATTATGGAGAAATAATGACCAGTCAGCAGCTTCACGCATTACGAAAAGAACTTGAAAAGATTGGATAGATTTTGATTGATAACGGGGGGCAAAGAGCAATGAAACAATTTGATTTAGAGAAACTGGAAAAAGCGATCATTTATGTTGAAAGAATGGTCGATGGACGTGCACCTTATTCAAATCAACCGGTAGAAAACGAGGTGCTGAATAATCCTAATGTCATAAGATCTATGTATTTCATTAAGGATGTTCTTCAGGCTGTTAGAGCAAATGGTGGTATAGTTGGCGGCAAGCAATCAAAGAGCGGGGCCGCAGCATCATTCCCATTTGAAGTCTTAGAGCAATTTATCTATCAAAGTAATAAGCCAATCTCGTATGTCTTGAAACAGTTTGCAGAGCTTACTGGAGATCCAGATACATCTATAATTAGTGCTACAAATGTCAATAAGTGGTTAGCTGCTAATGGATACATTACCAAGGCAGTAGTTAACGATTCAGGAAAAGAGAGCTGGATTCCGACAGAAAAGGGTACTGCCCTGGGATTAATTACTGAGACTCGTGGTGAACCAGGTCGGGAATATGTGAGGATAGAATACAATAAAAATGCACAGGAATTTTTAGCTAGGAATTTGAGAGGCATTACTGAAGATTGGATTAAATCGAAGAATGCTGAGAAGCCATTGATTAAGTAAGCTCATAAAGTAGTGCTATATGAGCAAGTTCATGGATAAAGCAGGATGCTTATAAGACCCATGGCGATAGAAAGATGGAATTAAATCAACTTGTAGCAACAATCTAATCATTAGCTTATCTCATTGTAGAAGGGTAAGAATAAATGCAGATCCCATATTCAGAAAAACTGAATACTGCTAGTCTGGCAAGGTTGTTTGACAACAAGAGTGAAAGCTACAAGCTCTTCTGGTTCAAAGCAATACTGTACGAAGTGGCGCAAGGAAGAAGCACTATTTCTTTTCGCGAATTGATTGAGCGGATGATCGTGGACGCCTGGTATATGGTCAGCGAGTACAAGCTTAACCTAGGCCCTGCAGATACGCTTGAGAAGACAGTCTTGTATATTGCGGAAAAAGAGAATTTCCTTCCGACTGAAAAGGAGGAGGTTCTTCTCTCTTATTTGCATACAAGTGATGACAAGTCACTCAAAGAATTCATGAAGGTTCTGTCACAGAATGTGCCATACAGACTCCAGGCTCCGCTGATTTCGAAACCGGACTCCAGGCTTTGGTACAGGACAAGAGCCATTTCTGACTATATTAATTCACAAGATGGAGTCATGTACCTTATAGAACATAATGGTTCACTAGACAGCAGGATCATAATCAATGAGCCGTGGATGGAATATCTGCAGAGCAACCTGGGGATCCTTATTGGATGGACTGACTTTAACCTGATAACTTATCTGCAGCGTAGGAACCCGTCAGTGCCAGGGATATCGAATAAGATATATCCTCCGCAGGAGAGAAAGCTGACTGCAGCAACTAATTATTGGAAATATGTGATCAATAAAGGACATGTTAGGGATATATACAGTGATGTGGAACTTACAACTCATGGACTGTCGATTGATCATTTTGTCCCTTGGTCATATGTTGCCAGCGATGAGCTTTGGAATCTGATCCCAACATCGAAGAGCATAAACAGCAGCAAGAGTAATAATCTTCCGGATTGGGACACCTACTTCGGTAGATTGGCACATGCAGAGTATGATGCATATCTTCTGACAGGAAGGGATGAAAGAGCTTCAGTTCTGTTTGAGAAATGTGCAAGAGAGAATCTGAATAATGAAGAGGTCAGATATCGCCTATACAAACACGGTCAGACGGAACAGCATTTTACTAGTCAGCTTGAAGAACTGCTTCTTCCAATATATGAATCTGCACGTAATATGGGATTTAAAAGATGGACTTATCAGCTATGACAGTTATGAATAAATATACAAAAAAAGATTCTACATCAGATGCTCAAATAACAATAGAGGCCTATCTTATCGATCGATTCAAGGAAGAGCATGGGCTTACCGATATTGTGAGGGATCACATAATTGAATTATCACATGATCCATATGTCACTATTAAGCCTGATATTTATTGTGAACATCCCAGAATTATAGGAGAGATCCATAGCCATTTGGGCAAACTCAAGTCCGCGCAGATTCATAAAATAGCAGCTGATATACTCAAAATGAATTTGTTTGAAAAGAATGTTGGTGATTGCAGCAAGTATATTATTGTTTGCAGTAAAGCGGAAGAACAACAATTAAAAGGAAATTCATACATCGCTGAGGCAATCAGACAATATCGAATAAAAGTCATATATTATGAACTTGATCCTGAATTATATGGTGATCTAGCGAACACAATGGAAAAGCAAAACATGCTAAGGGATTAAATATATGAAAGAGAAAAAATATGAACTACACCGGAACGACTTTCAGGCCTCCGTTTGAGGCGAATTCTCTGTTGCTGCAGGTGACTATAGGTTGCTCACACAATAAGTGCTCTTTCTGCACTATGTACAGAGACACACCTTTTTCGGTAGAGCCTATGGAACAGATAAGGGCAGATCTGGCTGAGGCAAAAGCCTATGTGCCGGGTGCGAGAAGGGTGTTCCTCGAGAACGGGGATCCTTTCGCTCTTAGTGCGGACAGGCTTGCGGAGATCGCAGAGGCTGTGCACGAGTTCCTTCCTGCGGTAGAGACGATCGCTATGTATGCGTCCATCAATAACATCAGGAGCAAAACAGACGAGGAACTGGTCCGCCTGAGGAGTCTCGGCATCAATGAACTGAATATAGGTGTTGAGAGTGGTCTCGATGAGGCTCTGGTCCTGATGAACAAGGGCTATGACAGCAAGGAAGCCCTGTACGAGCTTGGCAGGCTCAGGGCTGCCGGCATGGACTACGGAGCGAATGTCATATTCGGCGGTGCCGGAGCCGGCAAGACCAGAGAGAATGCCTCAGCTACTGCAGAGCTCATCAACAAGACCAGCCCATACCTTATATTCACAGGCACGATCCACGCAGATCCGGGCTGCCCGCTTTACAATGATATGCAGACAGGAAGGTTTCCTGAACCGACTTTCGGCGAGCATATCGATGAAGAGGAGCTGTTCCTCCGGGAGCTGGATGTAGAAAACTGTCTGTACTTCGGACTTCATCCATCCAATGTGGTCAGGATGCAGGGATGGCTTTCGAGAGACAAGCAGGCTATGCTCGAGGAAGTGAAGAATACCAGACAGCGCCTCCAAAACAGGCTCGGCGATGTGCCTGTCAGATATGGCGAAGGCGCAATTTTGCTCTAAATCGCGGTGATATCCTATGAGTGACAGAAGTACAAGTAAATATATAAGCCTCATACTCAGGCACAAGCCGGAAGTCATCGGGATAACGCTTGATGAGCATGGCTGGGCTGTGGTCGATGACCTGATAAAAGGCGTAAATAAGACGCACCCTCTGGACATGGCCGCTCTGGAGCGCATCGTTGCAGAGGATGAGAAACAGCGGTACTCATTCAACGAGGACAAAACTCTGATCAGAGCTAATCAGGGACACTCGATCCCCGTAGACGTTGAACTGCCGGAAGTAGTGCCCCCTGATGTGCTTTTTCATGGGACCGGCATCAAGTATAAGGGATCGATAGACGCTCAAGGCCTTATCCCAAAATCCAGGCTCTATGTACATCTTTCGGCAGATGCTGAGACCGCAAGAAAGGTCGGTCAGAGGCATGGAAAGCCGGTCATCTACACTGTGGATGCAGCAGCGATGCATGCCGATGGATACAGATTCTTTCGATCAGTGAACGGAGTGTGGCTCACAAATGAAGTACCTAAGGAATACCTTTCCGTAATGAGGTGAAGCGGAACGGTTCTGCAAAGGCAACTTTCCTTTATGGAGGGACAATGATAGGAGCAATTATAGGAGATATCGTAGGTTCAAGATTTGAAAGGCATAATCATAAATCAAAAGACTTCAGGCTGTTCGATAAACGGTGCCGTCCTACCGATGACAGTATTATGTCGCTTGCAGTGGCCAAGGCAATACTCGAGAGCGGTGACGACATAGGATCCCTGTCTGAAAATGCAGTTTTCTGGATGCAGAAACTCGGCAGGATCTATAGAAACGCGGGATATGGCCGGACCTTCATTTCCTGGATAATGACAGATGACCCGAAGCCATATTGCAGTTATGGAAATGGTGCTGCAATGAGAGTCAGTCCTTGCGGCTTTGCAGCTGACAGCATAGAAGAGGCGAAAGAACTCTCGTCCATGGTAACGAAAGTCAGCCATGATCATCCTGAAGGTATGAAGGGTGCGGAAGCAATTGCTGTAGCAGTCTATCTGGCTAAAACCGGCACCTGCAAAGAAGACCTGAAAAAGTATATAGAGGAGAACTATTATGATCTTGACTTCTCTATTGATGATATAAGAGAGACATACAGGTTCGATGTCAGCTGCCAGGGATCCGTTCCCGTTGCCCTCGAAGCGTTTTTTGAATCTGTTGACTTTGAAGATGCCATCAGACTGGCGATATCTGTCGGCGGAGACAGCGATACCATAGCTGCAATGGCCGGTTCGGTCGCAGAGGCATATTATGGTGTACCGGAAGATATTGTATATGGTGCGATCGACTTCCTCGACAGCAGGCAGATGGAGATCCTGTACTCTTTCGAGAAGAAGTATCCTTCAAAAGTGGCAGATGAAAGCGGACAAGCGTCGGTCAGCATGTTCGATGTTCTGGATGAAACGGCTCAGTCAGAGTAAGCGTGGACAGAGATGTAATGGTGCCGGATTTCAGCTCTTTTGATGATCACGAGAGATAGAAGACTCTCGTTCTAATGCCGGCTATGAAGCAGCAAAGGCTGCAAGAAAAGCTCGCAAAGACCTTTTCTCTGCAGTGAAACATAGATGATTACTTTATGTCTTAAAAAGATAATGAGATTACCAAAAGCAAAGTGGTCTGCTGTATCAATCTGGCGAGAAAAAATGGCTGACCCAATCATAAACATATTATAGTAAGAGCCGCAGAAGTGCGGCAGGAAGAATAGTTACAGGAAGAAGGATTCCGGGAGGGAATATATGATTACAGGCAAGCAGAGAAGCGAACTCAAAAGGATAGCGCAGGATATCAGACCGACTGTCATGATTGGCAAGGAAGAGTTGACGCCGGCTGTAATGGACGCGATCGAGGATTATCTTGCGGCGCATGAACTGGTCAAGGTCCAGATACAGGACGGAGCTATACTCGACCCTAAAGAGACAGCCAACGAGATCGCAGCAGAGCTCGGAGCGGATTTCGTGCAGGCGATAGGCAGGAAGTTTGTGCTCTACAGACAGGCAGCCGACCCTGACAAGAGGAAGATCTTTATCTGAAGCTGGCCAGCATGGGAGCCCATGTGGCGCGAGCCGACCGCATATCAAAAATTTTGATCAAATAGTAACAGAGATATAGAAATGGATAAGATAGTAAACACAGCAAGTATCAGAGACTCAGAAAATTGCAGGTCTTTCGTCGTCTTCGACACGGAGACGACCGGCCTGTATCCTTGGAGCGACAAAATAATAGAGATCGGTGCTGTCAGATTCTGCGATGGGGTGCCGGTCGAGACATTCCACTCCATGGTGAACCCAGGCATCCATATCCCTGAGATGGTCACGCAGATCAACCACATCACCGATGAAATGGTAGCCGGCGCGCCGGACATATCCGAAGTTTTGCCTGCATTCGATGAATTCGTCGGAAGTGATGCACTTGTCGGGCACAATATCGACTTCGACCTCAGATTCATACAGAGCAGCGGGAGCGTTTTGCCTGACAAGGGTCGCCTGTATATAGATACAGCAGAGCTGTCACGGCAGATGGTCAAGGGGCCTGACAAAGTATATGACGAAGCTTCAGGCAGATGGGTGAATGACTACAACTCGCAGTATGAGGTGAAAGGGCACAACCTCGGGCTCATGTGCGAGTTCTATGGTATTGATCATGGCGAGCTGCACAGGGCAGACGAGGATGCACTCGTCACCGGCAAGCTGCTGATGGCGCTTATCGGCGATAAAGAGCGTATAAGAAAAGCAAAGAGGAACTCAAAGATGGCTAAGGATTTTGAATTTGAGATAGTTGAACATATTGGCGTTCTGGCAGAGAAGACCAGAGGATGGAAGAGAGAGATCAACCTCATCTCCTGGGGCGGTGCTGACCCTAAGATAGATATAAGGGACTGGTCACCTGACCACAGCAAGATGGGTAAAGGCATCACTCTTTCAGCCGAAGAGATCGAGAAGCTCAAGGAACTGATCTGACCGTGAATCGAGGGGATTTTTCTGCCGTATGAAGATCTGTCAGGAGGTGTCAATTGAGAATATCAGCTGAAGAAAAAAGAAATCTGCTGATCCAGCGCGGGTTTACTGCGGAAGAGATCGACAGCGGATTCAGGAGTTTTATTGATGGGTCGTCGGATAAACGGGACATCTGGGACATTCAAACAATAACACCGGAGAGACTGGCAGAAACCTGTGATCTGTATGATATAGCGAAACTATTTCAGATGGATTCTATATTTAACCGCTGGGGAGGCAGCACGCACTACAATGATATAGAGTGGTATTCCAGGCGCGAGGATGATGAAGAATTTCAGGTCAGTGCTGCGATCCTGGAGCCGTTCGTGGCGCGCCTTGTGAAAGCCGTCAATAGGTGCTGTATTTTCACTACTATGAGCTGTGACGGATGGCATGAGATCACCAAAGACTATAAAAAGGTTCATGGATCTTACCGGGAACTCATCCTGGGAATGTGCGACACATACAGCGCGTTATGGTTCTGGATCATTGCAGAAAAAGTTTTTGGCGAAAGGTGGCCGAGACAGGAACCTCGTTCTGATAATCAGTGGATAGGCAGATTTGAGCCGGACCTGGAGTATAAGGATCATCAGGGTAATACGGTTAGAGGGCGCGAAATACTGGGCTTCAGTGCGAGAAGCAAACTCATATATCGTATAGTGCCAGGCAGCGAAGCTGAAGCATATAAAAAGATCGACTTCTATGCATATTTTCTGGAGAAATACTGTGACGAACTGTGCACGATAAGAAAAAAATGGATAGCTGCGTTGCAGGAAAAAAAGAGTAACGGTGAAATCGATGCGTTGAATTTCATGGCTGTACGAAGGCTTATTTTAGATGCTGTTGAAAGCGATCTGGAGCAGATGCATGCCAAATGGATCGCAGCTGAAAAGGAACTGCTGGAAATGACAGGCAGCGGCAGGCAGGCATGGGATTTTTGCCGGTGGTAAATAGTATTCAGAACAGATCGGAAGACGTGCCGGGTATGTCGGGGAGGATGACATGGAATTCAAAGAAGTAATAAAAAAACGTTATTCATGCAGAAAGTACAGTGACAGAAAAGTAGAGGCTGAAAAGCTCAATGCGATCCTTGAAGCGGGCAGATTAGCGCCTACTGCTAAAAACCTGCAGGAGCAGCGCATCTATGTGCTGCAGTCAGACGAGGCGCTTTCTAAGATCGACAGTATGACACCTTGCAGGTTCGGAGCACCGATCGTCATAGCCGTTGCGTTCGATAAGAACAATGTCTATACATATCCGGGCAAAATGAAATCTTCGGGCGATGAAGACGCGACGATCGTAGCGACTCACATGATACTTGCTGCAGCAGACGAAGGTCTCGGCAGCTGCTGGCTCAATCGTTTTGACCCGCAGAAGACTGCAGAGATCCTTGGACTGCCTGAGAACGAAGAGCTTGTCATGCTTATGGATATAGGATACGCAGCCGAGGACGCTGCACCGGCTTCGCTGCATGACAGCAGGAAGGATATTTCGGAAACCGTCAGGTATCTGTAGAGAAGATAGATCATAATGAGTGCGCAGATGGATTGTGGCAACAGAAAAACAAAAGAAGACAGGCCTGTCGTAGCGATCTGCTACGATTTTGACAAGACCCTTTCGCCTGACAACATGCAGGCGCAGGGCTATCTTCAGGCGATCAATTATGAGAACCAGGATGAGTTCTGGAAAGAGACCAATGAGCTCGCATGCGCCCAGGAGATGGATGTGAATCTGGCCTGGATGTATCTGATGCTCAAAGGCGCGCGGGGCAAGGAGATCTTCCGCCGTGAGATGCTCGCCGGCTATGGGGCGAAAGTGGCATTGTATGACGGTGTTGAAGACTGGTTCGACCGCATCTGCCGTTACGGTGAGGAAAGAGGAGTCATCGTAGAGCATTACATCATTTCTTCCGGACTCAAGGAAATGATAGAAGGCACAAGCATAGCAGATAAGTTCACCAAGATCTATGCAAGCTCGTTTTACTATGACGCAGACGGCGTAGCGATATGGCCGGCGCAGGTCATCAACTATACCAACAAGACACAGTTCCTGTTCAGGATCTCCAAGGGCGTACTGGATATCAACGATAACAGAGTGAATGACTTCTTTGCCCCGGAAGAGATCCGTGTGCCGTTTTCCAATATGGTGTACATCGGCGACAGCGAGACCGATATACCATGCATGAAGCTGGTCAGATCTTACGGGGGATACTCCATTGGCGTGTATGATCCGGTAAAGAATGACAAAACCAGAGTGCTCAAGCTGCTCGAAGAAAAGCGCATCGGCTATTATGCTGTCGCAGACTATACGGAAGGATCCTGCATGGACAAGCTCCTGATAAACATCCTGGACAAAACAGCGGAGAGCCGGACTAATGGCTGATAGATATGCTGTCCTGATCCCATGGGTCAAAACAGAAGACGGAGAATCCTTGCTCCTTGAGGTGCGCTCGGAAAAGGTAAAGCAGCCGGGTGAAGTGTGTTTCCCCGGTGGCAGGGTAGAACCCGGCGAGACGACTGCCGAAGCCGCAGTCAGGGAAACATGTGAAGAACTCGGACTCACGCCGGGAGATATAGAGGTCATCACAGAGCTCGAACCGCTCATAATGGGCGACGGCAGGGAAGTGCACCCGGTCAGTGCGAGACTCCGTATCTCAGACATCGGATCCCTGGACCTGTCGAAAGACGAAGTCGCAGAGATATTCCTTTTGCCGGCTGCATGGCTTGCAGAGCATGAGATGCAGCATTTCGATCTTGCTGTGACGCCAGATGAGGACCTCCCGGAGAAACTGCTCGGATACCTGTCACATTACGGCAGCTATCGCAAGACAGGTCAGACGGACTATATGGAATACGAAGGCCACGGCATATGGGGCCTGACAGCAAGGATAATAGTGAGATACGTGACAGAATGAGACAGATCATAATTCATGTGGATATGGATGCTTTCTACGCATCGGTCGAGGTCAGAGACGACCCGTCGCTTGCAGGAAAGCCGCTCATCATAGGCGCGCTGCCCACCGAGCGCGGCGTGGTCGCGACCTGCAGCTATGAAGCGAGAAAATACGGGGTCCATTCTGCCATGAATATCAAGGAAGCATACAGGCGCTGTCCGCATGGCATCTACATGCATCCCAATTTCGATAAATACCGGCAGGTCTCAGAGCAGATCCGCAGGATATGGTACGACTATGCAGTCAAAATGGAGACCATAGCCCTGGACGAGGCATATCTGGATGTGACATACAGCGCCGGCAGTTTTGAGCGCGCCGGAGAGATGGCGCGGGAGATCAAAGCCAGGACGCTCAGCGAAGTCGGCCTTACATGCTCGGTCGGCATCGCTTATTCCAAGACAGCAGCCAAAACAGCGAGCGAGGAAAAGAAGCCGGACGGCTATTTCGAGATCAGGACGCAGCAGGACTTCGTGGATCTCATGATCGATCGCAAAGTGAGGGCACTGTATACTGTAGGTGAGAAGACTGCTGAGAAACTGAACCGCCTCGGCATCTATACGATCCGCGATATACAGGAGCGGAAGCAAGAGGTGCTGGAGCGATTTGGCAAGCACGGGCAGCTGATCACCGACCTCGCATTCGGGATCGATGAGCGGCAGGTGGTCGAATATAAGCCGGAAGATGCGAAGTCACTCAGCAGGGAGGTCACCTTCCAGGAAGACACCGGTAATTACCGGCTGCTGGATGACGTGCTGGTGCTGCTGGCCCTCTCTGTAGAGAACAGGACAAGGCGGCATGGTCTGCACGGGAACGGTGTCACGCTCAAGCTGACCTATGCGGACATGCAGAGCATCACAAGGTCCAAAGCCATCACTGCAGACAACGCTGAGGCCATATACACTGAGGCATCGAAGCTGCTTGAAAAGGTCGAAAAGCGGCCGGTGAGGCTGATCGGGACAGGCATATACAATCTGTCCGGTGATGAAGGAAGGCAGATGACACTCGATGACTATCTGAAGGACCCTGCCGCAGATAAGCAAAAGCAGGAGATCATCGTGAAGAGACTGGGCGAGCTCGAGGCAAGATACGGCCTTGACTTTGCAGGGCATCTTGAAGACATATATCACGGCAACACCCTGCACCGGACGATCGAGTACATGCGCAAGCATTTTCCCAACACATAGACATCAGAACCAGTGGGAGAGCACAGTCACCTTGCGTGACGAAAACACATAAACTTATGCAAGCCCCAGAGGACTGAGGGCATTGAGAGGATAGAAGCAATGGGCAAGCCTATCATCGAAGTCGATCTGCACGGGCTGTTCCAGGATGAAGCGATCAAGGTCATCGACCGCACGCTTAAGAAAGCTGACGACAGTACCTATCAGATCAAGCTGATCCACGGGTACAACCGCGGGACCAGCCTCAAGAACATGATACAGGACGAGTACAAGTATCATCCCAAGGTAAGACGGATACAGTCCGGCGATAACCTCGGGACGACGATACTTGTTTTGCGCGAATTATAGCGAATGGTAGCGACTTTTGGCGAATTATATCGACTTTTGGCGATTTTTGGCGTTTCGTTCAGGCATGGCTATGAGCGGATATACCGGATGATATATTTTTGACATAGGTCTTGGATAATAAATACGAAAGGTGAGCACGATGGGAAAGTTAGAGGAGTATATAAGCAGAGCTAAAAATCTGGCAGAGGAAGCCGGCGATGCAGCGAAGAATGCTGCAGGAGAAGTCATGGGCAGAGCAAAGGAACTCGGTGACGAGCGCAGCAAGGTCAAGGAACTCACGCAGAGTGCCAGGACGCAGACTGCTGCATTCGCCATCGGAGCCAAGGAGAAAGTGCAGGGTGTCATCCAGGATGCTAAGGCGGTCAAAGAGATCAAGCAGGGCATCATAGAGCTCGAAGGTCTGCCGGAATTCGAAGGCTCCATCATCTACAGCATGGAACTCGAGGCGATGAAGAATGATCTGAACGCCCTCATGCTGTTCATCGGCGACGGCAGGCTGGATGATGCTTCTGTAGTGGAAGAGATCAAAAAGGTCATGGGCAAAGTAAAGCCGGCACCATTTGTGCAGGCAGAAGCAGACGGACAGCAGACACCGCAGCCTACAGAGGAAGAGCAGGCGATCGATAAGGTAAAAGCGATCGCTTACGATGCCTGCGTAAGAGCTTTGGCTACGATGAACGTATCTGCAGAATAGCAGAATGATGGAGGATGGCATGCTCTGCTCTATGGGCTGAGCCTCATCCTGTTGGGACATGTATATTGATACAGAAAGGGGAACATCATGGCAGATCTACAGCAAGTAGTAATGGGGCGTAAGAGCGTCAGAACATATGACGGCAGGAATCTTACACCGGAAGACAAAGCTAAGATCACAGAGTACGCTGCCACCATAACCAATCCATTCGATATAGACGTAGAATTCAGATTCCTCGGCGCCGCAGAATACGGGCTTTCGAGCCCTGTTCTCTCGGGCGAAAAAGAGTATGTGACCGGCATCGTTGATAAAGTGCCATACTCCGATGTCGCTTTTGGCTATTCTTTCGAGAAACTGGTGCTCTATGCATGGTCGCTCGGTATCGGCACGGTCTGGATCGGCGGTACCATGAAGAGGTCAGACTTCGAGAAAGCTTCCGGTCTGACTGAGGGCAAAAGGATGCCATGCATCAGCCCTCTCGGATACCCGGCAGCAAAGCGCGCTGTCAAAGAGGTCCTGATGAGAAAGGGCGTCAAGGCAGACGTCAGAAAACCTGTAACGGAGTTTTGCTTCGAGGGCGACCTCACAAAACCATTGGAGCCGCAGGACGTATCGGGAAGCATCAGACGTGCGCTCGAGCTCGTCAGATGGGCACCTTCCGCTGTGAACAAGCAGCCATGGAGGATCATCCGCGACGGAGAAAAGTACCACTTCTATGAAAAGAAGGATGTGGGATATACAAGCGATGAAGTCGGCGACATGCAGAAGATCGATATAGGGATCGCTCTGTGCCACTTCACCATGGGACTCGAGGATGAAGGCCTTGAGTATACAGTCACTATCAACGACCCGGCGATCGAAGTGAATGCCAACATGGAATACATCGCAACGGTAGAAGTACAGTAGCCAAAAATCGCCAAAATGCGCAGAACGTGCCAGAGCATATATAGAATAGATAAAACAGGAGCTGAATCAAATGAGTAGTATAGATATAAAGCTGATCGGGATCACTGATCTTGACACTGACTGCATAGTGAACGCAGCAAACAGCGGTCTTGCAATGGGCAGCGGCGTATGCGGAGCGATATTCCGTGCCGCCGGGCCGAGGGAACTCCAGGCAGCCTGCGATAAGATCGGCTACTGCCCGACAGGCGGAGCCGTCATAACTCCGGGTTTTGCACTCAAGGCAAAATACGTGATCCACGCTGTCGGTCCGATCTGGAGCGGCGGAGACCGCAATGAACCGCAGCACTTGTACAGCTGCTACCAGGAGTCCCTGAACAGAGCTAAAGAGAACGACTGCCATTCGATAGGCTTCCCGCTTATCTCATCGGGCATCTTCGGATATCCTAAGGACAAAGCATGGCAGGTAGCTCTTAAGTCATGCAGCGACTGGCTGGCTTCCAACCCAGACTACGACATGGATATCATATTCGCCGTTCTGGACAGGGGAATACTTGAACTCGGCCGGAACACGATGACAGAGCTCGGGATATAACAGATATAACAGATGCCGGATACCACGCGCTTTTATACGAAGCCGGGGCGGTGGAGCAAGACACATGCAGAAGGAAATAAAAACGATCGGCGGGCATGAATGCTTTATATATGATCACGGCTCATCTGGCACGCTGCTGATCCAGCCAGTCGATGACCACGATATCGAAGTGCTGAACAGCGAAGCAGAGGAGATCGTAAGACTTACCGGAGGGACCGGGTTCACTTTGGCTGCCTTCAAGGTGCATGACTGGAACAGAGACCTGTCCCCATGGGAAGCGCCGCCGGTCTTCGGCAGCGAAGGTTTTGCCGGCGGAGCGGAGGAGACTCTGAGATATGTCACGGATGAACTGATCCCTGAACTGGCAGCTGACAGAGATACGGCCGGCAAGGCTGCCAGGCTTTTGATCGGCGGTTATTCGCTTGCGGGTTTCTTTGCGCTGTGGGCAGCGTACCGCACAGACATATTCAGCGGAGTCGCTGCGGCATCACCTTCCGTCTGGTTCCCGGGCTGGATAGGCTACGCCGAGGAACACTCAGTTCTGGCTGACAAAGTGTATCTCAGCCTTGGCGATAAAGAAGAAAAGACACGGAACCCTGTGATGAGGACCGTTGGAGACTGCATCCGCAGGCAGCTTGAATTACTGCAGGCTGATCCCGGCTGTAATGGGTGCAAGCTGGAGATGAATCAGGGCAATCACTTCAAAGAGCCGGATATAAGGACAGCCAAGGGTTTTGCCTGGCTTCTGAATCATTGATTCGCTGAAGCAATAAAGCGAAGAGAGATGAAACTATAAAACACAGTTTAACATAGCAAGAATTCCCCCTACTTCTATAAGTGGGGGGGAGGCACATAACAGAGAGAAAATGAATTACATAGTCCTTGATCTTGAATGGAATCAGCCGCTTTCCCCGCAGCGCATGGTGAGAGATCCGATGAAACTCAGCGGAGAGATCATACAGTTCGGAGCGGTCAGGATAGATGACCTGCAGGATCTCAATATAGTCGATAAGTATTCTGAGATCGTAAAGCCTGTTTTCTACACTAAAATGAATAAGCATGTAACGGAGGTAACTGATCTGACTGACGAGATCATCAGTCAGGGCAGGCCGTTTGAAGTCGTGTGCAGTGAATTCCTCGAATGGTGCGGTGATGATTTTGTATTCATAACATGGGGCGGTGCAGACATATTCATGCTTGAGGACAACATGCTCATACATGAAATGGATATCGAAGGACTGCCTGAGTGCTATGATGCGCAGATCGTATTCGATGACCAGATCACGCAGGAAGACAGGAGTTTTGCCCTGAGCTATGCCATGTGGAAATTCGAGATCAAGCCGCAGAGAAGCCATGACGCTCTGAACGATGCGATCAACACGGTCGAGGTGATGAAGAGGCTCGATCTCACAGAAGGACTTGAGGGGTACGAGATATGACAGACAAGACTATAATACAGAAATACATTGAGGAGCAGGATGCAGCGATACAGCCGCGCCTGCTTGAAGTTTATGAGACAATAAGTTCAGCCATTCCGGATGCAGAGGAGCGTCTCTCCTGGGGCATGCCGACTTTCTGGAAGGGCAGAAACATCATGCATTTTGCGCCGGCCAAGAAGCACATAGGACTGTATCCCGGCTCTGAAGCTATTGTTGCGTTTGCAGATAAGCTGAAAGAGTACAAGACCAGTAAAGGTACCGTGCAGCTGCCTAATAACAGGGACCTGCCTCTGGAGCTGATCGCTGAGATCGCGAAATGGAGTTATGAGAACAATAAGCGTTAGATCATACGTGCAAGATATCAGGTGCGTATGGGCAAGACATCAAATCAAGACAATATATCAGGACATCACATTAAGACATCGGATAAAGGAGAGCAGCTAATGATCATCAAGCCGGCAGAAAGCACTGACAGGGACCAGGCCTTTGAATATATCTGCAAGATCTGGACATACAACACATACGAAAAAGAACCAACACTCAAGGTATATGACGAAGTCCTGAACGACCCTTCGAGTTTTGCATTCTTCCTGATGGATGAGGAGGGCGGATATCACGGGTTCTGCCACGGAGTGTACTTCAACACTTTCTGGATGACAGGAATGACCTGCTATGTGTCGAGCATATATACCAACGAAGAAGATCGCGGCAAAGGCTATGGTATCATGCTGATGGACCATGCAGCTGAGCTTGCCAGAGCGAAAGGCTGCAAAGCGCTGGTGCTCGACTCCGGACTCCCGCGCAAGGAAGCACACCGCTTCTATGAGAAATATGGATTCGAAAAAGGGTGCTATGGGTTCGATCTGATGCTGTGAAACATGATGCATTAGCAGCTCTGAAATAGGACAAAGAATAATAAAATAGACATAATGTGCGATGCAGATCTTCGCACATTTTTTATTCATAAATTGATAATGGGATGAACGCCTAACAAATTGTATCTGTAAACGTACAATTCGTTTACCCGTTTCCGTATCTATGGTAAAATATCCAATATAGGTGGAATAAAAAAGGCAAGTATTACACCAATTACACCGAAAACACCGTCAGTCAACGTGTATTTTGAATCTGAAGATGGTACATGGACGTGGCCTCATTCCCACTTATGTACGTGCCATGAAAAAACGGTTACAATCCGATGATAATCTGAAAACGATGTGAAATAGAATCAAAGGAAGGGGGTATTTATGAGAAAAGAAAAATCTTTACTTTTGAGAATGGTATTGACTTTCACGCTGACGATGACTTTGTTACTCATCGCGGGCATGGCGGTATATGCCGATGGTGAGACCCATACGATAACCATCCATTGGTCATCTGTTGACGGGGTCGATCTTATGGATCCGATAGTGATCGATAATATAACATCCGGCAAAACCGTGTACAATGCTATTAGCGCAAAGGGGCTTGACCCAAATAAGCTTTTTGAGAAAGATGGTTATATTAACTCGAACAATTGGTACTCGAAGCCTGTGACCGAAGATTCTACCTGGGATAATATGTATCCTTTTCGTGTCCCTTCATCAAAGCCGATTCTGTCTGATCTTGACATTTATTACTTAATGAATAAAGCACTGACAGATGTTGAACTTACACTGGAACCGCCTCTATGCGGAACCGAGACGACCGGAACCATAGATTGGGAAAATGAAACCAACCCACCAAAGTTTTCTGTCCCGAGCGGAGTTAAGTATCAAATTCAGTATCATGGCGACCACATCGGATCATATTGGGATGAAGATCCTACGATCACAGAAGCTTATACAGGAAAATTTACAGGTGGAGAACTATACTATTGCAATGTATATCTCGAACCTGATTTCGGATATTGTTTCCCGTATGATTATAAAGCCAAGGTCAATAATGCCACAGTTATTGAAACGACACGGTGGTATGACTTGTATGAAGTCACTGTTCTTGTATCAGTTATTGCTGCCCACGACTGGGATGCAGGCAAGGTGACGAAAGAACCTACAGAGACAGCAGAAGGCGTAAAAACGTATACCTGCAATGGCTGCGGAGCGACCAAAACAGAAGCTATCCCTAAGCTGGCACCTGCTAATGGAGCTGACGGTACCCCATTCGGCAAAGGAGCTTCAGTCGCAGCAGCAGAAGCAGCTATACTCGCACTGCCTGATGACAATGACCCAGCCGGCACAGCTTTCGGCCTGCTCCAGCTCAAAGCATCCAAGGCAACCAAGAACAGCATAAATCTGAACTGGAAAGCAGTGCCGGGCGCTGCCAAGTACATCCTCTTCGCCAACAAATGCGGCAAAGGCAACAAGTACAAGAAACTTATAGAAGTCACGGGGACCTCATTGAACGTCACACAGGCAGCCGGAGCTGCTCTCCAGAAAGGTACTTATTACAAATTCATGATGATCGCAGCCGATGCAAACGGCAAAGTGGTATCAACTTCCAAGACCGTCCACGCAGCGACCAAGGGCGGCAAAGTCGGAAACCACAAGAAGGTAACAGTCAGCAAAGCTGTGACCAAGAAGGCTAAGAAGCTCAAAAAGGGCAAGACTCTCAAGCTGAAAGCCAAGGCCGTACCACAGGCCAGGAAACTTAAGGTCAAGAAGCATCGCGCTATCAAGTATGAGACCTCGAATCCAGCCGTAGCTCAGGTCAACGGCAAGGGCACAGTAAAAGGAGTCGGCAAAGGCACCTGCTACATCTACGCTTACGCCCAGAACGGAGTCTCCAAGAAAATCAAAGTTACCGTCAAGTAAATAATGATAGAATATGATGACTGATCCTTCAGGAGGCATAATCATGAGCAAAATAGTCAACAACGCAAAAGTAAAGAACCCGCTGATCGTGGGCATACGTGAACAGCTCGAGCACCGCGCGCTGTGGATGTATCTGCTCTGCGACGAAGCGGAGAAGCACGGACTCAAGGCGGAGGATTTTGCTCCGGATGCGATCAGGCGGTGCGGGCTGTATCAGGGGGAGAACCTTGTGAAGAAGGGCGGCAAGGGCAAGTCACTCAAGGGACTGAAAAAAGCGCTGTTCGGTTTCTTCGCGCAGAAGGTGTTTGAGATGGATATCCTGAGATGCGATGATGATCATCTGGACATAGATTTTCATTATTGCCCGCTTGTGAAAGCATGGCAGAAACAGGGCTGCAGCGATGAGCAGATAGCTATGATGTGCGACCATGCGATGTGCGGAGACAGAGGCATAGGAGAGTGCTTCGGAGTCGAGCTTGACCTGCCCGGAACGATAGCAAAAGGAGACCCGACCTGCCAGCTCAGATACATCAGAAGATGACCTGAAAACATGATCAGATCATGACGTCAGAGAGGGCCCGCGAGGCCCTCTTTTTGTGTGCAAAATAGCTGATCCATACAGAAGGGCAGAATTATCACGAAAAGAAATACAAAAGTTTCGTAAACGTTTTCGTTGCCAAAGAGAACAATTAATTGTACAATAAACGCGCCAATATAGGCCGGTTATCTATTCGATGACAAAGAATTATAGAAAAAAACCTATATTGACTGGTAATTTTGACAATCCTCACAATTGAAAAATAGAGAGACTTAAAAATCATTAAGTGAAGGCAAAAAAGAACATAAAAATTTGTTAGTAATCACAGTTCCATAGTAGTGTTTATGATATAATTTCATAACCTATATTATGGTGGGTTTTTGCGTTTTTTAGCTATTACATTTTTAGCTGCTAAATATCAGTTTTGACTAACTGTTTGGAGAAAGGATAACGGTGCTTTACAGGCACCAAAAGGGTGAAGAGATGGATTACAAGAAGAATAGCAAAAGCAAGCTATGGAATCGCTTTCTTGTACAGATCTTAACCGTTATGATGGTCGTCAGCATGATGCCAAGCTATACCTTTGCGTATTATGCTGCAACTGACGAGACCGGTACTGTCGCAGAGGAACAGGCCGATAAGTCAGCAGATCAGGCGGATAAGAAAGACCAGGGAGATTCTGAGGCTAAGCCGGACGCTCAGGAAAACAAAGAAGAGCCTGAGAAGCCGGCCGTTCAGCCGGAGCCCCAGGAGAACAAGGATGACAAGGAAGATTCCGCTGCGCCTGCAGCCGATCAGAAGCAGGAAGACGGTGACCAGCAGAAAGAAGATGCCGGTGACGCTAAGCCTGCAGCTGAAGACGCTAAGAAGGATGCCGGCGCTCCTCCTGCTGTGAGCAATGATACAGCAGAGCCGAAAGCTCTTGATGAAGTCAAGGAGGACGCAAAGAAAGCCGGGACCAAAGCACCTGCAGTTTCCCCTGAAGAGCAGGCGGAGATCAACTACGGTCCGAACGGACAGGCCAGGACCTTCACGGTTTCCCTTAAAGATAATAAGGATAAAGCCCGTGCGGGAGATGAGATCACATACAATGTGGATGTCAATATGTGGCCTGCTGCAACATATCCGTATGACGGGCAGAACCAGGAAGTAATGTTCGAAGAGTGGGAGAACATTACGATCACTGTTAAGATGCCTGAGCACGTTATCATCACCAGCGCTACACCTGGCACAGTTGCATCCTTTACGCAGACTGATCCTGCCACCAATACATGGACGATCAATCTTGTGAAGGATCACCGGGATGCTACCAACAGTAATTCTATCAACTTTGATATAAACACAAGGATCACCGGTAACGGTGAGCTGCCTGACGGCACTGTTCTCGGCGAGGCCGATATTACAGTCAGTGCAGATTTTAACGTGCGCATCAATGAAGACGGTACTACAAGAAAGTACTCCAAGACAGTAACTGACAAAACTGAGGAGATCCCTCTCTCGTCACCGGATGAGTGGGTCCTCACCAAGTCTTCATTTGCAGAACCGAACAATTACACGATAGACAAGGACCACAACACAGTAACCGTCCATTACCTCGTTAAATACGGTCTCGGTATCGAAGATTCATCAGGTAAAATGGTCATAACCGAGGACCCTAGCATATACACCAGAACAGGTCGAGCTCCTTTCAAGCAGGACATCTCTCTGACAGATACTCCTGATCTGACCCTGCATGACGGGACTAAGCTCCCTGCTCAGTCCATGACAGTCACACCTGCGCATACAGGATATCAATATAAAGATGGTTCATCAGCAGACGAGGGCGGCAAGCCTAAAGCCATACCTGTACAGAGCGGTCGGCCGGTCGACCTGCCTTATGCTGTAGTAGGTACCAATACCAAGTTCGTTGCAGAGAATACACCTGCATTCTCTGAGTACAAAGTAGACATGGTCTATCAGCTGGATAAGTTCATGGTCTGGTACTATGAGAACGCATCTAAGACTGATGCTGATTCGTCTAACGTAGCTAACATAGAGTATCAGATCCTTGGACGGAATCAGCCTGAGGACACTGAGGATGACGCTTCGACTACGATCCCTGGATACATCAAGCCGGGCTATATCACGATCGAAAAGTACATCGTCAGCTATGACAACAAAACCAAGAACCTCTACACCAAGACGACCAGCCTCATAAACGGGCCGGCCACTTATGAAGTGTATGAGAGCGACGGAACGACACTGGCAAGGATCTATTACAAAGACAGTGCAGGCAAGTATCAGCCTATAACCGGAAGCACTGTGACCATTGACCCTGACGCTCAGGCATCCGAGACCAACGGAAAGAACGGAAAGATCGGTTTCTACCTCGATGCAGGGACCTATGTGATCAAGGAGGCAGGAAAACCTCAGAATACAGATGTCGTAGGCAGCGATTCACAGACCAAAACGGTCAATGAAGACGGAAAGATCACTGCGTCATTCGAAAACAAAGAGCAGCTGGGACAGATCAAGATCAAAAAGACCGATGATACCAACAACCATCGTCCGGTTGCCAATGTTGTTTTCGGTCTCTATAAGGACAGAGAGCACACGATCCCTGTAAAGGATGAAAACGGGAACGATTACAAAGTAACGACCAACAGCAATACCGATTACAATGCTGTATTCACACGTCTGGTACCTGGCAAATACTATGTATGGGAGATATCTGCTCCGACAGGTTATATCAAATACGACCGGGCTGTAGAGGTCGATGTGACTGCCGGCAATACTACTGCAGATGCTGTCAGTATCGAGAACTATAAGAATAAGATCGAGATCCATCTGCAGAAACAGTACAGCACTGTAGCGGATCCTACTACTTTTAAAGATGTAACAGGCGATTACGCCAAGTTCAATAAAGCATTTACGCTTGAGCGCAGAACAAGTGGATCTGCCTGGGAAACTTTCAAAACCGATGTCAGTATCGATAACAAGGGTGCATCCACGATCGAAGTAGACAGACTCGATGCAAACGGGAACAAGTATGAATATCGTTTTGTTGAGAATATTCCGGAAGGCTACTACAACATAGACGGTACTGCTTCGAGGACTGCAACTTCCTATTCGATCACACCGGCTAATGCCACAGCCACTGACCCTCAGGATAAGATCATAATGAAGAACCTCAGGGGCGGATTTATTGAACTGACCAAGAAGAAGGTAACAGTCAATGACTCTCCAGGAGCATATACTGCTGCGAATCAGAGCGGTAAGACCTTCAAACTCTACCGTGTGGCAGATGGACAGACTGCTGCTGAGTACGTTGCTGAAGCAACTACCGGATCAAACGGAAAGCTCAGGTACAGTGATCTGATCTCTGTTAACGGCAGCGGAAAGACATATACATATTATGTAGTAGAGCAGGGAACTGAAACCGGCTTTACATGGATAACCGATTCTTCGATCCGCATTGATGGACAGAATACCCCTGCACTGAAAGTCGGCTCATTCACAACGGATACCGGCGATCTTCTGACACCGACATCCTACAATATCCAGCAGAAAATCGTGATCGGCATCAGGAAAATCGATAGGTACAACACCGACACACAGCTTGCCGGGGCTAAGTTTGAAGTATCCGACGGAACCAAGACCACGACTGTCACATCGGACGGAAGCAAATACGCTAATCTTGAGGTCGAGCTCGGCAAAGAATATACCATTTCAGAGACATCTGTTCCGACAGGATATTACCGTGATGCAGCGCCTCAGTCGATCGACACAACAGGATGGAAGGTCGGCGTCAAGAGCGATGGAACCTTTGCGGTCTTCAAGGCAGACGATACAGAAGTATCTCCGGATGATCTCAAATTCACATTTGCAGATACTCCATATAAGAAGATCCGTCTGACCAAGAAGGTCAAAAATGAGAATACCCCGGACAAAGATGCAAGTCCGCTTGCCAATGTCACATTCACAGTCTATGTCAAAGACGGTGATAACTTTGTGTCTTATCCGGTAGGCGGCACTCCTATCACCATCAAGGGCGACGGAAATACTCCGGTCTCTCTCCCGGATGGAACTTACTATCTGCATGAAGATACCAAGGTCAATAATGTAGTATATCCTGATACGAATCCGGGTGTGTACAGCGGGAAAGGTGTGTATAAGGATAATCAATTCTATTTCGGTCCTTATACAGTGACCAGACCGGCTGCAAGCGGAGATGTTATGTGGGATATAGGTATTATCAACATTTACAATACCGGAAATCTCACTGTTAAAAAGCATCTGTATGACAAGAATAATAACCTGATCACAGAGGAAAGCCCTACAGATAAAACCCCTGCTCTCAACGGATTTAAGATGCAGGTCTTTGTGGCTGATGCACAGGGAAACCCTACAGGTGATCCGCTCGAGGGCAAGGATGCAGTCACCGGCGCTACAGGAACTGACGGTCTGGCGACATTCACTAACCTGCCGGTTTATGATGATAGTGGCGCTCCGATCCGTTATGTTGTAGTTGAGAAATACATAGATGATCAGCCAGATCTTTACTATACTGACAACTTTACATCCGACGGCTCTCCTGCAGACATGATCCTGGGAGGTACAGCCGAGGCTGGTGTTGTCACGAACCATACATACATGTCAGTTGATGTGGTCAAGAAGTATTATGACGCCCGTGAGTATGAACTGACAGGTCTCAAGTATGAGCTGCAGGGAGCAGTCATCGCCCTCTACAAGAACAATGGCGACGGTACTTATACCTACGTAAAATCAGGTACTACCGACAGCAAGGGCTACGTCCAGTTCGGAACGCTGAAGTTCTCAGAAGCCGGCTATGTAGCCATCGAGTACAGTGTCCCAGCAGATTATAAATACATGGTGCCTGTACAAGGTAAATATCTCAAGGACTATGCCGGCGGCACTACTCCTGCAGAACTGACTGAGGCAGATGTCCAGCAGCTGAGCAGGGCAGAACTCACATCAGCAACAAACTATACAGGTGAGATCGACAACGAGACACCTTGGACACAGATACACGTTTTCAAGAAGGACAGGGATAATCCTGAAAAACTGCTGGATGGTGCTAACTTTACACTGTACAAGCAGGTCCTTGCAGAAGGCACGTCGGGTGGCACACTTACTTTCGATGCTTCGAACTGCACAGTAGTGGGTGAATACACTTCCGGTACCTGGATCTTTAATGACCAGCCTCAGACAGGTGAGTTCCAGACCGACGTACTGGAGATCGCAGACAACATCGTGTACTGGCTGGTAGAGACCAAGGCACCGAGCGGATACGCGATCATCCCATCGGAGAACTACGTCCTGTTCCCGAAAGAAGGCACTACTTACACCAACAATTCCAATAACGGACAGTCCACCAAGGTCTATCCGGGAGGACTTAAAAAGAATAAGATCAATCAACACACTGTGCTTGACCGTCCGCTTTCCGGTCCTGGTGACGGCACAGAAAACTGGGCTTACATCGAGTTCACAAAGTGGATGCAGAAAGAGAGTACAGCCGGCAAGGATCCACTGGAAAGAACGGACTTCGTACTGATGCCTAATGCTACATTCAAGCTGTATGCAGTCAATGCATCAGACCATAACAAGGTCCTCCTGCTCGACACCATCACCACAGGAGATGAGAACCAGGTGGACGGAAGTCCGACTACCGGATACGGTGTGTCGCGCAGCATGGATGCATGGGCGATCTTTGACGAGATCGAGAGAAGATTCCCTGATCAGCTTAAGGACATAATCACTTATCACAGTGCACCTGATTCGGGATATGATGTGGACTATCCATATGTTGTGGGACCTGACGGAAAGCCGGTCACTGATGCACAGGGCAACCGTACCAGGATCAAGGGTACTTTCCACCTCAATGCAGTCCTGGTCGAGGAGTCCGGTTCATCCAAGTACTCACTGGACCTCCATAATCACAATCTGCAGATCGAATTCATACCGAGCGATCTGTATCTCGGTAACAGCAAGTATGCAGTGACTGTTATTACAGATACCAGTGCGGATTTCTGCGATCAGAATGAAGAGAGAAGGAGCTCATACACTGAGAATACACCTAAGTCCATGGCGATCGTAGACTATCTGACGACCGACAATTCTGTGACACTGCGTCATTTCGGATATGATCCTGAACTGGCCGGATATGAGCTTCTCCATTCAGATCTGGAGACTTTACATGATGACAATCCATCACTGTTCATCTCCAAGCAGGTCGTATTCGAACTGGAGAAATTTAATCCTGCAACGAATAAGTGGGAATACTGGAACCCTGCAGAGAATAAATCTGCCAATCAGGCGGGATCTGCCTTCACGACAGATGGAAACGGCTATCACTTTGCTAAGGGGCTGGATCCTGGAGAATACAGGGTCGTCATGAAGACACCTGCAGCCGGATATGAGAATTTCTATCCTAACACTAATACAGCATTCCACTTCACGGTAGTTGTTTCCGACAGGACTCAGACGTTTACGACATACAGCCCGTCCATGGCGAGAATGTCCATCGAAAAGACTGACATGAGCGGCAATACGATCGCTCAGGCAGCTACTTTCATTCTGCAAAGCAAAACGGGAACATTTTACAGCGGGGAAGAATCCACCAGCAGCGGAAAAGCTGTATTTACGAAACTGCCGGCTGATACTACATTCACATTGACTGAGTCGGTTGCACCGTCAGGATTTACCAATGAATACTTTGCACTGCTCTTCGCAGCACAGAATCCGGACTACGCAGCTCTCGTTAACGGCACTGGATATCCTGTCAGCTACGAAACAACAACAAAGCCTAGCGGCGAAAGCAGCCAGGACGGCTCCAAGCTGCATGAAAAGGTGATCGTTAAAAAAGAATACAATAAAGCGTTCTCCTTCAAGGCTCCGAACGTCCATAATGTCCAGGTGAAGCTGATCAAGAAAGACCGACAGAATGAGCAGACTGATCCTAAGAAGCTCGCAGGAGCTCAGTTCAAGCTCTACTATCACGCATTTGACAGGGTAAGCGGAACATACACAGTTCCTGAGTTTTCAGAAAGTGATCCTAAGTGGGTCAACGTCGGGACAGTGACTATCAGAGAAGACGGCACAGTCACCAAGGAAGGTCTCAAGCCGGGTGTTTACTACGCAGTTGAGACCAAGGCTCCTGATCACTATGACCTTGATACCAAGGGACAGATGATCGTCATGACCGGCGGGCTGGATCTCACGATAGCTGATTCAGACAAGTATAAGGTCAACAAGGCTTCCGGCGGAACAGGTGACCTGGAATTCAAGGATACGCCGAAGGTTCCTCTGACTGTTGAAAAAACAGTTGAGTTCGGAGATGTTCCTGCCAAGAATTACAGCTTCACATTCAATCTGACAGATTCCGAGGGCAAGACCATTACCGGCAATCCTGCTACAGCTACCGGTACGGCTACCGGCGGTACTATTACAAGTAAGACTACGGCGCTCTTCGAAGACCTCAGTCAGGGTATAGACGAGGATAAGATCTACTATCTGACAGAAACTGCCCAGACCGGCTATAAGCTCAAAGAGGTAAGTGTCGGAGGATCACCGGTTACTGCTGATGAGAAGGGAAGATATCCGATCAAGATCAAGTACCCTTCGACAGGTGTGACGGTATCCGTGACGAATACATATCTGGAGGCAAGGGTCACCATCTTCAAGTATGACGGCCTGACAGGCACCGGCCTGACAGATGCTTCATTTGAGGTCCTGAGAGAAGATAAGAAAACACCGGTAGCAGGTGCGACAGTACAGGACAACAGCAAGACCGGCGGAGTTGCCGGCAGCTACACAGCGATAATCCCGTTTGAGGATACAACAGCCGAGACATTCTATATCCATGAGACCAAGGCACCTGAGATCGCGGGCAAGCAGTACACCATCGATGACGGCAATGCTTATATCGAAGTGCCGAGCCTGAGACCGGGTGAAAACAGACAGTACAGGTTCGATGGTACTGATGCTACGACCAACCAGTACGCACTCCCGAACTTTGAGGGTATCACTGTAAAGATCCTCAAGTACGGTGGGATCCCTGGAAATGAAACAGTTCCACTTGCGGGAGCTAAGTTCCAGATGTACTTCAGTACTGATGGAGGGACTAAGTGGAACACATGGCATCCTGTTGAGACAACAGACTCACAGGGAACAGCTGAGTTCATGATCCTGAAAGGATATGACTACGCTATCGCTGAGACCAACGATGTTCTCGGATACGTGGGACTCTATGGTGTCTATAACGGCGATACCAAGCTGCCGACCACGACATCTGATGACGGCAGGACCCTGTACATCCTCGGTCACGACTTTAATAACGGTACTGAGTACAGCTTCACCGGATATAATATTCCGTACCTCAAGCTCAACGTAGTGAAAGAGGATATCAGCGGAAAGGTGACGAATCCTAATGCAAGCTTCCATATTTATGAAGTTCCTGCGGACACACCTGAGACGCTGACGGATGCGCAGATCAAAGCTATTGCAGATGCTGCAACAACTGACAATAGCATCAGCGGCGAGACTGTGAACTCGAAGTACACTAATGAAGAGTACATATATCCGGGCAAGAAATATCTCGCCGTGGAAGACCGTGCTTTCGACAGTGCCGATAATGCTGTTAATTACAGTATCATCAAAGACGACTCGCGCGTAGTGTACTACAAAGTATTCGCAGTACCTGAAGAGGGTTACGAGAAAGAGTACACTGTAACATTCAAGAACAACATGGGCGACGCGGAAGTCGAGCTCGAGAAGACGGTGGACAAGGATCATGTAGACAGTCTGACTGTAAAGCAGGCTGAGCTGACCTACACTGTAAAGCCGACTACGACCAACGGTTATGCACTGGACAGCTACAGGCTCAACGATTCCGGACTTACACCGGAACCTGCTGATGCTACACTGGCTGATGAATGGTATGACATCACAGAGGTCATTGTCGGACAGGGCAGCATGGACAAGTTCCTCGTCGGAGCAGATCCTGATAAGGATTACATAATCTACGCGACCGTTACCTTCGTAGGATTTGACGGTACCGAGTACAAAGAGGACACAGTTCCGATCAATGTATCTCAGGGCAACATATCCGTGAAGCCTACCAAGGCACAGGGCAAGAAGATCAAGTCCTTCTACATTGACTACAATTCACCTGAACTTAAGACAGATACAGGCTATGCTCTTGGCCAGAACTTCGTTGCCGGAGAGACCAAGGTGATGGCAACTGTATTCAAACAGGAGAAGCCTGAAACGGGCGTTGTTAACGCTGTCAAGAAGATCACGAACAATGCGGATGTGAGACTGACATTCACACCGTGGTCCTCCACCGGAGAGAAGCTTGATCAGGATGAGCGGAAAGATAAGGATGATGCAGTGACCATAGTTGATGCCGCAAAGGCACCTAAGGTCAAGTTCTCCAAAGACGGTCCGCCTACAGATGTATCTGTTGACATTGGCTCTACTATAACCTACAAGCTCAAAATAGAGAACGTGACCGGTGAACCTATAGACTTTACAGATCCGATCATCGTCGATCTCCTGCCGCAAGGCATGGTGATAGATCAGGCATCAGATTTTGTCAGAGTCACGGACAGACCGGGTACGATCGCAGAGAAACCTACTGTGACCACAGGCTTTGCCGGAGACAGCGAGTATGTGAATATCGCCTTCACCGGTACCATAGGAGATGGCGAGAGCCTTGAAGTTGAGCTGAGTGCAGTAGTATCAACTGCAGTTACTAATTACGGTCACCAGATGAGGAACTTCGCATTCACGACCAGTAAAGAGGTTGGCGTCGCTACCAGTGACAACACCACCGGAGCTGTTATCAAGGATGATGAAGGCATGTGGGCGAGTGAACTTGTCAGTATCGCAACAGAACTTACCTGCGACGAAGACCGTGCAAAGGCACTCAAGGATGCTCTTGGAACACAGGGCACATACGGTTATCTCGGTGACTGGCATGAGAATCAGTGGGTCACTGACAACCAGCTCGTCTGCGTCAAGGCAGAGTATGGTCCTTCTGACGGAGGTGTCTACCGTACAGACAAGGTAGCTGTTCTGGTCAATGATGAAACGGATGTCACTCAGAGGACCATGCATTATCAGCTCACCATCAACAATCTTTCACCGAATAAGCGTACCAACCTGGCAGTCATGGATATCATGCCTGCCGTAGGAGACAACCGTATCAACAATACGCCGAGAGGATCCAACTGGGATCTGTACTTCGATGCGATAGAAGCTGTAAGAGTAAATGATCAGCCATGCAGTGATTACACTGTGTACTATTACAGCGGTGACGCTACAGCATTCGGTGCGGATGATATTACTAATATAGTCAATGCTTCCAAGTCAGGATGCCCGACAGGGTGGAGTACTGACAAGCCTGATAAACCGACAGCGTTCATCGTGGCATTCGATTATGACCCGGAAAATGAGACCGAAGTATCGGATGCCAATACCGTGGTACTTGAGGGAGAAAAGAATCTCCAGATCGAGTACACGGCTAAGACCGACTATCGCGAGGCAGAACCTCTGGCAGAGATCGTATTCACCAATGCGGCCAATGACTTCAACTTTGGCTACAGCACATTCGCTCCTCCGACAAAAGCGAACATGGCTACTCCGAATGACCCGCTTGGCAGTAATGTAGTAGAAGTTACCATTGCTCCTCCTATGGTCAAGGTGGGCGGTGATGTCTGGATCGATGCCGACAGCAACGGCGTACAGGATGACGGAAAGCAGAGCTGGTACCTGAATTACGGTATCGTCAAGCAGCTGATCAAGGATCTTGGGGTCAAGCTCAATATTTCCAACCAGAGGAATCTCGCAGTTACAGAAACCAGGGATGGAACTATTGATGAGACCGGAAATGATACTAATACTGATGATAAGTACGGTATCGCACACTTCGAGTTCGATGAGCTCACATCAGCTAAGATCAGGAAGGGAAGCACAGCGACCAACAAGGAGTGGCTCGACGCGAACGGAGGCGCAAGCAACCTGATCGGCAAGAATCCGTACACCTACAATATGAATATGAACTACAAGGGCAGCACGTTCACTAAGACCAAAAACGTGGTAAGCCCGAGAGGTTCTTATGTCCCTGGTTCGATTCCGGATGGAGACAGGACAGATGATAACTTTGAGAATCGCAGAGGCGATTATCAGACAGAACAGTTCTTCCTGCATCAGACGGCGGATGTATTCGACATGACCAAGGACAACGGATACAACCTGCTTAAGACGCTCGAGCTGACCAAGGTCAACCGTGCGACTGAGGAACCGATTGAGGGTGCGGAATTCAAGCTCTACGGACCGTTCGAACATGACTACAACGTAACAGAGGCAGATCTGACAGAAGAAAATCTCGTTGATACTCTGATGACAGGTACTGATGGCAAGGTCTCCAAGTCTGGACTGTTCTTCTTCAAGAAATATGCGATCGTAGAGAGCAAACCTGCTGATGGCTACAATATTGAAGGCGCTAAGGCAGTAGGAAACATCACAAAGCTCGATGAGGGCAAGTGGATCCTGAACGTTCCTGCTTACGACACTGTACCGCCTGAAGATTGCGAGTACACGGAGACAGTGAAAGTACTTGACCCTAAGATGGTTGAGGTAGCAGTCGAGAAGAAGTGGAACGACAATGACGATGCTTACGGAAAGAGACCGAAGTCCATCAAGGTAATGCTCTACACTGATGAAGCATGCACTAAGGAAGCGGTATACGCTGACGGTAAAACGGTCGAAGAGAAGACTCTCACAGAACCTGACTGGAAAGATAAATGGGAAAAGCTGCCGAGATACAAGGTAGAAAAGAACCTCATAGGTCAGGAGACTGAAACAGAGATCACCTACTACGTCAAGGAGACCGACGCTCAAGGTCATGAGCTTCAGGGATACGACGCAGTATTCGTCAAGAGCAAAGACGAGGTTACAGGCAACACGAGCTGGACCATCACCAATACGCCGATCACAACCGGCCTGGAGGTCAAGAAAGAGTGGGAAGACACTGATGATGTTGCCGCCAGGGTCACTGCAGTCACGTTCCGTGTTGAACAGTCACCGGACGGCGAGACATGGACACCGGCTAAGCTCAACGGTCAGGAGATCATCCTCACGATCGGCAGAACAGCTGGTGAAAAGATGAGCACCACAGAGATCGACGGACTGCCAGCTTACGACGAGGACAACAATCCTCTGAAGTACCGTGCAGTTGAGATCTCGATCACAGTGGACGGACAGACTCTTGAGGTCAAGGACGGCAAAGTAGGCTGCTACGAGGTAACTTCAACGTATACATTCGTTGAGGACAACTCAGTAGACAGTGCAAAGATGACAGATCTGTCCGAGATCAAGAACACTATGGTCCCGACAGAATTCACCGTCGAGAAGACCTTCGTTGATGATACATTCAACATCAACAAAGACATCAAGTCGATCAAGGTCAAGCTGCAGAGAAAGAGCGGCGGCGGAGACTGGACTGATGTAGAGGACTATGATCTGACACAGTCCGATAACTGGAAGCATACCTGGAAGGGACTTCCTAAGTACGACATGGTAGGAAATGCATATGACTACCGTGCAATCGAGGTCAGCTACACAACCAAGACAGGTGTTGTAGTTAACGTAAGCTATACCGGCACTGATAAGACAGCAGGAACCGTAGGCGCATACGAGTACACTGCACAGGTCAAGGGAACTGCAGATGACGGCTTCACAAGCTACATCGAGAACAAGCTCGTAAAGGGTGCGCTCGAGGTGAGCAAGGAATGGGAAAACAGCGACCGCGCGAAAGTACCTGGCTCAATTACCATTAAGCTCAAAGCAACTGTAAACGGCAAGGAGATCAGCATCAGCGGAGTGAAGAAATCCACCAAGCTGAGCAAATCCAACGACTGGACAGATGACACGACCTGGGCTGAGCTGCCTGTCTACGATGCTGAAGGAAACAAGATCAGCTACGAGCTGACTGAGTCCGGAAAGGGCAAGTACAAGGCAGAGTACGAAGTCTACTATAACGGCAGTGTCGTAAAAGATGGCAAAGGACAGACGATGACATTCAAGATCTATCCGAAGGAGACTGTTGAAGCTACCTTCATCAACACTCTGAGGCCACCAACAAAGACCGGCGATGAGCTGCCTCTGGCACCATACATGGGACTTGGTCTGGCATCGCTGACCGGCCTGCTGTACCTCATCTACAGAAGACGGCGCACAAACTAAGGTGACATAGTTCATTCCCAAAACAGATAATGCCCCGGAGAAAGAAAAAAGCTCCGGGGCATTTTGCACAATGCGATCAGAGGTAATCATGAAAATAAGAAAAGCTACAGAAGACGATCTGCTCCGGATGATGGAGATTTACAGTTATGCAAGGGCTTTCATGGCAGAGCACGGCAATCCCAACCAGTGGGGGCCGACCAACTGGCCGCCGGAAGACCTGCTGCATGAAGACATCAGGGCAGGGAACAGCTATGTCTGCCTCAGTGAAGAAAGCGATATCGGTTCCAAAAGCAGTATCACTGATAAGATCGGAATCAGTACTAAAAGCAGCACAAGTGATGATAGTAATATAATATGCACATTCTTTTTCACCGGTGGTCATGACATTGAGCCGACCTACAGGGTGATCACTGACGGCGCCTGGATAGGGGATGATGACTATGGAGTCGTACACAGAATCGCGTCAGACGGAACTGTGAAAGGCGCCGGTATGTTTTGCCTGAACTGGGCGTTTGAGCAGTGCGGGCACCTTCGCATGGATACTCATGGCGACAACAAAGTGATGCAGTCTATGCTGAAAAAAGCAGGCTTCGTCCACTGCGGCACCATATATGTAGAAGAAGACGACTACCCAAGACTCGCGTACGAGAAGATCCGATAGCCTAGTAGTCTGACATAACCATGTCCTTGCTGTATCATTTTTATAGAACACGTTGAAATATTACACAAATTGTTGGTGAATTATTTGTAAGATGATACAATAAACATGATCAAATGTGTATTTCATATATGAAAAGAATATGGAGATCGGCATGGTCATTACATTAAAAAAGAGATCATTGGCTTTCATACTGGTCACCGCAATGATATTTACTTTCATGCCTCCGCTTTTTTTCATGGAAAAAGCAGAGGCTTATTCTGTTAACGCGATACATCTCAAGAACGGTGATACCTGTAACATAAGCGGCAAGCCGAAAAACACCATCATATATATCAGTGACAAATCGACCGGAAGTAACGGCAAAGGCGAGGTCACTCTCGAAGGCTCGAGCACTAAGGTGTGGGTCCATATCGCGGTGTCTAAAGGCAAGACCGTAAAGGTCAATCTTAAAGGTGATCTGAGCATCATACCGGGGTCGGCCAGTGCGTACGGTACGGGCCCTAACAACGATACTCTAGGGTGGAGCCGCTCAGCCATATACATAGATGAAACATCGAAAAAATCCAGAGGCGGCACTGTCATCCTCAATTCAATGCCGGGAGCGCGTGTAACTCTGGATTCATACCAGTGCGGGATTTGGCAGGCTTTACCCGCCATAATGAAAAACAATACAGAGACGAAGCTGATATTCACTACTGAGGACAGCTCGAATCCCGGGACAATTATTGCCAGACCGAGCTTCAAGACCGGAGTCCATGGAAGTGTTGCAATAGGTGCATATGGCCACGGAGCTTTAGGATTTATAACTTCCAGTTATACGGTCGGAAATATTGAGTTTGCAAGTGGTAATATCGAGGCGTACGGTCGTGTTGACGGACCCGGTATAGGTGCATACGAGTATTCTCATATCGGAGAGATAAAGTTTACAGGCGCGCATGTAATTTCGAAGGCTGGGAACTTTGGCAATAAACATACCATGGTGGGTGCAGCGGGCATAGGCACCTGCTACAGAGGAAACATCGACAAAATAAGCATAAGCGGAGGTTATGTCGAGGCATGGGGCATGGGTTCCCTGAAAGACACAAAAGGATACTCAACGATCCGTATACAGGATACTGCCGGTTGCGGGATCGGAGGCGGATGGTTCGGGAGCCATATAGGCGAGATAGAGATAAAGGGTGGAACAGTCAAGGCCTACGGAGGGACCTGCAATGAAGCTGATGGTCAATTCATCTCAGGCTGCGGCATAGGAACGACAGTGCTTGTCGGCAACGATATACCTGAATGTACTGCGGACAAGATCACCATAACAGGCGGTGATATAACAGCTGTCGGAGGTAATCTGACATGCGGCATAGGAGGGTGCGTCAAGGATATTACCATAGCGCCTGCCAGTCCTGATACAGAACTCAGGATAAATGCCTCGATAGACAGCCGTCCTGACAAGTCCGGGAAACGCTCTGCCATGGGATCTGGTATAGGAACAGCGAACAATGTCAGGATCGGTCACTACAGCAGGGACGATTATCCGGGCAACATCACAATAAAGGGCGGAGACATAACGGCGACCGCAGGCAGCATCGGAGACTCATTCAACAAGAAATTCTTCGGAGGTTCCGGAATAGGTCCGACTTCGCATGGCAGGGTCTCCTCACTGACCATATCCGGAGGCAGGATCAATGCAAAAGGCGGATGGAACAGCCCCGGGATAGGAGGACCAAACGGCTGTGCTGATCACTACCTGCAGACTGTCGACAGTATCCGCATAACAGGCGGGACCATCACTTCTACGGCGGCGACATACAATGGCAAAGGGTGTGCTCTAAGCGGTATAGGCGGATACAAGGACGGAAACGGTGAGCGGACTGATATAAGGATCACGGGAGGGAGCATAATCACAGAAGATGGTATCCCTATCGGATATGATGAGGACCCTAAGAATGATGCGGATGAGACTCTGGAATGGATAAAATTCTCTTTCAATCCTGACGTGGAAGAATGGACAGAAGTGACATCATTCACGACAGACCCTGGGCTGGGCTATGATTACGGAATTAATGATGTGTTTATCAAGGAGGATATCGATGATACTGATGTCAAGATAGTTGAGTTCTGGATACCGCGCAAAATAAATCCTGAAGATGGATACATGTGCAGAGTAGACACTGCAAGCAGCAGCTATAGCGCTTTTGATGGCGACTTTAATCCGGTCAAGCTGGATACGGGAAGAAAAATCAGGCTTGATGCATTTACGGATATCACATATATAAACAAAGTCGATGGGGGCAATTATACAGGAAGAGGAGTATATGGATATAAGCTCCTGTCCATCGATCCGGCACCTGAAAAAAGTGGAAAAATGAGCCTGTATGATTTAAAAGGATACGAGGATGAAAAGGGCAAAAGAATAGCTGACGGAAAATATGGACAATCATTTGTGAGCTTGGTAAAAAACACGCAGTATGCTAATGCCGACGGAGAATGGAAGTGGGACGCAAAAAAACTTAAACTGTATTTCATACTTGAACAGACAGATTATCTAGTGGAATTTGATGCCAATCAGCCGGCAAATGCCAGCCACAGCGTTTCAGGCTATATGTCAGGAGACGTCTTTTCAATCACTGAAAGCTGCTCGCTGCCTCAGAACGGATATGGACTGACTGGTTGGGATTTCGCAGGCTGGAATACTAAGAGAGACGGTACCGGACGGACATTTGCTGACGGAGGCAGCATTACATATGATCCTGATTGGGGAGAAAAGCTGACTCTTTACGCCCAATGGACGCCGAAGGGATATGACGTCACATTCGATTCCGGCCTGAATGAAGGCCTTGCACAAAAGACGCAGGAAGCGCATTTCGACACATCACTCAAGCTTTTAGAGTATTCTGACGAAGCATTCGGATGGCAGGAACGGAGCAACAGGGAGACCCAGGAGCTCCTCGGATGGAGTGCAGAGGGGTTTGGTTCCTTCTATAGTGACAATGAGGACATAATCAATTTCATTGAAAAGGATGCTGGAGGTGAGCCGGTATTTGACGATAAGGGCAATCTTAAGGGAAGAACACTGACCGCAGTCTGGGTCGATAAGGGCAAGATCGCCGCTGCGGTCACAAAGGACAATATCCCTCTTGGTGTCAGTGGCTCCAATAGCATTACAAAGGGTGATTTCATACTGGAAAACGATCAGGGAGACGAGTTCGGACTGCCGGATCCTGTTGCGACAGGAAATACTCTCGTTTTTGACCCTGCACATGTCAGTACAGGATCAACGACAGGTCAGCTGCCGCATGGACATTATTATCTGTATTTCAATCCGGCACTGAACGATCAAACACAGGTCACCGACCCCGAAAACTACATCGCTTTATGCATGGAATTTGACTACGTCGGAAAAACCGTCAGCTCCGTATTCGACTATTATACGGTAAGCACGAATGAGGATGATCACATCGCGAATTCATTTGTAAGAGTGACGGGGACCAGCGAACCGGATAAAACGATAGAAGTTCCTGACGATTCCTCCGTGATCATAGGGGCAAGCGCCAACGAGGGATATCATTTTGACGGCTGGTCATACTACGGAGTGGAGCCTGAGTGGGATCCGTACGGAGCCGAGCAGACGATAATAATTAACGGTACTGTGGATTTAACAGCACATGCGGCGCCGAACATTTACCATATCAGCTTCAATAAGAACAAGCCGTCTGATGCAACTCATGATGTCGAAGGCAGCATGACGGACCAGCAGGACTTTGTGTTCGATGAGCCGCAGAAACTGACGAAGAATGATTTTTCTCTGACAGGTTGGACATTCACAGGCTGGAATACAGAGGCGGACGGTTCGGGAGTATCGCTAAGCGATATGGCTGAGATCGATGCTGCAAAGTGGACTGAGATCGGTCCTCCGGAAGATGATGCTGAAGTGATGCTCTACGCTCAATGGGAGCCGGACAAGTATACCGTATATTTCTACGGGAACGGCGCGGGATCAGGCACTATGGCTCCTCAGGAGTTCACGTACGATACCACGCAGAAGCTGGAGGAGAATACTTTCGCCAGGACCGACTGGCATTTCACAGGGTGGAATACCGAGCCTGCGGGTGGGGGCACATCATATGAGGACGGTCAGGAAGTATGCAATCTTACGACCGGCGGGAGCATCACACTGTTTGCTCAGTGGGAACACGATTACTATACCATCCTGTTCGACAAGAACTCCGAAGATGCTGAAGGCGAGATGCCTGATACGCGCGTCAACACCAACTGCAGATACGAGCTGCCGCCATGCAATTTCTGGCGCAGGGGCTATACTCCTGAATCATGGAACACGAAGCCTGATGGAAGCGGCAGACGGTATGAGACAGATGAGATCATTGAAAATGCTGCTCCTAAGGGAGAGACACTGGTCTTATACGCGCAATGGAAACCAAACACATACAATGTCCACTTCGATGCGAATGGCGGCAATGGCAGCATGCAGGATCAGAAGTTTACCTATGACGTGCCGCAAAGGCTTGCAGCCGCCGGATTCAGCAAAAAGCACTACGCTTTGAGTGGCTGGAACACGGAAGCGGACGGAGAAGGGCTTTCATTTGCCGATATGGAGAGTGTAAAGAACCTTACGATCTACCCAGACCATACCGTGATCCTTTACGCTCAGTGGGAAAAGGAGAAGTACGTCATTACATATGACCTGAACGGCGGGACTCTTGACGGAAAGAAGGGAACAGTCAAAGTCACATGCACTTACGGCGATGTGATAAAGCTGCCTAAACCGGAAAGAAAGGGCTATAAATTCGCTTACTGGAAAGGAAGCCGATATAAGGCCGGCGCCAATTACAAGGTGACAGGAGATCATACACTGACGGCGCAGTGGGAAAAGGTCGGCGTTGAAACGGGTGACAGCAGCTCACTTCCAGCATGGATGGTCCTGCTGCTTTTGTCCACAGCGGCTTTCGCAGGCTCAGTGCTTCTGAGGCTTCGCAGGAAATAACCACAGTTGATAATAAACCAATACTTGGGGCATTGACGGCAGCGAATCGAGCGTTGTTTTTCAAAGCGCCATCCACACGCTGCAGCAAGCGGTCATAATTAAAGAGGACCCGGAATGCTCGATGCATTCTGAGTCCTCCCCATAAACGTTGACAAATCATCAACCATAGGCTATCATAAGAATACAGGTGACGCTCAGCCTTATAAATGTTGGCAGTGATGACGCGAGGGTAACAACCATGTTGCTCTCGCAGTTTTTTATTATACCAGGTTTTTATTCAGATGATCATTCAAGCGTTGTCGTGATCGTGGTCTCTTTTCCGTCGCGCTCTACTATGACTTTGACTTTATCGCCTGCTTTGTGGTTCTGCACTTCTGAAATGAGGCTGTTGCTGTCATTGATGTTCTTTCCATCGAAGGAGACTATCCTGTCACCGGCCTTAAAGCCTGCTTTCTGAGCATTGTTGCCTGTGACTTCCGTGATATATACTCCGTTGTTTTCACTTATGACTATGCCTATGGTCACTCTGGAAGCATTCTGCTGACCCTGCTGTGACTGCTGGCTGTCATTGCTTTCCTGCTGTCCTGACCAAGGATAAGCGCCTGAATAGTTATCATCGTCATTATTGCCCCAGTCGTTTCCATACTGGTCATCATATCTGTCATCGTTGTCATCCCAGTCGTTATCGAACCGGTCATCATCCCAGTCGTTATCATACCCGTCATCATAATCACGGTCATTGTCATTGTTCCAGTCAGGAGGCGTCATGCCACCGCCCTGATCTCCGAAATCATGATCGAATAACTGCTTTGGGTTATGATCGTCTAACGATTTTTCTATGTCTTTTTTGATGCCGCCTGCAAAAATTCCCATAAGCCCTGCTGAGATCACAGCGTTGAGAAGAAGCGCTGAAGCCAGAGCGATTGCCAGGAATTTCCGGGTGACCGGTTTGTCCCCGAACAGGTCTTTAAACTTGGATTCCTTCGGCTTTTTTTCCGCTTCCGGAGATGTGTTCTCAGTTGCTGCAGGGATCACTTTCGTAAGAGCCGTTGTCTCAACCGGTGACTCAGCTGCATGCGGTATGGTCTCAAACTCTGTGTCGGCAGGTCCTTCACCGGCATTGTGCACTGGGACTTCTGTGGTTGCATGCACCACAGGCTCCGGATCCTGTACCGGGGCTTCCGGTCCAGGTGTCGGTGTTTCATTGACCGGCTCGTTATCTGTTGCAGGTTCATCTGCTATCGGTCCTGATAACTCAATGACATCAGGTACTTCTGATTCCTGAAAATCTGTTATATCAGATGCATCGATGATCACAGTATCCATGGTTATTCCAGCTGACTCAGGCTTCTGTGTGTCCTGTGATTCAGGTTCCGGTATCTCCGGTATTCCGGTTACTTCAGGTTCCGATGCCTCCGGTGCTACGGTTACTTCAGCTTTCGGTGTCTCAACTGCTTCAGTTGGTCCAGGTGTTTCCGTCTCAGGAACAACTGCTATATCAGATGTATCAATGATCACAGTGTCCTTAGTGACCTCGACTGTTTCAATTACTTCAGCCGGTGCAGCTTCAACTGCATCAGCCTCATTGACTGTTTCAACTGCTTCGGTTTCCCTGAGTTCCTGTTCCTGTATCATCTGATCCTTCATCTTGTTGACCTTAGGATTTTTCTTCTTGGAATTCTTCTTTTTTGCCATATTACACGCCCTCCTTCCCTTGCTGTATATCGCAGTTGAATTATCACAGCTGCACCTTAAAATTAACTTAAAAAAGCAAGTTGTCGGAATAGAATCCGACAAGCATTTCAGTAAAAAAAGCGCACTCTTCTGCTGCATGTACAGGATAGGGGTATTCCCGCCGGCTTTATGGTAAAATAGGTATTGAAAAAAAGCTGAAAGCAGGACTGGCCGCTGAAGAGCCATAAACTGCATGATGCGAAATAATGCGAAAAATGCAGACTGTGAAATAATGCGAAAAATGCTGGCTGCATAATAAGGTGAAAATAAATGAATAAACAACAGATCGAAAGAGTCATCAGGATGGAATCATATCTCGACGAATCCTGTGCCGCCATCGGAGAATTATCTGAAGCTCTGGAAAAATATGAGAGCATTCTGGATAAGTACTATGAGCTTGAAGAGTATTATGGCAACGGTGACTGGATGGATGATTATGATGCGGACAGAGCGGGCGAGTTCCCGGATGACCTGAAGCGCGGCGTTCTTTCAGAGGATGCTGTCTATGATCTGATCACCGAGCATATAGAACTTGTGACCAGGCTGCAGAAGGCTGTTCAGAGATGTATGGAGATAGAACCCGATAACAAGTAAACGAGCGACAATGTGCAGGGGGATCTATCCAATAATCAGATAAGAATTATCAGGCATGGGGGTGATCGGGATGCCAAAAGGAATTTCAGAAAAAAGGGGACTGTTCAGACTGTTAAGTATGCTTCTGAGCATTTTGATGGTTTTTTGCGCTTTTCTGACATCATGTTCCTCTGATGACGCTGATACTGAGGTCGAAGAACCTCCTGCGATCGGATGGGACTACTTCGAAACCTTCAATCCTGTCGGAGACACATTCGAAAGTATAAGCTCACAGCATGATTCTCTGGAAGAAGAAGGTGTGTATGACGGAGGAGTCACACTCAGAGTCGATGGAGGAGATCTGTATTTTGGATTTCCGTGTTATTCGAAAGACGAGATCGGGGCTGAGGATACATGCACATCGGTATACGGGACTCTGAAGACTGTATTCGGGCTGACTGACTCCTATGCATCCGATGAACTTGAAGAGATCCTGTCTCTGACATGGGATAAGGAATTCGAGGGCATGTACAGCGGATATGCGGAGCGTGAAAGCGGCAGATATACAGTAAGACTCGATGTCGATAATATCAATGAATTGTACGGACCTGAAACGGGGGTCGCAGTATTCGCCTATAGTGAGGGCGAAGAAGGTGCAGAGCCTTCCGAAGAGGGTGATATTTCTACATATGCATATGTAAAGCTTCATCCTGTGGAATCTTCACTGATATCCGGAATAGGATATGACAGTGAGCAAAATATTCTGGGTGTCGAGATAAGGGAATCTCAGGAACTTCTGTATTACTATGATGTCCCTGAAGAGGTCTATAACGAATTTGAAGCAGCAGACCCTATTGATGATTATTTCTATAACAATATAAAAGACAAATACATTTCAGTGGAACAACGCTAGGCGCTGCGGACAGAAGAGGTCAGGCGCGGCAGGTGTTGAAGACTGTAGCGGACAGTTATCATTACTGAGGAGATAATAAGAATGAAGCGGAACAGGAAGAAGAACAAAAAGAAGAAGCTGATCATTGCCGGAGCAGCCGCAGCTGCTGTGCCGGTCCTGGTACTTGCTGTTGCAGAGGTGATGGCTTTCAGGATCGTAAAGACTTCCGTGCACATGCCGGAAAAGGATAAGAATACTTATAATCCTGAGACCAACAGAAAGCATGAGAATAATCCGGATATACAGACGGTGACAATGCAGACCTTCGATAATGTCTCGCTCCTCGGGCACTGGTATCCGTGTGAGGATGCTGAGAGGACGGTCATCTGCATGCACGGATGGCACGGGAGCTGGCTCAAGGATTTCGGCGATATCATTGATTTCCTGCACGAGAGCCGCTGCAACATCCTTCTTCCGGATGAGCGCGGACAGAACAGCAGCGAAGGCAGCTTCATGGGCTTTGCACTGCTGGAAAGATATGACTGTCTGGAATGGATAAAATGGGTCAATAACAAGGTGTCATCTGATCTGCCTGTGTATATCTACGGCGTGTCGATGGGTTCGGCGACAGTCATGATGACCTCGGCGCTTGATCTGCCCGGCAACGTCAAGGGCGTGATCGCTGACTGCGGATTCACTTCACCTCAGGATATCTGGAGATACCTGACGAACAAAACCATGCATCTCCCATACGGCAAGCTGATGGAGCTGCTGACTGAGAGAAGATATGCCGGCAGGACGGGCATCAAGGGTACAAAATACTCGTCCGTCGATGCGCTCCAGAATTGCGATATACCGGTCCTCTTCGTGCATGGCAGCGAGGACGATTTTGTTCCGACCAAAATGACATACATAAACTTTGAAGCGTTTAACGGCGAAAAAGAGATGCTTATCATCAATGGTGCCGGACACGCTGTCAATTACAGGACGGATCCTGAGTCCTATGAGGCTGCTGTAAAGCGTCTCTGGGCAAAATGCGAAGCATGACGGCGTGATCCGGTATAGGCCACAGGGACGAGAGAATGCATATGATAAAAAGTATGGAAAGAGTTATAAGAAATAAGGCCATATCAAAAGCATCGAGGGGACTGATCACGGCAGTGCTCAGTCTGAGCATTTTTGCATGTATGGTCATCATGGATACGGCTGCAGTTTCTGCTGCTGCAGGGAGCTTTCCTTACAGCACATCGGAGCCGGTGTCGCAGATGGCTTCCCTTACTCTGCTTGAAAAGAATGGCAGGTTCTTTGACTACAGGACTGAAGCCGGGCAGGTGCTGTACGGATATGACACCCTGCAGGGAGCCTGTGCTAATAACGGATATGCGTATCTGACCCTGTATAACAGAACTGTCGAAAAGTGTAAGATCGTAAAGGTGCATCTCGCGAGCCTGACCGTGATCAAGGTATCCAAAGCATTGCCGATCTATCACGGCAACAACCTCACCTACAACACCAGAAAGAACCTGATCGTGGCGACATGCTGCAGAGTTAAAGACAAAAGAGCCGTTTTCATAGACCCTGATACTCTCAAAGTAAAAAAGAAAAAGAATATAAAGCTGACGCGAAAGGTGAAAGGTCTGCCAAAATCTGTAAGGAAGAAGTATAAAGGGTTCACTGCGATAGCATATAACGAACAGAAGAACTGTTACGTCGGGAGGCTCCGCAACGACAATAATGTCATCATTTTTGACGGCAACATGAAACCTAAGAAATATGTCAGGCTGTCGGGCAAAAATGAGCATCTGCTCAATCAGGGCATGGAAAGCATCGGTAATTATATATATGATGTCAGGAGCTTCAAAGGGGTATACCTGTACAATGTGGTAACGATCCATACTCTGAAAGGAGAGTTCGCAGGGCAGATGGTTTTTCCGTACGGAACATTCCCGGGGAACGAGCTCCAGTGCATATTCCACGATGGGAACCAGTTTTATGCAGGTTTTTACAATACGACCAGCCAGATAAACGATACCAAGGCCAATCATGTAATGCGTCTCAACAGGCTGTTTAAGATCAATAATCTGAATTATCCGGAATAGGGGAAACAAATGAGAATATACTGCACAGGTATGGTACAATAAAAAGGCTTAATGAAAAGGGCAGAAGGAGACATGCAAAAGATCGGAGGCTCATCATGAAACTAATGGAAGAAAAGATCTTATCAGAAGGAGTTATCATGCCTGGCGGAGTGATCAAGGTAGGCAGTTTCCTCAATGAGAGGATCGACACTCTGATGCTCAAAGAGGTCGGAGAGGAGATCGCCCGTCTGTATAAGGATTCCGGTGCGACCCTGATCCTCACCATAGAGTCATCCGGCATTGCGATCGCTGTTGCGGCCGGGATGGCAATGGGTCTGCCCGTTGTTTTTGCGAAGAAGAGCAAGACAGCCAAGAAAGATGATGACGTATACAAAGCTCTTGTCCACTCTTTCTCTCACGGCAAGGAAAATCACGTAACTGTCAGAAAAGAGTATATCCACCCGGAGGATAAGGTGCTTGTAGTCGATGATTTTCTCACACACGGGAGTGCTATCAACGGCCTGATCGCCATCGCTGAGGATGCCGGTGCTGAGGTCGTTGGCTGTGCGGCTGCAGTCGAAAAAGGATTCCAGATGGGAGGAGACAACCTCAGAGCGAGAGGGTACAGGGTCGAGTCCCTTGCTATCATTGACGATATGACAGAAACTGAAATAACATTCAGATAACACAAGCGTCCAGCAATGTGTATCTGAAAGTCACATAAAAGGACAAAATGGATTCAACACTATTCTTTTATATTTTACCTGTGTTCTGCTGGCTTGTACTGTTCATCGCACTCGAGCGGGACAGAAGCAGATACCGCAACTGCTATTTTCTGTTTTTTGCACTTGCATCAACGACTTTTGCGCTGTTTGTGTTTGCAGTAGATAATTATCTGGAAAATGTCGCTTATACGCTGCTCTTCGTTACTATAGCAGCGATACTCGTGGTACCGTTTTTCATGATCCATAACGGGATCGTCATGTTCAAGCGGGAGGGACACAGCCTGGCCAATCTGCTTTCATTCGTCTTCGGCGTGGTCATAGGCGTGGGTGAGATCGCAACATTCATTTACATGCTCGGTATCGGCAAGCATATCAATATCGGGCTGACAGAAAGGGAAGCTGAGAACCTAAGCTATGCAACACTTTTCATCAGTGTTTCTGTGATCTATCTGTCTATGGCTTTTCTTATATTTATGATATACTCAGTATTCCTGATGATCATACCGCGCAAGAAAGATTTTGACTATGTGATCATCCACGGCGCGGGGCTGCTCGACGGGAGCAGGGTCTCAAAACTCCTTGCCGACCGCATCGACAAGGCGATAGATGTCTACCGCAAGGACCCTACGCCGCCGATCCTCATACCTTCAGGCGGACAGGGCGGAGATGAGACGATATCCGAAGCAGCGGCAATGAGGGGCTACCTTCTGGAGAAGGGGATACCTGAGGAAAAGATCATCATCGAGGATCAGTCCGCTACGACATTTGAGAACTTAAAAAACTCCAAGGCCATAATAGATGCTGCTGAGGGCAGAAAGTATACTGCTCTTGTGACCAGCAATTATCATGTATACAGGGCACTGAGATACTGCCGCAAGGTCGGACTGAAGTGCGTCGGCATAGGCAGCCATGTGGCGTTCTATTACTGGCCGAGTGCGCTGATACGCGAATTCATTGCTGTCCATGCAGAGAAAAAACATTTCCTGTATCTCGCTGCCGGATGGGTGTTAAGTCTGTTCCTGGTATTCGTTGTGCTCAAAATGCACTGACCCATAGACTGCGGATCGGATGCTTCGGTAATCTGAAACGTGATAACTGATACACTTTTGCAGAAAGGACTATCAAAATGTATAAAAAGTCGAATACAGCAGCGGTTGCTGCATATATCACCTGGATCGGGTTCATTGTCGCGCTCGTCATAAGAGACAAAGATGATCCGTTCACAACGCTTCACATCAATCAGGCCCTGGTCATCAACATTCTCTCAATGATCGGAGCTGCATTGGCGGTATTGCCGTTCGTCGGCGGGATCATATCAGGGATCATAAACTTCGTGGTGCTGATTGCCTGGGCTGTAGGGGTGTTCCGTGCTGTCACCTGGAGCATGGAGCCGCTTCCTGTCATTGGAGAACTCCACCTCTTCAATTAACAGGCATACCATGCAAAAGAGTCCCCCCGTTGCTGACGACTTAAACTGCCGGCAATGGGGTTTTCTTGCTTTCGGGCGCGTTCAGGCCACGGATGTGATAGAATCAAAAAAACTGAAAAAAGGAGCATGACCAATGGAAAAGATGAAGGTAACAGTCCTCGTGGACAATACTGCAGGTGTGGGGCTGCGAGGTGAATGGGGTCTTTCCTTCTATATCGAATACGGAGACAGAACTGTTCTGCTCGATGCCGGGTTGTCCGGTCTTTTTGCGAAAAATGCCGAGAAAATGGACATCGATCTTGACCGTGTCGACTTTGCGGTGCTCTCACATGCTCATGACGACCATGCCAACGGGCTCGAGACGTTCTTTAAGATCAATGATCATGCGAAACTATACGTGGCGCACGGATGTGACGAGAACTGCTATGACAGGAAGCATCTGCTCTATAAGTATGCGGGTATACCTCGCGGGATCATGGAGCGCCATGCAGACAGGATCATCAGAGCAGACATCGATATGTATATAGATGAGGGCATCAGACTGCTCGGACATACGACACCTGGCCTCGAAAATATGGGCAGGATGGATAAGATGTTCCTCAGACAGGGCTTCATGAAGTACATTCCTGACGATTTCAGGCACGAGCAGAGCCTGGTGTTCGAGCTTGAGGATGGAGTAGCTGTGTTCAACAGCTGTTCGCATGCCGGCGCTGACGTCATTATCAATGAGGTCATGCAGGTGTATCCGGGCAAAAGGATCCTCGCTATGGTCGGAGGGTTCCATCTGTACAACAAGACTGACGAGTATGTCAGCGCCTTTGCGCGCCGTGTTGAGGAGACAGGGGCGGATGCTGTATACACAGGGCACTGCACCGGCAGCAAGGCGATGGCTATCATGAGCCGGGAGCTCGGAAGCAAAGTCCATGCTCTGAAGACCGGACTTGTATTTGAGATAGGATAACGCCTGGTAGAGGGACTGCACAGTTACAGAGATCTGTGTGATCAGAGGAGACAGAGATGAGTTTAGGATCCAAAGGAATAGGCTGGCTGATCTTCGGCGTCCTGGTATGTGCTTCATCTACTGAGTCAGACGGGATAGCTGCGAAACTCAGTACGATCGCTCTGGGACTGGTTTTTGTTGCAACATATCTGATCAAAAACTGGTTTGACCCTAAGTATAAAGCCCTGTTCATCCTCGGTGGTACGTTTATTGCGTTTTCCATCGAAAACGGGAGAGACAGTGCTACAGTGACTGCACTCGTTGTTGCAGCTGTGTGCCTGTTTCTCTTCTATCTGATAAATAAGGATGTCATCAATGCCCGGCTCGGAGGCTCGCCAATAGCAGACGATCCGTATGAAGGCAGATATGAAGAGTATGCAGAAGAGGAAGAGGGCGAAGTATATGAAGAGCCTGCAGATGAGGTAACAGAGGATACCGGCATAGAAGTCGAAACCGAAACCGTTACAGATCAGGCAGACTCGGAAGAAGTTGTTGAATTCAGTTTTGACAGGACTGAAAATTGATTAACGGGCAGACAGGAAAAACAGAAAACAGACAGCCCGGGCTTTTCACAGGTACGCTGATCGCACTTACCGGAGCTGCACTCTGGGGGCTGAACGCGGTCGTAAGCAAGTACCTCATGGCACGAGGGCTGGATCCGATGTGGACAGCGAATTTCAGGATGATCACATCGGGACTTGTGCTGCTCATTCCTGCTGCGGTAAAAGATCCGCGCGGTCTGTTCGATATATGGAAGGACAGGAATTCCGTTATCAGGCTGCTTGCGATAGCAGCTTTTGCTTTTGGAGTGTGTCAGCTGACATATTATCTGTCGATCGGCTACAGCAACGCGGGGATAGCAAGCGCTATACAGCAGACCGCGCCTGTTTATGTCCTGATCGCTGTGATACTGATCGAACACAGGAGACCGCGCGCAGTAGAGCTTATAACCCTGCCGCTGGTCATAGGAGGCTCATTCCTGATCGCTACTCATGGGGATGCCGGCGCACTGGCTATACATCCGCTGGCTCTGGTATTCGGACTAATATCCGCGCTCTGCAGCGCGCTTTATATGGTGCTGCCGCCGCCGCTTGTGAGACGGTACGGGACCTATGAGACCGTGGGATGGGGACTCTTCATCGGAGGATGCTTCCTGGCACCTTTCTGCAGACTGTGGGAATTCCCGGGAGGCTGGGATATCCCTATGGCGGCTGCGATGGTATTCATTATCATTCCGGGCGCGTCCATGGCTTTCGGCCTGTTCCTCTACGGGGCCAGCATAGTCGGTCCGGTACGCGCAGGTGTATACAACCTGTTCGAGCCTGTTGTTGCGGTCACAGCCTCGGCTGTTTTGCTCGGGCAGAGTTTCCATATAACCGAGCTGCTCGGGATCGCGTGCATCCTCACAGGGATCGCGATACTGACGATATCCAAGGGCAGCTGATACTCAGTGGTGTGCTGAGCTCTCCTTGAAGTTTTAGGAAGAAATCGCATTTTATTATACGATAGTGGTATTATATGTATTGTCAGAACGATAATTGCTGCTGAACAGGAAAGGGAGGAGAAGGATATGCTTCACGAGGTATGTTTTGAATCTTATAACAAGAGAGACATGGTCTATGGATGGATATATGTTCCGGCGGCTGAGCCTGTAGGTATCATCCAGCTGATCCATGGTTTTGGTGAGCATTCTCGCAGATATCTGCACATGATAGTCAAGTTCATGGATGCGGGCTTCATCGTTGCAGCTGACGACCATGTCGGACACGGCAAGACTGCTCTTGAGAATGGTATCTGGGGCGACTGGGGCAGCATGGGACCTCACACGATGATGGAAGACGAACATACATTGACAAAACTCGTCAAAGAGATGTATCCTGATCTTCCGTATTTCATGTTCGGACACAGCATGGGCTCATTCATCGCACGCGACTATATCACCAAGTATGGCGGTGAGCTCGACGGAGTCACTCTCTGCGGTACTTCCGGAGAATTCCCGGGTCTCGACAACAGCATAGCATATCTGCAGAAACTTGTTGACGCCGGCAAGGGCAATGAGTCCGACCCTGATGTCGGAGGCATCGTTATGGGATGGATGTTCGCGCGCTGCGATGAGGGCGTCAAGCTCGGAAACGAATGGATCTGCCACGATGAATTCGTGCAGAAAGACCACGCAAACGATCCGTTCGATGCGTTTACCAAGCCGACCAGCAACCGTTCATTCCTCGATTTCTGCAAGATGATGGATCTGATCACAGGCCCTGAATGGGCGGCAAAGGTCCCTGCAGAACTGCCGATCTATAATATCGCAGGCGATCAGGACCCGGTAGGACAGTACGGCGAGGGCGTATATAAGGTATCCAACTGGCTGACCGAGGCCGGATGTGATGTTGAGACAATGCTCTACTCAGGCTATCGCCATGAGATCCACAACTACAATGAACTGAAGGATGATGTTGAAGAGGGCATCATAGATTTCTTCTACAGATGCATCCTCGATGTTGAGATAGAATTCGAATAATATAAAGATCATCACAGATTTTTACAGGTAATATTCAAGTGATAAAGAAGACAAGAAAACTTACGATCGTTTTGCTCTGCATTCTGATGCTGGCTTCCTGTACTGCCCAGCCCAGTCCTTCTGCTCCGGGAGATAACAGCAGCAACAGGAGCAACAAAGATGTGCTCAAAGATCTTCAGGAAGTCCCTGAAGAGCTTTTGAAGGCCAAGGACGGCCCGACCAGGATCGCGCTGACCGCGCTTTTGCTGGCCTGGCCTAGGGGCACCGATAAACCGGTCTATTCGTATCCGGACGGATCGCCGACACAGAACTTCCAGAAATCAATCGATGTAGTTTATCCTAACAGAAGCAGCTGGTCCGCGGCTCCGAGAGCCGGGGCTAGTTGTGATGTGTTCGTCGGTACTGTCATAAGGACTTCAGGCTATGATCCTGATTATCCGAGAGGCTGGGATGATCAGTACGAATACCTGCAGGCATCTGACAGATTTGTTCAGGTACCGTACAGCGGAGATCTGTCGACGCTCCAGGATGGTGATATCATTCTGTATCTGAGGAATTCAGGCAGGAAACACACTTGCATCTTTGTTGAGGTCGATGGGAAGCCATACCTTGCGGAGGCACAGATCAAGAAATATTTCGGATATCTGAATCCCGGCAACAAAAAGGTCAGGCAGTTCAGCAACAAGAAGATCCTGAACGTTTACAGAGCTGCAAAATAAATGCATATAAGGAGCAGATCGGAAAAAAGAATAGAGTTACGGAGGATGCTTTCAGCGGCTTTGTGCGTTTTGCTCGTGACTGCTGTGAGCATCTTTCTTTACAGAAACGGAGGATGGTGTATATGAACAGAGCGGACAGGGCAGAAGAATTGTTCAGACAGGGATATAACTGCAGCCAGTCGGTATTTGCTGCATTTGCAGATACTGTAGGGATGACTGAGGAGGAAGCGGCTAAGATCGCGAGCCCTTTCGGTGCCGGTTTCGGCAAGCTCAGAGAGGTGTGCGGAGCAGTTTCCGGGATGACACTGCTGGCAGGATATCTGCAGGGATACGCTGATCCTGCTGACTATGAGAGCAAGAAAGAGCTCTATGCCCTGATACAGAAGATGTGCGCTGAATTCGAAGCGAAGAAAGGCACTATCATATGCAGGGAACTTCTCGGCCTCAGGAAGGGCGAGGATATCGGTGAGCCTGCTGTAAGGACTGAGGAATATTATCAGAGCAGACCGTGCATTGGCGCCTGCCGTGCAGCTGCCGAAATAGCTGACAAGTTTCTGCTCGGACAGGCCGCAGAGTAAAGTTTTAAGTTAACTGAGGGACCGGTATGGGGGATAGCAGAAATCAGGATAACAATGACAGCAGAGCAAAGCTGAACCTGCTGTTCACTATAGTGCTGTTCGGCACCATAGGGACGCTGTCGAGGTTCATCAATATGCCGTCAAGCGTCATATGCCTCGGAAGGGCGTTTTTCGGCGTGATCATAATTCTTGCTGTGATCACTCTCCGCAGGGAGAGACCTGACTATGAGGCGATAAAGCGCAATATAGGATGGCTGACACTCAGTTCCTTTCTTATGTGTGCTAACTGGATATGCCAGTTCGAAGCATTCAAATATACGACGATAGCGACAAGTACTCTGTGCTACTATATGCAGCCCGTATTCTATATCCTTGCAGCTGCGGTCGTGCTCAGGGAAAGGCTCTCAGCCCGCAAAATAGTATGCGTCATAATTGCCTTCTGCGGCATGATCCTGGTCTCGGGAGTACTTCAGACAGGACTGCATTTTTCTGAGATGAGAGGCGTGCTTTTTGGCGTATCAGGCGGATTCTTCTATGCGATGGTAGTGCTGATCAACAAGTATATGAAGGATATATCTCCGATGAATACGGTCATCGTGCAGCTGGCTATGGTCTCACTTATAATGCTGCCGTATTCGGCTCTGACAGGGGCTTTCAGAGAGGTCAGCATTACGATGACCGGCATTATATGTCTGCTGGTGCTGGGCTTTCTGCATACCGGCATCGGTTATATCATCTATTTCGATGCAGTCAACAGGCTGCCGGCACAGACTGTCGGGATCATGAGCTATATCGACCCTGTCGAGGCGATACTGCTTTCAGCGTTTTTCCTGAAGGAGCCGATCTCGGTCTATACGATCATAGGTGCAGTGATGATACTCGGAGCAGCAGCATTCAGCGAATTGAAGCAATGACAGTTTTGGTTAAAAAAATGAACATATGCGTTATTTGTTGATTTTTACAAAATCATATGCTAAATTATCGTTAATTTATTGAAACAAACAACAAAGGTCAAAAGTAAAATGAAGTTCAACATCAGATCTGCAGCAGAATACTATTATTACTACTACCGCTCCGAGGTAGCTGTTTTGCTGTGAGATATACGATGACTTCATATCAGTACTGAACTCGTTATTCCATGTATCGCTCCGCAGCAGGCAGCCGCGGGGCGATATTTATTTTTGGGACTGGAGATCTATTAAAACTAAGGAGGATACAAAATGCCCGCAATCAAATTCTACGATCACGAACCTATTCCAATGGAGATGCACAAGGTCAAGATAGTACAGCAGCTCAATCTGCTGCCTGCTGACCAGAGGCTGTCTAAGATGAGGAAGGCCGGCTTCAACACTTTCAGGCTGCACAACGGGGATATCTTTATGGATATGCTCACCGACTCGGGCGTAAACGCCATGAGTGATAAGATGCTTGCCGGAATGATGATGCCGGATGATGCTTATGCAGGGAGCGAATCGTTCTATCGCATGAGAGCCAAGCTGAGAGAGATCTTCGGCATGAAGTACTGCCTGCCTGCACACCAGGGCAGGGCCTGTGAGAATATTCTTGCACTCAGATTCGTCAAGCCCGGCAGCTGCGTTATCATGAACTATCACTTCACTACAGCCAAAGCGCACATCACAAGGCTCGGCGGACACGTAGAAGAGCTTGTCAAGGATGAGGGACTCGAATCCAGCAGTGATCTTCCGTTCAAGGGAGACATAGATCTTGATAAGCTTGAGGCGTGCATAGAAAAAGAGGGTGCGGAAAACATCGCTTTCATGCGTCTTGAGGCAGGAACCAATCTGATCGGCGGCCAGCCGGTATCAGTCGACAACTTCAAGGAAGCATGCGCGATCGCAAGGAAGCACGGGATCGTCACTGTACTTGATGCCTCTCTGCTGCAGGACAATCTGTACTTTATCAAGGTGCGCGACGAAAAGCGCAAAGATATGTCCGTACGTGCGATCACGATGGAGATTGCTAACCAGTTCGATATCATATACTTTTCTGCGAGAAAATTCGGCTTTGCCCGCGGCGGAGCTATCATGATCAGGGACAGAGAGATGTTCCATTCGATGGAAGACATGGTAACTATGTATGAGGGATTCCTGACATACGGCGGAATGTCTGTGCGTGAGATGGAAGCCATGACAGTCGGATTTGACGAATCGATGGAGATGGACATCATCTCTCAGGGACCGTTGTTCATTGAGCACTGCGTAAACAAGCTGTCAGAGTACGGTGTACCGATGATCACTCCGGGCGGAGGACTTGGTGCTCACGTCGACGCTCTGCAGTTCGCACCGCATATACCACAGGAAGAATACCCGGCGGGTGCACTTACATGCGCTTTCTACCTCTGCGGAGGCATACGCGGCATGGAGAGAGGAACTCTTTCAGAGGAGAGAAATCCGGACGGAAGCGAGAGGATCGCTTCGATGGAACTTGTCAGGCTGGCGCTGCCGAGAAGAGTATTCACACTGTCTCAGGTCGAGTACGTCATAGACAGGGTAAAGTGGGTATACGACCACAGAGAGCTGATTGGCGGACTGAGGTTCGTTCATGAGCCGGCTACATTGAGATTCTTTACAGGAAAACTCGAACCGGTATCAGACTGGCCGGAGAAGCTGATCGAGGCATACAAGGCGGAATTCGGAGAAGATCAGTAATATTGACCGAATAATTCCTAAAAGGATCAGCAGTGATTTCGCACTGCTGGTCCGTTTGATTGTACTTCAATAAAATCGTTGATTTTTCAACATTTTTTGTGGATTTGTGTGACAAAAAGGAGTATATTTTTTGAGGGTGCTCGGCACTTACTTTTTATGCACCTATAGAATATTCTTTATTCTTTAAAATACTTTTAGCTAAAAGGAGATTACTAAAATGACAAAGGCAGAATTCATTGAAAAGTTCGCAGAGAAGACAGGTTTCACCAAGAAGGACGCTGCAGCTGCAGTTGAAGCTTATCACGAAGTTATCGCTGACGCTATGAAGGCTGGCGAGAAGGTCGTTATCCCTGGCGTTCTCAAGGTAGAAGTAAAAGAGCAGGCTGCAAGAATGGGCCGCAACCCTCAGACTGGTGAGGAGATGCCTATCCCGGCTAAGAAGGCTATCAAGGCTAAGTTCTCTGACAAGCTTCTCGGCTGATCGATCACTGGATACAGTCAGAAATGGCTCAATCAGGCCGGATATCCGCTGGATATCCGGCTTTTGCTATTAATAACTCTGTATATTTACGCGCAGATGGTCATTTGTTACCGGAATGAAAGCTTATGGCTGTTCTTTTATGATATAATGTGACCGCTAGAGGAGTGGGGTATATGGTGTTTAAAATGATTCTGCAGATGACTGCTGTAACAGCGACTTATGTCCTGATAACAGTCATACTGTGGAAACAACTGAGGAATAAGCAGATGACATCCGGTATCCGGATCGCCATCGGTGTTTTATATGGTCTGCTTTCGATACTGTCCACCCATTTTGGCATCAACTTTGGAGATATGGTGCTCAATGTAAGGGATCTCGGCCCGTTATCTGCAGGCCTCTTTTTCGATCCTGTCTCAGGCATCATTGCAGGTCTGATCGGTGGTATTGAACGCTATATCGCCGGCACATACTGGGACATCGGCTCGTTTACGAGTATTGCATGCAGCGTTTCCACCTGTCTTGCCGGTTTTCTCGCGGCATTTCTCAAAAAATATATATTCAAAGGTAAACTGCCCGGAACCACATACGCGGCATTCATGGGCGCGCTGATCGAAGTGTTCCACATGTATGTGGTATTCATCACTCACAGATCAGACATGGATATGGCGTATTATGTCGTTCAGGTCTGCTCGATACCTATGATACTTTTCAGCAGTTTCGGGCTTGCTGCAACTGCATTGGTGATCAGAATACTCAGCGGTGACTGGAAAGGTCCGGCCAGAAGTGTTTTTGGAAGAGATGTCCCTGTCTCTTACAGATTTCAGATATGGCTTTTTGCAGTTACTATGCTCGTATTTTCACTGAACTTCTGGTTTGAATTTGATTTACAGACGCAGGCTGCGCTCCAGAGAGCTCATAAGACCATGCAGATCGCTTCGGAAGACGCAACTAAGGCATACAGTTCGCAGGCAGAAGAAGGGATCAACCAGCATATCGGTAAATATGGCAGGCTGTATATAGTCAGCAGTGAAGGAAAACTGATCTCAGACCCGGATTCCGATGAGGTTCCGGCAGAGGTCCTTGCTCTGATCGAGAGCGGCATAATGAATGAATCCTTTGAAGAAGAGGTGTTCGATGAAAAGATGCTGTGCCGGATAGAAAAGCTGCAGGACAGCAATTATCTTGTGATGATGATCCCGATGAGTGAAGTATACAAGATCCGTAACGCCGAGGCATATGAGACCATACTGTCAGATACTCTCGTTTTTGCGATCATATACGTGCTCATCTCGCTGCTGGTACAGTACATCGTTGTGAATAAACTTCACATGGTGAATAAGTCACTGAAAAGGATCACAGACGGCGATCTTGATGAGAAAGTCGAAGTCTATACTTCATCGGAATTCTCTTCGCTTTCAGATGATATCAATCAGACCGTCCATGTCCTCAAGGGATATATCAGTGCAGCAGAAAAGCGTATAGAGCAGGAACTCCATCTTGCACGCTCGATACAGGAGTCCGCGCTGCCTAAGAACTTCCACTTCAGGCATGAAGGGTTTGAGATCTATGCGACCATGGATCCGGCCAGGGAAGTCGGAGGAGATTTCTATGACTTCTACTTCGTTGATGCGGATATGCTGGCGCTGGTCATAGCTGATGTCTCCGGAAAGGGAATACCTGCTTCTCTGTTCATGATGCGGAGCAAAACGACGATCCGCGGTCTTGCGGAGACCGGTATATCGGCGACAGAGGTGTTTGAAAAGACCAATGAAGTGCTCTGTGTGAGCAATGAAGCGAGCATGTTCGTGACTGTCTGGATAGGCATCATAGACCTGAACACCGGGATCATGAAGTGTGTAAATGCAGGTCACGAGTATCCTACACTGATGCGGGCAGGCGGCTGTTATGAGCTCTTTAAGAGAAAACACAATCCTGCGCTCGGCATCATGGAGGGCATGAAGTATACTGAGTATGAACTCAGGCTTGAGCCGGGAGACGCTCTCTTCGTATACACCGATGGGGTCCCTGAGGCGGTCAACGAGAATAATGAACAGTACGGTGCAGACCGCATGCTGCAGGCACTCAACGATAACAAAGACAAGCCGATGGAAGAGATCCTTCCGGCTATCAAAGCAGATATCGACAGTTTTGCCGGCAAGGCTGATCAATTCGACGATATCACGATGCTCGGCTTCCGATATAACGGTCCCAAAGCATGACAACATTAAAAAGATCGCTTGCCGACAGGCAAGCGATTTTTTAATGAAATGTTTTATGTAAGAAGATTGTACATTGTACCGGCTTATTAGTCTGCATCCAGACCGTTCTTGATGCGGTTCTCTGCGAAGTTGGTAGCGATTACGCCTTCAGGGATTCCTGTTGCCTTGGATTCTTCGAGCATTCTGTATACGACATTGTAGATATTGTGTACCTGCTTGAGGACGTTCTCCTTGTCATAGGTTGTGAATGCTTCCTGTCCGGCATTGATAACGCCGCCGCCGTTGATGATGAAGTCAGGAGCATACAGGATGCCGCGTGCCTTGAGTGCTTCTCCGGAAGCATCATCATAGATAACGTTGTTGGCAGCACCTGCGATAGCTCTGCACTTGAACTGAGGGATGGTCTTAGGATTGACGACTGCACCGAGAGCGCATGGTGAGAAGATATCGCACTCTACACCGTAGATCTCATCTCTGCCGACCTCAGTAGCTCCGAGCTCTTCAACTGCATACTTCATTGCTTCGCGGTTGGAGTTGTTGCAGACGATCAGTTTTGCGCCTGCTGCATGGAGCTTCTTGGCTACATCCATACCGACCTTGCCGAGTCCCTGAACTGCGATGGTCATTCCGTCAAGGCTGTCAGAACCGTTCATGAACTGAGCAACAGCGCGGATACCATCAAATACTCCGATAGCGGTGAATGGTGAAGGATCGCCGGAAACATCTTCGCGGCCTACTACGTACTGAGTTGTACGGAGCATGTAATCTGCATCCTTGGTGTCAGTGTTGACATCCTCAGCAGTGTAGTATTTGCCCATGAATGTATTTACAGCTTCACCGAATGCTTCGAACATAGCCTCTGTCTTTTCTGATGGGTGAGCGATGATTACGCCCTTTGCTCCGCCAAGAGGCATGCCTGCTGCAGCGTTCTTATGGCTCATTCCGCGAGACAGACGCAGTACATCGAACAGTGCTGCTTCTTCGCTCTCATATGGCCACAGACGGCAGCCGCCTACTGCAGGACCCAGGTTGGTGTTGTGCAGAGCGATGATAGCCTTGAGACCGGCTTTCTCATTGTTGAAATAAGCTACCTGCTCGTGTCCGTATGCGCGGATCATCTCGATATTTGTCATATGTAATACCCTCCCGTTGTTATATTTATTACGTATTATTTGTACCAATAAAAAAATAAAACTATAGAGCAAATTTGTCAACAAAATATAAATAATAATTGTAATTTTGTAAAAAAATACAAAATAACGTTCGGATTTATGTTCTGTCCATTCTTTTGCGATCACTTCAGACCGGCAATGATCCTGCTGACCATCTCTTTTATATTTTCTCCTGAAGTGGCAAGGTTGATCCTGATAAAGGTACCGCTCTCATCACCGCCGAACCAAGGCCCGTAGTCAAAGGCCAGACCGCATTTTTCCTGCATGAATGGCTGCACGTCCTGCGGTGCGAGGTAAGCTCTGAAATCTGCCCAGGCGAGATATGTCCCTTCGAGCGGAGTGAGTACGACCTCAGGCAGGTGAGAGGCGAACTGCTCTTTTATATAACTGTAGTTCCCGAAGATCACTTCTTTTACCTCAGCAAGCCAGTCCTTTCCATGTGTGTATGCTGCTTCAGAGGCTATGTATCCCATAGGATTTCCCATGTTAAGCCTCAGACCTTTCATGAAGTCATCCCATTCTGAGCGCAGATCAGGATTCCTGATCACGACGAATGAATTTCTCAGTGCGGCTATGTTGAATGACTTAGAGGCCGAGGTGAACATGATTATCCGGTCATCTTCACCGGCCAGACTCAGGGTAGGGATGTGAATGGAGCCTTCGAATGTGAGGTCGTGATGTATCTCATCAGATATTACTGCCACATCGTGCTTCCGGCAGATGTCAAGCAGGGTGCGTATCTCATCAGCTGACCACACACGGCTTACAGGATTGTGCGGCGAGCAGAAAATGAATGCTTTCACTTCATTACTGACTATCTGTTCCTCGAAATCGTCAAAGTCGATATAATACCGGCCGTCCCGGCTTACCAGCTCAGAACAGATAAGTTTACGTCCGTTATTCTCTACTGCGTGTAGGAACGGGTAGTATACCGGTGTGGTGACGATCACTGCATCACCCGGCTGAGTAAGTACCTGTACGGCAAAATTAAACCCGCTGACGACACCCGGAGAGTATCTTATCCAGTCACGGTCTATGGTTAATCCGTGCTGCTCTCTTTCCCAGGCTATGAATGACTCATAGTAGCTGTCCGGAACGACATAGTATCCGTAGACTCCCGTTTTCATATATTCTGTGACAGCATCAATGATATGACTGTCCACTCTGAAATCCATATCAGCTACCCAGAAAGGGAGCAGACCATCTGCACCGAAAGTGGTCATAACGTCATCCCATTTACAGCAGTCAGTTCCTCTGCGGTCAACATATTCCAGCATTTTTCCTCACTCCTTATCTCCTGCTGACTGATATGTCTGTAAAAAAACAGGAATATTCCCTAGAGATACAGACAAGTACAACAGAATAGTAACACGAGTACCCGGCTTTATCAAATATGCCATGCAGTACCGTAATGGCGCTGCTTACATATGCAAAATTATGTCTTGCGCACATCAGTAAAAACATCGTGATGTAAGATTGAAAAAAAGCAGATCACGAGAGTATAATTACTAAGCTATGACTTAAAGTCATACATGGAAAAAACAGGAATCACAGTAAATGAGCGGCATTTTCAGGATATTTGCGAATGATGTAAAGTCTGTGTCAAGGCAGTTTTTCGCTGTGGCGATAATTATCGCTATCAGTGTGCTGCCTGCTCTTTATGCGTGGGTAAATATATATGCAAACGGTAATCCGTATGTCAATACAGGCAACATAAAGATCGCCGTCGCCTCGAATGATCCGGGGGTGGATCTTGATGACGGCAGCCATGTGAATATGGCTGAAGAGGTCTTCGAAGAGCTTAAGGAGAGCACTTCGATCGGCTGGCAGTTCCCCGGGACGCCGGAGAAGGCTATAGCAGGTGTTGAGTCGGGCGAATACTATGCCGCGATAATCTTCGAGGATAATTTTACATATAATATGTACCATTTTGAGCAGGCTCTGCTTGATGTAAAGGAGCCTCTCACTTATTACGAAAATGCGAAGAAAAACGCTGTTGCCTCAAAAATAACCGAGACTGCAGCAAGTACTCTCCAGGAAAACATCAATACTAAATACCTTGAAACCGTATTCAGCATAGTCTTTGACGAAACTAAGGAATTTACTGATGACCTTGACAGCGGGGACGCTGCAAATGATGCCATAGAACAACTCAGACAGTTCCAGAGGACTCTGGATTCATACGACAGGGCGATCAGTTCATTCAACTCAAACAGTGATAAGGTCCAGAGACATATAAGCAAGTCAAGAAAAGATCTCAAGGCCACGAGGACAAAAAATCAGAAAAAAGTCGACAAAGCCCAGTCTGATATGAAAGCAGCTAAGAATACCATCGACACGCTCAGGACAGCTGTTGACGGCAGACTTACATCGATCAGGAAAAGGCTGGATAATCTGGAATCGGCAGTTACAGCCGTCCAGGGAGCAGACGTGATCACTCCTGAGGCAAAGCAGGCTGTGAAAGATAGAGCGAATGAACTTCTTTCAGAACTTGAACTGCTCTACAATATGATCCCTGATGACAGCACGCTGCCGAGCGGGCAGACAGTCAAGGGCGCACTCGGAAGCATGATCGAGGCGGCTAAGAGCATAGAGACAGGCATTGAGGATCTGCCGGGACAGGCGCAGGACATACTGGCTTCTATCAATTCTCTCAGGACACTTGAGAAGGATGTTCTGAGGCCGGGATTCAAATCAATGATCGAAAGTATGAGCAGGACGATCAGCCTGCTGGGACCTTTTGTCAGCAATGTCTCCGGAATGATGAACGGGGTCGACCCGGTTCTTGAAGCGACGAGCGAAACGGTCGACAGCCTGGATGATGCACTGAGCCAGCTGCAAAAGACTATCCGCTCAGCATCGGACAGGATAGGTGATATCATCAGAGAAGTAGAGAATGCTTCAGAAGATGACAGGATAGAACTGCTGATCGATCTCCTCGGAGGAGATCCTGATCTGTACGGAAAATTCTTCTCTTCTCTGGTTGATGTCGAGATAGAAGAAGTGTATTCAGTCGCATCCTACGGTGCCGCAATGGCACCTTTCTACTCAGTCCTTGCGATCTGGGTAGGAGGAGTAATTCTTGTTTCGATCCTCAAAACCCATGCTGACAGGAAAAAGTTCCCGGGGCTCAGGGATGCACAGTACTTCTTCGGAAGATGGCTGATATTCTTCCTGCTCGGGCAGATCCAGGCGGCTGTAATAATAGCAGGCGACATATTCCTGCTTGACTGCCGGCCGGTACATCCATGGCTCATGCTGCTTGCGGCGGAAGTGACGAGCCTTGTTTTCGTCACTCTCATATACTCTTTGACTTTGTCCTTCGGAGACATCGGCAAGGCCATAGTTGTCGTTATCATGGTCGTTCAGATCGCGGGCTCGAGCGGTTCATATCCTATCGAGATACTTCCGGAAGTATTCAGCAGGATCTATAAATTCTTCCCGTTCCCGTACGCCATCAATGCGATCCGTGAGGCTCTGTGCGGGATCTACGGAAATGACATGCTCATATATCTGGCAGAACTGCTGCTGTTCGGAGTTGTCGGACTGGTCATAGGACTTGTTGTACGCCGTCCTTTCATCGGTATGAACAGGTTTGTATCGGAAAAGCTCGAAGAAACGGAGGTGCTGTAATGGCTGATGATTCAAGAGACGTCAATTACGAGCAGCTCTATACACAGCTCCTCGAGCGCGGCGAGATGCTGCATGAGAGTAACAAGAAGCGTATCAGGCGCGGACTGATACTTCTTGTGATCCTGCCTGCCATTCTGGGGCTGATTCTCTGGATCACAGGCAGCAGCAAGATCGTATTCCTTATCATATGGATACTGTGCATGTTTGCGCTGTGCGCTTATCTGATCAGCGTTGAATACCTGGACGATTCGATACAGAAAACTCTTGAAGACGTTACCAACCGTGAAGCAGATTTTGACGGGCTGCTCCCGCATGCATCCGCAGAAGAACTCCAGGAGAGGATAAAAGCACGCATCGCAGAGAGACGCGCACAGAGAGCTGCATTGGAATTCTTACGAGCCAGACGTGATAATGATCACAAGCCTGCAGGCAAGCTGACAGAGGAAGAAGACCAGCGGGAAGCAGAGCTTATGGAGGCTGAAGCTGCTCTTGAAGAGGTAAGGGAAATGCTTGAAGCGGCTGCTTCAGAACTGGAGGCTGAAGAAGAGCTCGAAGCTATCATGGCGGCAGGCAAGGCAGGAAAGGAGGATGAAAAATGAAAAACATCCTCAATATAATCAGACATGATGCCGCCGGCCTTACATCAAGTGTTGTAGCGATCATCACCATCATGGGTCTATGTATTATCCCGTGTCTCTACGCGTGGTTCAACATATTCTCCAACTGGGCTCCTTATGAATCTGAAGCAACAGGACGAATCAAGGTCGCAGTTGCAAATGATGATAAAGGTGCTGTCATGATGGGACTTTCGGTGAATGTCGGAGAAAAGATAACGGAAGCTCTCGAGGCAAATCATGATATAGGCTGGGTCTTTACAGAAGACTCGGCTGCAGCAATAGAAGGTGTACATTCAGGAGAATACTATGCAGCACTCGTGATCCCTGAGGAGTTCAGTAGCGATGCGCTTTCATTCGCCACCGGAGATCTTAAAAACCCGAAACTCGTTTACTATGAAAATGAGAAGAAGAACGCAATAGCGCCTAAGATCACCGGTAAAGCCAAGACAGCGGTACAGGAGCAGATAAATGCGGCATTTGTCGAAACACTGGCGAAGTACGTATCAGATGCTGCTTCTGTGATCAATGCGACCGGATATGATCCGCAGCAGGTGTTCTCAGATCTTGGGAGCAAGATGAATGACCTGGATGACAGGCTTGAAGATGCTGAAGTTATGCTGAAAGCTGCAAAGGGACTGGCAGACTCAGCGAGCAGCCTGATGGAGGTCTCAGATGAATTGCTCGGTGATGCTGCGATCGCAGCAAAGGGGCAGGAAGCGATCCTGAAAAGTGCAGCGGATACTCTGCCTGATAAAAAAGCGTCTGATGAAGTGACAACAGCAGTTGAAAAGGAAAAGCAGCAGCTGATCGCTGATGTAGACGGGATCAGAAAGAATCTGGATACAGCGGCAACGGATGTCACAGCTTTCAACAAATACGTGGTCGATTCGCTTCCGGGAAACATCGATCTTCTTGATAAAATGATAGAATCCTGCCAGAGAACCGAGAATTATCTGAAAGACCTTGGATACACCGGACTGGCGGAGCAGTTCAAAGAGACGCGTGAGCAGCTCGAGGAAGCACAGACAGGCCTGGCTGAGCAGAAACAGATCGCGGAAAGCGAATGGGAAAGCAAGGTACAGGAGCTTACAGATCTTAAGCAAAAGCTCGAAAATGCCGGCGCTAAAGTCAAGGATATAGACTCTAAACTGGTATCCGACTTTGATAAAAAACTTGAAAAGGCAATTGCAGATGCGCGCAGTTCTCTTACGAGCGCACAGAGCGCGCTTTCCGGAGTGGAGAGCGACCTCGGAGATCTGAGCGATATACTCGCGGGCTACAGCATTGCCCTTGAAAAGCTCCAGAAGAGCCTGAAAAGCACAGGAGTATCACTCGGGTATGTGAGAAACGGAGTCAATGCTCTTGCTGCCGTCTTCAACAGGATAGCAGGGAATGAATCCCTTGCTGATGTCAATGATGTTCTGGCCAATGATGAGACATCTGTAGCTGAATATCTTGCGTCTCCGGTCAAAATGAGGACTGAAGTGATATATCCGATCAGGGAGTACGGGTCGGCAATGGCACCTTTCTATACAGTGCTTGCGCAATGGGTAGGAGCCCTTCTTACTGCTGTTCTCATCAAGACCAGGATCAAAAAGCGTGATGATCTTCCGGATCTCAGACTTCATGAGAGATTCTTCGGCAGATACGGGATCTATCTTTTCGTGGGCCTTGCACAGGCGCTGATCGTTTCTCTCGGAGACCTGCTCTACATCGGGATCCAGTGTCATCATCCGGTACTCTTCGTACTTGAGGCATGCATGAACGGCATCACGTTCATGATGATCAACTACGCGCTTGTTTTTGCTCTGGAGAATGTCGGTCTTGCAGCCGGGGTCATCATACTCGTACTCCAGGTTGCCGGATCGGGGGGCACTTATCCGGTAGAAGTACTGCCGAAAGTGTTCCGCGTGCTGTTCCCTGCGATGCCGTTCAGATACTCTATGGACGCAATGAGGGAGTGTATAGCAGGAACCTATGATCATACCTATGCAAAATGCATGGGAGTTCTGTGCCTCTTTACGATCGGTTCAGTCGTATTCGGCATGCTCCTGCAGAAGCCGGCAGGCTTCCTCAACCGTCTTATCGAAGAGGCAAAAGAAAAGAGTGAGATCATGCTGTAAAAATGTGCATAAATAATATGGTTAAAAACAGCTAATTATATTATCATTATGACATGGAGGGATGATCAAGCACATATATCGAGTAAAAACTATGAAAAAGTATGAATCTTTTCTTGAACTGACACAGGCTTTTGCTGAGAGAGAGGGCACTGCACTTCTGTATACAGACGAAGACGGAGATATATGCAGTGTCAGCTATCGCGAGCTTGCGGAAATGATAATGATGCGTACAGAGCTGGCGCGGCAGCGCGGCCCGGGTACAAGTATTATTTATTCTGCTCCTGATCCGGATACGATAGCAAGGATATTTGCGACGGTCATGGGCGGACGCTGTGTGATAATGGCCAGTCCTATGATGCCTGAAAAGGTGCTGGAAGAAGCGCAGGAAGCGACTGACAGACTTATCTGCAGGCACAAAGATCCTGCAGAGGAAGGAGAGCTCCTCTTCTTCACATCGGGCACCACCAACAGGAGCAAAGTCGTAAGACTCACACCACGCTCGCTCCTTTGCTGTGCATGGAGCGGACAGAACATGTTTGAATGCGGACCGGATGACAGGATCCTCTGCATGCTGCCGCTCTGCCATGTGTTCGGTATAGTCTGCAGCCTGCTGTGGGGACTTGCATACGGAGCTACGATAGCACTTTGCCCTGAGGTAAGTGACAGGCTGAAGGCACCGATGCTGTTCAGACCTACGATACTTCCTGTTGTACCTGCTATAGCAGATGCACTGGTCAGAAATGATGCTCTCAATCCTGAACTTAAGGAATTGCTGATCGGTGCTGCGCCTTGTTCAGGCGAGACAGTGCAGGCGCTGAAAGAAAAAGGCATAAATGTATATATCGGATATGGTCTGACCGAAACGTCAAGCGGCATTGCCATTACTAAGAGCATGGATGAACCTGACGCTATGTATCTGTGCCCGGATACTGAAGTAGAGATAGAGCCTGACGGTGAGATCGCGATCTCGACCCCTTGCATGATGAAGGGATACCTCGGTCAGCCTGAAACAACTGAGGACTTCAGGCTGCTGACGGGAGACCTCGGATGGCTCGACGAAGAGGGCAGACTCCACCTGCAGGGGCGCAAAAAGGATGTGATCATCTTAAGCGATGGCTCCAAGATAAACTGTCCGGAGTATGAGCACGACATTGCTGAGATGAGCGGAGAGACAGATATCGCTCTTATTGACGTTGACGACGAGATCATTCTGGTGGTCGGTGCCGGTGCAGATACGGATAGCCTGTGGGAAACAGTGGAAGAGTACAACAAGACGATGCTGCAGTCACAGCAGATAGCAGATATAGTAGAGTTCGGCAGACCTCTTCCGCGCACACTCACCGGCAAGATCAGGAGATACGAGCTGCAGAGGCGCTATCAGTACTGATGATCAGCCTGAAGTTTTCAGGCAGCAACAGATGCGGATAGTCCCGTATGGAATCAAAACAAAAAAAACAGCTGCTCACAGTTATGAACTGACAGAGCAGCTGTCTTTTATTGTTGATAGTACTTTTACTTAAGCGCGCTTGTTGTCTTCTACGAATCTGCGTATCTTGAGACCCGTAGTCTTATCGAATTCGCGCTTTCTGATTATTACGTGAGCGATCTTCTTGAATCTCGGATGGCTGTCATTGATCTTATCGACTTCTGCGTCAATAAGCTCTGCAGCCTGCTCATCGGTATAACCTTCGCCAAGCTTATCCCTAAGAGCCTCCTCGTCGAGCCTTACGGTTGCACATATACCATTCCAAGGTGAAGCAGGATCAGTGTCGCCGCCCCATACCATGCACTCTGATATGTACTTGCTGTCGAGCAGATATCCTTCGAGCTCTTCCGGGAAGACGTTTTTGCCGTTGGCAGCTATGATCACGTTTTTCTTGCGTCCTGTGATGAAAACGTAATCATCGTGATCAAGATATCCGAGGTCGCCGGTGTGGAACCAGCCATCATCGTCGAGGACCTCTGCAGTGCGTTCAGGGTCTTTATAGTAGCCCATCATGATCACAGGTCCGCGGAAGCAGATCTCTCCGATGCCGTTTTCATCCTTGTCGAGTATCTTGCACTCGACGAAAGGCAGCAGGTGACCTGCGCTGGCATTCTTGATGTATTTCTTCTTGTCCGGGTTGAGCGCTACGATAGGTGAGCATTCAGACAGACCGTAGCCCTGCAGTGCGCTTATATCAAGATCGCAGAAAAAGTCAAGGATCTTGGAATCGATGGCAGCACCGCCGGAAATGATGGCGCGCAGCTCTCCGCCGAATACCTCGCGGATCTTAGTTCTTATCTTGCGAGGCAGCTTGATGCGGATGTGATTTTCTGTCGTCTTCATAAGGATCAGCTTGAGGAGGACTTTGTCCGAAACCTGATCGTACAGGCTCCTCATTATCCTGTTGTAGAAATTCTCAATGATGACAGGTACCGCAAGCATGATGGTCGGCTTTGCCTCGAGTATATCCTTGCGCAGGTACTTGAGTCCGCGGCTGAAAGCGATGCTGGCACCGCTGTATACGCATGTCAGGAATGTGGCTGTACATTCATATGCGTGGTGCATAGGAAGTACTGAGAAGCATGTGTCCCCAGGGCCGCATTCAAACATCGACTGGCAGAGTATCGCATCGAGCATCAGATTGCGATGACTGAGCATTACTCCCTTGCTGACGCCGGTAGTACCTGAAGTAAAGAGGATGGCAGCAAGGTCAGTGTTGATGATGCGGGCATCGATATAGCTGCGGTCACCGTTCCAGACCTTTTTGCGTCCGCTCTCACGGAGCTCCTTCCATGAGAGAAGACCGTCTTCTACGGATTCATCCTTATCCATCTCGGCATTGATGACATAGCGGAGCTCGGTGTCGCCGGCAGCCTTGATGTTCTTGAACATCTCATAGTACTTGTTGTTCATTGTCAGGACTGCTTCGAGCTCGCCTTTGATGGTAAGCTGGTGCAGCTCGTCTTCGTTCAGCTCTCTGTCAAGAGGAACTACGACGCCCACACCGCCGATGACTGCGAGATATGATTCACCCCACTCGGCAGAGTTGCGGCCGATGACTCCTATGTGCTTTCCCTGAAGACCGAGTCCGATAAGTGAAGTACCGAGAGCATTCACATCTTCCAGGACGCGCCTGAAAGATATCTCCTGATAAGGCAGCTTGGAGCTGTATTTCTGCTTGAAAAGCGGCTCGTCAGGATGATTTTCAGCCGAATAGTTGAGCATGTCTTTGATATCCGTGGTTACATGCTTGTCCCTGAACAGATAGCGGCGGTCTTTTGAAGACTTGAGCTCGTCGAGCATCTGTGCTATGACTTCGCGCTCACGCTGCTTGATATTCCTGTATTCACGGTCTGTATATGAGCGTTGTTTCTGTTCCATTGATTATTCCCCCGATCAGCATGAAATGTTATTCGTGCTTATTTCCTGTGTAGGATTTCTCATATTAGTCTTTCTGATCATTATTCAATCAATTCCATAATTATATTGCTATACGGCCGAATAAACAAGATGATAATTGATTATCTGTGCTATACTCATGTAGACAGGTTCCGGTGCCCTTGACAGGAAAGCCAGGGGTAAATCCGGCAGGAACCGGCTGAAGAGATACGGAGAACGGAAATGAAGATAGAAAATCAGGCTATGATGTTTGCACTGCTCAGTAAGTATACGATCCTCGCAAAGGGTGAGGACGGGCGCACTGTGATACAGGAAGGCATGAAGCGCTACGGCATGGAGCGCGGAGCGAGAATGGCTGCGCGCGCAAGGGCTAACGGCGACCCGATATGCCTGTGGACCAATCAGGCATACGGTGAGTGGAAGCCTGACTATCCGGGTCAGATGGAATTCGGAACAGTATCAGCTGAGCCTACGCTCGTTACGTACATAAGCAAGTGTGCATGGTGTGAGGCATGGAAGAAATACGACATCCTTGAATACGGGCGTGAGTACTGTGTCAACGTGGATGCTGCGGTATATGAAGGATTCGGACACGGTTTTGGCTGCGGTGCTGTATGCACTCCGGTCACGACTGCTATGAGCTGGGGCGGAGACGTCTGCCGGTTTGACTGGGGCCTTCCGCTTCCAGCAGAGGAGCAGGAGAAGATCGCTGCAAAGAAGTCTGAACTCGGGACAAGTGCTATGAGAGACTTTGCATATCATACGGCGCATATCTACTGCACTGTAGCGGACGCGATATACAAGGCGTTTCCTGAAGACTCGGAGGAGATCATCAGCAATGCTGTCCGTGATTATATAGACCTTTTCGGGCAGGAGGACTACGATGCCTTGCTGGAGTTTTCACCGGCGGATTTCCAGACAGTCTAGTCTTTGGCAAATACATCCGGCAGCTATGTCTTTGGTATAATCTGATACGAACATACAAAACATATACATAATTATGGAAGGGAGCTGGAGCAAATGAAATTCGGTGTTATTGGTTTTGGAAACATGGGAGGCGCTATCGTCAAGGGGGCGCTCAGAAAAGGAACACTTAAGAAAGAAGACGTCAACGTTTACGATATCCTGGATGTGAGGAATGCAGAGGCAGCAGAACTGGGACTGCATATCTGTGCCGATGATGAAGCTCTTTGCGCTGAATCGGATATCATCCTGCTGGCTGTCAAGCCTCAGCAGATGGAAGAGGCTCTCGGTATGTGCAGGAAGGCTCTTGCAGGCAAAGCGATGATGTCTATCGTCGCAGGAGTCAGCATTGAGAGACTCAAAAAAGCGATCAGCGGCAGCAAGCCGAGGATACTCAGGCTGCTTCCTAATACACCTGCACTGGTATTCGAGGGGGCTTTCGGACTGTGCAAGGAGACTGACTTTAGTGAAGATGAGAAGAAGTTTGCTGTCGATCTGTATGAGTCGATCGGCATAGTAGAGTGGGTCAAGGAATATGACATCGACGCTATTTGCGGGCTTTCGGGCGGCGGTCCGGCCTATGCAGCGATGTTCATCGAAGCTCTCGCGGACGGAGGCGTCAAGCAGGGACTGACGAGACCTGTTGCCATGAAGATGGCAGCGCAGACGGTCCTCGGGACAGCCCGCCTCATTCTGGAGACCGGTATGCATCCGGGTGCTCTCAAGGATATGGTCTCATCTCCTGCAGGGACCACGATCGAAGGTGTCGAAACACTTGAAGAGGGCGGCTTCCGCCACGCAGTGATGCGTGCAGTAGTCGACGCAACCAACCGCTCACGCGAGCTGTAGACAACGGCAGGAATAAGGCAGCATAGTATTGCTGCATTGAAACAGAAAATGATAAAAGGCACTACACGCAAGAGGACATACAGAGCTATTTACAGACTGCTAGACCGGGTCTCCCCGGTCCCGTTTGACTGCGGCATGATATGCGGCTCTGCCTGCTGTACGGCTGTCAGTGAAGAGGATATGGGCATATATCTGTTGCCGGGAGAGGAGAAGATCCATGACAAGCACGCAGACTGGCTCACATGGAATACTCAGAGCACTGAAGAATACGACTTTCCGCCTTCATGGCACGGCAAGGTGAACTGGATCAGATGCAAGGAGCCGCCGCACTGTCCGAGAAAGATGAGGCCGATACAGTGCCGCACTTTTCCACTGGCACCCCATATCACTGAAGAAGGGGAACTGATCCTGGTCTGGAATGACTCGGACCTGCCTTACTGCTGCCCGATGATAGAAGAAGAGACGGAACTTGATCCCGACTTCATTCAGGCGACACTGACAGTATGGAAACATCTGATCCGCGATCCGCTCATCTATGATCTGGTCAAAATGGACTCGGAGGAGAGATATGAAGGCTGAATACGTTACTGCTGAACAGATAAGCACGCTTTTCCCGCGGCGCCCATCTGACTGTCATAAGGGCAGCTTTGGTTATGTTGCTCTTATCGGCGGCTCGATCGAGTACAGCGGCGCGATAAGGCTTGCCGCACAGGCCAATGCAGCTATGAGAAGCGGCGCAGGCGTTGCGACCGTTGCAGCACCTGCAAGCATATGTCCTCTGATTGCGCCGCAGATCATGGAAGCGACGCTTTTCCCTCTTAAGGATGAAGCAGGTGAGCTGGTATTCGATGAGGACAGATTCGCAGTTCTGTGCAGTAAATACGACTGCATCACTTTTGGCATGGGCATCGGCAATTCACCCGAGACTCTCAAGGCGATCGAATACCTGCTTGCACATTATGACAAAACGCTGGTTGCAGATGCTGACGGACTGAACGCGATGTCGAAGCTTGATCATACCTTTATAAAAGATACTCGCGCCCGCCTTGTACTGACACCTCATCTCAAGGAGTTTTCAAGGCTCTCAGGAATGAGCATCGCAGAAGCAAAGGCAGATCCTGCGTCGGCTGCTTCTTTCCTTGCGGATGAACTGGGTGCGGTCGTACTGCTTAAGGGCAGCACGACATATGTCGCCGGACCGGCGGATATGGGAACGTCATATACAGGAAAACGCATACTATGCACTGACAGGGGCTGCCCGGGAATGGCAACTGCCGGCAGCGGAGATGTATTGTCAGGCATCCTTTCGGCTCTTTGCGTGAATGCTGAAGATCTGGTACTTGCAGCTGCAGCCGGAGCATATATAAATGGCGCTGCCGGTGAGCTTGCACAGAGCAGACACAGCGATGTGACCATGACTTCAGCAGATACAGCTGCATGCGTAGCAGAAGTCATAGAGAAAATTTTACTCGATCACAGGGAATAAGAGGTGCTATGAAAAAGAGAATAACATTCAATTCACCGGTAATACTGGCATTCGTATTCATAAGTTTAGGAGCGATGGTTGCAAACTACCTTACCATGGGAGCCAGCAACAAGCTGCTTTTCATGACATATCATTCATCGCTCGCCTCGCCGCTGACTTACGTGAGGTTTTTCACACATGTACTGGGGCACGCCGGCTGGAGCCATTACATAGGCAACATGATGTACATCCTGCTGCTCGGTCCTATGCTTGAAGAGAAATACGGCTCGGCCAAGATCCTTGAAGTGATACTGACGACAGCACTTGTCACAGCATTGCTCAACTATTTTCTGTTCCCGGGCATTGCCCTGTGCGGAGCAAGCGGCGTTGTTTTCGCATTCATTCTCCTGACATCCTTCACGGGATTCAATGAAGGCGAGATCCCTCTGACCGTGATCCTGGTCGCGGTCATCTTTATCGGACAGCAGGTGTATGAGGGTGTATTCCTACAGGACAACGTATCAAATCTGTCACACATCGCAGGCGGTATCGTCGGTGCAGTGATAGGATATCAGCTCAATAAGCGTACCGGTAAGCGCTACTGAAAACTTCATATCACGGGAACTTAGAATGAAGAGATCTGAGATCAACAAAGTAATAAAGGAAATGGAGGATCTGATCACGAAAGTCGGATTCGCTCTGCCTCCATTCTGCAGCTGGACCCCTGAGGAATGGCAGACAAAGGGGCATGAGTATGATGAGATACGTGACAATATGCTCGGCTGGGATATCACGGATTACGGTCTCGGCGATTTTGACAGGATCGGTATGGGCCTGATCACTCTGAGAAACGGCAATCAGCATGATGATCGCTATCGCAAGACTTATGCTGAGAAACTGCTGTTTCTGCGCGATGATATGATCTCCCCGATGCATTTTCACTGGATAAAGACCGAGGATATAATCAACCGGGGCGGCGGGACACTTTTGATCCAGGTATACAATGATGATGGAGAGGGCGGTCTTGCAGATACAGATGTCCTGGTCAATTCAGACGGACGTTCGTATCATGTGCCTGCAGGAACTGAAGTACGGCTTGAGCCCGGTCAGAGCCTGACGCTCCGGCCGCACCAGTATCATGAATTCCATGTGGTGAGTGGCACGGGCAGCGTGCTTATAGGTGAAGTGTCACAGGCAAATGACGACAATACAGACAACCGGTTCTATGAGCCTGTCTACAGATTCCCTGAGATCGAGGAGGACGAACCGCCATACCGGCTGCTCTGCAACGAGTACCCTGAAGCAACGGAACAGAAGTAAGTGAAAACAGAGCATGATCACCATGATGGTGACGATCTCACAGGGCCTTACATGTTTCTCTGAGAGATTATTTTCCTGAAAACGAGATCTGTTGCTGTACTGACTGCAATAATAACTGCGATATAGAGCGCCAATCCTACCGGGATACCGGCGCTCTTTTGAATTGCACCGACCAGGAGCTGAGGCGACAGATGGTACGGATTGAGATAGAACATCGCTGCATACTGATTATGCAGCAGACCTTCGGAATATGCTGCAGCCATGTATGGCTCTGCAAGCGCGTTGATGCCCACGGCGATCAAGCACAGACCGAGAAAAAGCATCACGGATCCTGTTATGCCTCGCCCGGACAGGTCAGCCATGCCGGAAAGGGCAATTATCAGGCTTATGAAGAGAAGCAGTCCGTGCCATATGAATCCATGCAGCGTAAGTGTCACATATGATCTGAGAAAATCCTGCGGATATATAAGAGCCGCCAATGAACTGACAAATGTGAAACCGACCATGAACGTGAGACAGGCTGAATATATCTTTTGTCTGCTGCCTGTATCGACAGCCTTCACACCACCGCGCACTGGTCTTGCAAGCACCGGCAGCAATATGCACAGATACATCGGCACTGAGCAAAGCTGGAAAGGGAAGTACCACCAGTCATAGACACCGTTATTTACAACATAGAAGAGGAACAGTTGCTTGTATATCTCCATCACTGCCAGGATCCACCCGCATGCAGCCAGAAGCTTGATACGGCCGGTATCTTCAAGACGTTTTGCCCATACAGCGCCCAATACTGCAAAGCATATCGCAGCTGCAAGCAAAACAAGATGCAGAGCTCCGAACATCTTCGGCGCCTCCATCCGCCACGCAGTCGATCCAAGAAATGATCTGATACCTTCAATCATGATCTTTACAAGCTTTGACACGCTTTTCCACTTTCTGAAGTACCTGCCTTGTATTTGTTAGTATACCATAGCTGCGTTTTAACGATGTCTTCCAAACGGAAACATCGGTGAAGGAAAACACAGTCTGTCAATATATCAGGAGCTTTCTTGACGGCAACAGCCTTTGCAAATAAAATATAATCAATTATTAGGTGCATTTTGATCCTGATATCCGATCCGCAAGGAAGGATATCAAAAGGATATCAGAAGGATACCAACCGAAAACATAAAGGCGAGTGTTAATGGAAAAAAGTAAGAGACAAAAGAGAATAAAAATGCGGCTGGGCACTGTTTTGCTGTCACTTATAGTGGCAGTTACTATGATGCCTGCTTTTGCATTTGCAGATGAAGAATCATACGACGATACATTATCAGCTTACGATGAATATGCGGAAGACATATCTGAGGCTGGAGAGACAGATGAAGAGATGCCTGCAGATATAGAGGAGATATCCGGGTTCGAGCTTATTGATACGGAAGATATGCTTCCTGACTCTGAAGATCTGCTCAAGGACTATATCGATACCGGAGTAGATGCAGAGACCGGCACAGAACTGCAGGAGCATGCAGCTTCCGGATCAGGCGGCATGGAAGTCGAAAAGAAGAAGGCTAAACTCGCGATCAGGAGAAACTATCTCAATACCGGTGAGAAAGCTGCATATGATCAGATCAAACCATATATCCAGAGTATCGCGGCAGGCAATCTTGATAATGCAGCTTTTTATGTGACTGACAGAGAATCTGTGAGCTTCAAAAATGTCATCAGCGCGCTGATGACTGACATGCCGTATGAGTTCTACTGGTATGATAAAGTCGAAGGATATCTGCATGGATCTGTAAGCGGCAACAGGCATCTGTTTATCTTTTCAGTATCAAAGGACTATTGGGATCCTTCGATCGTGTACAATTACAGAGGAACAGATTTTGTCTATGGACTGAATACTGTCAGGACAAAAAAGGCAAGTCAGGCAGTGACCAATGTCTCACATATCATTAATGAGTTCGCGGACAAAAGTGATATCGACAAGCTCTATGGTTACCGGAACAGGGTGTGTGAATTTGCAGAATACGACTGGAATGCAGCTTTTCTGGTCGAAAATCACGGATCAGATCCGTTTTACGGTGACCCATGGCAGCTCATAAGCGTCTTTGACGGAGATGATGATACACAGGTAGTATGTGAGGGATACAGCAAGGCTTTCCAGTATCTGTGTGACAGGACGAAGTTCGGTGGTGGTATAGAATGCTACACTGTTCAGGGCTATCTGTACAATGGCAGCAGCACAAAAGGTGAAGGTCATATGTGGAACATCCTTCGTATGAATGATGGAGGCAACTATATCGCAGATCTGACCAATTCAGATATAACTGATCCGGATGTTGAGACCTTTTTCAAAGAAGATGTATTCCTGACCGGATGGAAGAAAGGGACTGCCGGCTCAGTTCAAACAGGGTATACATACGACCGGAGAATCGGGAGCACTGTATACGGAACGATCAGATACGAATACGATGATTTTACAAAAGGGACGAATGGCGCCGGAGGCATGTTTACGGAAAGGGAGCTGACGCTGTCTGATCAGGACTATAAGCTCGGAACGATCACCGTTTCTTTCTGCCCGGCAAAGGAACCTACCTGCACGACTCCCGGGAATATAGATCGCTGGCTTTTGCTTGGATATTACTTCCTGGATGAGGACTGCACTCAGAAGACGACATATAAGGATTCTTCCTTCAAGCCGCTGGGTCACGCGTGGGGCAGCGGTACAGTAACCAGGAAAGCAACCGAAAACAGTGAAGGCATAAAGAGATATGTCTGCAGCCGATGCCATGAGGTAAAAGAGGAGAGGCTCGGAAAGCTGCCTCACACTCACCGTTATACAGCAGTCGATACCCTTGACTATGTCATTTACAAATGTGCCTGCGGCAACTCTTATACCAGGTCAAAAGTCATTGTTGATCTGCCTAAGGTGTCGATCAGAAAACCTTCCGGATCAAAAGCCGGCTTTACTGCTAAGTGGAAAAAACTCAGCGCCAAAAAACGCAAAAAAATTAAAGGCTATGAGATCCAGTACAGTACACGCAGTGACTTTGCCGACTCAAGCTGTGTACTGAAGACAGCGGCCAAGTCCAAAACCGGTAAGAAAATCACGAAACTGGCAAGAAAGAAAAACTATTACATCCGTATCCGTTCATATAAATGGATAGGCGGAGTAAAGCATGTCTCCAAGTGGTCTTCGACCAAAAGGGTAAGGACAAAATAGAAGCTGATGCCGAAAACGGAAAAAGCTCTGCCCGCATAGAGGAATATGCAGGCAGAGCTTTTATAATTCAGATCGTTTCTGTTTTGAGACTGGGCCGGGACAGAAAACCCGGGATCAGAATACTATGACTCGACAAGAGAGCCGAACTGACTGACGATACTGTCCTGGATACGGCCGGTGTGGACATCACAATAGTTGCAGATGAGAGTGCCGACGATCAGGATGACCATAGCCTCGGCTTCTTTCTTGCCGACTTCTTCACCGTAGACAGATACAAGAGCTTCTTCCATCACTTTGCGCCAGGAAATAAACTCCTTCTTCACGAGCTCTGCAATATCCTTATCATAATGTGTAAGAACGTAGATCTGAGCCAGAGCACCGGGGCGGTTCTCTCCGAACTTGTTCTCGGCTACATATGACATGAAAGCATTCAGGTAATTTATGTTCGATTTATAGCGCTTACGGCTGTGTGTAGCGAACCAGTCAACACAGATCTTCGATACAAAGTCACGGACATAAGTTATGTAGCTGAATACGAGGTCATTCTTGCTGCTGAAATAATTCAGGAGGTTGGCATGAGACATGCCGGCTTCCTTGGCTATATCCCTGAGGGACACATTCATCATCGGGGTATCTTCCATGCATCTTTCGAATGCCATGAGGATATCCATTCTGACTTTTTCTCTATCGACTATAAGAGGCATGATTTCTCGCTTTCCTTAATGATAATTCTTGAAAAATGCGGATACGTATGATCGGAGAGACGATTCGGGTCAAGGTGAGATCACCTGCATCCAGCCGGAATGGCTAGCCTTAAAGATCCGCAAGCTATAACGGTTTCTATTATAGTATTTCCAAAATTGTACCACATATTCTGGATTAATAATATAAAGTTTAGGGAATGCAAGAGCCTTTTTGCGGCATCATTTTGTATTATTTTTGAACATATGGTTAGAAATTGACCAAAGGACCCAGGCGGTCATTTTTACATTAATGGAGCACTCTTATCAGATACGTGCTATAATTTCTATAAGGGTAAAAATCTCAACAGATGATCAATTAAGGGAGAAAGATCATGACCAGGGATGATAACAGATATAAAAATTATGTACAGATACTCAAGGAAGAACTGCGGCCTGCGATGGGCTGCACTGAGCCTATCGCAATAGCTTATGCTGCGGCCAAAGCAACTGAAGTGCTTGGAGCCAGACCGGAAAGGATCGTAGCAGAAGTCAGCGGTAACATCATCAAGAATGTAAAGAGCGTAGTAGTTCCGCATACAGGAGGTCTGAGAGGCATCCAGGCTGCAGCCGCAGCAGGCGCAGTTGCGGGTGATGCGAACGCCGAACTTGAAGTCATCTCAAATGTATCAGAAAAACAGATCGAAGAGATGAAGGCATATCTCGGGAATACTGAGATCGAGGTGTGCCATGTAGACAACGGCCACATTTTCGATATCATCATCAATGCATACAAAGGAGACGATAATGCCAGAGTTCGCATAGTTGATTTTCACACCAACATTGTGTCTATCAAAAGGAACGGTACTGTGATACTGGAGAAAGCAATAGTGGAGCAGGGCGGAGGACTGACTGACAGGGAGTGCCTTACGATAGAAGGCATAGTCGATTTTGCCGATACGGTAGATCTAAATGATGTCAGCGAGGTCCTTGAGCGCCAGATACAATACAACATGGCGATAGCCGAAGAGGGGCTGAGAGGAGATTACGGTGCCAATATAGGTTCTGTCCTGCTTGCAAGCCACCCGGAGGATATCACTTACAGGATGAGAGCATATGCCGCGGCTGCAAGTGACGCAAGGATGAATGGCTGTGAGCTGCCGGTAGTGATAAACTCAGGCAGCGGCAATCAGGGGATCACATCGAGTGTTCCTGTAGTAGTCTTTGCCCTCTGCAATAACAAAAGACATGACGAAATGCTGCGCGGTCTGGTCGTATCAAACCTTGTGACCATTCATCTCAAGACCGGTATCGGCAGGCTCAGCGCATACTGCGGAGCTGTCAGCGCAGGCTGCGGAGCAGGAGCAGGCATAGCTTATCTGCAAGGAGGAAAGGTAGAGGCAGTATCACATACCGTGGTCAATGCCATCGCCATCGACTCGGGCATAGTCTGTGACGGAGCAAAGGCGAGCTGCGCTGCCAAGATAGCCTCGGCTGTTGACGCAGGCCTCATGGGCGTTGCGATGTACAACAAAGGCGATCAGTTCTTCGGCGGTGACGGTATCGTCAAGGATGGTGTCGAGAAGACGATACGCACAGTCGGAAGGCTTGCAAGACAAGGCATGAAGCAGACTGATGAGGAGATCATCCGCCTCATGCTTGAAGACTGATACGGATCCGCCTTCGTGTTTTGAAAACAAAGCTGTATACAAGTTTCCATTTCTGCCGGAATGGGTATATAATTAGTGCCGGACGATTTTTGAAAGGAGCTTAGTATGTCGAGGAATCTTGTCATATACTTCTCGCGCCGCGGCCAGAACTATTTCGGCGGCAAGATACTTTCCATAGATAAGGGCAATTCAGAACGTATCGCGGAGTACATCCGTGACGCAGTTGATGCTGATGTTTTTGAGATACGCACCATCAAGACATATCCTGAAGACTACCATGCCTGCATCGAAGAGGCAAAAGCAGAGCTCCGCAATAACACAAGACCGCGACTGGAGGAATATCTGGAAGGACTGAGGAAATACGACAATATTTTTGTCGTTGGCCCGTGCTGGTGGGGCACATATCCGATGGCGATGTTTACACAGCTTGAGGATCTGGATTTCACAGGCAAAAGAGTCATGCCTGTTATGACACATGAGGGTTCCGGTCTCGGTACAGCTGTGCGCGATCTCAAGAAAACATGCCGCGGTGCAAAAGTCGTTAAAGGTCTTGCCATACAGGGCAGCCGGACTGCTGAGTCAGAACAGACAGTCGCTGAGTGGGCCAGAAAGAACATCAGATAAAACTGTTGGACGCACATAATGACGGATAACAGATAATGATACAAATTGACACAAAGGAGGAATACAGATGAGTCATATTTTCGCAATCGTTGTCTTAGTAATAATTATTTACCTGCTGCTTTCCAATATCAGGATCGTGCCTCAGGAACATGCGTATATCATTGAGAGACTCGGAAAATTCAAGAGCGTATGGTATGCAGGTCTGCATCTCAAGATCCCTTTTATTGACAGGATAGTCAATAAGATCTCGCTCAAGGAGCAGGTGTTCGACTTCCCGCCGCAGCCGGTCATCACTAAGGATAACGTTTCGGTAAAAGTCGACTCGGTAGTATTTTCCAAGGTCTTCGATCCACAGAAATACACATACGGTGTAGAGAATCCGATCGCCGGACTCCAGAACCTTTCAGCTACTACGCTCAGGAGCATCATCGGCGGCATGGAGCTCGATACCACGCTTTCAAGCCGTGAGACCATCAATGCTCAGATGGAAGCTATCCTCGATGAGGCTACCGATCCATGGGGCATCAAGGTGAACAGAGTAGAGCTCAAGAATATCGATCCGCCGCACGAGATCGAGGAAGTCATGACCAAGCAGATGAGGGCAGAGCGTGAAAGACGTCAGACAGTACTTGAAGCTCAGGCACATCAGGAATCAGTAGTATCAAGAGCTGAGGGTGACAAGAAAGCGAAAGTGCTCGCGGCTGAAGCTGAGAGAGAAGCCAAGATCGCTCTTGCACAGGGTGAAGCGGAATCCATCAGACTCGTTTACGAGGCTCAGGCAGACGGGCTTGAGAAACTCAGACAGGCTCATATCGACGAAAGCGTCCTCAGACTCAAAGGTCTCGAGGCTCTCAGAGATGTCGCTGACGGCAGGGCTACCAAGATCTATATGCCGACGGATATCACGAAGGCAGTAGCTTCTCTCGGTGTAATATCAGAAGCGCTCGGAGTCGGTGACTCCACACCTATAGATACCAGTGCAAAGCCAAAAGCTCCTGCTGAAGTCGACCCTTGCCTGCACGATGACACGAGCAAAGAGGGCAGAGCCGCAGCTGTGACCGGTAACGTCATCAGGACGGATATCGAGAACCGTAAGGGAACACTGTAAGCTGCAGCATTATCTAAGCTTACTGTTACACGCAAAATAAATGAGTGCATACCGGCGATAAACCGGTATGCACTCTGTTTTTTTCTACAGGCACCTGGTCTGCCAGTACAGCTCGCCTGAAAGCCTGCTTCCGGAGCTGCAACAACTGCTGCTTTACTATTTACTCAGGATATGGATCTCCTGGAAGAGCTCTTCACGCAGCGATCTCTTTGCCTTGAGAGCTTTTGCAAGATCAAGATGGACGATCTTTCCGTTTACTTCGCCGATGGCTCTGTTGCCGATCCCCTGTGAGAGCAGCTCTACCGCCATCATACCGCAGTCCGTAGCAAGCATTCTGTCACGGAAGGTAGGAGATCCACCTCTCTGCAGATATGAGAGTACTACCAACTTGACATCCTGTCCGGTCTCTTTTTTCAGGACCCTGATAAGCTCCTGGGAGCTGACAGGATAACCCTCAGCTTTTATGATGATGTTATGAAGCTTCCCGCATTCGATACCTTCTTTGACTTTTTCCACGACTTCTTCCAGCGGCATCTCGACCTCAGGAAGCAGTACGACTTCTGCTCCGCCGGCAATACCTGAATACAGGGCGATATCTCCGCAGTGTCTGCCCATGACCTCAATGACAGTGCTCCTGTCATGAGAAGAGCTGGTATCACGGATCTTGGTGATAGCATCCAGTACAGTGTTGACCGCCGTATCAAAACCTATGGTGTAGTCAGTGTAAGCGAGGTCATTATCTATGGTTCCGGGGAGTCCCATTACGAGAATGCCAGACTCTTCAGACAGGATCCTTGCTCCTTCGAGAGAACCGTTTCCGCCTATGACGACCAGTCCTTCGATCTTCAGCTTTTCAAGATTCTTATAAGCGATCTTTCTGTTTTCCGGATCGTGGAATCTTTTGCTTCTTGCAGTCTTGATTATAGTGCCGCCTCTCTGAAGAGTATCGGCAACTGATCTGCGGCTCATTCTCTCAAACTTGTTGTCAATAAGCCCTTCATAGCCGCTGTGCACTGCAAAGACTTCCATATCATGCTCGATACCGTTTCTTACGACAGCTCTGAGTGCTGCATTCATACCCGGCGAGTCGCCGCCGCTTGTAAGTACTGCTATCCTTTTCATTTGTTACTATCCCTCCGTAATCAACTGCCCCTTTATTTACTTCATACGCGCTCTGCCGGTCCGATCAAAATGGAATGCAGAACGGGATGTAAGAATCGTTACACAAAATTATATCACAAATGTGTGCATAATCACTAAAAAAAGAACTCCTGCAGGATATATTCCGCAAAAGTTCTGTTCAACTATTATTGGTATAGGCTATTGGCGTGTGGCAAGTATCTCATCGATCACAGGCTGGAGAGCCTTTGAATCGATCCCGTTATAATCCTCCGTTGCGCGTCTCAGGATCAGCTGAGCTGTCTCCATCCCGTATATACGCTCGGCATCGACCAGGAACTTGTCGAACTGAGGTTTATCAAGGCGTTTCAGCTTGCTGCGGTCGATCTTACCCGGAAGGATGTAAAACGAGCAATGCTCAGGAAGGCTGCTGCTTCGTTTCATGACCTTTTCCCGGTAGTCTTCATTATCCGGGTCACCAAGACCGACTCCGCATACGATGATCTTGCGGCCTTCAAGCCCGAAGTTGCCGTAGTTTTGCCACATGATGTTGACATTGCTTATCTCAGCATCCCTGATAGCGCCGATAAATATAACATTATGGTACAGCGATACATATCCAAGGTGCTGCCTGGAATACTCTATCGCATCACATCCGAGGTTGCTGATCAGCCATTTTGCATACTGGTTGCAGCTGCCGTACTTACCGCTGGCGACTACAATGGTATCAGGCCTTACGACCTCACCGGCTTCTTCACGGCGCTTCATGGCCGTTCTGTTAGTGTTTCTTGCCATCGTATAACCTCACTGCTGATGTTCATCTATATACTTCTGACGAAGAGAACCCTTGACGCTCTTGACCTTTTTGCCGTATGGCTGGAGCAGGTCGTCGAGATCATACTTGTCAAACGGTACAAGACAATAAAATTCCTGTACCTGTTCTTCAGTCTCGCCGCCGCGTCTCTCGATATTGACGGTGCCGTCTCCTTCGATGAGGATAACGCCCCATTCATCGTCTCTGGTGATCTTGTGGATCTTACTATCCTTGATAATAAAAGTCCTCAGTGTCATGCCCTGCTGATATCTGTAATACAGAGTATCGTCGTCTGTCTCGAATCTTGCGTCATGATATCCGAAGAAAGGGGCCTGTGAGAGCTGCTTGCCTTTACGCGACGTAAGAAAAGCAAGAAGTGCTGTGATCCATATCGTGATATGCAGCGGAAGCTGGCTCATCATCGTGGTGCCGCCGAACTTGTTATTGACGATGATCATGCATATAAGACCGCCGATAAGGATGACAACAGACAGGATCGTGTAGATCCTGCTCTTTTCTTCACCCTTAGCCCACTGCTGCTTTCTTATATTGAGAATACTCAGATCGCCCGGGTATACATCGTTGCTTGGATTAAGTTTCATTGAAAACTCCTGTAATTCATAGTTTTTCATGATGTCTGCATTTGCAGACCGTTTTCTTTCCAGCAGATTGTACTATATATTATATAGAAAAGCAAAATACTTTATCATTTCCTTAAATCAGCTTTAACAAATTATACAGACAATTAGTTCACACTGATTCGTCACAAAACTGACACAATTATATTGACTTTGCTTTCAGAAATGCTATAATCAGCTTGTACAAATTGTGGAATCACTTTTTGCGTGTATTAAAAGGGATCCCACGAGCACGTATCTCATTATTTAATCATTAATACTATTTATGGAGGTTGTTTTATGATCGTATTAAAAGCTATATCATTGCTCGGTTTTATACTGTGCGTAGTTCTCATGATCAGAAAGCAGAAGATGCTCATGGCAAGTGATGCGAAAGACCCTGATACAGGTCTGACTTTTGCAGAAACATGGGCAAGAGGACTTGAGAAGAAGAACCTGATCGCTACTATGATCATCGGTCTTGTTGCTAACTTCTTCGACACACTGGGAATCGGATCTTTCGCTCCGTCCACAACAGCATTCAAGCTGACCAAGTCTGTAGACGACGTACTGATCCCTGGTACACTGAACGTTGGAGACACTATGCCTGTATGTATCGAGGCATTCCTGTTCTTTGGTTTCGTAGACATGGACATCCTGACACTCGTTGGAATGATCGTAGCTTCCATCGTAGGTGCGTACACAATGGCTGGCGTAGTAGCCAAGTTCAACCGTAAGAAAGTTAGATACGCTATGTTCGTAGGTATGTTCATCCTTGCTACAGTAATGCTCTGCAAGGTTCTCGGCGTTGGCCCATTCGGCGAAGTCGGAACAGAGATGGGACTCCGCGGCGCTAAGCTGATCATCGCTATCGTAGCTAACTTCATCCTTGGTGCTCTCATGAGCATCGGCGTAGGTCTCTATGCACCTTGCATGGCTCTCTGCGTAATCCTCGGACTCGACACAGGCTGCGCATTCCCGGCTATGATGGGTTCCTGCGCATTCCTGATGGCATTCGGTAATGGTCCTAAGTTCATTCAGGAAGGACGTTATGACCCGGTTGCTTGCTGGACACAGGGTATCTGCGGAACTATCGGTGTATTCCTTGCTTACTTTGTAGTAAAGAGCCTCTCACTGAGAACACTGACGATCGTAGTAGTAATCGTCTGCTACATCACATCGTTCCTGTTCCTGCACGACGCTATCAAGAAGGGCGAGGCTGCTTAATCAGATCATTCAGATCAGAAGAGATAAGCTTGAAGTTCTGAACGGAACAACGATTATACTGACGGGGGACTTCTGTTTCCCGTCAGTTTTTTAGCCGGAATAGAGAGAGTTTTAGATCAAGAACAATACGAGGAAAGAAGAATGGATGTTATAAAGTGTAAAGCTTTTGTAACTGCGGCAGATGAGGGCAGCTTTACCGCAGCCGGAAAACTGCTGGGCTATACTCCGTCCGGTATCAGTCAGCTGGTTTCCGCGATGGAGACAGAACTTGGGTTTTCCCTGCTTACAAGAAAAAGCCACGGTGTGGTTCTGACAAGAGAAGGGGAATACATGTATCCATATGCTGTCGAATTCCTCAGCAAGGAAGCTGAGTTATACTCTGCGGCAACAGAGCTTTCCGGTATGTACAAAGGAAATGTAATGATCGCCACATACAGCAGTATAGCGGCACATACTCTGCCGGGTATCATCAAGGACTTTACCGATGAGCATCCTTCCGTCAATATCCAGATAGAGGAGACGACCAAGAATAAAATCGAAAAGATGGTCGCGTCGGGCAAGGCTGATCTGGCATTTTGCTCAAGACTGTCCAATCCGTCATATGACTGGTTCCCGTTTGGCGAAGATCCTATGGTTGCGGTGCTTCCAAAGGATCATCCATATGCAGACAAGGAATGTTATCCTCTTAAGGCGTGCAAAAAGGAAAACCTTATAATGCCTAGCGAGGGCGATGACACTGATGTGCGTGAACTTCTAAAGAAGTACGGCATAGTTCCTAATATCAGGCTTACTACACTTGAGAACTACACGGCTATCAATATGGTAGAAAAGGGACTCGGTATCGGTATCATGAATGAAGGTATCCTGAGATACTGGCAGACCAACACAGTTATGCTTCCGCTCGATCCACCGAGCAAGATAGATCTGGGCATCACTCTGCCTGACCTCGAGAATGCAGCTCCTGCTGTTAAGGAATTCGTCCTGTTCGCGGCTGAAAAGGTCGGTGCTAAGATCTGAAAACTTAGCAGATGATCCCCGGGACCCCTGCAGACCATACATTTGTCGCCTGTAGGGCGACCATTACATCCTCCCGTTTTGTTATTCTGAGACTGCAAGAGATAAGCAAACTCACAACGGATAACAGGACAGGAGGTATTTATTATGAAAAAGGGACTTACAGAACTGGTAATGATACTCGACAGAAGCGGATCAATGAGCGGCCTGGAGGCTGATACTATAGGCGGATTCAACGGCATGATCGAAAAGCAGAAAAAGGAAGACGGAGAGGCTTATGTATCCGTGATACTCTTTGACGATCAGAGTGAAGTGATCTATGACAGAGTGGACATCGGCAAAGTCGAGCCGATGACCGACAGGCAGTATTATGTACGCGGATGTACAGCTCTTCTCGATGCGGTGGGAGATGCGATCCATCACATCGGCAATATCCACAAGTATGCAAGGGAAGAGGATGTGCCTGAAAAGACTATTTTCATCATAACGACTGACGGTATGGAAAATGCGAGCAGAAGATACAATTACAACAAAGTCCGCCGAATGATCGAAAGGCAGAAGGAGAAATACAACTGGGAGTTCATTTTCCTCGGAGCGAACATAGACGCTGCTGCAGAAGCGGCAAAAATAGGGATCGGTGCTTCCCGCGCAGCCAGATATGAGTGCGACAGCGCCGGTACCGCGCTCAACTACTCAGTTGTCGGAGATGCAGTGGCAAAGCTCAGAAAGTGTGCGACCATGGAAATGAGTGCAGTCTTTGAGGAAGAGGATGCACTGGCTCCGATAAGAGAAAACTACAGAAAGAAAAACAGAAGAAAATAGAAAGACAGAAACGGTCTGCAGCTCCGGTGGAGCAAAAGCTGTGTTCCCGCGTTCACTCAGAGGAAGAACTCCATTTTCGGAGTTCTTCCTGTAATTTGTATTTGCAGCTTTTGATGATATACTGATCCAAAGAGATCTACAGGGAGGGATAAGATGCCGCTTTCAATAATCAGAAATGACATAACTAGAGTAAGTGCGGATGCGATAGTGAATACTGCCAACCCGCATGTTGGTGTCGGAGAGGGCACGGATCTGGCAATCTATGAAGCTGCCGGCATGGAAGCTCTGCTTGATGAAAGAGCTAAGATAGGGGATATGGAGCCGGGGCAGGCCGCAGTAACACCTGCATTTGACCTTGATGCAAAATACATCATTCATACTGTCGGACCTGCATGGCGCGGCGGCGATCACGGAGAAAAGGAGACTGTTGCACATTGCTATCGGAACTGTCTCCGCGAAGCTGTCAGGCTTGAGTGCGAATCGATCGCATTTCCGCTTATCTCCACAGGCACATACGGATTTCCCAAGAATGCTGCGCTTGACATCGCGGTAAGGGAATTTACGGATTTCCTGGACGATCATGAAATGGACATCAGCCTTGTCGTATATGACAAGGAATCTTTCGCGCTTTCATCAGAACTGTTTTCTGATATCAGATCATATATATGTGATGCTGATGCAAAGCGAAGGGTGTTTGACGAAGCTCTGCCGTTCTTAGCTCCGGAATCATCAGTCCCGATCGATGAGGATGTGATGCGTTCTGCTCCTCGTTCAGCGATGCCGCCTGTCAGAAAAAAAGCCAGTGGCGGATTCAGGTTCCTGCGCAGGAAGGGAGACAGAGAAGAGAAGGCTGAGAAGGCCGAGAGGACAGAAGCTCCGAAGCATTACGAGGAAGCCGATCCTGATACCGGATACAGTGTTGGCATGGCACTTCCGGAAAGTATGGAAAGTGAGAAATCTATTGTCCCTGATGAGACAACAGGTGCACTTTATTCAAAGAGGAGTATAGATGAGTCTCTGGAGAAACTGCTCAACACTAAAGAAGAGACTTTCCAGCAGATGCTCTTCAGGATGATCGACAGTAAGGGAATGACCGACCCGGAGGTATACAAGAAGGCTAATATCGACAGAAAGCTGTTCTCCAAGATACGCAGCAATGTGAACTATAATCCTACCAAGAAAACAGCGATCGCTTTCGCTATAGCGCTCGGTCTCAACCTTGATGAAACAACTGATCTGCTCAGAAGGGCAGGCTTGTCGCTTTCTCCGAGCAACCATTTTGATATCATAGTCAAATACTGTATAGAGCACGGATTCACCAACATTCACGAGGTCAACTGCATACTCTTCGAGTTCGACCAGATGTTGCTCGGAGCGTGACAGACAAAGGATCGCAATAAAAAACTGCCGGTTTGTCCGGCAGTTTTGCTTTTAAATCGCATGTTTACTGCTTTGCCTGTGGATCTGCGCCGACAGCACGTTTTGCCCTGCGCTGCTTCATCTGATCTCTGAAATTGTCAGGTATCCATCTGCATGTCTTCTTGCTCTTTTTATATATGAATTCTTCGAATCCAGCCGGATCACCTATGGTGAATCTTGACTTTGGCAGGATGAAAAAGTCTCTGCTCTTCATCCCGAGATAGAAGTAATCCTTATCATAATAGAATGCGGTGACATCCTTGTATTTTCCTGAACTTTCCAGAGAATTGCCGGTCCACGATCTGGCGTCTGCCTGAGTGAACTCGTATGTGAATTCCGTGCCATTCTTATATGCCTCGTCATTGCTCTTGGTCAGGGCAAGAGATATGTACTGGCGGAACAGACCGAGCAGAATAAGGAGCACTCCGACGACAGCGAGAGCGATCCTGAGCCACATTGTCTTAACGATAATAGCAGGCGCTGCAATGAGTATGCCAAAAAGGATGAGCCTCGGGGTGACACCGGGATGCATCACACGGTAATTAAAGGTGATATAAGCCTTGATGATATCTGAATCCCGCCTGGTTTTCACCTGATATATGACATCTTTACTTCTGTCGACTGTTACGGGCTTTTTCTGTGCCGCAGCGTTCGCTTTTCTTCCGGCGTTTTTTGCCATTGATCGTCCACTCCCCTGAATGTTATTGATTATCTGCATTGATATACAGTTAAAACAACTTACACAAGAAGTATAATCACATACCCGCTTTTTGTAAACAGAAAGCCATAGGACGGAGTTATTATATTGACGGGAAAGCAGCTAATGACTGCAAATGAACATCAGTCATTTTGCTGTAATTTTTGTCTTGAATTGGGAGATATATGGAGTATAATAACATCGTTAAAGGGTGACAGAGATGCATAAAACCAGTAGCCAAGACGGCTTATAACTGACAGACACAGACCGCCTCGACTGACCGCAGCTGATGCTGCGAAGTAGAGATGGTCTTTTATTTTTGCAGACTGAAGGGAGTGCTGCTTATGACAAAGCAGGAGAGACGAAAAGCGGCATTGATATTTGCTGTGATAGCTCTCGTATTCATGCTCGGAGCGATCCTGGCCGGAGGGAGTTCCGGTGAAGAGGAAACGATACAGCAGGTGATGCGGGACGCCGTTCTGCACGATATCAACAAGGTCAGCTTGTTTGGCCTGGAAGTCAATCCGGGTCTGATGGCAGGTGTCATCGTGTCTGGGATCCTGATAGTATTCGCGCTTATCTGCAGGATATTTTTCATTCCTAAGTTCACGATGGTACCGGGAAAATTCCAGCTTGTTCTGGAAACTGTCGTCGGCCTGTTTGACAACATGGCAAAAGGCAATTCAAAGATCAACGGGTTTCTGGGTGCATATATATTTGCAGCAGGTTCCTATATTTTCACAGGTACTCTGTTCGAGCTCTTCGGAGTACAGGCGGTCACGACGGAAGGCTTATCGATATCTCTTCCGGCTCCGCTTTCGGACATCAACGGAGCAATAATGATGGGATGCCTTTCGTACCTCGTCATTATGTCGGGCGGTATCGCAGGCAACGGAGTGAAGGGAATAGGCAAGACACTCAAAGAGTATTCACTGCCGATATCCCTTTCATTCAGACTGTTCGGTGCCCTGCTTTCCGGAGCACTTGTAACTGAACTGGTTTACTACTATTCATCGCTGAGCTACGTAGTGCCGGTGCTTGTGGGCGTGCTGTTCACACTGCTGCATGCTCTCATTCAGGCATACGTCCTGACCATGCTGACATCGCTCTTCTACGGACAGGTTTCAGACAACACGCCGAAACCGCCAAAAGAGAAGAAGCGCAGAAAAGATAAGAAAATCATCAACAAGGCAGAAACTGCCCAGTCTGAAGAGACTGCAGCAGCATAGAATACTGACGGAGGAAAACAAAATGGCTAATTCAAGGAAACTGGCAAGACTCGCACTGGTACTCGGACTGATCATCGCGATCATGGGTACCGTAGCTACTATCGGGGCTTTTGCGGACACTCAGGATACCGGTACACCGGCACAGACCGAGCAGGTCGCAGCTGAGGCTGATAATACGACAGGACTCAAGGCTATCGCTTCGGGTATCGCTATCGGACTGGCAGCATGCGGAGGCGGGATCGGAATGGGTATCTCCGGCGGAAAAGCTGCAGAGGGTATCTCACGTCAGCCTGAAGCAGACGGAAAGATCCGAACGAATTTCATGCTTGGACTTGTATTTATCGAGACGGCGATCATCTATGCGCTGCTCGTTGTAATCCTGATAATATTCGTATTATAGCTACAGATCGTACATGGAGATATAAGAGATGACAGGTATACCACTTAACATAGACTGGCAGCAGATATTGCTGCACCTGTTCAACTTCACGATCCTCTTCGGCGCTCTGTACATATTGCTCTACAAACCGGTCAGGGACTTTATGGCAAAGAGAACTGCCTATTATGCTGATATGGACAGCAGAGCCGCAGACGCATTAAAGGAAGCAGAGAGCAACAGAGATGCTTATGATGAAAAGGTCAGATCATTCGATGAAGAGATCAGGGCCGAAAAGGCGAAGATGAACAAAGAAATCTCTGATCAGCGCGACCACCAGCTGGCTCAGGCCAAGACAGACGCTGAGAAGATAATCAGCGATGCCAAAGCAGAAGCTGAAAGAGAGAAAGATGAGATCATTGCCTCTGCACAGAAAGAGATCGCAGGAATGGTGACCGATGCAATGGAAAAGCTCACACTCGAGCAGTCCGCTTCGGATGCCTTCGATCAGTTCCTGGATGCAGCAGAGGAGAAATAGGATCCAGCACAGCTCATTCCTCAGTTAAATAAATGAGGTTCTTAGTATGGAAATGAATGATAAAAAGCTTGCAGCTCGTATATACTCGGCTGTTGCGCCAAGTGATGAGCAGCGTGCGAGATTTGAGAAATTTATAGAAAAGAAATACGGAGAGGGCGTAGAGCTCGAGTGGATCGAGTCGGATGCTTTCCCGGGCGGGTTCCGTCTTGAAGTCGGAAATGATATCTACGACTGGTCAGTCGGAGGCAGGTTCCGCCAGCTTCGCGATACTCTGGTCAAAGTACCTGCGACCAACGGCAATATCATACCGCTCCTTAAGGAGACCATCCAGTCATGGACTCCTGAGGCTCTCGCCGAGCAGGTCGGAGAAGTCAAGACAGTCGGTGACGGAATAGCGACAGTAAGCGGACTCGATCAGGCTACTTACGGAGAGATCCTGCTGTTTGCAGACGGAGTCAGAGGCATGGTGCAGGATATCCGTGCCGATGAGATCGGCTGCGTTCTCTTTAACGACGATGATGATGTCGTTGAAGGCTCAAGCGTAAAGAGGACGGGCAAAACTGCAGGAGTCCCTGTCGGAGAAGGTTTTCTGGGCAGGGTAGTCGACTCGCTCGGAGTCCCGATCGACGGACTCGGAGAGATAGAAGCCTCCGGATACATGCCTATCGAGACACCGGCTCCATCCATCATAGACAGACAACCGGTAGACACTCCTCTCGAAACGGGTATCTTCTCGATCGATTCGATGTTCCCTATAGGCAGGGGCCAGAGAGAGCTGATCATCGGAGACCGTCAGACAGGCAAGACCGCAATTGCTGTAGATGCCATGATCAACCAGAACGGCAAGAACTGCATATGCATCTATGTTGCGATCGGTCAGAAGAACTCGTCGGTAGTCCAGATCCAGCAGACCCTGATAAAGCACGGCGCGATGGATCATTCCATCATAGTTTCCGCCGGAGCAAGCGAACCTGCTCCTCTGCAGTACATCGCACCGTATGCCGGATGCGCTATGGCAGAGTATTTCATGAACAAGGGCAAGGACGTCCTCATAGTATACGATGATCTGTCAAAACATGCGGTCGCATATCGTGCGCTGTCACTTCTGCTCGACAGGTCACCGGGACGTGAAGCATATCCGGGAGACGTTTTCTATCTGCATTCAAGACTGCTCGAGAGAGCGGCAAGACTGTCAGACAAGATCGGGGGCGGATCCATTACGGCACTTCCTATCGTTGAGACTCAGGCAGGAGATGTTTCGGCATACATTCCGACCAACATCATATCTATCACAGACGGACAGATATTCCTTGAATCAGACCTGTTCTTCTCAGGACAGAGACCGGCTGTAAATGTCGGCTTGTCTGTATCCCGTGTAGGCGGAGCAGCGCAGACCAAAGCTATGAAGAAAGCGACGGGTACTCTGCGTATCGATCTCGCGCAGTACCGTGAGATGGAAGTCTTTACACAGTTCGCATCAGATCTTGATGAGCAGACAAGGTCACAGCTTGAATACGGTCAGGGCCTGATGAGGATGCTGAGACAGAAACAGTATCATCCTAAATCGCAGCATGAGCAGGTCATCACTCTTGTGATGGCGCTTGCACATACGATGAAAGGCCTCGATGTCGACGATGTGACACAATTCACAGAGGACCTGACAGAGATGTTCGAGAACGAGCATCAGGATATCTGTACCAGGATCGACAGCACCGGAGTGCTTGATGATGATCTTAAACAGGAAATCATCGATATATCTGCAGATTTCCGCAGTAAGTGGAACAGGTAAAAGTAAAGATTCGGTTCAATGGCAAGCACGAAAGAGATCAAAAACAGAATAAAGAGCGTAGGCGACACTCAGAAGATCACGAACGCGATGTACCTGATCTCTTCTACCAAGATGCGCAAGGCAAGACGCGATGCAGAGCAGGCGAGACCGTATTATCAGCTGATGAGACGTGAGATACGCAGGATGTTCGCTGTCGGTACCGATCTTAAAAGCAGATATTATGACGCTGCTGTCGATGAGAATGTTAAAGGCGGACGCAGCGCTATCCTGGTCATCACGGCAGATAAGGGCCTTGCAGGTTCATACAACCAGAGCGTTATAAGAGAGACTCTTGCACTCACTGATATGAGTGATGAGTATACTCTCTATATCGTGGGAGACTACGGATGGAGATTTTTCAGGAGTCACGGCAGTAATGTCGACACGAGTTTTGAACACTCCATGAATCAGCCGTCTCTGGCGATGGCAAGGGATATAACTGAAGAGCTGCTCGAGCGCTTTGACCGAGGCCTGTTCGACAGGATATATGTATGCTATACAGAATTCACAGGCGGCATGACTGCCGGAACGGCCACTCATGACAGGCTGCTTCCTTTTGACAGGGACGATTTTGTGCCTGAATTCGATGAGACAGATAAAGATGCTTCGACCGTGTTTGAATTCGAACCGGATATCGAAACAGTTCTCGAGAGAAGCATCCGCTCATACCTTGTCGGATATATCTATTCGACACTCGTCAACAGCTATTCGTCCGAGCAGAATGCGAGGATGATGGCCATGGATGCCGCGAATGAGAACGCCAGCGAGCTTCTGGCAAGTCTCGAGCTTGAATACAACCATCTGAGGCAAAATGCTATAACACAGGAGATCACAGAGATCTCATCGGGTGCCCGCAGCCTCAAGAGGAAGAAAGGACAGAAAAGATGACCGGACATATCGTGCAGGTCTCAGGATCTGTAATAGATGTACAATTTGAAGAAGGCAATCTGCCTAAGATCAATGACGCCCTGACTGTTGAAGTCGAAGGCAAAAAGCGTGTCATGGAGGTCGCACAGCACATAGGCGGAAGCGTGGTAAGATGCATCATGCTGTCAGGTTCAGAAGGAATGAGCCGCGGCATGGAGGTCACCGCAACAGGCGGACCGATCAGAGTGCCTGTAGGGAAGAATGTTCTCGGCAGGATGTTCAATGTACTCGGAGAACCTATCGACGGCGGGGAACCTGTGCCTGAAGATACCGAGACACTGCCAATACACAGAAAAGCGCCCGGGTTTGCTGAGATCAGTCCTTCAGTTGAGATACTCGAGACTGGCATCAAGGTCATCGACCTTCTTGAACCATACCCGAAGGGCGGCAAGATAGGCCTTTTCGGCGGTGCCGGAGTAGGTAAGACTGTCCTTATCCAGGAACTGATCCACAATGTGGCTATGGAGCACGGCGGATACTCGATATTCACCGGAGTCGGCGAGCGTTCAAGGGAGGGAAATGACCTCTGGAACGAGATGAACGAGGCAGGAGTCATGGACAAAACAGCCCTCGTTTTCGGACAGATGAATGAGGCGCCGGGCGTGCGTATGAGGGTAGGGCTGAGTGGCCTGACCATGGCAGAGCATTTCCGTGATGAGGAGAACAAGGACGTACTGCTCTTCATAGACAATATATTCAGATTCGTGCAGGCCGGCTCTGAAGTCTCTACACTTCTCGGCCGTATGCCGTCAGCTGTAGGCTACCAGCCGACACTGGCCTCCGAGATGGGCGCTCTTCAGGAGCGTATCACTTCGACAAAAGCAGGCTCCATCACATCGGTACAGGCGGTATACGTACCTGCCGATGACCTGACTGACCCGGCTCCGGCAACGACTTTTGCCCACCTTGACGCAACAACGGTACTGTCGAGAAAGATCGCTGAGATGGGACTCTATCCTGCAGTAGATCCTCTGGACTCTACTTCCCGTATCCTCGAGGCAGACATAGTCGGCGAGGAGCATTATGAGGTCGCAAGGAAAGTACAGGAGATACTTCAGAAATACGCTGAACTCCAGGATATCATAGCCATTCTCGGAATGGACGAGCTTTCCGAAGAGGACAAGGCGACAGTTTACAGAGCAAGAAAGATACAGAGATTCCTCTCACAGCCGACGCATGTGGCTGAGAAATTCACCGGAAGACCGGGCGTTTACGTGCCGGTCAGCGAGACAGTCAAGGGATTCAGGGCTATCGTGGATGGTGAGATGGACGAATATCCTGAGGCAGCTTTCTTCAATGTCGGAACCATTGAAGATGTTATCGCCAAGGCTGAAGAGATGAAAAACGAGTAATCATGGCTGAAAACACTACATTCAAATTACAGATAATGGCCAGTGACCATACTGTATACGATGGCGAGGCGGTGAGCGTATCACTTCCGACAACTGAGGGGAGTGTGGGCATCCTTGCCAATCACTCTAATATCATTATGGCTGTTGTGCCTGGTACGCTTGAATATGTTCCTGCAGGGGAGGCCGCAGCTGACATGGGCCTCAGCGGCAGGCAGTCTGTTGTAGTGTCCGATGGACTTCTCAAGGTAGAAAACGGTGAGACCATGATACTCGTCGATACTGCAGAGAGACCTGAAGACATAGACGAAGCAAGGGCCAAAAGAGCAGAAGAGAAGGCGAGAGAAGAGCTCAAGAGGGCTAACAGCAACAGAGACCACGCCATGGTTGAGGCAGAATTGTCCAGAGCTCTGAGCCGCATCAAAGCATCAAAGCCGAGACACAAACTGTAAAATCGGATAATGTGCGCCATCAAAGCAGATCTGTGCCATATGCGGATCTGTTTTTTATTGCGGGAAACACCTATAATCAATATAATAAACGCAGTAGATATGTAATTACCATCTGTTCAGAGTAAGAGGAGAATCAAGATATGAAAGAGAATGTTATTTTCTGCTATTCAGGCACCGGAAATTGTCTGGATATGGCCAGGAATATCGCAAAAAAGCTCGGTGATACCGATATCGTGATGATGAGAAAGTATCCTGCTGTCACTGATGTAAGGGGAGCAAAAAGAGTAGGATTCATATTCCCTTGCTATGGCGGCGGTCTTCCGGGACATGTAGAGAGGTATATCAGAGATATCAAGGTAAGCCCGGATGCTTACACATTCGGTATAGCACAGTGCGCGGCTTACAAGGGCGAAGGTCTCAGCAAGATCAATGCTGTCATTCCACTGAAATACTGGGCAGCCGTATCTCATCAGTGCACATGCATCTGGCTCTTCCCTCATGATCTCATGATGCCTAAGATGGGAGCAGTCGAGGCACAGGCGAGATCTGAATATCTGGCTGACAGGATCGCGGAAGATGTCAGAAATAATGTGGTTTCCAGGAAGAAACTGTCAAAGGCTCTCTTGAACAGAGCGGAGCATGCTGCATGGCCGCAGATAGCCCGCAAGCAGGGACTCACACTGAAAGCCAATGACAACTGCATCATGTGCGGTACCTGCGCGAAAGTGTGCCCGGCAGATAATATCAAGTACACCGGCAGAGCAGTAGTGTTTGGTGACAAGTGCATCTCTTGCTGCGCATGCGTACAGTACTGCCCGCAGGAAGCTATCAATTTCGGAAAGATCACTGAAAAGAGAGAGCGCTACCACAACGCCAATGTCACAGTCGATGACCTCAATCAGGAGATCATTTCTTTCTAGTCTCATATTTTTTTCAATTATCGTTAAACTGCTGCGACGGATTATACCGTGCAGCAGTTTTGTGCTATAATTAAAAACGTTCAGAATCTTTTTACACGAGAGGAAATTAACATGAAGAAAGTAATAACATACGGCACATACGATCTGCTCCATTACGGGCACATCAATCTGCTCAGGAGAGCAAAGGCTCTCGGCGACTATCTTATCGTTGCCATCTCCACAGACGAGTTCAACTGGGATGCCAAGAGAAAGAAATGCTATTTCACTTATGAACAGAGAAAAGCACTCGTAGAAGCAATAAGATATGTGGACCTGGTGATCCCGGAAGAAAACTGGGAGCAGAAGAGAACAGACATGAAGGAGTATCATATCGATACTTTTGTCATCGGGGACGACTGGGAAGGCAAGTTCGATTTCCTGAAGGAAGAAGGCGTAGAGGTAGTATATCTTCCGAGGACTCCTGAGATCAGCACCAGCCAGATCAAAAAGGACTTATATGACGCCAATGCTGTTGACGGAGAGTCCAAGACATCACATGATGAGATAGATACCGATCCGGATAAATAGAGAAAGGAGCATCAGGATAATGAACAACGTTCAGGCACAGTTAAGTAATATGGATGTATTCATGGAGAAAATGATAGATTTCTGCACCGGTGCAGGCATTAAGATCGTCATTGCCCTGCTCATATACATCATAGGTAAGTTTATAATAGGCAAGCTCCTGAAGCTGGTCGATAAGATGCAGAACGCCGGAAAGATGGATGATACGGCCAAGAGCTACATCAGGAACATCATCAAGGCAGTTCTCTATGTAGTTCTCGTGGTAGCTATCATCAGTGAACTCGGAGTCCCGATGGCTTCAGTCATCACTGTCATTGCTTCTGCAGGTGTTGCGGTCGGCATGGCGATGCAGGGCTCTCTGAGCAATCTAGCCGGAGGCATCATGCTGATGATCTTCAGGCCGTTCAACGTAGGCGATTATATCATTGCAGGCGGCGAAGAGGGCACAGTCAAGAGCATTTCCACATTCTATACGGTGCTCAACACTGTAGACAACAAGACAGTTTCCATCCCTAACGGCGCTCTTATGAACTCTAATATTTCCAACTGCAGTTCAGAGGACCTCAGAAGAGTAGACCTTACTTTCAATATAGCAGGTTCTGAGCCGATCAAGAAGGTCCAGGCTACTATCATGAAAGTCGTCGTCGCAACAGACAAAGCTATGGCAGATCCGGCACCGGATGTACAGCCTGTAGCAGGCATCCCGGGAGGACTCGAATACACAGTGCGCGTATGGTGCAAAACTTCAGATTACTGGGATGTGTATTTTGAACTGATGCGCGAGATCCCGACTGCTCTCGGCAATGCCAAGATCGCTGGTCCATCTACACCAGTCAAGGTCAACAATTAGTTCACAAGATTAAACTGAGTCTACGGAATCGAAAAACATCCCGCAGCATACAAGAAACAAAAACTAACTGATAAAACATGAACGAAAGAAGAAAAAAGAAACTTAAGAAAGCGGGATATACTGCGGTACAGTGGAGCTGGGGACTGCCTCAGACTGTTCTTGGTGCGGCGCTCTATCTTAAGCATCGGAATGATGAGCACTTTGACTACAGAGGTGCAAAGGCAACCGTCTGGAACGGCGATGCAGGCGTCTCACTCGGCAAATTCATTTTCGTGCCTAAGAATGCCGGTAAAGATCCTTCGGAGTTTCTTCTCAATCACGAATACGGGCACACCATCCAGTCGCTGATACTGGGACCTCTGTATCTTCCGCTCATTGGAGCACCGTCATTTGCCTGGAACAGACTTGCTTTTTTCGAACGCAGGAGAAAAAAGTCCGGAAAGTCATATTATTCAGCAATATTCGAGAGGACAGCGAATTCTCTTGGGACAAGAGTTTCCGGAAAAGGCAGGCACAGACATAGAAAGACTGTGTAGTTATCGCTTCTTCGTATGAACATTAGGGGGAGATTATAAAAAAAGTTACGACATTGATCTTATCACTTGCATTGGTGATGATGATGAGCCTGAGCGCTTTTGCCGCATCGATCTCTCAGGATGCTGCTGTAGATACAGCACTCGCGGATGCCGGGCTAACAAAAGAGCAGGTAACAGGACTTCAGTCAGAAAAAGATGGGAACAAGTATGAGATAGAATTCATCCAGACAAGCAACGGGACGGATTTTGACTATGAGATATCTGCTTCTGACGGAAAGCTGATCGAAAAATCAGTCGACTACAGATATGACCGCAATAAATCGAAAAAGAAGATCAGCAAAAAAGCTGCCAGGAAGAAGGCGGCTGCAGCAGCAGGTGTCAAGTACAAAACAGTGAAAAAAGGTACTTGCAAGTACAAGTATAAGAAAAAACAGGGCAAGTATACAGTCAGGTTCAAGTCTAAAGGATATAGATATGAAGTCGATATACTTGCGCCGACCGGACAGGTGATAGAGCTTGATAAGGAACTGATCAAAAGGTAACCGATCACACAGATCATATATGTGACATAGAAAAAGAAGACGATGACTGGCCGGTCATCGTCTTCTGTGTTATGTGCTTGTTATATAGCTGCGGGTGGGAGCCCTTTTATATCTCCCAGGTGGAACAGTTTGCCTGTACGATGGGCGAGGTACCCGATGACGGTGCCTCCCAGCACAAGTTTTACCAGGGCTGCTGCGAGCGGGTAGCTGTGCCAGTATACAGGTGCGACAGCATCGAAGCCTGAAAGTACGAGAGCGAGGCACCCGACTATTATGACATTTCGCCTGCAAAGGATCTTGCGGATCGGCACATCAGGGAAGAGTGCCTTGGCTGTTACAGTGAATAATCCGAGCATGATCGCGAATCCCAGCGCAAAGGAAGCTATGAAAGCTCCGAGCGGTGAAGCGAACAGGATATTCCAGAGGAACGTGATCACTGTCAGTATCGCAGTACCGACCGCCCAGAGAGGGACGACCAGAAGCATTCTTACTGACTGAGGCAGCGACAGGACAGCCTGCCTGAAGCGCGCCGTAAAACTGAGTTTTGTGCTCTTCTGCTCATCTCCATCCTCATCGTCTTCTTCTACCGGAGCGCTGACGAATTCGTCAACGTCAAGGACGACCGGAGTCGGTCTGAAGTTGGCCGCCTCTGTCTGATCCTGAGTGACATCTGACGGGCTTGAGAATGCCAGACCGGTGAGAAGTGAGAGAACTACAAGTGATGTAGTAACTCCTTTCGCTGTGATCTTGCGTGCTTCTGCTTTCGGATCATATGTCCCGTCCAGATATCCATCGACCCTGCGGTCAACACTGTCTTTGACTATTTTAGCCGCTTCGAACATGATTTTTGCCTTTCTTTCAGCATTCCTGAACTCTTCTCTTGTCATATCCAGTCACCTCGCGTCCAAGCTGGTATGGCGTAAATTGTTCTGTAATGAATTATATCATATTGTGTGGTATAATTATCAAGTTGAACAGCACATCCGAGCCGCCCGCCCGGATGCTGAATAAAATAAAAAACTCATTATGGAGGTCGATATATGGCAATTGTTTTAAAAGTACTTGCAGCTGTCGGATTGCTGCTGAACGCTGTACTGGTATTCAGAAAGATCAGTCAGCTCCGCAAGACAGAAAACGGTGCTGAAAAGTGGGAAGAGGGAAAAAAGCATATCATCTATAATACTATCGTTGGTATCGCAGCTAATTTCCTTGATGTTTTCGGTATCGGATCTTACGCTACCACTTCTGCTGCATTCAAGCTTGGCAAGTCTGTCAGGGACGGTGATGTGCCGGGCACACTGACAGTAGGTGACACATTCCCTATGTGCATCGAGGCGTTTCTCTTTGCTTCACTGGCGGGAGTCGACGGTCTTACACTCGGAGTGCTTATCGCTGCGGCTGTCATCGGAGCATTCCTCGGCTCTACACTGGTGACCAAGCTGAACATCCAGGGTGTAAGGCTCATGATGGGAGTCGGAATGCTGATCCTCGGCATCATGATGGCGCTGAGAGCTCTCGCAGTCGGTCCGTTCGGACTTACCGGTGACGGGCTCAGCCTCAGCGGCGGCAGGCTGGTGATCGCTGCTGTCGTCATGGTCATCCTCGGGATCCTTATGAACATAGGAGTCGGATTGTATGCTCCGTGTATGGCTCTCTGCTGCGGACTTGGGATGAGTGTCACAGCTACTCTCCCTGTTGTCATGGGAGCTTCTGCTCTGCTGATGGCATATGGCAATGGCCCGCAGTTCATCAAGGCCGGCAAGTTTGATATGGTCGCTGTGCTGACACAGATGGCAGGAGGCGCTGCAGGCGTACTGATCGCATACTTCTTCGTAAAGAGTCTGGATGTAAAGATCCTTACTGTCGTGATCGCTGCCGTGGTGCTGCTGACTGCAGTGATGTTCTTCAGAGACTACAAGAACGGAAAGCCAAGACGCAGATCCTGACATGCAGGGATATCCGCTCAAACTTTTCACAAACAATGCAGGAACCGGTTGCACACTGATCTGGTGCAGCCGGTCTTTTATATTCTCAAAAGATAAGCATGGCGTTTTGTAATGGAACAGCTTCAATATGCTATAATTTATCCGAATATATCCTAATTTTACTTGCATCATACAGGAGACAATATGGACACTACTTATGTTCAGACTCTATGGCAGATAATGGAAGAGCTTCACAATGCGGATCAGCTTGAAAAAGCTCTTTCATCCAGTCTTGACATCCTGCGTCAGGTGACTGACAGCAATAAGGGCTCTATATGGATGTTTGACTCGCAGAGCGAAAGAGTGATAGCTCTGATCGCTTCCAATACGGCAGACGCTGTCGGCGAGAGCGCGGCGCTCGGAGAAGGCATCATAGGAGAAGCAGTCAAGACAGGCGAAGCCAGGACTTTTAAGGCTTCAGAAGTACAGCACCTCAGGTTTGCAGGAGCCGACTCGCCGGAGATCACAGGCAAAAGCATACTGGCTGTACCGATAAAGACACCGATCCATACTCTCGGCTGCATGCTTCTGACCGGAAAGCAGAGTGGGGACTATACAGAAGATGATCTGAAGGTATGCGAAAACTGCTGCGCGATTCTCGCTCTTGATATAGATGACAAAGGATTCAGATTCAGACCGTTTGAGGACAAAGAACCGGTCGTTACAGTGCGGGAAGTCGTAAAAGAATACTTAAACGGTGAGGAGATGCAACAGGTGCTCAAGGGTATTGACCTTGACGTTTTCCCGGGTGAGCTTATGGTGGTGGTCGGAGAGAGCGGATGCGGCAAGAGTACGCTTCTTAACATCATAGGCGGCATGGACAAGATGACCAGCGGCAAGCTCATGGTAGAGGGCAAGGATATGTCAAACCCTTCTGAGGACGAACTCACAAAATACCGAAGAGAATACATAGGTTTTATCTTCCAGTCATACAATCTCATGCCTAATCTGTCAGCTTATGAGAACATAGAATTCATCGGAGAGATCGCAGATGATCCGCTGGACTCTATGGAAGCTCTTAAAATGGTCGGATTAGAGGATAAGGCAGACAATCTGCCGTCAGCTCTCAGCGGAGGTCAGATGCAGAGGATCTCAATAGCAAGAGCTCTCGCCAAGAAGCCTAAGATAATCCTTGCAGATGAACCGACAGCAGCCCTGGACTACGAAACATCGATCAAGGTGCTCAGCGTAATAGAGAATGTTGTCCGGGAACAGAAGACAACAGTGCTGATGGTAACTCACAATCCTGAGATAGCCAAGATGGCCAACAGAGTGATCAAACTCAGAGACGGCCGTATTTCCAGTGCCAGAGTCAATCTCCATCCTCACAGAGCATCAGAATTAGTATGGTGACACGCAGGAAAGACAGTCCGGAGAGATGAAAAAAACACAGGTAAAGGATGCGGTAAGGAATATACGCAAGCGCATAGTTTCATATCTGTCACTGTGCCTTGTTATAATGCTCGGACTTGGAGGAATGTTCACTACCAGCTACATGGGTGCCGGACTCAATGAGAAAACGACTGAATATTACAATGATCACAACTTCAAAGATTTCGAGATGATATCTTCGGTCGGTCTCAGCAGGGCAAACATAGACAGACTTAAAGCAACTGATAACGTAACTGCAGCAGAAGGTGTTATCCAGACCAGAGGATCGCTTGTTTCGGGCAGCCTCAAGAGCAAGGTAGAAGTCATTTCGCTTACAAGAGAGGTCAGTGTGCCTGATCTGACAGAGGGAGTGTATCCGACTGCAAGAGATGAGTGCATGATCGCGGAGGACTTTGCCGAAACAGAAGGCATCAAAGTAGGAGACAAGGTCAGTCTGTCGCTTACCGGACTCAGCATGTCTGATACAGACCTTACGGATACTGATTTCACAGCTAAGGACTCGGATGAAGATCCTGATGAGGAAAAGTCAGAAGATGGAAATAAAAAGAAAGAAGAAAAAGCTCTTCATGAAAAAGTATTCACTGTTACCGGACTCGGACACCATCCGGATTACTTAAGGCGAAAAGCAGTCAACCTCGTTATCCTGCCTCTGCCCGCATTCAATGAAAACGTAACCAAGGGGCTCTTTACACGTGCATTCATAAAGACTGCAGAACCTGAAAACACGGACATTTTTTCCGACGAGTATTTCGAAAAGACTGCAGATATAAAAGCGATGCTCGAGAAGATGACTGAAGTACTTGCTGACGACAGAGCTGACGAGATGAAGGCAGAGGCCAATGATCATATAGATAAAGAATGGGCGAAAGCAGAAGCTGATCTTGCTGCTGCCCAGAGCGAAATAGATTCAGGAGAGACCAATCTGTATGACAAGCTGGCTAAGGGGAAAAAAAAGCTCAATGATACTGAAGCAAAGCTCGAAAAGGAGCTCGACGAAGCTAATAAAAAACTCAGAAAAGGCGAATTGACTATCGCTGAATATGAGAAGAAGCTTAATGCCGGCAAAAAGGAGCTGGCAAAGAAGAAGAAAGAGCTCGAGTCAGGCAAAAAAGAATTCGAAAAAGGTAAAAAGGAGCTTGAGGAGAAGAAAAAACAGCTGCAAGAGGCGATCGAGATGTTCGGCGGGAAACAGCAGATTGATGAGATCTATGATTTCGCTGTTGAGGCAAAAGAGATGATCGCCGAAATAGACGAAATGACCGACCCTCAGGAGAAGGATGCGGCGGTCAGAGAGCTGGGGCTTTTCCTGACACAGCACGATAGCCAGATCAGGAAAGTATTTGACTATATCGGCGATCCTGACGTCCTTAAAAAACTTGACAAACTGCAGGAGCACACGAAAAAGGATTTCATGAAAACTGTCAATACACTCAATGCCATTGGATATGAAGGTTTCATGGACACTGCGCGCGGGATGGCAGACGGCACAGTCCCATATGAGAGTGTAAGGGATATGATCCGTGACATTCTGGATTCCATCATCGCCTTGATAGATGGAATACGGGAGGGTGAAGATAAAATCGCTGAGGCTGAGAAAAAGATATCTGATGCCGGGAAAAAGATCAAAGAAGGTGAAAAGCTGATCGCTGACGGCGAAAAGCTGCTGAAAAACGGTGAAAAAGAACTGAATGAGAAGAAAGACGAGCTTGAAGACGGCAAAAAGCTCGTGAAGAGCAAGAAAAGAGAAGCCGAGAAAAAGATCAAGGCAGGCTGGAACAAGTATTATTCAGAGAAGAACAAGTACGAAAGCAAGCTCGAAGAGGCGAAGGCCTTGCTTGCTGAGAACAGAGAGCTTGCTGAGAAAAAGCTCTCTGAAGCCAGAGCCGAGGTCGATAAGATGGACTGCACGTGGATCCTTCTTGACAGGAGAGCCAATGCAGGATTTGTTGACATCGGATCCAATCTCAAAGCTGTCGATATGATGGCTGTAGTCTTCGGAATGATGTTCCTGATCATCACTGCTGTCGTCTGCTTCTCTACACTTGCAATAATCATAGACGAGCAGAAGACATTGGTCGGAACAGCCAAGGCTTTCGGATTCACAAAAGGTGAGGTTGCGAAGAAGTATCTTATGTTCGGTGTTTCTGCTGCGGTCATTGGAAGTATACTGAGCGTGACAGGAGCATATCTGCTGGCAAATTTCGTACAGAAAGTATACGCCCGGACAGGGATGTATTCTATCGGAGTTGCAAGGAGTATTATTACGGGTAAGATCACAGTCATAGCTTGTCTCATGATAACTGCAGTAACTGTCATCGCTTCCCTCATTGCATGTGCCGATATACTGAGAAGCCCTGCATCAGTTCTGATGAAAGGTGCAGTGCTTAAGAAGAGTGATAACAAGCCTAAGAAAAAGAAGGTGGTCTCACGCAAAGGATCACTGTACTCCAGGCTCATATTCAGAAACATGCTGGATGACAAAGCCCGTGTACTTGTAACTGTAGCGATCATCGCATTCAGCTGCTTCCTTATGGGACTCGGCATCACGATGAAGCTTGCTTTTGACGGAATGATGGAACGACAGATCAATGATGTCAATAAGTATGATATGATGGTGATGATGGGCGATGATATCACTGATGAAGATGAATCCGAGCTTATATCCGTACTTGCCGGCAAAGGAGTATCATATCTGCCTGCGACATCTGAGACAAAGCTCTACAGATGGGACGGCAGACTCGACGGTCTCACTCTGATATGCGCAGATCCGGAAGAGCTCGGAGAATACTACGCAGTTACAGATGCTAAGACCGGAGAAGCTCTCAGCCTGCCTGATGACGGAGTGCTGATCCAGAAGAGAATGCATGAGAGCTATAACATGAATGAAGGCGACATGTTGCCGCTTTACGACAGTGGGCTCGGCGAACATGAAGCCAGGATAAAGGGCAATTTCATCAACTATGTCGGCAGGATGGCAGTAGTTTCGCCAAAGGCATATAAAGAGATATTCGGCGATGAGAATGAAGAAAACTGTTTCTTCATAAAGCTGAACGGAGTGGATGCAGAAGTGCTCAAGGATGATCTGATCGCAGTTACAGATGATCTGTCGTTCGGGGCTAAGGACGAGTTCAGGATGCAGTTCGAATCTGCCTCCCAGCTGTATAACGTTCTGGTATATATCACGACCGGAATAGCCATACTGATCTCATTCATGATACTGACCAATCTGTCGAACATCTACCTGAGCCGCAAAAAGACCGAGCTCACAGTCATGAGGATAAACGGATTCAGCATCAGACAGACAAAAGGCTATCTGTCAAGAGAATCGATCGCAACAACAGGTGCAGGTATCGTTTTGGGTGTGATAATCGGGGCGATAATCTCGCCGCCTCTGATCGCACTGATCCAGCAGCCTGATCTCGAATTCATCAAGTCCTTCCAGGTTACCGCATGGGTATCGGCAGTCGGTCTCGAGGCGCTGTTTGCGATCATTATCAACACGATCGTATTCAGAAAAGTCAAGGACCTCAATTTCAGAGATATAGAGTAAAAAAAGCCGCCGGCCTGGCCGGCGGCTTTGTGATAAACAGAAGTCTAGATCTGCATGATGGTAAGATCGCCACAGGTTTCCAGTGTGGACTTAGGACCTATAACGCAGACGGAGCCTGAATCTGCAAGAGCAGTGAGGGCTCTTTTCCATTGCAGCAGATCTGCCGGTGTCGCACCCAGTATCTCGCGGCGGATGCGTATGCGGTCTTCATCTGTAAGTCCCGAGAACCAGAAGTCGTCTGCCGATCTGCCTTTTGAAGCAGGGGAGACAAGAGGCTCTGTACCGGCAATGGTTGAAATGATGAAACCGCTGATATCTATGCCTTCAGCACCGGCAAAAGCATCCAGGAAATCTGCAGATTTCCTGAAAATGTCGAGCGATGCAGCCGGACTCGGATCTCTGTATGAGTAACAGAAATAACTGCCGGTGCGATTCGCGTTCATTGATGTACCGTACGCACCGCCTTTTACTCTTACTTCATTCCACAGATAGGCGAATGTCAGGATGCTGGACACAACTGATAAGCTTCCTTCTGCCGCGATCCCGATCCTTGAGAGATCATATGCCAGGACTGAATGGGATACTGCAGCCGGCACCTGGATACCGAGGTTTAAAGGCAGGTTAGAGGTGTATTCCGCTGATGCCGGTCTTTCGGTACCTGCCGGGAGCATCGAAATGAGCCTGCTGACATCAGCTTCCTCAGAAGAGGTGATGCTGATAACTGCTCCGCTTCTTACGACAGCGCTGCTGATGGTTCTTTCAGCAAAACCGATAAAGCCATCTATCCAGTTGTCAAAATCACTGTTGATTTCATGTATTAACTGTATGAATGTACAGCCGTTTACAGCCTCTGAAACTGCGTCGCGTGCAGAATAATGAGATCTTGCTGCATAAAGTGCAAGCCTGTGTCCCGAAGAGACTGCATAGCGCCTGCCTTCATCATCCATCTGAGCGATAAGTTCCTTCATAAGAGATTTGTCATCGAACCTGGTGCGGGTCATGATCTCTATGAGGAGATCTTCTGCATGGCTGAGGTTTTCTTTAAGAACCGCAGCGCGGCCTCTCAAAAGCGGTGTGCAGCGCTGCTTGTCATCATCTGCGGCGCTTATGTCGAGTCCGAATACCATGGAACCAACATACATTTTTATCTCATTCTGCAGCTCAGTGACGCTGTAATTTTCAGTTGGCAGATCTTTATATAACTCTGTTATAAGAGCAGCTTCAGACAGCTGGTCAAGGCTGAGATCGGTCAGTGGAAAATAAGCGTTGATATATATTATCCCGTTGGTGACAAGAGGATGATAGAGCAAAGTGACTCCGTCTCTTTCACTGACTTCGGTCCCGATGAGCTCCGGCTCTGCCTTTATGTCTTTAAGATCGAGCTGAGGAATCGTCGCCAGGGCTTCTTCACTGTCCGGAGTGTTCTGCCATGCGACGAAGGATGTGTTAAGCTCATCAAGCGCTGACCTCTCTGACTCCTCCATCGCCTCAAGCGTGTCATTGATGCGTTTTTTCTCTGCTGCATCCTGTTCTTCGCCTAGGGTATCTGAAGGTATAAGAATGAGTCGTGACATGGCATCTGTATCAAGGAGATATTCTCTGACTAATTCAGGGATCATATTCTCTGATGCTGTTTTTCTCAGTATCGCGACCGCTTCGTTGCTCTTAAGGTACAGGGCAGGGTCACCACCGTAGAGCCATGAGCTGAAAACGGCATTGGCACGATACAAGCCCTGAGGTTCAGGGTATTGCCTGAATCGGAAATCGAGCTGGTTGATGGAAGCCTCAAGATCTCTCGCCGGGATACCGTCAGAAATGGTCTTTTCAGCGACCTGCCTTACTATTCCGAGGAGCTCATCACCGACTGCCCTGACCTTTTCTTCATCATTCAGACCTGTATCAGAAGCAGCTGAAGAGGCAGAGGTGTTTATTCCCCGGAACACCAGCATCATATAAGGCTGGGCTATCCCGTCTGAAAAATACAGCTCCATGTCTTCGGCAAGCCCGGAAGACAGAACAGCTCTTTTGAGCGGAGACTCGTTTGAGTCCGTAAGGTACTCAGAGATAAGGCTCAGTGCGAGCAGCTTGTCTCTGTCCGCCCATGTTCCTGCGATCCTGCCATAGACGATCATCGGCTTGCCATTTTCATCACTTACAGCATAACGGCAGCACTCGTTCTTTCTGACAGGGACCTGCATATCTAACTGAGGAACGTTCTCAAGTCTTTCATATCCTTCAAGATATGACTCTATCATGGCGAGTGTCTTTTCCAGCGGGATATCACCGTCAAGGTAGAAATATGCATTAGACGGATGATAGAAGGTTTTATATCTTTCTATAAAGCTTTCGTATGTCAGGTCAGGAATAGCATCAGGATCACCGCCGGAGTTATAGCCGTAGCAAGTATCAGGAAAGAGCAGCTTGCCCATGGTCCTCTCTGCTACCTGATCCACATCCGACATGGCGCCTTTCATCTCGTTGAAAACGACACCCTTGTAAACAGGCTCATCATCCGCCGTATCTATGTGCCATCCCTCCTGATAGAAAATATTCGGATTGCTGAGGATGCTCGGACGGAAGACAGCATCAAGGTAGACACCTGCCAGATTGAGATAATCCTGTTCCATCCGGCTCGAAACCGGATAGAGAGTCTTGTCTGAATATGTCATAGCATTGAGGAACGTATTCATCGAGGTCTTGAGGAGCTCAACGAACGGTTCCTTGACCGGATAGTTCTCCGATCCGCACAGCACCGAGTGCTCAAGAATATGGAAGACGCCCGTGTTGTCTTCAGGCAGAGTCCTGAACCCTACGGAAAAGAGCTTGTTTTCCTCTATGCTCTTAGCCCATATGAGCCCGGCGCCTGTCCTGTCATGGGTCATCTCGATGAGCTGTCCCTCGAATTCTTCGATGTCACGGATCCTTGTTACTGTAAAACCATGCAGCTTATCATTTACTTTTAATGTCATTATGTTACTCCGTATAGCTGAAAACTGGATTTCAATCATTTTCTTATTTACCGGTGCGTTCACACCAGTGAACCAATTATAGCACATTGTCAGCAGGCTATTAATAAACGCGGAGTTACATTTTCATGGCAAAAAAGATTTCCGCGGCTGATATCATTGGTGTAATTCAATTGAGTATACCTGTGGTATACTTATCGCATAGAAAATCAAATAGAAGTTCAAAGCTCCACTGCGCATGAAAGGATGTGGATACTCATGACAGATAACGGACTTATATATTTTGCCAGAAACGGGAAAGAGGCAGAGACAAGCGAGAAAATATATCTGCGTCCCGATAAAGCAAACAGACACGGGTTTATAGGCGGTGCAACAGGTACCGGTAAGTCAGTGACGCTCAAGGTGCTTGCAGAGAGTTTTTCTCAGATCGGAGTACCTGTATTCATGTCCGATGTAAAGGGCGACATGGCAGGAATAGCTGTAGCAGGCGATGATAATGAAGGAATGCAGAAGCGCCTTGACAGGTTTGATATCCGCGGTTCTTTCAGATATCAGGGTTATCCGGTTTCGATCTATGATATTTACTGTAAGAAGGGCACACCGCTCCGTACGACAGTATCAGAAATGGGTCCGCAGCTGTTCTCACAGGTGCTCGACCTCAACGACACCCAGAGTGAGCTGATGCAGGTGATATTCAAGATCGCTGACGACCTCGGCCTGGTGCTGATCGATACCAAGGACATGAAAGCGATGCTTCAGTATGCCGCAGATCACAACAAAGAATTCAAAATGGAATACGGCAACATCCCGCAGCAGTCTGCATCGGCGATCATTCGTGCGATCGTAGCACTTGAAGCAGAAGGAGCAGACAAGTTCTTCGGTGAGCCCGCCATAGATATAAGAGACTTCTTCCTGACAGCTCCTGATGGACGCGGGATCATCAACATACTCGATGCTGAAACACTGATCAACAAGCCGAGGCTGTACTCAGCATTCATGCTGTATCTGCTCTCAGAGCTGTTCGAGGTGCTGCCTGAGGTGGGTGACCCGGAAAAGCCTAAGATGGTATTTTTCTTCGATGAAGCGCATCTGCTGTTCAGGAATGCCAGCAAGAGCCTCCTTGAAAAGATCGAGCAGGTAGTCAAGCTGATCAGATCAAAAGGTGTATCGATATTCTTTATCACTCAGAGCCCGGGAGATATTCCTAATGCTGTGATGTCTCAGCTCGGCAACAAGATCGAGCACGGACTCCATGCATATACGCCTGCAGAGCAGAGAGTGGTCAAAGCAGCTGCTGACTCGTTCAGGGTCAATCCTGAGTTCGATACAGAGGAGATGCTCCTGAGTCTCGGAACAGGTGAAGCAGTTGTATCAATGCTTGATGAAAAAGGAGCTCCATCCATGGCACAGCACGCATTCGTGCTGCCGCCTGAGAGCCGCATGGGACCTCTGGAAGATGAAGAGCGTAATGAGATCATCCGACAGTCCATACTTAATAGCAAATACGAGTTCATGGTTGAAAATGTTTCTGCATATGAGGTCATCACAGGAAAGACAGCAGCTCCTGCTCCTGCCGGAGGGGGCTATACATACAGCGCTGACTTCAACACTCCTGTGGATGCTCCGGCTGCCGAAACTGCTGCACCGGCCGAAATACAGACAGAGGAGATCGAATTCGACTATGAGACAGATGTTGCCAGGCAGCATGAAGCTCTGAAAGCAAAAATGCCGGAGGAGGAAGCAGTTCCGGCTAAGAGATCTGGCAGAAAGGCGGCAGCAGCGGATGCTGAAGTGACAGAAGAAGCCGGGCGTTCTATAGGAGATCTCGCCGACAGTTTCCTCGGAAAGAGCGGCACCCGTCAGGTAATGAGATCTACCGGCGGCAGCATAGGCCGTGAGATCGGCAAAACAGTAGGAGAAGCGGTCCTCGGAAAGAAGGGCAGGACCATAGGCGGCAATATAGGATCCGCAATAGGCCGCAATCTTTTCGGTACTCTGAGCAAAAAGAAGTAAGCAGATCAAACAACTGAGCAAGGAGATAAGAAATGCCACTGACAAAAAAAGACATCACAGACCTTCTGGATTCGAAGAAGATAAAATACGAGATCGTGGAACATCAGCCTGTTTACACTATAGAAGAAATGCTCGACTGTGAGCTGCCTCACCCTGATCAGATCGCTAAGAACCTCTTCATCAGAGATGACAAAAAGCGTAAATACTATCTGATCACATGCCTTGAGGACAAAAAGATCAATCTCAAGGAGTTCAGAAAGGAGCATGATACACGTCCGCTCACATTTGCGTCCGAAGATGACCTGATGGACAAGATGGGACTTTATCGCGGGGCTGTCACGCCTTTCGGCATACTCAATAATGAAGAAAAAGACGTGGTCGTTTTCATAGATAAGGATTATGAGAACAAGATCATGGGCATCCATCCGTGTGACAACACTGCAACGGTCTTCATAAATACACGTGATGTTGTAAAGCTGCTCAAGGCTCACGGAAACGAGATACACTTCGTCAAGATGTAGCAGCCCTTATATTTGTAAGATAATTAGTAATGGGTGACAGAAAAGTACTCGCTTCGGCGATGATAACTTCATTCATGACGACATTTATGTCCAGCGCTCTCAATCTGTCGATACCGGCTCTTGAGAGCTTTTTTGGAGTGAGTGCCGCAGCTATAGGGTGGATAGTCAGCTCATATACTATTTCTGTAGCGGCATTGAGCCTCCCTATGGGTAAGATCGCCGATATCACCGGACGCAGGAAGGTCTTCGTTTCAGGGATCATAGGATTTGCAGTACTCTCACTGATAAGCATATTTGCGGGGAACATCGGAGTCCTGATAGGCCTGAGAGCGCTGATGGGAGCGTGTGCCGGTATGATATTTTCGACCAACAACGCTATCCTGATCAGCTCATATCCTGCAAAAATGAGGGGCAAGGTACTCGGGTATTCTGTTGCTGCGACATACATTGGCCTTACTACCGGACCTGTTGCCGGCGGATTCCTTAACAGTGCCTTCGGCTGGAGATCAGTATTCGCAGTATCATTCATAGTGTCTCTGATCGCTCTTGCCGCAGCTCTGCACTCGGATTACAGAGATGCTGAGAACACTGAAGTACACAAGGACTTCGATATGGCGGGGTCGGCTTTATACGTTTTTTCCATTGTAGCAAGCCTCTTGGGGATGAGCAGGCTGGGCACAGGAACCAGCGCTTACATCGTACTTGCAGCGGGACTCCTGGCTCTCGCAGGCTTCTTCGTGTACGAAGACAGGCAGCCGGACCCTGTCATGAAAGTCAGTATGTTCCGCAGGAGCAGGACATTTACATTCTCATGTCTTGCGGCACTTCTCAACTACGGAGCTACTTTTGCTATCAGTTATACAGTAAGCATATATCTTCAGGTCATCCTTGGAATGTCTTCAGGCAGAGCAGGGCTGATGCTTATCACTATGCCGGCGGTGCAGGCGCTTTTCTCTCCGATGACGGGAAGCATGTCAGACCGCGTCAGACCGGGGATCCTTGCGAGCATCGGTATGGGCATCTGCACATGCACGCTGCTCCTCTTTTCACGGATCGACACCAGCACATCGCTTTTCTACATACTGGCGTCGCTTTGCCTTACCGGATTCGGCTTTGCGCTGTTCTCATCTCCCAATACCAATGCCATTCTGGGATGCGTCGATAAGGAAGACTATGGCGTAGCTAATTCAATAATAGCTACTATGCGTACATATGGTCAGTCATCAGGTATGGCGATCCTGAGTGTGATCACGGCAGCTGTCCTCGGCAGCGGGAGCCTTGAATCATCCCCTGAAGCAGATATCCTGTCGATGATGCACACTGCGTTCATCGTTTTTGCGGGACTCAGTATAGCAGGGCTGTTTTTCTCGCTTGCACGTGACCGCGGCAGCGAATCGTCTTGACTCAGGGCAATTTCGCCATGAAAGAGCGCAGATTGTATACATTTATACATTTTCAGCATACTTATAGACAAGCCGCTCCTTTTTTTGTTAGAATTAAACATCAAAAGGGGCGTTTATCGTGCCTGCATTATCGCAGCATACTAAAAAAGCCTCATGTATGGAAATATGGTTTAATGGAGGGTTTATTATGAGTTCATTTGTTGGTTTTATGAACAACATTCTGTACAAGCCTTACATCGTACCACTGTTTCTGATCGCAGTAGGTATCTACTTCACTATCAGAACCAAGGGCGTGCAGATACGTATGTTCAAGGAAATGTTCAAAGTAGTCAGCGAGAAGCCAGCTGATGAAAAGGGCATCTCGTCATTCGGAGCCCTGATGGTTTCGACAGCTTCCCGTGTAGGTACAGGAAACATCATCGGTGTTTGTACGGCGATCATACTCGGTGGCCCGGGAGCTATCTTCTGGATGTGGATCACCGCGATCTTCGGCGGAGCCAACGCGTTCATCGAGTCGACACTGGCACAGATCTACAAGAAGAAAGCAGATGACGGCACATATTACGGTGGTCCTTCGTACTACATGCAGAACGCTCTCGGCCAGAGATGGCTCGGTGTGGTGTTCTCGATCCTGATCATCTTCACATATGCCGTTGGTTACAACATGCTCGCTGCATACAATCTGCAGTCGACATTCGCTACTTTCAGCTTCTATAACGAAAAGTCATCACCGATGGTGATCGGAGTTATCCTCGCAGTATTCTTCGCAGCTACGATCCTCGGAGGAGCAAAGAAACTGACAGATGTAACCGGATTCCTCGTACCTGTAATGGGCGTTCTCTACGTTGCGATTTCCCTCGTCGTTCTGGTGCTCAACGCTAAGAACTTCGGAGCTATGTTCGGACTGATCTTCAGTACTGCATTCGACTTCAAGGCAATCTTCGGAGGATTCACCGGATCAGTAGTCATGTGGGGTCTCAAGAGAGGTCTTTACTCCAATGAGGCTGGTATGGGTTCTGCTCCGAACGCAGCAGCCAAGGCTGATGTAGTTCACCCTGTAAAGCAGGGACTTGTTCAGACATTGTCAGTATTTATCGACACACTGCTGATCTGCTCTGCAACAGCATTCATGTGCCTGTCCACAATGTCAGTCGATCCTAAAGAATTCATATTAGAAGATGGCGGCGCCAATGCAGCCGGTTATGTACAGACATGTCTCCACACATCACTCGGCGGCTTCGGACCTGTATTCATCGCTGTCTCGATGACACTGTTCGCGTTCACAACTCTGATCGGTAACTATTCATACTGTGAAGGATGCTTCGCATTCATTCTCAAGAGAGACATGAGCAAGACAGAAGTCACGATCTTCAGAGTGATCGCGATCGTACTCGTGTTCCTCGGAGCTATCTCAAGTGCGGGTCTCGTATGGGATACAGCTGATATGTTCCAGGGCCTCATGGTAGTATGCAACATTCCTACCATCGCTATCCTCGGCGGAGTTGCTGTCAAGGCTCTCGACGATTACACAAAGCAGAAGAAAGAGGGCAAGGCACCTCACTTCAAAGCTGCTGACATCGGTCTGCCTGCTGACAAAGTGGACTGCTGGAAATAACATAACTGCAGCAACTGATCTGACACTAAGGGGACTCATCTTCGGATGGGTCCCTTTTTTCTATCCATCTGTTAAACAATATGAAATTCTGATAAAATAACAGACGCCGGATGTCCCCCGCTTCAACAAAGTAGGCGGCGGGGTCCATTTTCAATCGTCGGTGGCGGGTAAACAATCCCCGACCGACGCTCTCAGGAGCTGAAGCTCCCGGCGTCTGTTGACGGCGTCGCTCGCTTCAATCAAGCGAGCTTGTTGAAGCTTCGCTCCTGGTTGAACTATGTATGACCAAAACGATTTATATAGACGGGCTTAAGGTGGAAGTCACCAAAAAGCGTATCAAAAGAATGAACATGCGTATCACTGAGCCTGAGGGCAGGATACTGATCAGCGCTCCGTATATTGTCACTGACAGGGAGATCATAGCTTTTGTGCGCAGTAAACGCAGCTGGATCGATAATGGCGTGCAGCGCGTCAGGCGCAAAGCTGCAGCCCATCCAGAACCGGCAGATGCTGCTGAAAAGGAGAGACGAAGAGCTGATCTGAAACGCAGGATAGCTGCGAGACTTCCCGAGATCGAGAGGCGTACAGGTCTCAGGGCCAATGGCTGGACTGTAAGAGATATGCATACAAGATGGGGCAGCTGCAACACCAGGACGCATCATCTCAATTTCAGCCTGATGCTTGCCACAAGGTCTGATATGGAACTTGATTATGTGATCCTGCATGAACTGGTGCATACAGTCATACCGGGCCATGGAAAAGATTTTTACGCCCTGATGGACAGATTCATGCCGGGCTGGAAGAATATAAGGATAGGACTCAAATACTGATAAGGTAAGAAATAGCAAATGGAAGTACCTCAGCTGATAATAGATCTTGCAGTGATGCTTACCACTGCCGCGATAGTTACGATATTGTTCAGGAAACTCAGGATACCGACTATCCTGGGGTATATTCTTGCGGGTTTTATGATAGGGCCGCATTTTCCGCTCTTCATGGACGTAGGCAGTACAGCTTCTATTGAGACCTGGAGTGAGATCGGCGTTGTCATCATTCTGTTTCACATAGGGCTTGAGTTTGATTTTCACAAGATAGCGGATATCGGGAGTACGGCCATCGTTTCTGCTCTGGTCAAGATGACCGGAGTCCTCTTCGTCGGATACGGTTTCGGACTGCTTCTTGGCATGTCGGTCATGAATTCGATTTTCCTGGGCGTTATGCTGTCCATCAGCTCGACTGTAGTCATACAGAAATGCCTCGAAGAGATGGACCTGAGCGAAAAGAAATTCGCCCGGCTGGTCATGGGCTCACTTGTAATGGAAGACGTGATCTCGGTCTTCATGATGGTGATACTTACGACCATGTCGATAAGCCAGGGGGGCAGCACAGGTTCTGTTGCCGGACATCTGGCTCTGATGGTCTGCTATCTGGTGCTGTGGCTCATACTTGGCATATATTTTGTACCGACATTCCTCGACAGCGTAATGGAGTACATGAGCGATGAGATGCTGACACTTCTGAGCCTGGGATTCTGTTTCCTGATGGCTCTGCTGGCAAAACAGCTCGGCTTCTCCATGGAGCTCGGCGCATTCCTTGCGGGATCATTCTTTGCCGGTACTAAGTACGTTCACAATGTGGAGAGAGTAACCGGCGGTATCAAGGATATGTTCGGGGCGATCTTCTTCCTGTCTGTAGGAATGATGGTAGACCCTCAGACCATAGCAGCCAGGTGGACCTCGATAGTACCGATCGCGATCATCGCCGTTCTGGCAAAACTGATATTTGCTACTATCGGTATGATCCTTTCAGGTCAGGACATGGATACTGCTGTCAGGGGCGGCGCGGCATTGGCTCCTATCGGAGAATTCTCGTTCATCATCGCAGGCCTCGGGATATCTCTGGGGGTCATGGACAGCTATCTGTACCCGGTCATCGTAGCGGCATCCATACTTACTATCATGATTACACCTGTCATGATCAGACAGTCCGATCGCTTAGTCGAAATCATAACAGGTATGACACCTCCTATACTGAGACGCAAGATAGAAAGCTATACGTCTGAGGATCAGGACAGGGAGGAACATACATCGGAATGGAAGATAGTCCTCAGGGATAACTTCCTCAAGACGGCGATATACGGAAGCACCATGCTTGTAACGACACTTGCCGGGTGCAAGCTCGTTCAGCCCTTCCTCAGTGTCCCGCTCGGGGGAACTGCTTCGCGGGTAGTGACCACAGTCCTCATATACGCGGTGATGATCATTTTCTCGCGGCCGTATCTGGGGAACCGCAGTGTTGCTTTTACACAGCTGTGGATGGACAGGCTGTCCAACCGGCCGCCGCTTGTAGTTCTCATAATGATGAAATTCGCAGTCATGATGTCCATTGCGGTCATACCGCTTATATACCTGTTCGATATCAAGGGCGTACTGCTTATCGTTGCGCCGATCCTGGTATATCTGCTGACACGGAGCGATTTTATCGCCACATACTACCTGCAGCTTGAGACGAGGTTCCTTTCCAATCTCAACCAGAAAACGATGGAAGAGAGGGGCGGGAGCAGGAGTGATCAGCACTGGCTCGAGGAAGACTACAGCATCTTCGAATGGTTTGTTCCTGAGGGGGCATCATATGCCGGAAAGTCCCTGATCGAGCTTGACTGGGGCAGAAAAGGATCTGTCTATGTGGTCAAGATCAGGCGCGGAGATAAAAGGATGACCATGCCGCCTGCAAGGACAGTGCTGCAGACCGGCGATAAGGTATATGTCATAGGAGACAGACAGTCACTTACGACATTCAGCAAAACGCTTGAACTTAAAGACGAAGTCAATATACGCACTCTGAAAGAGTTCCTGGACGGAGCTTATCCTGATAATGAGCACGCTCTTGCATGTGCTGTGATCAAGGTCAGAGGAACAGAGCCGTTCGTCGGAAAGCCTATCAAGAAGAGCGGAATAAACGCCAGGTCGCACTGCATGATCCTCGGGCTTGAGCGCGGGGGTTATGCCAACATGATGCCGGACGCAAACATGCTGATAGAAGAAGGAGACATATTGTGGGTGATCGGATCTCACAATGACCTCAGCCGTATTGCTTCGCATTCAGTGGGCAAGGCAGGTATTCATCATGAGATCCTCAGAGCCAATGCGGCAGAGATCAGAGACAGGATGTGATATATATGGAATTTTTTACTCACTACTTATTGCCGCCTTTAGTAGGGGCAGTCATAGGATATTTTACCAATCTCATAGCGGTGAAGATGCTATTCTTCCCGCATGAAGAAAAGCACATATTCGGACACCGTGTGCCGTTCACTCCGGGAGCTATCCCTAAGGGTAAAGCACGGCTCGCCAAAGCAGCGGGAAAGATCGTGCAGAACGATCTCTTTACAAGGGAAGACATATCCGGGAAACTCCTGACCGAGGAGGTCGAAAAACCTCTGATCGACAAGGTCATGAGCATTCTTGATGAGAACATCCGTGATACAGGAATAGTCCTCACCGGAAGTCCGGAAAAGTATGACAAGCTTGAGAAGAGTTTTATCGAATTGCTCGAGACTAAGATCACCGATGCTCTGCTGAGGATGGACATACCGGCGCTTGTTCGCGATGAGGGCAGAAGGGTACTGAGAGAGCAGGCAGCGCGAAACGGCCTGCTGCGGCTTGTGGTATCAGATAATCTCATAGACAAGGCCATGAAATCGGTCAGCGATAAGATGGAAGAGTTCATCTTCATGCACGCGCCAGAGATGATTAGCGAGATAACGGAGAGCCGTATACACGACCTCGGTGAAAGGACACCTCTGCATGTACTCGAGCAGGCCGGGTATGATCCTGAGTTCGTTCGCAAAAAAATAACAGAAGCATACCGTGAGTCGGTCGTCAATGCAGTGAACTCCGCGCTTAAACGCATAGATGTCGCATCTATAGTCGAGGATAAGATCAATTCCATGTCAGTCGAAGAACTTGAAAAAGGTGTGCTGCAGGTCATGAAAGAAGAGCTCAACATGATCGTAAGCCTCGGAGCCCTGATCGGTCTTCTCATCGGCTGTATCAACATTTTTATCTGATGATCAAATATGGACAGAAATACAGAAATACAGATGATCAAGAATATGGCTGCTTCAAGAGAAGCGGCTGCTGAGACGGTACATGACGAGAAGGACGCTTATGTTCTCTTTGAAAATGTCCGTAAGGTCTATCACGTTGGTGAAGTCGATATCGAGGCTCTCGCAGATGCATCTTTCAGTGTAAAAAAAGGCGAGCTGGCTGTAGTCGTCGGAGAGTCCGGTGCGGGGAAAACCACTCTGCTCAATATCCTGGGCGGAATGGATACGCTGACAAGCGGAAGAGTAGTACTTGATGGCAGAGAGATAAGCGGCATGAGCCTGCGCGAGCTCACACAGTACCGAAGGCATGATATAGGCTTTGTATTCCAGTTTTACAACCTGGTCCAGAATCTCACGGCTCTTGAAAATGTGTCTCTTGCTACACAGATATGCAGAGATCCTCTTGATCCGGCAGAGACTCTGAAAGCTGTCGGCCTTGGAGAAAGGATGAAAAACTTCCCGGGCCAGCTTTCCGGCGGAGAGCAGCAGAGGGTCGCTATCGCGAGAGCTCTGGCGAAAAATCCTAAGCTTCTTCTGTGCGACGAGCCTACAGGTGCCCTTGACTACGTTACGGGAAAGCAGATACTCCAGCTCCTCCAGGATCAGGCGAGGAATATGGGTACTACGGTAATCATAATCACACACAACAAAGCGATAACACCAATGGCTGACAGAGTAATCAGTGTCAGGAGCGGAAGGGTACAGGATGTCAGGATCAATCCGGACCCGGTACCGATATCAGAGATCGAATGGTAAATGCTTAAGAAGTCCACGCTGAGAGAAATACGCACATCGCTTGCCAGATACCTGGCGATCTTCGCGATCGTTGCTCTTGGAGTGGGCTTTTTCTCGGGCCTGAAAGACTGTAAAACCTCTATGGTCAGTACAGCCACACGTTATCTCGAAGAGCATAATATGTATGATTACATGCTCATTTCGTCATACGGTATCGATGATGACAGCGTGGATATGGCCAGAGCCGAGAAAGGCGTTTCAGGTGCTGAAGGATCCGTTCAGGTAGATGTCATGGCATCGTCCGGTCAGGCAGATGAGGTTGCTCTGAAAGCCATCTCACTTCCGGATAAGATCAATACTCTCAGGGTGGTCTCGGGAAGACTGCCTGAAAGCGGTGATGAATGTGTTGTTGATGACTATCATATAGACAGCGAGGGTTACAGGACGGGCGATACGATCGTATTGACAGACTCGAATGATGAAGACACGCTGGATATTTTCGGTCACCGTGAATATAAGATCGTAGGCACAGTCAATACTCCGGTTTATCTTGATTATCAGAGAGGGTCTACAGACATAGGCAACGGAAAGCTTGAGACTTTTTTCTTTATTGACAGGTCGGAATTCGATACGGACTATTATACACAGCTCTACCTGACTCTTGAGGGGGACGGTGCACCGTTTACCGATGACAGATCGGAGTGCATAGATAACTCAGAGGATTCAATGAAGGATCTTGCTGAGCGGATCACAAAAGCCAGACGCGAAACAGCTATGGCTGATGCACAGGAGGAGCTCGATGAAAAAAAGCAGGAGTATGAAGATAATCTGGCAAAATATGAAGACGAAAAAGCCAAGGCAGAAAAAAAGCTTGACGATGCTGAGGATAAACTTGATAAAGGCGAGAAAAAGGTAAAAGGCGCAAAGAAGAAGGCCAAAGCTACAAAGTCAGAGCTGGAAGGAACGATCAAGAGTCTGGAAAAACAGCTTGATGAGATCAATCAGGGCATTGAAACTCTGAAAGGAGAGAAGACCAAGGCGGAGGCAGGTCTGGCTAAGGCGAAGGACGGAAAGGATCAGCTGAAACAGGCAAAGGCCGGTCTTGAAAGCAAGATAGACGAGCTCAAGGCAGCTGCAGAACAGGACCCTGATAACGCAGATTCATATAACGACAAGATAACTGCAATAAAAGACCAGATAGATGGTATCGATGGACAGATTGCTGATGTAGACGGGCAGATAAAAGGGATCGATACGGGGCTCAGCACTATCAACACTAAGCTTGGCGAGGCGGAAGCAGGCAAAAAGAAGCTTGAAGAAGGTCTGAAACAGGCAAAGTCAGGTCTGAAGCAGGCAGATAAAGGCCTTGACAAGATAGCAAAAGAGCAGAAAAAAATAGACAAGGGCAGAAATACCCTCAAGAAAGAGGAACGTAAAGCAGAGAGTGAGTTTGACAAAGCTAAGAGAGAGCTCGATGATGCAAAGGACAAGCTCGATGATGCTCAGAACAAGATCGATGACATGGAGACCGGAACATCATATGCCCTGTCATGTGAGGAAAATGCCGGATACTCTTCTTTTGACAACAATTCGAGTATCGTCAGCAATATAGCCAAGATATTCCCGGTGTTTTTCTTCCTGATAGCTGCTCTGGTGTGCATGACGACCATGACCAGGATGATAGATGAGCAGAGGACACAGATCGGAGTCCTCAAGGCCCTCGGCTACAGCAACGCTCAGATCGTAGGCAAGTACATGTTCTACTCCGGAAGCGCTGCTTTCGCCGGCTCTGTCTGCGGTTTCTTCATAGGCTGCAAGGTCTTTCCGTCTGTCATCTGGCATGCCTATACGATGATGTATGACTTCAGCGAGGAAGTGGACTATATACTGGATGTCAAGCTGGGACTCATGTCACTTGCGGCGGCGCTGCTGTGCTCCATGGGGGCTACCTGGGTGTCTATATCACAGGACTTCAAGGTATCGCCGTCCGATCTGATCAGGCCTAAAACACCGCCTGCAGGCAAGAGGATCCTGCTTGAGAGGATCGGTCCTCTCTGGAGACGGATAAGTTTTCTGTATAAAGTATCCATAAGGAATATATTCAGGGACAAGAAGAGATTCCTCATGATGGTCATAGGAGTAAGCGGATGCACAGCTCTGCTTATAGCAGGCATGGGCATCAACACTACGATTGCCAGAGTCGCAGATTACCAGTTTGATGAGATCTCGCTTTATGATTTCAGGACCATTTTCAGTAAGAATATGAATGCCGAAAGGCAGCAGGAATTTACAGACTATATGATGGATAATGCAGGCATCGGGTCAGAGGAGATGTTATTCCTGCACCAGGCTGAGGTCACGCTCCTTCTTGATCAGGGCAATCAGGACGTCACCTGTACGGCAGCCGATCCTGAAGATTTCGGGCGATTCATAGACCTTCATACAGGGGATCAGCCGATCGGGTTCCCGGGCACGGGCGAAGCAGTTCTTGTCAAAAAAATCAGCCATGATTACAATGTCAATGCCGGTGATACCATCACGGTCAGAGACGGATATAAGGAAGCGACATTCAAGGTCTCTGCTATAGCCGATAATTATGTATATGACAGTATATATATAAGCAAGGATGCTTATAAACAGGCATTCGGACGCGATCCGGATATCAAATCCGCACTTGTCAAGCTTGACAGGGGCGCTGCAGATACAGAAGAGGAGAGCGGAGAAGATGCAGTAACTGATGAAATGATAAGAGATGCAGCAACTGAGGCAGCCAATTATGAGAACACGGCCGCGGTATCTGTCAATCTTGATGTGAGAGACAGCGTTGCCAAGATGATGGAGAGCCTTAACCTTATCGTCTATGTGGTCATCCTCTCAGCCGCGCTTCTTGCATTCATCGTGCTGTACAACCTGACCAACATAAACATCACTGAACGGACCAGGGAAATCGCGACCATCAAGGTGCTCGGGTTCAATCAGCTCGAGGTATCACAGTATGTGTTCCGTGAGAACCTGTTCCTTACGGCAATAGCTGCGGTGGTCGGTATACCGATGGGCAAATGGCTCCTTCGCTTTGTCATCGACAACATAGTCGTCAAGATGATATACTTCGAACCGAGGCTCACTAACAAAGATATAGTGCTGGCTGTGGTGCTGACATTCGTATTTGCCGCTTTCGTAAATATAGCGATGCAGAGGAGACTCAGGAACGTCTCCATGACAGAATCACTCAAGTCAGTCGAATAATGTGTCTGAAACGGACTCGTTTTTCATAAATCAACATGGAGGAAAGACAATGAAAAGATTTACTATCGAGATGGAAGACGGCGGGATCATGAAGGGTGAACTTTATGAAGACATCGCACCTAAAACAGTTGAGAACTTTGAGAAACTCGCTAACAGCGAGTTCTATGACGGACTTATCTTCCACAGAGTCATCCCTGGTTTTATGATCCAGGGCGGATGTCCGGAAGGAACCGGAATGGGTGGTCCGGGATACACGATCCCGGGTGAATTCACAGCTAATGGCTTCAAAAACGATCTCAAGCATGAAAGAGGAGTGCTCTCAATGGCAAGGGCAATGAACCCGAATTCAGGCGGATCACAGTTCTTCATCATGACAACTACTTCCCCTCATCTTGATGGCCAGTATGCTGCATTCGGCAAGGTCACCGAAGGAATGGCAGTTGCTGATAAGATAGTCATGAGCAAGAGGAACAGGATGGACAAGCCTCTTGTCGATCAGAAGATAAAGAGCATCAGAGTTGAAGGATAGGAGACCGGACGATATCCATACAGTTTTGTTCTGACAGAAAAACGAGCATGCATATCTGCGCCTTATGAGCAGATTATGTATGCTCGTTATTATGTTCTGCAAATCACATTTTCTTATTCCGGCTTTTCTATTCTGTCGGCTTGCCGCTTATATCTCTGTGCATGCCGATGACCTTTCCTATGAAGGACACCGGCAACATATCCATCTCTTCATATCTGAAGCTGACAGAGTCAAAGTGTCTGTTGAATGGCTGGAGGACGATACCTTCTTCTTCCCTGACGAGCTTCCTGCAGACCGTAGGCCTGCCCGGAGCGCAGACGATGACTATATCCCCGTGATCAGGCTGCTCACATCTTCGGACAATGACCACATCACCGGGGCCTAGTTCCGGGAGCATACTGCTGTCAGTTATCTTCATGGCAAAACAGTTGTCAGGGTCGTGGAGCATATCAGGAAACACAGGAATATATGCGGCGATATTACTCTCGTCATGAGAACCAAAAGCAGAAACATCCCTCAGCACAGGCACGTACCTGACGGAAGCATCTCTGACTGTATCCGCCTGCGCAGGCAAGGATGATCCTGCAGCAGTGCCGGGAAGCTCCCGCATCAGATTTTCAACGGTTATACACATATATGATGCGATCTTTTTCTGAGTTTTATAGCTCGGTGTAAAGCCTTTGTTCTTCCACTTGGAAATCAGACCTTTGGCGATACCTGCCTCACGCTCAAAACGGGAGGCTGAGATATGGCGTTCAGCACAGAAAACGTAGATTTTATCAAGGAAATCCAAAGTATTACCTCCAGAATAAAGAGAATTCATCAGTATTCATCAAAAAAAGTTAAGAAAACACGATTTTGATGAATAAATTCAGCGTTTTTCTGTTGACTGAAGCTCTTTTCGCTGATAAAATCAAGAAAAGCGATGAAAAACTTCATCGTTTTGCGGAAAATCGCCGAAAATGTGTTCAATTGTTAGTTTCGCAGCTCAATTTTGACATATTTCCAGCGGTTTTTCAATTGGTTTGAAAAATTTGTTGAATAAATTCCACAGTTGAAAAACATCATTTGACATTCAGTTCGTACGGTGCCATAATTGGTCGTGCCTTGCTAAAATACAGGCGTCAAGCAGTTCGGGTCCGATATCCTGCTTGTAAAATATTAAAACCAAAGGAGATTCTGAATATGCAGTTCATCAAAAAGGAGATGGACGATTACCGCATTCTGCTGCGCAACGTCCCTTCTCTCGTCATTACTTTGTTCGTCGTGAGCGTCATCATGATGAACCTTCTCGCCAATAAAGAACTTATTTCTGTAAAGTATTTCGCACTTGACTGCGGATTTCCCCTCAGCTGGATAAGCTTTCTGTGTATGGATATGATCTGTAAGCGTTTTGGCCCAAGGGCAGCGGCCAAGATCTCTATTCTTGCGCTTGTGATCAACCTTGCAGCCACTCTGATATTCAAGCTCATGTCACTTACGCCCGGCATGTGGGGGGAGTACTATTCCACAGGAATGACAGAGGTAAACACCGCTCTCAACGCTACATTCGGAGGCACATGGTACGTTGTGATGGGAAGCAGCATCGCTATGCTTGCTGCAGCGATCTGCAATTCATTTATCAACCAGGCAGTCGCAAAGCGCCTGACTTACAGCGGGTATAAAGCATTCGCGATGAGATCTTTCATCTCGACAGGGATCGCGCAGTTCGTGGACAATCTGACTTTTGCACTCATCGTTTCATATCATTTCTTCGGATGGTCGGCAGCGCAGGTGCTGATGTGCTCTGTTACCGGTGCTGTTGCTGAACTTCTGTGTGAGGTGATCTTCAGCCCGTTCGGATACAGAGTCAGCAATCGCTGGGATGAAGAGAATGTAGGAAAACAGTATCTGGATTACGCATTTGCAAAATAGGGGAAAGATATGGTAGTGATGATAACGGGTGCTTCCGGCGGGATAGGCAGAGCGACAGCAGAGTATTTTCTCGACAGGGGACATATGGTGCATGGTCTTGACATAGCCGGATCTTCGCTTGTCCATGAGAACTATACCCATCACATAGCGGACGTTACTGATCCTGATACATTCCCGGCGGGAATCTTTCCTGAAGTTCTGATCAACAGCGCGGGCATCCAGGAGGGCAGCAGGGACATTGACGTCAATCTGAAAGGTGTCATAAATGTTACCGAGCACTATGCGATCGGCAGCAGCCACATCAGATCGGTGGTCAACGTCGGCTCGGCTTCCGGACATACGGGATCAGAGTTTCCGGAATACGCTGCGAGCAAGGGCGGCGTTCTTGCTTATACAAAAAATGCAGCACTGAGACTTGCACCGTATGCGATCTGCAACAGTATAGACCCGGGTGGAGTGACCACAGAGCTCAATCGCTGCGTCATGGATGATAAAAAGCTGTGGGACAGGATAATGGAACTCACACCGCTCAAGAGATGGGCATCGCCTGAAGAGATAGCAGAATGGATATATTTTGTCGCTGTGAATAACAGATTTATGACAGGGCAGAACCTTCTGATCGACGGCGGCGAAGCCGGAAGGGCGGAATTCGTGTGGCCTGAGTAATACCGGATGACAATGATGAAAAAAACCACACTTTGTTACATGAAGAATAACGGTTGCTGGCTGATGCTGTACAGAAACCGTAAGCCGCATGATCCGAATGCCGGAAAGTGGCTTGGCATCGGCGGAAAAATAGAGGAGGGAGAGACACCTGACGAATGTAACCTCAGAGAGGTATCTGAGGAGACAGGGCTCCGGCTTAAGTCCATGCATTTCTGCGGAGTGATAGCATTTCGCGCTGATATGTATGAGGATGAAGATATGTACCTCTATACTTCAGATGACTTCGAACCTGCTGATGAGGAACTCAGGGAGCTGTTTCTGAAGACCGGCGCATATGATCTGCCTGATTGCAGCGAGGGTGAACTCAGATGGATACCCGAGAGTGAGCTTATGGATCTGCCTATGTGGGAAGGAGACAGAGCTTTCCTTGAACGCATCCTTGAAGGACAGCAAAGAATATCCCTCACTTTGAAATATGAGGGTGAAAAATGCACAATAATTGAAGGATAGATAAACACATATAACGTCATATGTGGTATTATATAAGCAGCCTTGTGAGCATATATGGTATGTGCCGGGGCTGTTTAGTGTTTATGGAAGAGAACAGAAAGGACACTCTTCAGAGTGAAAGCAAAGAGAATAACAAGACGGCTCCTGGGCAGGCGACCAGGCACACCTGGATCGGTGATCCGGATGAGATAAGGCCGCAGCCGATGAACAGGACTGTGACACGAATGACACAGACCCTGGATACTTTTGATGACCGCAGCACTCGTGTCGTTGAAAAGCAGCGCAAGGAGTACAAGGGATTCATCACAGATGATGAGATCAAAAGTGCAGAAGCGCAGGCTGAAGCGGACAGGAAGGCCAGAGAGGCTGAAAAGGCTGCGCGCGAGACCAGCATGTCACAGACGCGTATATATACAGGTTTTGGCAGCGGCATGGAGGACACTCAGGAAGAAAAGAAAAAACCGGCCCGCAAGTTCAAACCTGTCAAAAAGACTTACGTATTCAGTATCGCTGATGACAGAAAATTCCGCCGGCTCAGGATCCTTGCTGCAGTTTTTGTGCTCATTCTTGCTTTTGAAATATGCTTTGCCGTGATGCAGTATAAGTCCACTGATCTGCCTGACAAGACAGCACAGCTGAAGGACCAGACTGCAACATTGCTTGAAGAAAACAAGGAACTCAAGACCGAAGAAGAAAACCTCGGTAATTATGAAGAGATCAAGGAACTCAGAGATTCATGGGAGAGACTAAAGGAACAGCTCGAAGAATAAAGATAACAAATACGATGCTTGCCGTTCTGGTCGTGCTCGCCTGCATCATACTGATAACGGCAGGATTTATAGTGCCGAGATTCGGGAAGACATTTGCTGCATACAGGACAGCAAGAGCAGAATACAAGGCAGCGGAAAAGGAATACACGGCAGCCGAGAGGACCAATGCAGCGCTCGCTCAGAAAGTAAAAGAGATGAAGCAGATGAAGAGCGAGTCCGACAAGCTCCAGAAGAAAGTATTCAGTCTGGCAGCTAAGACGGAAAAGGATATACAGGACGGCAAGAGCAATAAGAAGATATGCTACATCACTATAGATGACGGACCGTACAACAGGGGCAAGAAATTCCTTGAATTGTTCAGACAGTATGATGTCAAGGCTACGTTTTTCCTGACCACTGCCAACGGCGACAAACTTCCTGACCAGGCTGATCTGTCTGCCAAGTCGATGTATCCTGAATATCTCAAATACGGACATACTATAGGGAACCATACATATTCACACGATTATCGCAGCGTATATTCAGGCTCCAAAGCATTTATGAAAGCTGTGGAGAAACAGGAAAAATTCACAGAGGAAGCTTCCGGGGGATACAAAGCTCAGATAGTCAGATTCCCGGGCGGTACCGGGATGGCAGGCTCCAGACTCGGCGCCATTCAGGAATCGCTTAGAAAAGAAGGCTACGGATGGGTCGACTGGACAGTGGACTCGGGAGACAGCTGGGGCAATGACAAGGTCAATGCATCGCTTGTCAAGAGCAACGTGCTTGCCGCATCCAAGAAACAAAATATAATGGTAGTGCTCTTTCATGAGTGGAGCCAGACAACTGTTGACGCTTTGCCTGAGATCATAGATTCGCTGAGAAGCAGCGGTTACATATTCCTTCCGCTCTTCTATGACAGCGTGATGGTCGAAAAGTGATGTACAGGTTTAATGTATAAAAACCGGCATTGTTCAGTTCGTTTGATCAACGATACTGAAGCAATGCCGGTCTTTTGATGTTTTATTATATTGTTCTCTAAAGAGTCATATCGCCGTCCTTGACCCAGCCAAGCTTGCGGCATCCCATATTGATCAGCGGAGACAGGACAGCCGGAAGAACGAAGCAGATCAGAATGAGTCCCAGCCAGTCCATGCCGGTAATGGAAGCCTTGGCACCGGAAGCCACATCAGCTACCCATCCGGAGTAGACACCGATCTGTCCGACAAATCCGCATGTGCCCATACCGCTTGATACCGGTGCACCATTCATCTGAAGGTGGAAAACGCATGTAGCGATAGGTCCGGTGATCGCAGAAGCGAGGGTAGGCCCGATCCATATGCGCGGGTTCTTGACGATATTACCCATCTGCAGCATGGAAGTTCCTATACCCTGTGAAACAAGACCTCCCCACTTATTCTCAGGGAATGAGGTAACGGCGAATCCCACCATCTGGGCACAGCACCCGGCGACAGCTGCTCCTCCGGCGAGACCGGTAAGCCCCAGAGCTGCACATATAGCGGCAGAGGAGATAGGGAGCGTCAGAGCTATGCCTACTATGACAGAGACCAGGATGCCCATCATGAACGGTCTGAGTTCGGTAGCCCACATGATAAGGGTACCGACCTTCATTGCTGCTGCACCGAGGGCAGGAGCCCACCAAGCAGACAATCCTACCCCCACACCAATGGTGACAAGAGGGGTAACGAGTATGTCGATCTTGGTTTCACCATATACAGCTTTTCCGAATTCAGCTGCGATGATAGCGATGATCAGAACAGCAAGCGGACCGCCGGCGCCTCCGAGACCGTTGGCCGCAAAACCGACCGTAGCCAGAGAAAAGAGAACCAATGGAGGACATTTCAGAGCATAGCCTATGGCGATCGCCATTGCCGGTCCTGTCATTGCTACAGCCAGGCCGCCGACAGTATAAGGGATAGCCTGATCTCCGGATTTCATTATCCAGACAGGATCAGTAAGAAAGCCTATGTGGAACTGAGTACCCAGTGTGTTTATTATCGTACCGATCAGCAGTGAGCAGAAAAGACCTTGTGCCATTGCGGACAGTGCATCTATTCCATAGCGCTTAGCACTGATCTCGATATTCTTGCGGGCGAGAAATGAACTGAACGAATTACCGTTTTCTTTAGTCATTTTGTATACTTCCTTTACATATAATCTTGCAGAGTCAGGCAAAATAGCATATGATGTGTATAATAATGCGTACTGCGTCTATATATGGACTGCAGTTACTCTGCCTGCATACTTAGTGCATTATATCACATATGACATATTTAGGCGGGGGTTTATTTTATATTTTATTACTTTTGCAGAAGGGAGAAACATATGAGCAACAAGCGCCCGGCAGGAAAAAAGAAAAAAGGCGGATGCAGAGGATTGTTTATCCTGATACTGGTACTGGCCATACTTGTAGCAGGTGGCGGCTGGTACACAATGGGACTTAGAGCGGTCGAACCGGGCAGCACAGAAGCTGTGGTCGTAGATATCCCTAACGGAACAGGCGCGTCTATGATAGTTGAGCTGCTTGATGAGGCAGGACTTGTCAGGAACAAGACCTGTGCCAAGATCAACGCCAAGATCGGACATTACAACAGTCTGCAGGCCAATACATACATTTTCAACAAAGGCATGTCTTTCCAGCAGATCATGAAGGTCATAAACACAGGCGACTTTGATTATCTGTCCAAGGAGTCGGTCGAAGTCAAAGACGGTGCAAGGCTGACGCAGGTCGCTGCGGCCATATCGGAACAGCTGCCGTATTCATCAGAAGAAATACTGGCAAAGTGGAATGACAAAGAGTACCTGAATCAGCTCATAGAAAAGTACTGGTTCCTGACAGACGATATCCTGGGCAAAGATGTCATGAACCCGCTTGAAGGGTATCTGTATGCGGACACATATTATGTGACATCAGGCAGCGATACCATAGAGGGATTCACTGAGATGTGTCTCGACAGAATGGATACTGAGCTCAGTGCACGCAAGGAGCAGATCGAAGGTACAGGATTCTCGATCCATGAATTCCTGACACTGACATCCATCGTCACCAAGGAAGCAACTGCAGGTGATCAGCCTGCTGTAGCGGGTGTATTCATGAACAGACTTGATCAGGGAATGGGACTCGGCAGTGATGTTACAGTAGGTTACATATTCGACATTGACAGAGTAGAACTCAAGCAGAGCCAGCTTGACAGTGACAACCCATATAACACAAGAAAGTTCGCCGGGCTTCCTCCGGGGCCGATCTCTACGGTCATCGGTGATGCCATGGATGCAGTCATCAACTATGAGAAGTCAGACGATCTGTTCTTCTTCGCTGACGAGCAGGGCAAGGTTCATTTCTATAAGACTCTTGAAGATTTCAATCAGGGCATAGAGGATATAGGCCTTCTGAAGGACAGCGATACAGAGGAAACTGAATGATAAAGTGATACGACAGATCCCCGGTCATAAGCGCGTGACCGGGGGTTTGTTTTCTCTCAAGGGGACAAAACTGATATGAAATATGACGTGGTGATAATAGGTGGAGGGGCATCCGGACTTATGCTCGCAGCCAATCTGGATATGAGCGGACGCAGAGGACTGATCCTTGAGAAGACCGGCTCTCCGGGAACCAAGCTTCTGATGAGCGGAGGCGGACGCTGCAACATAACCAGGGGCGGAAGCATCAAAAGCTTTATTAAGGCATATGGTGAATCAGGACCTGCTCTCAGAAAGTGCTTTTACAGACATAATAATATTGAGCTGGTTAAATGGCTTGCTGATAATGGAATAGCTCTTGCTGATGAAAAGGGAAATGCTGTCAGCCCGGAAGATATGGGCGAAGCCGGAAGGCTGTTTCCTTCATCAATGAAAGCTTCAGATATCCTGAACCTGCTGCTTGACAAGTCAAAAGAAAACGGATGGGAGATACAGACAGATTCGGATGTCTATGCTCTGACTGCGCCTGCAGATGATGCCGATTCCTGGACTGTAGAAGCAGCAGGAAAAACAATATCATCTTCATATGTTGTGGTCGCTTCCGGGGGCATCACATTTCCGGAGACAGGATCAGACGGGTCAGTGCTTGAGTTATTGAAGGATATCGGTGTCGAGGTGACAGATGTAAGGTCCGCACTCGCTCCTGTTTATGTCAAAGATTATCCTTATGAAGAGCTGAGCGGGATCTCACTTTCAGATGTCACAGTCACTGCATACAGTTCCGATGCTGCCAATACGTGCAAAGGAAAAGCCGCCCGCATGACGGGCGACCTGCTCTTTACTCACAGAGGTTTTTCAGGACCTGTGATACTGAACATTTCTAAATATGCAGAAAAGGGTGAGCTGCTGCGCATACAGTACAACAGAGATTTCAGCGATCTGCCGAAACGCCTTCAACGTGCGATCGAACGCCGCGCCGCGGGACCATCAGGAGACATAAAGACCAAGACACTTGCGCTTCTGGTCGATCATGATGATTTTACGGTTTCATCTATCGATGAGAACGGGATGGTCACATCAGGCGGTATCGCTCTTGAAGAGATCGATATGTCAACTATGCAGCTGAGACGGTTCCCGGGTCTGTATGCTGTCGGAGAGGCAATTGATGCCGACGGGATCACCGGCGGTTATAACCTTCAGATGTGCTGGTCGACCGCATGCACTGCAGCTGACGCTATACGCTCCTGAGCACATCCAGATCCTCTTCGGAAGTAGACCAGCTCGTTGCGAGGCGAACTATCGTATGGGTGCTGTCATAAACTCCCCAACGGTCGAATGCTATGGTTTTACCGAGAGCTTCCATCTGATCTTCAGTCATCAGTATCAGCTGCTGGTTGGTCGGTGAATCCATATAGAATTCCCAGCCTTTTTCTTTGATAATGGTCTTGAGCTGCTCTGCCATGTCGATCGCATGCTTGCTGATGCGAAAATACAGATCATCGGTGAAGAGGGTATCGAACTGGATCCCAAGGAGCCTTCCTTTCGCAAGGAGCGCTCCTCTTTTTTTGACCGATGTCATAAAATGAGCAGGACGGTTTCCTTTTGTGAAGACCACGGCTTCTCCGCACAGAGCGCCGACCTTGGTCCCCCCAATATAGAAAACGTCGGTAAGACGGGCGATATCTTCGATGGTCATATCGGATGCTTTGCTCATGAGCCCGTATCCGAGCCTGGCTCCGTCAAGATAAAGCGGGATGCCGTATTCGCGGCATACTGAAGACAGCTGTTCAAGCTCCTCTCTGGTGTAAAGTGTTCCCGGCTCTGTCGGGTATGAGATATATACCATTCCCGGGAATACCATGTGATCATGTGTGACATCGCTGCAGAACCATCTGAGATAATCGCGGACAGCTGATGCGCTGAGCTTGCCGTCTGTTCCCGGAAGTTCGATGACCTTGTGACCGGTGAACTCTATCGCTCCGGACTCATGAACGCTGACGTGACCACTATCTGCCGCTATGACACCTTCCCAGTCATGCAGCATCGTAGATATGACTACTGCATTGGTCTGTGTGCCTCCGACCAGGAATTCCACGTCTGCATCCGGACATCCGCAGGCTTTGCGGATCTTTTCCTTCGCACTTTCCGTGTAATGGTCCATACCGTATCCCGGCAGACTTTCCATATTAGTTTCAACAAGCTGTTTAAGTATTTCAGGATGTGCACCCGCTATATAGTCACATTCAAAAGAAACCATTAAGACCTCCGATAAGTATTGTTTAATTCTTGATTACAATTCAATTGAATATTTTACACTATGAGAAGCATCTGTCACAAGGAAACATGTGACAGGTCTGCCTGAAAGTTGTATGATTTACTGAGAAAAGGAGACAGAGCATTATTCCGGGGAATACGGCCGGCAGTGTAATCATGATCGATATAGATAGTTTTTTTGAGATATTGACAGAGGTATGTGATGAGCTCCCGGATGCTTTTTTCAGGGAACTGCATCAGGGCGTTGTATTGTCCGAACATGCAAAGCTCTCACCGCATGCGAAAAATAATGATCTTGTAATAATGGGAGAATACAGAAGCTCCCGCTACGGAAACCAGATCACGATCTACTACGGGTCTTTTGCCCGGACATGTCCTTCTGATGACAGAGAATATCTCAAGGGCAGACTGCGCGAAGTGGTCCGGCACGAATTCAGGCATCATATGGAGAATCTCGGCGGTATGCACGGCCGAGACTCTCTGGAATATGAAGATAAAGTCAACTTGAGAAAATACCTCAGAATAGACTGATACTGCTCTACTCTACACCAAGCACTTTGTAGTCTTTTGCTTCTACAGCCTCTTTGAGCACTGCATCTGCCACTTCTCCGCTGAGAGTGACAACTGCGGTCCCGGCCTCATGGCTTACAGCTGCTTCCTGCACTCCGTCAAGAGCTTCAAGGGCTTTTTTTACTGCCGCTTCACAGTGCGGACACATCATTCCTTCGATCTTCATTGTCTTTTGCATTAAACTATCCTCGCTTTCATTTAAAGATATATTGTCTGACCGTCCGGCCTCCTGACCGGCGGCTTTTGATGGCGTATCATTGGACTCCCGGCGGGTCTCTTTCTTGTCTCCGGCATCAAAAAGATTGAGTCTCAATGCATTGGTGACTACGCAAAAGCTTGAAAGGCTCATGGCCGCGGCACCGAGCATAGGGTTCAGAGTCCAGCCAAAAAGATGAATGTAAGCTCCGGCAGCAACCGGGATACATATAGCGTTATAGAAGAACGCCCAGAACAGGTTCTGATGTATGTTTCTGAGCGTGCTTCTTCCGAGCCTGACGGCTTTTACCGCGTCTTCAAGGCGGCTGTTTACGAGCACAACATCTGCAGCATCAAGCGCGACATCCGTTCCGGCGCCTATGGCTATTCCTACATTGGCCCTTGTAAGGGCAGGAGCATCATTTATACCATCACCTATCATAGCTGTACGCCCATGCTCCATAAGTTCTCTGACAGCTTCTTCCTTACCGTCAGGGAGGACTTCGGCGATGACCTCATCGACTCCGACCTCGGAAGCTATCGCATCTGCAGTCTTCTTCCTGTCGCCTGTGATCATAACTGTCTTTATGCCCATATCCCGGAACTGTCTTATGGCTTCTACGCTGTCATCCCTTACAGAATCTGCCAGCGCGATGAGACCGAGCAGCCTGCCGCCTTTCTCGAACAGCACGGAAGTCTTCCCTGCATGACCGAATTCAGCAGTTTCTCTCATCAGTCTGTCAACGTCTTTTTCCGGAACACGGTTTCTGATCATGAAGTCAGCGTTTCCGCCTGCAATACTTACTGCATTCGATCCATTCCATGTATATGCCTTCACACCGCTTCCCGGAACCTCTTCATAGTCACTGATCCTGAGAGTAGTGCCGCCTATATATTTACATACTGCTTTGGCGAGAGGATGTTCGGATCTTGATTCGACTGCGGCGGCTGCTTCGAGAAGTTCTTCTCTGGATACTCCGCGGCAAGTGAAAACATCTGTTACTTCAGGATTTCCTCCGGTTATCGTACCCGTCTTGTCCAAAGCAACGATCTCTATCCGTCCAGTCTCCTCAAGGGCAGCAGCTGTCTTGAACAGTATCCCGTTCCTTGCACCGACCCCGCTGCCGACCATGATGGCAACAGGTGTAGCCAGACCAAGCGCGCATGGACAGCTGATGACCAGCACTGAGATAGCGCGTGCGAGGGCAAAACCTGCGGTCTGACCGACGGCAAGCCATATGATAAGAGTCAATATCGCTATTCCTATAACTGCAGGAACGAATACAGCTGAAACACGGTCAGCAATCTTGGCGATAGGCGCCTTGGTGGCGGCTGCATCGCTGACCATCCTTATTATCTGAGCAAGAGTCGTATCTTCGCCGACTCTGGTCGCCTGGCAGCGTATGAAGCCGGACTGGTTGGTCGTTGCAGCTGATACAGTATCTCCGGCTTTCTTATCGACAGGTATTGATTCTCCTGTCAGAGCAGCTTCATTTACTGCTGAAGCACCCTCGATAATAACGCCGTCGACCGGGATGTTTTCTCCCGGTCTTACTGTGAATTCATCTCCGACACGGACCTGGGACACAGGTATCTCAGTCTCGATGCCGTCCCTGACCACAGTAGCTGTCTGAGGCGCCAGTTTCATCAGAGCTTTGAGTGCATCTGTAGTTTTTCCCTTGGAGTGCGCTTCAAGCATCTTACCGACTGTTATCAGAGTGAGGATCATGGCTGCGGACTCAAAGTAAAAGTCATGCATATAAGCCATCACAGCGTCACTGTCTCCGGCAAGCTGAGCCCCAGTCATAGCAAACAGGACATACGTGCTCCAGCAAAATGATGCGGCACTTCCCATAGCTACAAGGGTGTCCATATTAGGGGCGCGGTGGATCAGTCCTCTGAAACCGTTTATAAAGAACTTCTGGTTGATGACCATGACGATGGCGGCAAGTATCATCTGTATCAGACCCATTGCTACATGATTCCCGTCAAAGAAAGAGGGCAGAGGCCAATCCCACATCATGTGCCCCATGGAGAAATACATAAGCACGGCAAGGAAGCCGACAGACCAGATAAGACGCTTCTTCAGGACCGGTGTCTCATGATCTTCAAGCGCAGCTTCGTCCGCAGCAAAAGAACCGGCAGACTGTATACCGGCGGGATCTGAGAGCTTGAGCTTAGCTCCGTATCCGGCATCTGTCACAGCGCGGATGATATCTTCCGGTGATGCGCTGCCTTCAACCCCCATAGAATTGGTCAGAAGGCTGATAGCACACGAATCAACGCCGGGCACTTTGGAAACGGCCTTCTCTACGCGCGCCTGACAAGCGGCGCAGCTCATTCCTGTAACAATGTATTGTTCCATCTGAATCAAAACCTCTGTATCATTTCATCATTTTCTGAAGTGTTGCAACGAGTTCTTCTACAACTTCATCGTTGCCTTCTTTTATATCGTTCCTGACGCAGGTGCGAATATGGTTGGAGAGAAGCACCTTGCTGAAACTGTTCAGAGCGGCATTGACTGCGGAAGTCTGGATGAGAATATCCGGGCAGTATGCACCGCGCTCAACCATGGCTTTGATACCGCGGACCTGACCCTCTATACGGCTCAGGCGGTTCATCAGATCCTTATATTCTTCAGGGCTGCGTTCTTTTCTCTTTTCGCTGCATGCACAGCAATCTTTTTTCTCTGCCATATGAAACCTCACTGACTGTCACTAATATACCCATGTGGGGTATCTGCAGAATGATTATATACCCCAAGGGGGTATGCGTCAATTGCCAAATGAAAAAAGAGATATGACATATGGATGCAGGTCTTATAGATCATATCTATATAACATCTGGTTATCCCCTCAGAGGGGATGTTTTTGCTTGTATTTATAAGGATTTCAGCCGGGGTTTTCTTGAACACATGGTAAGTTCTATGATAAAATTTCCACAATAGTATGCGAAAGTGGGCCTGTCGCCCTCAGAAGCAACTCATTAATTGAAAATACATATATTGTAGAGAGAAAAATGGAGAGGTGGTTAGTATATGGCAAAAAAACTGACACACGATGAGAAGATCTTTAAGCTTACTAAGATCATTACTGACCGTAAAGAAATCCTCCTCGGACTCGAGAAACCATCCAAGGATTCTCCGGAGTACTGGGGATTTGACTGCGGCTATCAGTACATCGTCAGAAGATACGGAAAAGATATCGCAGAGGACTGTCTTGACACGGCCCTTGTGATGGGAAAGCGTAAGCCTAAGACATTCGCACAGATGAAGAAGCTGACTGGCTATGAGGATGCACATCTTAAGACAGTCCTTGAAGCACTCGGTCAGTTCGGACTTGTTGAATGGAACAACGAAAACGAAGACGGCAAGAATCCTCAGCACGAGAGACGCTATGTGCTCGATATGTTCGTACCGGGCGCTGCAGAGATCATGGTCATGAGAGACCAGATCATGCCTGAGACTCCTGAGATCGCAGATTTCTTTGAGCGCATGACATATCTGCCGCTTGCAGGCATCACTCAGATGGTCGGCAAGGGCGGTAACGGTATCGGAATGCACGTCATCCCTGTAGAGAAGGCTATCCCTGCAGAGTGTGAGTCCCTTGATGTTGAGCATATTTCTTATTGGCTCAAAAAGTATGAAGGCCAGATCGGTCTCGGTATATGCTCCTGCCGTAAGCAGCAGGAGGAGAGAGGCGAGGGTTCCGGAGACATCAAGCAGTATTGGTGCATGGGTCTCGGCGACTTCGCAGATTACTGCAAAGAGACCGGTATGGGCTACGATATCACTTATGAAGAAGCTCTCGAAGTACTCGAGGCTGCTGAAAAGAAGGGTTATGTACATCAGGTCACTAACATCGACGGCGAGAACAAGATCTTCGCTATCTGCAACTGCGCAGTAGGTGTTTGCAACGCTCTTCGTACATCACAGCTCTTCAATACACCTAATCTGTCTGCATCTGCATACGCTTCAGAAGTTGATGCTGAAAAGTGCGTAGCATGCGGTAAGTGTGTAGAGGTCTGCCCTGCAGGCGCTGTCAGACTCGGTCAGAAGCTCTGCACCAAGCACGGTGAGATCGAATATCCTAAGCAGGAACTGCCTGACAGCAATTTCTGGCCTGAGGATAAGTGGAACTGGAACTACAAGAATGAGAACGGCGTCATCCAGACATGGCCTACAGGTACTGCACCATGTAAGGCTGCATGCCCGCTCCATATCGCTATTCAGGGTTACATCGACATGGCATCCAGAGGAGAGTACAGAGATGCTCTCGAGCTGATCAAGAGAGATAACCCATTCCCTGCAGTCTGCGGCGCTATCTGCCACAAGTACTGCGAGCTTGAGTGTACAAGAGGCTCTGTCGACGACGCTTTGGCTATCGATGACATCAAGGCATTCATCGCAGCTAAGGACCTTGAGGATGAGCATAAGTACATCCCGCCTATGGTTTCCTGCACAAGAGAGCCGTTCGATCAGAAGATCGCTATCATCGGATCCGGCCCGGCAGGACTCTCCTGCGCTTACTTCCTCGCTATCGAGGGATACAAGCCTGTAGTATTCGAGAAGCAGGAGATGCCTGGAGGAATGATGACACTCGGTATTCCTAACTTCAGACTCGACAAGAAAGTCGTCAACGCTGAGATCGATATCCTCAAAGAGATGGGCGTTGAGATCAGATGCGGCGTTGAGGTCGGCAAGGATGTTACATTCCAGTCACTCCGTGAAGAGGGCTTCAAGGGATTCTTCGTCGGAACAGGTCTCCAGGCATGCGGCAGACTCGGCATCCCTGGTGATGATGCTGAAGGAGTCATCGGCGGCGTAGATTATGTCAAGGACGTAACACTCGGCAAAGCTAAGAAGCTCAGCGGTGACGTAGTAGTCATCGGCGGCGGAAACATCGGAGCTGACGTAGCACGTACAGCTATCCGTCAGGGCGCTAAGAGCGTACACCTGTACTGCCTTGAGTCCTATGATGAGATGCCGATGGGCGAAGAGGATCAGGAATTCCTCAAGAACGAAGGTATCTTCATCCATGATGGATGGGGACAGACTGAAGTCGTTACAAAGGGTAAGAAGGTCGCAGGCATCAAGTTCAGAAAGTGCCTGTCCGTTAAGAATGCAGAGGGCAGATTCGCTCCTACATTTGATGACAATGAGACAACAGAGCAGGCTTGCTCCACGATCCTGTTCTCGATCGGTCAGAAGCCTGACTATGGCAAGCTGTTCGAGGGAACCAAGGTCGAGCTCAGCCCTCGCGGCATGATCGTAGCAGACCCTGTAACACTGCAGACAGCAGAGCCTGATATCTTCGCAGGCGGCGACTCTGTAAGCGGACAGAAGTTCGTAGTTGATGCTCTGGCTATGGGACGTGAAGGCGCTGTATCACTGCACAGATTCGTCAATAACGGTCAGCACCTGATGATTCACAGGAACACACGTCACTTCGAGACACTCAACAAGGACGATATCGTTCTTCCACCGGACAGCTACAAGAAGCCTGCACGTCAGATCAGAGAGATCGATGAGAGCAAGAAGCTCACCATGGATTACGAGATCAAGCAGTTCAGCGAAGATCAGATCAAGAAGGAAGCTGAGAGATGTCTCAAGTGCGGACGCAGCGTAGTTGATCAGAACAAGTGCATCGGCTGCGGAATGTGCACAGTACAGTGCAAATTCGACGCTATCCACCTGATCCGCCGTCCGGACGGAGATCTGTACTCAAGAATGATGCGTGCAGAGGACAAGTTTATCGGAATCGGCAAGAACATGCCGGTACGTGTGGCAGGCATCATCAAGAATAAAATTGCACGCTGATAAAGGATCATCGAAATTTTATGCACGAACTTGGACTTGTAAATTATGTAGTAAAAGAGGTAAGCAAGATCGCTGAGGACAATAACGTCAGCAAGATCAAATCAGTCACGCTCGAATTCGGCGAGGTCTCGGGTATTGTCACATCTTATCTGTACAATTACTGGGACTGGTATACCAAGAAATTCCCGATCTTTGAGGGCTCTGAGCTCAAATGTGAAGAGATACCTGCTGTGACATGGTGCGATGACTGCAAGATCACCTATTCGACGATCAAGTACGGTAAGATATGCCCTCACTGCGGCAGCGGAAAAACATGGCTGCTCCGCGGCAATGAGATGCGCATCAAGCAGATCGAAGTCGAAGAACCTTCAGATTCCGGCGACTCAGAGACCCGGATCGAAGGGAACGGCGAATATACGCCTTAGCGACAGCTGCCTTTAACAATAGGAGGTTAACATGACCAAACAGGAAATGCGCAACATCAAAGAGTCTCTTGGTGTTGAGATGTTCAAGATGAATTACAAGGCCGGCATCCGTCTGCCTAACCTCGAAGCATTCTTTGCAGGCGATGACAGCGCTCTCGATGCAAAGGCTCTTGAAAGGCTCGAGAAGATGCTCGCTGCCGAGGTAAAAAAGAGTAAAAAGAAATAAAACTCATCTACAGTATTAATTAATAAAACATGATATACCAGGAGGTAATGGTAATGGTAGAACCTAAAATGGATATCAAGAAGGAAGAAATGGATCTTATCCTTAATGGATTATCGGCTGACGGTTCGATCAGCGAAGAAGCAAAAAAAGCTCTTCTTGCCCGTATCGAAGAAGGAAAAGCCAAAGAGTATCCAATGGGTGAGGTCAAGAGACAGCTCAGATGGAGAACTGATGCTGTGCAGGGAAAGAAGATCGCAGATGCAATAGATAAGCTGTGGTAGACTGCATTGGAAAGACTTCAAAACTCAACTGATAAAACACAGGAGGTATAGGTTTGAAAGACCTTAAACATCTTATTTACTTTGAAGATCTGCTGCAGGAAGCTCACAACGATCTGATCAGGCAGGCACAGGATGAAGGCCTTAAGTGCATAGGATATATGTGCGAAAACGTGCCGGAACCACTGCTCAATCTGCCGGGCTGCTTCTCGGCAAGACTTCGCGCTCCGAGGACCGGTTCGATGGAGGTAGCTACATACTATCTGACGAGCTTCCTCTGTGAGTACTCAAGAGCGATACTCGAAAGAGCACTTGAAGGAGGATACAATTTCCTTGACGGAATGGTAACTCCTGACGGATGCACGATGCTTAACCGCTGCGTTGAGAATATGGATGTCCTCAATGCAGTCGCAGCTGAAAAGGAAAACTTTTTCTACGACTACATGGAGATCCCTATGAAGGCTGATTACAACGGTCTTGATCTCTACGTACTGCAGTGCAAGAACCACATCCTCAAGCCGCTTGCTGAGAACTACGGCATCGATACAAGCGATGAGGCGATCCGCAAGGCTGTGGCAGAGCACAACAGAGTCTGCGAGCTCTTAAGAGCTATCGGAGATTTCCGTAAGCTTGACAAGCCTGTGATCACAGGATACGAGTACAATGTATTCTGCCTTGCATCATATGTTGCTCCTAAGCATCTCATCATAGGCAAGCTTGAAGAGACCTTAGAGGAACTCAAGACAAGAGAACCTGATCCTGAACCATGGTTCAAGGCGAGAGTTCTCGTGGTAGGTTCAGAAGTCGATGATACAGACTTTATCAAACTGGTCGAGGAAAGCGGCGCATTCGTATGTGCTGACAGATTCTGCTACGGCTCACTTCCTGGCAGGGATCCGATCGTACTGAATGACGAAGAAGATGCTCTTACACAGATCTGCAGACAGTACATGTACAGAGGCGAATGCCCGCGTTACATGAACACCGAGAAGATGGATGCCAGACGTGAATACGTCGACAAGCTTGCTAAGGAATACAAGGCAGACGGCATCATCTATCAGCAGATGAAGTTCTGCGACCCATGGGCTTATGAAAAGATGATGGGATCGCATATTCTCAGAAAGAGATATGGTCATCCGGTTCTTTCAGTTGACCGTCCGTATGCCATAGGCACCTCCGGACAGATGCGTACCCGTGTACAGGCGTTCATGGAGAGCATTGACATCAAGAAGATCCAGAAGGAGGCAGAGTAATGGCAGTCAAGAAATTCAAAAAAATGGTAAACCCTGAGCCAATCAAGGGCGATACCAGATACGGCGACCTTTACAAGCCTCATGGCAAGGTCAGAAAACGCCGTGAATGGCGTGGAGTAGGCGATACACTCTACGATTACACAAGATGGCTCGGCATCATGTTCACACTCGGAAAGTTCGTCATGGTGCCTCGCAATGTCAAGGCTATGTTCAGATACCGCTGGATGGCCAACTATCTGGCAGTACCTATGATGGTAGACCGTTTCACACAGGGTCTCAGAGGTGAATACCTCAGAATGGCACACGAAGAGCAGGATCTGATCATCATCGACGTAGCAAAGCTGCTCGGTAACCTGTTCCGCGGCGACCGCAGGATAGGCAATGACGAGGAATTCTCCAAGATCAACGTCCTTGTTGACGAAAATGAGATGACAGCTGTCATGATGGGATTCCCTAACCTCAAGAGCACCAGCCGCGAGACCCCTTCTACATACGTTTCGGTACTGCTCAACCAGCATGCTGCTGAGCATTACATCGATGTAGCACAGGAATTCGGTCTTGCCGGAGATGTATGCCCGATGCCTGAGGCAGAGGCTGGCGTATCCATCGACGATGACGCACCGATCCTCGGTGCATGTGCTATCCAATGCAATACCACCTGTGATGGCTCACTGCTCGGAAACGGCGTCATTTCGGAGAGACTTGAGAAAGAAGACGGGATCCCTGTATTCCAGCTCCCTGCACCACTCCGTCACAAGGAAGACGATGTTCAGGACTATGCAGCTGAGGAGATCCGCAGAGCGATCAAGTTCATCGAAGAGCATACAGGCCACAAGTGGGACTGGGATTACTACTTCGAATGTGCACGCAGAGTCAATATTGCTACCAGATGCCGTAATGAGTGGCTGGATATGAACAAGACTGACTATCCGCAGATTTTCGGCGGCAACCTGGCTCTGTATACAGAGACCAACTACATGGCGATCTGCGGCAAGGTGCCTGAATTCGAGAGATGCGATAAGCGTCTCATGAAACTGGCAGAAAAGGCATACAAGAAGCGCAAAATGGCTGCTCCTGAGTACCGCCACAGAGCGATCGTATGGGGCGTACAGTCACACTTCTATATGGACTTCCTCGTATGGCTGCTTAACTGCTGGGGCATCGTTCCTCTCACAGACATGCTCTCATGCATCAATACAGAGATGATCGCAGAGACAGATACTCCTGAGAACAGGGAGCAGGCATACTACGACATGGCTATGCTGACTGAGGAAATGATCATGCGTAACCGTACACACGGCGGCTACAAAGTACTGCTCGATGACCTCTTCGAATTTGTTGAGGAGTTCAACGCAGATATGATCATTCTCTGGGAGCACATCACATGCAAGGCTCTGGATGGAATGCACGGTCTGTTCGAGGATAAGGCAAGAGAACGCGGCATCCCTCTGATCTGGGTAGACCACCAGCTCTTCGACCCTCGTGTCGTCTCGAGACAGGGCGTAAGAGACCAGGTCAACCAGTACATGAGAACAGTCATGCAGGAAGAACCGCTTGACCCGACACTCGAGATCCTCGATGACGAGAATTCATGGTAAAATAATAATCATTAACAGGAGACCAGTCATGATGAAAAAAGTCATAGAAAAAAAGAGAAAGAAAGCTAAAAGAAGAATGAAAAGGAAAGCTATAAAGCTTCTGCTTAATCTTTTCCTTCTCGTTACAGGTCTTTTCGTAGTAACATTCACAGTATACTTCTTCAATCTCGATATGAAGCTGACATCCATGATCGAGCCGTTCCTGCTCAAACACTATGACAGGATCGAAAGAAACCAGCATCTGTAGATATGGTTACGAATTGCGGCATCCCCACGGGGATGCCGTTTTTTACAGGTGATGTATACTACCCTTATACGGGAAACGAAAAAACATGAGAAAGAAGAATGAAACAATGAATAATCCACCGGTCAGTGTTGAACAGTTCGTTATGGCATACGAGGCAGAACAGGATCGCATCAGGGCAATGCTGCCTGATGGGTATACTTCTCTGAGACCTGTGCTCAGGATCAACTCTGAGATCCGCAATGACAGAGTCCTGTATCTGGAATTCAATACACCTGTTGAGGCTGACGGCAGGCGCGGCTGGCTCAATATAGCTAACTGGAAAAGCATCAATGATAATATCAGATATACACGGGAGGAAAGAAAGGTAACGATCACAGCGCCTTTCCTTGAACTGAGTTATACCGGTACAGGTATCGAAGGTGGATGCCCTGCAGAAAAGGACAACGAGGGCTGCTATTACATAGGAGGAGACCCTGAGTTCAGGCCGGCGGAAACGATCGATCAGAGAAAAGAATTCTGCGACTGCGAGTTCACCTGGAAATTCCATGAGGGAGATGCGCACGGGTCAAGCGAAGGGAAGACTATAGCGGTTTGCTGCATGCCTGTATCGAATGAATACAAAAAGATATCCATGACTGCGGAAAATGCAGCATCTATCCCATGCGTAAGAGTCCTTGGAGCCTATATTGTCAGATTCCACAGAATACCGGTATGAAACTTAGGGGAAAAGGGGTTTGACTTGCCAAACGTTCAGAATTAAGTACAAAAAATTCTGCTATTGTTTAATTCCTACCTTGACAATAGGAAATAGAGATGCTAATATAATGACGCAAGAGGTCAGTAACAGACCTGAGGCAACTGACACAGGTATTACTTATCGGTCAATATATGCCGGTAATTAACTACACCATAATACTTTCATCCCTCTTACAATATCTACAGCAAAGGACGCCGGAGAGCCCGGCGTCTTTTGTTTTGTGTGTTGAAACGGATATACGCCATTTCACTTTAATAACAATCAGTTTACATGATATACTTTACGATAGGAAAAATATTGGAGGAATCCGTGGATCTGAAAGAATTCTTTAAAACAAATAACAAGGTTGCAGTGGCATTTTCCGGTGGAGTAGATTCTTCATATCTTTTATATGCTGCACATGAAGCAGGCGCGGATGTCAGAGCTTATTATGTCAGATCCCAGTTCCAGCCGGCTTTTGAGTTTGAGGATGCGTGCAGTATAGCGAAATACACAGGTGTTGATATGAAGGTGATCGAAGTCGATGTGCTTTCAGATGAGACTGTGACTTCCAACCCGGAAGACCGCTGCTATCACTGTAAGCGTGTGATCATGGGCAATGTAATCAGACAGGCTTCTCTCGATGGCTATTCTCTTGTGATCGACGGAACCAACGCATCTGATGACATTGATGACAGACCGGGAGCCAGAGCTCTGAAGGAATTCGGCGTAAGGTCACCTCTGAGAGAATGCGGGATCACGAAGCCTGAGATCAGAAAGCTTGCAAAGGCGGCAGGTCTTAGTGTGTGGGATAAGCCGGCTTATGCCTGCCTCGCTACAAGGATCCCTCATGGTGAATTGATCACTGCTGACAAGCTGAAGACCACAGAAAAGGCGGAATCATTGCTGTATGAAATGGGCTTCAGAGATTTCCGCGTCAGGATGCGCGGAGAAAACGCGCTGGTCCAGGTGACTGCCGCACAGTACGGGGAAGCCATGGCAAGGCGAAACGATATCGCTGCAGCTCTCGGAACAATGTACGGAGAAGTTATAATAGACGACATCACAAGGTGACACCTGAAACACGCTTTTCGTTTTACAGCAACTGCAGCAAACATGGGAAATAGTATTATGGGGAATAGTATTAAAGACAAGGTCTGCGAACTTGAGTGTAATATAGATGATATGACGGCAGAGGAGATCGCGTTTGCTTCTGAACGCCTGATGGCAGCCGGTGCAAAGGATGTGACGATAACTCCTGTGATCATGAAAAAGGGCAGACCTGCGTCCATGCTCACTGTAATGTGCGCGGCAGACGACGAAGAAAAAGAACGCTTTGTGCATCTTATATTCAGATATACATCGACGATAGGAATAAGGGAAGTAATATCAGAGAGGTATATCCTGAACAGAGAAGAACATAGTGCAGAAACGCCATATGGCCAGGTTCGGTATAAACATGTCTCCGGATACGGTGCAGACCGGTGCAAAGCAGAGTATGAAGACCTTGCCGGCATAGCATTTGAAAGAGATATCAGCATCTCTCTGGCGAGAGAAATGGTGATGCCTTATCTGACAGATGACCTGGCCGCAAGGAAGAAAGACGGTTATTTCAGTAAGTAAGAGGAGTGAGGTGTTTCAGATGAAAAAGAAAGCTATTCGATCCAGAAGTCTCATCTATATCTGCATATTCGTGCTGATGATGGGATTCATTCTGATCCCGCAGACTGCAAGAGCAGCTGACGATCAGAACATTTATTGGGCACTTGTAAAAAGGGCTGAGAATCATCCGGTATATAGCAAAAAGCCATGCTATGATCTGATCATCTCTGATCGGGCGGTTGAGGGAACCTATGCAGGAAGCTTTGCATCTGATACGGAGTTTAAAGATCCAATAAACCAACCGGTCGGTCATACGAATCCACTTCCAAACCCTCCGTGGTTCGACAGCACTGAAAAATCCGAGCTGATAGTAAGTCTATCGATCCAGTGTAAGGACCCATCGGCTAAGATCAAGCCTAAATATGCCTGCCACTGGTTTGAGAATTGTCATTTCCTGAGTTATATCGATCTGAGTAATGTTGACTTCTCGGAATGTTTAAGTATGCAGGGAATGTTAGAAGGATGTGGAAACAGATTGGACTCAGATCCGCTTACAGTCATATTCGGCGAGGATATCGATACATCGAAGTGTCAGAATATGAGCTTTCTGTTCTATGGTTGCAGAACATACGACCCAAGTTTACCTCAGAATCAGAGCCTTTATAAATTAGATACTTCCAGCTGCACAACAACGAATGGCATGTTTTTGAGTTGTGCAAAGCTTAAATCCATCGATCTGAGTAAGTTCGATCTATCGAAAAACAAAATTGCATGGACTATGTTCTCCAACTGTGAGGATCTCACCAGTGTGGATATGAGAGGGATCGATCTGTCCAGCTGTCAAAATATACACGATATGTTCAGCGGCTGCACGAATCTCGAAAGCGTGGACATGAGCGATGCTGATCTCTCCAACTGTACAGACATGTCTGAAATGTTCAATTTCTGCATAAAACTCACCAGCGTAGATATGAGTGGTGTTGATTGTTCAAAGTGCAGCAACATGAAAAGAATGTTCAGATACTGTGATTCGCTGAAAAAGGCAGACCTCACCTTTGTAAATACGGACACTGTTACAGATATGACAGAAATGCTGGATAACTGTACTGCTCTCGAGATGCTGGTCATCGGACCTGAATGGAAGAGCGGTGTTCTGAAGGATGGTGTAAGCCCGAAATTCCCGATCGATATGTACAGGGCTGATGATGGTTCATACAATGTCACTGCTGCCGGAAATACGATACGCGGATATGATGCTTCAGATGCCGGATTCAATATTTATGTCAGTGAAAGTCTGAAGAATGACTCATCACAGAAGGCTGATATAGAAGCGCTCGTTGATGTTCTCAAGAAAGTCAACGCACTTTCAGATATAACAGATCCTAAGGAACTGAAAAAAGCAGGTGCCGCTGCGAAGGCTGCATATGATGCGCTCTCAGACGATATGAAAAATAACGTGCCTGACGAGGCTCTGGCTGCTATCCAGAATGCCTTGGCATCAAAGATCACAGTCAGATGGTCATCGATTGATGGTGAGGACCTCGTAGAACCATTTATATTCACGATCCCTGAAGACGGGATATCTATATTCGATTTTCTGCGTGATAATTATCTCGACATGTGCGACCACTTCGCAAAAGATGGCTACACACCATTTGATTACTTCCTGTATTCTGTAGGATATGAGCCGATGGCTGACTACATCGGTCGCGATACGCAGGAATTTTACAGCGGTGACAATAGACCGGGAGTGACAGGTAACCTATTCATGACCGAAGACACCGAGCTGTATTTTTACTCGTACAAAACAATAGGAAGTCTCGAGGTCACAGTCGAACCACCTCAATGCGGTACAGTTTTAAACAGAAATGATCATGTACCATGGCCTGACATTTATTCACTGGTTACGGTCTCAGGGGCGGATGCAGATAAGCTGCTTAGCTTAGATGGCAAGATCCCGGGCTACTGGAAAAGCGCGCCTGATGATGCTGAGTATTATTATGGAAAAATCGAAGGCGGAAAGGATTACTATCTGGCAGTAGGCGGCGGCCCGAATACTCCGGGGCTGAGTGTCAAAGAATTCGGGTACAGCGCAGTAGGTATGGACTTCACGGTAAACGGCGGCGAAATCGTTAAGACAAGCGGATCGGGTCAGACAATCAGTTTTGTTGTGAAGACTACAGCTGTCCATGACTGGGACAACGGTGCAGTCACGAAAGAACCGACAGATACCGCAGAAGGTATCAAAACCTACACATGCAGCAAATGCGGCGATATCAGGACAGAGCCGATCCCTAAACTTGATCCGTCCGGCGACGGGAATCCTTCCGCAGATCCGGGAAGCAACCCTAACCAGAACGGAGCCGACGGTACTCCTGTCGGCCCTGGAGCAAGTGCTGCAGCAGCTGAAAGAGCCATCACCAATATGGCTACGGATGACGACCCACAAGGAACAGTCTTCGGAAAAGTAGCACTCAAGTCACCTAAGCAGACTAAATCATCCATTGATCTGAGCTGGAATCCTGTCCAGAATGCAGCTTCCTATGTCATTTTCGGTAACAAGTGCGGAAAGGGCAACAAGCCTCTGAAACTACATACTACAAGTTCGTAGTGGTCGCTCTCGACAGGAACAATACAGTCGTATCGACTTCGAAGGTGATCCATGTAGCGACCAAGGGCGGCAAGGTCGGCAATCACAAGAAAGTAACTGTAAAGAAGTCAGTTATCAAGAAGGCCAAAAAGCTCAAAAAGGGCAAGAGCCTGAAGCTTAAGGCCAAGGCAGTACCACAGGCTAAGAAGCTCAAGGTCAGAAAGCACAGAGCTGTTCTGTATGAATCGAGCGACATCAATATCGCTACAGTATCGAAGAAGGGCGTAGTCAAGGCAAAGAACAAAGGCACCTGCTACATCTACGCATATGCTCAGAACGGAGTATACAAGAAGATCAAGGTGACAGTAAAATGAGCGCCCAGCGAAGGGTGTAGTGTTTAGGGGGTGGAACTCCCTCTTGGAAAGGTGTGAGCCGCACCACCAATAGCGAGTCTTGGGCTG
>CADAEH010000002.1 GCA_902786855.1 uncultured Eubacteriales bacterium | reverse complement strand
TATGAGGTCGATTTCCCGGCTGGAATGATGATTTCCATTCTGCCGGAACGGTGATTTCCTCACGCCGGACAGGTGCGGGAAACTACGCCGGAATACTCACAATAAGTGGTGGCAGCAGAGAAGAATGCCGTCAAAGAGCAGAAGAATGGCTTCAAAGGTATATGGAGTCAATCAGGCCCCTTGACCAGAGCTCTACTATTACAGATATTTTGCAACGAAAGTACGAAGGTGATTACGAAGCGAATCATATTGGAGAGTCTACTCTTCGAAGCAAGAGGGAGCTGCTTAGAATTATAGGGAAGAATGTCATTGGAACTATCCCGATATCAATGGTTGGGATAAATGAAATAGAGGAATTCGGAGTATCAGTAAAACACTACTCTAACAGTGTGATCGAAGCTCTGCATCAGTGCCTGAAGACAGCATTTGCTATTGCTGAGGAGGAAGCGCTCATTACAAATAATCCTATGAAATCAAAAAGAGTCCGGAAACCTATATCTGACAGAAGAGATAAGAAGGTCAGAGCTTTGACCAGAAATGAACAAAGCAGACTTATAGATACTATGAATACCACTGAACCTCCATATGGACGTAATGATTTCAGACTTCAGTTATTCATTGAGTTGTACAGTGGTATGAGAATGGGCGAGATCAACGCACTAAAACCAGATGATATAGATCTTGAGAAGAATATAATTCACGTTCATTCAACTATATCGATTGGTACAGACAACAAACCTTTCATAAAGGAAGGCACAAAAACACAAAACGGGAACAGAGATGTCCCGATAAGCAGGGCGCTTGAACCATATCTACGAGAGGCACTGGAAAGGCAGAAACCAAATAAGCTGGATCTGTTGTTTTGCGATCGCTATTCCGGCAAGCCTCTCCGCACTTCAGATGTGTCTAATTACTTCGGTAGAATATGTAAAAAGGCACATATAGAACCAAGAGGGCAGCATGCCCTGAGGCACACATTTGCGACCAGATGTATCGAAGCCGGTATACCGCCAGTTGTATTGAAAAAATGGTTGGGGCATTCTGACATCCATATCACTTTAGACACTTATACAGATGTGTTTTCAGAACTAAACGATGGATGCGTTAACTTGTTAGATGATCATTTGAAGAACCTATAATTGGAGATGTAAATGGTGAAAGTAAGTGGCGTATAGGTACAAAAGCCTGAAAAATCAATGCTTAGAACAAATGCAATCTGTGTCCTCCGCCATAAACGACTGTTGAAACATACAGTCGATTTTTATTATCACAATGGCAAATATCTGCATATCAGAGAACACTTTATGTGCAGATATTTTCCTCAATTATTTGTTTTTCTGCATATAAAATGATACTATATATGCAGAAAAGGAGGCTTGTGATGAGAAAATTCGACTATTCATTCCTTGACAATGGAATGATTCCTGCTGGTTTGATCAATACGACTGGAGGCATCTATTCTCTTCGTACTGCGTCTGATGTTCGAAAGGAAGAATATCCAAGAGTTTTTACTGAACTAGAGGCAATAGCAAAAGTTCAATCAGTAAAAAGCTCAAATGCCATCGAGGGAATTATAACCAGTGATCAGAGGATAGTGGATATAGTGAATCGAAGCAGTGCGCCATTGAATCATGACGAAGCTGAGATCGCAGGCTATAGAGATGCTCTCAACATAATACATTCAAATCACGTGAATCTCACATTCTCTGTAAAAGACATTCTCCTTCTTCATGAGACGATGATGGCTCCCTCCGGTGATGATCAGGCAGGGCAGTATAAGCAAACAGATAATGTTATTGTAGAAATAGATACAAACGGTAATAGAAGAGTAAGGTTCCGTCCAATACCGGCAAATGAGACTAAAGAGGCGATGGAGCAGCTGGAACTGGCATATCTGATTGCATGCTCCAATTCTCATATAAATCAACTTCTGCTGATCCCATGTGTTATATTGGATTTCCTGTGTATTCATCCTTTCCGGGATGGTAACGGAAGGATGTCACGGCTGTTATCGCTGCTGCTTCTTTATAAGAATGGATTCGATGCCGGAAAATACATCTCGTTTGAAGAGCAGATAAACAAGTACAAGGATCTGTATTACGACGCACTGCAGCGTTCATCTTCGGGATGGGAAACCAATCAGAATGACTATTTCCCATTCGTTCAGAACTTCATAACTATGCTGTATATATGTTACAAGGAGCTCGACCAACGCTTTGCAGTAGTACAGGGGAAAAGAGTAACCAAGACTGCTCGTATTGAAGCAACGGTCCTTGGGAGCCTGACACCTTTATCTAAAGCTGATATTTGCGCTATACACCCGGACATCAGTCCGACGACTGTAGAAGCCGTACTTGGGAAGATGGTAAGAGAAGGACAAATAAAGCGTATCGGTGCATCCAGAGGATCAAAATATATCAGAAATTGGGAAAAGAGCTAATTGACTGGGTACAATATCGGGTACAAATTTAGAAGAAAACTGAGCTAAAGGAGTTATCAGTATGACAATATCCCGTATCATGGAAAAGATGATAGCCTTTTCTGAGGGAAATATTCATGATATCGACCACTTTATTCGAGTCTGGACATATGCCAGAATCATTGGGGAACTTGAGAATATCGATGATGAGACCCTGTTCATTCTTGAAATAGCAGCGATCACTCATGATATAGCCTGCCCTTTATGCCGCGAAAAATACGGAAACACAAACGGTAAGTATCAGGAGGAAGAGGGTATCCCTTTGGTTAAGAAGTTTCTTTCCGGCACTGGGGTTTCCGAAGCACAGATCGAGAGAGTAGCGTTTCTTGTTGGGCACCATCATACATTTACAGGGATCGACAGTGCTGACTGGCAGATACTTGTTGAAGCTGATTATATTGCAAATGCAACAGAGAAGGGCTGCAGCGAGCAAAGCATAAATAATTTCATACAAAAAATTATGAAAACAGAAAGCGGTAAAAGAATACTGCAATCTGTATTCTGCATTTGCGCAGAAGAAGATGACATCGTTGAAGATATTCATGATCCGTGTCTGCGGTTCCAAAGGTAAAAATGGTAATACTTATAACGGGAGCATCCCATGTTGGGAAAACACTTCTGGCACAAAAGATGCTGGAGAAGTACAAATATCCGTCTCTGTCGATCGACCATCTGAAGATGGGCCTTATTCGCTGCGGGTATACTGATCTCACGCCTGAAGACGATGACGAGCTTACGGAATATCTGTGGCCGATAGTCAGAGAAATCGTTAAGACGGCCATAGAGAATGACCAGAATCTGATTGTGGAAGGCTGCTATATCCCTGCTGAATGGCGACGGGATATTGATCAGAGATATCTGGAGCACATCAAATTCATCTGCCTTGCGATGTCCGAGAAATACATAGAAGATCACTTTGATGCAATCATCGAACATGAATCCGAGGTGGAAAACAGATTGATCAAGGCAGACTGTACCGCTGATGATCTCAAGCAATGTAATAGATGGTTTATTGATTCCTTTAGCAGCGTCGGCGAAAAAGTTATGATTATAGAAGATGATTTCGACAAAACGTTGGCGAGGCTTTTAGACTGACAAATCCGGATTTGGGAGAGTATGAGGATGGAAATGCGATTGGCAAATCAGAATGAAGCTAAAGTCTGTTACCAATGTATTGAGGATGCAAGAGCATATCACAAGTCTTTGAACTTTGAACAATGGCATCCTGATTATCCCACTCAGCAGACGATCCTCGACGATATTGCTCAGAACATCGGGTATGCGTTTGTAAAGGACAATGAAGTTATTGGCTATTGCTGCATGATCTTCGGCGATGAACCCGCATATAAAAGAATTGATGGCGCATGGAAAACAGAAAAGCCTTATGCAGTGGTACATCGAATGGCTTTCAGCAGCAAAGCCAGGGGCGGTGGCCTGTCGCATGAAGCTTTTCAACTCATCAAAGATTTTTGCCTGTCGAACAAGATTGACGCAATCCGTGTAGATACACAGGAAGAAAACAAAGTGATGCAGCACATACTCAGCAGGGAAGGCTTTGCATATTGCGGTTTGATTCAATTTGACGGAGGCCCAAAGCTGGCATACGAATGGGACAGATAAATTCTCATTTATCGGAATGTCACTGACCGGTTTTTCCAGACCAATCAGCAATGATTCTCTAAAAGAAAACACTGATTTGTCATTTGGGATGATTCGGACAGAGGTAAGAAGCACAGGAGCTGGTTCCTCTTCTTGAACATGTATTCATGGTGTCTGCATGCGATAAATATAAAATTATTGGGGCGCGATACTCAGGATAAAGAGCCGCGACAGAGATATGAGTGAACTTGCAATACAGACTATAGGATTTGTGGGCGTAGCGTTCTTTATAGCTTCGTATCAGATCAAATCGAATAGGGCACTGTTTGCGTGCCAGCTGACAGGCTGCGTCATATTCTGCATCCAGTTCTTTATATTGGGTGCTTACACCGGAGCCTTGAGTCTGATGATCAATATCTTAAGAAACCTGCTCCTTTTCAAGGTAAATGACTGGAAGTGGGTGAAGAGTAAGGTCACACTGTCAGTAATCATCATACTGCTTGCAACTGTTACGATATATACCTGGGTAGGATGGTTCAGCTTGCTGCCGTTCGTATCAGTCACAGTGACCAGCATTGGTTACTGGACGAACAATGCACAGAAGATCAGATTGTCTCAGTTCATCGGTGCACCATGTACGCTTGTATATGATATTCTGATCAGATCATGGGGCGGGGTGTTAACTGAATCAATAACGCTTATGTCCATCATTGTCTCAGTCATACGTTTTGGATGGAAAGAGATGGGAGAAAAGGACTCCGGTTTTCAGGAATGAACAAAGGAGCGATCATAATTGGAGTAGTAATAGCTTTAAAGCAGAGGTTTGAAGAATTAAAGGAAGGAGAAATCGATGAAGCTGCTAAGTATTGATTATATTCCGGGTGCAGATGTAGAGGTGCTTGGACTTGTAAAAGGGACGATAGTCCAGAGTAAAAACATAGGAAGAGATTTCATGGCAGGCATGAAGACGTTGGTAGGCGGGGAAATCAAAGGATATACAGAAATGCTTGTTGAAGCGCGCCAGCTTGCGACCAAAAGAATGGTAGATGAGGCAGAGGAACTCGGTGCGGATGCTGTAATTGGTCTCAGATACGGTTCATCACAGGTCATGGATGGAGCTGCCGAGGTGCTTGCATACGGAACAGCAGTCAAGATCATAGAGAAGAAATAATTATACGATATAACAGTAATAACAGAACTTTAAAGTAATAAACTACAGTGGAAAAGCAGTAGCTTCTCTATATAGACCCTGCAGTATTTTAACAAAATCAGCGATGCTCTCACGAGCATCGTTTTTATGTGTGCAAAGTACACACGAGAATGACTCGTGGCAGTCAAAAGGGATCCAGGCAAACTGCCCGCTGTGATCGTTGAGAAAACCCGGAGCAAGGCAAACTCCTCTGTCTGCCGCGATGTTGGTAAGAGTTGTATCGTGATCGTGACTGTTGAAATAGGCTATACGTCCTGAAGAAATGAGACGCTGCTGGACAGCCCTGAGTGCCGCGGGAGAACCGCCTCCAACCATGAGGGTTCGGCCGTACAGGTCTTCTTCAGTAATCAGGTCCTTATCCGCAAGAGGATCGTCTCTGCAGGCTATCAAATAAATGCGGCTTGTGAAAAGCTTGTGCACTTTTATGGACGGGATCTGGCGTGTCAGCTCCTCAAGTGTGAAATGTATATCTGATTCATTCTTCAGAAAAGCCTCAAGCCCACCGTTATACAGGAACTGAGGCTCGATCTGTACCTCCGGATGAGTATCTGTCATCAGGCGCATTGCCTCGGGCAGGAAGTATAAGGAACACCTTGTCATCATGTTGATGGATATGCTGTCCCTATATTTTGCACTGAAGTTTTGTCCCTGTTCTATAGCGCGTTTCATCTGATCGCGAAGTGAAGTGATCGTAAGAACGAACTGCTCTCCTGCAGGTGTCAGAGCCGCTCCCTTACCGCTCCTTTCAAAGATAGTAAAACCGATTTCTTCCTCAAGAAGCTTTATCTGGTACGAGAATGTCGGCTGACTGGCAAACTGGTTTTCAGCAGCTCTTGTAAAGTTCAGGGTATGAGCAAGTTCTATGCAATAATCGATTTGTTTGGAGTTCATGGTCTGTCCTTTGAATAAATGAGCGAAACGGAAAGCGCATTAATGATTTAATTATTAAATCAATTATATACTGTTTAGATTGGATAATTCAATTAAGTTATGCGACACTTTAACCATCAAAAGAAATCAAGCAAGCAAAAAGAAGTAGGTACAGATAAAACAGGAGGCACACAATGGCTAAGACACTGATCGCTTATTTTTCAAGAGCAGATGAAAACTATTTTGGCGGAGCTATGAGATACGTCAAGGTCGGAAATACAGAGATAGTATGCAATCACATGAAGGATATTATAGATGCGGATATGTTTAAGATCGAGATGAAAGATCCGTATTCACCGGTATACATGACATGCATAGAAGAAGCAAAGAAAGACCTCAGAGCTAATGCCCGTCCTGAACTGGTAAGCATGCCTGACAGCATTGATGCGTATGACACTGTCATCCTCGCATATCCTAACTATTGGGGAACATTCCCGATGGCAGTTGCCACATTCATTGATAATTATGACTTTGCGGGAAAGACTATACTTCCGCTCTGTACAAATGAGGGCAGTGGAATGGGACACAGTGAGTCAGACCTTCGCAGAATGATGCCGGGTGCTGATATCAAAAAAGGTCTTTCCATCACAGGCAGCAGAGCTGCAAATGCTTCAGACTCTGTAAAAAAATGGCTCTCAGCCAATGGAGTTCTTTAGAACGGCACAGGAGGATATGTGATGGAATACGAAAAGGGTTATGTTTATGAATTAATGGACGAAGGCGGCCCAACAGATAACAGGGAGCCATACTTCAGAGAAGCAGTGGAAGAGATGATGCGTGCCAGAGTGCTTTGCGCGAGGGCAAATGCGAAAATGCCAGATGACCCTACATATGTGAATGATCTCGAGGAGCTTTTCGGAAGAAAGCTTGACGACGTCCGCATCCTTACGCCTTTCATATGTGACTTCGGCAACAGGGTCAAGTTCGGAAAAGGTGTCTTTCTGAATCATTCGGCGATCCTTTCTGCCTCGGGCGGAATTGAATTTGAAGATGGTGTCATGTCTGCACCGGGACTTAGAATTGCCAGCATCAACCATGACATGAATGAGCGTCACACAAAATATACCTACGGTAAAGTACTGATAAAGAAAAACGCCTGGATCGGAATGAACGCAACGATATGCCCGGGCGTTACAGTCGGTAAGTATGCCGTTGTGGCAGCAGGTGCTGTTGTAACCAGGGATGTACCAGATTATGCAGTTGTAGGCGGTGTGCCTGCAAAAGTGATCAAGTATCTGGATCCGTCCGAACAAAAGGAATAGAAATGAACGATACAGAGAAAATCAAAGAAATGTACAGACAGTACTGGAAATACATGATAGCTAAGAATGAGACTGGTTTGAGAGGAATGATGTCTGCTGATTATTATCTGATGCATATGACAGGAGCCAGGCAGTCAGCAGATGAATTTATATCAGGTCTCATGGGAGGTACATTCAATTATTACTCTGCGGATCATGATGACATTCAAGTAAGTATAGACGGCGATACGGCAACGATGATCGGAAAAAGCAAAGTGCTTGCCGCAGTGTACGGGGGAGGCCGGCACAAATGGCGCTTTCGCGGAGACTTTACTCTTAGAAAAGAAAACGGAGAGTGGAAACTGACAAGCTCCAAAGCATCAACATATTGAGGAGGAATACTATAATGGAAAAGATGAAACTGAACAACGGAACAGAATGCCCGGTAGTAGGTATCGGAACCTTTATGCTTTCGCCTGCAGACGCGGAAAACAGCGTGAGAGAAGCACTTAAGATGGGCTATTCACTTGTCGATACTGCGAACGCTTATGTCAACGAAAGAGCAGTTGGGCGCGGCATCAGGGAAAGCGGAGCTGCGCGTGAAGATGTATTCCTGTCAACAAAGCTCTGGCCAAGTGAATATGAAAATAATAATGCTGTAGATGAAACTCTTGAGAGACTCGGCGTGGACTATGTAGACCTTCTGTATATACATCAGCCTGCAGGCAATTGGCTTGCCGGTTACAGGCAGCTGGAGAAGGCTTATAAAGAAGGCAAAGCGAGGTCGATCGGTATCTCAAACTTTGAGGGCAAATATCTTGAAGAGCTCGAGACAAAATGGGAAGTGATCCCTCAATTCATTCAGGTGGAGGCACATCCGTATTTTACACAGAAAGAGCTGCGCAAAACTCTGGATAAGTATGATATAAGGCTGATGTCCTGGTATCCGCTTGGTCATGGCGATAAATCTCTGATCAACGAGACTGTTTTCGCTGAGCTCGGCGAAAAGTATGGAAAGACATCAGCACAAGTGATACTCCGCTGGCATACACAGATGGGTTTTGCGGTTATACCTGGAAGCAGAAATGTGGATCACATCAGGGATAATCTAAACATCCTCGACTTTGAACTTACGGATGAAGAAATGAAAGAGATAGCGAAGCTGGATAAAGATCAGAGGTATTATCACCGCACCGATGAGTAGCTTATACAGTTTGCTGCATGGAGACCTGAATTCGAAAGATAAGTTTTGGGTACAATACTGGATACAAACGCGGACGGCGTGTTTCTTCCTTGCTCTCAGAAACATTCACATTTTCTTCATTCCATTCAATCTTGGATTTGATAGCATGTATTCACATGTTAATAGGTTAGGTCTTTTCCGGCCGGACCCAGTCACGGGTTAAGTGCGATATATATAGTATAATAAAAAACACCAACAAAAAAACTGCAAACTATCAAAATTGAGCTATGATTAAATTATTCCAATCATTGGACAGACCTGATCATTCGGACGATCACAAGCAATTATTGATACAGTAAAATTTGTAGCTAACAACAAGGTGACAATATACAGCTATCTGGATGAGATCAGAGGGAAAGGGTAGGTCGTGAAAGATGAAGTATATATGCGGCAAATGCGGAAAGCACGAATCAGTAACGACAAGAAAGGCAAAATGTGAATGCGGCGGCCTGTGGAAGCTCGACTTTAAACCGCCGAAATTTGATCTGAACGAAGTTGACAGGAACGAATGGAGCATGTTCAGATACAGAAAATTCATGGCTCTTGAAGACGAGTCCTGGAAAGATATTACTCTTGGTGAGGGAATGACACCGATAGTCAGATTTGATGAGAATGTCATGCTGAAAATGGACTACTTTATGCCTACACTCTCATTTAAGGACAGAGGCGCAGCCGTTCTAATGTCACATTGCAAGGCAATTGGAGTTGAAAGCGTGGTGCAGGACAGCAGCGGCAACGCAGGTAACTCTGTTGCAGCATATGGCGCCAAGGCAGGAATCAAATGTGAGATCTTTGTGCCTGAGGGGACCAGCCCTAAGAAGATCAACATGATCAGAGCACATGGCGCGGAGTGTACTGTTGTACCGGGAAGCCGTGATCACTGTGCAGATGTCTGCCGCAGCAAAGTGGAGAATGAAGGTATATTCTATGCAAATCATGTATATAACCCATTCTTTTATGAAGGCACTAAAACGTATTTGTATGAAGTGTATGAGCAGCTTGGAAGACTCCCGGAGAACATAGTCATACCTGTGGGTAACGGAACACTTTTCCTCGGAGTCATGCATGCGCTTGATGAGTTTACGGAATCCGGTGTGATAGATCATGTACCGCAGATCATTGCACTCCAGACAGAGACCTGTGATCCGCTTCTCAGAGCGGCAGAACAGGGTCTGGACAGATATGTCGAAATGGAAGTTACACCGACTATAGCCGAAGGGATTGCAATAGGCAAGCCTATGAGATCAGAAGAGATCCTTGAGTATGTTTACAAATACGATGTAAGGTTCATCCATGCTAAAGAGGATGAGATCCTTGATGCCAGATCAGCTCTGGCAGAAAAAGGGGTTTACTGCGAGCATACTACTGCAGCAAACTATGCAGCTTATCTTAACTACTGCAGAGAATACGGAGAGACACCGGACTGCCTGATCACAATGTGCGGTGCAGGTCTTAAATCCGATCACTAGGAGAGATTGCCTGACAAAGCAGAGATCATTGGTATAGATTTCGATGCGACAACTGGATACACTCAATTAACGATATTTTTCTTACATCGGTGAACTCTGAATTAGCAAAAGGTAGGAAACGTGATAAAAGTGGTTTTGATCGATATCGATAATACGCTGCTTAGCTTTACGGGGTATGTGAGAGAAGCCATGAGAGAAGGCTTTTCATTCTACGGATTAAAGCCGTATACAGAAGCCATGTTTCCAGTTTTTGAAAAGATCAACAATTCTCTGTGGAGACAACTTGAGCAGGGGACACTGACCTTTGAAGAGCTGATAAAGTGCCGGTGGGATCTGATTTTCAAAGAGCTTGAAATAGACTTTGATGGAATAATATTTGAAGAGTATTTTCAGAAGAGACTCTTTAATAGTGCCGTACCCGAGGATGGAGCTGAGGACTTATTAAAATACCTGAGTCGTAAATATACATTGTGTGCAGCGAGTAACGGTCCCTATGAACAGCAGATGAACCGCCTTCGGGTCGGGAAAATGAGAGACTATTTCAGTTATTGCTTCATTTCTTCTCAAATTGGGGCACAAAAGCCGAGCAGACAATTTTTTGACCATTGTTTCAGGATATTGAGGGAGGCTGAGTTTCCTGGGTTAATACCTGAAGAAGTGATCATCATCGGAGATTCGATTTCTTCTGATATCTCAGGAGGGATCAACTATGGAATGCAAACATGTCTGTATCAAAAAAATATGATATATGAACGAAGTGATTGCGAAGCGAATCATGTAGTAAGCAGTCTTTCCGAAATAAAAAATATATTATGATTATTTAAAGGAAATACATTTGTAGAAGATATTCGAACTTGGAAGCAGGTACAAAGGATGCAAACAAAAGATCATATCAGATATATGGTGATAGGCGCGGGCGGTACAGGAGGAGCCGTCGGATCTTATCTTGCTCGTGCCGGATTTGATGTCACTTTCATTGCCCGAGGCAAGCATCTTGAAGCCATGAGGACAAAAGGTCTTCATGTGATTAGACCACAGGATGAATTCACGGTTTCAGACTTTATGGCTTATACAGAAGACGGTTTTTTAGAAGGAGTGGGTGAAGGCGACAAGATAAAACAGCAGCTTTTACCGGATGTTATTTTCGTCTGTGTGAAGGGATATTCGGTCGATGATGTCATCCCATTCATTAATAAAGCAGCTTCAGGTGGTGCGGTAGTGATACCGATACTCAACCTGTACGGTACAGGTAAACGCATGCAGGAGCAGCTGCCTGGAATTATGGTAACTGACGGATGCATATATGTGGCATCTGAAATAAAGTCGCCTGGAATCATACTGATGAAGGGTGAAATACTCAGGGTGGTGTTCGGATTGAGAAAGGAAGACGCAGACAAAACAGAGCAGTATATGGAATTGTTTACCAGGATACATGATGACCTGACTTTCGCAGGTATTGACTGCGTAGTATCTGACAATATAGAGAGGGATGCTCTTCGCAAGTTCTCTTATGTTTCTCCACAGGGAGCATGCGGACTTTATTATGGTGCGATGACCGGCGCGATGCAGAAGCCGGGAAAGGAAAGAGACTGCTTTGCCGGTCTTGTACATGAAGTTCAGCTGCTTGCGGAAGCAATGGGGATAGATTTTGGAGAAGACATTGTTCAGACCAATCTCAACATACTGGATAAACTGGAACCAACTATGACGACATCACTACAGAGAGATATAGCAGCAGGCAGATCGTCCGAAATTGAAGGTCTGATATTTATGGTCGTGAAACTGGCCGATGAGTACGGTGTGCAGCTTCCTCTATATGAGAAAATCGTGAATGAGTTGAAATGATCGTTGGAAGCTGCCGGCATAGATGTATTCAGCTTGAAATAGATATATCAGGATCTGTCTCCAGATAAATGGTGAGGTTGTTGCTGCGATAAGTGTTGTAATAGAGTACTTCTTTTGCCATATTCATTACCATGCGGATCCCGAAGAGCCTTTCCGGGTCACTATCATGATACAGTTCGTAGAAAGCTGCCGGATCGAAGCGGTCGCCGAGATCCATGATAGAGAAACATATACTGTCACGATCCGCGAAGAGACGATAGTTGACGCAGACTGAATCATTGCCTTTTCTTATCGCATGTTCAACTACATTGCCGGCCATTTCCTCTTCACCCAAAAGCTGACTGGCGATGATACCGTCGATGAGGACAGCGATCACTCCTGTGACCCCGTTAGAGATCATAGCCAGAGCTGTTGTCATAAAGATAGACGAAATATTATCATTACTGAAGTACAGCTTGCTTTTTGAAGACATATCCGGTGATTCTTATCAGACTGCTTTATCCATTGCCTTTCAGAAACTTACTTTGATCTTTTTCCGCCATAGCCAATCAGTTCACCTTCTTTGAAAGCATCTTCACTGACTACAGTATTCTCGCTGCACTGGAAGTCTTTCAGACTGCTGCATCCGTGGAATGCCCAGGCATGTATTTTCTTAAGCCCCGGATTGCATACGACTCTCTTCAGCTCTTTGCAGTCTTTGAAAGTAAATGGGACGATCGAAGTGATCTTATCCGGCAACACTATTTCCTCGATCGAACTTCTGGCAAAAGCACTGTCCCACATGTTGATAAGAGAAGGCGGAAGTTCAATTTGTTTCAGTGAAGTGCATCCATCGAACACAAAACTTCCAATATCCGTAACAGTGTCAGGTATCTTAACAGAAGTGATCTCAGTATGACCTTTGAATAATCTGTCAAAAAGTACGGTAACAGGTTTGCTGCAGTATGTGTCAGGAATGATAACATCAGCCTCATCACCTTGATATTCTGTTACACAGTAAGTCCCATCTTCAAGAAACCTGTAGAAAAATTGCTGCATAATGCACCTCTCTTCTATTCTGTACATATCTATTTACTTGCATATTTTCTCAAATTTTACCATAAAGAAGGCGAGAATACTCACATCCTCTATAGGTAGTGGGATAAACCGTTAAGAGTGCCAGGAGAAAGAAGTGAATATGATTTGACACAACAGATTTGATATGATATCTTAAGCGCACCGACAACTTGTCGGTGAACTTTTGCCTAAGGATTATATTAGATGAGAATAGTAAAACCGGCTGAAGAAAGAAAAAATGAAATACTTGATGTAGCGGAACAGTTGTTTGCTGAAAAGGGTTTTGACAACGCCAGTACGAATGACATCATAAACAGGATCGGGATCGCACGGGGAACTCTGTATCACCACTTCGGATCAAAGGAAGAGATACTTGATGCACTTGTGGAGAGGATGACGCGCGAGGGAATCGCCAGAGCAAGAGCGATCATCTCTGATAAAAGCATTCCGCTCCTTGAGAGACTGAGCGGAGCAATAATCGCGCTCAATTTAGACAATGGTGCCGGACAGGTGGTGTTTGAGCAGATCCATAGACCTCAGAACGCACTGCTGCACCAGAAGATGCAGGGGAGACTGATCAGTGGAGTCGTTCCCTTGATAGCAGAATTAATAAAAGAAGGGAACGAGGAAGGCATATTTAACTCCGATTATCCGGATGAAGCTGCAGAAATGATCATACTCTATTCGAATACTGCTTTCGATGATCTTGCAGGACTGACTCCTGAGCAGATGGAAAGGAAAAGCACTGCATTCATCTGCCATACAGAGCGGATCCTCGGTGCTGCAGATGGAAGCCTTGTACCGGCTATCATGAAGATCATTAATCACAGAGAATAACAGATGGGACTTGCCGCTATCTGAGGTGAGTCCCATATATTGGAACATCGCACCGACAATCTGTCGGTGAGGCAATACTATGAAACAGAAATCTAATTACAGGAAATTCCTGATCTTATGGAGCGGCGAACTGATATCGGCCATTGGTTCCGGCCTTACGAGCTTTGGTCTTGGCGTTTATGTGTTTCAGAAGAGCGGAAGTGCAGCAAATATGGCTCTTGTTACTCTTCTGGCATTCCTTCCGACATTGATCCTGAGTGCTCCTGCCGGAGTCCTTGCCGACCGTTATGACAGAAGGCTTCTCATGATGGCAGGTGATGGCTTCTCCGCCTTGGGGCTCTTGTACATTCTTGCTTGTATGTTGTCAGGTGAGGCTGAGCTGTATCAGATATGTATAGGGGTTTTTATCAGTTCAGTTTTTTCATCATTACTCGAGCCATCTTACAGAGCAACTGTCACAGATCTTTTGACTAAAGAAGAGTACTCTAAAGCGAGTGGAATGGTGAGTATCGCGGGCAGCGCAAGATACCTGTTCTCACCTCTTATCGCAGGTATGCTGCTTGCAGTTGCTGATGTAAAGCTGCTTCTGATGATCGATATCTGCACCTTTTTTCTGACGGTAGTCTGTACAGCAACGGTCAGAAAGTCCATTGTCGCAGAAAGCCCTGAGAAAACTGACAGTTTCATGGAAAGCTTCCGGACAGGCTGGGATACCATAAAAGAAAAACGCGGTGTATTGATACTTATTATCGTGTCATCCGTGATCACATGTTTCATGGGAGCGATGCAGATCCTGGCAGAGCCTATGATACTCGATTTTCAGACAAGCAAGACTCTCGGGATCACTGAGACCATATGCGCCTGTGGGATGCTTGTATCCAGCATAATTATCGGGGCGAGAGGGCTGAAAAGAAACTTCACGGGTATTCTCTGCATTTCACTTGCAATGGCAGGGATGGCTATGATCGGATTCAGCTTGAGGGAGAACATAGTTCTGATTGGATGCTTCGGTTTTTTGTTCTTCTTCATGCTGCCTTTTGCAAATAATTGTCTGGATTATCTTGTCAGGACGAATATTGATGCAGATAAGCAGGGCAGAGCCTGGGGGCTGATCAGCTTTCTGTCTCAGATCGGATATGTAGTCGCGTATGGAACAGCGGGTCTGCTGGCAGACCGTGCTGCAACTGTGAGAAATATTGGTGTAGGGCGTGGTGCTGCCTCTGTGATCATGATATCCGGAGTGATGCTTGCAGCAGTAGCGATAGCTCTGTACCAATTCAAGGATGTTAGAAAACTGGAAAAGTGATACTGACGATCAAATGGCTGGGAGACATGGGGTGGTAATAAGACTTCTATGTGGTATCATAAAAACGTTGACCAATATAGATGAAACACAGGAGAGATTTTGAATAATAAAACTAAAGGCATAATTTGCATAATAGCATCTGCATTTTTCTTCTCACTGATGTCGCTGTTCGTAAGAATGGCAGGCGATCTGCCTACGATGCAGAAGGCTTTCTTCCGAAATGCGATAGCAGCTGCATTCGCCATCGTCATACTTTCGCGGACACCGGAGAAGTTTTATATCAGAAGAGGGAGCTGGCCCGATCTCATACGCCGATCGCTGTACGGTACAATGGGCGTTATCCTTAACTTCTGGGCAATAGATCATATAACGATAGCTGATGCAAGCGTACTCAATAAGATGTCGCCTTTCTTTGCAATAATAATGTCGGCGATCATTCTCAAGGAGAAGGCAACGAAGAAAGAATGGCTGATAGTAGCGGTCGCATTCTTCGGAGCAGTACTTGTAATTAAACCGACTGCAGGGATAGCGAGCATTCCTGCTTTTGCAGGGTTGCTCTCCGGTTTCGGAGCCGGTGCAGCATACACATATGTACGTAAGCTTGGAATCAGCGGCGAGCGCGGACCGGTTATAATAATGGTTTTCTCACTGTTCTCATGCATTGTATGCCTTCCTTTTATGTTATTCGACTATCACCCGATGACTTTAGCCCAGCTTCTGATACTGTTGGGTGCTGGAATGTCGGCGATGGGAGGACAGCTGACGATAACAGCCGCCTATACATTTGCACCTGCTAGAGAAATCTCTGTGTATGACTACACAAATATCCTGTTCACCTCTGCTTGGGGACTGATCGCGTTTGGTGAGATCCCGGATATGCTGAGCATATGCGGTTATATAATAATTATTGCTATGGCCATATTGAAATGGCATCAGAATGTTAAATCTATAGATCAAGCCAGATAATAGGGCTTCTATAAAATAACGGATTGGTAATGAAGCGGGGTACTAACGTGGATGATAAAGTTCTTCTAGATGCAGATATCCGTGAGCCGCTGTTTATTTATTTAGAACAGCATTACGGCAAGGTGAGGTTTCTGGAGGAGAAGATCACCGGCAAAGCAAGGGCCGATGTAGTAATGGTACTGCCGGATAAGGTCTGCGGAATTGAGATCAAGAGTGATGCAGACGGTTACACGAGACTTGCTGCTCAGGTCAGAAACTACGATAAATACTATGATGAAAATTATCTTGTAGTTGGTTCAACTCATGCTCTCCATGCATCGGAACATGTTCCCGAATACTGGGGCATCATATCTGTGGAACTGATCAAAGGTGAAGTGGATTTCTATCGTGTCAGGGAAGCTAAAACAAACCCGAAAGCGAAACTGAAGAATAAGATGAGCCTTCTCTGGAAATCAGAGCTCTCACATATACTGGCCGAGAACAAAATGCCTAAATATGCGCAGAAGAGCAAGAAGTTCATTGCAGAAAAACTGATCGGCAAAGTGCCTGACGAGATGCTTCATATACAGATAAGTGAGGAACTCTTCGAACGTGACTACACTATTTTTGAGTAATTGATACAGACGATGCAGAGTGTTAATGACCATTAAACTTATGCTCAATAATGGTTCAACTGCAGATATCTACATAACAGCTTTGATAACGTATATAATGTACTCGTAAAGTAGGTGAATCAGTGGAGAACCCAGCTCGCGAAAAAAAGGAGGTGCATGATGGATACTGTTATGGTCGGAAGAAATATTGCTGAAGCCAGAAAGCGTGCCGGACTCTCTCAGGAAAAGCTAGCTGAAAAGATCGGGGTAACAGCACAGGCTGTAAGCAAATGGGAAAACGGACACAACACTCCGGACCTTGACAATCTGTTCCTTCTCGCAGATGCGACAGGAACATCATACCGCGTGATTCTCGGAGATCCGGAAGCCATAGATCCTGCTGAGCTGGATATTCGCGAGAGGCTTTTCAGGGAAGCGAATATGTACACGAGGATCAAGGCTACTGCACTTTCAGAAGATCTCAGAGAGACATACAGAGCTCTTCAGTATATGAGGGATCATCATGCGGGGCAGAATCGCAAGGAGTCAAAATTCAGTAAAGAGAGAGTCAAATACATCAATCATCCACTGATGATGGCATGCCATGCTCATGCTTTAGGACTTAAGGATGATGTGATCATGGCATCTATCTTGCTCCACGATGTCGTGGAGGATACTGATGTTACTCTGGACGATCTGCCTTTTAGCGATGAGGTCAAAACGATAGTAGGTCTTGTTACAAAGCCCGATAACATTCATGAAGAGGGCGCTGAGGAAGCATACTATGCAAGGATCGCTGAAAACGGCAAGGCATGTATGGTTAAAATAATCGACAGATGCAACAACGTATCGACGATGGCCGGCTGTTTTGGACGTGAAAAGCTGGTGCAGTATATACATGAAACGGAAAATCTTGTTCTGCCGCTTGTGAAAGTGATAAAGGATGAGCACCCGGAATACAGCGACGCAGCATTCATATTAAAGTATCACATCATTAGTGTTATCGAAGCGGTAAAGTGCATGCTGGCATCACAATAGTTATATATACTGGATAGGTAGAAATTGATCATAAGGACAGCCTCTTACATGAATAATGATGTCACTGCTTTATGGACCGGGCGATGCTACACGAACAAGGTTGTGCAGTTGCCCGTTTTTTTGTGACTAACGGGAGCACAGGTGGGATGGTTATCAGAAAAGGCGTATAAGGATCATATAGCAGACAGTCCCGGCGATAATCGACAGGTACATATTTTTGCGGATCAACTGAAGGACGATGACAAGAATACTCGCGATGATCTCCGGGATCCCGAAAGGATATTGAATAAAAGAAGTCTCTCGGAGGCAGTATACTACAAGCACTGTCATTATGGCAGGAGGCAGGAATTTTCCCAGATAATGAACCATATCAGGTAATGGCTTGTTACCGAAAACAAGAAACGGAAAGGCACGAAGAGCCCATGTTACAAGAGCTGTTACTGCAATTACTGCGATCGGATAAAGAGCACTATTCGTCATCTGAAACCTCCTTGGCCTCGATTGGTCTCCTAAGAAGCATCAGCGATACGAGACAAGCGATCAGAGTCGGTATTATAAAATAATCTCTGCCCAAAAGCAGAAGGAATACCGCTGAGCAGACAATTGCCACTCCAAACGGCAGCTTGGAACAATGCTGACGCCATTGATTGACAACGACTACCAGGAAGAATGCTGTGGCAGAGAATCCTATCCCTTCCATATCAAAATTTAAGAACTGTCCTGCGCATGAGCCCAGAAAACAACCGAATACCCAATACATATGATCGAGAAAGGCAATCAGAAAAGCTGCTCTGCTTTTGTCCAGCCCGGGATCATACTGTACAGAGCATAAAAGAGAATATGTCTCATCAGTCAATGTGAGGATCATATAAGGCCTTTTCCATCCCATAGTGCGGAACTGTTCAATGAAGCCAATTCCGTAAAACAAATGGCGCGCATTGATGAAAAAAGTCATAACCGCTATTGAGATAAGAGAAGCTCCGGATGTCATCATTGGAACCATCACTATCTGCATAGATCCGGCAAAAATGAAAAGAGCAGAAGCCGTAGACATCAAAACACCATAACCGGCATCGCTCATCAGAATACCAAAAGCGATACCGATGAAAAGATAAGTGAAAAAGATAGGGATAGTGTTTTTGATTGCGAATTTAAATTCTCTCATGAAACGATTATATCAAAACAAGCTGCGCAGGCACAATTTTGGTACAGAAAGCACAGAACAGAACCATGCAGGTAATAATGACGAAATGACTCTGATGATATGATATCATAGAGATGTAACCAGTATAGGCATATGAGGCAAATTTTTAATTATAAGATTCTGCGTAAAAAGAGAAGGAACTGAGATGGACTAAATTTGCAGCAAATGTGGAAGGCATAAATCAGTAACGGCAAAGAAGGGAAAATGTGATTGCAATGACACCCATCGTCAGATTTGATGATAGTGTCATGCTCAACCATGTTATAAATATAGACGGGATCAACAGGTATAAAGGCGAGCAGGAGTAAAAAAAGATGAAAATATTATGCATTGGAGATTCGAATACTTATGGATATGATCCCAGGTCCTATTTTGGATCAAGGTATCCTGCAGAAGTACGCTGGACTGATCGCCTGACAGAGCATGAAGTGATCAACTGCGGGGTCAATGGCATGACTGTACCTCGCGAACATAACAGGCAGATCGGACTGATCAGGCTGCACGACCCTGATCTGGTAACAGTAATGCTTGGTACCAATGATCTGTGCAGTGGTCTTAGTGCTGAACAGATCGCTGATCGGATGGGGAGATTTCTTGTTTCCCTTGAATCTTCAGGAAAACCAATACTGCTGATCTCACCTCCGATCCTGGAGTTTGGAGAGTGGGTCATGGATGATGATGTGCTGGAGGAATCACAAAATCTCGGAGAGCAATATAGGAAACTTGCTGCCGAAAGAGGTTGCCTGTTCGCTGATGCAGGAGAATGGGACATTGACATATCTTTCGATGGAGTCCATTTCTCTCCGGAAGGACATGCAGTATTCGCTCAAAAGATGGAAGAATTGTTGAAACGGTTATGAATCATCAGAATATATTCCATGTGTTGTATTTTTTGAGAATACTTGTATGTCATTAAACACTTACATAATAAAAAAGCTGAAATCTTTTACTGTTTTATTATAAACTGTGATTATAGTTTATTGCGTTAACTGTTATACATGTTCTATATAAAAAAGAAACAATACAGATACGATCACAGGCTGTTATCTAAAGCATATTGAAATGAATAATAAAATTACAGAAGGGAGACTCAGATGGAAAATAAATTGACTCCTGATGAGCGCTAGCTTAAGTGGAAGCAGGAGAAAAAAGAGAGGCGTGAGCAACTTATCAAACGCTATCAGAATGCTCCTTGGTATATACGCATACCGAGGCTCTATCTGCTGAAGCCGCTCATTGCGGTCGTATTGATCACAGCGATTGGATTCATTGCATATAAGAAAGTTCCCGGACTTGTAATGGATACAGCGAGTCAGAACAAGAATGCACCTGTAGCACAGGAAAAAGATCGAGGCTCTTGCGCCTATCGATAAGGAAGGAGCGGAACGTATAGATGCTGTAGCTCCGGTTGACAAGAATGATACATGGACCATCTGTGTGTATCTGGTCGCATCAGATCTGGAAGACTTTGGAGAAGATGATCTTTCAACCGTGGTAAAGTATCAGATAGCTGAAGCTAAGGCGCAGCTGTCTGCCGAGAGCGAATATAACCAGAAAAACAGATTAGACACATTCTCAAGGTTCATGAAGGACATGTTCCATAGGCTGTCAGGGAAAGAGCCGATAGGATGAATATGCTCTGGTCTGCGTTTACTCTAAAGGGCTTGAATCCGGTTCCGCTTTGCATATAGTGAACAATATGAGTGAGATATATATGTCGGGGATCGGATTCGGGAACATAACTGTAGAGCAAACCATTTCGGAGGTAGTTTTTAATCTGTTTTTCAAGATTCTGTTCTTCCTGTTCATCATATATGCTGACAAAAGGCTCCACTGGTTTGATGAAGTGAAGTGTGATGACGTCACAGCATTCAATGATAAGAGGAAGAAATAGGACGTATTGTTATTATCTATAGATAACGCAGTTGCTATTCAAAGTATTGATACGACATAATACCATATACAATTGAAGGCGCTATCCATAATTGCTAAAATCGAATCAACGGTAGTAACGTTGATTCGATTTTTAGGAAAAGGAGAATTGCTATGAAGAGAAAAACTACAGTATTAGCTCTTGTTCTTGCATTTGTAATGAGCTTTGGTTCACTCTCTGTATTTGCTGCTGTCGGCCCGCCTACAGAAGGAACAAAGCAGGCAATCAAGGATGCTAAAGTACAGAGTCAACCAACCATTAAAGACGAAGTAAGTGCAGAAAGATTCGCAATGGATCTGGCTGAGCAGACTCAGGAAGGCGGATACAAGCTTGTAGATACCGCAACACTCAAGAGCATGCAAGATGTGGTTATCGTTGATACGATGCCTGCTTCATGGTTTGCAGGGCGCCATCTTCCTGGTGCTGTCAATGCAGTCGTAGGTGCTATGAATGGTCCTAAGTTCGTGATCCTTCCTGGTGAAGAAAAAGCACTTCTGCAGGTTATCAAGGATAAGGTCGGTACTAAAAAGTATTACTGGAATTCCAAGAAAAAGGCATGGGTAACAAAGAAGCCTAAAAAGAAATATTGGAAGAAGTGCAATAAGAAGGGTGACCCGTTCAAGGGTAAGAAGACAAAAAATGATATCAATAAAGAAGCAAAGATCGTAGTATACTGCGGATTCGTAAAATGCCAGCGTTCACACCAGGGTGCTATGTTCCTTGTGAAGCAGGGCTTCAAGAACGTATATCGTTATCCGGGCGGAATCTCTGCATGGGTAGATGCCAATAATAATGTTGAAGGCTCAGATATTAAATAAGGAAATACAGTTCTATTAAAGGAACAAGACATTTCAACTATAAAAACGATGCTCTTTTGGGCATCGTTTTTCTATGTTAAAAAAAGTAAAAATGCTATTTGTATCACACCTGAATATATGTATATTTGTATTGTGACCGCCGGATGAGATGAAATATGCAATTAATATACAGGTTGATCTATGACTATCAATGATATTTGTATAAAGACAATTGAAGATCTTGAAAATGCAGTCACGGAGCTCGGCTTTTTACCGTTCTTCGAAAATTCACTGCCGGGTTTTTCTATAGAGGAACATGTTCATCCAGACATATGGTTCACAGGTGGTGACGGACCGTGGGAATGGAAAGGACCGGTGATCAATGAACTTGGATGTGCATATGGCAAGTTTTTTGAGAAAAAGGCTGCATATATAAGCCCTGAATGGTTTCCGGATTTTGCCAACTACAGGCGTGATGGCTATGATTTTGATGCCAGATTTGATGATGGTTTAGTATTCCATGGAGACAAGGTACTGTATGATCTGATCGATAACAATGCACCGGTTTTGTCAAAGCATCTGAAGCAGCTCGGCAATTACCGGAAAGGCGGTAATAAGGGCTTTGATACCATGATAAATCGTCTCCAGGCTCAAGGGTATGTTATTATAAGCGATTTCAGATATATGCTGGATAAAAATGGGAATGAGTACGGCTGGGGCGTTGCAGAGTATTCTACTCCTGAGCATTTCATGGGAAAATCGTTCACAGAAAAAGTGTATAGGGTGACGCCTGAGGAATCTTTCGACAGAATTGTCATGCATTTCATGAAAATCCTCCCCGGAGTAGATAAGAACAATATCATAAGATTTCTGAAATAGAAAAAATGATCCATAGATAAGTAAATCGATCAGGAAGTGTGGGGTAGCAGACAGTGAAGAAATATGCCGCGCCGATAATCATGCTGGCAGTCTTTGAGACGATAGCAGTCACATTGTGGATAACAAAAGGCAACATCTTTTATCTATTTAACTTCAGCTACATTGGGTGCTCAATTGCACTCGGGATCTTTTTGTATATAAGGCAATACGAATATGCCCGGCGTATCGTCCAGCTTCTTGTCGGTATGTATATGCTGATCTATCTCGGGTTGATCTGCGGGGAAAACATGCAGATAGAAGGCTTCTGGTATTATCTGTTCACAGGTGTCTTTGAGGCAGCAACGATCCATTACGCAGTGGCAAAGATCTTCGGACCGCTCATCTTCGGGCGGGGATGGTGCGGCTATGCATGCTGGACAGCAATGGTACTGGATTTTCTGCCCTATAAAGTGCCGGTGCAGCCACGAAAGAAACTGGGATGGATCCGGTATATCACTTTTTCCGTTTCCCTGATATTCGTTGCTGCATTGTTTCTTGCGCATGTAGGAAATATCGAGAGGATCATGTTCTGGGCATTCATCGTGGGCAACGTTCTTTATTATGCCGTTGGTATCATTCTTGCGTATACTTTCAAGGACAACCGTGCATTTTGCAAATACATATGTCCGGTAACAGTATTCCTGAAACCAATGAGCTATTATGCTCTTCTGCGAGTGAAATGCGACACAGAAAAATGCATTTCCTGCGGAAAATGCAAGAGAGTGTGCCCGATGGATGTTGATGTTACCGATAATTCAAGAAAGAGAGAAAATGGTACAGAGTGCATCCTTTGTATGGAGTGCGTAAAGAATTGCCCAAAAGGAGCACTTTAGTAATTGCTTTGTGATATAATTAACGCCAGTTGTACGGCTGGCAGCCGTGAAGAAACAATTATTAAAAAAGGGAGACATATCATGGAAAAAAAGAACATTGAAAAGAATGTTATCGTAGCAGTTTTCAAAGTTGAGAGCGAAGGATATCAGGCTCTTTCAGAACTGAGACAGGCAGCCGGCGGAGAGAATTATATCGTTTCTGCAGCAGCTCTTGTTAAGAAGGAAAATGATGTATGCAAATACCTTGACGGATTTGATACAGGCGTTAATACAGCCAATGATACACTTATCGGCGGACTGATCGGAATGATCGTAGGTATCCTCGGAGGTCCTATCGGAGTCCTTCTCGGCGGAAGCTACGGCGCTCTGATCGGAATGACTGTAGATGCAGAGGATGCTATGTTCGGAGTATCGATGCTCGATCAGATCGAAGATAAGCTTGACGACGGAATGGTTGCTCTGGTAGCACTTACAGGTGAAGAATCAGACGAAGCACTCGATGCTAAGCTGTCATCATATGATTGCGTAATTGCTCGTTTCGATGCAGAGGCAGTAGCCGAGGAAGTTGACAAAGCTTACGAAAAGCAGGCTGAGATGGCAAGACAGGCAAGAATGGAGCTCCATAAAGAAAGAAAAGAAAAAGCTCGCGAAGATCTGGAAGAAAATGCAGATATTCTCAGAACAAACTTCACAAAATAAGTATGTCATATTGACAATTTGATCTAATACAGAATCACATTTAAAAGCCTTGGAATCACTGAGATCCAAGGCTTTTAGATTGGTGCCGTCCGGGACAGATAAAGACGATAAGGACCCCTTGAATATATACAAATAAAAGCAGCATGAACACTGCAAAAATGTGCTATCATATGAACATGAATAACGGAAACTATTGATTATCCAATGAGAAGGAGAGTGTTTTTTGAAAAAACTCAATACACTGGAGATTGTAGGCTGACCGGGAGGTTTGCAGACTATCACGACAAACCTCCCGCTGAAAAGCAATTGATGTCAACAATTTTCAGGAGGTAAAACAATGAATATAAATGACGTTACCATACGCTTAGAGAAGGAAGAAGAATACAGAGAAGTAGAGAACCTTATCAGAGAGTCATTCTGGAACGTGTACAGACCGGGCTGCAGCGAACACTTTGTAATACATGTGTTGCGGGATGATCCGGCTTTCGTCAGGGAACTCGATTTTGTCATGGAAAAAGATGGTGTTCTGATAGGACAGAATATGTTCATGAGAACTGTCATCAACTCCGATAACGGCAGCGATATCGACGTTCTGACGATGGGACCTATATGTATCACTCCACATCTTAAACGCAATGGCTATGGCAAGATGCTGCTTGACTATTCCATGGAAAAAGCTGCTGAAATGGGATTCGGAGCTGTTCTGTTTGAAGGCAATATTGAATTCTACGGCAAAAGCGGATTCGACTATGCACGCAGATTTGGCATCAGGTATCATGATCTGCCTGAAGGCGCCGATGATTCATTCTTTCTGTGTAAGGAGCTGATACAGGGATATCTTGACGGTATCACAGGCGTGTACCAGACACCGCAAGGATACTATGTGAATGATGCATATGTCGAAGCGTTCGACAGATTGTTCCCGCAAAAGGAGAAACTGAGACTGCCTGGTCAGATATTCTAGAACAGGGTAATAAAAGCAAGATGCGAACTCTGCCTAAAAGAGTTCGCATCTGTTTATGGGATACAAATAACTATGATAATATAATATTGATCAACAGCCGTAGCCTTTAGCTGCGGGAAAGGAAGCTTACATGGGAACGAAAATACATGTGCTTCATTGCGGATACATAAAGATAGCTAAATATCTTACAGTTAGCGGAGGTCGGTTCACGACTGATATCGTAAAAGCAGCCACTGTCCCGGACAGGGGAAGGATCATACTTCCTGTCAGTACTTATCTGATAGAACATAATACCGGACTATATCTTGTAGATACAGGCTTGAGCAGGGAGATAAGTCCTGGAGGAGAATACAACAGAAAAGCAGTTGGAAGTGTATTACCAAAGCATCTGGCTGCGCTGTATCATCCATTCGTTCCACTGGGGATGACAGTCACTGAACAACTGGGAGCAAGAGGTATAAAGCCTGAAGATATAAAAGCTGTGCTGATCACCCATCTTGATGCAGACCATGCAGCCGGACTCAGATCGCTGGAAAAAGCACAAAGGATCATCATCCCTGAAGATGAGGCATATTGGTCAGTACGGACAAAATACAGAATGCGCCAGGCAAGAAACCTGTGGGAAACAACTGATTATGAGCGCCTGTTTTACAGAGGCTGTCAATTGGGACCGATGAATAGAGCGATAGATGTTATAGGCAATGAAAGCATTATGATGGTCAATCTGCCGGGTCACACAGACGGTCAGGCGGGGGTGCTGGTCAGAGACGGCAACAGGAGTGTTCTGATCGCTGCTGATGCAGCTTTTTCTCCTTACAATTGGGAGAATATGTGTCCCGCAGGACTATGTGCAGACATTGCTCTTCAAAAGAAAACCTTAGAGTGGATAGCAAGAACAGCCGCAGATCCTGCTTGCATACAAGTCCTCTGCAGTCACGATCCGGGTGTACAGCCGCAAACAATTGAAATATAGAAATCAGAGATAATATTTAGGGAGAAATGGCTTCAATGGAATATAGAAAACTGGGAAAAACCGGACTTGATGTAAGCGTGATCGCCATGGGGTGTGAGGCATTTGTTGAAGACAACAGCAATGCGATGAAATTCTTCGATATGGCAGAAAAAGCAGGAGTCAATTACTTTGACCTTTTTACTTCTGACCCTGCGGCAAGGACTGCAGTCGGCGAAGCATTGGAGGGAAGAAGAGAAAAGTTCATCATACAGTCGCATATCTCGTCTATCTGGAAAAACGGTCAGTACGAGAGGAGCAGAAACCTTGAAGAGGTAAAAGAAGCTTTTGAAGATTCCCTTGAAAGGCTTGGCACTGATTACATAGATGTAGGGATGATCCATTATTGTGATGCTGAATCAGACTGGCAGGCAATCATAGATAACGGGATCCTTGATTATGCCAGGGAGCTTAAAGCACAGGGCAGGATACACCATATAGGTCTGTCATCTCATAACCCAAAGGTGGCTGTCAGAGCGATCACAGAAGGAGATATAGAGGTCCTGATGTTCAGCATCAACTATGTATACGACATGTTACCGGGAACTGAAGATGTCAACGATCTCTGGGCTGATGAAGTATATGAGGGCGGATTCAAGAACATGGATCCTGAAAGACAGAGACTGTATGAGCTCTGTGAAGATAAGGGCGTGGGAATAACTGTTATGAAGGCTTTTGCCGGCGGGGATATCCTTGATGAGAAACTTTCACCTGCAGGCGCTGCTCTGACTCCGATACAATGCATCAGTTATGCTTTGTCAAGACCGGCAGTTGCTACTGTATGCTCGGGCGCAAGGAATGAAGAACAGTTTGCTCAGAGCATAGGTTACTGCGATGCAAGTGACGAGGAAAAGGCATACGCAGAAGCATTTGCAGCTTTTCCACGGGTGAGCTGGAGCGGTCACTGCATGTACTGCACGCATTGCCATCCTTGCCCTGCAGAGATCAGCATAGCTGATGTGACAAAGTTCCTCAATCTGGTGGTAGCTCACAATGAATCCAATGGTATAGCAGAGGGATCAGAGGTGTTCCGTGTGCCGGACACCGAGCGCGAACATTACAAGGTACTCGCGCGGCACGCAGGCGACTGCCTGCAATGCGGCCTCTGCGAGACCCGTTGCCCATTCGATGTACCTATACGCGAAAACATGAAACGTGCAGAGCGCATTTTTGGATATTGACAGTGCAATAGGTGCAATAGGGACGGTTTTCTATAAGGGAACAGTGCAACAAAGGACTGTCCCCGGTTAAATCCTTGCGGAGATGAATAATAAGATTTGAAATGATTGCGAGGTGAATTACAGAGAATGAGAATGATCCATTTAGGTGATCTGCATATAGGGAAGAACCTGGGTGAGTACAGCCTTATCGATGACCAGAAATATATACTGGATCAGGTACTGGATATCATCAGAGACAGGGAAGTACAGGCTGTTATTATCGCAGGTGATGTATACGACCGCAGTATACCTACTGAAGCGGCCGTCAATCTGCTTGACTATTTCATAAGTGAACTTGCAGACAGAGAAATTGGGACATATATCATCAGCGGCAACCATGACTCTGACAGCAGACTTGAGTATGGAAGCAGACTGTTTTCAAGCAGGGAGATACATATAGTATCAGGCTTCAGCGGCGAACTAATAAAAAGAACAGCCAGAGACGAGTTCGGGGAGATAAATATATATATGCTCCCGTTTGTCAAAGCCTCACAGGTAAAACACTATTATCCTGAGAGCAAGATCGAGAACTACGAGGATGCAGTGAGAACAGTGCTCGAGCATTCTGACATAGACTATGCCGCGAGAAATATACTTGTTGGGCATCAGTTTGTTGAGGGAAATACAGATCCTAAGATCGCAGGATCAGAAGGAGCTTCTGTGCAGAACGTTGGCCTGATCGAGAAGATCAGCAGTGAAATATTCAAAAGTTTTGACTATGTGGCACTGGGACATCTGCATTCATCTCAGAGTGTAGGCTATGAACATATCAGATATTCCGGATCTGTACTCAAGTATTCTCTGGCAGAAGCGGAAAGCGACAAATCTGTCCCTTTGATCAGTATCGGTGAGAAAGGTAATGTAGAAATAGAACTGATCCCGTTAAAACCACAGAAGGATCTCCGTCATATCACAGGAAGACTGAAACAGCTTCTCAGCCCGGAGAATATCGTGGATCCTGATGATTATATGTATGTCACACTTACGGATGAAGAAATCATCAACGATGTTATGGGGATAGTACAGCAATATTATCCTAATACAGTCAAAATAGACTATCATAACTCCCATACGAAAGAACTGGAGGATTTTGATATCGGAGAAATTGTAATCGACAAGTCATTTGAAGAACTTATCTCAGATTTTTATATGAAGATGTACGGAACCGGGATTAGCAGTGAAGAGCTTGATGTTATTCTGTCAGCAGCAAGAGAGGCAGGTGTGATCAATGAAGCCGATTAAATTAAAGATGAGTGCTTTTGGTCCCTATGCCGGAGAAGTCCCTGAGATCAGATTCGACCAGTTTGAGGAAAGAGGACTATTCCTGATCTCCGGAGATACCGGGGCCGGAAAGACGACCATATTTGATGCTATCTGCTTTGCTCTTTATGGATCTACCAGCGGACGCTATCGTGACACTAAGAACCTGAGGAGCGAATATGCCGGGCCGGAATGCGAAAGCTATGTTGACTTCTATTTTTCACATCAGGGGAAGAATTATCATGTCATGAGGAAACCTTCATATGAAAGAAAAAAGCTGCGCGGAGAAGGCACTGTTCATCAGCAGGAAACAGCTGTGTTCTATGAAGAGGGAAAAGCACCGGTAGAAGGTCTTAAGCCAGTTGAAAATGCCTTAAAAGATCTGCTCAAAATCGATGAGAAACAATTCAAGCAGATCGTGATGATTGCTCAGGGTGAGTTCAGAGATCTGTTGTTCGCTAAGACGGAGCAAAGGACTGAGATACTCAGAACTATCTTTATGACAGAAAACTATAAGAATATCGAGTTCAGACTCAAAGACCGTCTTGATGCATGTAATAAAGAAAGGATACATACAGAGAGCAGTATATTACAGTATTTCGGTGATGCCAGTGCCCCGGAAGGTACTGAACTGGAAACAGAGCTGACCGATATGCAGGAAAAAGCTGCTTCAAGTAACAGTGCCTGGAATGCTGATGTATTTACAGATGTAATTGAAAGAATAGTTTCTTGTGATATAGAGTCATCGGAAGAGATCCTGGAACGGATCAGAAGAGAAGAGTCGATACTTGATAAGCTTAAGAGCAGGTTTGCTACAGCGGAGATAAATAACGGCTTTATCAGAAGACTCAATGATCTGAAGAAAGAGAAAACAGAGCTTGATGAGAAAAAATCTGAGATGGATTCTCTGAGAGAGAAACTTTCAAGGCAGAAAACTGCAACATATAATGCTGCACCTGCCTACAATAGCTGGCTTGCAAAGTGCAGAGAAAGAGCTGATACGGAAGAGAATATCAGAGTCAGCAAAGAGGAACTTGAAAGGCTTAAAGAGAAAGCCGCAAATGCTGCAGATGCACTGAAAGCAGCAGAAGAAAAGAAGCCTCATGCTGATGAGCTGGCTAAGGAATCTGAGGCGATCGCAAGACAGAAACCGGATTATACCAAAAGAGATGAACTGATAAAGATTATCAGCAACCATAAGGATCTGAAGGAAAAACTAAAGCATAAGGAAAATGAAATCGATGAAAAAGAAAAAGAACTCAAGAAAAACATCGAACAATATAAGAAAACAGTCGATTTGCTGAAAGATAAACCTTCAGAACTGAATACACTTAGCATTCTGCATAATTCACTTAGTACACTGCAGGAGGACATCCGGGATATACTCGGAGAAAAACAGGAGTCTTGGAAGCTTCAATCCGAAAATCTGAAGAAAGTTCAGAAAACTTTTGAAAGTGCAGGCAAAAAGTATGATGAGGCTCTGCACGCAAGATGGGAAGCAGAAAAGATATATGAACAAAACCAGGCGGGAATACTGGCTAAGGACCTGAAAGAAGGAGAAAAGTGTCCGGTCTGCGGATCTGTCCATCACCCTGAGCTTGCAGTTCTGCCTAAGGACAGCATCACTCAGGATGATCTTGATCAGCTGAAAGAAGCGGAAGAAAAAGCCCGAGAGTCAAAGAATAAAGCACTCCAGAATGCCACGGCAGAAAAAGCAGTACTTGAAAGTACTGAAATCAATATCAGGCAGGCAGTCACGAAATGCTTCAGAAATGAACTGCTGTCGATCAGCACGGATTCGACTGGGATCGGTGAATTATTAGAGATAACCACTACCGCAGACGGTACTGTCTTACAGCGAATCACAGATACTGAGGAGAGGATCGCAGAGGCAGAAGCAGGCTGCACCAGACTTGAGGAGACTGAAAAGCTTCTTAAAAAGGCTCAGGAGGAGGATTCAGAAGCTCTCAGGAAAGAAAAAGAGGATAATGCGACAGAGATCCACAATCTATCCCTGGCCATGACTGAGGCGGCGACATCTCTTAAGAATATAGGAGAACTCAGTTATGATAACTGGAATGCCGCAGAAGAAAGAATGAATGAAGCCGGAAAAGAAGCAAAACAGCTGCTTGATGCTATAAGAACCGCGGAAGATGATAAAAAGACATCTGAGACTGCTGCTGCTGAAAAGAAAGCTTCTGTCCTGACACTGGAAGGTACACTGGACCGTATTTCAGAAGATGAAAAGGGGCTGAAAAATGAGCTTGACATAAAACTGCATGAATGCGGATTCGGGGATATAGAGACGATGAAGCAATTTATTGTTTCAGATACTGTTATTACTGAAGAAGACAGGATGATCAGTGAATACGAGACCAGCCTCGAGATCAACAGAACGCAGCTGATACAGGCAGAGAAAGATGCAGCCGGCAAGACTCCGACTGACATTGAGTCCTTAAGGGCAGATGTCGAAGAACAGCAGGATAGAGTCAATGCATCCAGAAACAGTAAAACTGAGATAGATCTGAGGATCAAGACTAATTCAGACATAATAGATAACATAGAGAAACAGATCGATGTTCTGTCGGAGGCCAGGAAAAAATGCACTATCCTGAAGAATCTGTACGACTTGGTGAGAGGACAGACTAAGAACGGCAAGATAACACTTGAGCAATACATACAGGCGACCGGATTTGATGGTATCATTCGTGCCGCAAACAGAAGACTCCTGCCTATGAGTGATGGGCAGTTTGAGTTGTTCAGACAGGAAGACTCTCTGGGAAAAAGGAGCAACACGTTCCTTGACCTTGAAGTGCTCGATAACCATACCGGACACAGAAAACCGGTCGGGAATCTCTCCGGAGGAGAAAGCTTTAAGGCATCGCTCAGTCTTGCGCTGGGTCTTTCAGATACTGTTTCCGCCAATGCTGGGGGGATCCAGATGGACGCTTTGTTTATAGATGAAGGATTCGGTACGCTTGACAGGAAGTCGCTCGAGAATGCCATGGACATACTCATGGACCTCTCAAGTACGAATAAGCTTGTAGGTATTATCAGCCACAGAGAAGAGCTTAAAGAAAACATTCCTCAGCAGATCAAAGTGACAAAAACAAGAGAAGGCAGCCTGATAGAAGTTGATCTCGGAGACTGAAAATGAGATCAGCTAATTGATGAAAAGAGTAAATCTGTGAAAGGTAAACGATCATGAGCGGAACATTGACACAGAAAGAAAGACTGGATTATCTGGTCGAAAATTTCAAGAATGAAACTAACGAATACAGAAGAGTAAGGACCCCGGACGATACAGAAGGAAAGCAGCGCCTGCTGAGATGTCTGATGAACGTGCGTATGCCAAAGCCCGCATCTGCAGCAGTTTTAACTGTACAGGATTCATATCTGAAAGGACGTGCGCTTGAAAAGGGAATAGTCAATGTATCAATGATAGAAACTGTCAGAGAAAGTCTCGGCAGTACACAGCCTTTTGCTGACAAACTATCGATATGGCAAGGTGATATCACAAGGATTTCTGCTGATGCTATAGTGAATGCCGCTAATTCACAGATGCTCGGATGCTTTATACCTATGCATAACTGTATCGACAACTGTATCCATACATATGCCGGTGTGCAGCTGCGCAGAGAATGCAGCCGGAACATGAATTCGCTCAGGCTGAGATTCGGCGATGACTATGAGCAGCCGACTTCAGTTCCTATGCTGACAGACGCCTATAATCTGCCGGCAAAAAAAGTGATCCACATAGTAGGACCGATGGTACAGTACAGCCTGACTCCGGAGCATGAAGAGGCTCTGGCTGACTGCTACAGGAATACGCTAGATATGTGCAGAGATAATGGCCTGAGAAGTGTTGCTTTTTGCTGCATTTCAACAGGTGTATTCAATTTCCCTAACTACAGAGCTGCCGAGATCGCGGTCAGGACTGTGAGCGAATGGATGGAAGCTGATAATGACAGCTTGGACAGGATCATTTTCAATGTATTCAAAGACGAGGACAAAGAATACTATGAAGAACTTTTGAAATGATCATTCAGAAGGGCAGGAGAAGGGTAAAATGTTACTGAATGCACGAAATGAAAATATTGAGTATAACGGAACTGACTGTGATTATATCAGCTTCGGATCAGGCAGCGATGTTCTTATCATGCTTCCCGGAGTAGGTGACGGATTCAAAACTGCAAAAGGGATCGCCGTGCCTTTTGCACTTATGTACAGATGCTTTGCGGAAAACTTCAAGGTATATGTGTTCAGCAGAAGAAACGATATGCCTGACGGGTTTACTACTGCAGATATGGCGGATGATCTTAGTGTTATCATGGAATCGCTGGAGATAGGATCAGCAAGTATATTCGGAGTATCACAGGGCGGAATGATAGCACAGAAGCTGGCTATCGACCATCCTGAAAAGGTAAACAGCCTTGTATTGGCTGTGACCGCATCCAGACCAAGTGATCTGTTGAAAGAGTCCATTGAAACATGGCTCGATATGGCTGACAGAGATGACTATAAAGGCATACTGCTGGACACCGCCGAACGCTCATATACAGGAGAATACCTGGAACGCGCTCGTATGGTCAACCAATTGATCGCAAGTGTAAAGCCAAAAGACTACACGAGATTCCGCATTCTTTGCAGGTCCTGCCTGAAACATGATACATATGATGAGCTCGACAGGATAGTATGCCCGACATTTATTATCGGCGCCGATCAGGACGGAGTGATCGGACCGGATGCATCATCCGAAATGAATGCCCGGATACCAGGCAGCCAGATGTATATGTATGAGGGATACAGCCATGGAGTATATGAGCAGACAAAGGATTTCAACAATAGAGTCCTCAGATATCTCATGTGGCAGAAAATCGGAAGATAGATATGAGACTATTCATTGCCGTAAATCTGAATGATGAGATGAAGGATGCGCTCATCGATATTCAGGATACCATGAGAACATATGGCATCCGCGGAAGAGATACTATACCCGAAAACATGCACCTGACTCTGGCTTTCATAGGCGAGTATGACGATCCGGACAGAGTGAAAGAAATAGTAGAAAGTATTGAAATAAGGCCATTTGTGCTCTCACTTAAGGGTGTAGGAGCATTCAGAGATCTGTGGTGGGCAGGAATAGAAAACAGTGCACCTCTGCAATCAATCAGCAGAAGACTGAGACGTGCGTTGGCAGAGGCTGATGTTCCTTTTGACAGGAAGAAGTTTTCTCCGCATATCACGATCATCAGAAGAGCACATGGCAGGCTTGAGGATGTTCCTGCAGAAGAACTTGAACCGTACTTTGGTACATCAATGACAGTTGATCACATATCACTTATGCGCTCTGACCGAGGAAAAAACAGAATGATATATTCAGAGCTATGACATTCAGCCATACCGATCAGTTCAAATCAAAACGTCCCGGAATTTCGAAGTCCGGGACGTTTTATGTGAGTGCTATTGTGCTGGAGAATTAAGCTTCTACGCTTGCTCTTGCCATTGCCTCTTCGTAATCCTTTGTTCCTACGAATACTTCGTTTGAGTATGGGTTCTTGCCCATTGCGATCGAACGCTTGATGATCACAGCGATGCAGATCACGTTAGCCACGATAGCAAGGATAGCGACAACGCCCTGAGCTCTTGGGTCAGCAGTTATGCCCATGGATGAAATGATCTCACCGGCCTGTGCTGTTTTGCCTGCGCCTGCATTGAAGAGATCGATAGCCTTAGCATACAGATCCATAGTTGTGATACCGTTAGCAGTAGCTCCGCCGTATACTGATGGAAGCGCTGCAGCGAATCTGCTGGAGAGCTGGAATGCAGGAACGACCTGTGCCCACATACACCAGATAGCCAGAGTGTTTGCGCGGTTCTGGATCCATGCACCCTTGTTCCACAGTGCGTTTGCGAATGTAGGAGCGAGAAGCAGTGCTACACCGCAGTACCATGAATGTGTAGGCAGGTTGAGGTATGTGTACTCAAAGTTCCAGATGTCGTATGCGACTATGAACCAGATGGTCATGTCTGCCCAGATCATATCCGACTGATTCTTGTCGTTTGATGTGAGCAGGTGCACGCAGCCTGTCATACAGAAGATGTTGATCATACCTGCGATGGCATTTACAACGTTCCACCATCCGCCATAGATGAATACACCTTCGTTAGAAGCCCACCATGCGCCGGAAAGGTCACCGGTAATGGAGAATGCTGCCAGAGCTGATTCCATATCAGAAACATTAGCGATCATGATGTTGGCTGCAACGATGAACCATGGGAACCACTTGAACCACTTTTCCTTGCCGATTCCCCATTTATACTTGATCATCATGAAACCGACACATCCGATGTCAGCTGCATAGAGCTTGAAATAGTGGAACCATCCGTCCATAAAAGCGACAGTAGGGTTCTCGGATCCGCCGAACATTCCCATGTGTGCCAGAATGAAGTAAACCGTCAGGATGACCGGGATAACAACGAATACGGCGATGCCTCCCTGCTTGGTACGGCGTCCGATCTCATTCATGATAATGAGTCCGCAGAATACCAGTACCCAACCGATGAGCTGCATTACAGCATGGTTGCTGTATAGTTGAAATATCATATAAATTTCCTCCTTAATTTATAGCTGAGCCTGCTTCAGCGGGCTGCAGCAATACAAAAGGGTATCGTAAACGACACCCGGTAACATGTGGTGTATTTTATACCAATCGGTTAATAAAGGCAACTATTATTTTACAAATGGTCAATAAAATCCATAGATTGTAAATGGTTCGCATCCATGCCGGATAAGAATCCATTAACATATACATCAGGCATGGGCAATATGATAGAATTACTATGCATATCGTATTGACAAAGCAGATGGAGGACACAGATGATATCCATTTTCAACAGACATGATGGACATAAAAACGGCCTCTACGGCAAGAATGTTTTCGTGACGGGAGCATCATCAGGTATAGGACAGGCATGTGCTATTGCTTTTGCCAGAAAAGGATATTCAGTTACAGGAGTGTCTCGTAATACTGAAGAAAAAACAGAGAGCTACCCCGGCGGGGGCAGTCTTGCACTCAGACGTCTGGATGTAACGGATGAAGCAGCAGTAAGAGATTTTGTAGAAAAGCTCCCGGAAGTGGATATAGCGATCCTGTGTGCAGGTATGGGAGTAGCTGGGCCTGCAGAGACTACTTCTTCTGATCTGACCAGAAAACAGATGGAAGTCAACTATTTCGGAACTCTGAATGCTGCTCAGCCATGTCTTACAAGGATGCGGGATCAGCGAAAAGGTCTGCTGATAGTGATCGGCTCTATCGCTGGCAGAGTGTCCATTCCGATGCAGAGCCAGTATTCAGCAAGTAAATACGCTCTTGAAGCATTCACGGATGCCGTGCGCATGGAGATGAGACAGTATGGTGTCAGAGCGTGTATAATAGAGCCGGGCGATACTAAGACGGGATTTACAGCTGCAAGAATCATGCAGGAATCAAGACCAGAGGAAACTACAGATGATTACAGTAATATACTTAAAAAAAGTATCGCAAAAATGGCTGCCGATGAGCAGGGCGGGAGATCTCCTGACAGTGTTGCAAAAGTAGCCCTTGCACTTGCGGGCAGAAAAGATCCGCCTGCAAGGGTGCCGGTCGGGGCAGAGTACAAAGCTCTGATGCAATTGCTTCGCATCATGCCTGACCGTGCAAAAGAGATCATACTAAGCAAATTGTATTTGCCAAAATAGGAAGATTTCGGCTGCCATTTCCATGGATCATAGCGATTCCGGAGTTTCCGGAAAGTGAGGAAAGATATGAAAACTATATATTTTGCAGGCGGATGTTTCTGGGGAACACAGAAGTTTTTCGATCAGTTTGAAGGCGTCATCAGGACAGAAGTCGGTTATGCGAACGGACCTGACCGAATTCCTTCATATGAAGAAGTATGCAGAAGCAGCGGGCATGCCGAGACAGTGCTGGTAGAATACGACGAGAACAAGATAAGCCTCGGGGAACTGGTAAGGTACTACTTCATGGTCATTGATCCGGTAGCAGTCAACCGACAGGGAAATGATGTCGGTATCCAGTATCGAACGGGTATTTACTATACAGATCCTGATATGCTGTGTGAGATCCGCAAGGTATACGACGAGGAAGAAAAGCGGCTGGGAACACCCCTTGCTGTAGAAGTCCTGCCACTTGAGAATTTCTTTTCTGCAGAAGAATATCATCAGAAGTATCTGGAGAAAAATCCACACGGCTACTGCCATATAGCCCCGTCATGTTTTAAAATTGCGCAGAATATGAGATGACACTATGATATTATTATTGCAGCATTTGCATCATAGGAAGGATCTGTTGAAATGAGAGACATGAAAGACGAACTTAAAGATATATACAAAGACTTTTACGAAGGTGTGTTTGACGATTTTCTTGGGGAAGACGGTTCTAAAAAACCTTCCGGCCGGACAAGAGACAACTACAGGAGAGACAGGATCGACAGGTCTGCTGACAGGATCAAGGATACAATCAGAGAAAGCAATTCCGCCAGTTCCGGTGAGCAGACTATTGAGTCAGACGTCGTGACCGAGATCGAATATGCGAATCAGGCATCTGAGAAACCGGATGAACCTAAAGAGCCGGAAAAATCAGGAATGGAAGAGCTTAATGAGCTGGTTGGACTCGAAACGATCAAACATGATGTCGAGGAGCTTATCGGACTTGCCAAGGTCAGGAAGATGCGTGAGGAAAAGGGGATGAAAGCTGTTCCTGTTTCGCTCCATCTTGTCTTTTCAGGAAATCCGGGAACAGGCAAGACTACTGTCGCGAGAATTCTTGCCAAGCTCTATAAAGAGATCGGTATTCTGTCTACCGGACAACTCATAGAAACTGACAGATCAGGACTGGTTGCCGGATATGTTGGGCAAACTGCTATCAAGACCCAGAAAAAGATCCAGGAAGCAATGGGCGGGGTGCTCTTCATCGATGAGGCCTATACCCTCAATCAGGAAGGTGAGAATTTCGGGCAGGAAGCGATCGATACGATCCTCAAGGCTATGGAAGATCACCGCGATAAGTTCATTGTTATCGTTGCGGGTTATACTGAACTGATGAAGGCTTTTGTAGAGAGTAATCCGGGACTCAGATCCCGATTCAACAAGTTTTTTGAGTTCCCTGACTATACAGTTGACGAGCTGCAGGAGATATTCAAGATGCAGTGTAATAAATATCAGTACAAATTGACTGATGAAGCTGCTGAAGCAGTCCGTGAAGAGATCATCCGCCTGGAAGCTGCTAAGGGCGAAAACTTCGCAAATGCCAGGGAAGTGAGGAATCTGTTTGAAAAGATAATAACCAATCAGGCGTCCAGAGTAGCTGATCTTGAGAATGTTGACGAAGAGATGCTCTCAACGATAACCATCGATGACCTTAAAGACCTTGATGACAAAAGTGATGCGCCGGAAGGAAACCCGGAGACTGATCTTGAGAAAAAGGTCTCGGAGATCACCGATGAGGCAATTGCAGGGATAAAAGGAGACTCATCGGAACAGGGTACCGGATCCAAAGACGGTCAGGAAGAATCAGAGCCTGAGAAAAAAAGAGAAAGAAAGAGACTCCTGAGAGTCGGATTCTGAGGCTGAGCTAAAAGATAATAGCTTTGCAAAGAGATCTTGCGATAAAAAAGCGCTGATTATCGTAAAGAATTCTGAATTTCCATTTATTATTAGTCCTTCAAATTACCCAATGCTGTATAATGTGGACAATCTGCTGCTATGGGTAAGGAGAGGGACTTTTGCGTACACAGAAAAAACAATCGCATAGGTCATTGCTGATACTGTTCATTATTGCCGAGCTGTGCTTTACCTCGGCTGCTTCTTGTGTCATCTTATATATATCAGGAGAACATATAGCTCAGAGACGCTGCGAACGTATTGCATCCACTCTTGAGAATTTTGATACCAAGCCTATCAAAAAGAACATGAAACAGTATGTAAAAAAAGCTTCTGAGCAGATCTCTGAGACTAGAGATGAGAAAGCCTGGGCAGTGCAGAGCGTCAACTACAGATATGGCCCTGGTGAGGGATATGATACTGCAGGCTCTCTCAGCATGTATGCGAGCGTACACCGGATAGGTGTAACATACAACAACTGGAGTCTGATCGACTTTGAAAATGATGATAAAGATTATTATGTTTACAGCGATTTCCTGTCTACCGATCCGCCTATGATAACTGCGACCGGAGCAAAAGGGGATTACCAGAGATATGCTCTGTCACTTATGTCCAGTTACGGGTGGGAAGATACTGAGATGTATGCGTTGATACAACTGTGGAACAGAGAATCCGGCTGGAATCCTAATTCACATAACAAGAGCTCCGGAGCACATGGAATCCCGCAGGCACTGCCTGGGAGAAAAATGGCATCGGAAGGCTCTGACTGGGCTACAAATGGTAATACTCAGATAAGATGGGGTCTTAACTACATAAGGAACAGATACGGTTCACCATCCAATGCATGGGCACACTTCCAGCGAAGCGGATGGTACTGATAATTCCATTACTATCTGTTTTGTGATAACATTTTAGGAAATAAACAGTGACTGAAGTGACCTTGGGAGGGACATCATGAAGAAGTGGATTTCTAAGGCGTGTGTATTACTTCTGGTCATCATAACGGTTCTGTCGCTCGCAGGCTGTAATGGCAGCGATGGGGGAAGCAATGAAGACTATTCTGCTATCTCAGACGATACAGTTATGGGAAGAAGCGTGTATGTTCATGACAGCAACATAGCTTTCTTCGGATATGACAATCTGCTGTGCAGTGCAAAATTTCAGGAAGGCAGTCTGTCAGAATTCGTTATAGAAGGCGGTTTCACCGGCAATATCTATACACTGGCAGTTTATGGCAATGATCTGTACGTATCTGCCAGTGACGGACTGTTCAAATATGATCTGGATATGTTCACAAGCGGCCAGTCATCAGCCAAGCCTGTAGTCCTCTGGAAAGAAAGGCTGTCAGAATTCAATCATTTTCAGATATTTGACGATAAAATCTTCTTCGTATACGGAACTTCGCTTTGTTATATTCCGACAGACGGAGGCGAAAAAGTCGACCTTACCACTGAAACCGGCGATTTTGAGGTCACATCCAATGGTATATACTATACTAAAAAGGATGGAAGTCTCCATCTGCTGAGCCTTGACTTTAAGGACGACACTTCTCTTGCTGATCTTGCACCGGCAGCAGTGATACAACAGGCAGGCGGCAAGCTTTATTATATTGAAGGGGACGATCTCAAAGCGTATTCCATTGGTGCAGACAAGGTCGAAGAGATAGACCTTGATGAAGATATCAATGAATATGAGGACTGTATCTGGACCAACGGCACCAACGTACTCTATCTTGACGAAGACGGAGATGTCAGACTGCATTCAGCTGACGGCGAAAAAGACCTTGGAAGTGATGTCAGGTTTCCCGGCAAATCATTCGGGTTCAGATTCAGCGATTATATGCTGCGCGCAAAGAGCCGGACGATCAGGATATACAGTCTTACTGACGGAACAGTAAGAGATTATGACCTGTCAACAGAGATGGCTGCAGCCCTCTCTCAGGTAGAAAGCAAGATGCAGGGCGGTTCAGATAACACTGGCGGCAACTCCGGACAAAGCAATACAGGGGGCAATCAGGATCAATATGATATCCTGGCAGGATCACAGATAAAGAAAGAGGATACCATTGTATATCTATACGGCAATGACTTCCTTCTGACCATGCCTCTCGGATATGAAGACTGGGATTTCGAACAGGATACACCGGATTCATTCTCTGTCGTATATATTCCGGGTAAGAACGCAGGATGCGGCGGAAATCTCGTGACGATCAAGGCATATGATCCGGATGACACTTCATACGAAAATATCCCGAGCTACCACATTGCAGGAAGGGGACGTAACACCAATAAGGTGTTTGTAGCAATCTACCCTACGGATGTACAATGGGATGTCAATAACGCTTCTCAGGAGGCAAGGTATAAGGATCTCCTTGAGTATTTGCAGAAAATAGGAGAGGGCGCTGTCAACAGTCCATTCCAGACTGCAGACAGCGATTGATAAAGTATAAAGCATGAAAAAGATAAAAGTAGCTGCCGCTGTAATTACAGACGGCAACAGGATATTTGCTACACAGAGAGGATACGGCAACTATAAGGACTGGTGGGAATTTCCGGGAGGAAAGCTGGAACCCGGCGAGACGGCCGAAGAGGCACTGAAGCGGGAGATAGTTGAGGAACTGGATACTGTCATCACAGTCGATGAGTATCTTACAACTATTGAATATGATTATCCTGAGTTTCATGTTTCGATGGATTGTTTTCTCTGCAGTGTGGTGAGCGGCAGCCTTACACTGCTTGAGCATGAAGCAGCGAAATGGCTGCCATGTGATGATCTCAGACAGGTAAAATGGCTTCCGTCAGATATTGAGATCATTGAACTACTTGAAGAAAGATTTATAAATGGGGGTCAGAAATGACAGGCGCACAAGCAATGATTGAATGTCTTAAAAATGAAGGCATTACCAAGGTGTTCGGATATCCGGGCGTAGCTATAGCACCTTTTTACGAAGGTCTGTACAACTCAGATATAGAGCATATCCTTGTCAGACAGGAGCAGAATGCCGGCCATGCTGCCAGCGGATATGCAAGGATGAGCGGAAAACCTGCAGTATGTGTGGTCACGAGCGGACCGGGAGCAACCAACCTGATCACTGCGCTGGCTACAGCTTATGCTGACAGCATTCCTATCGTCGCCATATCAGGTCAGGTCTCAAGTGACCTGCTCGGAAGAGACGTTTTCCAGGAAGCCGATATGCGTGGCGCGACAGAATCATTCGTCAAGCACAGCTACCTTGTCAAGGATCCGGACGACATCCCGAGGGTCTTCAAAGAAGCCTTCTATATCGCCTCTACAGGGCGAAAAGGACCTGTACTGATCGATGTACCTATGGATATCCAGAATCGCGAGCTGAGGAAGAATTACGTGTACCCTGAGGGTGTATCCATAAGAGGTTACAAGCCTGAGATACGCGTTAACATGAACCAGATGCGCAGGGTTGTAACAGCTCTCAATCAGGCAAAAAAACCACTTGTATGCGCCGGAGGCGGAGTGATCCTCGGCGGCGGGCAGCAGCTTGTAAAAGAATTCTGCGAGAAGTTCAATATTCCACTTGTACATACTATGATGGGTATGGGTGTGCTGCCAAAAAAGCATCCTCTTAATTTCGGAATGCTTGGCAATAACGGCAAGCCTTATGCCAATAAAGCCGTAAGCAGGGCGGATCTGCTCCTCATAGTAGGAGCCAGACTTGCAGACAGGGCGATACCAAAACCTGAAAGACTTGAAAAGCGTGTTGCTGTCATCCACATAGATATCGATACTGCTGAGATAGGAAAGAATATGGGTCCGAACATCCCTCTGGTAGGAGATGTGAAAGATATCTTTGAAATACTTACCGAGCAGGATATCAGAGTGACAGATATGAGCTGGGCAGATGAGCTTGAGGAGATCAAGCACAGCACTGTAGACAGCAGAGTGTTCAGCGACAGGTTCGTAAATCCTAATACTCTTGTGCAGATGCTTTCAGACAAGATGGATGATGATGCTATATATGTAGCTGATGTCGGACAGAACCAGCTGTGGAGCGCTGATAACTATGTGATGAAGGAAGGACGTTTCCTCACGACAGGAGGAATGGGAACAATGGGATATTCTATTCCTGCAGCTATCGGTGCTAAGTTCTATGCTCCGGACAGGCAGACAGTTGCCGTATGCGGAGACGGTGCATTTCAGATGTGCATGAATGAACTAGCAACAGTACGTGAGAACGGTCTGGATATCAAGGTCATCATCGTAAAAAACAATTATCTGGGTCTGGTAAGAGAGTACCAGAAGAACGCATACGATTCGCATTATGAGGGCGTTGCTCTGGGAGAGTGGCCGTATTATGAGAGGATCGCTGAAGCGTATGATATGCCATATTTCAGGTGTTCATCGACCGAAGAACTCGATGAGAAACTGGACAGATTCCTGGGCTGTGAGGGTGCATGCCTGATGGTATGTGATGTGTCCGGAGAAGATAACGTAAAATAACAGATGAGAGACAACAGGAGATAACGAAATGAAAGGGATTTTTTCTGTACTCGTTGAAAACAGGGACGGCGTGCTCTCGTCGATTTCCGGGCTTTTTGCCCGCCGTGGATTCAATATAGACAGCCTTGCGGTAGGAGAGACTGACAACCATGAGATCTCGAGCATGACCATAATAAGCACCGGTGATCAGAGGACTATCGACCAGATAGAAAAGCAACTCAATAAAAAAGTCAATGTGATAAGAGTCAGGAGACTCAATGAGGCTAAGAGCATATGCCTTGAGATGATGCTGGTCAAAGTAGCATACAATGCATCCAACAGATCTCAGCTGATCGAACTCTGCCAGATAACAGGCGCGAAGATAATGAAGGTGATGCCTAAGCATCTGCTGCTTGAGTATCATTCAGATCCGGAAGGCGTCGAGGATTTCATTCAGATGCTTAAAAGCTATGGTATCTCTGAGATACAACGTACCGGACCTATCGCGATGGAGAAAGGTTAAGCGGCCGGAACGGTTTTATCTTTTGCGTCTTGCGGGAATGTACGCACCGCACCATAGGTGAGCAGTGCGACAATCAGGAAGTACAGAATCATATGTACAGTTGAATATGTGTCCAGTGGGCCATTGTGGTAATAAAGCTGCGTCAATGGTACAAGCGCAAACATCGCAAGTGTGTATACAGTTGTTGATCTGCGTCTGCTGCGCAGGCTTCCCCTGAGCGCGAGCAGAAAGATAAAGAGCACACAGATTGCAGCACATTCAGCTCTGGCTCTTCCGATAGAAAACAGAAAGAACGTGAAAAACTGAGTCATTGCAGCAAAGACCGCAATAACTATGATATGCGGGACAATGACATACCAGTTTGAGTAAGGCTTGTGACCAAGCCTTTTTATTTTATACCAGTGGATCAGAGATGTGACCAGACAGATCATACCCAGCAGCAGAAGAAAACCGATCACGCATGTTGTGAATACGAGAGCATTGCTGAGACTGAGATATGACATTCTTGTCGAATCAAGCTCATTACTCATAACGATCGCAGGCGAATATTTAAAATCGATGCTTCCGGATGTTGTAAGTCCGCCATCTATGGTTTCCGGATCAGCAAGTTCCTGTCCCGGGGTGACGGTGAATCCGTATCGGCCCGGCTGCAGCATGCATAACCACATCTGACCAGAGCTTCCCATAAGACTTTTAGGAGAAACATTCACATCAAAGTAGGTAAGATGACCGCCTTTTGCTGATCCTATCTCTATATAATATTCTTCATCGGATGGCAGGCTGACCACAGTTTCACGGCCGTTTTTCATCATGAACAGTTCGGGAAGTGCTTCACCTTTGTAATCTGAGGCAGGCTCAGGAATATAGACATTGCCTTTATCATCGATCCATGTCAGGGGAACGCCATCCTGGCATACGGTTACACTTACGTTGCCATCGAAAGCGATCCTCCTGGATGTTACACTGCCAAGGAGCATATCCTGGTCATCTATATGGGCGAAAAGCCATTTGACATAAGTTGATGGTCTGTGCTCAAGCGCAACATTGGCTGCCAGAGACTCGTCCGGATCCCAGCTGCCGACCTTGACCTGACGCTGTTCATAGCGCATGTGCTGTGCTGCAATATATGAAATGTAATCGATGAAAACTCTTCTGGAGTATCTCTCACGCGGGTCGGAAGTATCGACATCCGACATAGCAGACTTGATCATAGTAGCGAGGTGTTCATGATCATGATGGTTCCAGGCATTGATCAGCTCATCCTGGAATCTTTCAGCATAGTCTTCCGAAGTAGGGAAGAATTCTCCCAGAAACTCCATGATAAGATGCAATTGATAATTGATCTCAGGATTATTGCGGTAGTTTTTATTCTCAAGTCTTTGGCTGACCTGATTAGCATAGGATGCCAGTTCGGTAAAACTGGTTTCTGCTTCCTGAGCCGGTGTATACAGGTCAGTCCCGTAACGCTCATATCCCCATGACTGCAACGGAACTGAAGAAACAGGGTCATACTGTCCGCAGATGTTATAGATCCCGGAGTATCTGACAGGGGCCTTAGTTGTTCTCGGCACGCCAAATAGGTAAGCGTATATATCTTCATACTCTCCGCTCTCTATCATGTCAGCTGCAGTTATATTACCGACAGCAGCCGCACGCGATATTCCTGACAGCCAGAGTTTCTTTTCACCATCAATTTTATTGTCCCTGATATATCTCCTTATATAGTTTTCCAGCTTCTGAGCTGCTCTGTTAAATCCTTCATGCCTGTCGCCGCTGCCGACTCTGAGATTTCCAGCCCATTCATTTTCATATCCCTGACCACAGGTAACTGCAGCGATAAGGGTAAAATCATCGATTTTCTTGCTGCCGATTATTCCTGAGAGCGAATCCTCTGTTGTAGGCTGATCATAACCAAAGGAGTATAGATCAGTGAATCCGGCCTCTTTCAGATATGTCTCGTACTGAGGAGCCACGACATCAGGTGTACTGCGGAAAGCTGACAAAGCAAGTCCCAGAGAACCCTGGGCAAGACTGATACTGAATGAGTCGGATGACCTGCGGAAGAATTTGTCGGCATATGGAAAATGCCACTCATAGGCTACGGTTTTGGTATCAAGGAATGGGAAATCGATATATTTGAGTGTACTGTAGCGGTCTTTAGGGATAAAAGAGATCGGAGGGGCAGTGTTTTCATTGTTTTCAGCTGCCTGCGCTGCGCTGGCTGCATCATCGGCCGTAATGAGGCCGACATCATCAGTTATACCATTATCTGTATCACCGGAAACAGCACTGTCTGTTTCACCCGTGGCGAGAGCATAAAAAACCGAACCTTGCATGATGAATGCAAGGACAAACAATAATAACAGGGTTTTCCTGAATAAACTGCTGATTATGCGCTCCATGTGATTATTATCATAAAATGCAGGCTTTATGTCCAGCATGTATGGTAAAATATGTCGGAGGATATAGGGCAGTCATGCTGACGGGGGCATCATGGAGAATGCTATGAACAATATAAAGAGCACAGGTATCGTGATCATAGGAGCGGCTTTTGTAGATATAAAAGGCTATCCGCATGCACAGTATATACCGGGCGGGCGCAATTCCGGTCATGTAATTGAAGTGCATGGAGGCGTGGCAAGGAATATAGCGGAAGATATAGCCAACATTGAGCTTAGGCCGACATTTCTGAGCGTAGTGGATAATAGTTCTCTCGGCGAGGATGTTATAAGGAAACTGCAGAGGCACCAATGCTGTGCCGATTATGTCAGAAGAACTCCTGATGGGCTGGGTACATGGCTTGCAGTTTTTGACAATACAGGCGACGTTGTCGCCTCTATATCAAAAAGGCCTGATCTTTCCGGTATCGAGAGGATCCTTGATGAGGACGGAGACGAGATTTTTTCCCGGGCAGACAGTATAGCTATTGAGACCGATATAGACGTACCTGTTCTTAAAAAGACTATCGCACTTGCCGGCAAATACGGCAAGAAAGTGTATGGTGTTGTATCCAATATGTCAATAGCAGTTGAGCGCCGCGATCTTATACGCCAGCTGGACTGTCTTGTTTGTAACAGGCAGGAAGCCGGTATTCTCTTCTCAGAAGATTATGACAATAAGATGTCAGACGAGATGATCGATATTATTTATAATAAGATCCATCAGGCGCAGATGAAGGGTATAGTAGTTACATTGGGTGGCGATGGAGCAGTTTATGCCGGACTTGACGGCCAGAAGGGTCACTGTCCATCACAGAATGTAGATGTAAATGATACGACCGGGGCAGGGGATGCTTTCTTCTCCGGAGTAGCGATCGGATTGACTTACGGAAAGTCCATGGCAGAGTCCTGTGCAATAGGAACCAGACTTGCAGCTTCAGTTATCGTAACAGATGAAAATGTGTGTCCTAGATTCATGCCTGCCGAGCTTGGGCTCGATGTGAGCAAAGAATAACATCAGAAAGACTGACCTGAACTTTACGGTCAGAGAAGAAAAAAGAGGAAAAGCAAAAGCAGCGCTGATCCCTTGGATCTACCGCTGCTTTTTGCTTTAGATGGATCTATGAATGAGAATGAGGTTACTCTTCTTCGTTGATTATTTCTACTTTTCCTCCGTTATTGTTGGAAACCCAGCCGATCCATGTTTTGCCCGGATAGAGGCTGGCATTGATCTCGATCGGTTCAGCATCCTCATCAGATGCTTCTTCGCCTTCTTCAGCCTCGGCAGCTCTTTCCTGAGCCAGCTTAGTAGCCTGTACGTCTATCAGTACGAGCTTGCCGTCGTCAACTCTCCACTCAATTTCCTTTACAGTGCCCTGACTCATGATATAGCCCTTGCCGCCGTCGAGATTGTAGTTGCAGTAAGTAACTGTATGGCCTACTTCTCCGTGATAGTTACCCTTATCTACATACTCAGTGTTGTCATAGAGGATGAGCAAGTTATCTCTTGCGAAATCATTATCAAAGTTGGCTGTGTGATATTTCTTGTCTTCACTGTTGTATTTCCAGTAAGTTCTTTCCCACGATGCCTTGTCGGAGTAGGTGACACGCACTGCCTGTGCAGGTACTACACCTGTGATCCATGCAAAATCACTGAAATTAAGATGTGTGTATTCTTTCGGTTCTGTTCTGAATTCCTTTGCTTCAATAGCTGCCGGAACCTTGTCCCCATACAGGATACCTCTGTGCTCCATTGAGACCGAGCGTGTGTGATCACGGTCATAGAGACCGACTGTATCATTGAATGTCATCTGGTTGATATGATCGACCTTATCTCTTCTGAAAACAGTAGTCGCACCTATATAATTTCCCTTTGAAGAGCTCTGACCCCAGTGAATGAATATTGAGTCGAACAGCTCAGAGAACTTGATATAAGGAGGGCGGGCACTTCTCATCGGTCCGATTATCTCAGGGAGCTTGTTATAGTCTGCGTATAACCACAATGTCCTTGTGATTCCTGCCTCGACCTCTCCCTGAAGTACGATGTCTGGTGAGTATTCCGGATCATCCATGCCCCACTGAGGTCTTGCATCCGGTGCATTCTCTACAACAAATGCGACGATTCTCTGATTGAGTGCATTCTCATCGAAGCCTTCATCAACAGTAGCTCCCGTAAGAGGGTTGGCTGCGACTTCGGCTTTTTCTTCAGGTTCTGCTGATTCTTCGCCTCCTGAACATGCCGCCATAAAGATGCTGAGCAATAAGATCAAAGCAAGAGCCAGGACCTGATATGGTCTGATTCTGCGGTTTTTCATAATAGTAACCTCCCATATACAGTATGATGATGTAAAGAATACATTACATTTATACAAAAATCATCATTTCTATATATGTTTTAAGGGATTGAATAAGAAAGGCGCCAGGATTATAATAACAATCGGCAATAGACATGGGGCGTTAGCTCAGCTGGGAGAGCGCAAGGTTCGCAATCTTGAGGCCAGGGGTTCGATCCCCCTACGCTCCACCATTCAAACCGTTGAAATTTCAACGGTTTTTTAGTTCGGGAAGTGGTTGGATTTGATTGGATGTGGTTGGATTTTTGCCCCTACGCACGACACCCCCAAAGCGTTGAATAATCAATGATTTGAGGGCGTCTGTAGTTTTGCATTGGTTGGATGACCTAGGCCAGTGATGCTGAAATTGCTCGGTATCTCTCCGCGTCAGTAGTAACGTCGTAGCAATACGAGTTAAATGTCGTTCTGAGGTCTTTGTGCCCAAGCTGTGCCTGAATGATCAAATCATTGACACCATCAGCATGCATCTTGGATGCGCAGGTCTTCCTTGTCTTGTGCAGACTCCTTCTAGGTATTCCGAGCTCATCACAGTATTTATTGATAGACTTACCGAGGGCAGAATACAGACTGCTATACTTTTCATTAACAGTGAATATGCATCCATCTGTCGGCATGCCCAGTCTGATCCTTTCCTGCCGGATCTTTTCGATTATCTCCAGGGCAGGAGGGACAACATCCACGGTCCTCCATCCTTCGATATCTTTGAGACGGCCTTTAAGGCATTTCATATCATGACTGTATGAGTCGGTAAGGTAAAGGCGGTTCCCGTCAAGATCATCAAATCTGAGAGCGACGAGTTCGCCTCTTCTGAGAGGGACGTATAGCAGGAATGCGATCGCCAGCGATGTGAAAATCTGGACAGTATCTCTGTGCTTAGCATACTGTTCCATCGCATGCTTTATCAGCATCTGTCTCTCATCCTCCATGAAGACCTGAGTTATTGCAGGTCCTTTGACTTCAGGCTTGAGAATGCGCTTCTTTTGTATGTGGATCTTCTCGGCCGGGTTGCTTTCTATTATTCCGATTTCTTCCGCATACGCCATAAGCTGCCTTACGACACTGATAAAGTTGGTGAACTGGTGGCTGTTCATATTCTTTGAACGAATTACACTGAGCAACCATCGCTCCAGCTCTGTTTTCGTAATAGAGACAAGAGGTTTTTTCACAATGGGTGCGTCTTTATATAAGGCTTTCCATGTGTTTCTGTCTCTTTTGATCGTAGCCTCTGAGACGAAAAGGCTCTTATACTCAGCCCAATCGTCATACAAAGACTCCATGGTAGCGCGTTTCTTCGCCAGCTCCTCATCCTCTGCAAGATACTTGTCATAGAGAAAGTCTTCCAGATCTTCTCTAGATTCTCTGGAGATCTGTTTCCGTTTACCGGATTCCTCATCTGTTATATATGTTTTCCAGCGCCCGTCTGCAGATTGCCAGATCTTGTGCTCATGATGACTGAGCACGAATTGCAGGTGCTTTTTTCTCATAATGAGTCGCACGCCATCTTCGTCCAATATACCTTGTTCGTATATCGTTGACAAGACATCATCTGCGCTGTAAAGGTCCTGAAGCCGGATTTCTTCGTGAGGCGTCTTACTAGTCATAAGATCGCCTCCTTATTGGCGCGTGGTATGGTAAATATTTATATAATCTGTAGCAGATCTGTACCAAGAAGAACCATAAGGTTGCCGGACTGTTATTGCGTATGTGTAATAAGCAATCCTCTGGAATACCCGATACTTGGTCAAGATCTGTAATAAGTACGGCAGGCATCTTGTGACAAGAGTGAAACAGCCAGTTATTACTTCTCATCATCTGAGCTGCTGCCTTCTTTATTCAATTCCCGGAGCATCGAGGTAGTCATCACACTCGTCGGCACTGTGAAGTTTTCTGTTCCCCACAACTGCCATCTGGTTGAGAACTTGTACAAGCTCTTTGTCCTCGTGCTGTATCCGCTCTGTACACAGTCTATAAAGCCATGCTCTATTAGAGCTTTTATATCCCTGTAGAACTGCCCGGAATTGGAGTACAGACCATATAATCCATCCTTTTGCCACTTCGCCTTGTTGAACGTAAAATACGCCGGATCTTCCCGTACATATGCAGGGAATCCATCAAGGTCATGCCGGTTCTTTCCGTATAATTCGGATTTGCAATATACATACAACCTGAACTGGCTGGCCGTGAGATCCTTGCATGCCGGGTGCAGCAACATGCTGCGGTAGATATTGGCCGATGTGTCGCCTACTCCTTTCGCCGACTCAATATCTTTCGGAATAAATCTCTTCCTTCTGCTCATATGTGAACAAACGTCTCCTTTACTGCAAAGAAGAAATAACGGTCCACATCAGCTTTAAATCTGCATCTAACCTTTGTGTACAAATAGCCAACAAAAGAGATTTGATTTGGGCCAATGTACGTGCATAGTTAAATGCGGGAGTTGGACTACATGTACATCATTGTGGTCGTATGCAGCAAATAGAAGGGGAGAATCCGATACCAACTTCAGTATCCTCAAAACGACATTATTCAGTTGTCAAAGTACTGGTGTCATCCCACCGGAGCGCTCTGTTTGAGTGCAAGGCAATCATATAATAAAGAACAAATGTTCGTCAATATGTTTTGAGCACTCATTTTGTTTTTATAAAGTACAAAATGCGCATGCATAAGGGTAGCAAGCAGAGCAAAGTAGCGCTCATCGGCAACTTCGCACCTCTGGGGCAAGCCCCTGAAACCCCGCATGATGTGAACGCTCACACCTGAAAGAGGTACTAATGTATGAACGCTCATGATTATTAAGTGATATTTATAAGTATGTTTGGACTGTGCGTTTTCAGGGCTGTTTTAGATCAAAAACCCAGGTCAAGACCAGTATTTTTGCAGACGTTTTTTATAAAAGGATATATGAGTCGACTGACAAATTTTATTTGCAAAAACCGATGTCATGACATTGCTTTTGGTCGGGGTTTGGGGTCCTGACACCAAGGCTGGAAAATTGTGAGTAGGAGCAATTTTCCTCTGCTTGCTATCATTCTACAGTCGTTCCGTATGCATATAATTAAACACCTATTCAACCGTAAGGTATATTGTTTTCGTGGTCTTGTTTTGGTATTAAGAATCCATCTGAATTGATTATTTGTTAGAAGGAGGGACCAATTATGGGCTTCAGGACATTAGAAATCAGTACTTCTGCTGAGATCCATGTGCGAAAGTCTCAGCTCGAAATCACAAATCAGGATGGAATTATAATGATTCCATTGGAGGATCTGACAACGATAGTATGCAGCGGGGCGAATATCAGGATGTCTACTATGGCACAAGCTCAGATCGCAGAGGCGGGGATTTCTTTAATGATAATTGATGAAAAATATCATCCGTCCTGCATGCTTGTTCCAATTCGTTCAAATGTCAGACAGGCCTTAGTTATGCGAAACCAGATAATGCTCAACTCAGATGTAAAGGATCAAATTTGGAAACAAATAATAATGCGGAAGATCGAAAACCAGGCGCGAGCACTTACCTTGCTTGGAAGGGATGGCTCTGAAAAAATCCTCCGCTATACGTCAACTGCTTCAGATGAAATAGATGCAATAGAGGCTAATGCGGCGAAAGACTATTTCCATTACCTTCATCCTGGCCTTAACAGGCGTAATGATGATCCGGTGAACAGCTGCTTAAATTATGGATATGCTGTCATACGTAATGCAATAATCCGCGCTGTAATACTAGCTGGTTTTCAGCCTGCTCTTGGCATTCATCATGACAATTATCTTAACGCATTTAATCTGGCTGATGATCTGATTGAGCCCTGGAGAGCAATGGTGGACTTGATTGCCCTGCGTGATCCTGGAACTTCTACTGTATTAAGCCGTTCCAAAAGAAAGGAAATTGCAATGGTACTGCACCATGCGTGTATGGTCAATGATACGAAAGTGTCCGTATTATCAGGAATAGATGAGATGGTTGGGAGTTTTCGTAACAGGATTGTTACCGGTGATGCCAGCAATTTAAAACTTCCGATAATTCTGCCGATAGAAGTCTTGGAAGCAGTCAAGGAATAAAGTGAGGAGATGATAATAATGCGGATTCTGGTACTTTTGGATCCTACAAACAAGAGAGGTACAAAGATGGCATATACTGAGTTGAGAAAGTTCCTGTACTCTGATGGATATCTCAGAATTGGTACCGAACTATTTATGCGGATCACGCCCAGCAGAAAAACAGCTGAAAAACATATCCGGAGATTGGAAACGCATGATCCTGGGTCAGGAGTGATCCGTGTAATACGGATGACAGAAAAGCAATATGATAATATCTGGTATTTAACAGGTGGTCATGACCGGCAAGAGGATGTGGTTGGGAAAAACGGACATATTCTGATTTGATAAGGCATTCATATATGCAGGAAGAACATTTGCGGGAAATGAATAAACCAACAGCTCAATTGACATAGTTGTTGCTATATTTGGTATATGATAGAATAATCGTAACAAAATAACGTGCTAAACTATGGGCAGAAAATGCCGTACAGTATAACGCCTGCTGTGCTATAATCAGAACAGGTATGGAAATGGACTATGAAGTCACACGTTAAACTTATGACTGAGGGGAAGCCCGTAAGGCTGATCGTAACCTTTGCGTTTCCTCTGATGATCGGGAATATATTCCAGCAGATGTATTCAGTTGCCGACAGCATGATAGTGGGCAAGACTCTTGGTGTCGCGGCTCTGGCAGCGCTTGGCGCATCTACGTGGCCAAACTGGATATTTCTCGGAGTGGTAATGGGACTGTCACAAGGTGTATCGATCACCCTTGCGCATTCGTTCGGACGGGGCGATGAGAGCAGGCTTCGCAAAGGCTTTGGCAATTCCATAGTTCTGTGTGCAGGTTTTGCAGTCTGCCTGATGGCGGCCGGTGAACTGCTGGCCCCGGAAATGCTGAAGTTCCTCGGAACACCGGAAGAGCTGATACCGCAGGCGCTGATATACCTGAAGATCTCTTATGCCGGGATACCGGTCATAACTGCGTATAATCTTCTGGCATCAACACTCAGAGCTCTTGGCGACAGCAGGACTCCGCTGTATTCGATGATTACTGCATCTGTGATCAACATAGCGCTTGATCTTCTTTTTGTACGTGTTTTCAGATGGGGGATAGGCGGCGCCGCCTGGGCTACGATAATCGCACAGTTCTTTTCTGCTGTATTTTGTCTGCCGGCTATACTCAGGATCAGGCAGCTCCATATAAGACGCGCTGACCTTGTCCCGGATATCCCGCTGCTGCGATCGATCGCGATACTGAGCGCGCCTATGATGCTGCAGAATTTTCTTATCGTCGTAGGCGGAATGGTCGTACAGTCTGTAGTGAATACATTCAGCGTCATATTCATTGCAGGCTTCACAGCCGGTGCAAAGATGCACGGCGTACTGGAGATCGCTACATCATCGTTCGGCTTTGCAATGACAACATATGTCGCGCAGAATCTCGGAGCAGGACGGATCGATCGCATTCATGAAGGTGTAAGATCTGCCTTCTGGGCAGCAATTGCAACTGCATGTGTCATAGCGGCTGTAATGCTGCTTACAGGACGTATGATACTGTCGGGATTTGTTTCGGGCACGGCTGAAGAAATAGAAGCTACGGTGAATGTGGCGTACAGGTATCTTGCTATAATGTGTGTGTGCCTGCCGGTGCTTTATCTTCTGTATATTTTCCGCTCATCTACTCAGGGCCTGGGCAATACATTCCTGCCAATGGTATCTGCATTCGCAGAGCTGATCATGAGAGTAGCTTCTGCGCTCATATTAGCAAGAGTCATAGGAGAGGACGGCCTTTTTATAGCGGAGGTAGCAGCATGGGGTGGTGCGGTAGTTGTCCTCGTATTCAGTTACTTCCACACCATACGAAAGATAGAGAACCGGAAAGGGTATAGCTCTGCATACAGTATAACGGACAGAGGACAATGAAAAAGGGAGGGATCGGAACGAGTGAAAAAGAGACCGCATAAGATACTGGATCACTATAGTTGCAGGAGCCTTTGGCGCGTTCTGGGCAATGCGCCTGATGAATCCGAAATACTATGACGATATTTTGGAAGTATGGGCAAGGAAATGGAACAGGAAGACAGGGGAAGGGGTACTGTGATGAAAAAAACATTCGTTATATTACTGGCTGCAGTTACGGTCCTTATGGGAGGCTTGATCTCTGTATATGCGGAGGATAATGCTGCTGAAGAACAGAAGATATTTGTAGATATAAAAAACATCTGCACTTTACTGTGGGCCGGAGATACGCCGCAGTTTTCGGTTGAGCTTGATCCTTCTTTATCGGACAAAGTAAATGTTGTAAGTGAAAAGTGGATCGATATAAGTGACGAAAGCTATGAACTGACTGTAGGTGGCGAAAACATAGCAGTTGCCGGCGGAAAATACAGATATGAATTAACGTTAAGCACAATAGATGGTTTCGTTTTCGACAATGAGCTTACAGGAATTACTTACCATGGAGTAAATGGGGATTACCGGCTGCATTACGACTATCCTCCGGAAGACGGAAATCATACAATGATTGTGAAAGGGGATTTTGACAACATAATAGCCGCGAGCCCACTTAAGATCGATGTCGGTAAACTATTGGCATATATTCTTTCGGAAGATTATACAAAGGCTGTCGATTTCATTCTGGATGAAGGGTTTAATTACTCAGATAATGTTTATGTTGATAATGCTAAACTATGGGCAGAAAATGCCGTACAGTATAACTCATATTGTGCTTTATAAAAGCGCTGGCTGACTATGAGAAGATGTCAGATCAGGTAGTGGCAACGGAGGAGCTCCTGAAGGAGTGGATATTCGAGAAGAAAAAGGCAGAGGTGATCTTTGCCTGTGAGGGAGACAAGGAAGTCGGGTTTGCCTTATTCTTCCATAACTTTTCAACATTCCTCGGCCGAGCTGGAATATATCTTGAGGACTTGTTCGTGCTGCCTGAATATCGCGGAAAAGGCTACGGCAAGGGATTGCTCGTAAAGCTGGCACAGATTACCATTGAGAGAGGATGCGGCAGACTGGAGTGGGCATGCCTTGACTGGAACCAGCCAAGCATAGATTTCTACCGTTCGCTCGGCGCAGCACAGATGGACGAGTGGACTACATACAGGCTGACGGGGAAGACACTGGAAAGTGTCAGCCTTTTAAAATATGACTAATAGGGTCTGTTCCCGGAAATGGAAAGGAATCATGAAGGATTACACAATGCTTAATAACGATAAGACTTTCGCATTCTCTGCGGAGAACCCTACGGGTGAACGTGGGGGTGGCTCACGTGGGGCTGACTGCACTAAGCTATCTCCAACTGTGACGATCCACGCCGGAGAGACGGTCACTCTCGCTGAGGTGGAAGGCTCCGGCATGATCCAGAACATGTGGTTCACCGGATATGTCGGCCACAGCTTTATCCTGCGCATGTACTGGGATGGACAGGAATATCCATCGGTCGAAGCGCCGCTTTCGGCTTTTTTCGGCTGTGCATATGACGAGAACTTCGCCGACAGGGACGGCAGATATCCGGTGCTCAACTCTGCTGTAATGCTGGTGGCTCCGGGCAGGGGGTACAATTGCTTCTTCGAGATGCCATTCAGGAAGCACTGCCGCATAACGATGGAGAACCGCAGCGACAGGGATGAAGACCTATACTACATAATCACGGGGTGCAGACGCGACGTACCGGATAACATAGCATATTTCCACGCTTCGTACAGGCAGGAGCATCCGGTCGTCAAAGGAAGAAGCTACACTATCATTGATGGAATAAAGGGGAAAGGGCAGTTCCTTGGCGTGACACTTGCCGCGGGCATGAACGGCAATAATACCTGCTGGGTAGAAGGCGAGGCAAAGATGTATATCGACGATGACGTATATCCGTCCATCAACTATACAGGCACCGAAGATTACTTCACCGGCTCATACGCGTTCGGAAACGACATTTATATAAAGCAGTACCAGACATTCAGCGGGCATTACAGCGGGATGTATGCGATATATGGCGACAACCGCGAGAATTATAACGGCCAGCAGCGGTTTCTACTGTACAGGTTCCACGTGCCGGATCCGATCCATTTCGAGGAATCGTTCAGAATGACAATAGACAACCTCGGCTGGACAGGCTCGAGGTATGATGACTATACAAGCGTTGCATATTGGTATCAGTCATTGCCGTCGGCCAGGCTGAAAGACCTCCCGGCTGATGATGAGATGTGCATGAAGTAGGTGCAGAGAAGAAGGTTTATCATGGCAGAGAAAAATCAATACTGGAATCAGCTGATATCTAAGGGGCTTAATTATCTGCAGGAACAGAATAATGACGACGCAGTCGCTGTACTAAAAAAAGCAGCCTTTGACCTTGAGCATAGCTATCATGACAGCTGGCGCTGGGGAACCGATTATTAGGCGCTGATCTTCAATCTTAAGCACAGAGACTATATGGCTCTGGGAGAAAAGAAGGAGCAGGTCGAGAGAGATATTATGTCTGCGCTGGTAAAGTTCCAGAAGGGATCCAAAGACCTCCTTTCAACTGTATCGATTCGCCAGCTTGCTGAGCAGGACTTAGAGCGGGAAGAAGATCTCGCGTTTCGGAAGGCAGTAGAAGATGCAGACCTTTTCATACGAGAGGGAAGTTATGACCATGCCTTTGATCGTATTCATACCGCGTTTTCTGATTATATTAAGCATATTCTCACAGAACACGACGTGCATTTCGAAACAGATAAAAGCGTATACGCGCTGTTGACGAAACTTCAGGGATATTACGACTCACACATCCAGCCGTCAGAAGTCGGAGACAGAATCAAAAACATCCTTCTAAGCACAGGAGAGCTCATGGATACGATAAATGAACTGAGAAACAGTATAGCTGCAGTACATCCTGACGGACAACTGATCAAAAAAAGAGAAGCGCAGCTTGCAATGGGTATGGCAGACTCGGTCGTAGATTATATAGAAGATATCGAAAAGGAACTGTCATAAGTTATAATGCAGAACAGGTTCTGTAATGAAATCTCTACCGGCAAATAAAAGAAGCCGGCTCAGACGCCGGTGGAACAGTGCACGTATCGAAATGTGACAAAAAGAACCATCTCTGTTATGCTAAACTATGGGCAGAAAATGCCGTACAGTATAACATAGCGCAACCAGTACGAGCGAGTGGTTGGATGAGTGGTTGGATGGAAAGCGATGGCGTGCTGTCCTCCTTTCATTTCAACGTGTTCAGCGATAGCTTGCAAATTCGATCCCCCTACGCTCCATTAAAGTCAAAAGGAGGGACCCATGTGTGCATCAGCACTTATGGGAAGATCCCTTATGACATTACCACACAAGACCCGTTGAAAAACAACGGGTCTATTATTGTGGCTGTAATTAGATCGAAGTTTTCCTCTGAATAATCGGATCATTTGATTACTGCGAATGACTGTGCTCCGGCACTTATTATTCCTTTTATAGCAGAGACATCACCTATTGAAAACAGGGTCTTACCATGGATATGCTTTGTCACATCCTGAGGAAGTGTGGTTTCAAGTTTTTTACCTTCAGGATTTACGATGCAAAGGAGTGAGCCTCTGAGGTAAACCAGCGGCTTGCCTGGTTCACTGCATATAAATTGTATAGAAGCATCGGCTTGCAGGTCATCCTCATGATGACGGAGCGCAATGATTGAACGCACAGTATTCAGCAGTGAGTCCGGATCGTTTTCCTGCGAAGCTACTGTAGGCGCATCAGAGGAGCCATCTACAGGGAGATAAAGCTCAGATTCTTCTGCTTCAGAAAAACCAAGGTTAACGCTTCCATCCCACTGCATTGGCGTTCTGGACCCTGTGCGCTCATAGCCGCCTTCTTTGGTAGGGACCTCGAGATACTTCATTCCGATCTCATCGCCATAGTACAGGAAAGGAACGCCGGGGAGAGTAAATATAAATGCATAAGCAAGCTTGAGCTCTTTTTCGTTAAGGCTGTATCCCGGACGGATCGTATCATGATTACATGTCAATAAGGAAATATATCCGAGATCTTTCGTATCTTCATATCGACTGAGATATTGACCGAGAAAACGGTTGATATTACCGCCTGCATCTTTTTTGAAATAGCTGTGATCCTCAATGGATCGATCACCGTGGACGCTTCCTCCGTTATTATAGTAATCGCGCATCAGGGTAGAGTAGCCTCCGCCTGGTTCGTTAAGGTAAAAGTCCATATCAAAGCCGGCACGCAGAGCAAGAGACGGATCATTCCATTCTGATACCATGACCGCATCCGGGAACTCAAGATTAAGCATCCGACGTATATCATGCCATATCTCACTGGTACCGCTTTTCTTTTCATCGTCATTTTTCACAAGAGAGGCTGCCATATCTACACGGAATCCATCACATCCGTGAGAAAGCCAGAAACGCATTACATCCTTGATAGCTTCCCGTGTAGCCATTGCGGAGGCGTCACGAAAGCTCTTCTGCCATGGTTCGGTGATCTTGTAGAAGCCATAATTGAGAGCTGGCTGACACTTAAAGAAGTTCAGGATATAGCAGGCGCTTCGCTCACTCTCTCCGCCTATATATGGGAGTCCGTCAGTGCCCTGAAAACAGAAATCAGTCCAGATAAAACGATCGGTATATTCATTCTTCTCCGCCTTTTGACTCTCAAGGAACCAGGGGTGCTCTTCAGATGTGTGACCAGGTACAAGGTCCAGCAGTACACGGATACCTTTCTTATGAGCCTCGTCAAAAAGGTTATAAAGGTCTTCGTTGGTCCCATACCGTGGGGCTACTTTTTTGTAGTCACGTACGTCGTAACCGGCATCCTTGAAAGGAGAGTCATAGCACGGATTGATCCATAGAGCATTGCATCCAAGACTTTTGATATAATCCAGCTTTTGGATTATCCCATTTATATCGCCAATACCATCACCATTCGAATCTTTGAAAGACTGCGGGTATATTTCATAGAAAACTGTATCCTTTAACCATTCTGCTGCCATTTACTTTGTCCTCCCTGTAATTGTCTGCTCAATTCTGTTTCTTTATAGTGCTTCTGTTGAGCTATGTTTAATATAATGATACAATACAACATTATTGGCGAAGAAAACTATCAAAATAAGACTATAAACTAACAGAAAACTACGAATAATTTAATGATGAAAAAAGAAAGTGATCTGAAAAGCAACAAAGAAAAAGCGAAGCATGGTGACATTTTTCTTCCGGTAAACAGTTATCACTGCCTTATTCCATTTACATACAGAGAACTTGCGCTGCACTGGCACGAGGAAATGGAGATCACTTTGATACAGGATGGGACTTCAGACTACAAGGTCGGGCAGGAAGTGTTCAAAACAAATGCCGGAGACATCATACTGATACCGCCGTATTGCACTCACTCGGCATGCGAGATCCCGAGAAAGACAATGATATCCGACAGCATGGTGTTCCACCTTGACTATTTAGGGGCAAATAATCAGGACCTCTCTGCATCCAACTATCTCAGACCAATGGCGGAAGGGCAGTTACAGATGCAGGAAGTTATCAGAGATGTTGATGCCGGCTATGCAGAAATCAAAGATACCTTTTTAAGAGCACTTGACTGCTTTAAAAACAAACCGCCGTTTTATGAGATGCTATTGAAAGAAAATCTGCTGCATATCCTGATCCTTCTCTTTTCATACGGCTATATACGAGAGTCGGGTGACAGCCATATAACCTCTGAGAATCGCCGGCACATAAAGTCTGCGCTTGAGTATATCGCTGACCATTATAGTGAGAAGATCAGTATTTCAGAGATGGCACAGCTTGCAGGATTCAGTGAGAATTACTTTATGAGTCTCTTTCGTCAATATGTAGGAATGAGCTGCATTCAATATATCAATCATTATCGCGTTCAGAAAGCAGCTCACGCACTTGAGGAAACTACCAAACCTGTTTCTGAGATCGCCATGATCCATGGCTTTGATAATATTTCTTACTTCAATCTGCAGTTTCGCAGAGTTTTCGGAATGACACCGCGCGAATTTCGCAGTTACCGAAAATGAGTTGCTGCTTCCGGACGATACGATTAAGGATAGTCAGATGATTAAAGTGTGGTACAGAATCAGACAGATTATTTGCCGAGTTCTTCAAGAGTTTCTCCGAACAGACGGTAGAATATCCAGTCTCTCTTCTGGGTTGCATTCAGTTTGAGGTACAGGTTGTTTGCCGGTTCGTTCCATTCGAGGCAGTGCCATTCTACTTTCTTGTATCCGCGGCTTACCGCTATGCGGCAGAGCTCCCTCATCATGGCTTCGCCTATACCATTCCCCCTGTATTCAGGCCTGACATAAAGGTTTTCAATGAACATGCCTTTGGCGCCGAATATGGATGCGTAGTTATCAAGGAACATCGCGAATCCCACGTCTTTTCCGTCCCGACTTGCGAACATAGTCTCTATATCCCTGTTAGCTATTGCCGTGTGGATGTCTTCCTCCGTTGTTGTTATCTTATCCGGCAGCTTCTCATATTCCGCAAGCTCATTGATGAGTCCGACTATCATACCGGCGTCATCTACCGTTCCGAGTCTGAATTGAATATCCATTTTTCCCCCTTTATACTACTGCATACTACTGCCGATTTTTTTGATTATACCATACCTGAAGATTTGATTAGCCCGGCTTTCCGTATTCGCAATAGAGGAAGGTATGATATGATTACATGGAACAAGTTGCATTCATCTACAACAACTGACTAAGAAATAAGGAGAAAACCAGTTATGGCCTTTGACTTCAAAAAGGAATACAAAGAATTCTATATGCCGAAGAGCAAGCCTTCTTTAGTTGATGTCCCGGCCATGAATTACATTGCTGTAAGGGGCAAAGGTGACCCGAACATGGAGGATGGCGAATACAAGAAGGCTATCGGCATGCTGTATGCCATAGCATTCACTATCAAGATGAGCAAGAAGGGAGACCACCGGATCGAAGGATACTTCGATTATGTAGTCCCTCCGCTTGAAGGATTCTGGTGGCAGGATGGTGTTGCAGGAGTAGACTATTCTCATAAGGAGACATTTAACTGGATATCTGTTATAAGACTGCCGGATTTCGTGACCAGAGCTGACTTTGACTGGGCTGTCGCAGAGGCGACTGAGAAAAAGAAAGCTGACTTCTCGAAAGTGGAGTTTATCACATATGAAGAGGGTGTGTGCGTGCAGTGCCTGCATGTAGGCCCATATGACGATGAGCCTGCAACTGTCGCAAAAATGCACAAATATATGGAAGACCGGGGATATGCCCTGGACATCAATGATAGGAGGCTTCATCATGAGATATATCTGAGCGATGCCCGAAAGGTAGTACCTGAGAAGTTGAAAACGGTGATCAGGCACCCTGTTAAGGAGGTGTGATATATGGCATCAAGCAAAGAATACCTTGACTACATTTTGGAGCAGCTTTCTGAACTTCATGGCATTACCTGCCGCTCGATGATGGGCGAATACATCATCTATTATGGAGGTAAGGTTGTTGGCGGTATTTATGATGATCGGTTTCTCGTAAAACCAACGAGATCCGCAGCAGCTTTGATGCCGGGCGCGTGCCGGGAACTTCCGTATGAAGGAGCAAAGGAAATGCTGCTTGTGGATAATGTAGAAGATAAAGCATTTCTGCACAAACTCATTGAAGCAATGTACGATGAGTTGCCAGCGCCAAAGAAAAAGAAATAGCTAAATTCAAGAAAGCAGGAAACAGAGAGGCAAGACAATGAAAAAGATATTCTACAAGTCAATAATGATCTGTATCTCACTCATGCTGATCACGAGCATGGTATTCGCATTCACGAGCTGCAGCAAGGACAGCGAGGAAAGCAGTGAACCGGCAGAAGAGCAAACGAATGCTGCCGCCGAAGAATCTGAAATAGTTCAGGAGAGTATAGGCAGCGGACAGACTTATGATTTCCCGCAGTGCGGGTTCGGCTTTGAGCTGCCCGAGAATGTCAAGCTCACAAAGGGATTCATTGAAGCCAAAGATATCGGAGAGATCAAATACAATGGCAGGCTCTCATATGCATATCCAGTATATTGGAACTGTACAGAAGAAGAGTTTAAAAATCAGACTGATGCAGATGTAGGTAAGAGTGTTGCGGGAGGATCTTTCACTATCATATGTGCCGGCGGCGGCAGAGATCTGGAAACGATGAAGAAGGATTTTACCGAACAGATCATACAGGAATCGGGAGAAATAAGCGAAGAGCAGATTGCTTTTTTGAATCAGTTCAAGCTGTTACATCAGGAAGGCGAATACACCTGGTTTTACGCAATGGCTCCGAAAGCTGACAACCTGCCAGAGGGATATCAGGAGGAATTTAACGCTTTTTATGATGCGACAGACGAGATATTAAAAAACATGAGATTCTATGAGCCTCAGATCTGGAGAGGCAGCGAAGACGGAACTGTCATAAGCTTTGAGACTACTGATCTCGACGGCAACGCAGTGAAATCCGAGGAACTCTTCTCACAGAGCAAGATCACAATGATCAACATCTGGGGAACATACTGCGGTCCTTGTATCGAGGAGATGCCTGGACTTGAGGAGCTATATAAAGATTATGCAGAAAAAGGCGTCAATGTTGTCGGGGTGGTAGGTGATGTCCCTGTCGGTAACGATAAAAAGCTGCAGGCTGCGAAGGATATAGTAGGTGAAAACGGAATGACATTCACTAATCTGCGTGCATGGGACGGATACAAGGATCAGCTCGCATGCAGAGCAACGCCGACTACTTACTTTATTGACAGTCAGGGCAGACTGATCGGCGATCCGGTTCTTGGTGCCAACTTACTGAAGTACAGGAAGAGTCTGGATGAGCTCCTCGAAACAATACAATAAGTGGAGGCATGTGGCACAAAATTCAGACTTTCAGGTATTATAAAGCAGTGCTGCTGCAAGAAGAGGGGAACAGCTGTGAATTCAATTCTGATCAAAGATACGACAAGGGAAGAACGCGAACAGATCGTCACAGAGTCCATTGGGAATATCAATGGCTCCTGTGATGGCTGTGCCGTCGGGCTTGCAGAGATGTATCAGGATTATATTGATGGTAAGAAGGAAATTCGCGAAATCAATATGGAGTTCTGTGCGCAGCACGATCCGCAAAACGTTTATGAAAAAGAGGTTTTATGACTATGGCTAAATTTGTGACAAGAGATAATAAAAATATCAAAATCAAAGTTGATCCCAAAAACGATGAGCTGATTGATCTCTTGAACAATACCATTCCAAGGCTTTCCTATGATGAGATACTTGACGGTGAACTCAAAAAAAGATTAAAAGATCTGGCCGTGAATATTGAGTCATTGGAATTGTCGTCGAGTGATGATATCAAAGAAATACTTCTAAGCAAAGCTATTTTCGATGCGATATCAAAGCCAATGGGTGGTTAGGTAAAGCGTAAGGTGATAAATAATGGACGATCTATCAAGATATGATCAAAAGTATGTCCGTATAAAGGATATATATGGTGAGATCTTTACAGGTCTCGCAAGTTATGGTAATTACGATTTTCTGATGTGTGAATATGGCGGAGACGAGGACGGTATTTTCATTGAAAACTACCTTATATACAATTCACAGATCGAATCCATAGAAGAGATCGAAGTACATGGTACGGCTGAGATGTGGACGGAACGCCTTACTTTGCGCAGATACCGCCCGGAAGATGCCGAGCCGCTGTATCAGTATCTGGGCACAGATCCTGAGATGCATAAATACTCGGGATGGAATCCATACGCGACTCCGGAAATGGCGCAGGAAACCGTTCTACATTTTATCGACAGCTATGATGATGAACATGTTTATTCGTGGGTGATGGATTTTGATGATGTTGTTATCGGGACGATCGGAGCCTATGATTATGAAGATGATCAGATCGAGGTAGGTTTCAGCGTAGTGCAAAGATGGCAGGGGCGCGGTTATGCGACTGAAGCTTTAGCAAGAGTGCTGGAATATCTGACAGAAAATGAGGGTATATCCTGTGTGATTGCCTGGTGCGCTGCGGAAAATATCGGATCGAAGAGAGTGCTTGAAAAGTCAGGTATGCATCTTGTTGATGTTGAAAAGGACGGTATCACGGTCGGCGAAAAGACATACGATAAACTGATATACATGTTTAGAGGAACTGCATGAATGATATTAAAAAAAGAGACACCGATTCTTGAATATGATAACAGTTCTAAGGAGGTCATTTCTCCGGATCATGATTGCAGGAATTTAAATCTTCCGGAGAAGTGTCTGTTTGCATTTCTGGGTGATGTGGTGCATTCGTATGCACAGAGCAACGATGCGGAAGTGGCAGAGGAGCTTATCACTGTTTCCCACAACATAAAGATCTATGTTCTTCATGAAGAGAAAGAAGACATATGCCTGGTCCAGTCACTGATAGGCTCGGCTGCAGCCGCAATGATACTGGATACGCTTATCTCCTGCGGCTGCAGAAAAGTAATTGCAGTCGGTTCGTGCGGAGTTTTATCTGATATCCCTGAAAATGCATTTATGGTACCGACCAGAGCACTTCGATCAGAGGGTACTTCATATCATTATCTTCCTGCTTCAAGATATATAGAACTGGATGAAGGACCTGTTTCAGCGATTAAAAAAACATTTGAGAGTCATGGACTTCCGGTTGTCACATGCACAACGTGGACAACTGACGGGTTCTTCAGAGAAACAGAAGACATGGTAAAGTACCGGCTGGAAGAGGGGTGCGATGTAGTTGAAATGGAGTGTGCCGCTCTTGCAGCATGCTGCAGGAAAAGGAAAGCAGAGTTCGGACAGTTCCTGTTTACCGGAGACTCTCTGGCAAATGTCCATGAGTATGATCAGAGAAATTTCGGAATGGGATCTCATGAGAAAGCTCTGATCCTTGGCCTGGAAGTGTTAAGGAATATGTGATAACAGGGAACATGTGCTGCAGATATTATTACGAGGACTTTGAAAGAGAGCTCAGAGAGCTGATGAGGGCAGAGCGGGTAGTTAAGCTGCCTGATTTACCTTGCATAGGAACAGCCCGACGGGATGTATATCCATCCCAGGCTGCGGTTATTTTACACAGTACAGAACAAAGGGATGATGAGAAAGATGGCTCCATCACTGTTTCGGAGATGGTCTGGGGGTTTTCCAATCCTGCAAAAAAGGGACTGATCATCAATGCGAGAGCTGAGACCGCAAGAGAAAAGAGGACTTTTGCAGACAGTATAGCGAGAAGGCGCTGCGTGATCCCTGCGAGCGGTTTTTATGAATGGGATCCGTACAAAGCAAGGTATCGGTTCACATCGTCGGAAGGTGGACTTCTTCTGCTTGCCGGTTTCTATCGCAGCGAGCAGGGTGTGCCGAGATTCACGATCCTGACTACTGATGCGAATGATTCAATGATGAAGGTCCATGACCGTATGCCTGTCATGATCAGAAGGGATGAGATAAGACCCTGGATCGAAGACGATGAGCGGCTGCCTGACTTCCTTAGCAGGCCGCAGGTGTCACTTGTATGCGAACAGGATTCAGGACAGATAAGTTTTCTCTTTGGGGACGATTACAATTTTACGGATCAGGATCTGAGAGGGTAAAAGAATGATTGTAAAATGGGTCGATGGCTTTTCGATAGCAGTCAGTGAAGATAATGGCACAGTCACCATTTCGGCTAACAGAGAAGGATTGCAGTCTCTTGCCGGTCAGCTCGCGACACTTGCCGACGCAGTGCCGGGAGATCATATCCATTATGACGAATTCAATTCTCTTGAAGAGGGTTCCGTTGAAATGATAATTGAAAGAGTTTTGTAGAGCTTAGATAGTAATTATTGTGAGATAAAGAAAAAAGACTGCGTCATCGCATTGGTGGAGACGCAGTCTTTGTTTTGATTATATTTATTTCTCAAGCATTTTCTTCTGCTCGTGATACGGAATGTACTCATCACCGCTGAAGTAGTTCTTGACCAGCTTGACGACTGTTCCGGAGAGAAGGAATACTCCGATCAGGTTAGGGATGGCCATAAGTCCGTTGAAGGTCTCTGCCACTTCCCAGATAAGTCCGAGATCCATAGTTGCTCCGAGAATAGCTACAAGAGCATAGATGATCAGGAAAGGCTTCTGAGCCTTGCTGCCGAAGAGGAACTCAGAGCATCTGGTTCCGTACAGCCCCCAGCCGAGGATGGTGGAGAATGCGAAGCAGCACATTGCTACTGCAGTGAAGATGGATACCCAGCTTCCGTAAGTATTTGTGAATCCCTGGATGGTCAGTTCAGCTCCGGCAGGCTGTCCGTATTCAAAGCTTGCACGTCCGCAGAGGATGATCAGAGCTGTCATGGTGCAGATGACGATGGTGTCTACGAATACTTCGAAGATCCCGAAGAAACCTTGCCTGACCGGATGATTTACATCAGCACTGGCGTGAGCCATTGAACCGGTACCAAGACCTGCCTCATTGGAGAAGATACCTCTTGCGATACCTTTCTGCAGGCTGAGAAACATACTGCCTACGACGCCGCCTGTGACTCCTGCAGGGCTGAATGCTCCCTCAAAGATGCTTCCGATAGCAGTAGGGATATATCTGTAATTGATAACGATTACTCCGAGGCCGAGAAGGATATAGAAAACTGCCATGAACGGGACCAGTTTCTCGGTAACCGCGCCGATCCTCTGAACTCCTCCGATGAGGATGAAAGCGATGAGAACAGCGAGGATGATACCGATGATAAAATTGAGTGTTCCGATACCTTTCTCACCCATAACATTATAGGAGATGAGGGCAGTGTCGATCGAAGTGGTGATTGTATTGACCTGTGTTGCGTTACCTGTACCGAATACTGCAAAGATACCGAATGTTGCGAACACATAGCCGAGCCATTTCCAGTTCTTACCAAGACCGTTTCTGATGTAGTACATCGGTCCGCCGACATATGTTCCTGTGTCATCGATCTCTCTGAAATGAACTGCGAGTGTTACTTCAGAGAACTTGGTGCACATTCCCAGAATAGCTGAGATCCACATCCAGAATACAGCTCCCGGACCGCCGATCGCTACAGCGCCGGCTACTCCTGCAATGTTTCCTGTTCCTACAGTAGCTGCAAGAGCAGTGCAGAGTGCCTGGAATGGAGAAATCGCTCCTTCCTTGGTGTCCCCCTTGGTGAAAATCTTGCCGAAAGTCTCTTTCATTGCAAGACCGAACTTGCGGACCTGGATGAACCCTGTCCGGATGCTCAGGTACAGGCCGATGCCGAGGATACATACCATAGCAGGTACACCCCATACGAAATTGTTGATAGCGGAATTGATACTTGAAATAGTTTCCATTAAATCTCTCCTTACTTCACCAAGCGACGATTCGTATGAATGGAAGGGCGGAAGTTCTATCCTGGACGAGAACACTATCAGCGTGATCAGACATGACCTGAAAACAAAACAGGGAACATGTATGCCAAAAAGAAAGGCATCATGTTCCCTGTACTTTTACCTGAAAGTATTACTTCTTCGGTGGCCGATAAGGCTCTCTCCAGAGTTTCGTCAGCGCTGTGTATGTTTACCTGAAAGCTTCATGGCTGCCCTGATGCAGGCAGGCACTTTCTTCTTCGGTGCCACAACGGTGGTCTTTCCGCAGCCGCTTCATACGAATATTCAAACTTACGGCCGTACCCTATCATAGGATTTGCATAGTGTTCAAGGCTTGTTAAAAACTTCACATGATTGATTGTTAAAAAATACACAACTGGACGCACGGTCATTTTTTGAAACAAAGAACGCCAAAAAACTTTGTTAACAGGCAACAGACGGGCAAAAAACGCAATTTCCATCTTTATTCTGCTATAATACTTTTGTATGCGAAAATAAGATCGATCAAGGAGAAAACTGATGAACAAAAGATATATAGGTGTCGATATTGGCGGCACGTCAGTAAAGCTTGGAATAGTTGACGATAAAGGGCAGGTGCATCTGCGTAAGGAAGTAGTATACACTGAAGCCGGCAGCAGTGCATCAGTTATGGATGTGATCATCAAAAGTATACATGAGCTGGCTGATGGAAGTATCGGTATAGAGGCTTTCTCCGGAATAGGTGTATCAGCTGCCGGATGCATAAATTCTGTCGAAGGAAAGGTTGCTATGAACGGAGGCAATGTCCCGAACTGGTCACAAACTGAAGTGTGCCATATTCTTCGAAAAGAATTTGATCTTCCGGTATCCCTTGCAAATGATGCCAACTGCGCAATACTCGGAGAATTCTGGACGGGAGCGGCGGAAGGCTATACTGATGTTCTCGGCATTACTCTCGGAACTGGAGTCGGAGGCGGAGTCATTACGGGCGGACGTCTGCTGGAGGGAGCACATGGCTTTGCAGGAGAGCTCGGACACTTTCCGACACATGCCGGAGGAGCTCACTGCATATGCGGGCTCGACGGATGCTTTGAGCGCTATGCCTCTACCGCATCAATGATAAGGTCGGCAGTAGATGTCGATCCAAATCTCAGAAACGGCAGGATATTGTTCGAAGCAGCTGGTGCCGGTGAAATGCACGCAAAGAGTATCCTGGACAACTGGATAACTGAGATAGCATACGGTATAGCAGGATATGTCCATGTATTCGATCCTCAGCTTGTGCTCATAGGCGGAGGTGTATCTGCTCAGAAGGAGATGCTTATCGAACCGCTTCGGGAAAAAGTACTTTCAATGATCATGCCGGATTTTGCTGAGGATCTTGAATTTAAAGCCGCAGCGCTTGGAAATGATGCAGGAATGGTCGGTGCGGTATACTATCTGCTCAGCAAAGAGGAACTCACAGGCAATATGTAACCGGACAGTGCAATAGATTTAAAAGAGACAATGGAAAAACTGATAAGATACAGAGGAAGGCCTGAAGATGTTTCCGGCAGGCTGGATAAAGAGATAAGAGTATATGATTTTCTCGATGAACTGGGGATAGAGTATGACAGGCTGGACCACGAGCCGGCTGATTCTTCTCATCCGGATGTCTGCAGGGCAGTCGAGGATGCGCTGGGAGCTAAGATATGTAAGAACCTTTTCCTTGCCAACCGGCAGAGAACGAAGTTTTACATGCTCATGATACCTGAAGAAAAGACTTTCAGAAGCAGCGAGATATCGAAGCAGGCCGGCAGCTCAAGGCTGCATTTTGCAGAGCCTGAGTACATGCTGGAGATGATAGATACGACTCCGGGATCTGCGAGCGTGATGGGGTTGATGAATGATACCGGGAAGAGAGTGCAGCTCCTGGTTGATGAGGCACTGCTCAGTCAGGAATACATAGGATGCCATCCATGCATCAATACTTCCAGCCTCAGGATCAGACGTGAAGATATTTTTGAAAAGTTCTTAAATGCCGTGGATCATGACTGGATTACGGTATGCGCCGGTCAATAGACAGGAGAGAGATATGCGTTATTACGATAGAGTGATCAATTACTACGAAACAGATCAGATGGGGGTAGTCCATCACTCCAATTACATCAGGTATTTTGAGGAAGCCAGATGCTCTTTTATGGAGCAGGCTGGATACCCATATGCGAGACTTGAAGCGGAAGAGATCATGAGCCCGGCTCTGGCCGTATCATGCAGGTACATCCATCCTGTCAGATATGGAGATAAGATAAGGATCGCAGTCAGGATGGTGAGGCTTACGAGACTTAAATGCGCTTTCACATATGAGATTACAGATGCTTCTACAGGCGAGATCCGTGCCAGAGGAACATCTGAGCATGGCTTTATCACCAGAGAAGGAAAGCCAGTGGTGCTGCCAAAAGAAAGACCGGAGTTTTATAAGATCTTCCAGGCTGAATACGAGCCTGAGGAAAAGTGAGAAAAGAGGGAGAGTCTGCAAGGCAGATCATTGTAAGGGAATAAAATGACAAAAGAAACAATTGGATGCAGATATAAAGAAAAAGTCAGGATACTGCCAAGCATGTGTGACAGCAAATCGCGTCTCAGCATACCGGCGGCTTTTGACTTGTTTCAGAACATGGCAACTCTTCATGCGGATCACTTTGACATAGGGCCTGAGGGTATGAACAGGCGTAACTATTTCTGGATCATTTCAAAGACTGCGATGCACTTTTACAGAATGCCTGTCATGATGGATGATGTAACTGCAAAAACATGGATCCAACCGGCTGACAGGGCAAAATGCGAGAGGGATTTTGCACTTTTCAGCGGAGATGATCCTCTGTTGGTTTGCAGGAGCATATGGGCAGTTATGAGTCATGATACGGGCAGATTAGTCCCGATGGCCGGGCTGTATCCGGACTATCTGGAATTCAACGAGCCTGCACCGGAAATAGAGTTCAGCAAAATCAAAAAGGACTTTGACGGAGCTGAAAAGATCGGTGAATATACGATACGCTCTATTGATATGGATCTCGGCGGACATATGAACAATGTGAATTATATAAGGGCTATGCTTGGGTGCTTCAGCACTGAGGAGATCGAAGGGATGGATATCCACGATATTGAAGTGCAATATATATCCCAGAGTTACGAGGGCGAGACTCTTACTTTCATGAGCAGGAGATCAGAATGCGGCGCGTATGAGATAGGTGCCATAAAAAAAGACGGCAAAGCCGCCTTTCTTGCGAAGATATCATAATAAAGACAACATGGAACAGTATGCAGAGGAGACCAGTCTCCTCTGTTTTTATCAGAACACTTTTCTCAATATGTATCTTCTCTTACCGCCGTACAGTTCTCTCTCATCTACTATATCGAAGTTGAGGACAAGGAAGTTCCTGTAGCTGTATGGATTATCCGGAGATATCGTCGTGAGCGCTTCATGCGCGCCCATCTCATTGGCCATTCCAAGGCGGAGCTTGTTGAACATCCGCTGGATACCGTTTCCTCTGTACTTAGGAGCGACCATGGTCAGATCCATCGAGACTGTTTTTGCCAGCTGCTCACGGTCGTAATTGAAATATTTGCCGTAGTTCTCGGGATTGTCCGGGTCGTTAGGGATCATAACGGAATATCCTGCCACTTCACCATCGCATTCAGCTATTATGCAGATATCATGTTCAAGCTGACCAAGAGATTCTTCTCTTGAAAAAGTAGCATACAGATCCTTGTCCGGCAGAGCTTCCACGATCGCATCCTGCAGCGCCATAACCTTATCAAGGTCCTCCGGCGTTGCTCTTCTGTAATCTATATACAACGGTTCACCTTTGCCGTTGATCATCTCGTGTCTGAAAGGCAGAGTCTTCATAATTAGTACCTCCGTATCTCAAATTACCCTGATTCTGAATTATGATAAAAGTATACTGAATATACTGCTTTCAGGACAAGTTAAAAGTTGAAAGTTTACATTATATCCCGATATCCCGCAGGCACTTTATTTCCATCATGCAAATCGCTTCTTTGCAAATTCTCCATGCAACGATATTGCACATATGTTAGAATACAATAGTTATATAAAGAAGAATTTTCGTGCTTACTGTAACTGCTGTTACACAGCTGTTTCAGAACTACTTTCTAATGAACGGGAGGACTAAAAATGGAAATGAAATTCTATAAATGTAAACATTGCGGGCAGATCGTCGCAATCGTAAAAGAGACAGGTGTTCCAATCATTTGCTGTGGAGAACCAATGGAAGAAATCATAGCAGGAACTTCTGATGCCTCAGTAGAAAAGCATGTTCCTGTATTTGAGGTAAAAGGGAATACAGTATATGTAACTGTAGGCGCTGCAGAGCATCCTATGGTCGATGCTCATTACATCGAATGGGTATCGCTTAAGACAAAGCAGGGCAACCAGAGAAAAGCACTGAAACCTGGTGACGCACCTAAGGTCGAGTTCGCTATGTGCGAGGGCGATGAGGTCGAGGCCGTATATGCATACTGCAATCTCCACTCTCTGTGGAAAGCAGAATAATACATTATTTAAGTAAGGAGAAACACGCATAATGGACATTACAGAAAAAATAATTTTTGCCGGCGTCAATGATCATGATGTAGATCTTTTTGAAGGTCATTACGTAGTTCCTGAGGGAATGGCATACAACTCATACGTTATCTGTGATGAAAAGACTGCTGTCATGGATACTGTAGACGGTCATTTCACAGACGAGTGGATCGGAAATGTAAAGCGTATCCTCGGAGACAAGGCACCTGATTACCTCGTTGTTCAGCATATGGAGCCTGACCATTCAGGAAGCATAAGAGGATTCATGTCAGAATTCCCTGAAACAGTCATCGTCAGCTCTCAGAAAGCATTCGGAATGATGAAGAACTTTTTCGAGGGCGAAGAATATGCGGACAGACGTATTGTGGTCAAAGAGGGAGACACGCTTGAACTCGGAAGCCATGTGCTGAACTTCATAGCTGCTCCTATGGTCCACTGGCCAGAGGTATTAATGACATATGACAGCACTGACAAGGTACTCTTCAGTGCTGACGGATTCGGCAAATTCGGTGCACACGACAAGGCTGATCCTGATGACTGGGCATGTGAGGCAAGACGCTACTATTTCGGAATAGTAGGCAAGTACGGTATGCAGGTGCAGGCAGTGCTTAAAAAGGCTGCTGCTCTGGACATCCAGATCATCTGCCCGCTCCACGGACCTGTACTCGATAAGAACCTCGGATACTATCTTGACCTGTATAATACATGGTCATCATATCGCCCTGAATCCCACGGTGTGGTGATATCCTTCACATCAGTTTACGGAAATACCCGTGCTGCAGTTGAGCTGCTCGCAGATAAGCTTGAAGAAAAGGGTGTTCCTAAGGTCGTGGTCAATGACCTTGCACGCAGCGATATGGCTGAGTGCGTAGAGGACGGATTCAGATATGATACGCAGGTATTTGCTACTACAACTTTCAACAATGATATCTTCCCATTCATGAAGGAGTACATCCACTCACTCACAGAGAGGAATTATCAGAACAGAACAGTAGCATTTATAGAAAACGGGTCTTGGGCACCTGTAGCAACAAAGACCATGAAAGGCATGCTTGAAGGCAGCAAAAATCTCACATATGCGGAGAATGATGTAAAGATCGTTTCTGCACTGAATGATGACAGCAGGGCGAAAATCGAGGCTCTGGCTGAAGAGCTCGCTGCACTTTACAGATAATCTGTTATTTGATGCGCCGTATTATATACGGCGCATTTGTTTACATCACTGCATTAGCCAGTACACAGAAGGTCAACAGAAAAGAGGTTAATATGGCAATCAAGGGTAATATCATCATAGGACAGTCCGGTGGACCGACAGCAGTCATCAACTCAAGCCTTGCAGGGGCGATCGAAGCAGCAAAAGACGCAGGTGTAAAGAAGATCTACGGAATGCACTGCGGGATCGAAGGTTTTCTGCAGGAGGATATAGTTGATCTTTCAGATCATATCAAGGACTCACAGGATCTTGCTCTTCTCAGAAGAACACCGGGTGCATTCCTCGGAACATGCAGATACAAGCTGCCTGAGATAGAAGGCAACGAAGAAGTATACGAGAAACTCTTCTCGATCATGGAGAAGTACAACATCCAGTATTTCCTGTATAACGGCGGTAATGACTCGATGGATACCATCAAGATGCTGTCAGACTATGCGGCTCAGCATGGCAAACCGCAGAAATTCATGGGGATCCCTAAAACAATAGATAATGATCTGCCTATCACAGATCACTGTCCGGGCTATGGTTCTGCAGCAAAATTCATTGCAGCAGCTGTTAAAGAAATCATAAGAGACAATGGAAGCTACGGTATTTCCAGAACTACAGTATGTATCGTGGAGATCATGGGCAGACACGCAGGATGGCTTACAGCCGCCGCTGCTCTTTCAAGAGGTGCTGATTGCTGCGGACCTGATCTGATCTATCTGCCTGAAGCACCGTTTGATGTAGATGATTTTATTGCAAGAGTTAAAGAAATCGCTAAAAAGAAAAAATCCATCGTTGTAGCTGTATCTGAAGGAGTAAAACTTGCGGATGGAAGATTTGTCTGCGAGCTCCAGGGAGGCGAAGACAAGCTTGATGCTTTCGGTCATAAACAGCTGTCCGGTGTAGGAGCATTCCTTGCTGAAAAAGTAAAAGAAGAAACTGGATTCAAATCACGTTCTATCGAGTTCTCCACCATGCAGAGATGTGCTTCACATCTGACCTCTCTGACTGATGCTGATGAAGCTTATGGTGTCGGCTATACAGCTGCACAGAAAGCTTTTGAGGGACTGTCAGGAATGATGGTCATCATCAAGGTAAAATCAAGAAGACCGTATATAGCTGATTATGCACAGTTCGATATCCATGAGATCGCCAACGTAGAACGCAAAGTACCTAAGAAGTGGATCACCAAAGGCGGTACAGACGTGAGCAATGAATTCATTGCGTATGCAAGACCTCTGATAATAGGTGAACTGCAGCCGCACTTTGCCGGCGGAGTACCTTCTCATATCGTACTTGATACAAAATAAAAGTAATAATATTAAGTTGATATAGATAAACCTTTCACCGGATTTTAAAAGAGCCGTGCAGTTCATTCTGCACGGCTCTTTCATGATATGCAAATCATTTATTATTTGATGAATTTATCTATTGCGCGGTTGAGTTCTTCGATAGCTTCGATGTCATCCCGCTTTACAGCATCTATGACGCATGTTGACAGGTGCTCTTTTAGTATCACTCTGCTGACAGAATTGATAGCAGATTCGATCGCAGATAGCTGGATGAGCACTTCTGAACAATCACGCCCGTCTTCGACCATCCTGCGTGTTGATTCCATATGACCGATGATGCGTGCCATGCGGTTCAGTACCTTGCGGGTATGCTCTTCGGAGTGTATGTGACCGTGGTCATGGTGATGATCAGAATCTGTATGTACGTGTGTATGAGAATAAACATTGCCGCTTTCATCAACATGAGTGTGCTCGTGAAAGTGTTCATGTGTATGTGTATGCTGATGATCGTGTGTGTGATCGTGTGATCCTGACATCTTTACCCTCCGGTTTTCCAATGCAATCGCTGTTTTATCAGATTGTAGCAGAATATCAGCTGTTTAGGAACCCTGCAGGGGGGATAAACACAGGCTGAGATCAGCCGGAAACGACTGGATATCAATAGATACCGTCAGGTAAGTGCCTGAGGATAATTCTATTTCACTGAGTGGCGGTTTGCGGTATAATAATATAACTATATTTATCCCCGTAAATGTATAAAAATAACTATTATGAGGTGAATTATGACACAGAAGAAGACTGAAAATATCGGTACCGCTCATACTGATGAACATGCAAATACCATAGACAGACACTATGAGATGATGGATACCAAAAGGGCAACGGAAATCATCCAGAAAGCCATGGATCTTGCAAGAGAGGAGATACCTAAGGGTGCAGTTGCCACATATATCCCGGAGCTTGGTAAAGTTGACCCGCATCAGCTGGGTATCTGTGTATATCCACTCAAGGGTGAAAAGATCTGCCTTGGCGATTATGATGTCAGATTTACGATGCAGTCTGTTTCCAAAGTGTTGATGCTGATCGTAGCTCTTGAAGTATGTGGTCTTAAGAAAGTATTCAAAAAGGTCGGTGCTGAGCCATCAGGCGAAGCTTTTGACTCACTCGTTGAACTCGATGTCAATGACTCCAGACCATACAATCCGCTGATCAATTCAGGTGCACTTGCCGTATGCGGCCTGCTCCTGCCGGAAGTTTCTTTCCAGGATATGCTCAGATATGCAAGAGAGATCTGTTCTGACCCTGAGATGAAGCTCAATCAGAGAGTGTTCGACTCTGAGATGAAGACATGCTCGAGAAACCGCTCTATCGCATATCTTCTTGAAAGCAAGGGTGTTATCACCACGGATGTTGAAGACACACTGAGATTCTACACTAAGATGTGCTCACTTGACATAACGGCAGAATCCCTGGCAAATCTCGGCAAGAAACTTGCTAACGACGGAGTGTGCATGAAGACCGGAAAGAGATTCATGTCTTCTCAGACAGCACGGATCGTCAAAACTCTCATGCTGACGTGCGGCATGTACGACGGATCCGGAACATTTGCTATCAAGGTCGGCATCCCGACCAAGTCCGGTGTTGGCGGTGGTCTTCTGTCTGTATCTGACAAGAGAGCCGGGATAGGAGTGTTCGGACCTGCTCTTGACGCACAGGGTAACAGCATTGCCGGCTGTAAGCTGCTCAGAGAGATTTCAAACGTACTCAGGCTCAACCTGTTCTATGACCCTGAATGGAACAAGGAAGACCATGATGACACCGTCGTTACCAAAATGCTTGATGCCTCTGTAGGGATCTGATCATGAATATTACTGTATACTGCGGTGCGAATTTCGGAAAAGATCCGCTTTTCGCTGAGAAAGCCAGAGAGCTTGGTGCATGGATGGCCAGGAATGGTCACAGATTAGTATATGGAGCAGGAGACGTCGGGATGATGGGTGCTGTTTCCAATGCCGTGCTTGAGAACGGAGGAGAAGTCATAGGCGTAACGCCTGACTTCTTTGTTATGGCCGAAGAGATCCACCCTAACCTTACAGATCTCCGGATATCCAGAGATATGCCGGAGAGAAGATCCATTATGATAGAAGAAGGGGATGCATTCATTGCGCTCCCGGGTGGGACCGGCACACTGGATGAAATAAGCGAGGTCATGAGTCTCAGGAGACTCGGTCTGCTCGGAGATCGGATCAGACCTGTGATGCTTTACAACGTGAACGGATATTATGATCACCTGCTGGCTTTCTTTGACAGGATGGCGGATGAGGAGTTTTTCCGGAAGAGCGACCGTGAAGCTGTTCATGAAGTGAAGTCTATCGAAGACATAGAAAATGTCCTCGCTTCAGCAGGAGAAACTGATACGAAACGTAATACTCTATATATTAAAGAATAGTACTGAATGAAGAATCTGTTCAAAACACTTTTACCTCATAAGATGACTGCACTGCTTGTCCTGCTACTCATGGCAGGACAGGCTTTCTGTGAGATGAATCTTCCTCAGTACACACAGAATATCATCGATACAGGCATACAGAATCACGGAATAGAGCATGTAGTACCTGAAGCTATCACAGACAGCGAACTTAAAGATGCAGAGACATACATGACCTCTGAGCAGAAAGCAGAATGGGAATCTCTTTTCACAGAGTCCGGAGATGTTCTGGTCAGAGTGGATGCAGATAAAGATTCGCTTGAGAAGTATGACGAGATATTCACAGAACCTCTTGCCAGGCGGTATGCTGACAGAATAGGTGAGAATATATCAGATGATGCGGACAGCAGCGGCCAGAATCTGAACGCTATGGCAATAGCATATGCAGCTGAATGCGATCAGGAAGCAGGTATCGATATTCTTACGATCCAGAATAGATACATGTGGAGATGCGGCGGGCTGATGCTGCTTATGTCAGCAATAGTGCTTATCTTCACAACGGGAATATCTTTTCTGGCTGCGCGAGTCGGAGCTACTATAGGACGCGATCTCAGATCGGCTCTTTTTGACAATGTCATGTCCTTCTCTGCAGCAGAGATCAACAGATTCCAGACATCATCACTCATTACCCGAGCTACCAATGACATACAGCAGGTCCAGATGACATCGACCATGATGCTCCGGATGATGCTTTTCGCACCGTGTATCTGCACATGGTCCATCATAAAGGTGTGGCAGACTCACGCCCACATGAATTTCGTAATAATGACCGGAGTCATAGCTATATTGCTGATGGTACTTCTTCTCTTCGTCGTAGCCATGCCTAAATTCAAGATAATGCAGACTCTCATAGATGCTCTGAACGCTGTATCAAGAGAGATACTCACCGGTATACAGGTCATTAGAGCATTCGGCAGGGAAAAGACCGAAGAAAAGAGATTTGACAAAGCCAATACGAATCTTTACCGTAATCAGCTATTCGTCAACAGGACGATGATATCAATGACTCCGTTACTCATGATCATCATGTATGGCCTGAGTATATGGATCACATGGGTAGCTGCCGGCAGGATAGATGCGGGACAGCTCCAGGTCGGTACAATGACCGCTTTTATTGCGTATTCAATGGAGATAGTTTTCTCATTCCTCATGATAGCAAGCATGGCGATATTCCTGCCGAGGGCAGGCATCGCAGCCGACAGAATCTATGAGGTCATAAATACGAAACCGAGCATTGCAGATGCGGATGATGCTGCAGATATAGACAGCAGGAACATAGACGGTACGGTGAGATTTGAAAACGTTACGTTCATGTATCCTGATGCTGAAGAGAATGTCCTGACTGATATAAATTTTGAAGCCCGTCCGGGGGAAACGACAGCGATCATCGGTTCAACGGGATGCGGCAAGACAACTCTTATCAGTCTTATACCTAGGTTCTTCGATGTAACTGAGGGCAGAGTTACAGTCGGAGGGCATGATGTAAGAGATATCAGTCTGAGATCGCTCAGAGACACCATAGGATATGTACCTCAGAAAGGCATACTTTTCTCCGGAACGATAGGAGAGAATATCAGATGGGGAAAGGAAGATGCATCTGATGAGGAGATCCGTACTGCGGCAGAAATAGCACAGGCGTCGGAATTCATCGATGAAAAGCCTGACGGCTATGACAGCATCATATCTCAGGGAGGTGCAAATGTATCCGGCGGGCAGAAACAGAGACTTGCTATTGCAAGAGCTGTGGTAAAGCAGCCTCAGATCATGATATTTGATGATTCATTCTCAGCTCTTGATATGAAGACAGACGTCGCTCTCCGAAGAGCACTTGCAGAGAAACTGACGGATGCAACGAGAATCATTGTTGCACAGAGAGTCGGGACGATACTCAAAGCGGAGCAGATCATAGTTCTCGATGAGGGCAGGATAGTAGGAAAAGGAACACACAGCGAACTGATGAAGACATGTGATGTATATAGAGAGATCGCTGTATCACAGTTATCAGAAAATGAGCTGAAAGCAGTATAGATGTCAGAAAACAGTGAAAACCGGCAGCAGAATAACACGAGGCGAAGACAGAGGAGAGGAGGCCCGAGCGCGATACTGGCACCGGGCGAAAAGCCGAAAAATTTCCGCAAGGCGGTAAAAGATACCCTCAGCTATATGGGAGGGTACAAACTTGCTGTGGTTTTTGTTATCCTTATATCAGCACTTGCGACGATATTTGAGACGCTCGGTCCGAAAGTCATGGGCAAGGCCACCACGCTTCTTGCTGAAGGTGCCATGGCCAAGCTGAGAGGCACGGGAGGTATCGACTTTGAAGCTGTAGGCAAAGTACTGATGCTGACTCTGGCCCTCTATGCTATTGGCGCTTTTGCACAGTGGCTGCAGGCGTTCATAATGACGAATATCACTCAGAAGATCGTCTACCGGATGAGACGGGATATTTCTGAAAAGATCGGCCGCATGCCGGTAGGATATTTCGAGAGGACACAGACAGGAGAGATCCTTTCCAGGATAACAAACGATGTAGATACTCTCGGACAGGCGCTGAGCCAGAGCATTTCGAACTTCATCTGGGCGATCGTCAGCATGGTAGGAATAGTTGTCGTCATGCTTACCATAAACGTAACGATGACACTGGTAGCACTCCTTGTCATACCTCTTTCCGCGATAATAATGACCCTTTTGATAAGGATCTCACAGCCGTTCTTCAAAGCACAGCAGGATTATCTGGGCGTGATAGACGGACAGGTAGAGGAGAACTTCTCGGGACATCTTGTCATCAAAGCTTTTAACAGAGAAGAGGAGATCACAAAAGAATTTGATGCAGCCAATGAAAAACTGTATGAATCTGCATGGAAATCTCAGTTCTTTTCGGGTATGATGAGACCACTGATGAGGATCGTCAGCAACCTCGGATATGCAGGGGTAGCGATATCCGGAGGTATACTGTGCGTTCGCGGTGCAATCGGCGTCGGAGATATCCAGGCTTTTGTACAGTATGTAAAGAATATAGGTCAGCCTATACAGGAGATCGCGCAGATCATGAATCAGGTGCAGTCGATGGCTGCTGCTGCAGAGAGGGTCTTCGAATTCCTTGATGAAGAAGAGGAAACAGATGCGCCTGATAACCGTGTTGCTACCCTGGATACCCGCGGAGAGGTAGAATTCGATCATGTCGTTTTCGGATATGATCCGGAGCATCCGGTCATCAAGGACTTCTCAGCAAAAATCGAGCCGGGACAAAAGGTCGCTATCGTCGGGCCGACAGGCGCCGGAAAGACCACTATCGTCAAGCTTCTCATGAGGTTTTATGATGTGGACAGCGGAATGATCCGCATAGACGGATCGGATATCCGTTCTGTCACGAGACGTTCTCACCGCGACAATTTTGCGATGGTCCTGCAGGATACCTGGCTGTTCAAGGGTTCTATCCGTGCTAATATCCTCTACGGAAGAGAAGGTGCTACTAATGAGGAGATCATAGCAGCTGCAAAAGCAGCCAAGGCACATCATTTTATCAGGACCCTGCCGGGTGGTTATAAGTTTGTGCTGAACGAGGATGCGACCAATATATCTGAAGGACAGAGGCAGCTTCTGACCATCGCGAGAGCGATACTTGCTGACAAGAAACTGCTTATCCTCGATGAGGCGACATCATCTGTCGACACCCGGACAGAAGAAGAGATCCAGAAGGCGATGGACACCCTTACCAGAGGACGGACGAGCTTCATCATCGCTCACAGGCTCTCGACAATCAGAAACGCTGATCTGATCCTTGTAATGGATCACGGAGATATAGTAGAACAGGGCAAGCATGAGGAACTTCTGGCAAAGGGAGGTTTCTACGCAGACCTGTACAATTCACAGTTTGAAAACGTTAGTTAATATAACAAAGAAGGGAGCGGAATAATGAGATCATTCATGGAAGAGTACCTTTATTGGCTGGAATCTGATGTTGTAGACAGCGCCACTAAGGAAGAACTCAGAAGCATTGCTAATGACACGGCAGAGATCGAAGGCAGATTCAAAGCTATGCTGACATTCGGTACTGCTGGACTCAGAGGCACTATGAAGGCAGGTATAGGTAATATGAACGTCTATACTGTCAGATATGCGACGCAGGGTCTTGCTAACCTGATAATCGAAAAGGGCGGTCAGGTAGGCGGAGATTCTCCTGAGGGAAACGGCGTTGCAATAGCTTATGATTCAAGAAACAACTCGGCACTGTTTGCAAAAGAGGCAGCATCAGTACTTGCTGCTAACGGGATAAAATCCTATCTTTTTGATGATCTGAGGCCGACACCGGAGCTGTCCTTTGCTGTAAGAGAAACAGGTTCTCTGGCAGGCATCAATATCACAGCCAGCCATAATCCAAAAGAATACAACGGATATAAGGCTTATTGGGCAGACGGCGCTCAGCTCGGACCGGAGCATGCAAATGTTGTTTCTTCCGAGATAGCAAAAATCGATATATTCAAAGACGTTAAGACGATGGACTTTGATGAAGCGCTTGAAGCCGGACTCATCGAGATGCTCGGAGAAGAGATGGATGAGACTTACCTTGCAAAGGTCATGGAGACATCCATCACAAGGAAGTATATCGATCAGGTAGCCAAAGAGATGAAAATAGTATTCACACCGTTCCACGGTGCCGGATACAAGCTCGTACCTGAAATACTCAGACGCCAGGGCTATGGCGCGATCATTCCTGTTGAAGAGCAGATGATCCCTGACGGCAATTTCCCGACGGTAAAATCACCTAACCCTGAAAATACCGAAGGTTTTGCTCTTGCGATAGAATATGCGAAAAAGAACGGAGCAGAGCTTGTTATCGGCGTTGACCCGGACAGCGACAGATGCGGAGTCGTCGTTAAGAGCGGTGATGAGTATAAGGTGCTTTCCGGGAACCAGATAGCCTGCCTGATGCTCGACTATATAATCAAGGCAAGAAGAGAGACAGGAACTATGCCTGACAACGCGTTTGCCTGCAAGTCGATCGTTTCTACTGTTATGGCCAACAAGATCTGTGAGATGAACGATGTCAAGATGTTTGAGGTCCTTACCGGATTCAAGTTCATCGGTGAGAAGATCAAGCAGTATCATGAGACAGGTGAGTACACATTCATTTTCGGATTTGAAGAAAGTATAGGATTCCTCGGCGGAACATATGCAAGAGATAAGGATGCAGTATTTGCCGCGATGATGATGGCAGAGGTGGGCTGCTACTACAAGGCAAAGGGAATGTCTGTCTACGATGGACTTCAGGAACTCTATAAGAAGTACGGATACTATATTGAAAAGACTGATTCAACAGTGTTCGGAGGATACGACGCTCAGGAGAGGATGTCTGCTGTAATGGCAAAGATCCGTGCTGACCAGCCTGCAGATCTCGGTCTTGCGATCGAGTCAGTAAAAGACTACCAGGCAGGTGTCCCTGGCTTCACAAAGAGCAATGTACTGTTCTACTATCTTGATGACGGCTGCGCAGTGGCTATCAGACCATCAGGAACAGAGCCTAAAATCAAGACATATGTGATGGCTCAGGGTGATTCAGCTGATAAAGCAGAGGAGAACCTCGGAGTAATACGCAGTTCAGTTGAAGCTCTTCTGGATGCATAAGGAGATCATTTATAGATGAAACAGGACAGGGCAGTCACTCTGCTGGGAGTGCTGACTATAATAACAGCTTTGCTGGCCATTTCGGTCGGCAGATACATAATGGGAGGAGTGATCCTTCTGCTGGCTTTTGGAATTTTCTGGAACCGTGGACTCGGAAGGTTTAACGACAGAAGTCTGTATGAAAAGGTCATAAGGACTGATATCGATATAGCCGATCTTTACAGAAGGCTTGAAAACATGCAGACACCACTCGGAAGACCATGGATCGCTCAGCACAAGGGTTTTGACGGAGACAGCATAGTATTCGGTCCGAGTGCTTACAAGGACTGCGTGGTCATATCACGCAAAAAAGGTGATCTGGACATAAAGCACCTGACGCTTGTAGACAACATTATTCGAAAAGAAGAGGATGAATACAGGTTCAGCAGCTTCGTAGATCCAAAAGAGACTGAGGTCACTCCTGAACATTACGCAAAATTTGCCGGGTTAAAGCTGGCTTCTGTTGTCATGATCAGGCATCTGGCTGAAATGATAGAAGCCATGGCTGCAGGCAGGGAACCGGAGATCCCTCCTGAGCTTGATGTTTCAGAATTTTATTATCATAATTCCTCCGAAGGTTTTTTCCGGAATTCTGATGGAGCTGATGTCCTCGAAGTAAAAAACAGCTATCATCCGTTTGAAGCCAGAGTGCTGGATACTGATGGAAACGAGATGGCTTCCGTCATGCCCCGCTCTTTCAACGGAAAGGGTGTGGTCATAGACAGTGCCGGATATGATATGTACGCTGACGGAAAGCATTTCGGAGATATCTCAAGGTACAAGGAAGGCAAACGGGAAGGTTTCATTGCGGATACCGATGCGGGAAAGTTCACAGTAACGATCTTCCCGGCCTGCATGAGAGCTAATATCTCATGCAACTACATGGTTGAGATGGACGGAGAGCTCAAAGCTGTGATAGGGGGATCGCCCAATATCCTTTTCGAATCTGCCGGCTACTGCGAAAATGACCTTATACTGTCGTATGACGAAGATTATCTTGTTTTGTATGCGGCACTTGAAATATTCATCATGACGCTTAACAAGAAGTTCCTAAAATAGCTGATTTGTAGTATACTTGTTCTGTATGAAGCAACGGCATGGCCGTAATAGATATATCAGATACGGAGGAAGGCATGAAAAGAATACTCCTGCCACTTGAAGAAACAGACAGAAGTCTCAAGGCACTCCACTATGTCACAAAGCATTACACACCTGACGAAGCGGATATAGTACTTGTGATGGTGGATGACAGCCAGAACTATAGCTTAAGATCAGAAGCTGAAGCAGCTGCACTCAGTGCGCTTGATGAAAAGCTCGAAGTTATAAAATCGTCTATCGGCGGTTATAAAGTGTTGACTAAGGCTGCGACTGGCTCGGCCGGTGCCAAGATAATCAGGGCGGCACGCGATACAGGAGCGGACCTGATCATTATGACCAAGTCATCCAAAGACGATAACCAGAGCAGCATAGGGTCGACAACAGAATACGTCATCAATAATGCTCCATGCGAAGTAATGATAGTGTCTGAGGCGATCAACAATCGAAAAGAGTACAGAGGTCTTATATATAAGACAGCGACGGCTGCTGTTACTCTGAGGGGACAGCTTGGCGACAAGCAGAGCGAATGTCTTCTGCCAAGCGTCAATGTCGACTGTAACTATCACTTTGATGTGACTGTCGGAAAGATCCGTTTCTACCACACAGCATACAATCCTGACACAAGGAACTGGGATCTGCCTCCGGCACCTGGCCAGGATGCATACCGCGACATCCTTGCAGGCGAGCAGGCCGATATCCTGGTAAAAGCTGACAGTACTGACGGAAAAGCCGACAGGATAAGGATAGTCAACAGAGACATGAAGAAGGAAGCCGTGTTCACATACAGGATCACAGCAGCTCCTAAGCCTGAGATGTTGTAAAGGCTGCCTCATTGACATGCCAAAAGTATAATGGTATTCTAACTTGAAAGAACCAAGACGATAAGTCAAGTTTCTATATTTAGGAGGAAATTCACGATGAAGAGAATCAGAACCATCACAACAAGAGATATGGCTAAGTCCCGCGTTACAGGCGGCTGCGGCGAGTGTCAGACATCCTGCCAGTCCGCAAGTAAGACTTCCTGCAGCGTTGCTAATCAGCACTGCGAGCAGAAGAAGGAGAAGTAGCATCATACAGGGGCGCTGCTTAAAAGAGCAGCGCCTCTTTTTTAGTGATACATAGATGATACATCAGTACAAACTTAACGGATACTGCATCGTAGTGGATGCAAACAGCGCTTCCGTCCATACCGTGGACGATGCCGCATATGATATGATTTCTATCCTCGATCGGGAGCTCTGCAGTGGAGCAGATGCTGCAGGCATCTTTTCTGATGTAAATATCAGGTCTGAAGCGGCTTCGAAAGTCGCTCTGGATCATGATATACCTGTGGATGACGCTGAAGAGATCTTTGATGATCTTGCTGAGCTCCATGCTGAAGGTCTCCTCTGGTCAGAGGATCCTTATGAAGAGGCTGCCGGAGAACTCAAAATCAAGCAGTCTGTTCTCAAGGCGATATGTCTTCACGTTGCTCACGGATGCAATATGGATTGTGAATACTGCTTTGCCGGAAAGGGTGACTATTCAGGCAAAAGCGGCATAATGAGTCTTGAGACAGGCAAAAGAGCATTGGACTATCTTGTGGAGAATTCAGGTTCAAGGAGACATCTTGAGGTAGATTTCTTCGGAGGAGAGCCACTCATCAACTGGGAAGTATGCAAGGAGCTTGTGAGATACGGCCGTGAGCTTGAAAAAAAATACGACAAGGTTTTCAATTTCACTTTAACGACTAACGGTGTCCTCATAGACGATGATGTAATAGACTTCACGGACAGAGAGATGGGCAATGTGGTCCTCAGTATGGATGGCCGCAGAGAGACTCACGACAGGATGCGGCACAGCAAGTCAGGCAGCGGAACATATGACAGCATCATAGATAATTTCAGGGCGCTTGTCAGATCAAGGACCGATGAGAGTGCCGAAAGACGTTCACACGAATACTACATGCGGGGCACTTATACAGCGTACAACAAGGATTTTTCCCGGGATGTGCTTGCCATGGCTGACCTTGGTTTTACCGAAACGTCCATAGAACCTGTTGTATCAGATCCTGCAGCACCTTATGCTTTACATGAAAATGATCTTCCGCAGCTTTTTGAGGAGTACGAAAAGCTGGCTTTTGAGATGCTCAGACGGGAAAAAGCCGGTGAAGGGTTTAGTTTCTATCACTATACAGTTGATCTTACCGGCGGACCATGTATATATAAAAGGGTATCAGGATGTGGCGTTGCTACTGAATACCTCGCTGTGACACCTTCGGGAGACCTGTATCCATGTCATCAGTTCGTAGGTGATGACGATATGATCGTCGGCAATATCTACGAAGGAATAACACACCCGGAAACAGTTGACATTTTCAGTGGAAATAATAACCTATACACAAGAGATGAATGCAAAGGGTGCTGGGCCAAACTGTATTGCGCAGGAGGCTGCGCCGCCAATAATTATCATTCAAACGGCGATATCAATAAAGTATACAGATTCGGCTGCGAGCTCCAGCGCAAGCGGATAGAATGCGCTCTTATGCTGGCAGCTGCAAGACAGGAGATATAATATATGCGTACTGCTATACTCGCTTCACAGAACAAGAACAAGATAAAAGAGATAAGAGCAATACTTGAAAAATATGGTCTCGATGTGATCACAAGAGATGATGCCGGGATACGTGCGGATGATATAGAAGAAACCGGCACCACATTTGAAGAGAACTCATATCTCAAAGCACGTACTGTCTTCGACATGATCAGAGAAGATCCTGCCATGTCAAAATATCTCGACAGTCCTGTCATTGCAGATGATTCAGGTCTCATGGTCGATGCTCTCGGAGGAGAACCGGGAGTATACAGTGCCAGATATGCAGGAGAAGGCTGTACATACGACGATAATAATGTGAAGCTTCTGGCGGCTCTGGATGGAGTTGATGAGAAAGACAGGAGTGCGGGCTTTGTGACCGTCATTACCATTGTATACCCTCAGGACGGACATGTCCCATCTGCTGCAAAAAAGGATGATGATGTATACGTTCTGACCGCAAGAGGCGAATGCAGAGGCAGGATAGCTGACCGCAAGAGAGGCGGACAGGGCTTCGGTTATGACCCGGTCTTTATACCTGATGGATATGAAGAGACATTTGCTGAACTCGGAACTGATTTCAAGAACACGATAAGCCACAGGGCCAAGGCTCTTGACGAGCTTGAGAGACTTATGGAAGATGAGTGATTTCTGGCGGAACACTGTAACAGAACCCGAAGAAAACGCAAAAAAACTCCCTCTGACATGGAAAAGGTTCCGAAAGGTAGCCTTTCACCTCTGGAGGCAGTTTGATGATCCTTATTATGCGGGATTCGCCGCTCAGATCGCGTATTTCTTTTTCATGTCTTCAGTGCCGATGCTGATCGTAATCACACAGATACTGGGTATTTTCGATATATCCATGGACTTCATCAGGATATGGCTTGAAAACCACCTTTCGAGCGAGATGAGTGAATTCATGGAAGGCCTTTTTACAGCGTCCTCCACAACGCTGTCTAATGTTTTCCTGATCGCTCTTGCACTCTGGGCTAGTTCCTCACTTGCTTTTTCACTTTCACGTCTGACCACATACACGCTCAGTTATGGCAGGTACAGATTCAATTTCTTTACAGAAAGAGCTAAGGCGATACCTATTGCTGTGCTCTCAATGCTGGTCGTAGCAGTCACTCTGATCGTTTATGTATATGGTGAGACCATTGCCTCGCGGATATTCCACAGTCCGTTTGCAGCTGATATGATCAGTTCTCTCAGGACTCCGATACTCGGGCTGATGTTCTTTTTCGTGATACTGGCCAATTATTATATGCTTCCGAGGATAAGAGTCCCGGTCAGAGCAGTATTGCCCGGAGCTATCGTGGCAACTGTGGGAATCATGCTTGTGACCTGGATATACTCAATTTATACATCGAGAGCAACCAGCCATAACCTTCTGTACGGAGCTTTTTCAACCATCGTAGCTATGATGCTGTGGTTTTATATGATCAGCTGGGTGCTGTGCATTGGCATGATGTTTAACAAGTCATGGGATATCCATATGCGCAGGGGCAGACTGACACCTGCCAAGATCAAGGAATACCTGATGCATCAGTATCCGTCAAAGGGCGAGGAGATGTTTAATAAGCTGATCATCGGAGACTACGATATGGAGGATAAGTCTCTTGACAGCATCGCAGTGAGATTCTCCAGAAAGTTCGATCCCGGATATGAAGAAAAACGTGAAAGGGAGATACGGGAACTGCAGGAAGAGCGCAGGATAAGATTGCGTATAGAAAAAGAAATAGAAGATAAACTGCAGGAAAGTACATTTATCGATGCCGATCCTGAAGAGGATGATATTGATGCAGCGATACTTTATTACGGAGACAAAGAAACTGAAGAGTCAGAAGACGAGGAGTAACAGAGATGCAGAAAAGACGAAAATTACTGCTTATCATGAATCCGAAATCGGGAGTGATGCTGGCACCGAAATATCTGTCTGAGATAGTAGAACGGTTTTCCAGAGGCGGCTTCATCACACAGATACTGATGACAACAGCAAGAGGCGATGCGAGAGAGTTCGCCATGGAATACGGCGGGGAAGTTGATGTCGTTGCTGTTTCTGGCGGAGACGGTACTCTCAACGAAGTCATCGATGGAATGATCACTGCCGGTCACAAAACCAGCATCGGATATATCCCTTCCGGGTCGACCAATGATTTTGCGACGTCTATAGGCCTTACAGGATCGATATTCGACTGTACAGATATCATCATTGGAGGAAATGCCAGAAGTTTTGATATTGGCTGTTTCAATGGCAGATACTTCAGTTATATAGCTAGTTTTGGCGCTTTTACTTCTACAAGCTACTCTGTCCCGCAGACAGTCAAGAACATGCTTGGGCATACAGCATATATACTGGGAGGCATCAAAGACATACTGACCATCAAGCCGGTGCATGCAAAAATAGTGACTGACAGAGGAACTGACCGAGAGTACACGTGCGAAGGGGACTTTATATTCGGAGCGGTCTGCAATTCAAGATCAGTCGCAGGGATACTCAAGCTCGACAAACAGGATATCGACATGAACGACGGTTTTATGGAAGTATTCCTGATACGTGTACCAAAGGATCTGATAGACTTGAATGAGATAGCAGTCAATATGCTCAACGGCACGCTGCATTCAAGCCAGATAGAATTCTTCTCTGCAAAAAATGTGGAAGTTGACATCCAACCGGGTACGCACTGGACTCTTGACGGGGAGTATGAAGAGGGCAAAGACCACTGCGAGATCAGAACCATAGAGTCGGCTATTTCACTTATTCAAAAGAGAGATGGCGAGTAGCTAAGGAGGACATTGCCATGATAATAAAATATATAGGACATGCATGCTTTAAGATAAGGGATAACGAGACCGGCTATTCAATTGTGTTTGATCCATATTCACCGGATTCCGTGCCGGGGTTCCGTAAGGTAGTAGATACAGCAAGTGAAGTACTTTGTTCTCACGAGCATTTTGACCATAACCACAGAGAATCACTTATTATCGAGCCTGCAGAAAACAGTCCTTTTGAAGTGCAGACCATAGACACCTGGCATGATGAGGTAAAGGGCGCAAAAAGAGGCCCTAACCGTATTCATGTTATCACTGAAAAGAAGACCGGCAAGAAACTGATCCATTACGGAGATATAGGAGAGGTTATGGACGATCTTCTGACTGAGGAGAATATGGCACTCCTTAAAGGAGCTGACGTTGCTCTTATACCGGTCGGCGGTACTTATACTTATGATGCTGAGCAGGCCATAGAACTCATCAGAAGGACAGCTCCGAAAATTGCGGTACCGATGCATTTCAAGACAGATACGGGTGTATTCGGGCTTGATAATATCGGTTCGATAGAGAAATTTCTCGCGGATGCTCAGGCAGCAGGGTTCAAGGTAAATATCGCAAAGGTATGCTTCTATGATACGGATGAGACTGGCCTCAGTGACTGCGTACTTGCCATCAGACCGCAGAACATATAATTCGCTCTTGTATATCGATGCTTTTCGGCATTAAAATACATATATATGGAAAATTCAATTTGGAGGTAAAACACAATGATCAAAGAATTTAAAGAGTTTATCAGTAAAGGTAATGTAATGGACATGGCTGTCGGAATCATCATAGGTTCTGCATTTACAGCTATTGTCAATTCTCTTGTTGACAGCATACTTATGCCGATCATCGGAGCTATCTGCGGCGGATTCAGCGTAGACCAGATGTCATGGAAGATCGGTGAAGCCACTATCGGATACGGCGCATTCATCCAGGCTATCATCGATTTCCTGCTTATCGCATGGGTGCTCTTCATGATCATCAAGGCACTCAACAAGGCTAAGGCAGCTGTTGTCAAAGAAGAAGAGCCTGCACCTGAAGAACCGGAAGAAACTCCGGCAGACATCGCTCTGCTGACAGAGATCAGAGATCTGCTCAAAAAGTAATACTGATATACAGCATTAAGGAGGACACTTATGATAACCGGATTTTTACTCGCTGTTCTGGCTATCGCATATATAGTGCTCAAGGTTTTAAATACAAGAGCTGAATTCGCGCGAAGAGACGCCGAAAGGATGAGACGTGAACAGGAGGCTGAAGCAGCAATGGAGGAGGCTGAAGAGGAAGAAGAGATCCGCAGAACAGCCATTGACGTGGAAGCTGAAACGATAGACAATGATGATCTTGATGCAGAAGAGTTTGTCGTGGAACCTACATCATCTCCTGAAGAAGGCGCAGTTGTTATCGAAGTGCCGGAAGAAGCACATGAATATGAGACTGTGTGACATAATATGCCTGTAAGTGGTGTAACATTATTATGAGCAAATGGAATAGATCATACCCGAGACCTCAGCTCGTCAGAAATGACTGGCTGGGGCTCAATGGTAAATGGAGATTCAAAACAGAAAACGGCATAGCCGCTGCCGGCACGGAAGATGGATGGGGAGAGATAACGGTTCCATTTTGTCCTGAGAGCAGGCTCAGCGGTATCACAAAAAGGATCATGCCCGGAGAAAAGATGATCTACGAGCATAATTTTTCCGTGCCTGATAAGTGGGCAGACAGAAGAATCATCCTGCACTTCGGCGCAGTCGATCAGATCTGCAGGATATATGTAGATGGCAATGAAGCTGGTTATCATGAAGGCGGATATCTGCCTTTTGAATTTGACATAACCGATCTTTTGACAGCCAAAGGCAACAGAGATGCTCATGTCATCAGAGTTGAAGCAACTGATGAACTTGACCACAGGTTTCCGTGGGGCAAACAGAAACGTGATAACGGAGGCATGTGGTATACTCCGGTATCCGGCATATGGCAGAGCGTATGGATGGAGCCGATACCTGAAAATCATATAAGATCTCTTAAGATAGACTGTGGGAGCGACTGGGTGGAGATAAAAGCATACGGTATCACAGAGGGATACATCTCAGCTTTTGGAGAGAGATATATGCTTATCCGGGATGAAACTGATGAAAAGTGTGCAATGATCCATATGGACATAAGACATCCTCATCTGTGGACTCCTGATGACCCGTATTTGTACGAATTCGAGATCGAATCCGGCAGTGACCGAGTGAGCTCGTATTTTGCCCTCAGAACACTTACGATAGAGGAGAAGGGCGGATATAAAAGGCTTTGTCTCAATGGGGAGCCGTTCTTCTTCAACGGACTCCTCGATCAGGGATACTGGGAGGACGGTATATATACTCCCGAGAGTCCGGAAGCTTTCTCCGGGGATATCCTGGCAATGAAAAGTCTTGGCTTCAATACTCTCAGGAAACATATCAAAGTTGAACATGAGCAGTTTTATTATGACTGTGACAGGCTGGGAATGATCGTCTTCCAGGATATGGTTAATAATTCAGACTATTCATTCATCCGGGATACTGTGCTGCCTACGATAGGGATCCGGAAGCGGAATGACAGCAGGCTGCACAGTTCTGCTGAAAGCAGACAGATATTCCTAGAGTCTATGGATGAGACAGTGAAGCATCTGTATAATCATCCGTCGGTCTGTTACTGGACTGTTTTTAACGAAGGCTGGGGACAGTTTGAGGCCGACCAGGCTTATGACAGGCTCAGGAGCCTTGACAGCAGCAGGTTCATAGACAGCACTTCGGGATGGTTCCATCAGAGCAAAAGCGATGTAGACAGCTATCATGTGTATTTTAAACCGATCAGACTGACAGCAGGTGACAAACCATTGGTCCTGTCAGAATTCGGAGGATATGCATGCAAGCTTGAGGATCACTGCTATAATAAAGACAAAACATACGGATACAGAAAATGTGAGAACGAAGCAGCACTGCTCAGAGATATATGCAGGCTGTACAAAGAGGAAATACTACCAATGATAGATAAAGGTTTATGCGCAGCAATTTATACACAACTTTCAGATGTGGAAGATGAGACCAATGGCATACTCACCTATGACAGGGAGATACTCAAGTTCCGCTCGTATATCGGTACGGGAAGGATCGAAGTGCTCGGCAATCATACCGATCATCAGGGCGGCAAGGTCCTTATGATGCCTACAGAACAGAAGATAAAGGCCTATGTTGCTGAAAACCATTCCGACGTTATTACAGTCGCTTCCGAAGGATTCAGTCCTTTCAGTGTCAGCATAACTGACAGAAAAGGATATGAAAAGGGTACTGCATCTGCGCTGGTCACAGGGATACTGGAAGGATTTGTCGACCTGTTCGGCCCATTTAAGGGCGAAGGCAACGGATTCGATGTATATGTAAAGAGCGATGTAGCCGTAGGGAGCGGACTGAGTTCTTCCGCTGCATTCGAAGTTCTTATTTGTCGTATTATCAATGACAGATACTTTAACGGCAGAGCTGATGCCGTTCAGATAGCCAAGATAGCTATGTTTGCCGAGAGAGAATACTATGGCAAACCATGCGGTATGCTTGATCAGCTTGCTGTCAGTCTTGGAAGGCTTGCAATGGTGGATTTCAATGGCAAAGAGCCTGAGATCGAACTGATAGATTTCGATTTTGACGCAGCAGGATATGACGTTGTCATAGTTCCGACAGAATCAAGTCATGAAGGTCTTGATGAGGAATACGCAGCAGTACCGGGTGACATGTTCAAGGTTGCAGAGGCTCTGGGTGTCAGCAGACTTGGAGATATCAACGAAGAGCAGTTCAGAAGGAGTCTTCCTAAGCTTGAAAAGATGGTAAACAGAGGAGAACTGACCCAGCTTCAGGTGAACAGGGCACAACATTATTTCGATGAAAACGAGAGAGTGCTTGCAGCATCTGTCGCACTGCAGACCGGCAATATCGAAAAGTTCTTTGATTGTGTTAACGGCAGTGGGCTGAGTTCTGAGAATCTGCTCAAAAATGTCGTTCCAAAAGGAGTAGAGGAGAATGATCTCTCAAGGACTCTTAAAGAGTATCGTGCAAAACCGGACACAGCAGCTATCAGACTGATAGGGGGCGGATTCGGAGGCAGTGTGCTTGTCTTCAGAAAAAAATGACTTGCAGCAATCGGTAAATCAATATGAAACAAAGTAAAACGGCGGATCATGATCCGCCGTTTTATGTTGATACCTGTTCTGATTACAGATTACAGAACTCTTGTCTTGATGATGCAGTCACATGAGAATGGCTCTGTGCTTTCAGCAACATCTGCGATAAAGTATCCGAATTCGCTGCCTCTTACCTTGGCGCCTGCGAATCCGACGAGCTTATCGCCGTAGAACTCTTCCATCTTAGCCTTGACTTCGTCAGCTGTCTTGTCATTCTTGAGGAGGAAGCAGTGTCTTTCAGCGCCCTTCCTCTCCATGGATACTCTTGGGAAGTTGACAGAGTTGACGATGTTTCCGTTCTCGAGGTAATCCATGAGCTGGTCAGTTGCCATAACTGCGCAGTTCTCTTCAGCCTCTGCTGTGGAAGCTCCGAGGTGAGGTGTAGCAACGATGCCCTTCTTGCCGATGTATTCAGGCTCAAGAAGGTCTGTCATGTACTTTCTCATCTTGCCGGACTCAAGTGCTTCAACAACATCATCTACTACGATGAGGTCAGGTCTTGCATAGTTCATGAAGATAACGCCGTCTTTCATCTTTGCGATGAGATCCTTATTGACCATACCCTTGGTAGTAGGGAGAGACGGAACATGGATGGTGATGAAATCGCACTCCGGAACCATTTCTTCAGTGCTGTTCTTAAGTTCAACATCAGCTGTCAGACATGGATGAGGTGTGAATGCTTCGTATCCGACTACCTTCATGCCGAGAGCTTCAGCTGCGTTAGCGATCTTAGCTCCGATAGCTCCGAGGCCGATGACTCCGAGAGTCTTGCCTGCGATTTCAGTGCCTGCGAACTGCTTTTTGCCTTTTTCAACGTTGGCTGCAACATCGCCTTCGAGTGTCTGGCCCCATGAAATGCCTTCATAGATGTTACGTGCACCCATGATCATTCCGGCAACAGCGAGCTCCTTAACTGCGTTTGAGTTAGCACCAGGTGTGTTGAATACTACGATTCCTTTTTCTGCACACTTGTCAAGAGGGATGTTGTTGACTCCTGCGCCGGCTCTTCCGATTGCAAGAAGGTTATCGGAGAAATCCATGTCATGCATCTTGTAAGATCTGACGATGATTCCGTTAGCCTTATCTACATCTTCTGTGAGCTCGAACTTGTCAGTAAGTCTGCAAAGTCCCTTAGGGGAAATGTTGTTAAGAGTACCGATAAAATACTTATCCATTATGTCCTCCGTTTTATTTGATAATGATTGGATTTGTGTGATGCAGAACAGCTTTTAAAAAGGGTTATTCCGCGTTATTCAAGTATACACCCGTACCTGCTGACATTCAACATCGAAGACATGATGAGAATGATAAATACAAGTTGAAACATTGACATAAAATGAATAATATTATATTGACCGAAAAATGGATTTTCGAAAGATGAAAGCCATATTTAAAACAACAGGAGGTACCTAAATGGCAAACATTGATCTGACCAAATACGGAATTACCGGAACTACTGAACTGGTATACAACCCATCTTATGAATTTCTTTTTGAAGAAGAAATGAAGCCTGAACTTGAAGGCTTTGACAAGGGACAGCTCACAGAACTTGATTCAGTTAATGTAATGACAGGAATCTACACAGGCCGTTCCCCTAAGGATAAGTACATCGTAATGGACGAGAACTCCAAGGACACTGTATGGTGGACAACAGAGGGCTACAAGAATGATAACCATCCTATGTCAGAGGAAGTATGGGCAGAGATCAAGAAAATTGCGATCAACGAGCTTTGCAACAAGAGACTTTTCGTAGTTGATGCTTTCTGCGGCACGAACGAAGACACACGTATGGCTATCCGTTTCATCATGGAAGTTGCTTGGCAGGCACACTTTGTCAAGAACATGTTCATCGTTCCTACAGACGAAGAGCTTGAGAATTTCGAACCTGACTTCGTTGTCTACAACGCATCCAAGGCAAAAGTAGAGAACTACAAAGAACTCGGACTCAACAGTGAAACATGTGCTGCTTTCAACATCACAAGCCGTGAACAGTGCATCATCAACACATGGTACGGTGGCGAGATGAAGAAGGGTATGTTCTCAATGATGAACTACTATCTGCCTCTCAAGGGTATTGCATCGATGCACTGCTCAGCCAACACCGACATGGAAGGCAAGAACACAGCTATCTTCTTCGGACTCTCCGGAACAGGAAAGACCACTCTTTCCACAGACCCTAAGAGACTCCTCATCGGAGACGATGAGCACGGCTGGGATGATGAGGGCGTATTCAACTTCGAGGGAGGCTGCTATGCTAAGGTAATCAATCTCGATAAGGAATCAGAACCGGATATTTACAATGCTATCAAGCGTGACGCTCTCCTTGAGAACGTAACAGTTGACGCAGACGGAAAGATCGATTTCGCTGACAAGAGTGTCACAGAGAATACACGTGTATCCTATCCGATCGAGCACATCACAAATATCGCTAAGAAGGTCAACGGCAAGTCCGCTGGTCCACAGGCTGACAATGTAATCTTCCTTTCAGCTGACGCATTCGGAGTACTGCCTCCAGTATCGATCCTGACACCGGAGCAGACACAGTACTACTTCCTCAGCGGATTTACAGCTAAGCTCGCAGGTACAGAGAGAGGCATCACAGAGCCTACACCTACATTCTCTGCTTGCTTCGGACAGGCATTCCTCGAGCTGCATCCAACCAAGTATGCAGAGGAACTCGTAAAGAGAATGGAAAAGAGCGGCGCTAAGGCTTATCTGGTCAACACAGGCTGGAACGGCACAGGCAAGCGTATCTCCATCAAGGATACAAGAGGTATCATCGACGCTATCCTCAACGGCGATGTTCTCAAGGCACCTACCAAGAAGATCCCTTACTTTGACTTTGAGGTTCCTACAGAACTCCCTGGCGTAGATCCTGGAATCCTCGATCCCAGAGATACATACGCTGATCCTGCAGAGTGGGATGCAAAGGCTAAGGACCTTGCCGGCAGATTCATCAAGAACTTCGACAAGTACACCACAAATGAAGCAGGTAAGGCTCTCGTAGCAGCAGGCCCGAAGCTGTAATCATCAAGTGATATTTCTTAGCGGATATCATAATTCTGTCTGTAATTCTTCACAAAAGTGAAGTATAATGACTTAAGTAAAAATGACCGCTGGAGCCCGAAAGAGCTTCGGCCTTCAGCGGCATTTTTCAATAACCCTTTTACTCAAAACAAATTTACGGAGGTATAGACCAATGGCTGATGAATATCGCGTATTTAACTTTTCTGCTGGCCCATCCGTTCTTCCGGAGCCGGTACTCAGAAAGTGCGCAGCAGAGATGCTGAACTATGAAGGAACAGGCGAGTCCGTAATGGAGATGAGCCACAGATCCCCTGAGTTCCAGAAGATCATTGACGATGCGGAAGCTAATTTACGCAAACTCATGAATATTCCTGATAACTACTATGTAATGTTCCTGCAGGGCGGAGCTACACTCCAGTTCTCAATGGTTCCGATCAACCTGATGACAGGTACTGGCAAAGCTGACTACATCGTAGCAGGCCAGTGGGGCAAGAAGGCTTGGGAAGAAGCTACAAAGTTTGGTGATGCAAGATGCGTTGCTTCATCAGAGGCTGATAAATATACATACATTCCGAAGGTAACCAAGGAAGACATCAGAGATGACGTTGACTACGTTTATATCTGCTACAACAACACCGTATTCGGAACTCACTACAATGAGCTTCCTGACTTCGGTGATCATCTGCTCGTAGCTGACATGTCATCCTGCATCCTTTCCGAGGAAGTCGATGTTAATAAGTTCGGTCTCATTTATGCCGGCGCTCAGAAGAACGTTGCTCCTGCTGGTATGACGATCGTCATTGTCAGAAAGGACCTCGTAGGCAAGGCTCCTGCAAACACTCCGATTTACCTTAACTACAAGACACACGCAGAGAAGGGATCGATGTATAACACACCTCCTTGCTACACAATCTATGTAGCCGGTGAAGTATTCAAGTATCTGCTTGCAAACGGCGGAATCCCTGCAATGCATGAGAAAGACGTACGCAAGGCTCAGAAGATCTACGATTATCTCGACTCTTCAGAGCTCTTCAGAGGAACTGTTGTTAAGGAAGACAGATCTCTCATGAACATCCCGTTTGTTACAGGCGATCCTGAACTCGATAAGGAGTTCATCGCAGGTGCAAAGGAGAGAAACATGATCAACCTCAAGGGACACAGGATCGCTGGAGGAATGAGAGCTTCCGTATATAATGCATTCCCTGAGGAAGGCGTTGATGCACTCATAGCATACATGAAGGAATTCGAGGCTGCACACAAGAAATAAACTGGTTTTTTGACTCACGGAGATAAGTTAGTGTCAGAGAAAAACAAAACACTGCGAATAAGAGTTAAGAAATGTCTGGTGGCCATCATGTCAGTACTTCTGGTACTGACACTGGTGACCACCATCAGTTTTGATGTGTATCCGGCATCATATGCAGAGGGAGAAGAAGCCGCTGCATCTGAGACCCAGCAGGCGGCACCTGCAGAGCAGGCTGCTGATCCCGCAGCACAGCAAGCTGCTCCGGCTGATCCTGCAGCTGCAGGAGGTGAAGCTGCCGTACAGGACGCTGCTCCTGCAGAGGGAGAAACTCCTGCCGATGCAGTTCCTGCTGAGGGACAGACGCCTTCAGAAGGAGTTCTTCCGCCGGAACAGGTCGAAGAGGAGGAACCTGAATCCAGCGATCCTCTTGATACTGGCCTTAAAAGACAGACGACTGAGCCTGAGGTAACGGCTGAGTCATATATTGTCATGTCCGGATCTACAAGTGAGATAGTGCTTGAAAAACATTCTGAGCGAAAGCTTTCCCCGGGCAACATCACAATGTTGATGACTGCAATGGTTGTCATTGACAATATGTACAATGAAAAAGAGCTCAACAATACTGTTGAGATCAATGAAAAACTGACTACATACGGCAATGATTTCATGCTTGGTGAGACGGTCAAGGTAGGGGATCTGCTCAACGCGATGCTGGTAAGTGGTTCGCATCAGGCTGCTGAAGCACTCTCAAGATACAGTGCTTCCAAGAGAAAGATATTCATCAGTGAGATGAATTCCAAGGCAATGGAGCTCGGCCTCATGGACACGCAGTTCACCAATCCGAGCGGCGCTTACGATGCACAGCATTATTCGACAGCACACGACTGTGCCATTATCACACAGGCGGCAACCAGATATCAGCTGATCAAAAATGCCTTTGCCAAGAGAAATACCACTTTTACCGTGACATCTGCTGCCGGTGACAGAGAAGTCACCTTTACAAGCACTAATCCGCTGCTTGTGGGCAGCAAGCCGTCAGAACTTTACAATCTTACAAGGGGAGGTCTGCTGAGCACCATCGGTGATCCTATAAATGTGTCACAGTATGCCGGTGCAGCTACTTCTGACGATATGCAGCTGATAGTCATACTGCTTGATGCCAAGGCTTCTAAGATAGCCTATGAGGCAAAATCATTGCTTGAGTATGGCGATGCAAAGGTGACCAGAAGTGTTATAGTAAAGGCAAATAAGCGCGAAGGACGTGCTCGCGTGAGAGGCGGCAGCAAGACTTTCGTTAATGCCTATACTGAGACAAAAGGCTTCGCTTATGTTCCGCCGGAAGGCAGTACTGACCTGGTACGTACCGAAGTATTCATGTATGACGGACTTAATGCGCCTCTGAAAGAAGGGACAAAGGTCGGCGAATTCAGGATCTACGTTGCTGATGAGCTTAAGGGAACGGTAGACCTTATTACAAAAAAGAGTATTCCGCGTGGCTGGTGGCCATCGCGTTACTATATATCCAATAACATGACTATTGCTATCGGAGTAGTGTTGTTCCTGATATTTTTGCTTCTCCTCAGGATACTGTATGTGAAGAAGCGCAAGGCGAAGATACAGGCTGCAAGGAGAGAGAGACGTATCCGCGAACTTGCTATGATGCAGCTTGCTGCTGAAGAAGACCGCAGGATGAGGAACTGGGAAAACAGGACAGCTCCGGTTTATGATGATACGAGAGATCTTCGTATAGGTGATCTGCGTGAACAGGCAAGAAAGGACACTATAAGAGAAGAGCTCATTGCCGAGGCTGCCAAGACAGGTGCATCACCTAAGACAATAATGAAAAAGGCAGCTAAGACTGAAAAGAAGAGGGAGGCAGCCAGAGAAAAGGCGCAACAGAAGAAAAGCCAGTAATGTTCGTAATTGAGGAGGAACTCGCTAAGCTCCCCAAGACACCGGGAGTGTATATGCATAAGGACAGCCTGGGAGAAGTGATATATGTCGGTAAGGCGGTAAACCTCAGGAACCGCGTCAGATCATATTTCCGCAAGACCTCTCAGGCAGACCCAAAAGTAAGAGCTATGGTCTCCAATATCGCAGAGTTTGAATATATCACCTGCGCTACGGAGATGGAAGCTCTTGTTTTGGAATGCAACCTTATCAAGAAATACATGCCGAAATACAATATCCTTCTCAAGGACGGCAAGTCATATCCTTATATCGAGATCACTGTCACGGAAGACTATCCGAGGGTATTCAGCACACGTAATCTACGCAGAGATGGCAACCGGTATTTCGGTCCATATACAGACGGTGCAGCTGTAAGAAGTATGCTCAGGATGATAGATGAGATGTATCCTCTCAAAAAATGCCGCCAGCAGGAATTCAGACCGGGTGTCAGACCTTGCCTTAATTACTTTATCGGCAAATGCAGCGGTGTATGTATCGGAGCAGCCGACAGAGAGGATTACAATGCGATGATCGGTGAGATCATAGACGTGCTGGGCGGGCATGATGCGAAGATAATTGCTTCGCTGACAGAAAAGATGAACGCATCATCTGAGAGAATGGAATACGAGGATGCTGCCCGTTACCGCGATTATATAAGATCGATACGCCAGCTTTCAGAGACCCAGAGAGCCTCGATGGTGAGAGACAGAGATGTGGATATACTGATACCTGTCATCACTGACCGGAGCAGTGTGGTGGCACAGTATAAGGTCAGAGAAGGAAAACTTTCGGGCCGTGAGATAACATATATCAGGTCAGATTGTTCCGGTATAAGCGAAACAACTGCAGGAGAAGTGCTTGGTTCTTTTATAAAGCAGTATTACCCTGAACTGACCGTATTGCCGAGAGAGATACTTCTGCCTGTACATATAGAGGATGAGAGCCTGCTTGAGGAATTCCTTGACGCAGTCAATACTTCCAACGCAGAGGAGCATTCTGATACTGCCCACAGGACAAGGATAATTGTGCCTGAAAGGGGAGAAAAGAAAGCTCTTATCAGAATGGCTTCAGAAGACTCTCTGGAACTGGCAAAATCACTTGATGACCGCGCCGAGAGAGAAAAAGAGAGAAAGAACGCACTCAGAGAAGAGATCTCCCGTATCATTGAATATGCCAGCGAGATAAGCGGACAGGCGCCTGTTCTGATACCGGATGAAGATGACAGAGAATACAGGGTGGAAGCATACGACATCTCTAATTTCAACGGTCTGGATACTGTAGGTGCCATGGTGGTATATGAGGGCAGAAAACCTGTCAAGTCTGACTACCGCAAATTCAAGGTCAGAACTGCTGAAGGTGATGATTACGGAAGCTTGAGAGAAGTGATATACCGAAGACTCAAGAGGGCCAGAAATGGCGATGAAGGATTCAGCACTTACCCGGATATCATGTTCATAGACGGTGGCCTCGGTCAGGTACATGCTGTTAAGGCAGTCGTCGATGCGTTCCGTATCGCGATCCCGGTAGTCGGTCTCGCAAAAGATGATGCCCACCGTACCAGAGCCATCGTCTTTGATGACGGCCGCGAGATAGAACTCAAGGGCAACCGCCTGCTTTTCAGCTATTGCGGCAATATCCAGGAGGAAGTGCACAGATTTGCCATCACATACATGTCTGGAGTAAAGGGCAAAAAAATGATAAAGTCAGTACTGGAAGACATTCCGGGCGTCGGCCCTAAGAGGAGGGCCATGCTCCTGGATGAATTCGGCAGCATCGATGCTATCAAAAGGGCTAGCCATGATGATCTGATGAAACTGGACGGAATGACTTCTGCGGTCGCAGATAATATCATAGAATTCTTCCGTACTTGAAAATAAAGCGATTGCATGTTATATTGAGATTGCATTTAAGTGAAAGGAGATATCGAAATGGCAGAAGATATCAAGAACGTAAACATCGAGGAAGAAGAGGAAGATATCATCACTCTGGAATTCGACGATGACACAGCCGTTGATTGCTATGTAATGGGCACATTTGAACTTGATGGCAAGGAATATATCGCTCTTGAGCCTGAAGACGGAACAGGCGATGTTTATATCTATGGATACAAGCAGGTCAGCGATGACGAGTTCGAGATCCTTGAGATCGAGTCAGAAGAAGAATTCGATGCGGCAGCAGCAGAATTTGATGCTATCATGGCAGAGGAAGAAGATAATTAAATCTTTTAAAATTTTACTCGACAGAGGCTGATCAATAGTGTATAATACATGGCGTGCGATAGAAAGCACGTCAATATGCGGATGTGGCGGAATTGGCAGACGCGCACGGTTCAGGTCCGTGTGAGTAACATCGTGAAGGTTCGAATCCTTTCATCCGCACCACTTTATGAGCCCATACCATTCACGGTATGGGCTTTCGAGAAATGGGGCGTTAGCGCAGCTGGGAGCGCGTCTGACTGGCAGTCAGGAGGTCACGAGTTCGAGCCTCGTACGCTCCACCAATCAAACCGTTGGAATTCCAACGGTTTTCGTTTTTTTTTGTGGTTATTGCCAGTGATGCTGAAATTGCTCGGTATCTCTTTGTGTCAGAAGTGACCTCGCAGCAATACGAATTATAAGCCGATTGTGATAAGATAAGACAGAAGTAAAAAGGAAAAAATTATGATTCAATTTGCAGAAATTACAAACAAAAATATTTGGAAAGTATGTGCTCTGGAACCTTTTGAAGAGCAAAAGGATTTCGTTGCAGAAAACATGCAAAGTCTGGCGGAAGCTTATGCTACAAGGAACGAAGGCAATAATGCTTTGCCACTGGCAGTATACAATGATGACGATCTCATCGGGTTTGTTATGATCGGAAAGGGAACTGTGGGCAACCCGGACGAGAGCGATCTGATCAAAGAAAACTACTGCTTCTGGAGATTCATGATCGATAAAAAATTCCAGGGGCAAGGTCTTGGATGGCAGACACTGGATACTGCAATGGCCTTGATTCGCACATTTCCTTTCGGAGAAGCAAAAAAAGTATGGTTATCTTATGAACCTGAAAACATCCGTGCAAGAGAGCTGTATCAAAAGTACGGATTTGTGGAGAACGGTGAGATGTGCGGAAATGAGATTGTTGCAGTGTATGAGCTGTAAATCTGACAAAACAAGGATGGCTTAATGGTTTATATAAATAACATTTACACAGGACTTCTGGTGTTCCCGTTTATTGCTGCAGTATTCACACTGCCATATGCGGTGTATCAGTATAACAAGCATGGTTCGGTATCGAAGTACAGGACTCTGATCATCTATAGCTTTATCCTCTATATGTTGATAGCTTTCTTTATGGTCAGCCTGCCGCTGCCGGACAGGGCTTCGACTGTAGGAAACACGTGGCGCGATCACCTTAATCTGATACCTTTCAGGCAGATCTGGCTGTACTGGCATGATAAGCCTTTTGGCATTGCGACTTTTAAGCAATATCTTGTGAGCATGTCGCTCTGGCAGCTGCTGTTCAACATATTGCTGACTGTTCCGTTTGGCGTTTACATGCGATATTATTTCAAACTGAGTTTGAAGCGCACGATCCTTTACTCGTTCCTTCTGAGCCTTTTCTATGAAACGAGTCAGATAACAGCGCTTTTCGGCATTTACCCGGGACCATACAGACTTGCTGATGTAGAAGATCTCATATGTAATACGCTTGGGGGAGCCGGAGGCTATTATATAGCATATGTATTTACCGGAGTGCTTCCGAGCAGAGATGAGATAGATGAGAGATGCAGAGCGCACGGAACCAAGGTCACAGGTATGCGCAGATTATGGGCAGCTCTTTTCGATTATGTATGTATCGCTTCGGTGTATATATTTTTACTCGGTTTGATACGTGTCCTGTACCCGGGGTTTACAGTTTATTCTATATATGGAGAGGTATATAGCTGGTCGTTTTTCTGCATAGTGTCTCTTGTACAGGTGCTCGTGACTGAAGGATCAACGCTGGGACATGCCGCCTGCAGGATCATCCTGGTGTCGGAAAACGGGGGAATGGCATCAGCAGCACAGCTTATAAAACGCTATCTGTACCTGTGGCTGTTTACTGATCTGCCTTTGATCATAGCCGGATGGCTCATGGGTATACGGGTCGCTTTCATAGTCGATATTATAATACTGGCGCTGACCGCTGTTTCGCGCGTGTATTTCTTGATCTATTTGATCAATGTAGTGCTTAGAAAAGGCAGATTGATGCCGCACGACAAGCTCAGTGGAACACTTTATATGGTGACTGTAAATCGAAGCTGATAATAATACGTTTACTGAGTCAATAAGATCAAAGCGGTGGTAAAGTGACATTTGTTATAATATGAAAGACATAATTACACTTTAAATAATCGTATGAAAATGCCGTACAGATAAGACATACTGGAGAAGGCAAATACAATGAAAAAATTCATTTTACATTTACTGAGATGCCTGGATAATGGATTGTTGAAGTATTCAAGCACAAAATTGGGGCTTACTGATTATGATCAGAACAAATCATATGATAAGGAAGAAAAAAAGATCGGTCTTAGGGAGCTTGGTGCAATGATTGTAGTTGAACTTGGTATAGTTGCAATCGCAACTATATTAGTATTGTTTGTATTAACATAGTTATTAGTACCTATTTACCAAAACAATATGGAATCATATATTTCAATAAACGAAAAAAGTAAAAAAAGGACACTGCTGATCACTATTCTCATTTTTGTGCTCAGCATTACACTGTCAGGGTGCGGTCTTCCTGAGGAGGCTGATTTCAGTGATGTGGAGAAAAACCTGAACGAAGAGATCGATGAACTTGACCATGTGATCACCGAATTTGATCGTCTTGAAAACGTTCGAAGTATCTATTACTGCCGATATGGAGAAAATGAAGGTAAGTGGTGTGTTACTGATGAAGAGACCTCATCGGGAACAGTAATAAGTGAGAGCGATGGATCATACAAAGACATCATTGATTTTCTTGCAAATCACGACAACTGCAGTATTTACAGAAATCAATCAGGAATAATAATAGAAGGGATCACCAACTCCCTGGATGGGAATTACTGTGAAATCCTAAAAAGTGATGAAACACCGGAAAATGTTTCAAACCCTTACTGGGATGCCGGTCGGGATATTGAACTTATGAACTGGGAAAAGTCAGTAGACGGTGACAAAGTGACTTTTATTGCGGATCACAGAAAAGACAAAACCAGTTATCACAAAGGTATGTATTATCGTGTGGATATGAAGCTCGTTGACAGAGGTATCTATATATTTGAAACACAGGTAAAGTATCCGTGGTATTCATTGTTTAATGGTTAATATGAAGAAAACTATTAGTTCCTGCCTGATCGTGATCGCATGTCTGATCCTGTCAGGATGCACAAATGAATATGACAGGAAAGACATCGAACAATATGTCCGTGATGATCTGGGACTCAATGGATTTACAGTGAGCAGGTCCTATACAGAGATCAAAGATGATGACGGTTATACAGATTACAGGTGGGAAGTAACAGAATCCGACGGGACGGTATTCTATGTTTTGGATGACTATTACTATTCTTTTGAATTCGTGACGAATTCTCTGAGGGATAACTGGAATGCAGTCCACGTTAAAAAGTATCTCAGCACAGCGGATTTGACCGGGTTCGATCTGGATGTCCCGGATGAAAAGCATTTCATGGCGAGTGTTGAGATCACAGGAAACTACAGCTCCAGAAAGGAGCTTCATGAAATCGCTGAGAGGCTCAACGATCTGGCTGACGGGAGCGATCTTGATCTGTCGCTTCTTTTTACGATCAAATATGACCATCCATACCGTACCATAGGTGATTATGAAAAAACAGAAGGAGACTTTCAGGGCACTGTCAGAAAAAGCCAGCACGTTACCTGCGATTATACAGAAGGCGCGATGCTGCATCTGCTGCTGGACATGAGATATGAGGACAGGCTCCGGGAATTTACCGAAGAAGAGATCAGAAATCATGTCAGGAACAGCGAGCATTCACTGGGAATAAAGCAAAGCGACGGATCGTGGTATATGCCGGAAGATCTTGTCTGCAGTTTTTTCAGCTATGGCATCTCATTTCCTACGATATATGAAGTGCTGCGGCGTACCGGTTATCCTGTTTACGGAACAAAGGATGATTTCACCTTTACAGGCATAGACGGCAGTGTTTATGAAATGTCGGAATCATTTATAGATAATGACTGGTATTATTACATAAAAGACGGAGAGCATGTTCCTATGGAGGCTTATTTCTATGATCATTTCTATTCCGGAGAGCTGAAAGAATTCACCGGGATCGAAGTGGCCGAGAAATGGATGATCGAAAGAGAAGAGAAGGAAGGAGAAAACTCTTCATCAGAAGAACAGTAAATAATAAGACACCTGTATTTCAATACTCGTTCACAAATAGTATAATAATATAGTTGATATAAAATTGTCATAGCGCAAAAGAACAGATATGATCGGAGTCGCCATGAAGATGACAGATTTTCTTGAAAAAGATAAAGAAAACATACTTACAGCCATAGCTGAGTCAGGCAGTGCAGCCAGAGCTGTCACTGTGCTTGAAAACGAGGTTGATAAACTGCTTCTGAAACATAACGAGCACTGCGATACCGACCGGGAGAGAGAAGCTGCAGCATATATGATGCAGGCAGTAAGACTTTCCCTGCCTCTTATAGACTCTGCGGGTAAGACCAAAGTATGGGAGCGCGGAACAGACAAGCAGGATGGTGAGGAGAAGGGCAAAATCAATATACCGTTCCTGCTTCTCACGATAGCCGCTGTAGCACTTGTCGCATATGGTCTGGTACCGCTGGTCGTTGCGGGTCTTATCAATGCAGGCGATCAGTATCGCAACCAGCTCCTGATCAGAACCGCTTTCGTCATAGGAGGCATGGTAATGGGATTTTTTGCCGGCGCGATGCAGCGCAGACAAGAGAAAAAGGCTGCAAAGGAGCATCAGGTGGAGATAAGAGTCGATGCCGACAAAATATACAGACACTTCAGAGCGGCTATATATTCTGTAGATCAGAGCCTCGAGGAGATAAATGCGGCAGAGCGCTGGAGCAAGCGTGAGCAGGCAGGCAATATCGACGGCAGGAAGGCCCTGACACCTGAGATAGATCTGTTCTCAGATCTGATGGCTGCTTCTTACAGCAAAGATCCTGAGTATGCACTTGAGAAAATAGACGATATAAAGTATTACCTGCACAAACAGCAGATAGAAGTTGTTGATTACAATAAAGATACTGCTCAGTATTTTGACCTGATGCCTGGTACACAAAGCGGCACGATCAGGCCGGCTCTTGTCGCCGATGGCGTATTGCTCAAAAAAGGACTTGCACAGACGGGGAAATAAAATATGGATCGTTTTTTCGGATTTGACCTGGGAGATGCTGAGAGCGCTATCGCCAGGCTGCAAAAGGAAGATCAGGTAGTTCCTGAGATGATAAACGTTGCAGGTGTGCAGAGCTTTATCACAGCGTATGCACAGCTTGCTTCAGGTGAGCTTCTGATAGGAGAAAAAGCCTGTTATGCCGACAACGCCATAAAGCGCAAACTTCGCTTCAAGAGCAGGTTTCTGACTGACAGGAGCAGTGCTGCAGACGTAAAGAGTTTTGCTGCAGGAGTGCTCGGAGAACTCTACGGCAGCGGAGACCTCATCAAAAATGAAGACTGCAGTTTTTACATAGGCTGCCCGGCAGGCTGGGACAAAAACACCCGGGAGCATTACCGCGAGATATTCGAGAGCGCCGGTTATCCTCCTGCTAAGATCATCTCTGAATCAAGAGCTGCGATGGTCAGTGCGTGCCAGTCAAAGCACCTTCAGATAGGCGTAGATATCCTGTCAAAGCCTGTTCTGGTCGTAGATATCGGTTCTTCAACCACTGACTTCGCATATATCATGGGCGGCAAGGAAGTCGAGATGCAGACTGCAGGAGAGGTAGTTCTCGGAGGCGGTCTGATGGACGAGATCCTGCTTGAAGAATCAGTTGCCTCAAGCGGTCTTGCCCGCAAAAAGATCCAGTCTGTATTCGATGCGAGCGAGCCGTGGAGGACTTATGCTGAGTTTGCTGCTCGCCGTCTCAAGGAAAAGTATTTTTCCGATGAGGACTACTGGAGTACACATGAATGCAAGGAGACCATAGTCCTGCATTATGACAGACCTGTCAAGTTGACCCTCAGAATGGACAGGAACATAGCGGACAAGCTGGTCAACAAGAAAATCAAAAAGCTTGGCGGCCGTTCGTTCCGTGAGGTTTTCATAAAATCACTTGAAGACCTGAAAAAAGGTATAACAGGTGCGCAGCCGGAACTCATCTTCCTGACAGGAGGGGTCAGCAAGCTTCCGGCTATTCGCGACTGGTGCTGCAGTGCTTTTCCGGAAGCAGTTGTGATCTCTGCATCAGACCCGGAATTTTCAGTTGCCCGCGGCCTTGCTTACTGCGGCAGGATAGATGAAGATATCAAAGATTTCCGCGAAGAGCTCGATCAGCTGATCAAGTCTTCGACAATCGAGGACATAGTAAGTAAACATATCCCTGAACTATACAAGGATGCAGTTGATGTTCTTGTAAAACCTATCGTAACAGAGGTCGCGCTGCCGGTATTTGACAGGTGGAGAAACGGAGAGATCACAAGACTTTCGGATACTGACGAAGTCCTTCAGAGAGAAATCGGCACTTTTCTCAGAAGTGATGAAACCAGAGAACTGCTTGCGGGAGCCATCACAGGCTGGCTCAAGCCTGTGATAGAGGAAATCGAGGAATACACTGTTCCTATCTGCATCCGGCACAGGGTCCCTTATACGGCACTCAGCCTGAAATCATATCTCAATGCATCGGATATCGATATCAAGATGGATGCCAAGAATATTTTCGCTGTTGAAGAGATGACATTCCTGATCGATTCTATAATAACTGCAGTTGTTGCTATACTGGTTGCTGCTATTGACATTATTCCTTTCATGGCAGGTCCTGAAGGAGTGCTCATCGGCATCATCGCTTCGATAGTAGTTCTCTTCCTCGGCAAAGAGAAGATGCAGGAGACAATACTCACTGCTGATCTGCCTAAGATGGTCAGAAAGATGATACCTAAGAGTGCTTTCAGATCACGCATGGACAGCATCGCAGACAGTGTCAAAGAGTCATTCTATGAGAGCCTTGAAAAGGAAAAGAATGACGAGATCAGCTCTCGCATGACGGAAGAGATATCGGGACAGATCGAACATACACTTATTAAGATGGCAGAGGTAGTTGAGATCCCGCTGGGGAGGTAGCACAAAATGGACGTTCTTACAATAGGAATCGCCGGAGGCACAGGCTCGGGCAAGTCGACATTCACTAACAGACTCAAGGAAGAATTCGGAGATAAGGTAACAGTCATATATTATGACAACTACTACAAGGCTCATGATGATATTCCGTTTGAAGAGCGGAAGATGATCAATTATGACCATCCGGATGCTTTCGAGACAGATCTTTTCATCGATCATCTGACGAAACTCAGAAACGGTGAGGCTATCGAATGCCCGGTATATGACTATACCGTTCATAACCGCAGCAGTGAGACTGTGACCATCTATCCGTCTGAAGTAATCATAGTAGAGGGAATCATGGTCCTGCAGAATGAGGAGCTCAGAAAGCTTCTGGATATCAAGATCTATGTAGAAGCTGACGCTGATGAGAGGATACTCAGACGTGTAATTCGTGACGTCAAAGAGAGAGGCCGTGATGTGGAGGGCATTGCCAAGCAGTACCTGACCACGGTAAAGCCTATGCATTACATCTATGTAGAGCCGACAAAATACATGGCTGACATAGTATTGAACAGTGGACTCAATGATGTAGTGTTCGATGTTATGAAGGTCAGGATCCAGGCTCACCTGAACAGCAAAAAGGACAGCTAGTGTTTAGCTGTCCCGGGAACTGACTCGGAAAACGCCATCAGGCAGACTCTCATCCACAAAGAAAGCAATATCAAGAGAAGGATACTCTTTCGTAAAGTATCTGCGGTTGCAGGCATGGTGCCCGATCATATCGGAGAACCAGCGCTTGCTGGAATATACCGATACTTTCTGATGTTTGTTTTCCGATTTACTAACTTCGTTACTTAATAGAAAATCTCTCAGGAGCGGTTCGATCCGCTCCTTTGCTATTTCACCTTCAACCAGCTGACGGAAAGCGGGATGATATGTACCTCCGTTTATTGCTCCGCCTTCGCCGATTATATCAGTGCTCTTGAGACCGACACGCATTATGGTAATACCTGCATCATCCAGTATCTTATACATCTCTTTTGTACGGAGCACTGCTTCTTCACGAGAGAGAGGCACATATTCATCACGCACATACATTTCATACAGCTCTGTCTCATCAAGAACTATAGTAGGGTACAGGCGAGCCAGCGAGGGGCCGAGTTCAACCGTTTTGCGTGCGGACATTATACACGACTCAAGTGAATCTCCCGGGAGACCGATCATCAGCTGTATACCAAGTTCGAATCCGTATTTTTTTATCAGCCTGACTGCTTCAAAAACATCATCAGCAGTATGTCCTCTGTTGGATAGTCTCAGAACTTCATCATCAAACGACTGAACACCCAGCTCTATGGTGTCAACATGATAATGGAGCAGGTTTTCCAGAATATCCTCATCTATGTAGTCAGGTCTCGTTGAAAGATGGATCTTGTCAATGAGCCTTTTTTGCTTATATTCATCAGCGACAGAGAGAAAAGAGGACTGCTCAACGATGGAAAGACCGGTGAAGCTGCCGCCGTAAAAGGCCACTTCAACAGTGCTGCTATTTGATTCTCCGGAATCATTCCGAACCGGGACCGGACGCAGGGTGGAGAGCCAGGTATCTATTATCTGACGTGCATCATCAGGGGTAACATCATCCGTTCTGGCTGTGATCTTGCGCTGATTGCAGAAAACACAGTCATTGGGACAGCCCCTGTGCGGTATGAATATCGGTATTATAGCGTGTTTTTTCATTTCCTCTCTCTTTTCAGAGTATCGTACCTATATCTGTAAGCGGCCATTCAGTAAACCATTTGACCCTTAGGCCGCGGTCTTCGATGAATTCTTTTATAGCCCGGAAATCCGGATGTCCGGAAAGATCTCCATTGAAGTAAACGGTATCATAGATCCTTCCGCTTGCACCGCCCAGAAAACCGCTCTCATATCCCTCAAGCAGTACATATCCGGGAGTAATAAAAAGTACATTCATGCCGGCTTCTATGCACTTCTGTCCAAGCCCGCGGTCATAGGTGATGATCGAATCTTCATCGACGATCACGGTACTGCATTTTGCATAACCCTGCCTGACATTTACCTCGATCATTCCCATTGAGCGGGCAGTATCCAGCAGCTGTGGTGCAGTATACTTAAGGTTGTGAATGAAATATTTGCCGGTACATGCCGCATTGAAAGCGACCTCATCGGGATAACCGGGTGACAGGATCGACCCGATAGTGGTACCGAATGTGACCAGCGGTGCTTCAGGGCTGATTCCCATACGGCACATGAACATATCCGGGTGATCTGATACAGGTCCTGAGACAAGACCTTCAGTGTGGATCGGCTCAGCCTGAAGTCCTATATTCTTTAAGTAATCAACAAGACGATGATCAGCTCCGGCAGAAATAAATACTTTGTTCATAGATTAAATCTTAGTTTTCAACAGTAAAAGAAACATATTGCTTAACTATTCTACCATAATGGCTGTCAACAAGTAACTTGTGGTTCGAAACTAAGCCGTTGCCTGAATCACTGTTTGCTGATATAATCTTTTGGATTGACAACAACAAAAAGGAAAAGGGATTAAATGGTATATAACAATATTCTCGAGGCGATAGGGAATACTCCTATGATCCGTCTCAATCATGTAAACAAACCCGGAAATGCCGATGTTCTGGTAAAATTCGAAGGCCTTAATGTAGGCGGCTCTATCAAGACACGTACTGCATATAATATGATAGTTGAAGCAGAGAGGGACGGTAAGATCGGTCCTGATACTATAATAGTCGAGCCTACCAGCGGCAATCAGGGCATAGGTCTCGCCCTCGTAGGCGCAGTAAGGGGATACAAAACGATCATAGTAATGCCTGACTCTGTAAGCGAAGAGAGGCGTAAGCTGGTCCATCATTACGGAGCAGAAGTGAAGCTGATCCATGATGATGGCGATATCGGCAAGTGTATCGAAGAGTGTCTGGAGACTGCACTCAGGATGCAGGATGAAGACCCGCGTGTATTCGTGCCTCAGCAGTTTACCAATCCGGATAATGTCAGAGCGCAGAGCAAATATACAGCTTATGAAATAATCAATCAGGTTGACGGCAAGATCCACGGGTTCTGCTCAGGTATCGGTACCGGCGGAACGATAAGCGGCATAGGAGGAGTCCTGAAGAATCGTTATCCGGATATCGAGATATGGGCAGCTGAGCCGGAAGATGCAGCTATTCTTGCCGGAGGCAGCATAGGGACCCATGTTCAGATGGGGATAGGCGACGGTATCATACCGGACAATCTCAATCAGGAAGTGATCGATAACATCTGCATGGTACCTGATGATAACGCGCTGGATATGGCCAAGAGACTGGCAAAAGAAGAAGGTCTCCTCTGCGGTATTTCCTCAGGGACCAATGTCGTAGCAGCAGTGATGCTTGCAGAAAAGCTGGGTAAGGGTAAAACAGTAGTGACTGTGCTGCCTGATACAGCAGAGAGATATTTCTCGACACCGCTGTTTGAAGGCGAGTAGATCATATCTGAGATACATGCATTGAAAATATAAGTTGATCATAAGATCAGCTATCACATAAAAAAGAAAGGTAACAGAAGAGTATTATGAAAATAGCAGTAACATATGATAATGGCAATGTATTCCAGCACTTTGGCAGAACTGAGCAGTTCAAGGTGTATGAAGTAGAAGACGGAAAAGTCGTTTCTTCTGAAGTCATGGGGACCAACGGAGTAGGACATGAAGCCCTTGCGGATCTTCTGGCTGAAAGAACTATAGATGTACTGATATGCGGCGGAATGGGACAGGGTGCCCAGGATGCTCTTGCGGCAGCAGGGATAGAAGTTTATGCAGGTGCAGAGGGCGACACTGATGCTGCTGTGGAGACTTATCTCAGAGGTGAGCTTGTAAACACAGGAGTAAACTGCGACCATCACCATGGAGAAGGCCATGATCACCATCATGATCATGAAGAGGCTGGATGCGGAGGCTGCGGAGACCAGGCTGCAGGTGGCTGTGCCGGATGTTCCGGATGCGGCGTGCCGCAGTTCTTGTTCGAGTCCAAGAACACAGGCAAAACAGTAAAGGTCCATTATATCGGCACATTCAATGACGGTGAGCAGTTCGATTCTTCATATGACAGAGGCGAACCACTCGAGTTCGTCTGTGCTTCAGGCATGATGATACCGGGATTTGACTTTGCAGTCGGCAACATGGAAGTAGGAGAGATCATTGATGTTCATCTTATGCCGGAAGAGGCATACGGGATGCACAGACCTGAAATGATCATCACCGTAGATAAGGAGGTTGTTGATGGGTCAGGCGATCTTGAAGCCGGAGACAAGGTGTTCCTCCAGGATCAGCTCGGCAGACCTTTTGATGCACTTGTAACTGCTGTAGATGACAAGACAGTTACATTTGACTGCAATCATCAGATGGCAGGCAAGGAACTCAATTTCAGGATAGAACTTCTTGAGGCAAAATAAAGACTGATATTTATAATGGATCCTATAGTAACTGTAAAGAAAATAAAAGAGAAAAGCAGTTCGCTTCATCCGGTCATGCATTTCAGGACCATTACGAAACATCGTAACCTGGTTTGCAAATACTGTCTGAGACTGGGACTCATAAAGCAGGGGCTGACGCATGATCTCAGCAAATATACACCTGTCGAGTTCTGGCGCGGAGTGAAGTATTATCAGGGCAATCGCAGCCCTAATGATGCAGAACGAAGGCAGACTGGTGTATCTAAGGCATGGCTGCATCATAAGGGACGCAACAAGCATCATTTTGAATACTGGATCGATTATATTATCAATGAAGACGGTTCAGTAGGATTCGGAGGCAACCGGATGCCGAGGAAATATGTGGCTGAGATGTTCTGTGACAGGGTAGCAGCATGCAGGATATACCTTGGCGACAAGTACACTGATGCAGCAGCTTATGATTATTATAAGCGTGCACAAAAGTGGACAATGATACATCCTGAGACCGGGGCAGAACTCGAAGAGATGCTGAGAGTCTTAAAAGACGAAGGAGAGGATGCAGCATTCAGTTATGTTCGCAAGTATCTGCACGAAGACACGGAAAAGAGTAAATAATAAGCAATATTATGGAGGCGAATAAACAGACCGGCAGATCTGATCATGTATCAGACTGCCGGTCTTATTTATGAGTTATCCGTTTTAGAAAGAATAATGCATCAGCCCATTACGACTTTTACGAAGAATTCACCAGGCTTTACCGGTAGCGGAATAGTATTACCTTCGATAAGCTCATCGTTCACAGTCATCTCACGGATGCCTTTCTGTGCACCCGCGGAGTTGTCCACGCTGATATGATAGACAGATCCGCGGAAATGCCTTTCACATGTGAATCCGGCAAGATCCGATGGGATACAAGGGTCAACTCTGAGACCTGTAAATGTCGGCTGTATACCGAGTATGTACTGGCTCATCGCCGTGAACGTCCATGCAGCTGTACCGGTGAGCCAGCTGTTCTTACCTTCTCCCGGAGTTGCTGCGTCTTTTCCGGCAACCATCTGACAGTATGCATATGGCTCAGTGCGGTGTATCTCGCTTATATCTTCAAGATATATCGGACATGTCTTGCGGAATACGCTGAATGCACGGTCGCCATGCCCGAGCAGGGTCTCGGCACAGGCTATCCATGGATTGTTGTGACAGAAAATACCTGCATTCTCCTTGTATCCAGGAGGATAGGATGTTATCTCTCCGAGCTCGAGTCTGTATCTTGTGTATGGAGGCTGGAGGAGCACGATCCCGTATTCAGTTTCGAGTCTTTTCTCAACGCTTTCCAGCGCTCTGGCCGCTTCTCCGGTCTCTATGCCGACACCCGCCATCACGCACATGCCCTGAGGCTCGATGAAGATCTGGCCTTCATCACAGACCTTGCTGCCCACAGGCTCGGTATTCGCGTCATACGCGCGAACGAACCATTCACCGTCCCAGCCTGCATCGAGAAGAGCCGATTCCATCGCTTTAACCTTCTCAAGGACATCAGCTGCTTCGCTGTCCTGACCGCAGAATGTGAGTATGTCAGCCAGCTCTTTCCCGTATTTTACATACATGCCGCCTATGAATACGCTTTCAGCGACCGGACCTTCGCTCGGACCGGTGATCTGGAAACTTTCACCCGGATGCTCAGAGAAACAATTGAGGTTGAGACAGTCATTCCAGTCGGCGCGTCCGATCAATGGCAGACTGTGAGGCCCAAGGTGTGTTGATGTAAATTCAAAACTTTTTCTGAGGTGATCGAGCAGCGAAGCTTTGTTCTCCTCATTATTATCATAAGTGCACATCTCATCGAGAACAGAGAAGTCACCGGTCTCCCTCAGGTATGCCGCAACACCGGCTATGAGCCAGAGGGGGTCATCATTGAATCCGCCGCCGACAGCGCTGTTCCCGCGTTTTGTCAGTGGCTGATACTGGTGATAGGTGCTGCCGTCAGCGAACTGAGTGTTTGCTATATCAATGATCCTCTCTCTGGCACGGGAAGGAACGAGGTGCACAAAACCGAGAAGATCCTGACATGAATCGCGGAACCCCATACCGCGTCCCAGACCGCTCTCATAGTAGCTTGCGGACCTGGACATATTGAATGTGACCATACACTGATACTGGTTCCAGATATTGACAAGCCTGTTGAGCCTGGGATCCTCACTCCTGATGCTGTAAGTGGAGAGAAGATCAGACCAGTATTTCTTCAATGCAGCAAGAGCATCATCGAACTGCTTGTCAGTACGGAACTTTGAAAGCAGCTCATCCGCAGGTTTCTTATTGATGATGCCCGGAGCAACAAATTTTTCATCACGGGCATTTTCACAATATCCGAGAACAAAAATGAATGTTCTGGATTCTTCAGGCAACAGATCCACTTTGATGTGATGGCTTCCAACAGGAGCCCATCCGTGGGCAATGCTGTTCCTGCTTTTTCCCTCAAATACAGCCTTAGGATCCTGTGGGCCATTGTAGATACCGACGAACTCGTCACGGCTGGTATCAAACCCATCTATATCACTGTTGACAGCGAATACCGCATAATGATCACGTCTTTCACGGTATTCTGTTTTGTGATATATCTCGGAATCTCTGACTTCTACCTCACCAATTGAGAAGTTCCTCTGGAAATTGGAAGCATCATCCTGAGCATCCCACAGACAAAATTCAACATAACTGAAAAGATCGAGAACATGCCTCTTTGCGGTAGTGTTTTTAAGAGTGATGCGTGTAACTTCACAGTTTTCATGAAGAGGGATGAAAACTTCCTGTTTGACACGGATACCTTTTTTACTGCTTTCAAATATAGTATATCCGAGACCATGTCTGCATTCATAGGAATCCAGCTCAGTACGTACAGGCTGCCAGCCAGGATTCCATACAGTATCTCCGTCCTTAATATAATAGTAATGACCGTTACAGTCCATAGGTGAGTTATTGTAACGGTAGCGGGTGAGACGCATCAGCTTCGCATCCCTGTAGAAACAGTATCCTCCTGATGTATTGGATATAAGGCGGAAGAAGTCCTGTGAACCGAGATAGTTGATCCACGGAAGGGGAGTCTCCGGCGTGGTTATAACATATTCGCGGTTAGTATCATCAAAATATCCGTATTTCATAAAAAATGTCCCTTTCATCGAATACGTTTTCGCTAATTCGCTTTCATTATATGTAAAGATCGAGGATTTGTAAATACAAAATATGACAGAAAAGCACATTAATTGAAATGAATTGGGAATATGACCAAATATATGGACAATATGAGCTTGCGAAAACGTTTGAAATTTTTTCTACAAAATTTTCACATACTGGTTGACGAATGATTTTCTTTGAGTTACAATGGACCTACGAAAACGTATTCGAAAACAGCTTCAGCCATCAGCTCTGCAAGAAAGGAGAGTATCAATGGTTACTATAAAAGATATCTCAAAAGCTTGTGGAGTTTCACCGGCTACCGTTTCAAAAGCGCTTAACGGTTATGATGATATCAGCGCGGAAACGATCAGGCTGGTCAAGCAGACTGCGGCGGAACTTAATTACACGCCTAACGCTGCTGCCAGGCTGCTCAAGACAAGCATATCTCACAACATCGGAGTTCTGTTTGTCGACGACACCATGAGCGGCCTGACACACGAATACTTTTCCCATATTCTTAACAGCGTCAAGGAAGAGGCTGAAGAACATGGTTATGACATCACATTTATCAGTAACACAATAGGTAAGCAGTCGATGTCATTTCTCCAGCACTGTCTGTACAGAAACTGTGACGGTGTGGTGATCGCTAGTGTAAAGTTCGACAGTCCGGGTGTACATGAACTTGTTACCAGCAAAGTTCCTGTCATTACGATCGACTATGCTTTTGACAATGTGAGCGCGGTGATGTCCGACAACGTTGAAGGCGCCTACAGACTTGCTTCTTATCTTCTGGATATGGGGCACAGCAAGATCGCTTTCATACACGGTGAACTCACATCCGTCACCAGAAAAAGACTGGTAGGTTTTTACCGGGCGATGCAGGAGAGAAAAATAACCATTCCGCAAGAGTACATCAGAGAAGCCAGATACCATGATCCTGATACGACAAGAAAAGCGACTGCAGAGCTCATGGACCTGCAGGACCCACCGACGGCGATCATGTTCCCTGATGACATTTCCTTCCTTGGAGGGCAGGCAGAACTCCAGAACAGAGGCCTGTCAATACCTGATGATATCAGTGTCTGCGGCTATGACGGTATAGAAATATCTCAGATGCTCCAGCCACCGCTGACAACCTGGCGTCAGGACGCTAAGAGAATAGGAAAAGAATCCGTGCGCAAGCTCGTAGAGGCCATTGAGCACAGAGATACGTGCATGGCCGAGCAGATCATGGTGTCAGGTGAGCTGATTTCAGGGTACAGTGTGAAGAAGCGGGAAAAATAAGCTATCCGCGATTTGTTTATTTCGTAAGGAGGAATATCAAATGAAGAAGACATGGAAAGCGTTAATGAGCTTTGCTCTTATCGCAGCAATGGTATTCGGACTTTCCGCATGCGGCAGCAAGGGCGGTGACGAAGGAACTGCTGATGCCGGTGAGGCAGGTAAAGTCCTGAACATCTGGTGCTGGAACGATGAATTCCAGACACGTTTCAATGACTATTATCCAGAGGTCGCAGAGGTGGCTGAAGATGGATCTACAACAACTCTGAAAGACGGAACAGTAGTTAACTGGATCATTGAACCAAACGAAGGCAATAACTATCAGACAAAGCTCGACGAAGCACTGCTCTCACAGGAAAGTGCAGACACTGACAGCAAGGTCGATATGTTCCTCGTAGAGGCAGACTATGCTAGAAAGTATACTAACTCTGATGCTACTATGAATGTTGCTGATCTCCCTGGAGTACTCGATGCAACAGCTGATCAGTATGATTACACTAAGGAAGTAGTTTCAGATGCTGATGGCAACGTTAAGGGCGTTTCCTGGCAGGCTTGCCCGGGACTGATCGCTTACAGACGTTCGATCGCTAAGGAAGTTCTCGGAACAGATGATCCTGAAGCTGTTCAGGAAGCACTCGCTGACTGGGATAAGTTTGCAGAGACAGCTCAGAAGATGTCCGATGCCGGATACAAGATGCTCTCCGGTTATGACGATACATTCAGACCTTTCTACAACAATGATGCTGCTCCTTTCGTAGAAGATGGAAAGACTCTGAACATTGATAAGAACATCATGGACTGGGTAGCAATGACTAAGGACTACACAGACAAGGGATGGAACAACAAGACTTCACTCTGGTCCGCAGAGTGGGCAGCAGACCAGGGCAAGGATGCTAAGGTATTCTGCATTCCTGCATGCACATGGGAAATCGACTTCACACTGACAGGCAATGCTGACCCGGATGGAACACAGGATCCTGCACAGAGTGCATGGGGCGACTACGCAGTATGCGTTGGTCCAGTATCCTGGTGCTGGGGCGGTACATGGATCACCGCTGCAACAGGAACTGACAACGCTGACCTCATCGCTGATATCATGATCAAGATGACAACAGATGCTGACATTCTGAACAAGATCGCTACAGAGAAAGGCGACTTCGTCAACAGCAAGTCCGTTATCGCTGACCTCGCTGCTAACTATGAAGGTAACTCCTTCCTCGGCGGACAGAACCACTACGCTCTGCTCTCTGATTCTGCAGCCGGCCTCAGCCTGAAGATCGCTTCTGCATATGACCAGGGTGTCATCGAGAAGATGCAGAACGCTATGAAGGATTACTTTGACGGAAACGTTGATCTTGATGGTGCAAAGGCTAACTTCGAGACATCCATCAAGGAAATCTATCCTGAGATCGAAACAGTTAACTGGCCTGAATAATTTCAGCCATGCTTTAAGGGGTGGCCTTTCGGTCACCCCTTTATTTTAAAAAACAGATCCCCAATTCAGGAGGTCATTATGGCAAAGAAAAGCAAACCTGAAATAAAACAAGTGAGCTATGCTAAGTGGGGCTATATATTCATTGCACCTTTCTTTATAGCTTTTCTGATATTCCAGCTCATACCGCTGGCACAGACAATTTACTACAGTTTCTTTGAATATTATCGTTCCGGGCTGACCATAATAGGTCCTAACCCCGTTGGCTTTGACAATTACAAGGCGCTCTTTGACAGCGACTTTCTAAAATATGCCGGCAACACAATCATTCTGTGGCTGGCCGGGTTTATCCCACAGATCGTTATTTCTCTGATCCTTGCTGCATGGTTCACCGATGTTCGTCTGAAGATCAGGGGCAAGCAATTCTTCAAAGTTGTGATATACATGCCTAACCTGATCATGGCTTCGGCGTTTGCAATGTTATTCTTCGCTCTGTTCTCAGAAAACGGACCGGTAAATGCTTCACTCGTATCGATGGGTATTCTCGACAAACCATTCAGGTTTCTGGCATCGGTTTCCGGAACCCGAGGACTGGTAGCTCTGATGAATTTCCTCATGTGGTTCGGAAATACAACGATACTTCTGATGGCAGCAGTCATGGGTATCAATCCTGCACTCTTCGAGGCAGCTGAGCTTGACGGATGTTCTCCGAGACAGACATTCTTCAGGATCACGCTTCCTATGATCAGGCCGATCCTTGTGTATGTACTGATCACTTCGATGATTGGCGGACTCCAGATGTTCGATGTACCGCAGATCCTGACTAACGGCAAGGGTTCACCGGACCGGACAGTTACAACATTGATTATGTTCCTGAACAACCACCTGTACAGCAAGAACTACGGAATGGCAGGTGCTATATCAGTAATACTGTTCATCATCTGCGCAATTCTGTGTCTGCTCGTATACTTCAACCTGAATCCTACTGAGGATGATAAGAAGATCAGAAAGAGAGACAGGTTCAAACCGAGAAAGGAGGCCCTCAATGGATAAAAAGCCTTCACATGTAAGAACAGTCATAGCATACGTAGTGCTGATAATACTTACATTCCTGTGCCTGTTCTTCTTCTATATCCTGGTGATCAACTGCACGAGAAGTCATCAGCAGATCCAGGCAGGATTCTCATTCCTGCCGGGAAAATCTTTCGCACAGAACTTTAATAATGTAATACATGACGCCAAGCTGCCTGTGCTGTCCGGAATCAAAAACAGTCTGATCGTATCTGCTTGCTGCGCTGCACTTGCAACATATTTCTCAGCGCTGACTGCATACGGGCTGTATGCATATGACTTCAAGCTCAAGAAGCCGGCATTCATCTTCATAATGCTGATTCTGGTGATGCCTACTCAGGTATCTGCGATGGGGTTCATCAATGTTATTACCAAAATGGGAATGATCAACACTCTGTACCCGCTGATCCTGCCTTCTGTGGCTGCACCTGCTGTTTTCTACTTCATGTACAGCTACATGCAGTCAACTCTGCCGCTCGAGCTGATCGAGGCTGCAAGAATAGACGGATGTAACGAGTTCAAGACATTCAACAGGATCGTTCTTCCGATCATGAAACCGGCAATTGCTGTACAGGCGATATTCGCTTTTGTACAGAACTGGAACAACTACTTCATTCCTGCTCTGGTGCTGCAGGAAAACAGTAAGAGGACGCTGCCTATTCTCATAGCGATGCTCAGGAGCGCTGACTTCCTGAAGTTTGATATGGGCAAGGTGTACATGCTGATCACAATAGCAATCGTTCCGATCATTATCGTATATATTGCTCTGTCGAGATACATCGTTGCCGGTGTTGCGCTTGGCGGTGTCAAAGAGTAGGAGGTTAAGTAATGGCAGGCATTACATTCAAACATGTAGAGAAGACATATGGTAACGGGGTTACCGTTGTACCGGATCTCAACCTCGAGATCAAGGATAAAGAATTCGTAGTACTCGTAGGACCTTCCGGGTGCGGAAAGTCAACGACTCTTCGTATGATCGCAGGACTCGAGTCGATAACAAAAGGCGAAATGTACATTGGAGATACACTGATGAATGCTGTACCTCCTAAGAACAGAAATATCGCCATGGTATTCCAGAGCTACGCGCTTTATCCTCACATGAGCGTATATAAAAACATGGCGTTCGCACTTGAACTGGCAAAGACTCCTAAGGATGAGATCGACAAAAAGGTCCACGCTGCAGCAGAGATCCTTGGCCTTGAGCCATATCTTGACAGAAAGCCAAAGGCTTTGTCTGGCGGCCAGAGACAGAGAGTGGCCCTGGGAAGAGCTATGGTACGTAATCCGGAAGTATTTCTTCTGGATGAGCCGCTGTCCAACCTTGACGCTAAACTGAGAACCGAGATGAGGTCTCAGATAAGCAAACTCCACAAACAATTGGGAACAACCTTCGTATATGTAACACATGACCAGACAGAGGCCATGACAATGGGCGACCGTATCTGCGTCATGAAGGATGGAATGATCCAGCAGTTTGATACACCTCAGACTCTGTATGATTATCCTTGCAACCTGTTTGTAGCAGGTTTCATCGGATCACCTCAGATGAACTTCATCAATGCCAGAGTTGAAAAGGCTGGTGATGGTTATGCTCTCTGCTTCGGTGAAGCTAAGATCCGGGCCAACAGAACTGAACTTGCTCCATACGTAGGCAAAGATGTTATCTGCGGAGTCAGACCGGAGGATTTCCATGCTGAGCCGCAGTTCATGGGAGATGGCAATACGATCCATGCATACATCGATCTCGATGAGATGATGGGATCTGAGTCATACCTGTATCTGAACTATGCTGATCAGAAACTCGTAGTCAGAGTTCCTTCAAGATATGCCAGGAAAGCTGATGAATTTATAAAACTGGCTATCGATACAGAAAAGCTGCACATATTCGACAAAGACACTGAACTTGCGATCTGTCAGTAAGATCAGTCAGTATCTGAAATAGTTTCTTCATATTTTTACCTCCTCAAAGGTAATAGAAAATATCCTCCGGATCTCATCCGGAGGATATTTTTGAAAGGAAAGATGTTGGTTATAATAAGGATCGATGATTAAAACGATCAACCTTCGATCATGATGGTCTTCTTTTCAGGGATCTCAGGCTCTTTTTCCTTAGGGAAGGTGAGTCTGAGAACGCCGTCTTCAAATTTAGCTTTGACATCAGTTTCCTGAATAGCTTCGCCTACATAGAAGCTGCGCTGCATAGCACCGGAGAATCTCTCCTGACGCAGGAGCTTACCTCTAGAGTCTTTCTCATCTTCATTGACAGCTTTAACAGCTCCGACTACCAGATATCCATTGTCAAGTGTCAGTGTGATCTCATCTTTCTTGAATCCAGGGAGATCGATATCAAGTTCATAGTTTCCTTCGTTCTCATGGACATCAGTCTTCATAAGTCCGTTTGCATGCTTTCCGTAGAGCTTACGGTCGATGCGGTCCATATCTCTGAATGAAGGGAAGTTGAAGAAATCATCAAACAAATCATCTTTAAAAAGTGTTGGATAGAACATAGTATTGCCTCCTTATATGTAAATGATATTTTAAACTTTGTTGATGTCCGATTGTCTTGCGGACAACTATGTTATAGCACATTTGTTAGCACTCGTCAATACTGAGTGCTAATAATTTTTAAAAATTTTCAGTTTGTGGTTTTGCTGTGAATTTTACAGTGAATTATAAGTAATACGCATCATTTCGTGCTATAATAACGTGTCGATTTATGGTTAACTATTTGTTACTCAATTTCTATCGACGGAGGTCGGAATATGAAAGTAACGTTTATCGGTGCCACACACGAGGTAACAGGTTCCTGCACTTTACTTGAAGTTAGAGGTAAAAGGATCCTGATAGACTGTGGTATGGAGCAGGGTGAAGATATTTTCGAGAATATAGAGATTCCCGTTGCTCCGGGCGATATAGATGCAATAGTCGTGACTCATGCCCATATTGACCATACAGGAAAGCTGCCTTTCCTTGTCGCTAACGGATATAAAGGTCCGATCTATTCAACAGAAGCGACACGACAGCTGTGCAATATAATGCTCCTTGATTCAGCCCATATCCAGGAGTTTGAAGCACAGTGGAAAAACAGAAAAGGCAAGAGATCGGGAAGTGAAGAAGTCGAGCCGTTGTATACAGCAGAAGATGCTATGAACACACTCAGGCTCTTCAGTACAACCGGATATGAAACTGACATCAGACTGTTCGATGGAGTAACTATAAGATTCACAGATGCAGGTCATCTCCTGGGATCCTCTTATGTTCTGTTCACACTTAATGAGAATGGTGAGGAACGGACTATCCTGTTTTCAGGAGATATCGGAAATCCGTCAAAACCTATCATCCGTGATCCGCAAAGGGCTCCTCATGCTGACTACATAGTATGTGAGTCTACATATGGGGACAGAACGCATCCGGAGCATCCTGATTATATAGGCGCTCTTACAGGGGTCATACAGAGGACACTTGACAGGGGCGGTAATGTTGTAATACCTGCATTCGCTGTTGGCAGAACACAGGAGCTGCTCTACTATATCAGGATAATAAAGGAAGAACATCTGATAAAGAACCACGATGGTTTCCCTGTGGTAGTAGATAGTCCGCTTGCTGTAGAAGCAACTAATATCTATAGCACTGATATGTATGACTATTACAATGATGAGGCAACAGAACTGATAAAAAACGGTGTAAACCCAGTCACTTTCCCTGATCTGAAAGTGTCTGTTTCAAGCGATGAATCAAAAATGATAAATGACGACAGAACACCTAAGGTCATCATTTCCGCTTCCGGAATGTGTGAGGCGGGCAGGATAAGACACCATCTCAAGCACAATCTCTGGAGACCTGAGTGCACAATACTATTCGTAGGATATCAGTGTGCGGGCACGGTCGGAGCGAAGCTTCTTGACGGTGATGATTCAGTCAGACTTTTTGGTGAAGATATACAGGTGCGTGCTGAAATCGCCACGATAGATGCATTCAGCAGCCATGCAGATGAGAAGGAACTCATGGAATGGATAATGCAAGCCGATCCTTCAGTAAGGATATTCATTAATCACGGCGAAGACCTCGTAACCGAGCATCTGGCAATGGAAGCAGCAAAAGCTACCGGAAAGCCGGCAACAGCTCCGTACAGCGGGGAGGTGTGGGATCTTATCAATAATGATCTCATTCATAAGGCTGAGGTCAGACCTGTTATCAAAAAAACTGCTTCGGGATCTGCAGACTATGGCCATGGGAATACTAAAATCACTGAATCCACAGGTAAGGCAAATGCTGTATATGAAGATCTGTGCAGAACAGGCGATGATCTTATGAGCCTGATAGAAAAGAGCAGGGGCGGATCAAACAAGGATCTTGAGGCGCTCACAAAAGAGCTGACCGACCTGATAGAGAAATATAGATCATAGTATTAAGAGGGTAATTTATGGACAACAGACCTATTGGTTTCTTCGATTCCGGACTGGGCGGACTGACATCCGTTTACGAGCTGCACAAACTGCTCCCGGAAGAAAAGGTTATATATTACGGAGATACGGCTAGAACACCGTACGGCTCAAAATCACCTGATACGATCAGGAGATTCGCTACACAGATCGTAGATTACCTCGTAAGCAAGAATCCCAAGATGATCATCATCGCGTGTAATACTGTCACATCCTGGGCATTGGATTCTCTGAGAGAAAGATATCCGGAGCTCCCGATCCTCGGTGTTATAAGGCCGACTGTAAGAAAAGTCGTGAACGACGGCTGCAAACGAGTAGGCGTGATCGCCACCAAGGCTACCATAAACAGTGATGTATACGGAAAGAGCCTTAAGGCAATGGAACCTGGTATTGAGGTTTACAGCCTTGCTTGTCCGGCTGTAGTACCCTTGGTTGAAGAGGGTTTCACCGATACAAAGATCATGGAGCTGACGGTCAAACACTATATGGACGATTTTGTCAAAGAAAACAAGTTTGAAAATCTTATACTCGGCTGCACACACTATCCGCTGATAGCAGAACACCTCAACAAGCTCTATCCGGATATCAGGCTTTATAACTCATCAGCCGAAGTCATCAAGGATGCAAAGGATATACTTGAAAGGAACGACATGCTGGCCTGCGGCTCTGATCTGACTGACAGATACTACGCGAGCGACCTGTCGGAGAATTTTATAGCAATGACTGATTATCTGTTTGCGGGAACAGATTTCAGAGTAAAATTTGTTAAGCTTGAAGATTGATCCGTTTTCTAGTACAATCATTAGGCTGTGCCTTTCTCAGGCACTGAATTAAGACACACAGCCGGGAGCGCTTATGGAAACAGAATTCAAATACACAGTGAAAGACCCGTCAGTATTCGACAGGATAGTCGAAAATGCTGAGATCAATAAGATGGGCATTGAGGCCGTGGAGACGATCCATATGCAGGCAAATTATTTTGATACGCCTGATATGGATTTCAGAAAGCATGGCATAGCGTACAGGATACGCCAGGAAGATGACAGGATCACGGCAACTATAAAGTGGGACGTAACAGTTGAAGACGGACTTCACAGACGAGAAGAGTTCAACCTTGTCGTCAATGATGAGAGGTTCGCTGATCAGCCTGATATCGACATCTTCTTATCAAGCGAAGCATATGATGTCTTGTATGAGGCGGCAGGTGACAAAAAACTGCACCGGACCATAGGAATGGATTATATAAGGAAGCAGTTCAAAGTCGATACCGGACGCTCCATCAGCTGCATCTCACTTGATGAGGGCAGTATCCATCATGCTGAAGGATATGACGTTCCGATATCAGAGCTGGAAGTGGAATGGTATTACGGCAATGAAGATGATTTCATAGCTCTCTCTAATCTCATTCAGAACAAATACGATCTTGAGATCGAAAACAGATCCAAGCTCCAGAGAGCATATGAGTAATATATGATAACTAACTAATAATTTTTTATAAACGGAGGATTATTTCAAATGAAGGCAACACAGATTTCAAAGGAAAACGGAGTCGTTAAGTTCAGCATCGAGTTTACTGTCGATGAGTGGAAAGACGCTATAAACAAGGCATATCTTGCCAACAGGGGCAAGTTCTCCATCGATGGGTTCCGCAAGGGTAAAGCTCCGAGAAAGATCATAGAGAATTTCTATGGACATGATATTTTCTGGGATGAGGCACTCAACGGTCTCCTCGAGAATGGTTATTATGATGCTGTTAAAGAGATGGATATCGAGGTCATCGCTCAGCCTTCAATTGATTCCCCTGAGATCAAAAAAGACGAGCCTGTCGTGATCACAGGTACAGTTCAGGTATTTCCTGAAGTAGAAGTAAAGGACTATAAGGGACTCGAGATCGAAAAGTTTGCAACTGTGATCGGTGATAAGGAAGTTCAGGAAGAGCTTGAGAGAGTTCAGAAGAGCCAGGCAAGAATGGAAGCAGTCGAAGGCCGCAAGACCGAGAACGGTGATACAGTTATCATCGACTTTGAGGGAAGCATAGACGGAGAAACTTTTGCAGGCGGTACTGCAGAGAACTTTGAACTCAAACTCGGAAGCGGGCAGTTCATTCCTGGATTTGAAGAGCAGCTTGAGGGCAAGGAAGCCGGAGATGAAGTAGAAGTAAATGTTGTATTCCCTGGTGACTATCATGCAGAGGAGCTTGCAGGCAGACCTGCACTCTTTAAGTGCAAGATCCATGAAGTCAAGAAGGAAGTTCTGCCTGAGATCGACGATGAGCTTGCAAGTGATGTAAGTGAGTTCGAGACCCTTGAGGAATACAAAGCAGATCTCAGAGAAAAACTCCAGAAGAATGCTGATGAAAGAGATGAATCCATGATGAAGGACAGAGCTCTTGAGGCACTCTACAATGCTAATGAGATCGAGGTTCCTGAAGTTATGATCAGAAACGAGCTCGACAACATGATCTATGATATGAACCAGAGTCTTGCAAGTCAGGGCCTTGGACTTCAGCAGTATATGGAGTGGACAGGCACTACTATCGATCAGGTAAGAGAGGATGCTAAGCCAGAGGCTGAAAAGAGAGTCAAGACAAGAGTTCTCCTTAAGAATCTCATCAGACAGGAAGGCCTTGATGCTACAGCCGAAGAAATCGAAGCACTGATGAAGGAGTTCGGCGAGCAGTACGGAATGACAGTCGATCAGGTCAGGACCATGGCAGGCGACAACACTGAAGGATACTTCAGAGATGATGCTCAGACCAAGAAGGCAATCGACTTCCTGTTTGGGCATGCCGTCCAGGTAGAGAAGAAGGAAGAAGAAAAAGAAACGGAGAAAACAGAGGAGTAAACACCCCCGTATTAACTAACAGTATTCTGTTATATATGAGCACTTACTTGTTTGCACTGCGAGGGGCACTAAACATACCGCACGGGCGGCATTTTTACCCATCGCAAAAACAGGTAAGTGCTCATTAATAAAAAGGAGACAACGATATGCAATTTGTACCATATGTAGTCGAACAGACAGGACAAGGGGAACGCACATACGATATTTACTCCCGTTTGCTTAAGGACAGAATCATTTTTATTGATGACGAAATCACAGAACACACAGCAAGTGTGGTTGTAGCACAGTTGCTCTTCTTAGAGGCACAGGATCCGGAAAAGGATATCAATATATATATCAACTCACCGGGAGGAATGGTAACAGCCGGTCTTGCAATATTCGACACCATGAACTTTATCAAGCCTGATATATGCACTATATGTGTCGGAATGGCAGCAAGTATGGCAGCCGTCCTGCTTGCAGCGGGAACCAAGGGCAAGAGATATGCTCTTCCTAATTCAGAGATCATGATCCACCAGCCTCTGGGAGGATTCCAGGGACAGGCATCGGATATCAAAATCAATGCTGATCATATACTGGGCATCAAAAGCAAGTTAAATACGATTCTTTCGGAAGCAACCGGGCAGAAGCTCAGCGTTATAGAAAAAGATACGGACAGAGACAATTACATGTCCGCTGCAGAAGCGGCAGAATACGGTCTCATAGATAAAGTCATAGACAAACACTGATATCAAAGGAGTCAAAATGGCAGACAGAAACGAGATCAGATGCTCTTTTTGCGGAAAGACCAACTCGCAGGTACGCAAAATTGTCGTCGGACCCGATGTATATATATGTAATGAGTGTGTTGATCTGGCAAAATCAATGATAGAAGAGGAAAGCCAGACCTACGGAAGAAGAAAACGTTCCGACAGGCTTCCGAAGCCGGCGGAGATCAAAGCTGAGCTCGATGACTATGTTATCGAGCAGGATCCAGCCAAAAGGAGCCTGGCAGTAGCAGTTTACAATCATTATAAGAGAATCCGACACCTGGAGACACATGTAGTAAGAGATCCGGAAGCAATCGAGCTTTCCAAGAGTAATATTCTTATGCTCGGCCCTACAGGAAGCGGTAAGACACTTCTCGCGCAGACGCTTGCGAGGATACTTGACGTGCCTTTTGCCATCGTGGACGCTACATCTCTGACAGAAGCCGGTTACGTAGGTGAAGACGTAGAAAATATCTTACTGAGACTGTATCAGGCTGCAGACGGAAATCTTGAGAGAGCCCAGAAGGGCATCATCTATGTCGACGAGATAGACAAGATAGCGCGCAAATCAGAGAATACATCAATTACAAGAGACGTCAGCGGAGAAGGTGTACAGCAGGCGCTGCTCAAGATAATAGAGGGCACTGTGGCAAACGTACCTCCGCAGGGCGGACGCAAACACCCTAACCAGGAATTCATACACTTTGACACCAAGAACGTGCTGTTCATCTGTGGCGGAGCATTCACGGGACTTGACAAGATAATCAAAGTCAGACTGGGCAGTAAAGTGATTGGATTCAATCAGGAAGACCAGACTCTTGATGTTGCTAACGAAGATATACTGCTCAAAGTACAGCCTGAAGATCTTCTGAAATTTGGTCTTATCCCTGAACTGATCGGCAGGCTTCCTGTCACAGTTTCACTCAGTGAGCTTTCGGAAAAGGCCATGGTGAGGATCATAAAGGAACCTAAGAATTCTCTTATCAGGCAGTATCAGACGCTCTTCGCAATGGACGATGTCGAACTCGAAGTAGATGAAGATGCAGTGCAGGCTATAGCTGAGAAAGCACTCGCGCTTAACACTGGCGCAAGAGGACTCAGAGGTATTTTTGAAGGTCTTATGACTGATCTTATGTATGAGATACCGTCACAGGAAGACGTGGTCAAGGTGATCATTACAGGTGATATGGTCCGAAACGGTGGCGATCCGGTGATCCTTCGCAAGGGTGACAAAAAAGCGATCGGTTCAGGCGATGCGGAGCATGAGGTGAGCCGCGTCAAAAAGACCGACAGGTCAACAGAGAAAAAAGAAAAAGAAGCATAAAAGCAGAAAGGGAAGCAATATATGTCAGAAGAATATACAGCCGGCAGAGGTATACCTTATATCCCTCTCAGAGGTCAGGCTTTCTTCCCGGGCACAATAGTTGGTTTTGATGTGGGCAGAGACAAGTCTCTTGCAGCCGTTGACAGTGCGATGAACGGTGATAAGTATCTTGTTGTCAGTGCACAGAGAGATATTACAGTAAACGAGCCGCAGCAGGAAGACTGCTATATGACAGGTTGCCTTATCAAAGTGAGACAGGTCGTCAAGAGAAATGACGATTATGTCCGCATTCTTGTTGTGGCTGAAAACAGAGTCAGGATCAGCGAAATATACGATGATGGCGAAATGCTGCGCTGCAGCTATTCTTTTGCTGAAGACTATGACGATGACCCCGAGGACATCAACCTGCAGGCCAATATAAGAGTGCTGAGACAGATCTACAGTAAGTATATGGAACTCAGCGGCCAGAATGATTCAGGCGGGCGCTCGCTTATTGACGGGATAGACGATCCGTCACTTTTGTGCAGCATTATTGCCAATGAAATAGATGTTCCTTTTGATGTCAAGCAGACACTTCTGGATATAGATTCAGTCAAGCTGAGAGTAGGCCATCTTATAGACATCATCGGCAGAGAAAACAATATCCTGTCGATAGCCAAGAGAATAAACAACAGAGTCGTCAAGAATATGAACCGTGGCCAGAGGGAATACTATCTCAGAGAGCAACTTCAGGTCATTAAGGAAGAACTTGGTGAAGACGAAGACATAGACGATGAAGCCCGTGCATGGAGAGACAAGCTCACCGGGTTAAAGCTTGAGGAGAAGGTCGATGCCAAGATCAGAAAAGAGATCGATAAGTTCGCCAAGATGAATCCTATGAGCCCGGATGCCAATGTAAGCAGGACATATATAGAGACTATCCTCGATTTGCCTTGGCATGAGTCCTCTAAGGTCAACAATAATCTGAAACGGGCAGAGCGAATACTCAATGAGGATCACTATGGGCTTGAAAAGGTAAAAGAGCGTATACTTGAGAACCTCGCTGTTCAGCATCTGACCAAGGATAACAAAGGCCCTATCATCTGCCTCGTAGGACCTCCGGGAGTAGGCAAGACATCCATTGCACGCTCAATAGCCAGAGCTACAGGCAGGGAGTTCGTAAGAATGTCACTTGGCGGTGTCAGGGATGAGGCAGAGATAAGAGGACACAGGCGTACCTATATCGGAGCCATCCCGGGAAGAGTCATAAATAACATCGTAGACTGCGGAAAGAACAATCCGCTGTTCCTTTTCGATGAGGTGGACAAGATAGGAAGCGATTTCAGAGGTGATCCTGCTTCTGCGTTGCTTGAAGTACTCGATCCGGAACAGAACAATACGTTTACGGACCACTATCTTGAGGTTCCTTTCGATCTGTCCAAGGTGATGTTTATCACTACAGCAAATACGACAGCGACCATTCCAAGACCACTCCTTGACAGGATGGAGGTCATTGAACTGTCAAGTTACACAGCTGAAGAGAAACTCAGAATCGCAATGGACTATCTGGTGCCTAAAAAAATGAAAGAAAACGGCATCAGGAAGACTCAGATGAATATATCTGAGTCGGCTGTTAAGGACATAATAGAGTATTACACAAGAGAAGCAGGTGTACGTAATCTCGAAAGGGAGATAGGAAACGCATGCCGTAAGGCTGCAAGAAACATCGTCAGCGGCAAGAACAAGAAGAACATAGTCACATCCAAGAATCTTCATAAATACATTGGCAAGAGAGTCTTTATCGACGACATAGGCTCGCTTGAACCAGAGGTAGGAGTCACAACAGGACTTGCCTGGACATCTGTCGGTGGAGTTACTCTTACGATAGAGACGGTGAAGATGCCGGGGACAGGAAGACTCGTTCTGACCGGTCAGATGGGAGATGTTATGAGAGAATCCGCACAGACTGCTCTCGGATACATCAAGTCGATCTCTGCGAGATATAAGATCAGCAAGGATATATTCAAGGACTATGATATACAGATCCACATACCTGAGGGAGCAGTCCCTAAGGACGGACCTTCTGCCGGAGTTACAATGTGCAGCGCTCTGTTCTCGCTTCTTACTGACCGCAAGGCAGATAAGACCGTAGCGATGACAGGTGAGATAACTCTGCGCGGTAAAGTGCTGAGAATAGGCGGTCTCAAGGAAAAGTCTCTGGCTGCATACAGACAGGGGATCCGCAGGATCATCATTCCTAAGGAGAACGTACCCGATCTTGAAGATATCCCGGGCTCAGTAAGAAAGAGCATAGAATTCATTCCTGTAGAGAACTTCGAGGAAGTGATCGAAGTTGTGATCAGGTGATCATCATGAAGATCTATAATTCAGAATTGGAAACAGTAGCGGTAAAACCTTCACAGTATCCTTCTGTCGGTGTTCCTGAGATCGCTTTTGCCGGCAGGTCCAATGTCGGCAAGTCATCGCTGCTTAATCTCATTACCGGCAGAAAGAGTCTGGCAAGAGTATCCGGCAGCCCAGGGAAGACGAGGACGATCAACTTTTATCGCTGCAGGGGCAAGGCAGAGGACGGAGAGACGCCTGTAGACTTCAGGATCGTAGATCTGCCCGGATATGGTTTTGCTAAAATAAGCAGATCTGAGAGCGAAAAGTGGGGAGCAATGATGGAGTCTTATCTGGAAAACAGAGAGAATCTCCTGAAAGTCGTCCAGCTTGTCGATATCAGGCATAAGCCAAGTGCTCAGGATGTACAGATGTATGATTATCTGAAATACTACGGTCTTGATGGCATAGTAGTCGCTACCAAGGCAGACAAGGTCAGTGGAAATGAACGGTCCAGAAATATCAGGATGATCCGGGAGACGCTGGGGATGAAAAAAGGGGATTCTGTAATACCTGTCTCTGCTCTCAAAAGAACAGGTGACAGGGAACTACTGCAGATACTTGAAAAGGTCATTGATGAAAATGAGTAAAAAGGAGCAGAATATGTCAGAAAGAAAAATTATAGGAAAGATGCTCTACACACAGGAAGACATCACCAAAAGAGCCAAGGAAATTGCAGCCGAAATCGATAGGGACTATGAAGGAGAAGAACTGATCCTTCTCGGTACGCTCAAGGGATCTATACCATGGTTTACCGATATCCTTAAATACACAACTGCTGATACCAAGATAGACTTTATCACTGCCAGCAGTTACGGTTCATCTATGACCAGTTCCGGCATCGTCAAGATTACTTTCGATCCGCAGATCAATATGTACAACAAACATGTTCTCATTATCGAGGATATTATCGATACTGGTAACACTCTCAAATATCTGAAGGCAAAGCTTGAAGAGAGAGGTCCTAAGTCGGTAAAGGTATGTGCCATGCTCAACAAAGAGCCGAGAAGAGTTGCAGACCTTCATGCAGAATATGTTGGCTTTGAGATAGATGATCTTTTCGTTATAGGGTACGGACTTGATTATGACCAGAGATTCAGGGGGCTTCCTTATATTTCATATCTTGAACCATCTGACGTTGAGTCTCTGTAGGAAATAATGAGTTTGTTTAAAAAAAACTACCATCATCAACAGAATATCGCTGATCTGCTTACATCTGATGTAAAATCAGACCTTCACATACATACTTACTATTCTGACGGTGAGTTCTCACCTGAAGAAATAGTAGACAGATGGCATGATCAGGGTTACAAAATCATTTCCATAACTGATCATGACGGTATCGAGGGCTCGATCATAGGTATGGATTATGCTGCCGGGATAGAGGACATTACTTTTATACCTGGCATCGAATTCGATTCGATCGATGAGACAGGAAAAGATGTTCATATCCTCGGATACGGTCTTGATTACAGCAGCCCGGAACTGAGGAATGCTCTGACTGAAATACTTATGGTCAGAGCACGGAGGAACGATAAGCTGATGGCAGCGATAAATGCTCTCGGATATAAGGTAACTCTCGACGACATCGGGGAGATCAACGAGGGACGTTATGTGGGCAAGCCGACTTTTGCTAAGATCCTGTTCAACAAAGGCTATACCTCGGACCCTCAGGAAGCTTTCAGAACTATATTCAGAGAACCTTCGATCAGTAAGATTTATAAAGAAACACTCCGATCTGATCAGGTCATCGATCTGATTCACACATCAGGAGGACTTGCTGTCCTTGCTCATCCGATGGAACAGAGACGCCTTGGTGAGAATTTCGAAGAATTTCTTCCCAGGATGTATGAGCTTTTAAGCCGTATGAGAGGATTCGGTATCGACGGTATTGAATGCAGGCATCCTTCAGCTAACGAGTTTCAGACAGAATTGCTTGAAGAATATGCTGAAAAGTACAGGTTGCTTAGTACCGGTGGTTCGGATTTTCATACAGACAAAAATCCCAGAGACTTTTCAAGTTATCACGTAATGTAGGAGAAGTCTCAAATGGAAAGCAAGATGGAATACATTGACAAGACTGCTCAGGACATCAAACTGCCAAGGGAAGTTTATTACAGGTGCCTGTGGACGGTCAGAGATGTTACGAGGCTCAGGCAGCTTGCGGATGCTGCATCCATCATAACAGACAGCTTACCGGAATTGCCGGATCGCACAGACAAGCCTGAACACAGCCGGATACGCGTGCCTGATGACGACACATATATGATCATATCAGAACGCGTTGTCAGGCAGGCTGCCTCGGATATCAGGTGCATCAATTCAGCATTGGAACGCGTGCCGGAAGTATACCGTAAAGGTATTATGGACAATATTGTCGATCGGACGCCTTTTGATGACCTGGCACATCCTAACACGTGGAAACGATGGAAACTGGTTTTCCTTTATGAGCTTGCGCGAGAGCTCGACCTTATTTAACACAATCATTTACGAACAGGTGAATAAAGTGGCATTTGAAGAGAAGACGATAAGCAGCAGCATTGTATATGAAGGACCTGTTTTCAGAGTCAGAAAGCACATTGTTGACAGTGCAGGCGGTCAGTCTGTGAGGGACATAGTCGAGCACACCGGCGGAGCAATAATGGTTGCGGTCTCGGAGGACGGTAAGATCCTGATGGAAAGGCAGTTCAGAAAGGCTCTTGAACGTGAGATCCTGGAATTGCCTGCAGGAAAAGCAGATCCGGGTGAAGAGCCGATCGTGACCGCTTCAAGGGAGTTATCCGAAGAGACCGGATACATTCCGCAGGATGTCAAGCATCTTGTCTCTTATTACCCGACGTGCGGATATTCGAATGAGCATCTGCATATATTTATTTGTAAAGACCTTGTCAAGGGTGAACAGCACCTTGACAGTGACGAAAGCATCGACCTTGAGTGGATCGATACTGAGACATGCATAGATCTCATCATGAAGGGTGAGATACAAGACAGTAAAACGATAATCGGTATATTATTCGCCAGACAGGCAGGGGAGATTTGATATGCATGATTATATTGAATACATGAGAAAAGAAAAACGCAAAGCGGACAACACACTGGTCGCATATGAAAGAGATTTAAAAGCGTTCGAAAAATTCCTGACTTCAAGGGGCGGAAGCGGGCTCGCAAGCTGCACCGACAGTGATGCGGTTTCATATGTTCTTGAGCTGAACAGAGAGAACAAGTCCAAAGCTACGATCAACCGAAAGATCTCTGCCATAAGGAGTTATTACGAATACGAAGTCCAGAAAGGTTCAAGAAGCGGAAATCCTTTTTCACGTATACGCGGAGCGAGAGGAGACAAGCGACAGATAGATTACCTTGCGGTAGAAGATATCGAGAAGCTGCTGGAACTTCCTGACAACAGTTACAAGGGCATCAGAGACAGAGCACTGCTTGAGTTCATGTACGGGACAGGTGCAAGAGTCACCGAAGTTGTCAGACTGCAGTTCTGTGATGTAAACCTCAGGATGAGTTTTGTCACACTCAAAGATGCAAATGACGAGAGTCGAATTGTTCCGCTGGGAAAATACGCAAGAGCTGCTATGACAGAATATTTCAGTAATACGTACGATGAACTGAAGGGCAGAGAGCATAGGGATGATGACTTTGTTTTCGTCAACCTCAGAGGAGATGTTCTCACAAGACAAGGAATCTGGAAGATCCTTAAGGATTATGGCGATATGATCGGAGCAGGAAACCGCATGACACCGCAGATCCTGAGAGACAGTTTTGCAGTACACATCCTGCAGAACGGAGGCGATCTCAAAACGCTGCAGGAACTTATGGGATTTGAGGATATGTCAGTCGGAATTGCATATCTGTCTGTAACAGATATCCACGTTAAAGATGTATTCAATCGTACGCATCCAAGAGCATAGCTGCATAATATCCGAGAAGGTAGCTGCACAATTCATAAAGGTATAAATTTCATTAGAAAAATCTGAAAAAATGGCTGAAAGTGCTTGAAATCAGCTGGCTTGGTGTGTTATTATCATCAAGCTGTGCGGCTGGCCGGTGAAGTGTCAACAGCACGTGGCGAGCACGGCCTTGCAGCATTATGTTATTACGGGCGGTCCTCTGGGGCAGACAAATGATCATAACAGTCTGTATTTCCTCAAGAACGTCATGAGAGGAAGGAGAGAATAACGTGAACATTTTAGACCAGATCACAATGGATTACAAAAGGGACGATATCCCTGCATTCAACGTTGGTGACACACTTCGTGTACACGTCAAGATCATCGAGGGCCAGAGAGAAAGAATCCAGGTATTCGAGGGTTATGTACTGAAGAGACAGCACGGTGGAGTCAACGAGACATTCACAGTAAGAAAATTGTCAAACGGTATCGGCGTAGAGAAGACTTTCCCGCTTCACTCACCAAGGATCGAGAAGATCGAGGTAGTCAAGAGAGGCAGAGTCAGAAGAGCTAAGCTCAACTACATGCGTCAGAGAACCGGTAAGGCAGCCAGAATCAGAAGCGCTGAATAGTAATCACATTGCATACCTGAAGCAATCGCAGAAGGTATGCTTTTTTTCTTGCCCGGAGAATCCTGTGCATTCAGATCCCGAGACGCTTTTGGTCAACCTGAACACCGTGGGATCCCAGGCGTTACACTTTGCTCTGAGATGGGAGCCGAAGTCCCGAGATACATGTCAAAGAGGACTTTTTGCAAATTCCCTACACAAAACATGAAATATATGATTTTCATGTAGTATAATTGCTGAAAAAGAATCGGCTTTTATCAGTTCAAGGATACTGTGGAAATGCTTCATGTTTAGATAAAAAATAATGATTTGCACCGAAGCCTTGAAAACACTGGCGTTCATAGCACAGAGCTTTTTCATGTGACATAGGCAGCAATCTACTCGAAACAAAAATAAGACATAGTTTTGCCTGAAATGGCTATTCATACTACATGAAAACTAAAATTTCGAGTATTCATGTAGGGAAATCTTCAAAAGTCCTTTTTTAAGATCACTCTGAGCTTTTAACAATCAAGGCGGAACTGTACATCAGTAAGAAGGTCTATTAGCATTCACGGGTGCACTGCCCATCAGTAAATATGTGAACCGATTCAGATCAGATGTGGCATGAGAAGTGAATGCAACAATAGAAGTGACTAATAGCAGACATCAGAAGAATACTGACAGGAGTGGGGTACGCTGTATGACTTATAAATGGCAACTGACTAATTTGCTTAAAATCATGACTGAGCGCAGGAACGATCTCATACATGAACTTGAAAACCTGCCTGAAGGCATATTGTATATATATGTACAGGATGGCAGGTATTACTATAGTGAACGGTTTCCTAAGGGCGGCAATAGGAAGAAGGAGCATCGCATCGGTATAAGTAATGATAATGATAAAATCCTTGCTCTGGTTCGGAAACGGTATGTTCAGCAGGCACTTGAGGCTCTTGATCAAAATCTTTCGAACCTGGAAATAGTAATTGAGGGGTATGTTCCTTCTGATGAAGCGTCGGTTATGAAGGATTATATTGAAAAGTATCCGCAGCTGACAGAGGGCTTGTTTTATAAGCAGTTCGATGGTAAAAAGTGGGAGGAGGAATTCGTTCCTGATAACAATTTCTATAAAGAAGATCTCAGATCAATCTCACTTAAGGGTGTCGAAATGCGCTCGGATGGTGAGATATACATTACTTCCAGACTGGATCATTATAATATCCCGCACAGATTTGAAGCGTCGCTTAACAGTCCGCTGATAGGACGTGTTCCTGATTTTACGATCATCAGACCACGAGACAGAAAGATCATTTACTGGGAGCATTTCGGGAAGGTCAATGATCCGAAGTATGTCAGTGCTAATATCGAAAAAGTGATTGAATACATTGAATACGGAATAACTCCATGGGATAATTTGATAATGACATATAATTATTCCGGCGGAGGGTTTAATGCAAAACTGATAGACTCAATGATAGAGGGTTGGCTGTTATGATAGATAATATAAACTGGTACCCGGGTCATATGAAGAAGACCCGCGAGTTGATAAAGGAAAATCTCAAAGCTGTGGATGTGGTCGTGGAGATCGTCGACAGCCGTATTCCTGTGTCCAGCCGGAATCCTGTTATTGACGAACTGATCAGCGGTAAGAGACGCATCGTAGTACTGGGTAAAGCTGACCTTGCTGACGAGAAAGAGACTGTAAAGTGGAAAGATAAGATATCAGCAGATAAGGGAGTGGTTCAGGTACTGGCACTCAATCTTCAGTCTGGTGAGAATATAAACAGACTGCTTAAGGCACTTGAGTCAGAGCAGGATAAGAGAAATGCTGAAAGGTCGGTGAAGCGTCCACTCCGCATCATGATAGTCGGCGTTCCTAATGTCGGAAAATCCTCTTTAATAAACAGGCTGACAGGCAGGAAGTCCGCACTTACCGGAGACAAGCCTGGAGTAACCAAGGGAAAGCAGTGGCTGACACTTTCCAATGGAATGCAGCTTCTTGATACCCCGGGTATACTATGGCCGAAGTTTGAGGACCCGGATGTAGGACTCAATCTGGCATTTTGCGGTAGTATCAAGGATGATATACTCGGCGTGCAGGATCTCGGATATGAGTTGATCAGAGTTCTCGGTGAACGATATCCGGAACTGCTGCAGGAAAGGTATAAGCTTGATGAAGTGTCGGATCAGGCAATAGAGAACATGGATAACATTGCTCTTAAGAGAGGCTTCATAATGTCCGGAAAGCGCATTGACTATGAGCGCACCGGGCGCACAGTCCTGGATGAATTCCGGGGTGGAAAGATCGGTCGCATCACACTTGAAAAGGCTTGAAAAGCAGGCAAGATGCTCAGAACCATGTAAGTAGCAGAATGCATATATAAAGTAATGACTAAGGCTGAGAGACTTGAAAGAGATATTAATAAGCTCGCAGAAATGAAAGCTCATGAGGATGAGCTGCGTGCAAAGGGCTATAAGCATATTGCAGGAATTGACGAGGTCGGCCGCGGACCGCTCGCCGGACCTGTGTATGCTGCATGCGTTGTTCTGCCTGAAGACTGGGATATACCCGGTGTAAATGATTCCAAAAAGCTATCAGCAAAAAGGCGTGAGGAATTATCGGAAATCATTAAAGAGCGAGCGGTCGCCTACGGCATCGGCATTGCCGATGCGGCCGAGATAGACGAGATAAACATCCTTGAAGCAACGAAAGAAGCTATGAAAAGAGCGATCGATGATTGCAACGAGGTCCTGACTGAAAAGGATGAAGCTGTGATCGACATGCTCATGATCGATGCTGTAAAGCTTGATGCAGGCATACCTTGTGAGTCTATAATCAAAGGTGATGAGAAGAGCCTGAGCATTGCGGCTGCCTCAATAGTTGCTAAAGTAGCAAGGGACAACTTCATGACTGAAATGGATGAGACTTATCCGGGATATGATTTTGCATCTAACAAGGGATACGGTACCGCAAAACACTATGAAGGACTGCGGACTATGGGGTATACTCCTATACATAGGCGCTCTTTTCTGAAGAAATTTGAGGAAGAAAAGACATCCGGCAGGGTCGCATGGGGCGCTGCCGGAACCAACAATATTAAAAGTGAAACGGTGCGGGGCGCTGGTGATATATCTGAAGATGGCAATTCGAAAGGAACAGATGATTTGGCAAAAGGCAAAAAGATTTACGCAGTTAAAAAAGGCAAAACCACAGGCATCTTTATGACCTGGGAAGATTGCAAAGCTCAGGTCGACGGCTTTCCGGGCGCTGAATATAAAAGCTTCGCTGATGCATCAGATGCCATGGCTTATCTCGGGATCGCAGAGACGGAAACTGAAGAGCACTTTCCGGAAGGTGTGCGTGCTTATGTTGACGGCAGCTATGATGCTTCAGACGGAAGGTTCTCCTGCGGAGTAGTAATGGTCAGGACTGATTCCGAGGGAAATGTGAAGACTTGCGAACTCAGTGAAGCCTACGACGATCCGGAAGCTGCAAAACAACGAAATGTTGCCGGCGAGATCATGGGATCCAAGACAGCTATAGATTTCTGCCTCACACATGGTATAGATGCTGTTACGATATATCATGATTATGAGGGTATAGGAAAGTGGGCTGACGGGCTCTGGAAGGCGAAAAACCCATTGACACAGAAATACAGCCAGTATGTTGCAAAAGCCCGTACAAGGATGGATATAACTTTTGTCAAGGTAAAAGCACATGCCGGCAATAAGTACAATGAGCTTGCCGACAAACTTGCAAAAGACGCCTTAAAAGCATAACTGTTCATAAATGAAAGGTCTGTTGATGTTTAAAGAAGAATTTCTGGCTGCGGCTAACAGTGCGGCTGCAAAATCGAATATGCTCAAAAGCAAACCGGGCGGATACTTTATGCTGTCTATGCTGGCGGGTATGTTTGTCGGTTTTGGTGTCCTGCTTGTCTTCACACTCAGCGGAGCTCTTCAGGGCGCACCTTATACCAAGCTTGTCATGGGCAGCTGCTTCGCTGTTGCCCTGTCACTGGTAGTAATAGCCGGAGCAGAGCTGTTCACAGGAAACAATTTTGTAATGACTGCAGGACTGCTGAATAAGACTGTTGCTGTAAGTGAAGTTATAAAATTGTGGGTAATATGCTGGATAGGAAATCTGATTGGCAGTGCTCTGCTGGCGATCTTGTTCTATGCGACCGGATTATACAGTGATGCTACTCTTGCAGCGATGACGGGAGCCGCTGCCGGAAAGATGACGGCAGGCTTTGTGCAGCTGCTGGCAAGAGGCATTCTGTGTAACATGCTGGTGTGCCTTGCCGTGTGGTGCGGTTTCCGCTGCAAATCGGAATCAGGCAAACTGATCATGATATTCTGGTGTATCCTGGCTTTCTTCACAACAGGATTCGAGCACAGTGTAGCCAATATGACTCTGCTGACTCTGGCCCTGATAAACAATGGAGGCAATGAAGCAATCACTATAGGAGGATATTGTTACAATCTCCTCACAGTAACCCTCGGTAATATGATAGGTGCAATAGTGCTCGTAGCTCTGCCGTACTATGCAGCATCAAAAGAGAAATAGAGTAACGGTACATCCGGTAAAATCAAAAAAACTTTAGGTGTTGAACTTGGGAACTCAATGTGTTACAATATCGCTCGTAGCGGTCTATTAGCTCAGTTGGGAGAGCGACAGGGTGACAACCTGTAGGTCATTGGTTCAAGTCCAATATAGGCCACCAAGGACGGCCCGCCGATAGGCGGGCTTTTTGTTTTAAAACCCATAGTAAGAAGGATTATTGCGATATGAAAAAAGAGATCATTGAACTTCAGAAACTAATGCATAAAAATGGAATAGATGTTTTTTATGTTCCATCGAGTGACCCTCACGGTTCGGAATATATGAACGATCACTATAAAGTCAGTGAGTTTCTAAGCGGACTTCACTCTGAGAATGAAGAGTTGGTTGTGACTGAGGACGCTGCATATATCTGGACTGACGGCAGATTTTTCCTGCAGGCAGAGACTGAACTGGAGGGCAGCGGTATACAGCTGATGAAGATGAAAGAACCCGGGGTCCCTACTGTGATTGAATTCATGAAAGAACTGATCTCAAAACATGGCAAGACACATGTAACCGATGACTTTCGGATAGGCTTTGACGGAAGTACTCTGCCTGCTAAAACCGGTCTTGAATTTGAAAAAGAATTTTCCGGTTTGCCTGGAACAGATGCGGATCAGGAACATGGGAGAGTAAGGCTGACGGCCGACGCAGATCTCGGCGGGCTGGTCTGGGATAGTATGGGTAATTCTGGTGTGGCCGAACCACGGCCTGAGATCATACCGTCTGATATATGGGAACTGCCTGTAAGCTCGGCTGGGCTTACGGCTGAGCAGAAGATCGAAATGGTCCGCTCTGAAATGGAGAAAAAGGGCGCTGACTGGCTGCTCTTAACGGATCTGATGGAGACAGCATGGCTGCTTAATCTTCGCGGCGACGATATTTTATATACGCCGGTATTTTTCTCATATGTACTGATGAGCCAGGATACAGTCAGGCTATATGTTATGAGGGGAGCAGTAGATAAATTGATCCAAAACACGTTAGATGTAACCGGCGGAAAATCATCACTTCCGGGAGGCCTGGAATCTGTTGAGATTTGCGATTATGATGATGTTTTCTCAGATGTAGCAGCACTTCCTCTAAACGCTAAAGTATGGCTCGATACATCATCTGCAAACTACTCACTTTATATAAATTTGCCTGATCATAATAACATTATTGATGAAGCTACACCGGTCAGTCTGATGAAAACAGTAAAGAATGACATTGAGATCGCATGTACCCGCAATGCTCATATAAAAGATGGAGCTGCTGTTACAGAGTTTATCAGCTGGATAAAAGATCTGGCTGCACAGGCTTTCAGAGATGGCAGTGAGTTTGCAATGGATCCAAGACATGGCAACTTTGTAAAAGAAGCAGGTGTCAAGTACCTTAAAGATCCACAGACCGGGGGTATTCTCAACGAGGTCAGTGCTTCTGACTATCTTGAAGCATGCAGGAGAGAAAAGGAAGGTTGTTTTGACATATCATTCCATACGATTGCAGGTTACGGACCTAATGGTGCGATAATACATTATTCGCCACTTGAGGAAACCGCTGCTGAGCTGCGTCCTGAAGGATTTTTCCTTGTCGATTCAGGCGGCCAGTATATAGACGGGACAACGGACATTACCAGAACCATCGCAGTCGGACCGCTGTCACAGGAGATGATCGACAACTATACACGGGTCCTGCAGGGGCACATAGCCTTGTCAAGATATGTGATAACACCTGATACGACCATGAAACAGCTGGATCAGGTCTCAAGGGATGCGCTGCAGGACGCAGGACTGGATTTCAACCACGGAGTAGCGCATGGCGTAGGGCATGTTCTGTCTGTACACGAGGGCCCTGCAGGCATCAGGAGAACAGACAAAGATGATCCTCATGGACTCAGAGCCGGAATGATCATTTCCAATGAGCCTGGATATTACAAAGCCGGAGAATATGGTATCAGGATCGAGAATGAAATACTCATCAAATATGCAGACGATCTGACAGATATGCCTGAAGGTACCCTGATCAGCGAACCGATCACATGTGTTCCTTATGAAAGAGAGGCAATCAATACATCGATGCTAAGCGATGATGAGATCGCCTGGATCAATGACTATCACAGATGGGTAAAGGACAGACTTTTGCCATTAGTTGACGAAAAAACAGCTGAATACCTGATCGGTGCAACCAAACCGATATATTGATATACAAGGGAGAATAAAATGAATGATTATATAATCAGGGCAACTGCTGCAAATGAAACCGTAAGGGCTTTTGCCATCAGGTCCACGCAGCTTACAGCAGAAGCCAGAGAGATACATCATACTCTGCCTGTTGTGACTGCTGCACTCGGGAGACTTCTGAGCGCGGGCGCCATGATGGGATCTATGATGAAAGGTGAGAAGGACAAGCTCACTCTTATGATGAAAGGTGACGGCCCGATAGGTCAGATGACAGTTACTGTGGACAGTCATGGTAATGTAAAAGGCTTTCCGGCAAATCCAGCGGTGGACATACCTCGCAAATATGCTGGTAAACTTGATGTCGGCAGTGCAGTCGGGCGTGGACTCCTGACTGTCAGCATGGATCTCGGTCTTAAGGAACCGTACAATGGGAGTGTTGAGATCCAGACAGGTGAGATCGGTGATGATCTGGCATACTATTTTACTGTTTCAGAGCAGACTCCGTCAGCTGTCGGACTTGGAGTGATGGTGGATACAGATAGTTCGGTAAAACATGCAGGCGGATTCATCATCCAGTTAATGCCTGATGCTGATGAGGAGACAATATCATCGATTGAAAAGGCAGTATCTCAGTCACAGCCGGTAACGGCGATGATGGACAAAGGCATGACTCCTGAGGATATACTCGAGCATCTTCTTGGCACTCTTGATCTTAAGATAACCGAAAAGCTTCCGGTGAGATATTACTGTGGATGTTCAAAGGAGAAGGTCGCTTCAGCACTTGCCACGATAAGCACACAGGATCTTCGAGATATCATCAATGATGGTGAGGAGATAGAGGTCAAGTGCTATTTCTGCAACTCTGCTTATAAATACAGCATAGAAGAACTTGAAGCAATAATGGCAGAAAGAGAATAGAACTCAGACCGCAGATAAGAGAGCCGTGTGTGCCGGGCTGGACCATCTCAACCCGGAAATGACTATTCTCATAAGGCACATTTATAGTGCGTTATAAAGGGTGTTTATGCTATAATAAATAGGTTAAATTTCACTTAAGGAGAGACACTATATGCCTTTCAGATACTATCGCGCTGACAGGATACGCGAGAAGATGCCTCGGTATAAAGGAACTGACGAGGAACTTCAGGAAGCTATCAATGATATCAGCTTGCTGTACAACTCTGCAATAAAGGAGATGGAGACCAAGCTTCAGATCCTTTCTGACGACTTTGATAAGAAGTATTCATATATGCCTATCCACCATATCCAGTCAAGGCTTAAATCCTTTGAGAGCATCCTTGAGAAGGCTGTAAGATATGGCATAGAAGACCCTCTGAACAATATAGACCGCATTAAACGGGAGATCCTTGACATTGCAGGTGTCAGGGTGGTTTGCAACTATGAAGAAGATCTGCACACGATGTCCGGCCTGCTTCTGAGTCAGGAAGATGTCCAACTCATAAGGATGAAGGACTATTGTGATAATCCTAAAGAAAGCGGTTACAGGAGCCTTCATATGGTTGTCGCTGTCCCTGTTTATCTGGTCAGAAGGAAAAAGATCGTTCCTGTCGAGATCCAGTTCCGCAGCATTGCTATGGATGCCTGGGCAAGCCTTGAACATGAGCTGAGATACAAGAATAAAGGTGATCTTTCTCAGGAAATCGTCAATGCATTAAAAGAGTGTGCACAAGACCTTCATGAAGTGGATGAGAGGATGTCGAGGATAAGGCACCATGTACTCAATAATGAGAGCGAGTACAGTAACTACTAGATAATTAATATAATTACAATAGATAACGGAGAACACTTTCACATGAAAAACTTAGCAAAGACCTACAATCCTAAAGATTTCGAAGACCGCATCTATGAGATGTGGGAGAAGAGCGGTGCGTTCGAAGCGGATGTCGATCCTGACAAGGAACCATTCACTATCGTAATGCCGCCTCCGAATATCACAGGGCAGCTTCATATGGGCCATGCACTCGACCAGACACTGCAGGATGTTCTGACACGCTGGAAGAGGATGCAGGGTTATAGCGCTCTGTGGCTGCCGGGTTCAGATCATGCCAGTATCGCGACCGAGGTGAAGGTTGCAAATGAACTGCGCGAGAAGACCGGGAGAGACAAGCGGGATTTCGACAGAGAAGAGTTTCTTGAGCATGCCTGGGCATGGAAAAAAGAGTACGGCGGACGTATCACAAAGCAGTGCCGTAAGCTCGGTGATTCCTGTGACTGGAATCGCGAGCGCTTCACTATGGATGAACAGTGCAATAAGGCTGTTGTCAGATTTTTCCTGAATCTGTATAAAAAGGGCTGGATCTATAAGGGCAATCGCCTGATCAACTGGTGTCCTGACTGCAAAACCTCACTGTCAGATGCAGAGGTAGAGCATGAGGATGAAAACGGCAAGTACTGGTACTTCAGATATCCTGCAGCAGACGGCGGCGAGGGCATCACTGTCGCAACATCAAGACCTGAGACAATGTTCGGAGATATTGCGATCGCGGTACATCCGAGCGATGAAAGATATAAGGATATCGTTGGAAAGACTGTCATCCTGCCTATAGTCGGCAGAGAGATCCCTGTAATAGCTGATGAGTATCCGGATCCTGAAAAGGGTACCGGTGCGGTCAAGATCACCCCTGCCCACGACCCTAACGACTTTGAAGTAGGACAGAGACACGATCTTGAGATCATCTCCTGCATGAATGACGACGCTACGATGAATGAGTATGCCGGTAAGTATGAGGGCATGGACAGATACGAGTGCCGCAAAGCATGGGTAAAAGATCTCTCGGATGCCGGTTTCCTTGTAAAGACTGAGGATCTGGAGATCCCTGTCGGCAAGTGCTACAGATGCCACAGCGCGGTCGAGCCTATGATGAGCGACCAGTGGTTCGTAAAAATGGATGAGCTCGCGAAACCTGCGATCAAAGCAGTCGAATCCGGCCGCATGAAGTTCGTACCTGAGCGTTTCGGCAAGGTCTATCTGAGATGGCTGTACGAGATCAGAGACTGGTGCATAAGCCGTCAACTCTGGTGGGGGCACAGGATACCTGCTTATTACTGCGATGAATGCGGTGAGATCGTTGTCGCAGAGAAAATGCCGGAAGTCTGTCCTAAATGCGGATGTAGACACTTCACACAGGATGAAGATGTTCTGGATACATGGTTCAGCTCAGCTCTCTGGCCGTTCTCGACACTCGGCTGGCCGGAGAAGACACCTGAACTCGAATATTTCTATCCTAATAACGTGCTTGTAACCGGATACGATATCATATTTTTCTGGGTAGTCAGGATGGTATTTTCGGGCTATGAATGCATGGGAGATGCGCCTTTTGATTATGTATTCGTTCACGGTCTGGTACGTGATGAACAGGGCCGTAAGATGAGTAAGTCTCTTGGCAACGGTGTTGATCCTCTCGAATCTATCGACCAGTATGGAGCTGATGCTCTGAGATTTATGCTATGCACGGGCATCTCACCGGGCAACGATACCCGTTATATTCCAAAGAGGATAGAAGCTGCACGTAATTTCGCCAACAAGCTCTGGAACGCTTCCAGATTCACCATAATGAATCTTCAGGATGAAGATGGCAACTGGCTGCCTATGGAGTATGATGAGTCAAAGCTTAGGCACGAGGATAAGTGGATACTCCAGATGGCAAATGAAGGCGCGAAGTACATCACTGAAATGCTTGACAAATTCGAACTCGGTCTTGCCGGTCAGAAGGTATACGAACTCATCTGGGACGTTTACTGTGACTGGTACATCGAAATGGTCAAGAGCAGGCTTTACGGCGATGATGAAGAGGACAAGAAGATCGCCAGATACGTACTCACCAAGGTACTGAAGGATCTCCTGAAGTTCCTGCATCCGTTTATGCCGTTCATCACGGAAGAGATCTGGGGTTCACTGCCTCACGATGACGGAAAGACCGGCAGAGATGCTATGCTTATTCGAGCAGACTGGCCGGTATATGATCCTGCCATGGATTATGCGAAGTCTGTGAAGAGGATCAATGCTACGATGGCTGTTACAAAAGCTGTGCGTAATATCAGAGCAGAAGCAGATGCTGCACCGGCAAAGAAGCTGAATCTGATAATCAAGACAGACAGACTCGCTGACGAGATCTCTACAGTTGAAGAGAGAGTAAGAAAGCTTGCAAACGTAATAAATATCGATATCAAAGGCAGCGACTATGAGATGCCTTCAGATGTCATGACAGCAGTCATAGACGGTGCCGAGATTGCTGTTAAGCTCGATGAACTTGTTGACAAGGCTGCAGAGATCGAGCGTCTCACCAGAGAGAAGAAGAGACTTGAAGGTGAGGTCATGAGAGTTGAAAAGAAACTCTCCAACCAGGGATTCGTATCGAAGGCCCCGGCAGCAGTTGTCGAAGAAGAAAGAGCCAAGGGCATCAAGTATCAGGAAATGCTTGATACTGTCACCGCAAGACTTACAGCATTAACAGATAAATAATAAAGATCAGCCGTTTAACTGCGGCAGGGACAGGGATGGAGATCAATGCCTAATCCGGTAGCATTCGGGATAATGAAAGATGTCTTGTCCGTTCTGGGTAATCCGGAGCGCGACTTCAAGGCGATACATATAGCGGGGACCAATGGGAAAGGCTCTGTTGCGATTATGATGGCTTCGATCCTTGAGGAAGCCGGATACTCTGTCGGGCTGTACACTTCACCTCATCTTGAGCTTGAAGCGGAGAGGGTGCAGGTATGGGATAAAGGCTTTCACAAAATGATTCCACAGGATCATTTTGATGAGTTGATGGACAGAGTGCGTGATGTCATACATGAGATAGATGCTGAGTATTCTTCAGTATTTATGATCTATACTGCTGCAGCATATCTTTATTTTGCTGAGACTAAGCCTGACTACGTTGTGCTTGAATGCGGAGTCGGCGGTCGCCTCGACATGACCAATACGATAAAGGATCCTGTCGTGAGCGTATTCACTCAGATAGGTCTTGATCACACACAGTCGCTCGGGAATACCATCTTCAGGATCACAAGAGAAAAGGCTGGTATCATCAAGCCGGGAGTACCGGTTGTAAGCCAGACCCCTGATCTGTCTGTCAAGAATATACTTCGCAGAACGGCTGAGGAAAACGGATGCACTTTTACCGATGTATCTATGCTCCTCGACAATTACAGAAAATACAGTCTGGCGATGAAGGGAGAGCATCAGCTGAGAAATGCCGCTACGGCTGCTGAGGCAATAAAAGCGGCAGGTATAGATGTGTCTGAAGAAGCTATTGCAACCGGTCTTGCCAAGGCTGTAAATCCCGGTAGATTTGAGGTCATAAGCGAGAAACCATACTGGATAATTGACGGCTCTCACAATCCTGATGCCATCGAGGCACTTATTACGACCTTTTCACGTTTCGCACGCGAAAAGAACATAAAAAGAACATTATTAATTTTTGGCTGTATGAGAGACAAGAATTCCCGTCGTATGGTACAATTACTGACAGGGAAAGGGAATATGAGAGGTGTGAGCTTCGCTGCTGTTGCAATCGACTATGAACGAGCGGAAGATCCTGAGACACTTGCCGGGATGTTCGCCGACGCAGGGCGCGGATGCACATATTATCAATCTGCTGAGGAGGCATTCAGTGAAGCAATGGCTTCGGATTTTGAATGTATTCTGATTACCGGCTCTATCTATCTGGCCGGTACCATGAGAGGTTATTTCTTTAATAATTAATGCAAGTTTGTTAGCGAAAGGATAACAGGAAAATGTTTGACAGAAACGGAAACGACAACAGCAACTATAACCAGATGATCGTTGAGGAGATTCGCAAGAGCTCCGAGAAAGTTGCAGATTACGTTAATCAGGAATATCTGAGACAGAAGAACAACGTAGAACTCATCGCATCTGAGAACTACTGCTCTGAAGCTGTAATGGCTGCATGCGGAAGCTGCCTCTCATGGAAGTATGCTGAGGGTTATCCTCAGGCTCCAGTCAAGAGATATTCCGGAAACAAGGGCAGATACTACGGCGGAACTATCATCGTAGACCAGCTGGAAGAGTACTGCTGTGATCTGTGGAGAAAGGTATTCAACACTGATTATCACGTAAACGTTCAGCCTCATTCAGGTTCACAGGCTAACTTTGCTGCATATAAGGCAGTTCTGGAGCCAGGTGATACCATTCTCGGTCTGAGCCTCGACAACGGCGGACACCTTACACACGGTTCCGGTGTTAACTTCAGTGGTAAGCTCTACAATGTCATTTCCTATGATGTAGACGACAACGGACGCATTGACATGGAAGATGTCAGGAAGAAAGCTCTCGAGTTCAAGCCTAAGCTGATCCTTACAGGTGCATCCGCTTATGCAAGGATCATAGATTTCCCTGCATTCGCTGAGATCGCAAAGGAAGTCGGAGCATACTTCATGGTAGACATGGCTCACATCGCAGGTCTTGTAGCTGCCGGAGAGCATCCATCACCATTCGGCTATGCTGACATCGTAACAACAACTACCCACAAGACACTCAGAGGACCAAGAGGAGGTCTGATCTTCGCAAGAACTGATCTCGCTAAGAAGGTTGACTCAGCTGTATTCCCATATGCACAGGGCGGCCCGCTCTGCCACATCATCGCAGGTAAGGCTGTCTGTGCTGAGGAAGCTCTTAAGCCTGAATTCAAAGATTATGCACGTCAGGTAAGACTTAACTGCGCAGCACTTGCAGATGAATTCATCAAGATGGGATATAAGATCGTTACAGGCGGAACAGACAACCATGTATTCCTGCTCGATCTTCTGGACGAGCCATTCTCAGGCAAGGAACTTCAGGCTGCTTGCGATGAGGTAGGAATCACACTTAACAAGAACTGCGTTCCTAACGAGAAGAGATCACCATTCCAGACATCCGGAGTTCGTATCGGAACAGCTCCTATGACAACCAGAGGATATCTTGAAGATGATTTCCGCAATGTTGCACACAGAATCGACGATGTTGTTAAGTTCCTCAGAGAAAAGAAGGCAGCAGAAGAAGCTGAAGCTAAGTAATCAGAACTGATCAAGCTATTTAAAAAAATGCCTGTCCGGTTTGCGGACGGGCATTTTTTAAGCGCTGTTTTGTTGAAAAACCATGCCTTTTGGTTGAATAGGTATAATAGGTGATGTATAATAATTGCAATCATCATACAAGATATTGAGAGGGATAAGGAGGACTTCAGCTTATGGTCAAGCTTCTCATTGGGCATAAAGGAAGCGGAAAGACTAAGAGAATGATTGAACTGGCTAATGACACAGTTCAGACTGCTAAGGGCAGTATAGTCTTTATCAATAAAAATTCAAGGCTTATATATGACCTCGACTACAAGATCAGAGTCGTATGCATGGAGGATTTTCCACATATCACTAATGAGGATGAGTACATCGGCTTTCTGTTTGGCATTATGAGTTCTGACAATGATATAGAAACGATTTTCCTTGACGGCATAATGAGACACAGAGATTTCGCACTCGATATCCTTCCGAGCTTCATTGAGAAGGTCAAAGTCATCTCTAAAGAGTCGGGTATCGACTTCGTCCTCAGCGTCAGTGCTGAGCTCGAAGAGATGATCGGAGTGGACTTCGATAATATCGAAGTGCTCAACTGATATATGATTTTCTGCCCCGGGTCATCAATGCCCGGGGCGTACTGTTTTTTTGAGAAAAGGGAGATGTTATGACCGTATTGGAACAGATAACAGCGGGACTTTCCAGGGGAAGACAGGAATATGATCGCATCATGGAGCAGATAACAACCGGAGATAATCATGGTGCAGATCAGTCATTATATAATATGCCGGAAGGTTCTGTTCTGGTACATGCTGATAATCTTGAATTCATGATGAGTCTTTTGAAAGAAGGATACCAGGGTAAATTCAGAACCATTTATATTGATCCACCTTTTTTTACAAAATCAAAATTCAATGCAGCTGTTGTTATTAAGGATGGTGAGGGGACTAAGCATCGTATCAGGCATCTCGCTTTTGATGACAGGTTTGAGAGAAGTCTTGAGTGCTATATTGAAAATATGTCTGTCAGACTGCTTCTGATGAGAGATCTCCTTGCTGATGACGGAACACTATGGATCCATCTCGACTGGCATTCTTCACACTATATAAGGCTTATCATGGATGAGCTTATGGGAGAGAAGAATTTCGTCAATGAGATCATATGGTGCTACAAGTCCGGCGGCTCAGGTAAAAAGCATTTCTCCAGAAAACACGACACAATACTTGTTTATGGCAAAAAACAGAAATACTATATCGACATACCTGAAGAAAAGTCTTATAACAGAGGTTTTAAACCTTACAATTTCAAAGGTGTAAGAGAGTATTGTGATGACCAGGGATGGTACACGCTCGTTAATATGAAAGACGTATGGAATGTCGATATGGTTGGCAGGACATCATCCGAGCGTAATGGGTATGCAACGCAGAAACCTCTCGAGCTGATGCGTAGAATAATAGAAGCAGGCTCACAGGAAGGTGACCTTACCGGAGATTTCTTCTGTGGAAGCGGCAGCTTTCTTGAAGCGGCTGAACTGGCCGGAAGAAAGTGGGTCGGCTGTGATAACGAAAAACTTGCAGTTTCGCTCGCAAGAAAGCGTCTTACATCTTCTGGTTCCGACTTCAACTTTTTAGAAACTGAAGGTGACGGAATCGCAGAAAGGATAGGTATTTCCGTAAAAGAGTCGCAGCCGCTTGAAAACGGAGGCAGACTCCTCAAACTTGCAGTGACAGGATTTGTCCCTGACATTGATATAGGATATATACAGAAGAATGACAGGCTGCACGTGGAAAATGCTCTCAGAGAGGATCCTGTGCAGCTCCTGGACTATATTATGATCGATAATGACTACGATGGGCAGTTCATTTGCCGAAATCTCACAGAGGAAGTGGCAGGAGATATCGTTGTGATCGCACCGGGTCGGGTCAGGATCAAAGCTGTCGATGTTTTCGGCAGGGAATACGACGGAGGGATCATATGACAGATAGCAAAAGTATAGCTGAAAAGTCTGATAATAAAATAATAAATGATCCGGTCGGCTCGTCCGGATCAAAGGATATTGACAGTGGGGAAGCAAAAGAGAAAAGCAGTTCTGTAAACTTGACCAAGCCTTTTAAAAAGCTTAAAAGTGCAAGCCACCGCCCAAAGGATGAAGCTCATGATGTGATGAGTGCACTTGATCGGGAACTTGAAAAGCAGGAACATGAGAGTAAAAAAGCAAATGTTCTTGCGGCAGAAGATCCCGAACTGAGGGGTAAGAGCAGGCTTCAGGTAAGAGCGGGCGAAATAATAATGGCTCTAACCGCAGCTACGATCGGATCCTTTGGTACAGTGTGCATCATGCTCCCAAACGGCCTCACTTTTGGCGGCATTACAGGTCTTTCGCGTATCGTCCAGACTTATACCGGATGGGATTATTCTCTTGTTTATTATGGATTCGCAATGCTTGTTGCACTGATAGTATGGGTGTCATTGGGATTTAAAGAACTTAGAAAAATCCTGCTTATGTCAATATCATATCCTACGATCATGATGTTGCTCGAACTGTCAGGCTATCAGTTCATCACAGAAGATAAATTGCTTGCAGCCGTCTTCACAGGCGTCGTACTTGGCGTTTCCAACGGCCTCACATTCAAAGCAGGTTTTTCTTCAGGAGGAACTGACTCTATTGCCAAGGTGATCAAGTATAAAAAACTTCCTCATCTTGGGATCAATGATATAACATTTGTTATCAACACTTTGATTGTAATAGCCAGTGCAATAATAATGGGCCTCAATATCGCATTGTATGCGGTTATTACTATCTATGTATCCATGAAAGTGGGCGAAGCTGTCATGTTCGGTCTATCTACCAAGATCGTTGAACTTGAGATCATTCCGGGAGATCCTGATGCACTGACAAAATACATAATGGAGGAGCTCGGCCGAGGAGTGTCAAGTGTAGAAATAACCGGAGAGTACACAGGTGACAAGAGAAAACAGCTCAAGATTCTCTGCTCGCCGCGTGAAAGCTTCCTCATCAAGAGGCATCTGGCGAAAAACGACCCTAAATCCTTCGTTGCTGTGATCGGAGTAAACTCTGTCTGGGGAGTCGGAAGAGGCTTTTCAGACATCCGCAGCCTGGATTGATGTGAACATCAGTACATCCTGAGATACATCGGCAGAGTGAAACACTATAATCTGACTCAAAAAAGAGTTGCCTGCGCAACTCTTTTTTTGACTGTCTATTGTATGTGATTTTACTCTATCGTGAGAATGGTACTGAAGCCTGTTACTTCGAATATCTCACTGATCACATCGTTAGGATTGGTAACGACCATTGAACCCTGCTTCATCATTGCCTTCTGAGCAGCAAGCAGCACACGAAGCCCTGCAGATGAGATGTACTCAAGCTTTGCAAGGTCTATAATCAGTTCATTGACTGTATCCAGTTCTTCTTTGAGCGATGCTTCAAGTTCAGGAGCTGTCGTGGTATCCAGTCTACCCTCGAGGGCAACACAGAGCTTGCCTCCATCACGAGTTTTGTTGATATTGAGCATGTTCGTTTCCTCTCTTTCTTATATATGATCAGATCTTTTTACGTATTGTTGTTATATTAAGATCATCTCTGCGATCATAGAGCAATTCATCCATTGATTGTTTGACCATGAAAATGCCAAGCCCGCCTATCGTACGCTTTTCTGCATCAAGTGTTACGTCTGGATCTGACTTTGAGACCGGATCGTAAGGGACACCGGCGTCAAGAAAAGTTATCTCAGCAACTGCAGGGTCTTCACTGATACTGATGCTGATAGTAACGTCTCCGGAACCTGGAGCATAGGCATAACTTGCGATATTGACAAAAAGTTCTTCAACGGCAACATCTATCTGGAAGGTGCTTTTTTTGCTGCACCCTGCAGAATCCAGTTCCTTGTTTATGAAGGCGAGTACCCTGCTTAAGTTGTGTACTTTTGCTTTAACAGTGAGTGTTTTCATAACTTACTCCGGAACGTGCCCGCTGACTTTTACACAGAAAATATAATAACACAATTGTGTATCGATATCAAAATTCAGAATGAAAGCTTTTCTCCGATTATCCTGTCAGTTATCAATCGGGAGATGCTGTTAACTGTACGGGGGTTCATTATGAGAAAACCGTTCACATATTCAGGGTCATCTCTGAGGTCTAATCCAAGAGGTTCAGTATCAATATAAAATATATCACCTTGTTTACCGAGTGGAGCAGTTATCTCATATGAAGACGATAAGGCATTAAACTGCACATAAAGCGGATCATTCTCGTCAGGGAAGAATGCTGCCGAGACCGGATCGTAAAGCTGCTCACCGCATATCTTCAGCAGCCTTGCCTGCCTGCTGATATATGGTCTGATCACCAGCCTCCCGTCAGATGAAGGAAATCCGTGCAAAGCGATAGCGGCATCAAAATCTTCAGGCTCGTCCAGTGACAGAAACATAAGACGATGGAGCTGCAGCACATCTTCACGGTTATGTGTAAGAATGACCTTTTCTATAATCGGATTTCCGGTCAGTGAATATTCATTAAAAAGAGAGACGCTTTCTCTGCCGGTGATAGTATCTTTTCTGTCAGAATATATCCCATAGTAATTCTCGATCGACTTTTGGCTCATGGATCCGGCCCGGCTTTTGAGGTCGGTACCTTTTCTCAGAAATCTGTAAAGGTCAAAATTGAAAAGATCGATATGTGCATCTGAAAAATTCATTTCAAGACGTCTGTTGATGAAAGGTATGTCATATGCCTGCCCGTTGAAGGTAATCAGAAGACGTATGCCTTCATCTTTAAGGAACCGCATGACAGCGTCCAGAACGCGGTTTTCTTCATAGTGATTTTCAGCGAGAAACTGCGTGATGCGGATCCCGTTTTCCTTCTGCACCAAAAGAGCGACGAGACAGACCTTGCATGTGGAAGGATCGAGTCCTGTAGCTTCTATATCAAGGATGCATGGCTTCATGCCATCAAAATATGAGATGAACTTGTCTGAATAATCGCCTGTAATACGATAATCTCTCGTAAATGTCTTCATGTATACAAGCTATCATTTTTGCTGTCACTGCACAATAACAACGTAATGTGAAATGTGATATAATCGGATAATAAAAATCATTATACAAGGAGACTGACAGAATATGAAGCTTGGAATCGTAGGACTGCCTAATGTAGGCAAGAGTACTCTTTTCAACGCCATTACCAGGGCTGGCGCAGAAGCGGCGAACTATCCGTTTTGCACCATTGAGCCCAATGTGGGTGTGGTGACTGTTCCGGATGAGCGTGTGACCACACTTTCCGGCATATACAATTCAAAGCGTACTATATATACGACCATTGAGTTCAGCGATATCGCAGGTCTGGTCAAAGGCGCATCAAAAGGGGAGGGACTTGGCAACAAGTTCCTGGGGCATATTCGTGAAGTTGAGGCCATAGTTCATGTCGTCAGATGTTTTGACGATCCTAATGTCGTACATGTCGACGGCAAGGTTGATCCGGTGGGAGATATAGAGACCATCAATATGGAACTCATCATAGCTGATATGGAAGTTCTTGAGAGAAGGATAGCTAAAACTGAAAAACAAGCCAAGGCGGATAAGTCTGCACGCGGTGAGCTCGATCTTCTTAAAGAAGTGTACGACTATCTTGCAGCCGGCAATGTTGCCCGCAGCATGGAACTTGAAGAGGAGCAGGCCTCATTTATCCATTCACTCGACCTGCTTACATTCAAGCCTGTTATATATGCGGCAAATGTTTCTGAGGACGATATAGCCGGCGATGATAATGATTATGTCAAGGCAGTAAAAGATTTCGCTGCCTCTGAAGGCTCAGAAGTTGTGGTGATATGCGCAAAAATTGAGGCAGAACTTGCGGAACTTGAAGACGAAGAGCGAGAGATGTTCCTTGAAGACATGGGAATTGAAGAATCGGGTCTGGATAAGCTCATCAAGTCCTCGTATTCGCTGCTCGATCTCATATCATTCCTGACAACGGGAGAGGATGAGACCAGAGCATGGACCATCAGGCGCGGAACGCTCGCTCCTCAGGCTGCAGGCAAGATCCACTCTGACTTCGAAAAAGGCTTTATCAGAGCGGAAACCATCGCTTATGACAAACTGATGGAATGCGATGGGAAGCTTAGCACTGCAAAAGAACGCGGATGGCTGAGATCAGAAGGAAAAGAATATGTAATGAAGGATGGGGATGTCGTGCATTTCCTCTTTAATGTATAAAATAATAAAACTTGCATTATGTATACATATCTTGTGGCCGGAGTATAAAAGGGTTCTTATTGGCAAGTTTCTTGGCCAATGGCGGTTGCAGAATTACCCGGAAATGTATTGAATCCGGAAATCTTGTATTTTTGGAAGGTATTTGCTCTTTTGAGTTGAAAAAATGACCGCGTGACTATATAATTCCATTGTGGGATCACGTGAAGTGATTCCTAATCTCTAGTCCCAATACCCTTTTTAAAAGAGACTGCTACCCCCGCAGTCTCTTTTGCTGTCTTCTCCGGAATAATAGTGCATCGATCCCAGACTTCCGGGCAAGAATGGCTCTTTCCTGAGGTATCAGCTGTGTTGCTTTACAGGCAGATACTTCTTGCTGTACATAAATAGTACAACGGAAGCGATTATTGCGCAGACGCTTACCACTTGTGCCTGCTTGAACGGACCGATCATGAGGCTGTCTGTCCTGAGTGCTTCAACAAAGAAGCGTTCAATTGAATATAGAATGCCGTAGAGTGCCAGAGTCTGACCGTAAGCTTGACGCTTGTTTCTGTCCCACCAGCTGAGAAAGAAGAACAACAGGAGGCACCATATGGATTCGTACAGAAATGTAGGGTGAACTTTTACACCATCTACAAGGATCCCCCAGGGAAGGTCGGTAGGACCTCCGTGGGCTTCACCATTGAAATAGTTGCCCCATCTGCCTATAGACTGTGCAAGAGCAACTGACGGGATAATAAGATCCAGCATATTGAGAGTACTGATTTTCTTGTGCCTGCAGACAAAGTATACGGTAAGGATGCCGAAAATCAGACCTCCATGTATTGCCAGACCGCCATTGCGGATATTGATCGCCTCGCGCAGAGTAGGGTACATGTTCAGATTGAAAATAACGTAATAGACTCTTGCGCCGATAACACCTATAGGAAGCATCCACAGGCTGACATCGAGAACATCATCATCAGTAAGACCGTGCTGAGGTGCACGTCTGCAGGAAATGAGTACAGCAAGCAGCATAGCAGATGCTATGAGAATACCGTACCATCTAATTTCGACTCCTGCTATCTCAAAAGCTATCGGATCCGGGTGTCCCATCATGCCTCCTTTTCAATACTCAAATTAAATAACGGATTTAGTATAACATATTCTAAATAAATTGTTGACAACTTAATGGGGGTTTGTTACAATAATCAAGCGCGATTGATGATTAGCGCGACTGTGGCGGCGTAGCTTAGCTGGCTAGAGCGTCCGGTTCATACCCGGAAGGTCACTGGTTCAAGTCCAGTCGCCGCTACCACATATGGGATCATAGCTCAGCTGGGAGAGCACCTGCCTTACAAGCAGGGGGTCATAGGTTCGAGCCCTATTGGTCCCACCATATGCGGCCGGGTAGTTCAGCTGGTTAGAATGCCAGCCTGTCACGCTGGAGGTCGACGGTTCGAGCCCGTTCCCGGTCGCCACTTTTTATACGGTGGGTGTCGTCAAGTGGTTAAGACCCTGGGTTGTGGCTCCAGTATTCGTGGGTTCGAATCCCACCATCCACCCCAAATTCCCTTTGATACCCACACCGTAGTGTGTTACAATAACAATGCTGATGGGGTATAGCCAAGCGGTAAGGCAACGGATTCTGATTCCGTCATTCGCAGGTTCGAATCCTGCTACCCTAGCCAAAATGATAAAGGGGTTCTATGAATCCCTTTATCATGTCTATAGGACATATGGCGACATAGCCAAGTGGTAAGGCACGAGTCTGCAAAACTCTGATCCCCGGTTCAAATCCGGGTGTCGCCTCCAAATAACTCCGCTACTGCGGAGTTTTTATTTTATCTGTGTTGTGATACAATTGCATCAATTATCTTAATATATAAGGAGGGCGGGAATATGACCCATAAAAAGAAGGCCGTACTTGCAATGCTTCTGGCCTGTATTCTGACAGCTTCTGTGATACTTCCCGGATGCCGGAGCGGCGTCAACGGCGAGGTCTACGTTTACAGTTACGGTGATTACTTCGATCCTATGGTAGCTGAAGATTTCGAGGCTGAGACTGGTATCCGTGTTATCATCGACACATATGATACGGCAGAAGAGATGTATACAGTACTGGAGAATAATGCCACCACATATGACTGTATCTGTACTTCTGACTATATGATAGAGAAGATGATCAGCAATGATATGCTTGCTGACCTGAACTATGACAACATCCCTGAGATAGGCAATATAGGAGACATCTATCTTGAAAAAACAGAGGTGTTCGATCCCGGTCATATTCATTCCGTACCATATCAGGCAGGTGTTGCAGGAATACTGTATAATACCAAGATGGTAGGAGATACTGAGATCGATTCATGGGAAGACCTGTGGGATGAGAAATTCGCCGATCAGATGGTTATGCCTGACAGTGTCAGAGATGCTTTTATGATAGCTCTCAGAAAATTGGGGTATTCAATCAACTCTACTGATGAGAAAGAAATAAAAGCCGCAGCAGATGAACTCAAAGCGCAAAAGCCTCTTGTATATAAATATGCGAATGACTCTGCCAGAGATCTGCTTGCGGATGGATCAGCTGCTGTAGGCGTGGTCTGGAACGGAGAATATGCTTATACAAAAGATCTCAACGAAGATGTTGAGTTTGTAGTACCTAAGGAGGGGTCAGAGTTTTTTATAGACTCATGGGTGATCCCTAAGGAGGCTATTAATAAAGAGCACGCTGAGGCGTGGATCAACTATCTGTGTAAAGCAGAAGTAGCTGCAAAGAATTTTGACTATCTGTATTACACAACCCCAAACGAGGCAGCACTGGACATCATTGAAGATGAAGAAGCTCTGGCGGAAGTGGCGATTTTCCCATCTGAAGAGACACTGAGCAGATGTGAGTCGCTCCACATGCTTGACAATTCAGTAACGGATCTCTACAGCAAATACTGGAAAGAAGTGAAGTCCAAGTAGGGGCGTGCCTCGATAAATAAAACATTGACTTCATAACAACTAAAAAACGATCCGCAGTATTACTCGCTTGCGGATCGTTTTTGCGTTTCCTATTTCTGCGTCTTTTTTCTGAATGACCTGTCTTTCTTAGGCTTTTCTTCTTTTGCTTCTTTCTCTTCTTTATATACCGGAGCCTCTATCACATCTGTGACAGAGACAGCACTGAGAGCTTTGACGTATTTGGCATATTCTTTCTGATATGTCCGTATGTATTCCTCATCATTGGAGTGATGCAGAGCATGTACAAATGAGTGTTCCTGACCAAAAATATCTTCATTGGAACCTTCAAGTACATAAATTGCCAGATCACTGCACTTGTCAGAAAGATGTTCAATATTGGTCAGAATGGACTGATAGTAAATGCCGTTTACAGCATCGCACAGCCGGTTGACCATCCTGTACACGTGCCGTGCATTCATATCTTCGACAAGGTCATCGATGACTTCTTCCAGAGGTTCTACCTTGGCTGCAAGCACAGGATTTTTATCGATATATGATCGTGTAGTAATATCCAGGATCTCATATACAGCGTCGAATGCTATCCTGAGCTCTGCCATAGCATTTGCTGAGAATTGCTTGCCATTGGCATGGATAAGATCAGCTTCCTCCGAAATATTGACAGCGAGGTCACCGATTCTTTCGTAACATATCAGGGCTTTTAGAAGGGCATTCTGCTGATGTGTGTCCCTGTCGTTCATGACATAAGGAGAAAGCGATACTATGTACTTGTTGGCAGCGTCTGTCATACTGTCAAGCAGCGTTTCTCTCTCCTGGATGCGCTGGCTTCTCTTAGGCTCATATTCATAGATCTGTCTAACACAGGCATCATAATTATGAGTAGCGATACTGCTCATCTCAAGTACGACTCTTTCGACTTGGGCAAGAGCGATGGCAGGCGAATTATAAAGACGTTCATCGAGAGCATCAAGAGCGGCGATCGCACTTTTATCTTCAGCATCGATCGGTTCGTCTTTAACGATCTTGATCGCGATACGCTCAAAGAGTGGCGTGAGCGGGAGCAGGCAGACTGCAGGGACGAGTCTGAAAAATCCATGGATGTTGGCCACACCGCCGGAGTTGAGTGTTGTATTCCAGAAAGTATCGTTGAGTATTCCAGTGGCCCTGCCTATGAAAACCAGGAGAATGCAGAGGGTTGCGGCAAATATATTGTAGATCACATGTACCATGGCGGTCCTGCGCTGGTTAGGCTTAGCTCCTATACGGCTCACAAGATATGTGGTAAGGCAGTCTCCGATGTTTACACCAATGATGACTGCGAATACTGAACTGAAAGTAACACCGATAGAACTAGCGATCGACTGTATGATACCTATTACAGCCGATGAGCTCTGGACAACGCAAGTAACCAGAACACCGGCGAGGAAGCCAAGAGGATAGTTGTTGGAGAAGGCAGTCAGAAGTCCGCTCAGTGACTCGCCGAACTGAGACACGACATTGCTCATGTAGATAAGTCCCATGAACAGAATACCGAATCCGCATGCGATCGATCCGGCGTTCTTGGACTTGGTGGTCCCGACGAACATAATAAGGACGATGCCTATGACAAGAGCAAGTGGTGCAAGGTTATCAGCCTTGAAGAAATACAGAGGACTGTCCATTCCTGAGCTGACGTCCATGAGCCTGATGATCTGAGCTGTTATCGCTGTACCCACGTTGGCTCCCAGAACTATCCCGATCGACTGGTGGAATGTGAGGAAGCCTGCGCCTACGAGACCGACAGTGATAACTATAGTTGCTGTCGAACTCTGAATGATGCAGGCAACGAGCATACCCAGGAGGAAACCCATCGCAGGCTTGTTGGTAACTTTGGCGAGAGCGTCTCGCATCGCTCCTCCGGATGAACTCTTGAGCCCATCACCCATGACTCTCATTCCATAAAGGAACATAGACAGTCCGCCGAGAAAGGCGATCACATTGTAAAATATAGACATATATTAGTATCTCCTAAATAGTGAATATACGAATCAGATGGTGATCGAAGATTTCATTTCATCAAATTTTCACCAAATATATTATATGTAAATCATTATATTAATGTAAAGAAATTACTTGGTCACTTAAAATGGCCATGTGTTTTTTATAAAGAGCTTTACGATTGATTCTATCAAAAGAATAGTGTTGACATATTCCTACTCCGGTGGTAGGATTTACAAGGCTTGAAAAGTATATATAAAGGGTATATATCTGAACAGGCGTACAGAATAGGAGGCATCAATATGATGGTTTCAACCAAGGGCAGATATGCTCTTACGGTAATGGTAGATCTGGCAAGGCTTTCAGACGGCGGATATGTTTCGCTGGCAGATATAGCAGAAAAGGAAAATCTGTCAATGAAATATCTCGAGAGCATCATATCCATTTTAAATAAGGGCGGATTGCTCCAGAGTCTGAGAGGAAAAAATGGCGGTTATAAGTTGGCAAGAGATCCGGCTGAATACAACATAGCAGAGATACTTCTTCTGACAGAGGGTACACTTGCTCCTGTCAACTGTATAATGCAGGATGGAGTACAGTGCGAAAAGGCTGCAACATGCAGTACGCTTCCGCTCTGGGCAGGTCTTGATAATGTAATTGATAATTATCTTAGAACTATCACACTTGAAGACATAATCACCGGAAACAGAAAGAAGATGCTCGGAGATTACTGTAATCCATGTGATACCGATAAATAGTAAGTGGAGGATAAAAAGAGATGAGAGTTTATGCGGACAATGCGGCTACAACATATCTGAGCAAGACTGCCAGAGACAAGCTGATCGAGTGCCTGGACAATTATAATGGTAATCCGAACAGCCTTCACACTGACGGTCAGCGCACACAGGAGGTGCTTGATGAAGCAAGGGCCATCGTTGCAAGCTGTATCAATGCAAAGAATCCTAACGAGATATATTTTACGTCTGGCGGGTCAGAGGCAGACAACCAGGCACTGCTCAGTGCAGCAAGAGGACTTGCTAAAAAGGGCAAAAAGCATCTTATCACGCTTAATATCGAGCATCATGCTATACTCCATACGATGGCAAAACTCGAGAAAGAAGGTTTTGAAGTAACATATCTGAAGCCTCAGACAAATGGTATTGTGGATGTAAAGGATGTTGAAGACGCGATCAGAGATGACACGGCACTTGTGTCTGTAATGTTCGCAAATAACGAGATGGGAGCAGTGCAGCCTATATCTGAGATAGGCGCTCTGTGCAAGGCAAAAGGTGTCCTTTTCCATACAGATGCCGTACAGGCCGCAGCTCATCTTCCGATAGATGTACAGGCAATGAATATTGACATGCTGTCGATGTCCGGACACAAATTCCATGGCCCTAAGGGTGTAGGCATACTTTATGCAAGGAACGGCATACGCCTTGTGAATGTCATCGAAGGTGGCGCTCAGGAGAGAGGAAAGAGAGCAGGCACTGTAAATGTTCCGGGAATAGCTGCTATGGCTGTAGCGCTTAAAGAAGGCTGCGACAATATGGAAGCAAATATGTCAAAAGTCAGAGCTCTGAGAGACAGGCTGATAGCCGGACTTAAAGATATCCCGTATTCACAGCTGAACGGAGATCCTGTGAAGAGACTTCCGGGCAATGTAAACTGGTCATTTGAAGGTGTAGAAGGCGAAAGTCTCCTGCTGCACCTGGATATGCTCGGCATAGAGTGTTCATCCGGATCTGCATGCACCAGCGAATCTCTGGATCCATCGCACGTTCTTACCGGAATGGGAGTTCCGGTAGAGGCAGCTCACGGTTCATTGAGATTCAGCCTGGACATAGATAATACTGAAGAGCAGATTGACTATATCATCGAAAAGGTACATCAGGTAGTTGAACTCTACAGATCCATGTCGCCATATTGGGAAGATCTGATGACAGGAAAGAGGGAACACTGCATTCCTGAACATGCATAGAAAGAAATCAAGACAGACAGACTGTATAAAATATAAACACAAGCTGAAAGGAGAACAGAAATGTCGCTGTATACTGATAAGGTAATGGATCACTTTGAGCACCCACGCAATGTTGGAGTAATTGAGAATGCTGATGGAATTGGTGAAGTAGGCAATCCTCTCTGCGGAGACATCATGAAGATGTATATTAAAGTAGAGGACGATAAAATAGCAGATGTCAAGTTCAAGACATTTGGCTGTGGAAGTGCTATAGCAACAAGTTCAATGGCTACAGAACTCATCAAGGGAAAGTCTCTTGAAGAAGCACTCGAACTCACTAACAAGGCTGTTGTAGAGGCACTTGACGGACTTCCTGCAAGAAAGATCCACTGTTCTGTGCTTGCGGAGGATGCTATTAAAGCAGCTCTGGTAGATTACTACACAAAGAGTGGCAGAGAGATGCCGGAGAGCCTTGTGGGATTCGAACCTCACGAAGACTAGGGCGCGATCAATAGCTTAGTGGTGTATTATAGTTAATACGAATACTTAAATGTTATGCCCGCCTGTATAATAGAGCGGGCTTTCTTCTGCAGTGGATTGTTCAATAATAATACAAAAAATTGGTCAATTTTGTGCTATTATATTGTTAGTTTTGACAGAAAGGTTGTTTCATCTGATGTTTCAGGTGATACTGATACATAAAAAATGAGAGAGAAAAAAGTCATGAAACTTGCCTCGAGAGGCAAAAGACTCGGCGCATACTGTATAGATGCCGTTGTACCGGTTATTGCAACGATCATGTATCTGGCTGCATCTGTAGCTATGTTAGTTAAACAAGCCATGAATTTCGGGGATTTCGGCTTTGGATATGGCTACGGCTATCCCGGCTACGATTTTGGATATGGACATAACAGCGGTGCTTCTGCGACAATGACGATCGCGGGTCTCCTCTGGATAGCATATCTGATCGCACAGATGGTGTTTTACAGACAATCAAAAACCATAGGTAAAGCAGCCCTCGGACTCCAGGTTGTTTCGAGTACTGATGGTGAGCCTGTCGACTTCTGGAAGATGCTTTTCAGAGAATGGTTTGTGAAGAGGGCATCCAGCTCTATCTTTTTCCTTGGATATATCTGGGTGGCTATTGATGAAAAAAACAGGGGCTGGCATGACAAGATTTTAGATACTTATGTCGTTGATCTGAAAGAAACAGAGATCATGAACAGAAAACAGACAGCGTATCGTCAGGAGAGACCCGCACCTAAGTCTGCACCTGTATATGATCCTCCGGTTTCGGAAGCTGCCGGGACATCTGCCGCAGCGCTTGCTGACAAGGAGCCGGTATCAACAGTGATCGAGCCGGCAGAACCCGCTGCTGAATTTGCAGCACCGGGAACAGCTGCTGAGATCAAAGACAGTGTAGTTGAAGTCGCGGAAATAGTTACTGTAACAGCACAGGATACTGTCAGCAAGTTGAACGATCACGATCTTATTTCTGCTGAGACTGCAGAAGAAGTAATGGCTGAAACTCCGGAAGAAGTGAAGCCTGATGCAGCTGGAACACTTTCTGCTGCCCCGGAAGAAGTGAAGCCTGAAATATTAAAAGAGGAGGAGCCTTCTGGTAATACTGCTCAGGAGGCATTTAAGGGAGTCGATGAACAAGAGTAGAGTAGCTCATATCGAGCGGCTTGCCCGCGATGTTTATAAAATAACTTTTCTAACAGATGACTGCAGGTTCAGAAATCCGGGACAGTTTGCAATGATAGAGCATGAAGGCATAGTCAGACCATTTCCTGTATGTGATTATGACAGCAAACGTTTTTCAGTCGTATTCAGACCGGACAGGCAGGGAGGAGAAAAACTCCTGAACGCGGCATTCGGAACAGAGATGGATACCATTACCGGTCTTGGAAATGGATTTGACGTAGATGATGTACCGGAGGGAGCGTATCTTGTTGCTGATGATACAGGAGTCGCTGAGATGCTTGAACTTGCGCGCTCATTACTTACAAGAGGCAAGGGGTTCAGAGCTGTGCTGGGCTTTTCTTCTAAAGATGATATCTATATGGTCGATTCCTTCCGTAATATCTGTAATGAGATAGAAGTCCTGACTCTTGACGGAAGCAATGGGAGAGAAGGGTCACCTGCAGATGTTGTTCATGATGCTGCATATGTGTGTGCGAGCGGGTCGCTTTCTATGATGAAAAAGTTAGCTCTCAGATGCTGTCAGGGGCAGTTCAGCCTAAGCAATCTTATGCTCGACACATCAGAGCCTGAGGGCGCACTCATAGTCCCGACTGATGCAGGCAATACGAGTTCTATAAACGACGGTCCGGTCTATGACAAAAATACCATAAAATGGAATCTTCTTAAATAATTGACACATTGATAAGTAGATACATAAAAAACAGGAGCTCCGGGAGCGCCTGTTTTTTACTGAATAAAATTCTGTTGTACTAACCGGGGAATTCGGTTTCCTTTGAGTGAGCAGGTATGAGTCCGGATATCGCTTTCATAGTCTGATAAAGGATGTCTTTGACAAGTTTATCTCTGTATGCCTGCTCCTCTGCTGCCTGCGCCGCTTTTTCAGGTTCATAAAGCGTCATAAATGTCTGATCTATCGCATTTGCAATGGCTTTGGCGTTGTTGCTGAGATTGTCATCAAAGAGAGCATTGTCCATATCGCTGCTGACAAAACCCACTTCCACTAACGTTGCCGGCATGGTTACAACTGCCAGCTCTTCATAGTCACTGTTGGGATCATTCAGGGTTCCGGACTTAATAGACCGTTTTTCAAAGCCTTGCTTTGCAAGTGCATTCAGGATGTTGTTTGCCAGGAGTCTTGAGTTATTGTCATTCCGTTTGGGAATGAATGCTTCCACACCCATACCGTCTGTGTCAGCCTGATTTCTGTGCAGGGAGATGAAAAGCTGGGCTCCGGCGTCATTGGCCATCTGGCCACGAAGTGTTCTGTCAACTTGCTTATCCTCGGTTCTTGACATCCCTACAGTAAAGCCCATGGCTTCCAGATCGTTTTTTAACTGCAGTGCAAGCTTTAAGTTATCTTCTTTTTCATACCTGCCGAATTCATCTCCGGTTCCGGAGTCCATTCCGCCGTGGCCGGGATCGATGAATACAGTTCCGCGGGGAGGACCTGTATATGATGCTTCGCGTTCCGTTTTTCTTGCCTGCTTCTCATTCTTTTCAGAAATCAGAACAGCAGGTTTCAGGATGACTATGGCAAGTATTATCAGCATAAGCAACAGAAAGAAAAGCGCTCTTCGCCGTTTTCTTTTCTGCTGAAGTTTTTTTCGCTGTTTCTGTCTGAGCAGTATCTCTCTGATCTCAGCATCGGTTAACTGCATATGATTTCTCCAAAATGTGAAAGTTATGCTTACCTCTGATAATATCTATATAATAATAAGGCAAATATAACAATTAATCAAACATATTGTGCCACTTTTATACAATAATACATAAATATTGTGGTACAATACTTACTGCAGAACAGTGCTGTCGTGTGCTGAACGCCTATTCCGGTCGCGGGTCTTCGCATCTCCCGCATTACCCCTTATCTCCCGCAGTTTGATGGTTGACTTTTTGTTTTCACGGTAGTAAAATCCTACTGTTGCGTCATAGGATGCATACCAATTTACAGACGTCAGGAGGTGAGACAAGAAGATGGCAAAGGTTATCGTTAAGGAAAACGAGAGCTTAGAAAGTGCTCTTAAGAGATTTAAGAGATCTTGCGCTCGCGACGGCGTCATGGCAGAGCTTCGCAAGAGAGAGCATTACGAGAAGCCAAGTGTAAGACGCAAGAAAAAGTCTGAGGCTGCCCGTAAGAAAGCACGCAAGTATTAATAAGCCGATATCAGATGCGAACTCATTACGGGTTCGCATTTTGCTTTTATGAAAGGAGAACAGAATGGGACTCAAGGAACAGCTCGTGGCTGATTATAAAGAAGCCATGAAGAACAAGGACACTATCAGAAAGAACACTGTAAACATGGTCAGAGCAGCGATCAAGCAGTTCGAAGTAGACCAGAGAGTAGAACTCGAGGACGATGCTGATATCGTTAAGATCATCAAAAAGCAGGTAAAGATGAGGACTGACGCACTTGCAGACTTTGCAAAAGCCGGAAGAGATGATATGACCGAGACATATAAGAAGGAGATCGAGATTCTTCAGGGATATCTGCCTGAAGAGATGTCTGCTGAGCAGATCGCAGAAAAAGTAAAAGAAATCGCAGCTTCACTCGGCATCGAAGAAGGTATGAAGAACATGGGAACTCTGATGAAAGCTGTCATGGCAGAACTGAAGGACACCGCTGATGGATCAGCAGTCAACAAGGCTGTAAAAGAGTTCCTGAGCGGAAAAAAATAGGCCGCAGGCGGGGAACTATATGGAACTAAGACTTGATATACCTGATAACATCAATATTCAGGACCTTTTCGGCAATTATGATTCGAATGTTAAAAAAGTCGAAAAGATTACAGAAACCGAGATGACTGTCAGAGACGGATCCCTTCTTATCAAAGGAAAGGATGCCGAACTTGCTATGCGTATCATCGGAAGGCTTATCGAAGCGCTTAATGTTGAACCGGGTCTGGATTCACAACGTCTCAATTACATCATTGATATGGAGGCAAACGGCAGGCAGTTCGATGCAGAAAAGACATCGAGAGATATCATATGCTATACACATATGGGTAAGCCCCTGAGGCCCAAAACCCAGGCTCAAAAGCAGTATGTAGACAATATAAGAAACACTGACATGGTGTTTGGAATCGGACCGGCAGGAACCGGCAAAACATACCTTGCCTGTGCGATGGCTATCAGTGCATACAAAAACAGAGAGATAGAGAGGATCATTCTGACGAGACCTGCAGTTGAAGCCGGCGAGAGACTTGGCTTTCTCCCGGGAGACATGCAGGAAAAGGTCGATCCGTATCTGAGACCGCTTTATGATGCGCTTTATGATGTCCTTGGCATGGATGCTGCAGCAAAGCTCAGAGAAAAAGGAGTCATCGAGGTAGTCCCGCTGGCATATATGAGAGGAAGGACCCTCGATAATGCATTTATCATCCTCGATGAGGCGCAGAATACGACACGAGAACAGATGAAGATGTTCCTGACGCGTATGGGATTCAATTCCAAGGTAGTCGTAACAGGAGATATCACACAGATAGACCTCCCGAGCGGGACCGTGTCCGGACTCAAAGAAGCCCGAAAAGTGCTGACAGGAGTAGAGGGCATAGAATTCAGTTACTTCACAGAGGTAGATGTAGTAAGACACGAACTGGTCAAGAGGATAATAAAAGCGTACGAATCATACGACAAAACTCACAAAGCTAAGTCTTCTTCCCAGAAAACCGGAAATCAGGTCAGATGATCCCGGTATTTCAACCCGATTAAAAAAGCTTATGAAAATATATTACAGCGATGATGATAACAGACTGACAAATGAGATCCGAAGCCTTATGGAGCAGGCAGCCTTTAAAGCTGTCAGCCTTGAATTCGGTAAAGAACTTGAAGAGGCAGGACTGAGTCCAGAGGATTCTGATGCCGAAATAGGTGTTACGGTTGTCAGCGGAGATGAGATCAGAGAACTTAACAGAGACCATCGAGGCGTGGATAGTATCACTGATGTTCTCAGTTTTCCGCAGTATGATGATATGCAAGATCTTGCGGAAGATCTGACAGACAGTGAGAGCCAGGTGCTCATAGGCGATGTTGTCATATGCTATGACAAGGTGCTTAGTCAGGCTGAGGAATTCGGCACCGGTGTTACAAGAGAATTCGTTTATCTGTTCACCCATAGTATCCTCCACCTGATGGGGTACGATCATATGGATGATGAAGAAAAACAGGAAATGAGAGCCCGCGAAGAAGAGATTCTGCAGGCAATAGGAGTTACCAGATGAAATCAGGATTTATTGGCATTGTCGGCAGACCGAATGTAGGCAAGTCGACTCTCATGAATAGTATGCTGGGCGAAAAGATCGCTATCACATCAAGTAAGCCTCAGACCACCCTTAACAGAATAACGGGCATTTATACTGATCTGTCATATGAGGATGGCAGTGGACTTCAGATGGTTTTTCTCGATACGCCGGGAATACATAAACCTCATAACAAGCTCGGCGAAGCCATAAATGAAACTGCAGTGAACACACTTTCAGGTGTAGACGTGGTTCTGCTTATGACTGACGGGACCAAGGGTTTTGGCCGCGGGGACGAAAATGTGCTTGAGCTTCTCAGAAAGGTAGATGCGCCTAAACTGCTTGCAATAAACAAGATGGATCTGATGGGGCCTGAAGAGTATCTGGCTCTTTACAACAGATACACGGAGTCAGGCCTTTTCGATGATATCTACGGAGTCAGTGCACTCAAAGGTGATAATGTTGAAATGCTGAAAGACCGCCTGGCAGGATATATGAAAGAAGGTCCTATGTACTATCCGGATGATATCGCTACAGATCATCCTGAGAGATTCATCGTCAGCGAGATAATCAGAGAAAAGCTTATGAATTATCTCGATGATGAAGTACCTCACGGGGTATTCGTAGAGATAGAGTCATTCACAGAGGGGGAAAAGATCACTGAGATCAGCGCCGTAATATATTGTGAAAAGAAGTCACACAAGTCAATAATAATAGGAAAGGGCGGCAGTAAGCTCAAAGGGGTAGGTAAAGCTGCAAGGCGTGAGATAGAGGACCTCCTCGGCTGCAAGGTTTATCTGAGCCTCTGGGTCAAAGTAAGAGAGAACTGGCGTGACTCAGAGCGGACCATACGCAGCTGGGGATATAAAGACGAATAGAAGAATAGATGATAATCACTACTGAAGGAATCGTGCTCAGGCAGCACAGGATAGCCGGCAACCGGCGTATGATAGTAATATTTACAAGGCAGTATGGAAAAATCTCTGCAGGAACTTCTATCAATGAGAAGAGCCGCAGCAGATCAGCTCTTGCGCTCAGACCGTTTACTTTTGCTGAATATGAGGTGTTCAAAGGCAGAGACTCATACAGCATCAACACAGCTTCTGCACGCAGGAGCTATTATTCTATTGGAGAAGATATAGACAGGTTCATGACTGCATCAGCATTTATCGAATATCTCGATAAGGTAACTTCTGACGGAGAGCCGATGCCTGCTCTCTATGATCTGGCGCTTGAATTCCTTGACTCAATTTCCAGGGCAGCTAAGAGCGCTGAAACATTGCTTTTCGCTTTTATCGTCAGATCTCTTCCGATCCTTGGGGTCAGTCCTGAGCTTGATTACTGCGTCAACTGCGGTAAACCTGTAAGAACGCCTGAGGGTTCAAAAGAGGCAAAGAACGACTTCAGATCATTTTCTGTGACATCAGGCGGAGTATTGTGTGATGAATGTGCGAATAAAGAGAAAACGGAGGGCGCCGCATTGATTTATCAGCCTTTCTTCGATATAATCGATGTGTTTAGATACTTTAGATCAAAGCCGATCAGCACCTTTGAGAAGGCAGTTCTCAGAGATGATGTAACGGCTACTGTCAGAAAGATACTCGCCGAGTACACCGACAGATATCTCGATGCGGATGTTCTCAGTAAACCAACAGAACTGGAGGTATAGAAAATGGATATCAATCTTGAGAAGATAGAACTTGTAAAGGACAGAACAGGCTCTACATATGCAGAGGCAAAAGAAGCTCTTGAGAAGGCCGATGGGAGCGTCGTTGATGCTATCATCGATATCGAAGAAAAGATGAACAAAGACTTTGACGCAATAGACGGCGGAAGTCTCAAGGACAGCCCGGTCTTCGCTAAAATTAAGGAGATCGTTGACAAGGGCAGTGTTACAAGGATCCTTATCAGGAAAGGTGATAAGACCATCGTCAACTTCCCTCTGACAGCAGGAGTTATTGGCGCAGTTCTCGTTCCATGGGGAGCTATACTCGGTATCGTTGCTGCTCTCGGAGCTCAGTGCGACATTGAATTCGTTGATGAGAACGGGGAAGTGATAGATATCAACGGTAAGGTAGTAGGTGTTTATGACAAAGCCAAGGATGCTGCTAAGAAGGGAGCAGACAAGGCTCAGAGCGTATTGGGTAAGGCCGGCGTTGATGTTAAAGAAGATGATTTTGACAAGCTTGGAGAAAAGATAGAAGAATTCGCATACAAGACTTCTGACAAGCTCCAGGAGTTCGGTGATAAAGGCTCTGCCAAGGTAGAAGAAGCTTGGGACAAGCTCGGAGAGAGCGGTACTGTCGATGATATCAAAGAAGCGTTCATCAGCGGCACTGCCAAGCTTATGTCTTTATGGGACAAGCTTGAGAAGAGCGGCAAACTCGACGATGTAAAAGATGCTGTTGAAAAGGTAGCAAAGAAGGCAACTGAAACAGCTAAGGATATTGCTAAGGAAGCTTCAGACAGAGCCGGCATAGCTGACGAAGAGTTTAAAGCAGATGCAGAGGCTGCAGCTGAAGAAGAATTCAAAGATGAGGAGATCTAATATTTATGGCAGTAGATAAAACAGGAATGCCTGATGTTGATAGAGCTGTGTCCATGGAGAAGATAATCGCTCTGTGTAAGAACAGAGGATTCATTTTCCCGGGGTCGGAGATTTATGGCGGCCTTGCCAATACATGGGATTTCGGTCCGCTCGGAGTAGAGTTCAAGAATAACATAAAAGATGCATGGCGGGGTAAATTCGTCCGTGAGTCCAAGCTTAATGTCGGATTGGATGCAGCTATCCTGATGAACCCACAGGTCTGGGTCGCTTCAGGACATGTCGGCGGTTTCAGCGATCCTTTGATCGACTGCAGATCATGCAAAACAAGATACAGAGCAGACAAGCTGATCGAGGACTATCTGAAAGAACATAATCCTGATGAAGAAGTGATCGTAGATGGCTGGTCCAATGCTGAGATGGAGGATTTCATCAAAGAAAAGAGCATATGCTGTCCGGAATGCGGAAAGTCGGATTTTACCGGGATCAGACAGTTTAATCTCATGTTCAAAACTTTCCAGGGGGTTACAGAAGACTCCAAAGCAGAGATATATATGAGACCTGAAACTGCACAGGGTATCTTTGTCAACTTCAAGAGCGTTCAGAGGACTGCCAGAAAAAAGATACCGTTCGGCATCGCACAGGTAGGCAAGTCTTTCCGTAATGAGATCACGCCGGGCAACTTTATCTTCAGAGTCAGAGAGTTTGAGCAGATGGAACTGGAATTCTTCTGCAAGCCGGGGACAGAACTCGACTGGTTCGCATACTGGAAAGATTACTGTGCTAATTTCCTCTGGTCACTCGGACTATCAAAGGAATACACAAGGCTTAGAGACCATACTCAGGAAGAGCTTTCACACTACAGTAACGCTACTACAGACATTGAGTATCTTTTCCCATTCGGCTGGGGCGAGCTCTGGGGTGTTGCTTCAAGAACAGACTATGACCTGATGGCGCATCAGACGCATTCAGGCGAAGACATGAGCTATCTTGATCCTGAGACTAATGAGAGATATGTACCATACTGTATTGAGCCGTCAGTAGGCGTGGAAAGGCTTGTGCTGGCTTTCCTGGTAGATGCGTACGATGAAGAGAAATTGGTCGACAGCAAGGGTAAAGAAGACATAAGGACAGTATTGAGACTCCATCCGGCACTTGCTCCTTATAAAGCTGCTGTGCTGCCACTGTCCAAAAAGCTTGAAGATGTTGCAGTTCCTGTCTATGAAGAACTCAGCAAATACTTCATGGTTGAGTATGATGCTTCCGGTTCTATAGGCAAGAGATACAGGAGAGAAGACGAGATCGGAACACCGTTCTGTATCTGTGTTGACTTTGACACTGCAGAGGACGGATGTGTTACCATCCGCGACAGAGATACAATGGAACAGGTAAGAATTCCTATAAGTGAAGTCAGATCATATATCGAAGAGAGACTGAGATTCTGATCACTATGAAAGCCACAGCCTCTGGCTGCGGCAATCTGATTAAAAAAGGAGTATTGATTTATGGCAAAATATGTTTACTCATTCAACGAGGGCTCAAAGGACATGAGAGCTCTCCTCGGAGGCAAAGGAGCTAACCTCGCAGAGATGACCAATATCGGACTTCCTGTTCCTTTCGGATTTACCATCACAACTGATGTGTGCAGAAAGTACAGTGAAGACGGCAATGTACTTGACCAGGCAGTCATCGATGAAGTATGGGAGCACATTGCTGAACTGGAAGAAGTAATGGGCAAAAAGTTCGGAGATAATGAGAATCCGCTGCTCGTATCCGTAAGATCGGGCGCACCTGTTTCCATGCCTGGTATGATGGACACTATCCTGAATCTCGGCCTGAATGATATTGCTGTTGAAGGTCTTGCGAAAAAGACTGATAATGAGAGATTCGCTTATGACAGTTACAGAAGATTTATACAGATGTTCGGTGACGTCGTAATGGAGATCAAAAAATCAAACTTTGACGCAGTATTTGAAGGTCAGAAGAAAAAGGCAGGTGTGGAGTTCGATGTAGATCTCACAACAGATGATCTGAAAGAAGTCATCAAGGGATATAAAGAAGTAGTCGTAAGAGAGTTGGGAAGAGAGTTCCCGCAGGAGCCGAAAGACCAGCTGCTTGAGGCCATCAAGGCTGTATTCAGATCATGGAATAATGACAGAGCTATCCTCTACAGAAAGCTCAATGATATTTCAGATTCACTCGGAACAGCTGTAAACGTGCAGTCCATGGTGTTCGGAAACAGCGGAAACAACTCCGGAACGGGCGTTGCTTTTACACGTAACCCTGCCAACGGAGAGGACAAGCTCTTCGGAGAGTTCCTTGTAAATGCACAGGGCGAAGACGTAGTAGCAGGTATCAGAACACCTCAGCCGATTTCCGAGATGGCAGATGCCTTCCCTGAAGTTTATTCACAGTTCGAGAAGATTGCTGTAACTCTTGAGAATCACTATAGAGATATGCAGGACATGGAGTTTACTGTCGAGGATCGTAAGCTCTTCATGCTGCAGACACGTAACGGCAAGAGAACAGCTGCTGCGGCTGTAAAGATCGCTGTAGACCTCGTAAAAGAAGGACTCATTGACAAGGAGACCGCTGTTATGAGAGTTGAACCTGATCAGATCGGCCAGCTGCTGCATCCGGTATTCGATTCAGAAGAACTGGCAAAGGCTGTTCCGGTAACAAAGGGTCTGCCGGCATCACCTGGCGCCGCAACCGGTCAGATAGTATTCTCTGCTGATGATGCTGCAGTATATGCAGAAAAGGGTAAAAAAGTCATACTCGTAAGAGAAGAAACAAGTCCTGAAGACCTTGCCGGCATGGTTGCTGCTGAAGGTATCCTGACAGCGCGTGGAGGCATGACATCACACGCTGCAGTAGTTGCGAGAGGAATGGGTAAGTGCTGCGTAGCCGGCTGCAAAGATATCATTGTTGATGAGGCTGGAAAGACTCTCACTGTAGGAGGAAAGGTCTATCACGAAGGAGACAGCATTTCTCTCAACGGTACTGACGGAAGCGTTTATACTGAGTCCATCAGAACACTTGCGCCTGAGCTTTCTGGAGATTTCGGGCAGATCATGGAGTGGGCTGATGAGGCAAGGACTCTCAAGGTAAGAACCAATGCAGATAACCCGAGAGATGCTCAGCAGGCAATTGCTTTTGGTGCTGAGGGCATCGGACTTTGCCGTACAGAGCACATGTTCTTCGAGGATGAAAGGATCCCTAAGATCAGAAGAATGATACTCGCTGATACAGAAGCAGAGAGAAGAGAAGCTCTTGCCGGTCTTCTGCCATATCAGAAAGAGGACTTCAAAGGCATTTATAAGACAATGGGTGAAAGACCTGTTACCATCAGACTCCTTGACCCTCCTCTGCACGAGTTCCTGCCTAAGACAGATGAAGATATCAAAGAAGTCAGCGAGCAGTTCGGTATCCCTTATGAAAAGATCGTTAACAAGACTCTTGAACTGCACGAGATGAACCCTATGCTCGGACACAGAGGCTGCAGGCTTGCCATCACATATCCTGAGATCGCTGAAATGCAGGCAGAGGCTATTATTTCCGCAGCTATCGAGGTACGTAAAGAAGAGGGACTCGATATCATTCCGGAAATCATGGTTCCGCTTGTAGGATTTGTCGATGAGCTCAGATACGTCAAGAAGATCATAGTCAAAGTAGCTGACAAACTGATAAAAGAATCCGGTGAAGAGATGAAGTATCTCATAGGAACAATGATCGAGATACCAAGAGCTGCAATCACTGCTGATGAGATCGCGGAAGAAGCAGAATTCTTCTCATTCGGAACTAACGACCTGACTCAGATGGGACTTGGATTTTCAAGGGACGATACCGGCGATCTGATCAAAAAGTATGTTGAAAGAGGAGTCCTTGAGAGCGATCCTTTCCAGTCACTTGATCAGAAGGGCATCGGTAAACTGGTAAAGGTTGCTGTTGAGGGCGGTCGCAAGACAAGACCTAACATAAAGCTTGGCATATGCGGAGAACATGGCGGAGACCCAGCTACCATACATTTCTGCCATGATGTAGGACTTACTTATGTATCGTGCTCACCGTTCAGGGTACCGATCGCAAGACTTGCAGCTGCACAGGCCGCTATCGAAGAAAAGCGTGCAAACGCATAAATCCATAACCCTTATCCATTAGCAAATGAAAGGGCAATATAAGCAAAAGAAACTGCTGCACTTCAAAAGGTGCGGCAGTCTTTTTGTACACAATCAGTTATTGTGGGAAAACTGTTATTAATATAAAAATGTGCTATAACATTTACGATTAGGTAAAGATACAGTATAATAAATACATCAAGTACATCTAACTACAGATATGGAGGAGTTATGAAAAAGGTTACTAAAAAAATATTGTCGCTCATGCTCTGCCTTACGGTAGCATTAAGCATGTGCATTACTTTTACAGGTACGGCAAATGCGGCGACTTCGGTCAGCAATGGAGGAACAGTCAGTGCTGCTGATATCAATAATGTGAGCAGCTTTGAACCGGGCTATTCACTGTATGTACCTGCAAAGACCAGCAAAGCGTATAAATTCACGATAAAATTACCTTCAAATGGAGGAACTGTATTTGTTCTGAGTGCTGATGCTGCTGTATATGGTGTAAAGGTCAACGGAAACTATGCCAGTGACTATTTGACCAAAGGGGATTTTAAACTGCGTAGTTACTATGTAGGATCTGGTACGACTGCGACTCTGGAGATGACACCAAGCTATGAGAAAACAGCATATACTACATCTTTCGGCGTATGGTGTGCACCGCCAAATAAAACAACAGCAGGCAACGGCGCTACCTATATACTTGGTTCTGCAGGTTCGAGTGTACCTAGTACAGTAACATTCAGAGCCCCAAGCGATGGTTATCTTGACGTAGTAGCATATGGAGGAATGACTACTCCGTACTCTACAGCACAGGTTTTTGCTCCTGGTTTTACAGCATGGGAATACCTGTACTCATCTGAAGGATATGCTACCAGAATCGGAGTTACCGCCGGAGGAACCTACAACATAAGTGTTAAGAGCAGCAACGCCGTACGTAATGTCAAAGTGACATTCCACAGCATCAAGGAGACAAGCTCCAAGACCAGCAAAAAGAAGGCAGCTAAGCTCAAAAAGAAAAAGATCAACCATGGACTCGTATCCACCAATAATAAGAAAGTCCACTGGTACAAAATCAAGCAGAAAAAGAATTCCAAAATGACACTTGTCGTAAATGCGAGTGCTATTGGAACCGGAGGCAGCGGCAGCTACAGCAACAACCTGAAGATCACCGTTTACTTCCCGAAGAAGGGAAAACAGTATACGACTCTTCCTGCAGGCAAAATAGGCACATACACTGTTACTTCGGGCAGAATAGGTACCAAGAAAGCAAGAAAGGGTACATATTATGTAAAGATTGAGAGCCAGGGCGGCGCCAGTGGTTATTACACATTACAGTGGAAATAGTCCTGTCAAAACCTTACATAAAGCAATAAAGGCTGATATATAATATCCTAATGACTAATAAATGAGCTGTCTTCATGGCAGCTCATTTATAATTTGGTGATTCGTCACAGAAACTGGTGATTTCTCAAAAGCAGAGTGACTTTAAAACGGGGCGTATTAAAAACTAAATCAGTTTTATTAACACTTTAATGAAAAACAATTAAGAAGGAGCCCATTGGTGATATAAACAAACTATTTTTGACATTTTAATCAAAAAAACATAATTTAAAGCGAAAAATATTGTAAAAATCAAGCAATCTGCTATACTGTACTGGAACAAAAATACAAAGTTATACAAAAATCCCCATTGAGTACTTTATAAGCTCTGCTTATAATCTGATTTATGGGGGCAATTACAGTTTTCATTCCTTGGGAAAGTGGATATGGAAACTTTGATCATCTATCTAAGGAGGCAATTCAAATGCAAGATTATCTGTTGACACATCTGTATTGGATCAGTTTATTTGCTTCTCTTATTGCTCTGTTCTTCGCTTATTCTCAGGCCAAAAAAGTCCTGAGCGCTGACGAGGGAACTGACAGAATGAAGCAGATCTCAAGATTCGTACGTACAGGAGCGAGCGCATTCCTCAAGAGACAGTACCGCACAGTACTTATATTCTTTGCTGTAATGTTCTGTGTGCTTTGCGGGATGGCTGCAGCGCACAAGCTTACATGGTATGTACCATTCGCGTTCATTACAGGAGGCTTTTTCTCAGGCCTTTCCGGATATATCGGAATGAGCATTGCTACAAGAGCTAATGACCGTACTGCATGCGCAGCTCAGAAAAGCCTTAACAGCGGACTGCGTGTCGCTTTCTCGGCTGGTTCAGTTATGGGATTCACAGTAGTAGGACTCGGACTTCTTGATATCTCACTGTGGTATGCATTGCTCGATCTCGTTTTCCATGAATCACTCGAGAATATCACAGCAGCTATGGTAACTTTCGGAATGGGAGCTTCTTCGATGGCTCTGTTCGCCCGTGTAGGCGGTGGTATCTTTACGAAGGCTGCTGACGTCGGAGCTGACCTTGTAGGTAAGGTAGAAGCAGGAATCCCTGAGGATGACCCTCGTAACCCTGCTGTAATTGCAGATAACGTAGGAGACAACGTAGGTGACGTTGCCGGAATGGGAGCAGACCTGTATGAGTCATATGTAGGATCGATGGTATCCACATGCGCTCTTGGTGCTATCGCATTCCTTAATTCCGGTCTCGGAGTCAAGTCCGTAGCACTTCCGCTTCTTATGGCTGCTGTCGGAGTAGTGTTCTCCGTCGTCGGATCTTTCTTTGTACAGACCAAGGAAGGTGCAAGCCAGAAGAACCTGCTCGCTGCTCTTCGCCGTGGTACTAATTTCTCAGCGATCGCGACAGCAGTTTTCTCATTCGTGCTTGTTGTCTGGCTGTTCGGCATCCAGTTCTATGGTCTATATCTTGCGATCATAGCTGGTCTTGCAGCAGGCGTACTGATCGGTCTGTGCACAGAGTACTTCACATCAGATACTTATACACCGACCCAGAAGATAGCAGAATCTTCACAGACAGGAACAGCTACCCTGATCATCAGCGGTCTTGGAACGGGAATGCTCTCTACAGGACTTCCTATTCTGATCGTAGGTGCTGCTATCCTGATCGCATACTACTGCTCCGGTCTTTGCCCGGTAGATGCTACGCCATCCGGTATCGGACTTTATGGAATCTCACTTGCAGCAGTAGGTATGCTTTCAACACTTGGTATCACACTTGCTACTGACGCATATGGCCCGGTTGCTGATAATGCCGGCGGTATTGCTGAGATGGCAGGACTTCCGCCTGAAGTACGTGAGAGAACAGACGCTCTCGATTCACTCGGTAACACAACAGCTGCTACAGGTAAGGGATTTGCTATCGGTTCAGCCGGAATGACTGCTCTTGCTCTTATCGCTAACTTCAGAGAGAAGCTTCTCGTTTACACACCTGACGGACAGGACCTGACACTCAACCTGCTCGACCCTAAGGTGCTCGTAGGACTCTTCATCGGAGCTTGTCTGCCGTTCATCTTCTCTGCTCTGACAATGGGCGCTGTTAACAGAGCTGCACAGAGCGTAGTTCTTGAAGTAAGACGTCAGTTCAAGGAGATACCTGGGCTGATGGAAGGCAAAGCAGACGCAGACTATGCAAGATGCGTAGACCTCTGCTCGAAGGCTTCACTCAAGGAAATGATCCTGCCTGCATGCGTAGGCATAGCAGCTCCGATCATAACTGGTCTTGTGCTCGGCGGCCTTGGAGTAGTCGGAATGCTCTGCGGCGCAACTGTAGCCGGATTCATCATGGCTATCTTTATGGCTAATTCCGGCGGTGCATGGGACAATGCTAAGAAGTATATCGAAGCCGGTCATTTCGGCGGCAAGGGCAGCGACAACCATAAGGCTGCAGTTGTCGGAGATACCATCGGCGACCCGTTCAAGGATACATCCGGTCCATCGATCAACATCCTGATCAAGCTGGTATCAATGGTATCGATCGTATTTGCCGGACTTATCGCAAGCGTGAATCTGCTCGGATAGTAGAAAGATCGTTATCCATGGCCCCGGCTTTATGCCGGGGCTTTTCATGCGAATAGAATATTTTAGCGGAAGCATCTGATTCGAATAAAAGGGGAAGGGACAGGATTTACTGAATTGGAAGCAGCATTAATAGTATTGAGACAGACTGTTGTAATGTTCCTGTACATGTTTGCAGGATACATTCTGTTCAGGACAGATAAGCTGACTATAAGGGGGAGCAAAGATATAGCAGCTATACTGGTATGGCTTGTAATACCTGCTGTTATCGTGGACAGCTTTTGCGTGGAGTTTTCACGGCTAAAGCTGATACAGCTTGCTGAGAGCGCATTGATAAGTGCGCTTGGTATAGGCATCGCCATGATAATAGCTGCTGTGATCTTCAGAAAACATCCGGTAGATAATTTTGGCTGCGCGTTTTCCAATGCTGGATTCGTCGGGATCCCGCTGGTGCAGGCAGCACTTGGAAATGAGGCTGTGTTTTTCATCGTCGCGATCGTTGCTATGATGAATATGCTGCAGTGGTCTTATGGGGTAAAAGTCATTACCGGAGAGCGCTCAATGATCGGATTGAAGCACCTGATAATCAATCCGATCTTCGTCAGTATCATAATAGGTCTGTTCCTGTTCATAACAGGAGCAGGGGCGCATCTGCCTGATATCATTTCCTCTACACTCAATGGGATATCTGCACTTAACGCACCTCTGGCGATGCTGGTGCTTGGATCTTATCTGGCACAGTCGGATATGAAGAAAATGTTTACTTCAGCACATCTGTACTGGGTGAGCGCAGTCAGGCTTCTTCTCATACCAGCTGTTACACTTCTGGCATTCAGGTTCATACCGGTCGAACACAGTATTTTCCTCACCGTATTTATCGCTCTCAGCACACCGGCGGGTGCGAATGTTGCTGTATATGCGAATCTTTATGATGCAGATTATCCATATGCGTGCCAGGTAGTTGCGATAACAACACTTATATCCATCATCACACTTCCACTGATGATATTGATATCAAGCTTCGTGTAAGAATGCAAAGCGAAAAAACCTATCATTGATCAATTAAAAATTGCCGCACCACATAGGGTGCGGCATATAAATTTACAGTCATTATCAGGAGAGCTCCATTTCAAGCAGAGCCCTGCCGTCTTCCATAACAAGATGACCCATGCTGCCGTTGATCAGTGTCATTGAAGGCTTGGTATGGCCTATATCTGCATTCCATATGATAGATATGTCAGTGTCGCCCAGCACTTGTTCGATCAACTCGAGATAATCAATATCGGTTGCTTCACCATAAAAACATACGCGGCCGAATACGATAGCTCTCGCATCGTCAAACAACCCCATAAACTTCATCCGCAGGAGAGCATAAAACAGCTCCATAGGCTGCAGTGCAAAGTTATCAAAGAACCATATAAAACCATCATGACGGTATCTCTCACAGAAACCTTTGAGATCCTCAAAAGGAGTTCCGATCATCTCATTGATAACATCTATGCAGCCGCCTATCAGCCTGCCGGTGACATCCAGGCACTCAATTTCCTCAAGACTCCCATCTTCCGGATGCAGGAGGATCCATTCAACAGGAGCATCCATAGGAAAAGACTCTGTTTCCTCGTCGTATCCGCATGAACACCACTCATCATAAGATTCTTGCGGTATGATCTCTCCCATGAGGATATCAAGCGCATTGAACTGGAACTGATGAAGAGGACGCCAGTCCCATGCGCCGGCATTTACACCGTATATCGAAGCGATATCCAGCTTTGTTGTAAGCAGCATCTCGATGGCGGTCGGATCAGAATAACCTGCAAACCATTTTGGATGAGAGATAACGGTATCCTGATCTATATATGGCAGCATCTCAATGTTGAAGTCACCGCCTGCCGCAGACATTACAGCAGCTATGTCGTCATCAGCAAAAAGACTGTTGAATTCTTCTCCGCGAATTTCGGCCGGAGCGGAAGGGCAGTCTTCATTCCTTACACTTTCGGTTTCATATGTCATAAAACCAACATCATTCAGAATGTCAAGTGACATATCGAACGACTCCAGTTTGCTTCCTACGCCTGCACTTGGTGCGCATATTCCGATTACATCTCCCTCAGAAGGGAATCCAGGATATATCATGTTTTCTTACCTCCGGATGCAAGTATAGCACAGAAAGGCATGTAATTTTTAAAGAATATTTCGTTTTCGAATTAACAAAATCCAGCCGGTAAAATCGTTATCATGCAGTTACCGAATAAACAGAAAACAAATTTTATACCAATGAGGTATGAAGACGGAACTATGAAAAAAGAGTAAAATTCAACGATTTTTGTATGCCTGTGTTTTTTTACAAAACAGTTTTTGACAGTTTGATGTAAATGGTTGAAGCTTGTTAATTTTTTGTTTATAATAGTAGCTAAGTATGGGTTAATCCAATAACGATGATTGTTCACCGGATTTATATGTGTGATAATTATCATAACCGTACTATGTAGATAATGGTTAATCATTTAAGGAGGATCGAGCAGATGAAAGTATCGAGCGTTCCTTTCAAAGGAACTAAGGAACAGGAAGCCAAGCTGCTTGAAGTGATCGCTAAGTACAAGGGAATGAAGGGTGCCCTGATGCCAATTATGCAGGAAGCCCAGGAGATCTACGGATATCTCCCTTATCAGGTACAGAAGATCATTTCAGACGAAACAGGAATTCCTATCGAGAAGATCTATGGTGTAGCTACTTTCTATGCACAGTTTTCAATGTCGCCTAAGGGCAAGTATGTCGTTGCGATGTGTCTCGGAACTGCATGCTATGTAAAGGGCGCAGGAGCTGTACTCGAAGAGATCGAGAAAGTTCTTGGAATCGAAGACGGCGGATGCACACCAGACGGTAAATTCTCACTGGAAGTATGCCGCTGCGTCGGAGCATGTGGACTCGCACCTGTTATGATCGTTGACGGAGATGTATACGGCAAGATGACACCGGACAGAGTAGCCGGTATTCTCGCCAAGTACGAGTAACGCATAATGGAGGGTAAGTCATGAAAACACTGCAAGATTTAAAAGACATCAAAGCGGCTAAGCATGGACAGATCGATATCAGATTCAATCCTGATACTGCTGAAGCTGCTACTAAGACCTACGTCCTCGTATGCGGAGGTACCGGATGTACATCCAACCACAGCTGGGAGATCATGGAAGAGCTGAACAAGCTCATCGATGCTGCCGGTAAGAAGGACGAGATCGAAATCATTCAGACAGGCTGCCAGGGCCTGTGTGCTAAGGGACCTATCATGGTCGTACACCCTGGTAATGTCTTCTATCAGGAAGTAAAGCCTGATATGGTAGACAGGATCTTTGAGGAGCACATCCTCAGAGGCAAGCCGGTTGAAGAATACCTCATGGTAGAGGAACTCTCAGACGGTACTACAATCCCGTATGTTGAGTCCGCATTCTATAACAACCAGCTCAGAATGGCTCTCCGCAACTGCGGTAAGATCGACCCTGAGGACATCGATGAGTACATCGCCAGAGACGGTTATCAGGCTCTCGCTAAGGCACTCAACGAGATGACACCTGATGAAGTCATCCAGGAAGTCATCGATTCCGGACTCAGAGGAAGAGGCGGCGGCGGATTCCCTACAGGAAGAAAGTGGATGTTCGCATCCAGCAAGAGAGGCGAAGTCCAGAAGTATGTAGCCTGCAATGCCGACGAAGGTGACCCGGGCGCATTCATGGACCGTTCTATCCTTGAGGGAGACCCACATTCAATTCTCGAAGCTATGGCTATCGCTGGTTACGCGATCGGCGCCAGCCAGGGATATATCTACGTCAGAGCAGAGTATCCTATCGCTGTAGACAGACTTAAGATCGCCCTTAATCAGGCAAGAGAATACGGTGTTCTTGGTAAGAACATTTTCGGTTCTGGATTCGACTTTGATGTCGACCTCAGACTCGGTGCAGGCGCATTCGTATGCGGCGAAGAAACAGCTCTTATGACATCCATCGAGGGCAACAGAGGCGAGCCTCGTCCACGTCCTCCATTCCCGGCTGTAAAGGGACTGTTCGCAGCACCTACAGTTCTCAACAACGTTGAGACTTACGCAAACATTCCACAGATCATCCTCAACGGAGCAAGCTGGTTCAACCAGTATGGTACTGAAACATCCAAGGGTACTAAGGTATTCGCTCTCGGCGGTAAGGTCAACAACACAGGTCTTGTAGAAGTTCCTATGGGAGCTACACTCAGACAGGTAGTAGAAGAGATCGGCGGCGGCGTACCTAACGGAAAGAAGTTCAAGGCTGCACAGACAGGCGGACCTTCCGGCGGATGTATCCCTGCTAAATCATATGATGTACCTATCGACTATGAATCACTCAAAGCTATCGGCTCCATGATGGGATCCGGCGGAATGATCGTACTCGATGAGGACAACTGCATGGTAGATATCGCTAAGTTCTACCTCGGATTCACAGTAAGCGAATCCTGCGGAAAGTGTACACCTTGCCGTATCGGTACAAGACGTATGCTTGAGATCCTTGAGAAGATCAGCGAAGGAAGAGGAGAGATCGAAGACCTCGATAAGCTGGATGAACTTGCACACTACATTCAGGCCAACGCTCTGTGCGGACTTGGTCAGACTGCTCCTAACCCGATCCTTTCAACAATTGAGCACTTCAGAGATGAGTATGAAGCTCATATCCTTGAGAAGAGATGTCCTGCAGGCGTCTGCAAGGCTCTGCTCAACTATGAGATCGATCCTGAGAAGTGCAAAGGCTGCACAAAGTGCGCACGCAACTGTCCGGCAGGCGCTATTTCCGGCGCTGTCAAGCAGCCTCACGTTATTGATACAGCTAAGTGCATCAAGTGCGGTGCCTGCATGGAGAACTGCGCATTCGGTGCTATAAGCAGAAAGTAAGTGGAGGTGAGAACTATGGCAGATATCAAAGTAACAGTTGATAATATTACGGTTACTGTACCAGAAGGTTCCACCTTACTGGATGCAGCCCATAAGGCCGGCATCGATGTACCTACACTGTGCTATCTGAGAGACATCAACGAGATCGGTGCCTGCAGAATGTGCGTTTGTGAGGTAGTTGGAGCAAGAGCTCTCGTCGCTGCCTGCGTATACCCATGCACAGACGGTATGGTAGCTTATACCAGTACCGAGAAGATCAAAGACTACAGACGTAAAACTCTGCAGCTGATCCTTTCAGATCACGATCAGGACTGCCTCGGCTGCGTACGCAGCACTAACTGCGAGCTGCAGGCACTCTGCAAGAGATATGGCGTTGAGAAGACTGACTACTATGCAGGAACCAAGAATGAGTTCGCTATCGATGCTTCTTCGCCATCCATCGTAAGAGACAACAACAAGTGTATCCTCTGCAGAAGATGTACTGCTGCATGCGAGAAGTATCAGAGCATCGGCGTTATCGGAGCTAATGCAAGAGGTTTCGATACACATATCGGAAGCGCATTCGAACTCCCACTCGCTGAGACTTCCTGCGTAAACTGCGGTCAGTGTATCGTAGCATGCCCGGTCGGCGCTCTCCATGAGAACGATTCGACCAAGGCTGTAAAGGCTGCTCTCGCAGACCCTACAAAGCACGTTGTAGTACAGGCTGCTCCTTCCGTAAGAGTCGGACTCGGCGAGTGCTTCGGCATGCCGATCGGCGCAGAGGTTGAGGGTAAGATGGCTGCAGGTATGAGAAGACTTGGATTCGACGCAGTATTCGACACCAACTTCTCAGCTGACCTTACCATCGTTGAGGAAGCTAACGAGCTTATCGGAAGAGTTACCAAGGGCGGAGTTCTCCCAATGATCACTTCCTGCTCACCTGGTTGGATCAAGTTCATCGAGCACTACTATCCAGAGCTGCTCCCTAACGTTTCATCCTGCAAGTCACCGCAGCAGATGTTCGGTGCAGTAGTAAAGACATACTATGCAGATAAGAAGGGTATCGATCCTAAGGACATCGTTTCTGTATCGATCATGCCTTGCACAGCTAAGAAATTTGAGTGCGGAAGAGATGACCAGTCGGCAGCCGGCCCTGGAATCCCTGATGTCGATTACGCACTTACAACAAGAGAACTCGGCAGAATGATCAGCGAGGCTGGTATCGACTTCGTAAATCTGCCGGATGAACCTTATGATGATCCTCTGGGCGAGAGCACAGGTGCTGCTGTAATCTTCGGCGCTACAGGCGGAGTTATGGAAGCTGCTCTCAGAACTGCTGTTGAGTGGATCACAGGACAGCAGCTCGGTAAGGATCTCCTTGAGTTCAAGGATGTCCGTGGCGTAGAAGGTGTCAAGGAAGCAAGCTACAAGGTAGGCGACCTCGAAGTAAGCGTTGCTGTAGCTTCCGGCCTTGCTAATGCACGTAAGGTACTCGAGATGGTCAAGTCAGGTGAGAAGAACTACACATTCATCGAGATCATGGCTTGCCCGGGCGGATGCGTAAACGGCGGCGGACAGCCTCACGTACCTGCAAGCATCAAGAACTTCATCGATGTTCGTGAAGTAAGAGCTAAGGGACTGTATGACCTTGATGCCAACAGACCTCTCAGAAGATCTCACGAGAATCCAAGCATCATCAAGCTCTATGATGAGTGGTATGGCTCATATGGAAGCGAGAAGGCACATCATGCTCTCCACACATCCTATGTAGCAAGAAAGGTCAACGCAGATCACGAATAATGATCATGCACTAAGATCAATATCAAAGGACCCGCTCTTATGAGCGGGTCTTTTTTGACACTGCGATGACTGAATGTTATAATGAAAATCGCGGCTGCAGGGTCTGCCGCGTTTTTCACTGTGCGTGAAATAAAAAAACATGTAAAGTCTTTTACATGTATGGAGGTAAATTAATAATGATCCACGAAAATGTTTGGATGACCTATGGCAGCAATGATCTTGCTGAGCTCGAAAAGATCAGTGCCGGATACATTGATTTCATCAGTAACGGTAAGACTGAACGCGAGTGCACTGAACTCATTGTTGCTATGGCAAAGGACAAGGGGTATAAAGATCTTAGAGAAGTGATAGATTCCGGAGAAAGACTTGCTCCGGGCAGCAAGGTGTTTGCAGTCAATATGAAGAAGGCTGTCATGCTTCTTAATATAGGTGAAGATATAATACGTGACGGTATGAATATCCTCGGAGCGCATATAGATTCTCCAAGGCTGGATCTGAAGCAAGCACCTATATACGAATCTGATGAACTCACATATTTCGATACTCATTATTACGGAGGGGTCAAGAAATATCAGTATGTAACATTGCCTCTGGCTCTTCATGGTGTGGTTGCAAAAACAGACGGCAGCATTATCAATATCAATATCGGAGAGAAAGAGGGCGATCCGGTTTTCATGGTGACTGATCTTTTGATCCACCTTTCCAGAGATCAGCTGCAAAAGACGGCAGATAAGGTGATCGAAGGTGAGAACCTGGATATCCTTATCGGTTCTAAACCTCTTGGGGGAGAGGAGAAGGATGCGGTAAAGGCAAATATCCTGAGATTGCTCAAAGAGAATTATGACATAGAAGAAGATGATCTCTTATCAGCAGAGATCGAGGCAGTTCCTGCAGGCAGAGCAAAGGAAGCTGGTCTTGATCGCAGTATGATCATAGGCTATGGTCATGATGACAGATCATGCGCGTATCCAACCGTCATGGCAGTTCTCGATAACCCTGATATCAAGACGACAGCATGTGCTCTTCTCGTTGATAAGGAAGAGATCGGCAGTGTCGGAGCTACAGGAATGGAATCCCATTTCTTTGAAGATATGTTAAGAGAGGTGCTTGACAGGCTGGGAGTTTACAGTGAACTTAATCTTTCAAGATGCCTTAGAAACAGCAGGATGCTTTCCTGCGATGTTAGCGCTGCATTCGATCCGATCTATGCTGACAGATTCGAAAAGAAAAATTCAGCAAGATTCGGCCACGGCCTTGTGTTCAACAAGTATACAGGTGGCAGAGGGAAGTCTGAATCGAATGATGCCAATGCCGAATACATTGCTCTGCTCAGAGGAATTCTTGACAAGCACAATGTAGCTTATCAGACAGCTGAGCTCGGAAAGGTCGATGCAGGAGGCGGAGGCACTATTGCTTATATTCTGTCACTTTATGGCATGCAGGTCATTGACAGTGGCGTTCCGGTACTTTCCATGCATGCTCCGTGGGAGACCATAAGCAAAGCGGATCTCTATGAGGCATATAAAGGATACAAAGCATTTCTAATAGAAGGATAACAAAAGAGTACAGGAGGATCAGAGTTCAACATAATGCTTAAGGTGAGACTGATTACATTTCTTATGGCGATGGTTCCGGTCGTGGAACTCAGAGGTGCGATACCTTATGGAGTCGTATCCGGTCTTAGCGTGCCTGAAGCATTTATTATTGCCGTTATCGGCAATCTGCTTCCTATACCTCTATTGGTGGTATTCACCCGGAAAGTATTTGAATGGCTCAGGACAAAGAGTGACTGGCTCGATAAAATGGTACGAAAACTTGAAGCAAAGGCGGATAAGAATAAGCCTTTAGTAGAAAAATATGAATTTTTCGGACTTATGCTGCTGGTTGCCATACCACTCCCGGGAACAGGTGCATGGACGGGAGCACTTGTAGCCGCTATGCTTGACATGAGGCTCAAGAGGGCTATGCCTGCCATTATAGTAGGTGTGCTTGTTGCAGGCATTATAGTCACAACACTTACTTTCGGAGCGGGAGAATTGTTTGGATAACATATTTTCTCATAATATCAGAGTAGACGGAGGAATCAATATGAAAATCGGGTTTATCGGTGCAGGGGCAATGGGAGGAGCGATCCTGTCAGGTGCTCTTGAAAGAGGCGTTGTAACTGCTGAAAACGTATATATATACGATATTTCTGAAACGATTAAAGAAAAGTATAGACAGCTCGGCTGTAATATTGTCAGAAGTAATGAAGAACTGGGAAAAGCATCTGACATAGTTGTTTGTGCGCTTAAGCCTCAGTACGCTGAATCCGGGCTGAAAGAACTTAATGATTCGCTCGATGGAAAGGCTCTGATATCTATCATGGCTGGTCTTACAACAGAAACGATCCGCAAGTGGACTAAAGGAAATTTCAGATTGCTCAGGCTGATGCCTAATACCCCCGCATTGGTAGGGGCAGGCGCATTTGCTCTAGACTCAGGAACAGATCTGACAGGAGACGAAAAAGCCTTTGCTGAAAAGTTGTTTTCATCAATAGGAATAGTTGAGTGGATGCCGGAACATCTGATAGACACTGCCTGTGGCCTTTCGGGGGCCGGCCCGGCATATATCTATCTTGTAATAGAAGCTCTTGCAGACGGCGGTGTTATGAAAGGGCTGCCAAGGGCAACAGCACAGAAGCTCGCTGCTCAAACAGTCTTTGGGGCAGCAAAAATGGTGTTGGAGACAGGTAAGCATCCGGGTGAACTTAAGGACATGGTTTGTTCACCGGGAGGCAACACCATTGTCGGAATCAATACACTTGAGCAGCATGGTGTCCGGGGAGCATTCATAGATACAGTAGCAAAAGCTACTGAAAGGGCTCAGGAACTTGGAAAAAGTAAATAGATCGTAATTAGTCTGAACAGAAAAAATCAAAAATGGTCTGCATTTTGAGGTCAACTCAAATGCAGACCATTTATGCATATTGAAAGTTATGCATAAAAAGCGGGCTGATGCCGGTCCGCTTTGCTCGATTCAACAAGGTAATAAAGAAAGGAGGGAATCGAAGCGGATCCGCAAATGCCCGCATATATAACGCTGCACAAAATATTGGTCATGCAGCGGAATAGAACAGTCCGGTTATAACGGGTCTGTTACTAACTTAGATATCTGAATACGCCCTTGACCTTACCGACAATTGATACATCTCTGGAGATTATCGGATCCATAGTATCATTTTCAGGCTGAAGTCTGATGTGGTCAGACTCTCTGAAAAACCTCTTGACCGTAGCACCGGACTCGAATTCATCATTGACAAGAGCGACAACGATCTCACCGTTATTCGCTTCATGTGATTCCTGAACTATGATATAGTCGCCATCATTAATGCCGATATTGATCATACTGTCACCATGGACAGTGAGGATGAAGTTGTTGCCTGAACCGACAAATCTCGCAGGAACAGGCATCTCGTCTACGATATTTTGTTCAGCAAGTATTGGTTCGCCTGCAGCAACTCTACCGACAACGGGGAGTGATACAATGCTGATATCTGCTGAATTGTCAGCTGATTCAGTTCCGAGTTTCATATCTGATGGCAGGACTGTACGAGGCTTTGCAGGGTCCTTGCGGACAAGTCCTTTTAGTTCGAGAGCCTTGATATCACTATGTACAGTAGATGTAGATTTGATATCTAATGCCTGGCAGATCTCTCTGACAGTTGGGGAGTATCCCTTTGAAGCGATCGTTTTCTTCATGAAGGCTAGAATGTCATTCTGCCGCTGCTCGCTCTTTTTCATAATACATCTCCTCATTTATACTTTGTTATCTGCCCGCACCCCCTTTTAAGAGCGGATAACAGTTTTATTTATACTTAAGTGTAACAAGATCATTGATGTTCAGCTCCTGCCCATACTCATTCCAGTCGTCATATATTCGACCGGACTGTCTGATGATAATATCTCCGACTATTCCATCAACTTTTGCAAAAGGCAGAGTCTTGTGGTAGGTGATTTTGCTGCCGTCACGCTCAAATACGAATCCAGTGCGGAATCTTTCGCGTTCAAGAGGGTACTTGTATTCACAAAGATCACTGATAAGTTTGAACAGATTGTCATTTTCTGTATCAAAAACATTTTCAAGTGTCAGATATGAGTAATTGGCTCTCAGCTGTATCTCGTGTCCCTTGAATCTGTCAAGAAAGCTGATGAGTTTTTCTCTTGTGGCAGGGTCCTTTGCATCTTCGAATACAACGCAGTTGATTCGTGTCCTGAAATCAAGAAAGCTGAATATTTCATCAGAGCATTCCTTTACATAGTGTTTGAGGTGTCTGGAAACATTTATACAGCTGATCCTGTCAGAATACCTGTTGAGAATATCCGCTACATCCTGGATAGTCTGCCCCTCTCCTACAGGCATGGTAGTGTTGATGTAGATATGATGACCGCTTTTTATATGATCAAGGATGCTCTGAAGAGACTCAAGCTCCGCTAGAGGTTCGCCTCCGGTCAGTACGACATCGTTATGAGGGAAGATCCTGTCCATCAGATCAAGTGCCTGAAAGCACCTGTCAAGGTCAAATCCTGAAGTGTCGCGGTATTCTTTTTTATTGACGCAGAATGGACATGCATTATTGCAGTCATAAGGAACAAACATGGTCACGGTAGGACCAATCTTAGGGAAATCTTTTTTCATGTGCTCTACTCCCGAAATTTAGGTGCAACTAAAATACACCTGATAGTGTGCCACAAATATTTTAGCATACGAACAATTGTTTGTAAACAACTGGAGATATAGTTTTTGATTTATCAAGTGTATTAATGTATACTTTGAATTGGGACAAAAGATTGTATCAAAAGGAAGATAGAACAGTGCGTAAAAATCATCAGTTTTTGAACTGGGTTGGTACTGCAGTGCTTCTTATGGCACTGTGGTTTATTATGTCCGGAAAAACTGAATCCAAATTCCTGATACTTGGCTCAGCATCCAGTATGCTGATAGCTTTTATATGTCTCAGAACTCTGAACATGCAAGGGATAAAGACTGACCGTGAGTATTATCTGATCGGTGCCAATATTCCTAGATTACTTATGTATTTTGTATGGTTGCTATGGCAGATAGCCTGTGCAGCTTTTTATGTTGCAAGAGTATCCCTTACAAACATGTCAAAAGTCGACCCTTCTATAGTATGGTTCAGAGCAGATTACGACAACCCGGCAGCCAGGGCGATGCTTGCCAATTCGATCACACTGACACCCGGAACCATCACTATTGATATAACTGAAGATGGTCTTTTTTCGGTCCATGCGCTTACACAGGAACTGAAAGAGGGCGTTCTTGATGGATCTATGCAGAAAAAAGTAGCCTGGCTTTATGGAGAGACGATTGATTTCGCACCGGTTGACACTCAGGATGTTAAGATTGAATCTGATTCCAAAAGGCTGGAGCTGGTTACGAAGAAATACAGAATCAGGAGGAAGAGCTTATGATGACAAACTTCTGGTACTGTTTACTCTGCAGTCTGGGCATAATACTGATAATAATGCTGATTATGATGTTCAGAAAAAAGAGCCTGCTTGACAAGCTTAATTATGTCTTCGCAATGAATACGATCATTGTATTGCTTATACTTGTTGTCGGCTTTAAAGACGGAAGAGAGGATATGTATATCGATATAGCCCTAAGCTATTCGATCCTCGGATTTGTTACATCGGTTATTCTTGCAAAGTACATAGGAGGGCGTAGGAAATGACGATACAGATGATCATTGCTGTCGCTCTTATAATAGTAGGGCTGTTCTTTATGATTGCATCGCTGATCGGGATAATCAGGCTGCCTGACTTCTTTGCGAGACTACATGCACAGGGAGTAGGAGACACGCTCGGTGCATTCCTCATCCTTGCCGGGATGATGGTCTGGACCGGGGCTAATCTTCTTTCTGTCAAGATACTCCTCATTTTCATAATAATAGTCCTCACCAATCCTCTTGGTACCAACCTTATGATGATAGCAGCGATCAACAGGGTAGACTATCAGGGCTATGCATCAAAAATGAAGGGTGAGGAATCGTCTGACCAGTATGAAAATAAAGATGAATCCGAATCAGAGCCTGAGTTGGCACCAGAGCCAGAACCTGAACCGGCACCAGAGCCAGAACCTGAACCGGCGCCAGAGCCAGAACCTGAACCGGCGCCAGAACCAGAATCAGAACCGGCGCCAGAACCAGAGCCAGAGTCGGCGCCAGAATCTGAACCTGAACCAGAGGCACTGACAGCTTCAGAAAAAGACAAAGAAAAAACGTCTGATGAAAAGAAGAAACATGACCCGAAGCAATCTGACAGAGGGAAAAAGAAGGGGAAGAACGGGAAAAAACCACAAAACAAAAAGAAGCCTCGCAAGAGAAAGCCTTCGATGAACATGAATAAAGCTGAACTCACCTCTATAGCAGAGGGAATGGGTCTGGAAATACCTGAAGGATCAACCAAAAGACAGATCCTGGATCTGATATACAGCAGTAAAAAGAACTGAGGGGAAAAAGATGACTCTGATACTGCAGGCAGTACTCCTGCTTGGTCTTATCGGAATAACTTTAGCTATTATTTTCGGCAAGGATCTTATGATCTCTGTCGTGATTTACTGTGCTTTCAGCTTTCTCACTATGCTGCTTTATAACATAATGGGAGCACCGGACGTAGCCTTCACGGAGGCTGTCATTGGGGTGATCTCAACTGTTTTCTTTATAATAATCTTGAAGTCAATAGACAGGAAGACTAAATGAGAAAGACGATAACCATAATACTTCTTATAACGGCAGTTTTCGTGCCTTTCATAGCATTCAATGTTCTGCCCGTGATAGGGGACCCATCATCGGCCCCTAATACTCACGTGTCTGATCATTATATTGAACATGCTATTGATGAGTGCAATTCACCGAATATGGTAACAGCGGTCATCGTCGACTACAGGGCCTTCGATACCATGTTCGAGACAACTGTTATGTTTCTCGCAGGTCTTTCAGTCATTATGATATTAGCCAACCGGCCTAAGAAGAAGATATTCGCACCTTCTTCACTGAAGAGATTCAGGGAAAGCGGGCACCCGATATATAAGACCGTGAACAAGGATGTAATGATCTCAATTATAGAGCCTGTTATCCTGATCTATGCGATATATGTTCTTTTCCATGGAGAAGTCAGTCTGGGCGGAGGTTTCCAGGCAGGAGCTCTCATAGGCATGACTTATCTATTGGATGTCATGGTGGTCAAAAGAGAAAAGCCTATTTTCAATCTGCCTAAGAAAAGAGCTGCTGCAATAGCAGGTATAGGTCCATTTATCTATGCACTCACAGGTTTTATCTCGATCATCGGCGGCGGACTTTATCTTGAATACAATAAGTTTCCTTTTCCTATACATCAGGCAGAGCTTCACTCTATCGGTATCACCGCCGTAGAGATCGGAGTCACTATAGGTGTCGCGGGAACGATCATAACTATACTCAATGCTCTCATGGAGAGGATATCCTTCGATGATGACATTAATTAACACATTTCTTGCCGACAAAGGAATATACATGCTCACCCTGTTACTTCTCTCCCTTGGAGTAGCAGGTGTTATAGTGTGTAACAACTATATGAAAAAGCTGATCTGCATGAATGTAATGCAGGTAGCCGTCATATTTTTCTTCCTGTGTCTGGGCCAGAAGAGTCCCGGTACTATTCCTGTCGCTATGGATACAGTGGTAAAAGCATCTGATTATATCAATCCGCTGCCACATGGCCTTATGCTGACAGCAATCGTGGTCAGCCTTGGTACGACAGGCGTCGGTCTGTCACTGCTGCTCCGTATCAGGGAAAAGTACGGAACTATAGAAGAAGATGACATGCTTAGAAGAGAAGAATTGATGACACGAGTAGAAAAGAACGGAGGAAAGCGTGACTAATCTGATCGGGAATACACCTGTTCTGATAATATTGCTGCCTCTCTGCTCAGCATTGCTTTGTCTGGCACTTACTGCCGTAAGTAAGAATCTCGGCAGTCTGGTGGTCAAGATCTCATGTCTGGGCTCTCTTGTGCTGTCCGTGATCCAGCTTTGCATGGTCGTCTCAGGCGGTACCATTCATTATGCTATCGGAAATTATGCCGTTCCGTATGGCATCGAGTTTGTGATCGATTCTCTGAATGCTGTGCTTCTCGTCGCTTTCTCATTGATGGGATTTCTGACAGTAATATTTGCAGGCAATTTCAGTGATAATAAAAATCATTTTAAAACAGCAGGAGCTTATGCTGAACTGGCACTTCTGATAACGGGCATACTCGGAATGACATCAACCGGAGATGTTTTCAATCTGTACGTTTTCCTTGAGATAACGTCACTTTCAGCTTATTGCCTTATTTCTCTCGGAGGAAGCAGAGGTGTTGTGTCAGCATACAGATATATGCTTGTAGGAACTATCGCAGCTACGTTCTATCTGCTCGGCATTGGAATACTGTATGCAACAACCGGTACTCTCAACATGGGAGATATGAGTAATATCCTTAACGAAGGCGGTCATGATGGAGCTATGCTTGTAGCAATGTGCTTCCTTATTCCTGCATTCGGTATCAAGATGGCACTGTTCCCGTTCCATGGCTGGCAGCCATCGGCGTACACCCATGCAGAACCGGGCAGCAGACCGCTTGTTACCGGTGTAATGGGAAAAGTTCCGGCTCTTGCTATGTTCAGGTTTTTCTACTGTATATACGGCACAGATTTCAGATTTTTCAGGATCGCCCTGATGCTCCTCGGGATACTCTCGGTCATAGGAATGATCTATGGATCTCTTATGGCTATGGGGCAGAATGATATCAGAAAGATCCTGGCATACTCATCTGTAGCTCAGATAGGATATATATCACTCGGTTTCGCTATCGGCACTCCGATAGCTCTGGCCGGATCTTTTCTGCATATGCTAGGGCACGCATTCATGAAAGGCGGCCTGTTCTTCTGTACGGGTGCTATCAGGTACAAATACGGTACTGTGGATATAAATGATTTCGGCCGGATATACAAAAAAATGCCTCTGACTTGCGGACTGCTCGTAATAGCGGCACTGTCAATGATAGGTATTCCGCCGACAGCAGGTTTTTTCAGCAAATGGTATCTCGCACTCGGTGCGGCGGGGCAGCATGAGTGGATATACATTGCTGTACTGGTGCTTTCAAGCCTTTTGAATGCTGTGTATTTCTTTAGGCTGATAGAAAAAGTATTCATACGCCAAAGCTCTGATCTTAAAACAAGATGGGAGAGCGAGGTGCTTGAGCTGCCTGTAACACTGATCATTCCGATAGTCGCATGTTTCCTGGCTATTCTCGGTATCGGTCTTTTTAACGTAAAAATAATCGATGTGCTGCTGATGACTCTGGAGGGGGTGGGACTATGATCAATTTCATGGCTCTTGAATTAAGACCCCTTTATGCGGTACTCGTTTCGCTTATCGCATCAGGATTGATATATGTTCTCGGAGAGCATATCAGACCTAATGCCCGTGAAGCTATCACCATGGTCGCAGCTGTATGCAAAGCAGTGATCGTATATTCGTTGATACCTGCAGTACTTGCCGGAACAGAGATAAAGCTCGAGGTATTCAAGATCGTCAAGGGTGTTTCCTTTGCCTTCAATGTCGACCCGGCGGGAATGGTATTTGCATGTGTCGCATCGACTCTGTGGATACTGACATCGATCTACTCGATAGGATATATGAGAGGCCATGGTGAGCAGAACCAGACAGGATATTTTGCTGCATTTGCGATGTGCTTGTGCGCAGCGACAGGACTGTGTTTTGCCGGCAACCTTATCACGTTCTTCATTTTCTTTGAAGTGCTGACAGTTGCTACTTATCCGCTGGTCGTTCACTACAGAGATGCAGAGGGCACGGTATCCGGACGAAAATATCTCGCTTATACGCTCATAAGCGGGCAGATATTCTTTGCTGCTATTGTCATCGTGTATTCGGTCTCCGGAACTATGGATTTTGTTCCGGGCGGCTTTATCACAAAAGATATGCTTCCTATGCCGTGGGCGCTTGTTGTGTTCTTCATGATGATAGGTGCAGGAATAGTCAAAGCCGGTGTAATGCCGCTGCACAGCTGGCTTCCGGCAGCGATGGTAGCTCCGACACCTGTAAGTGCTCTGCTGCATGCTGTAGCCGTGGTCAAAGCCGGTGCTTTCTGCACACTTAGGGTGGTGCTCTACGTGTTTGGACCTGAAATGGCAAAGGCATGCTATGGAGCAGATATTTTGGCCTGGATGGCTGTCTTTACAATAATACTTTCTTCGTTTATTGCAATGAGAAAATATAATCTCAAAGCCAGACTTGCGTTTTCTACGGTCGGACAGCTGTCATATATCGTACTTGGCATCTGTATACTGACTCCGTACAGTACAGCTGGTGCGCTTTATCATATCGTGGCTCATGCTTTCATGAAGATCACTTTATTTATGGCAGCCGGAGCTATATTCGTCACCACTCATAAAAAAGACATACGCGAAATGGTAGGTATCGGGAAAAGGATGCCGGTGACAATGATGGCGTTTACTGCCGCATCCATAGGGATAGCAGGTTTCCCGTTCTTCGTGGGATTTGTAAGCAAGGCTAACATAATAATGGGAGCTGTATCTATGGGCAAGCCTGTGTTCGTTGCGACCCTGATAGCAAGTGCTCTGCTGGCACTGACATATCTGATGCCGGTCGTACTTGTCGCATTCAAGAAAAACGTTGATAATCCGGAATTCGATGAAGGCGGTGATGCGGCGCCTGCAATGCTTATACCGCTTGTTATAACTGCTGTCATCTCCATTATTCTTGGTATCGCACCTAACGCCGGCCTGCATCTTTTCGATCTGGCTGTAATGGCAGGGAATCAGATATTCACACCGCTGATGTAATTGTGTTCATAATAAAATTGGTATGCTGACGGAAACTCTTGAGTATCTGGGAATAGCGTTCATTAGTTCAGTACTTCTGATCATAATGAGCAAGATAATACTGCAGTCTCTTATCAGGAGACCTGCAGACTATTATGATGCTGAAGAACTCCGCCAGGAGGAACTGATGCTCAACGCCGGGGGAATAAGTTTAGCCAGCGAACATGAGACCACGCCTGAAGGCGAGATAATGGAAGAAACTCATCTTGAGCCTCATCTCGGAGCATTTGTAGCAGCTGAGCCGGAGCCTATCTTCGCTGAGATACCTCAATCAGTAATTGAAAGCATAGAAACTGGCCATATTCATGAAGAAATACAGGAAAACAAACCAGCACCAGAATTGGAAGCTGAGCAGATTCCAGTTTCTGAACCTATGCCTGAGCCCGAGCCAGAACCAGTTCCCGAACCTATGCCTGAGCCCGAGCCAGAACCAGTTTCTGAACCTATGCCTGAGCCCGAGCCAGAACCAGTTCCTGAACCTAAACCGGTGCCTGAACCAGAACCAGAACCGGTGCCTGAATCTGAACCAGAACCAGAACCGGAACCTGTTGTCAGAGTTAAAGAGCCTAGGGCTGCAGAACCATCCGAAGTGGGATTCCGGATCAACGCAAGGACTACGCGCGAGAGGAAGCCGATAAAAAAGGCCGGAGCTAAGGACCCTGAACCTAAACAGGAGATAGCTGCAGACGATAAAGAACAACGCAGCTGGGACGAATCATACGAAGATATCAGAAACAGTCTTAAAAAGGCATACACGACCAGCCGGAAGCCTTCAATGAGAATGAATAAGGCAGAATTGACAGAAATCGCACGTTCTAAGGGCCTGGAGGTACCTGAGAAATACACAAAGCGCATGATACTTGATCTGATATACGCACAGGAAGAAGACTAAATGGCGGGAATAACAGCTGACAAGTTAATATTGATGCTGCATCCGGGGTTAATTATGATAGCCTTTGGATTTATTGTCATGCTGCTTCCGAGAAGCTGCAGAAAACCTCTCTGTATCATTGCGCCGCTCGTTGCTACATGGGCATTTACGCAGATGACAACTGAAAGCAGTTTGCCATATGAACTTACTTCTTATATCAAAATGGAGTTCATTCATATGGATGGTCTGGCATGGGCATTTATGCTTGTGTTCTGTATTATTGCTGTTCTTAATGGAATATACGGCTTCAGTGTTCAGCACAGATACGAGTGTGGTATGTCGCTTATCTATGCAGGAAGTGTCATGGGCGTGATCCTCGCAGGTGATTGCCTGTCGCTTATCATATTCTGGGAGATATCCGCATTTGCATCCATGTATGTCGTTTACTGCAAGCATGACAGAGCAAGTGCACGTGCATCATTCAGATATATTCTTGTGCATGCCTTCGGCGGAAATATGCTCCTGGCGGGGCTTATCATCTATATGTTCCATTACGGCAATACGCTTTCACACCTGAATGACTGTATCGGTGAACCTTGTTTCTGGCTGATTGCCGTCGGTGTTGCTGTAAATGCGGCTATACCACCTCTGCATGCATGGCTGCCTGATGCTTATCCTGAGTCAACTGCAACAGGTACGGTCTATCTGTCATCTTTCACTACCAAAGCAGCTATTTATCTGATGATAAGATTCTTTGCAGGCATGGACGACCTGGTATGGGTAGGCGCTATAGTTGCTATCTATGGCGCATGCATGGCGATCATGGAAAATGGTATCAGACGTCTTCTGGCATATCATATCATCAGCCAGCTTGGGATGATGATCGCTGCTATAGGTGCGGGCGGAGCTATCGGAGTCGATGCAGCGACTGCACATGCATTTACCAATATCCTTTTCAAGGGAGTCCTTATGATGGGGGCCGGTGCGGTCATATATTCAACCGGCAAGACCAAGATAACACAGCTGGGCGGACTGGCCAAAAAGATGCCTGTCACCGCCGGGTGCTTCCTGATTTCCTCCCTTGCTATAGCTGGACTTCCGGGTCTGTCTGGCTTTGTGAGTAAAGCTCTTATAATGGATGCAGTTCACGAAGCGGGCTACACCACAGCAGCATTGCTTCTCACAGCAGGCGGTGTTGGTACATTGCTGTCAATTACGCTTAAGATCAACTGGTTTGTTTTCTTTGGTCCGTGTGATGACAGCGATGCTTCTGAAGTAAAAAGATCTGTTCCATGGACGATGAATGCCGCTATGATACTTGGAACGATAGCTACAGTAGCCATCGGGATCTTTCCGGAGACTTTTTACGGCCTGATGCCTAATGCAACGATAGTTGAACCATACCATCTGGGGCATGTTCTTGAGTATATAGCTATCTTCATCGGCGGTTCGGTTCCTTTCTTCCTGTATCTGAAGAAGATGAAACCTCACAATGAGATAACCATAGATTTTGACTGGTTCTACAGGAAACCTTTTAACAGTCTGATGCTCTGGCTGGCTAAGGTCATTGAAGATATGTTCAAATGGTGCGATGCACACAGTGCAAGGTTTGCTTCCTATCTGAGAAAGCACTTCGGCGATCCTTCATTATGGACAAAGCAGAGCAGAAGCGTACGCATCAGAAACTTCTCATTTGAGAATGAAAACAGGCTGATCGGTGATATCGTAACTGTAATAGTCATCGTATTCGTGATCATGATGATGACAGCCGCGGTAGTTATCAGGCATCATTAGTTTTCTGTTTATACCGTATTAAAAATATATAACGAGGAATAATTAGTTGGAGATAATAAGAGCAAAACATTCAGGTTTCTGTTTTGGTGTTGACCGTGCCATCAATCTGGCATTTACCGAGGCAGAAAAAAAAGACCGGAAGGGAAGGCTGCTTTCATGCGGCCACCTAATACATAACAGTGCGGTCGTAGAAAGACTTCAGTCTCTCGGCGTCACGGTCATAGGGTCACTCAAGGAAGCTTCGGCAGGTGATACAGTGATCGTCCGTTCACACGGAGAACCACGTGAGTTTTACGAAGAAGCAGAAAAACGCGGGATAGTGCTTATAGACACTACCTGCGTTTTTGTAAAGAAAATACATGACATAGTGAAAGAAGCACACAGTCAGGGACGACCCGTCATTGTCATAGGAGACCGTGAGCATCAGGAGGTCAAAGCGACTGCAGGCTGGTGCGGATACAAGGCAGCGGTGATTGAAAACGTGCAGGAGGCAGCTGAATACGCTGCAACAATGAAAGTCGAACATGATCACAGCGTGCCGGTAATAGTGTGTCAGACAACCATCAAGGCTGAATTGATGCAGGATATCCTTGATGAGTTTGACAGGGCAGGAATGGAGTATGACATTCGCCACACCATATGCAATGCTACTCGAGACAGACAGGAAAGCTGCAGGGAGCTTGCAAAGAATGTGGACCTCATGGTTGTCATAGGAGACAGACACAGCTCGAATTCACGAAAGTTGTTTGAAATTGCAAAAAATAATTGTGAAAACAGCATATTTATTGAAAATGCGAAAGGTTTTCTATTGAAAGATGGGGAAAAATATACTAAAATTGGCGTTATAGCGGGCGCGTCTACGCCCGAATGGATTATCAAGGAGGTTATTTCTAGTATGAGCGAAAATGTCACTAAGAATATGGAACAGAATCCTATGATGGATTTCATGGATGACATTGAGAAATCTTTACGTTTACCAAAGCCAGGCGATGTTATTGACGGCAAGGTTGATCAGGTTATGGACGATGCAGTCATCGTCAACATGGGATGCAAGAAGGACGGAATCCTCAGAGCAGATGAGGTTGTTCTTGAAGAAGGTCAGAAGCTGTCAGACATATTTAAAGAGGGTGATGACATTCAGGCTAAGGTTATCAAGTCTGATGAGGGGGAAGGCGGTATCCTTCTTTCCAAGAAGAGACTCGTAGCAGTTGAAAACTATACGGAGCTCGAAGAGGCTATGGAGAACAAGGATGTTATCAACGTTAAGCTGGTAAGAGCCGTTAATGGCGGTGTTATTGCAGCTTACAAGGAAATCACAGGTTTCATCCCGATGTCCCAGCTCTCAGACAGATACGTTGAGAATGCTGACGAGTTCCTCGGACAGAATGTAGATGTAAGAGTCATCAGAGTTGATACTAAGCGTAACAGAGCAGTATTCTCTCGCAAGACAGTACTAGTTGAGGAAAAGCGCAAGGCAGTTGCTGAAGTATGGAACAACCTTAACGTTGGAGACATCGTTGAAGGTAAGGTAATGAGATTTACCGACTACGGCGCTTTTGTAGATATTGGCGGTGTTGACGGATTACTTCACATTTCAGAGATTTCCTGGGGCAAGCTCAAGCATCCTGAAGAAGTTCTCAAGATCGGAGATATCATCAATGTCAAGATCCTTTCACTCAATGAGGAAAAGGGAAAAATCTCTCTTGGTCTCAAGCAGACACAGCCTGAACCTTGGACTCTCGTAGGAGACAAGTATCAGGTAGGCGATGTTCTTGACGGAAAGGTCGTACAGACTAAGGAATACGGCGCATTCGTTGAGCTCGAAGCCGGACTTGACGGTCTTGTACATATCTCTGAGATCGCCAATAAGAGAGTTGAAAATGTAAGTGATGAACTCAAGGTCGGCGAGACAGTCAAGGTCAAGATCATGGAGATCGATCCTGAGAAGAGAAGGATCAGCCTGAGCATCAAGGCAGCTCTTCCTGCAGAGGAAGAAGCACCTGCAGAGGAAGAAGCACCTGCAGAGGAAGAAGCACCTGCAGAGGCAGCTGAGGAAGCTAAAGACGAAGAATAGTCGTCATATTCCCATAAGTAACAAAGACCGGGTTCATACGAGTCCGGTCTTTACCTTTTAATTATAGATAAAGAATAGATCACAGAACATGAAACTGAAATTTTTAAGAGCGCTTATCAAGGGTAAGCTGGGCAATGCAGCGATAAGTATAATAGACAAAAACAGAGGCACAAACTGGGCAGGAGAGCATGCTATGCTTATAGATCCTGATTTCCTGTCTCATTTCAAGGGAATAGACCCGGAAAAAGTGCTTTTTATTACCGGGACCAATGGAAAATCGACGGTAAACAGCCTGATCAATCATATTCTGAGAAGCAAAGGGTTTAAGATAGTTTCTAATGTAGAAGGCGCAAATCTTGATGCAGGTGTAGCAACGGCGCTTATCAAGGGTTCATCTTTATCGGGCAACCTCGATGCTGATTTTTATATTTTTGAAACCGATGAAAGATACCTTTATAAGATAAGAGAGCAGCTTCCGTGTGCCAATCTTCTTGTCACGAATCTCCAGAAAGATCAGGTGCAGAGAAACGGAGATCCGGATTTTATATATCGCAAGATATCAAGAGTTATCGATGCATTTGGTATGAGGTTGTTCCTTAATGGAGATGAACCGAGGTCATGCTCACTTGCCGACAGATCAGACAAGACTGTATTCTTCGGTGTAAACAGACACTCGAAGGCCTTTTGCAAGGATGACACTTTTGTTACTATGCCTTGTCCGAAATGTTCAAGCCGCATACGTATTGACTTTTTCAACAATGATGGCATGGGTGGCTTTGAATGTGAAAACTGCGGCTTTACGAACAATAACGGCAGAGAAAAGGCTGATTACATAGTTGATTCTGTCAGCTTCGATGAGAAAAAGCTGTCAATAAACGACGTACCGTTCCCGATGCCTTATGATCTTCCTTACATGCTGTACAACTATGCGGCAGCTGCAGCGGTCTGTAAAGAGCTTGCAGGAGTATCAGAGGAAGAGTCTGCTGCGGCACTTGAAACGTTCAAACTGATTGGCGGCAGGATAGATTCTATTGATTACAGGGGACAGAACATCAAATATATGAGATTCAAGCAGGAAAATCCTGAGACACTGCAGAATTTCATCAATATGATCGCATCCGATCCGGAAGAAAAAGTAGTAGTGATAGGATTCGGAACAATAAATGACTTTGATCCTCACTATATTAATTCATTCTATGCGTTTGATTGCGACTTTACAGGTCTCATAGAGTCCAATGTGAAGAAATATATATTCGTTACTGATGCCATCGCATATGATGCTGCTATAAGTTTCATATATGGAGGAGTAGATCCCGCTAAAGTCGAAGTCCTGCCTACCAGCAATGAGGAGGAAATACTTAAAGCTATCACTTCTTCAGGCTGTGATAACGTATATCTTACCATCGAGCTTCACAGGTTCGAGCATATGAAAGAATTTGCACGAAAGGAGAAGTAAGATGGCTGATAAAAGGATTAATATAGCATGGATGTATCCTGACACACTGTACCTGCATGGTGAGAGAGGCAATCTGATGGCTCTTGTACGTTATGCAATGGAACTCGGACTTGCACCTCATGTCAGTAGAGTAGACCTCGGCACAAAGGACTTTGATCCAATGCAATATGATATACTGTTCTTTGGACCTGGTGAGATCTCGTCATTCAAGTCTGTTATGGCCGATATCGGAGGCTATAAGCGCAGTATAGCTGAGTATATATCGTCGGGCAGGATACTGATCGCGACCGGAACTACGATGTCTATGTTCGGGGAGAAGATCACAAGGTTCTCGCCTGATGCTGATGACGGTATAGGAGAGGTCATCGAAGGGCTGTGCGTAATACCTGCAGAATCTTTTGAGAGAGAATATGTATTCGGTGATGATCTGGACATAAGAGCAGAATACGGCGGATACTCGATGGAACTCATCGGCAATCAGATACAGATGGCTGATATAAGGTTTGCCGAAAGCGCACAGTATAACAGATTTGGCTCTGTGATTTACGGAAGAGGCAATAACGGTGAAGACAGCATGGAAGGAATAGTACACGGCAATTCCATTTTCACCAATATGCTCGGCCCGATCCTGGTAGGGAATCCATGGCTGACTTTGAGAATAGTAAGGGCAGCTGCAGAGAACAAGGGGATCAGTATAGAAGCGGAAGATCCGGCATATGAACTTGAGGTCAGATCTTTTGCACTCAAGAAAGAATTCATAGAATCTAAGAAAAAACAGCAGAGTCAGAAAAAATAAATGGACAAAAAAGTATACTTCCAGACCAAAGTAAAAGACCGTCTGTTTAATATGGTGTCGGTCGGAGTAATAGATGACAGGCTCAATCAAGGATATGATATAGTAAGTACTGCTATGCTTATTATCAATCTGTTTGTAAGCTTTGCCATGACTTTTGATGACTTCAATCAGGCACATTATACTGTTCTGCACTGGGCGGAAGCTATTACTGTGTTCTTCTTCGCAGTAGACTATGTTCTGAGATTTATAACTGCTGACAGGCTCTATCCGGATTGTGATAAAGGTACTGCAACTCTGAAATATATTTTCTCAGGATACGGCATCATCGATCTGCTTTCATTCCTGCCTTATTATCTGCCGGTGTTTTTTCCATCAGGAGCTGCTGCTTTCAGACTGTTCAGAGTGGCGAGGATATTCAGACTTTTCCGTATCAATGCATATTATGACTCTCTCGGAGTCATCGGCAGAGTACTTAAGAATAAGAAAAACCAGATACTCGCATCTGTTTTCATAATATTCATGCTGATCCTTGCTTCCAGTCTGGCAATGTACAGCCTGGAGCATGAAGCACAGCCTGATGTGTTCAGAAATGCATTCTCAGGCATGTGGTGGGCGACATCGACACTGCTGACGGTAGGTTACGGTGATATCTATCCCGTAACGCTTGCAGGTCAGGTACTGGGTATCCTGATAGCTTTCCTCGGAGTCGGGTTGGTTGCGATCCCTACAGGTATCATAAGTGCAGGATTCGTTGAAGAGTACCAGAAGGTAAAGAGGCTTCAGGACATAGAGAAAGAGGAGGCTATTCATTTTATCGAAGTAGAAATAAAAGAAGATGATAAATGGGTAGGCAAGAAAATAAGCGAACTTGGTATGCCTAAGGGCAGTATCATTTCTACCATAATACGGGGCGATAGGACCATTATCCCCAGAGGCAGTATCGGAATAATGGCCGGGGATAAGCTGGTAATATGCGCTGAAGCTGTAAAAGGTGACTACCTTAATGACTTGAAAGAGGTAGAGCTGAGGAAGAATCACAGGTGGAACGGCAGGAAGATACGAGAGATCGATCTCTCAAGACAGTCTTTCATAGTTCTTGTAGACCGTAAAAATAAAATGCTCATTCCTGAAGGGGACCTTGTATTGCAGGAAGGTGATAAGCTTCTTATCTACACCAAAGAGAGCAAAAAAAATTACGATGACGATACAGATTACTAGTCTATTTTGATATAAACAGGAGTACTTTATGAGTATCAGGATGGTAGCACTCGATCTTGATGGCACAACACTTAACAGCGCAGGCAGACTCACGGAGCGGACGAAAAAAGCATTTGCACGTTCTGCGGAAAAGAGAGTACATATAGTAGTTTCCACAGGACGCTCATATCGCTCACTTCCTGAAGAGGTGAGAACACTTCCATATATTGAATACGCTATCACATCAAATGGCGCTCACATCAATCTAATGAGCACAGGTGAAGCAGTATATGATTCATTTCTCTCAGAAAATGCAGTAGCGGAGGTAGCACGTCTATATCAGGAACTTGATACAGAGATAGAAGTGTTCATAGATGGTCAGGCTTATATGGATAAGAGCTATTATGATTATATAAAGGAGTTCGGTCTGGCATATCGCAATGTGGAATATGTACTTTGGAGCCGTAAACCGGTCGAAGGTATAACTGATCTATTGCTTGAAAATGCGGGATGTATTGAAAATGTTAATTTCTGTTTCAAGTCAACAGATGACCTTGAGGATGCACGCGCAAAAATAGAATCGATACCTGATGCCACGATTACTTCATCTTTTGCAAATAATCTTGAGGTCGGCGGACCGAATACAAGTAAGAAGACTGCTCTGATCGAACTGCTCAAAATGACAGGTGTTGACCGCTCTGAACTTATGTGCTGCGGTGATGCACCTAATGATGCTGCAATGCTGGAATTCGCAGGCTTGGGTGTTGCTGTGGGAAATGCATGGGGAGGAACAGCTGATCACGCTGACTACATAACAGGCACAAACGATGAAGACGGTGTTGCACAGGCTATAGAAAGATTCGTCCTGTAACTTGGATAAAGAGAAAAAACGGCTGAAATGCATGATCAATGCGAGATCGTGCATTTGAAGCCGTGTTTTTTTGTGCACTTTTTTCACTAAGTGAAAACGCTGCAGGATATCGTGATTATTCTGTTCGACAGTTTTTTTGATTGGTGCTACTATTCCAATACCGAAAAAAGTTTTGAATGGAGGAAGATATCTATGAGGAAATATTGCAAAAGAATCGGGGATCACGGAGAAGACTTTGCTGCTCATATGCTTGAGGATGCAGGATATCAGATCCTCGACCGCAACTATCGTACCAGAGTGGGAGAGATAGACATCATAGCGATCAAAGACGGTGTGCTGCATTTCATCGAGGTCAAGACAAGAACGGCCGATGATTTTGGATACCCGGCCGATGCTGTTACTGAGGAAAAACAGCGCAGTATAAGACGCTCGGCTGAATGTTATCTTACAGGCAGACATGCTATGTGGAGAAACGTATCTCTGGATGTAATGGAGATAACGGCAAACCTTATCACAGATTGTATATAGGAGGCATATATGTTCAGCAGGATACATACAGCTGTATGCAAAGGAGTAGAGGGCGTAAACGTATATGTAGAGACTGATATTTCAAAAGGACTTCCCGCGATGAACATAGTTGGTCTGGCTTCAACCATGGTTATGGAATCAAGAGAGAGAATAAAAAGCGCGATAATAAATTCCGATCTGGATTACCCCAGAGGAAGGATAACGGTCAATCTTACGCCCGCATGCATCAGAAAGAACGGCAGCGGACTTGATCTGCCTATAGCTGCAGGAGTTCTTACATCATTTGAGTACATTGATCGCGGCAAGATATCAGAGTATGGCCTTATAGGGGAACTGTCACTGGAAGGCAGTGTTCTCGGTACTGAAGGTGTGCTGCCAATGGTCATATGCCTGAAAAAAGCAGGGATAAAGAAAGTGATAATTCCTGCTGATAATGTTCTGGAAGCTTCAATGGTCAGCGGGATCGAATTGTTCCCGGTAAGGACCCTGATAGAAGCAGTAAGACTGATAAACGGCTGGAGCCATGAAATGCCTGAAGATCTGTGCAGTGAAGCCAGAAAAACGCTTGCTGAGAAGATGGAAAAGGCTGCCGTGGAAAGAGGAGATTTCGCAGATATCAGAGGCCAGGAGAGCGCAAAACGGGCCCTGATCATAGCCGTTACGGGCAGGCATGGTCTGCTTATGATAGGAAGTCCGGGATGTGGGAAAACCATGCTTGCAAGCAGGCTGCCGGCAATAATGCCCCCGATGACAGAAGAAGAAAGGATCGAGACTGCGATAATTTATTCTGCAGCAGGAAGGACTAATTTTGGCAGAGACATCCCGCTCATCAGACCCTTTCGTAACCCTCATAATACAATAGGCAGGGCGGGACTGATCGGGGGTGGCAGCATACCTGTACCGGGCGAGATCACACTGGCACATAACGGAATCCTTTTTCTCGATGAAGTGTGTGAATTCGACAGGGAAAAGATAGAAGCACTGAGGACACCTATAGAAGAAAAGAAGATAGTTCATTTCCGCAAGGGCGATAATTATACTTTTCCATGTAATTTCCAGCTTATAATGGCAGCCAATCCATGTCCGTGCGGCTTTTATGGTGACAGCACGAAAATGTGCAGATGCACGGAAGCTCAGCTTGACAGTTACAGAAAAAAGCTGAGTGGACCTATGATGGACCGTATAGATATGAGAATAGGGATGGAAAGGATCGAGTATGATGAACTAAGGAGTCAATGCAATGTTAAAACAGGGCTTAGCACTTCGGATATGCGTGCAATCGTAGAAAAAGGTATCAGTTTTGCCCGAAACGAAGGCAGGCTTTCTGCCAATGCCGATATGACCGAAAAGGAAACAGAACAGTGGTGCAGGCTGGGTGAAGAAGAAGAGCGGTTTATGAATGAAGCTTTCAATGCACTGAAGTTGACACCGAGGTCGTACAAGAAGACTCTGAAAGTCGCACGGACAATAGCAGATATAGCAGAGAGCAGATGCATCAAGACAGATCATCTGGCAGAAGCCCTGAGCTATCGCATGATCGATACAGTCAATAATTAAACAGTCGGAGACCGAAATGACATATAAAATACAGCGAATCGACATAAAATCATCAGAATTTCCTGCAAGATTAAGAGATATACCTGATCCGCCATCTCAACTTTATTGTATGGGTGACATATCACTTTTGAAAGCCGACTCTGTTTCAGTTGTCGGATCAAGAAAATACACTCTTTACGGAAAGACAATTGCAACAATGATAGGACGGAGACTCGGCGAAAACAGCATCCCTGTAGTATCCGGGCTTGCGTATGGTATAGATGCTTTTGCACATAGAGGAGCCTTGGATGCCGGCGGGAAAGTGATAGGCGTTCTTCCGGGAGGTCTGAACAATATGGTGCCTGTAAAGAACCGTGACCTGATGAGGCAAGGGCTTGAGAGCGGCGGACTGATGGTAAGTGAATATGAGCCTGACGATCATGCCGAAAAGTGGAAATATCCCAGAAGAAACCGTATAATCAGCGGCCTGGGAGGATGTACAGCTGTCGTAGAGGCAAATATGAACAGCGGTTCACTTATAACAGCACAGCACGCAATGGAGCAGGGAAGACCTGTATTTGCTGTACCGGGGAATATCAACAGTCAATTCAGCATAGGATGTAATCTTCTTATAAGAGATGGCGCATATCCGCTTGTGGTGATAGATGATCTTGCCAGGTGCATAGGAAAGGATACAGCTTCTGCGACTGCTGCTGTAATGAAACTCGGTAGTGATGAGAAGAAGATATATGAGGCTGTACAGAGATATAATGGAGCTGTTCCTGACAGAATAGCAGAAGACACAGGCATGACCGCTGCGGCAGTAAATGCCATCGTCACAGTCATGGAGATCAAAGGACTATTCCAGACATATGCGGGAAAGATTTTTATTGCGGGATAATTTGGGCTTGCAAAACGATGCAGTCGTATAGTAAAGTATTTCACCGTAAGGAAAAAGCTGATATAACAGACGCCGGATGTCCCCCGCCTCAACGAAGTAGGCGGCGGGTTCCATTTTCAATCGTCGGTGGCGGGTAAACAATCCCCGACCGACGCTCTCAGGAGCTGAAGTTCCCGGCGTCTGTTGACGGCGTCGCTCGCTTCAATCAAGCGAGCTTGTTGAAGCTTCGCTCCTGGTTGAAGCTAATCTATATATAAGGAAGAAAATAAAAAATGGCAACAGCAACCAGTAAAGCTGAAAAGACAACTGCAGCTGAAAAGGCTTCAGTTAAGAAGAAAACAGCAAAAAAGAGCACAGCCAGGAAGGCTGCCTCTAAGAAAAAACCTGAGAAGACTTTACTAGTGGTAGAGTCCCCATCCAAGGCTAAGATAATCAGCAAATACCTCGGGTCAAAATACAAGGTCATGGCGTCCGTAGGGCATGTAAGAGACTTGCCTAAGAGCAGACTGGGTGTTGATGTGGATAATAATTTTGAGCCTGAGTATATCAATATTCGCGGCAAGGCTGAAACCATAAAGGAACTCAAAAAAGAAGCTCAAAATGCAAAAAAAGTCCTTCTGGCAACCGACCCTGACCGCGAAGGAGAAGCGATATCCTGGCATCTTGCATATCTGCTCGGTCTTGACGAAGGGTCAGACTGCAGAGTCATGTTCAATGAAATCAATAAGAATTCAGTTCAGGAAGCGATAAAGGAGCCAAAACCAATAGACAAGGCACTCGTTGATGCACAGCAGGCAAGGAGAGTACTTGACAGACTCGTAGGATATCAGATAAGTCCTCTTCTCTGGAAGAAAGTAGCAAGAGGTCTTTCAGGTGGAAGAGTCCAGTCAGCCGCACTCAAGCTTATATGTGACAGAGAAAACGAGATCAATGCTTTCATACCTGAAGAGTATTGGTATATAGCAGCGGATTTCGGCGACGGCTTCGTTGCTGAATTGAGCAAAATAGGAGGAAAAAAGGCAAAAGTCACATCAGCTGAACAGACTGAAAAGATCCGCACAGAACTTGACGCAGGCACATATATCGTAAAGTCTGTAAAAGAAGGCAAAAGAAAGACCAAACCTTATGCACCATTTACTACTTCAAGCCTTCAGCAGGAAGCGTCGCTCAAGCTTGGATTCCAGACATCCAAGACGATGCAGATAGCACAGCAGCTTTATGAAGGCGTTTCCCTCAAGGGTATCGGCGAGCGTGGTCTGATTACATACATCAGAACTGACTCTGTCAGGATCTCATCACAGGCGAAAGAAATGGCGAATTCATTCATACGTGAGAAATACGGTGAGGAGTATACTGCCAACAACTATTTTGCCAATAAAAACAAGTCCATGCAGGATGCCCATGAGGCCATCAGACCGTCTGACATTTCACTGGAACCTGATATGATAAAGAACTCCCTTACAGATGATCAGTTTAAACTATATGATCTCATCTGGAGGAGATTTACCGCATCTCAGATGGCAGCGGCACAGTATGACACCGTCACGGTAGACATAGAAAACGGAAGATATGAATTCAGAGCCAATGGATCCAGGATGACTTTTGATGGGTGGCGTAAGATATACAAACCACATTCTGCAGAAACGGATGTTATCATACCTAAGATAAGCGAGGGTGAGGTGCTTGATCTTGTTAAGCTGATAACTGAACAGAAGTTTACTCAGCCGCCCGCAAGATACACCGAGGCCAGTCTTGTCAAGGAGATGGAAGATAAGAATATAGGCAGACCAAGTACGTATGCATCCATAATAACGGTTCTTTTGGGCAGAAAATATATAAAACGTGTCAAGAAGAGCCTGCAGCCGACCAAGCTCGGATTCGATGTAATAGGCATTCTTCAGGACTATTTCTCAGATATTGTGGATGTACAGTTCACCGGAGAAATGGAAGATAAGCTCGATGAAATAGAGCTTGGGGATACTGAATGGCAGAGCGTCATCGCGGATTTCTATAAAGGGTTCAGTGAAGAGCTATCTATAGCCGATAAGGAAGTAGAGCGAATCGAAAAAGAAGTCGTGCTCTCTGATGAGGTGTGCGAACTCTGCGGCAAACCTATGGCGATAAAGGAAGGCCGTTTTGGAAATTTCCTTGCCTGCACGGGATATCCTGAATGCAAAAATACTAAACCTATCATAATATCGACAGGTATCAAGTGCCCGAAGTGCGGCAAAGATATCGTGGAAAAGAGGGGAAGAAAGACAGGCAAGGTATTCTATGGATGCAGCGGATATCCTGAATGCGATATCTCTTATTGGGATAAACCGACAGGAAGAATGTGTCCTGAATGCGGATCTATGATAGTAGAGAGCAAAGGAAGGACCTCGAAGTTCAAGTGCTCCAATCCGGAGTGCAGATATAAGGAGAAATAAAATGATCGAATTTCATGCAACCACTATATGCTGTGTCAGAAGACCGGGCGGCGATATTGCCATTGGAGGCGATGGCCAGGTCACTATGGGCCAGACAACAATAATGAAAAACGGGGCAAAAAAAGTTAAAAAAATCTATAAGGATAAAGTGCTTACCGGTTTTGCAGGGTCTGTTGCTGATGCGTTCAATCTTACAGAAAAATTCGAAAATAAGCTTGGGGAACATGCAGGAAACCTTAAGAGAGCTGCTGTAGATCTGGCTCAGTACTGGAGAACGGACAAGGCTATGAGAAACCTTGAAGCGCTTATGATCGTGGCAGATGCAGATGATCTTCTTGTTATATCCGGAAATGGTGAAGTTATCTCACCTGACAAGGACGTAGTTGCTATCGGTTCAGGTGGGAACTATGCTTATTCGGCAGCTGTAGCTCTGTACGAGAATACAGATATGGATGCTGAGACCATCGTCAGAAAGTCACTTGAGATTGCCTCAAGTATCTGTGTTTACACCAACAACAACATTTCAGTAGAGAAGCTGGGGGAGGTCAGATAATGGCAGATATCAAGAATATGACTCCAAAACAAATAGTCGCTGAGCTTGATAAGTTTATTATCGGTCAGGACGAAGCGAAGAAATACGTAGCCATCGCACTCAGGAACCGTTATAGGAGAAGTCTGCTCCCTGAGAAAATGAGAGAAGAGATATCTCCTAAGAACATTTTGATGATGGGACCTACTGGTGTAGGCAAAACTGAGATCGCACGCAGGCTTGCAAAGCTCATGGATGCTCCGTTCGTCAAAGTCGAGGCTACTAAGTTTACAGAAGTAGGATATGTAGGCCGTGATGTTGACTCAATGATCAGGGATCTCGTAGAAGCAAGCATGAGACTCAGCAAACAGAAGAGGATGGATGAGAACTCGGAAATGGCTGATAAAATCGCCGAGGACATCATCGTAAAAGCTATAATACCGGGCGGCCATGAGGAGAAGCAGAGCGGCGGTGTTCAGCTTGGCAATATTTTCGGCAACCTCGGGTACAAGAGTCAGAGGCAGGAGTACGAAGAAAAACAGAAACAACAGTACGAGCAGAGCCAGGAGTATTCAGATATCCAGATGGCACGCGAACAGGTGAGAGAACAACTGAGAAGTGGCGTACTTGAAGAAGAGATCATTGAGATCGAAGTCGATGATGTGCCTAAGACCAATCAACTGGACACTCAGAATGAGGGCATGATAGCTATTGGCAATATTTTTGACAATATGATGCCTAAGAAGACTAAGCGTAAAAAATGCAAGGTCAAAGACGCGAGAAGGATCCTCAGAGAGCAGGAAGCTCAGAAACTGATCGATATGGATCAGGTGACTGATGAGGCGCTCGAAAATGCTGAACAGAACGGGATCATCTTCATAGATGAGATCGATAAAATAGCCAGCGGAAACAGCATGAGATCAGGTGCTGATGTCTCAAGAGAGGGAGTCCAGAGAGACATTCTTCCTATCGTGGAAGGAAGCGTTGTAAATACAAAATATGGACCGGTCAAGACTGACCATATGCTTTTCATTGGCGCGGGAGCTTTTCACGTTTCTAAGCCTTCAGACCTGATACCAGAACTTCAGGGAAGATTTCCTATTAATGTAGAACTTAAAAATCTTGACAGAGATGACTTTAAAAAGATCCTTACTGTCCCTGAAAACGCTGTGACCAAGCAGCAAAAAGCATTACTCGAGACTGAAGGTGTTCACGTTGAATTTACCGAAGACGGAATAGATGAGATTGCTAATCTCGCATTCCTGATGAATGAAGAGACTGAAAACATCGGAGCAAGGAGACTGCACACTATACTTGAGATCGTGCTTGAGGATATCAGTTACAATTTACCTGATTCTGAAATAGAAGACGTGATCATCGACAGAGCAATGGTACAGGAAAAGCTCCACGAAAAGATCAAAGAAGTCGATGTAGATAAATATATCCTCTAGATACTGAAATCGAGAAGGAACAGAAAGAGTAGGTATGCTCCTTTACAGATCACTTTACGGATATGGAGAAGCTGAATATGTAATACAAAAGTCGCGCTTCATCGCACAGGCAATGCCTGTTGAGACCTATGATGAGGCGAAGGCTTTTGTCATGAAAGTAAAAGAGAAGTACCGCGATGCGACACATAATGTTCCTGCCATAATAACCGGACCGGGGCAGGAAGTGCAGTGGGCAAGCGATGATGGTGAGCCGAGCGGTACTTCCGGACTTCCTGTGCTTAAGATGATAGCAGGGGAAGGTCTGACCAATTTAGCTGTAGTAATAACAAGGTATTTCGGTGGCATCAAGCTCGGTACAGGTGGATTGGCAAGGGCATATACAGCTGCTGCAAGACTTGGGATCGAGGCTGCCGGCAGATGTGATGTAATGGAGAGCAGTCTGCTGAGATATGAATTTGAGTATTCTTTTCTCAGTAAGCTTCAGAACCTTGCTGCTGATGGAAAGTTTGAACTGACGGATCCAGAATACAGTGATGTAGTCAGGGCGCAGATCAGATGCCTGTCAGAAAATGAAAGTGAGATCAGAAGCCTTATGACTAATCTGACAAGCGGGCAGGCCAGGATACTTTCCGAAGAAAAAGGTATTATCCGTATCAGAACTGACCGGGGCTGAAAAAGTATTTATTGCAGGAATAAAAAATAGATCAAAATTCCGGTTGACATGTAATATATGCTGTGCTAATATAATGTGGCGTCAAAAAATGGCCGGGTAGTTCAGCTGGTTAGAATGCCAGCCTGTCACGCTGGAGGTCGACGGTTCGAGCCCGTTCCCGGTCGCCATGTGCTGATGTGGCTCAACGGTAGAGCAGCTGATTTGTAATCAGCAGGTTGGGGGTTCGATTCCCTCCATCAGCTCCAAGTTTGAGAATAGATGCAAGTGGACTTTAAAAAGTGCTTGCATCTAATCCCAAAAAGTTTAATAATATAAAACAGCACAATTGAAGACTGTTATTGTCGAGGGGTTCCCGAGCGGCCAAAGGGGGCGGACTGTAAATCCGTTAGCACTGCTTTCGATGGTTCGAATCCATCCCCCTCGACCAGAGTATGCGGAAGTGGCTCAGGGGTAGAGCATCGCCTTGCCAAGGCGAGGGTCGCGAGTTCGAATCTCGTCTTCCGCTCCATCTTTTGCGGATGTAGTTCAATGGTAGAACTTCAGCCTTCCAAGCTGATAGCGTGAGTTCGATTCTCATCATCCGCTCCATTTATTTTATATAACACAAGTTGGGCACTGTGGGTCCATAGCTCAGTTGGATAGAGCAACGGCCTTCTAAGCCGTGTGTCCGGGGTTCGAATCCCTGTGGGCTCACCAATTTTTTTTCTACGGTTTGACGACTACTCTATAGTGGGGTATAGCCAAGCGGTAAGGCAACAGACTTTGACTCTGTCATTCGTAGGTTCGAGTCCTGCTACCCCAGCCAATTGTGACCCATTAGCTCAGGCGGTAGAGCACTTGACTTTTAATCAAGGTGTCCGGAGTTCGAATCTCCGATGGGTCACCAATTCACTTTATCCCAACTTGTAAGTGGAGAGGTGTCCGAGTGGTTTAAGGAGCTGGTCTTGAAAACCAGTGATCCCGCAAGGGACCGTGGGTTCGAATCCCACCCTCTCCGCCAAGGATTATCAAGGAGAAGTACTCAAGTGGCTGAAGAGGACGGTTTGCTAAACCGTTAGTGTTCGATAAGGGCAGCATGGGTTCGAATCCCATCTTCTCCGCCATCAATATAGGGGTATAGCTCAGTTGGTAGAGCAGCGGTCTCCAAAACCGCGTGCCGTGGGTTCAAGTCCTACTGCCCCTGCCAACAATATCGGGGTGTAGCGCAGTTTGGTAGCGCAACTGGTTTGGGACCAGTGGGCCGCGGGTTCAAATCCTGCCACCCCGACCATGCTTCTTTAAGGAGCACAACAACAGAGAAAATATCGGGGTGTAGCGCAGTTTGGTAGCGCAACTGGTTTGGGACCAGTGGGCCGCGGGTTCAAATCCTGCCACCCCGACCATTTTTCTCAATAAATGTGGGCCATTAGCTCAGAGGTTAGAGCATCCGGCTCATAACCGGCAGGTCCTTGGTTCGACCCCAAGATGGCCCACCATAATCATTTATGCCCAGATAGCTCAGTAGGTAGAGCAGGGGACTGAAAATCCCCGTGTCCCTGGTTCAATTCCGGGTCTGGGCACCACGAACCCCTGAAATTCCAACGGATTCAGGGGTTTTTTATTTCTTGAAATATGCCTAAATTATGTGAATTAACACATCTTTAACACATCCATTAACACTCATACTGTTATATTTTGAGCCTGTCATGTTGATTAACTGCAAATAAGCGACTAAAATTGAATAGAACCATATATCTTTAATTCGTATAAAGGCAGGGGAAATCATGGGTTTATTTTCAAAGTTAGTAGGTAAAAAAGAAGTCAAAGCTGAAGCGCCTGTTTCAAAGGCTTATGCAGATTCAAGTTCAATAGATGCTGATGAGCGCCCTTATTATCAGGCAGACGAATACTATACCTGCGCTGCACATCAGGGAACGCCATTTGAGAAAAGGGTAATCACATTTGACGAACGTAAAGCGATCTCATATCCATCAAGTACAGGTCTATATGTGGCAGAAGACCTTTTATTGGAATATTGTTCATATGGCACATATCCAAAGCCTAAAAACGGATACCCGGGCTTTTGGTGGTTTGAATACGGAATAAGGGATGTAGGCAATGCGTTAAAGTCATTACTTGATAGGGGCTATATACAGTATGATAGCGCGGAGAACACTATAAAGCGCCTGACGGTTGCGGAGCTTAAAGCTATAGCCGAAGAACATGATATACCTGTAAAGGGTAAAAAAGACGATATATTAAAAACTGTTCTTTCAGCCTTACCGAGTGAAGAAATTGAGAAATATGCAATCAATAGAAAATATAGGCTTACAGAAAAGGGCACAGCAGAACTTCAGGAAAATGCTTATATACCTTATATGCACAAGCATAAAAACAAAACTATAGAAGGCTCTCAGTTCGGGGATGAGTTCAACGTATGGTCTATAAATAAATTGCTTAAAGGGAAAAATGTTTCCGAGTGGAAAGAAGTAGTCGGCGCAAAAGAAGAAAAGCTGTTTGGCGAAAATATGGTAAAAAAAGAAACCCTGTAGTGATACAGGGTTTTTGTTTATGCTTCAACTGCCTTCCTCAGCAGCATAGCTGCATTACGCTTTGAGTCTTCGGCAACATTTACATAGAATCTTGCGGTAGTCTCTATGGAGTCATGTCCAAGCAGCACACAGGCTGTCTGTATAGGAACTCCGAAGCGACATAGATTACTTGCGTATGTATGCCTGTATGTGTGCATCGTCTTAGGCTCAACACCAATCTTCTTATAGTAACGGAATATCGCAACATCGAGATTTTTATTGTTATAAAATTCTCCGCTGTCAGTAGTAAAAATGTAATTGCTGCGATATCCGTTCTTTAATTGCTCAGCTTTATGCCATTTCTTGTGAAGTTTCAATTCCTCAAGCACAACAGGATCAACAGGGATAGTCCTGACGGATTTTCTTGTCTTAGGGTCTGTAACGGCTAAGTGTGTTTTCATCTTTCCGTTAACAAGTCCGTCACTAACCTCTGCAAGGGTCTTTGTGATTCGTACTCCGTCCTCAGTTATATCGTCATAAGTTAGGGCTAAAAGCTCAGATTTACGGCACCCGGTATAATATGCCAATACGATTAAAAAACGGTGCCTGAAGCGATTATCTGCCTTGTCAAAGTTGTTTAGTATCGTCTTGATTTCTTCATCCGTCCACACTCTGATTTCTGAGTCGGCAGCGTTTACCTTTTCCTTAGGTATCGTCAGCGGTCCTGTAACATCCCTTCCAAGCCCTTCATATTCTATGTACCTGTAAAACTTCTTCATGATTTTATGAATGGTCTTTATCTCAGATACAGGAACACCGTTCTTTGCCATTTCGTTATAAATGGATTGCAGGGTCTTTGCAGTAATGGTATCCAGCGAACTATGATAGATTTCAAGCGCTTGTTTGCTGCGTGCCTTTTTTACGTTCTTAGGTTTGAAGGTGCGGTTCCATGCAGCTACATAACGCGCTTTTGTTGAGTCCTTCAATGAACCGTCATTAACAAAGAACTCTGATATCCAGCCATCAGCAAGAACTCCGAAATACTGAGTCTTTGTCTCGATCCCTGCATTCTTCTTATCCAAGTATGCTTGATACTTTGCTTCTGCATCAGCCTTGCATGAGCCATAGAATGATTTACGCACAGCGACCTCTTCTCCATTAACAAGCTTGCGCCCAATGGTCTTGGTCAGCCTGTAATACGGTTTCCCATTTATTACACAGTTAGTTTTCTTTGCCATGTCTACACCTCTTTTCTGTGCTTAGTGATTGGTTCCATGAATTTAGATACGATATTGAACAAGTCCTTTTGATTGAGGAAGTTGTTCATCTCTATAGCCTCGCTTTCCTCTGTGCTTACAAGGTCAAAAGCATCTTTCATTCGTTCGGTAAACACATATTCATAGTACTCATCTGTCTGTTCTGCGAGATAACTATCTGCATCCGTATCGTTATACCTTCTAATTGTGTCTGTTACTGATGACTTTATATGGTCTCTAATCGCGTCTTTCTTTTCTGCCATGATGATATTCAACGCTCCAAGATACCCAACCCTTAGTAACGAAATATCCGCTACGGATTCAGATCCGATAAATCTTTTTGCGGCTGTATATGCCTCTGTAACGATTTCTTTTTCAATGTCAGGCATCAAATCATAATCATTAGCATTGCAGTTCTGTGAGCAAATACGATTTACAAGCCGATTAAAGTCATCACTTGTCAACATATATGAGATAAGGGCAGGGATGAATTCATCAGGATAAAGAAATTTGCTTGCTGTGTATGGTTCTCTCTTGCTGGCGCTCTTTTTGTACTTTTGCAATATATAGGCAGCTTCTCCTGTTAGGTCGGTTTCCTTTGCCATATCTGTTGCTGCCCTTGTCTTGTTTTCATATCCCGGCTCTCCGATTAGATATCCAAAATCGCATTCAAAGATATCGCAAAGTGCAAGAAGTTCATTGACTCTTGGAGAGGTGTTTCCGCTTTCCCATCTTGATATAGTCGTGCGATCGTATTTCTTTGCTTCAGGGTCATCCTTTATGCGGTTGGCAAGTTCTTCACCCAGCGCAGCCTGAGTAAAGCCCTTTTCTTCACGACAGTCGAGGATCTTCTTGCCTAATGTTCTTGGATTGTACTTCATGTTATATAAACCTCACATTCAACCTTAACATAATATTGATAATTGGTGTACAAATGTCATTTATAAATTACATTGAATACTTTAACATAAACACCGTAAGCTTGCAATACTTGAAAATTGACGAACAGGGAGGGGAAAAGTGAGTTCTGTAAGGTTAAAAAAGGAATTGGAGCAAAGAAAAATGTCGGTCAGACAGCTTGCACTCAAGTCAGGCATCATTCCACAGGCGCTTTATGCAGCCATCAATGGAAAAGTGGAATTTTGGCCGGGATGGAAGAAGAAGGTAGCGGATGCGTTGGAACTTTCTGTCGAAGATTTGTTTGAGGAATAGGGGGGCTGAATGGTTATACATGAAGGGAAAATGCGGCACAAGGTACCGCTTATGCTCCCAATCAAGGAAGTATCTGCTCGTACAGGATTGTCCTATCACTTCATAAGGCAACTATGTATTGAGAGCAAAATTATTTACTTGAAGACAGGAAATAAGTACCTCATCAATTTTGATCGCTTCATTGACTTTCTCAACGGGGATGAGGTTCAGGAGTGAGCAGGTCTATCAAGGGAACGTTATTTCTTTTGGCACGGCAGGGTGAATAGATGACAAATGAGGATATCAGGGAATTACAAAAGGGAGAAAACACACATAATGCTGATTTAGAAAGAGAATTTCTGAAAAGGCGGGGAATCCATATTCCTATGATGTATGGGGCTCTTGAACTTGCATCAATGGACATTCCACCGACTAAGTGGATTGTTAAAGGCATCCTGCCTGTGGGGGTAACGCACTTCGCTGGAAAAGAAAAGATGTTCAAGTCCTTTGCTGCTCTTGGCTTGTGTGCTGCCGTAAGTAACGGAATGGAGTATTTCGGTTTTCCTACGGACAAGAGCGAAACATTGTACTTTGACATGGAATCGAGCGAGAGCAGACCACATGACCGACTTAATTTGATATCAAGAACGCTGCCGTTATCAGATGATTGCCACATCATTACACGCAACAATTTGACAACTGATAAGGGCATTCCATTGACATTAGATAACGGCTTCGCGGAAACGCTTACCGCGATCCTCGACTACAACACAAATATAAAGCTGGTTGTCGTTGATGTATTCAGCAAAATCAGAAGCAAGCGCAAGAATGGAGAAGATACTTACTCATGGGATTATCGTGACGTAACAGTATTGAAGGATATTGCTGATAAACATGATGTATCCGTCGTGATTGTGAACCATGTAGTCAAGGGTGAGGTGTATTCGGATGACTACGACTCAGCAAGGGGGTCGGGAATAAACCCGGCAGCCGATTGTATATGGATGTTGACCAAGGACAAGAACTCTGAGCGTTCAGGTGTGCTGAAGATAAAGGGGCGTGATGTTGAATCACAGGAGTACGCAATACAGTTCGATACTGACAATTTCATTTGGAAAAGATACAGCACAACGGAAGAAGTTGTAGCCGATAGACTACGGAAAGAATATGAGCGGACAAATATCAGACAGACCCTGCAAGCCGTTACTCAATGGAGCGTGACTTGGGATGGTAAGCCGAGCGATCTCATCAAGATAAGTTACAAGACCAATACACCAATCCCGAGTAATGCCAATCAGCTTGGAATGGACTTGAAGAAGTATGAAGCTTTGCTGCGTGAGGATGGGTTTTCCTTTGTCAAGTATGGAAAGGACTACCACTTCACGAACCATAACCACGCTAACGAGTAGCAGAAAGTCGGAAAAGTCGCAAAAGTCTTGCAAATACTGACTTTGCTAACTATTTCAACTCTACTGACTTTACTAACTATTCTGACTTTATAAGTGAATGAGGATAGATATGAAGATAACAGAACAGACAATCAATGAAATAAAAACACTTGATCCTGTACAGGTTATCACATATTACACAGGGTCGCAGGTGATACACGGCAAAATGCTTTGTCCGTTCCATAACGATAAGCACCCTTCATTATCCGTAAAGGGTAACAGGTGGCGCTGCTGGTCATGTGATATGAAAGGGGATGTCATCGACTTTGCACGACAGTATTTCGGTATCGACTTTAAGGATGCTGTCATAAAGTTGGCAAATGACTTCGGTATTGCAGTAAGCAGCGAACAGGAAAACAAGGAACAGATAACGTGGAACCGCATCAAGTCAGATTCAGATAAAGAAAACAAAGCGCAGCTGAGGACTTATTTAGATACCGAGATAGATAAGCTGAACGCTTGCTACCGGGCACTAAGGAAACACGGCTCCCCTGATTGGATATTAAAGCAATATGAAGAGGAATTGGATAGCTTGATACAAGATAGGTCAAGGCTTGGTGAGTCAGATTGGAAAACAAGACTAACACCAACTGAACAAGAGATAAGCGAACAGCTCCGCAGGGGTAAGAATGGGATAGACAGAGAGCTTCAGGTGTTGCTGTCACAATAAATAATCAGGCAGACACAGGAAGAAAAAATAAAAAAATAATGAGCGTAAAAAAATGTTTTAGGGGGAGCGGTCTTGTCCCCTACACCTACACAGGCGCTACAACAAGCCGCCAGCGCTCGCATTTAGTTGATAAACGAAATTTTAGGGGGTAGCTAATGACTACTAATGATACACGCATAGAAGCCGAATACAGGCGCTTATATGCATTGCTTGATGAAGCACACATACCAAAACAGCAACAGGATGTATTGGCACCTGTGATTGATAATCTCGCATGGATGAGAATAAAGCTTGATGATTCAAGGGCACTTATCAAAAGCAGCGGAATAGTTGTTCCTTATGATAATGGCGGTGGTCAGAAAGGCATAAGGGAGAACCCTGCATTCAAGGGATATGTGTCACTTATGAAAACATACTTATCAGCATTGGAAAAATACACCTCATACCTACCAAGGGAAATGCAAGCCGAAATCATAAACAACGGAAGAACTACCCTTGATATCGTAAGGCAAATGAAAGAAGCGAAATGATGCAGGGCAATCAGAAACCAAGAATCAGAATAGAACCCGAAAGAGCCAGCACAGACGGTACAGGTGCAGCAATGCTGATGAAAGAATACGGCTACATATTGGATGATTGGCAGCGCTTGGTATTGGATGCATGGCTTGGTAAAGACGGATACGGAAACTATACCGTTACAAGTGCAGGTCTATCCGTACCGCGCCAAAACGGAAAGAATGTAATCGTAGAAGCGCGAGAATTTTACGGCTTGATGATAAATGCAGAGAGGATCCTGCACACAGCACATCAGGTAAGGACAACCAAAAGGGCGTTCAGACGGCTTGTGAGTATGTTTACAGATAAACGTTATCCTGAGGTCATGCAAGCTGTTAAGCGTATCAGGTACGGCATAGGTGAAGAATGCATAGAACTGAATAATGGCGGTGTTATTGAGTTCACTTCAAGGTCACGACAGACAGCAAGAGGATATGAAGGCATTTCCTTAGTCGTATTTGATGAAGCGCAAGAGCTGACGGATGACCAAGCGGAAGCTATTGTATCCGTGCTGAGTGCATCAATCACAGGTATAAGGCAATTGCTTTATATAGGTACGCCTGTTTATTCCACTACATCAGGAGAAGTATTCAGCAGATTCAGGGAAGGATGTATAACAGCCGATGAACCCGGTGCAAGCTGCTGGCATGAGTGGAGCATACCATCTGACCCTGTAGATAAAATCAAGATAGATGACAAAGCGCTTTGGTATGAATGTAATCCAGCCTTGGGGTACAGGCTCACGGAAGAATTTACAGGGGAAGAATTGAAAACACTTAGTCCTGACGGATTTTGCAGGGAGCGGTTAGGAAGATGGAGTCCGAATATCCAAACAGAGTCGGATTTTGCCATTGATACGGCACTATGGGATTCCTGTAAAAGCGATAAGCTGAAGCCCGAAGGGAAAACTGCATACGGCATCAAGTTTTCTGCCGATGGTTCTGAGGTCGTGTTATGCGGTGCGGTCATAGGTGATGATGGTATTTCAAGAATATCGCTCATAGACAGAAAACCGCTTGGAGTCGGTCTGTCGTGGCTTGCTAATTGGCTGAATGAAAGATACAAAAGGGCATCCTGTGTCGTGATAGACGGTAGAAACGGCTCAGATGTACTGATAGACAAAATCGGCGAAGTGTGGCGCTTTAAGGGTTCGGTTATAAAACCTTCCGCGCAGAACATCATAACTGCATCAAGCTTGCTGCTTAATGAACTGAATGAACATACCGTTACATGGTATGAGAAACAGGAACCTTTAAGAGACAGCGCTATAACCTCAGTAAAAAGACCGATTGCAGGGGGCTGGGGGTTCGGTGGTTCAGACAGCGCTCCGATAGAAGCAGCCAGCTTGGCGCTATGGGGGTGCAGAACATCAAAGCGGAATCCTCAAAAGGTCATGCGTATAGGATAAACAGAGCCGGGGCACTCTATAAAGCGCCCTTTAAATAAATATCACTATTAGCGGAGAAAGGGAAGAAACCATGACAAACGAAACAAACACAAACGAAACAGCAGAAACAAATCAGGACATTTTGAAAGAACTTCGGGAAGATGTAGCACAGCTGAAGGCTTTTGCTATGAATCCACCGATAACTAAAAAGCAGATTTTAGAGGAAAAAGACTCACAGAAACGGCTGAAGCTGATAAAAGAAAACATTCACCTTTTTACAGATGAACAGGCGAAGTAAAAGCGAAAGGACAAAAACCATGAAGAAAGAAAAAAGCGCATTTAATGAACTACTTGCAAAATATAACGAGTTTGCAGAACGCAAAGCAAACAGGCTGTTTGAATTGGCAGACAAGTGTGAAGATGCCGAAAGAGAAATAAAGGAAATCAGATACAGGCTTTCGGGTGAAGTCAGCACAATGACAGCCGAAGAATATATCAAGAATGAAAAGCGCATCGAAGAACTTGAGAAAAGCCTTGAACTTTATGAGGGACAGGCAGCACTAATCGAGACAAGGCCGGGAACAACAGACGAAGAATATACTGATTGGACAGCATCATATATCGCAGAGCATGAAAGGATCAAGGCAGAAGTTCAGACGGAAACTTTTAAGCTGCTTAAACAGTTTGTTGATTTTTACGAAAAGGATATAACGGAATTTGAAAAGTTAAGGATGCTGCGCTATTCGTTTGAGGGTGCAGTAGGTAACAGGAAAAATCCTTATGATGTTTTAAAGAACCTACCGCCTTACGTTAATTGTATTTGCAGAGTGCTTTTGATTTACTACAACGAACTTGAAGAACTTATCAACAACGGAGAACACGAGACAAAGTGTGTTGATGATGAAGAGATCAAAAGGTCATTCCATGAAATATCACAGACAGGCAGCAAAGCAGGGTTTTCTGCGTTGACTTCTCTTGCCGTTCCGACTTGGAATGAAGCATACAACGAAATCAAATACAATAAGCCTTGGACGGTATAGGTGTTGACCATGATAGCACTCACAGACGAACTAATGGAAATGCCTTCAAAAATCCCAAAACCACGGATGACAGAAGCAGAGTTTAAAAGGAAAATAGATTTTCATGTGGGCGATATAGTACAGATACTAAACGGAAAACAGGCAGGGCGTGTAGCGGTCATTATTGGTATACGTGCGCTTGTATCGAAAAAGGGCAGGGATTATATATCGTATCAGCTGAAGCTATCTGATAATGAATCGCTGACATTGGGCGCGTGTGATATCGAATATATAAGAAGCTGCGAACAGAACGACCTGTCAGAAATCTGAAAAGCAAATAAATGCATCCAAAGAAATTGCAGAAGTGCAGGGTGCTGCTGTCGTGGTGGTACCCTGCATCCTCAGTTAATAAAGCATAGGGAACAATATGGGCAATAAAACTTCGGGAAATGAAAATAAACACTTTGTAAGGGATTTTGACTACAAGGTTGGCGATATCGTACAGATAAGACCAGACGGTTTTTGTAACAGCGGAAAAATAGGAATAATCATAGCCGTTCGCCTACATTACAGGAAAAAAAGATGCCTTGCATATGAATTACTGCTGCCAAGAAATGAAACTTTTGTGACGGATTGCAAAAGGATTAGGCTTTTGAGAGCTGCTGGAAGTGATACCGATGAAGCTTGTTCAAAGTTCTTTAGCGAATAAGCCCGGGGGTTATGTATGACAGTAAATGAGTACCTATGGTATTTGGAATGGCTCAAAATTGATATGTGGGATAAGTACGAGCGATATATACAGGCTTTTGACAAAGCGACTTCACCGCAATCATCCCTTAATGCAAGTGAGGACGGCTTGAAGCACAAGTCAACAGAAAACAACCGCGAAAAGTTGCTGACGGATAGCGTGATCGTAGCAAGGGAAAGATATTTCAAGGCAGCTGACAAGCATAATGAGTACAAGTATCAGCTATGCTTAAATCTCAAAAAACTGTCATCCACGCATCAGCTTGTGCTTTTTTCGATATACGTTGCAGGTATTTATAAGCCGATGGAAAAACGCAGGGATGGACTTAGCGAAATGCTGTGCATCAAAGAACACGAACTTCCGAAAGTCGTATGGGCAGCAAAGAAGGAACTTAAAAAGGTTCTTAGAGAGCAGGGAATAGAAATAGAGGATAAGAAAAATGGAAAAAGTAAGAATTGATTTTAAGGCGGTTGGTTCTCAAGACCTTGAGCGCATTTCTGATTTCAAGACATACGCAACAGGTACAATCAACTACATAGAATCACATATAGAACTGTCATCGGCATGGGATGAGTTTGAAACAGTATACGCTATTTGGTGGACGGATTTTGGTCAGAAGGAATCTGTTATAGATTCTGACGGAATGACAATAGTCCCAGCTGAAATGCTGAACCGCTCAGGTACATTGAAAATGAATCTTTGTGCCAGCATCGTAGAGGACGGAATCTTAAAGGCGCGGAACACAACTTATCCTGTTGATGTATTGGAACTGACAAGGGCTGTAATATGAGCAGGTCGGATTTTTATAACAGGTATATACGCAGCGAAGAATGGAAACAGACCGAGCATGAAAGAATGAGGATAGATTCCTATAGGTGTGTGATGTGTGGCAGACCTTCGGAAAAGACAAAGCACGGTTTACAGGTGCATCACATAACCTATAAGAATCTTGGTCATGAAAATGTAATGGCTGACCTTGTTACCCTGTGCGCTCCCTGTCATATAAAGATGCATAACTATTTGAGAAGAATCAGGAGCTATGAGGATGAGAGGTATCATCCTGATTGATATTTTTCCTTTTCTCAAGTTCTGTCATGTATCCAGCGGTTATGATACCAGCAGGGAGAGCCACGACAGCTACTCCGAAAAAGGATGAAATCATCGTTATGACTCTGCCTGTAGCGGTCACAGGATAAATATCTCCATATCCAACTGTAGTCAATGATACTGTAGCCCAATATATTGCTTCAAAGAAATTACCGAATGAATCAGGCTCAACATTGAAAACTATCAACGCAGAGACAAGGATATAACCCAATGCAAGCACACAAACAGCAAGCAGGGTATCTTTGGAACTTTTGATAGCAGCAGCAATAATATCAAAGCTTTTGGAATAACGTATAGCGCGGAATACCCTGAATACTCTCATGGCCCTTGTCATCCTAAGTAAACGCAAGAGTTTAAAGCCTTTGTTTATCATGATGAAGGACGGCAGAATTGAAAGTAAATCTACTATCGCCATAAAGGAAAAGGGGTATTTTATAAATGATCCGATAGTATGGGAACCATATTTATAATCAGCCGTTATGAGTCTCAGAAGATAATCTATTATAAAAATAGTGACACATATTTTATCCACTATCTGAAATGCAGCCCCCGGCTCTTTAATGGTAAGGGGAAGGATGCTTATTATAATCGCAAGGATCATGAACCAATCATAGCAAGTGCTTGCGAAATCATTTTCCTTTGCAACCTCTATCACTTCATATATTCTCTTACGCATCGTTATTATCCCTTCTGATTATCAGCTTCAAGAATGATTATAGCATAAGGTGAAACAGCTAATCCGTACAGGGCAATATTTTACGATTTAAGCGGTTTTTACATCGAAACCATATAAATACTCATTCCGCTTGTAAAAGCCGTTCAGAAGCGTTATTATAAGTATACACACCGTGTATGTGTATATGTTAAGAACAGAAGGGAGTAGAAACATGGAAAACAAACTTATGACTTTTGAAATCGTGGAATATCTTGGAGTAATAGGTACGCATGAGTCAGGATGGAATACCGAGCTTAATATTGTAAGCTGGAACAAGGGAACACCAAGGCTTGATATCCGCGCATGGGATAAGAACCATGAAAACATGACAAGGGGAATATCCTTACCGATTGAGAGTGCAGGGCGCTTATCTGAGTTGCTGAATGCTTTTGTAAAGGAAAGGGCGTAACATAGTTAGTCTCCATGTGCTATAATCAGCTTATTACTGAGACAAGGAGACAAACCATGCCGACAGCTACGGAGTTGATTGAGGAACTGAAAAGGCTGGCAGACAGTACACCCGAAACGCGATCAAAACGGATGCAGCTGCTTGTAACACCTACCATGTTTGACACACTAAAGGCTTTATCCTCTGAAACAGGTCTGAGTGTGAATGAAATCGTTAATATTGCTATAGGTGAGTATCTCAAAGGCAAGTAGTAAAAGAACCAAGGGCAGAAAAAGTCCTTGGTTCAATTCGTTTTATAAGGTGATAATTAACACTTTTTTAGCACAGAAGTTATGTATAAGTGTGTAAAACTATGAAAAGTTACGCAAAGATATAAAAAGGTGCGACAAGCTGAAAGTATTGAAATTTCAAGCTTTTTCGCCTGTAAGCAAGTAATTGCAACGGATTGCGGAAATGTGCATTTTGTAAACCCCGTGTCCCTGGTTCAATTCCGGGTCTGGGCACCAGAAAGATCCTGATTGATATCAGGGTCTTTTGTTTTGCCTGAATAGTGTTTTTTGGGCATTTTTTTTGCTTTTTGAAATGTAAAGTGCTCTTAACATTTAAACCTGTTAAGGATAGGCTTAATACCTGTAAAGTTTAATTGACACTGTTTAGGTCTGATCCTAAAATGTGCATACCACTAAACAGGGAAAGTTTATTTTACCTGTATGCTAATGTTTTGTATGAGATATACAGATCGAGGTAGTTATGGAAAACAAATTAGCACAGATCAGAAAAGAGAAAAAGATAGGGCAGGGCTATCTTGTAGATATGCTCGGAGTCAGCAGACAGACTATAAGCTCTATCGAGAACGGCAGATGTACGCCGTCGCTTGAACTTGCTCTGGACCTTGCAGATTTGCTTGGCCTCAGGCTTGAAGAGATTTTCATCCATGAGAATCGTTTTGTGAAATACTGATAAAGTAAAGGTAAGGGAGACAGAATGATGACATATGACCACAGAAAAACTGCATTGCATACCGCGGTAGTGATCCTGCTTCTGGCTGCGTTCATGCTGATCCTTCCTGTCCATACTTTTGCTGCATCAGGTACGGAAGCTAAAGGTCTGGTAAATGCCCCAACAGGAGTAAACCTGCGAAAGTCAGCATCTATGAATGGTAAACAGGTCGCTGTTCTTGCTGACGATACGGAATTAACGATCCTGAAAGAGGTATTCAAGAGTAAGACCAGCACTAAAAAGAGTAAAGTCTGGTATAAGGTTAAAGCTGATGGAAAGACAGGTTTCGTAAGGGCTGATTACGTAAACAATGTTAGTTACAGTGCGGTCTCTGCAACAGTAACTAAAAAATCAGCCTTCAGAAAAGGTCCGGGCGTCAAAATGAAGAAAAAAGGCACCCTGAAAAAAGGTGCCGAAATCACGGTCTACATTGATGCCAATCCGGTCAAATCTACGAAGGGCAGCAGCAAGACATGGTACAGGGTGTCTGCAAACGGTAAAAACGGCTACATCTGTTCAAAGAATGTTAAGCTGGGTACTGCAGTGTCAGCGGCTTCAGCTGCGTTGAAGAATGATAATTCTTCATATACACCTAACGATTTCAGTAAAATGACTCCGGAGCAGTTTGAAGCTTACCTGAATCAACAGGGTTTCCCGGAATCTTACAAGCCTGGTCTGAGGGCACTTCATGCTGCACATCCTAACTGGTCTTTCACAGCACTCAATACAGGCATATCCTGGATAGATGCCATGAAGAGCGAGACAAAATATAAAAGGTCTCTGGTAAGCAAAAGCTTTCCGAAATCATACAGATCAACATCAAAGGATTCTTTCAGCTCATATTCAATGACAGCGGAAAGCGGAAAGGCCGCCGGTGCACTTGCTGAAACTCCTGCACCTGCATCTTTCGAAGATGTGAAGTCAGCAGTTGCAAGTTCAAAAGTTGTTACCGGAACAGTAAAGGCGGATAATGCTAACGCATTTGACGGTATAGATGCTGATGCTGCAGTTTTAACCAGTCTCGAGCAGGGAAGCACAGTCAGCATCAAGGCTGCAGTAAACGGTCAGGAATCCTCTCAGAAGTGGTACGAGATCGAGATAATCACAGATAAGTCAACTGGCGGTCAGACGCCTGTATATGCCAATGCTGCAGATTCAGAAGATAAAGATCTTGAGGCAGCAAATGAAGCTGCTGAAAAGGCACTTCTTGAAGCGGGAGATCCGGATGACGATGAGATTCCTGATGCTGAAGATGTTGAAGACGACGAAGCATCAGACGAGGCGATAGAGGGAAACATTCCTGTAGCTGTAAAAGGTTATGTCAAAGCCGGCGATGTAGAAGTAATTCTGGGCGATGACACAGACGCGAAGTATGCAGACAATGCAGATGATAATGATGAAAATGATCCGGATACGGCATCAGATGAAAGTCCGGAAGAAAAATCTGCAGGCGGACCGGCACCGGATGAACAGTCAGAAGAAGAAAAGATAGCACAGAATATCATTCTGGCTTCTGATACCTCTTCATTTAAATCTGACGCAGAGAGCCTTTCTTCTGAAGACGATGATGATCTTGAGCTTGTAACATCCGGAGATGCGAAGAATGCATATTATCAGATCGAAAAAGGATGGTACAATGCAAGTGCCTATGTTGTTGCATACTTCATGGATCCAAGGAACTTCCTGAACGAGGACAGGGTCTACATGTTCGAGGATCTTTCTTTCAGATCCGAATATCAGACAGCGGCAGCAGTTGACAAGATCATAGGACCGACCAAACTCGCAAAATACGGTTTCACTACTGACATCTTCATGAAAGCAGGAAAGAATAACGGAGTCAGTCCGGTGTTCCTCGCGGCAAGAGTGGTTCAGGAAACAGGAGGAAACAGCGCTTCGGTGAATGGATCAAAGTCAGGCGGAACAGTAGTTTACAACCCGTTTAATATCGGCGCTTCCGGAAAAAATGCAGTATCAAAAGGACTTGCATATGCAAAGAAAATGGGCTGGACTACACCTGAAAAGGCAGTTAACGGTGCAGCTTCATATATAGCAAGCGGATATATAAATAAGAAACAAAATACTCTGTATTTACAGAAATTCAACGTAGCAAACGGTGCTTCAAAAGTTGGTACACATCAGTATATGACCAATGTCATGGCTCCGTACAGCGAAGCATATATTACAAAAAAGTCATATGCAAAGATGGGTATCACAAATGAACCTCTCGCCTTCGTTATTCCGGTTTTCACCGGAATGCCTGATAAGACAAAACTTCCTTGATCATTATTATGACATGAAGAAACAGCGGCTTTTGAAGCCGCTGTTTTTTTTAGAGAATATAGTTCACTGTATACTGCGCTGCCACATCAGCATAAATGTGGTGAGAGTTCCATAAGTCTGTATGCCATGGGGCTGGCCATTTGACTTAAGATATGTATCATTGACCTTATCCTGTAATTCTGATGCTTTTGTCTCATGTTCTGCCCAGAATTCGCTGTTTTCTTTCAGTTCCGAAATAGCTCCGGCAGGTAGTTTCTGATATATAGATGCAAAACGGTCGGGATCTGTGCGTCTGAGTGAACTCCCGGCATAGATCCATGCAATGAGCCAGCCGCTTCGCCTGAAAGCAGGATGATCTGAACTTATACATGCGAGCCAGCCTATATAGTTTGCTTCACCTTCATTCATATAACCCTTGAGATGCGACAATTCATGACATGCTGTGAAAGGCTTTTCAAGACCGGTCATCTCACCGTTTACGTTTGCCTCTATAGTGAAAGGTGAATAAATTCCACTCACGCCCATACTGGAAAACAGCCCTGACATAAATGTAAGCATTTTCGGACGCGGATAAAAGCCTGCAAGAGCAGGATGATCTGCCGAAAGGTCATGCATCGATCCGACGGCAGCATCTGCAAGTTCTTTGCTGTCAGGATAAACAGGCACATCGCCGGAGACATCATAACATTCATTGAGACGTAAAGCTGTATATTCACAGAATGATGAAAGCTCTTCTTCAGTGAATACTGTGTCTGCATAGTCCTGGGGCTTGATAAACGGATCGCGGTAATAGTTGACCCCGCAGTTTGCTGAGTAAAGGAATACAAGCACGGAAACAAGCAATATGAGATGCTTTAAAAAATGCTGAAGGCCTGTGAGCATACGGAAATGACCTTTCAAGGCTTTTACAATGCAGACTGCAAGATCGATTGAAAGCAACACAGGGAGTGAGGCACATAACATTTCTGAAAATGAAAAAGGAAGCATACCGGAAATTCTTCCCAGACTTCCCTCTAATACAGGATAGATACATGTTGCATACCAGGGAGCGAATCCCGTGATCTTGCGTGCGGCAGCCAAAAGCAGTCCTGAGAAGATCAGAAAAAAGATAGATATTATATATGCTGCATGTGTGTTTTTCCTATTTTTATCTTTCATGTTATAAATCATAATTCCACAAGCTGTGTTATTCAAGTACGCGACTATTTTCAATGGATATGATATTATGCTGTTATGGAAGATATAGAAAGAATAGAAAGAGCAGAAAGATATATACTTGTAGCCGCGGCACCTGACGAGGAGAAAGCCTGGGCATCTCTTGATGAGCTGTCGGATCTTCTTGACACTGCAGGTGGTGAGACTGTGTGCCATGTAGTGCAAAGACTGCAGCGGCCTGACCGAAGCACATATATAGGCAGGGGAAAGGCATCTGAGATTCGGGAAATGATAGAGATGTACGAAGCAGATGGCATTATCTGCGATGACGAACTTTCCCCGTCACAGCTCAGGAACCTGTCAGAGCTTACAGATTGCAAGGTCCTTGATCGTACAATGCTTATACTGGATATTTTTGCTGCACACGCAGGCACACGCGAAGGAAAACTTCAGGTCGAGATCGCGCAGCTAAGATACCGATATTCAAGACTGCGAGGCATGGGGGAAGCCTTGTCGCGGCTTGGTGCCGGAATAGGAACCAGAGGACCGGGGGAGACGAGGCTTGAAACTGACAGGAGAGTGATCCAGAAAAGGATAAGCATCCTCTCAGATGATATCGATTCTATGAAACGCTCACGTGATACGGCCCGAAGGAAAAGATCAGTCAATCCTGTGCCGGTTGCTGCGATAGTGGGCTATACTAATGCAGGCAAATCCACTCTGCTTAACAGGCTCACAGGATCAGATGTTTTATCAGAGGACAAGCTTTTTGCAACTTTGGATCCGACTACAAGAGCAGCCGTACTGCCTGACGGACAGAAGGTGCTTTTTACTGATACTGTCGGTTTTATAAATAAGCTTCCTCACAATCTGATAGATGCTTTTCGCTCAACACTTGAGGAAGCCGGATATGCAGATGTGATAATACACGTAGTAGATGCATCAGATGAGCAGTCAGATCTGCACAGGCAGGTTGTGAACGATACGCTGAGAGAACTCAATATAACCGGCAAGCCTGTGATCACTCTGTGGAATAAGTGTGATCTGACCGATCCGGGCGCATCGTTCAGGGACTTTGATGCTGACGCATCGGTCAGGATCTCAGCTAAAACAGGTGAAGGGATAGAGGCGTTTTACCTAGCCCTTGGTGAGATACTTAAAAAGAACAGAACATATATCGACATGGTCATCCCATACAGAGATGCAGCAGTGATAGCAGAAATAAGGCAATACGGACAGCTGCTCAGCGAGGAATTTGAGGCAGAAGGTACACACATCACAGCATATGTGCCTGCAGCTATAGCTAACAGACTGTACAAATAACTTCACTTTGTGAGGGTAAACAAAAGGACAAACGCCAAACATCATATAAAACACCGGACAATCAATGATTTCCGGTGTTTTTATGATGCCGAAATCTGTACTGAATCGAAGAAAGGAAAGAGGTATAGTTCGCATACGGGAGGAAACAGAAATTGAGAGTTGGGATCATGATGAGAGATATCGAATACCGGGATGCCATAGCGGAAATGCTGTCTGAGACAGGACGGGACATCTTTGTAGAGGTTGCCGGCAACGGAGGCGTGGACCGGGAATCAGTGATACTCACTGATATTTCGCCATCAGATATCGATGAGAGCTCTTTGATAAAGCTAAGAAGACGGACTGTTTTTCTTTCACCATTGCCTGTGACAAGCGGAGAAGATAAAGATCTGCATATTTTATTCAAATACAGCAGTATTTCCAAAATACTTGCTGAGATCTCTGCAGTCCACTCAGAGTGGTCAGGTGATAAAGGATCATTAAGCCTGTCAACGAAAGTCATAGCCGTAATAAGCGAATCGGACCAGATGTGTTCTGAAAGATGCCGTGCCCTTGCAGCACAGATCCTATACATACATGGCGGCTCAGTTATAGTGATCCCTCTGGGATATGTTAATGATCATCACAGGATCATGTCCGATGATACAGGAGCATTCAGGCGCCTTATGTACATGATAGATGAGAAGAAAGACTATTCATCTGACTGTTTTACTGTTACTGACAGCTATGGCATCAGTTACCTGATGCTGCCTGAAGGTATCAATCCTATAGCAGAGCTTGACCACAGGTACCTGAGCAACCTGATAAACAGTGTAGGAAAACACTTCGATACTGTGATACTCGATGTCGGAACCTGTTTCAGCAAAGTTAATGTACAGCTGATAAATAGCTCTAACGACATACTCTTTTTCGGAAACGGAAGACGAATCGGGCCACTTGAAGGGTACATAGGAAAAAAGCAGTCAGAAAGAACAAGACGTATAGAATCATCAGATGCAAAAGACGAGGCAATTGCTGTTGACGACTTTGTAAGGGGGATCTACAGAGATGGAGAATCTGCTCAGACGTGAAACGATCCTTAAATATCACATAGAAATTGATGAAATGGTAAAAGACATCAGAAGATGGATCACAGAATCATCAGAAGCTCCGGATGCGGACAAGATCAAAACCCGGACGGAGGACGTATTCTTTGCATCAGAACTGGCATCATATGCAGAAATATATGAAATGAGGATCATCATTTCAGCAGTTTATGACCGAGTGTCAGACAGATATGGGTTACTCAAAAGTCTGCTCGAAGATCCATCAGTCAACGAGATCATGGTCAATGGGCCTGACATGATATTCGTAGAACAGAACAGACAGCTCATTCAGAAGGATGATTCCTTTACTTCGTGTGAAGAGCTTGAAGACATAATAAGGATGTTCGCATCGGATGTTCACAGGGAAATAAACGAAGCAAATCCAATCGTGGATGCAAGGCTTCCTTCAGGATACAGGGTCAACGGAGTGCTTCGTGCAGTCGCACTGAATGGACCGATACTGACGATCAGAAAATTCAGAGAGAAAGAAATAGAAATGGAAGATCTGATCTCTTACGGAAGCATCACGCAGGAATGCGCTGATGACCTGAGAGCGTTGGTAAGGAGTGGCTATAACATTTTTATCAGCGGGGGGACATCTTCCGGTAAAACGACATTTCTGAATGCTCTTACAGCTTCAATCGACTCGCGGGAGAGAGTGATCATCATAGAGGATTCAGCTGAACTCCAGATCACACATCTTGAGAACAAAGTGCACCTTGAATGCAGAGCAGCGAATTCTGTGGGCAAAGGAGAAGTAACCATGGAAAGACTCATAAGGACCAGTCTCAGAATGAGACCGGACAGGATCATTGTAGGAGAGGTTCGCGGGCGTGAAGTTGTGGACATGGTGCAGGCGATGAACACCGGCCATGACGGGAGTATGAGCACTGGTCACGGCAACTCGATAAAGGGCATGCTGAACAGACTGGAGACCATGTATATTACTGACTCTCAGGTAAGTGTTCCTTCAGTCAGAAACCAGATAGCGAATGCTGTTGATATATTCGTGCATCTCAGAAGGGATGCAGATGGAAAGCGCAGAGTATGTGAGGTAGCGGAAATGATCGGGTTTGACGGAACGGATTATATTATCAGCTACATGTATCGAACTGATAACAATGGAATTCTGGTGAACACCGGAAACGGACTTGATGACAGAGAAAGACTGATAAGAGCAGGATATGGAGACAGGATGAATGACAGACCTTAGAATTTACCGGTTCAACAGATCAGAAAACATAATTTTTGTATCAGGCATCGTTTTGGCAGGACTGTTGGTGTCTTATCTGATGTATCGAAATCTGGTGTTCGGTTTAGTAATAATTCCACTTGCGCCAAGATTAAGGAACATGGCACAGACTGTACTGGCAGACAGAAGAAGACAAAGGTATATGGATGAGTTCAAAGATTTTCTTTTCATGGCCTCTACAGCGATTGGTGCCGGCAGATCAATGAAAGATGCAATAGCTGAATCCATACCATCTCTCAGAAGTATTCATGGCAACGATTCGATACTTGCGGGAGAACTCGATAAAGCATTTGAACGCATGGAAATAGGAGGTGAAAACGATGTAACAGTACTTATGGATCTGGCTCTATCAAGCGGAATCGAGGATGTATACGACTTTGTCACTATTTACTCCATATGCAAGTCTACAGGCGCAAGTCTTATCATAGCGCTCAGCAAAGCTGCAAGCGTGATCATCGACAAAATGACCATAGAAAGAGAAGTGCAGGAGCTGGTTAAGAGGAAGCAAAATGAAGGCATGATCATATTCCTGATGCCTGTTGCGGTGATCCTTTTTCTCAATATTTTTGCTCCCGACTACATATCGCCTCTGTATGAGACTGTTGCCGGCAGGATCATTATGACAACAGTAGTAGTCGGTGCGGTAGGGATCTATTCAATGATACAGAAAATAGTAAGGATAGAGATATAGATGGATAGAGCAGTAAAAGCATTCAGAAGGATAATCAAAGACCCTGTAATAACTAAACGCCTGTATGCAGTCACATTTGCCGCTGCACTCATCATACTTGTGCTGACAGTAAAAGGACCTGAAGAGCAAGGTCGCCTTGTGACGGATAACGGGGGGAATGTGACCGGGATACATAGGCATTCCGTATCCTCACAGGAAAGATATGACGTAACATTGTTTATAAATGACGGTGGAAAACAGATCAGAAAAGATGTGACGATAACACTGAGAGCTTCTGAAGATGTGGGCCGTGGTGATCCTGTCCCGGGTGAACAAAAGGAGAACCGGGAAGCTGAAATAGATGGAGAGATAGACAGAATGCTTACTGAAATAGAATTCTCTGAGGGAGAAAGTATAGACCTTCCGGGCAGGCTGTCAGATGGCACACAGGTGACATGGAAAGCAAGAAAGCAGGAAGATCGCAGTGGCCTGATACTGATCCCTTTTATCTACATCGCATTGGTTTCAGTCATTATCAAGTCCGGACTGGATGCCGATTCAGACGGTGAGTCGAAAGCCAGAAGAGAAATCATGAGAGGACTTCCGAGATTCTGCAATCAGCTGTTTCTTATGATGAATGCAGGAATGATACTGAGTGACGCATTTGAGAGAATATGCGAAAGCTATATGGAGTACGGAAGAGAGAATATGTCGGTATTTGAAAGAGAATTGACCGAGATATGCGAAGAAAACAAAGACCACAGGATAAGCACAGCATCACTTATCAACTCATATGCTGCGAAGCACAATGTAAAGGAACTGGTAAGGATAGCAACGATCCTCACAGAAAATGAGAGACGGGGAAGTGATGTTATAGAAAGCCTGAGCAGAGAGAGCAAATATCTGTGGGATGACAGGCAGATAGTCGCCAGAGAGAGCGGCCGCATGATAGACACTAAAATGTCATGGCCACTGGCATTGCTGCTCATATTGCTGATAGTTATCACTGTAGCTCCGGCTATGCTCAATATGTAGCACCGGAGCAGAAAAGAAAAGGAGGGAATCATGTTTAACAAGGTAAATCAGTCACTGCTGAAGCTGAATATGGCGCTTCGAAACAAAAAAGGCATGGAAATGGTCCAGGTCGCAATACTTATTGCGATCGCAGTGGTTGTCGGTATCATTTTCAAGTCATCTGTTACTGATTTTGTCAATCGCGTATTTGGAAATCTGGATGCGGCCAATTTCTGATGGTATTAACTATCAGAAAATTTCTTAAGAAACGAGAGGTAAGGAGATGGAAGATGTATATCAGATCATTACACTTGTCCTGCTGCAGACGCTTAAGAAGCAGGCTGCCTGGCAGCTTGGAGAAAAAAGTCCTCAACAAAAGGGGCTCGGAGATGGTTGAGGCCGCGATCTGTGTTCCGGTCCTGATACTGACAGCAATGCTGCTGCTTAGACTGTTTACTTTCTATCTGGAAATACTGAGCACAGGTATAAGTGAACATATGTCTGCACTTGAAGCCTGGGACAGCTATAAAGGTTCCGGGCTCAGAAGATACAGCAGTGAGACGGAAGTAAAAATGTTAAAGGGAGGGCTGCTTAAGAAGGATCTGACCAAGGTCATCAGAACGAGGACATATATGATCAATGAGGACTTTATGGTGAGAGCAGGTGGGGCCTTTGAATAAGTTTCAAACAAAGGAAATCCGGATGAAGAGGGGCTCGTCCACTGTGTTTCTGGCAATGGCTTTTGTTACATTTGCTATATGCATAGCAGGCAGTATAGGAGTTTCGAGAAAGCTTACGGTAATGAGCGAATGTCAGGCTTTCGGACGGGTATGGACAAAAGCTATCCTGTCTGAATATGACAAACACCTGCTGGATGATTATTGTCTGATGGCTTTCTGGGGAAATGAAGCTGAGGTAAACAAAAAAATAGATTCATATCTTGATTATTCAGCTGCAGGCAAGCTCAACATAAGAATAGGAAGTACCGCTTCCGATCTGACAGGCTATGAGCTTGGAGATCCTGCCAATTTCAGCACAGCACTCAAAAAGGGCTTTGCCGCCTCTGCTGCAGAGAGCTTTTTTTCAGGAGACAGCAGAAAAGCGAGGCAAACAGATGCCGAAACAGAACCTGGCGAATCTCCTGAAGGCCGTAGTATAGGGAATACTGTCGTCCTTGACACTCTCCCGTCGGGAGGGATAAGAGGCACTGTAAGTGGTGATTTACTCACAGAACGTGCCAGATCTCTCAGAGATGAAGAGGGTGTAAGGAGTGCTGCTGCATCGGCCGGAACAGAAGCCGCATTCATTTGGAAATATTTTTCAAGCTGCGTAACAGTTGCTGATGACAAACCGCATTATCTGAATAATGAGCTTGAATATGTAATAAGAGGCAGTCCCGATGACGAAGTCAATTATACAGCATGCAGAAGAAGGATTTTCCTGATGAGAAATACGCTCAATCTTGTCTCACTTTATAAGGACAGCACTAAGGTCGAGCTCATATCAACAGCTGCAGAACTTATAACACCCGGACCGCTCGGAGCAGCAACACAGGTCCTGATTGCAGAAGCCTGGGCTGCATTGGAAACAGAAGAGGATCTTAAGACCCTGTACAGTAACGGAAGGGTTCCTGTGATAAAAACATCTGATCAATGGCAGACGGATCTTTTATCAGTGCTGGATAGCAATAAGGTCCGTAAAGAACTGGATGAAGAATCAAGGCAGCTTCTCGATGAAAACAGAGAGGAACTCAATAATTTACCCGGAGCCGGAAAGGTAGCTGAAGTCCTGACCGAAGGACTGAGCTATGATGAACATCTGATGATCATGATAATGTGTCTGAACAAAAATATAAGGCTCCTCAGGCTGATGGACATAGTCCAGATCAATATGAAATTCAGATATTACAGAGACTTCAATCTTATGGAATATTACACAGGGGTCAGATATGCGATAACGGCAGATGGCAGGAATTATGTATTTGAGGACAGTTACAGATAAAAGAATATCGCGTGAAGAACATATACCGGTTGGACGATTTTTAAAGAACAGGAGAGGAAGTTATATTGTTGAATCGACAATAGTACTGCCGGTCTTTTTCATAGCAGTTATGGTCATGAGTTCAGTAATACTCATGTATGCATGCATAGAGAACTGTAGCTTTATGACCGCCGTAGAGATGAGGAAATGTGCAGCAGAAGCAATATATACAGATACATATATGCTTATGCCCTACAGGCTTAAAAAGGAAATAGAAAAAACACACTCACAGGTAGACAGCACAAGAGTAACAGATTACGGATATCGTGAATCAAGATGGGGACAGGATGAACTTATCGCTCTTACGATCGATATGAGACTTAAGACAGCAAATCCGCTTGGTATCAGGGCAAAAGCTGATTACGACCTTTCACTTGTCACCAGAGCTTATGTGGGAAAGATACGTGACAATCCTGCTATGTCGGCAGATGAGATGTCAGGTGCAGATTCAGAGCCTGTATTTATCTTTCCCAAAAGAGGAGAAAGATATCACTCGGAAGGATGCGGCTTTCTTACAGCTGCATCTACTTCCGGGGTATTGAACTCATCTGTAAAGAAAAAGTATAAGTCCTGCCCGCTCTGCGGAAGCGGAAAAGCCAAAAAAGGTTCTCGGATCTATTATTTCCCGTCAGCAGGGGAGGATTATCATCTGCCTGGATGCTCAGCGCTTCAGCGTAATTTTATAGAAATAGATAAGAGAGATGCAATTGAAAGAGGATATACTCCGTGCTCAAAGTGCGGAGGCTAGAACTGCGGAGGAAACGATGAATACATTGAAACATGGAATGAGGGGACATCATATTCCCGCCTATATAGAAGAGATCCTTACACATAATTACTGCCCGTATTTTGTAAGGATGACAATGGTGCGTGAGGGGGATTCATATAGCTTTTCATACAGACCGGGAAATCTGAAAAGGCTGGATCTTACTTCACTTGATGCTTATGGAAAGCTTCTTCTACTAAGATCAGTGATGACAATAAATGAGGTGACCAGAAACTATCTTATCGGAGCAGAAAATTACCTGATCGAGCCTGAACTGATCTATTCAACCGGAAACAGTACTCTGGCAAAAGATTTAAAAGTTCTGTTCTACCCTGATATCCGGAGGATTGGTTTTCCTCAAAAAATGATGCACTTTACAGAACGCATCAGAGATGAACACAGAAGAGATGAAAATGAGCTGCTGACGATTTTCAGAGACATCATGGAAACAGATGATATCAACAAAGGAAAGATGTTCCTTGATAAACAGATCCTAAGGATAGAAAGCAGATCATTGAAAAAAGCCGGATAATCAGCTCAAGGCAGATGATCAGAGATAATCTCTGATAAAAGGCTCTATTCTGTAAAAAGGAAGACCCACAACATTTTCATAGTCACCGTCTATATGATCTATATATCTGCCGAAATAGCCCTGGATCGCATATGAACCGGCTTTGTCATAAGGTTCTTCGCGAGAAATATAATCAAGGATATCTGCATCTGAATAGTTTACGCAGTGGACTTCTGTAATGTCACTCAGGACCCTGCAGCTGCCCGTGTCGGTGTCGATGAGAGCGACACCTGTAACGACATAATGGACAGTTCCACGGATCTTATCCAGCATGCGATAGGCATCTTCATGATCCCGGGGCTTTCCCATGATCTGATCTTTCCAGACGATCGTGTCTGCTCCGATGATGATGTGACCCGGATATTCGTTATGGACTGCATCATAACATGCCATAGCTTTGCGCTTTGCGAGCATCTCAACAGCTTCAGTCATTCCGATGCCGTCCGGGAGACTTTCATCGGTTTCGGCGGGGATAACTACAGCGTCTATACCGTGTTTATGCAGTATCTCTATCCTTCTTGGTGATTTAGAAGCAAGTATTACTTTCATAGGGCAGTGATAAATATGCCTTTATGGCCAAAAGTGTTGTAAATATGAGCTGATTCAAGCGTCTCAATTATAAGAAAAAAACAAATAAGAAGCAATAATCATAATCGGGCTGCAGTGAGAGTGCAGCATTTCAGAAAGGGGAGCAAAATGCGTGGAGAAGCAAAGATAAAGTTCTTTGTTCTTCTTATGGCAATGATCATAGTCATTACAGCAAACGGACCAATGACATTCGCAGCAGGTGAATCAGATGTAACAGGTGATCCTTCTGCTGTTTTAGAAGATCAGACTGACCATTCAGATGCATCAGATGAGGAATTGGCAGATGCAGATGCAGGCCAGACAAAAGAAGACAGCCAGGCGGCAGAATGTGAAGCGGAGCCTGAAACAAAGGAACAGTCAAAAGAACTGGAAAACGAAAACAGTACTGCCGGAAAGGCAGAAAGCAGTTTTACTAAGGAAATATCATTGTCGGAAGACTCGGAAGAGCTTGATGAAGAAGAACCTGATGATGAGGATGATGAAGACGACGAAGACGACGAAGACGACGATGAGGACGATTCAGAGACGGAGGATGCACCGGAAGACAATCCCCCGGCACCTGCAGAAGCCACATTTGCTAAACTTATCGGTTCAAAAGTAATTGTATATCAGGGTAATGACAAAACCAGAAGTTTCACATTCAGGGTAGGAAATGATACTGGTGATGAATACCTGGGACATGGCATATGTGTTTATGATAAGAGAAATGCAGCAAAGAAAGGTTCTACAGGCTGGATACAGGAGTTTTCTACGTCAGTGATGAAACATAGCAGCCATTACATGGATGTTATGAAGCTTATGTATTGGGGTGAATATAAAGACAATACCGTCAGCAAGGCTAAAACCCATCTTGCCATTCACAGGATCTGCACTTACTGGATATCCGGAAATGACGCACTGAGAGAATGGGTAAGCAATGACATGGGCGATAAGAGCAAATATGCCAAAAATCAAGGCCTTGACACTTATCTTAATCATACCGATGCTGAAACTGCGGCTGCAATGCAAAAGGATAGATTCAAGGTCTTTGTATGGTATCCACAGGGAGCTGCGAGTAAAAAGCAGATAGCTATATTCTACAGAGTGATGCCGCCCGGAAGGATCACACTGGAGAAATCAGCATCAGACACAGGATCACTTTTCATAAAAGCTGCACCCAACAACTATAGCCTTGCAGGTGCTGTGTATAATCTCTACTCTGACGAAGCTTGTACGGTAATGGCTTCAGATATAAAGGGAAAACCTGTGTCATTTACGACAGATGCTCAGGGCAAAACAGGTACAGTCGAAATAGAACCGGGTACATACTGGGTAAAAGAAGTAACTTCAAGCAAAGGATTTCTTATAGATAAGAATGTTCAAAGCAGGTCATACAGTGTTTATTCAGATTCGGGTACAGTAATTCACAGTAAAGAAGAGCCATGTTACGGTATTTTCAGCATGAATCTGATCAAGCAAAACAACGAGTACGGATACAGGAGACTTCTCGGTACAGAATTCACTCTTTCTTATTATGATATTGATATTGGTTATGGCAATAGTGATCCGGACCCATCTGTTATTTCAGGAAAAAACCCAGTCAGAACATGGGCCTTCCGGACAAGAGAGGGCAAGGATTCAGAAGGAAAGAAAGTTGCAATGATAGACTTTTCGAAGGATAAGCCTGTAAGCGGTGGAGATATGTTAAGGATAAATGGACAGGCAGTTATGCCAAGAGGCATATTTACACTTAAGGAAACAGATCCACCGGTCGGTATAGGAGCTGATCCGAATACTTACATAGGAGCAGTCCGTCAGCCAGCCAATGGGGAGCAGGCTGTATGCAGAATCAATGGGTCTGATGACCTCAGTGTCAGGCTCAGTAACAGCAGCATAAGCCTTGTAGATATCGACCCGGAAAAGAATATAGTCTTAAAGATACGCAAGATCGATGCGGATACAGGAGAGTCTTATGCACAGGGCACGGACAGGGAGTATTCAAAAGGATCTCTTGCAGGCGCAGAGTATGAAGTGTATATGGAAGATCCTGATTATCCTGACAATGTTAAAGTCGGAAAGATAATCACTGATGAAAACGGGTATGGAGAGCTGTCGGAAGACAGTCACAGAAACGGACTGCCGCTTATGCCGGGAAGGTATTTTATAAAGGAGATAAAGGCGCCGCCGGGCTATCTTGCTGATAAATATACAACCGAAGAAAAAAGAGATGTATTTGAAGATGGTCAGCACATCGTAGTAGCAAGGATAGACGATGATAATCAGCAGCTGATATACAACTACGAAGTGGTATCAGAGGAGAAATCTATTACTCCTTATTTTCACAAAACAGATATAACAGGTGACTGTCCTGAGCTGCCCGGAGCAACACTGCAAGTACTGGATACGGATGGGAACATTATCGATCAGTGGGTATCTACAGTAACACCACATACTATTAAAGCTATGCCTGCCGGAAAATATATATTGAGAGAGATCACATCCCCTTATGGATATGAACAGGCAGAAGATGCAGAGTTTGAAATCGTAGATAACAAGGTCAGACAGGACATCCATATGGATAACAAACCTATAAAAATCGGGACTACGGCGTTAGACATCAATACAGGGACACATGTCGGACTCTATGAAAAAGATTCAGGTATAAAAGACAAGATAAAGTATGAGAATCTGAAGATAGGGAACAAATACAGATTTCATGGTACCCTGATGAATAAAAAGACAGGTAAGCCTCTTTTGGATAAGGAAGGAAAAGAAATCACTGCAAAATCAGAAATATTTACAGCAGAGACCTCAGATGGTACTGCAGAGATCGTCTTCAGGTTTGACTCATCATGCCTGGAAAAAGGCACTGCTGTTGTAGCATTCGAAAAGCTGTACAGGATAGAAGAGAACAGTGAAGATGCTGGAGAACAGCCTGGTGAGGAAGAGAATGACGCAGATACTGAAGGCATCAGGGAAATACTTATCGCTGGTCATGAATATCTGAACGATGATGACCAGACTGTATGGTATGGGCAGGTGATGAAGACAGTTGCACAGGAAGGGCAGAGTCTCGATCACAATTTACTTGCAGGACCGGATGCAGTAATAACTGACACTGTCACCTATGAAGGACTTGTAGCCGGAGAAGAATATACATTAACAGGCGAACTTTATGACAAGACTACAGGAAAACTGACGGGCGTTACTGCGGAGGCACCTTTCAGACCGGCTTCTTCAAGCGGAAGTGTAATAGTTCTGTTCAAATTTGATGCTTCGAAAATGAATGGACATACACTTGTAGCATTTGAAAAGCTGAAACATAAAGGTGTTGAGATAGATAAGCATGAAAATCCTGATGATACTGATCAGACTGTCTACATCCCCGAGATAAAGACAAAATTAGGCGGGATAAACGATGGCATCATAACAGATATAGTAAGATATAAGAATCTGATCTCGGGCAGAACATATACAGTTTCAGGATATCTTGTACAAAAGGATGACGGGAGACCTGTCCCGGGCTCATCCGGAAGCATTACATTTACTCCGTCTGCTCCTGATGGGGAAACTAAAGTTGAACTTGATTCAGACAGAGGGCACGGTAAAGTTGTGGCTTATGAACATCTGTATATAATAGGGAAAGGAGGAAAGAAGACACTTGTCGGAAAGCATACCGATTTGTCTGACAAGGATCAAACGTATACTTTCCCGTCATCACCTAAAACCGGCGATGAAAATAAGCTGGTGCTGCTTGCAGGGGTTTTATCACTTAGCACATTGTTACTTAGTATAATGATGAAGAAGCGCCACGCATAGAACAATGAATCTAATGGATCGGGCAAATCAGTATAGAAACATCCTGATCCGGCAAGAAAAATAACAAAATATCTGTTGACTTCATTCTGACAAATGAATATAATATTTGAGGTTAAAGCAGAAGTTATCCGCTTCTCGCCTTACAGACTAGCGTTGGTAGGGCTCAATAGTAAGACAGATTCTATTGTTGCGGATGCTTGTGTGTCCGCAATTTTTTATATGTACTGGTCCCCTGATAGAATTTTGGAGGTAAGAACGATTAGTACCAAGGACAACAAACAGACACAGATCAATGAGGAAATCAGAGCATCTGAAATACGTCTTATCAATGAGAACGGCGTAATGGTAGGCATCGTCAGCATAGACGAAGCTCTCAGACTTGCTGAAGAGGCAGATCTTGACCTCGTCAATATTTCGCCTAATGCTGTTCCTCCTGTATGCAAGATACTTGATTACGGAAAGTATCGTTATGAGCAGCAGAAGAAAGAGAAAACTGCTAAGAAAAATCAGCATGTAACTGAGATCAAAGAGATAAGACTCAGTGCTTCCATCGAGGATCATGACGTTGAGGTCAAGGCCAAGAATGCGATCAAGTTCCTGCAGGATGGAGACAAAGTCAAGGTCAGCCTGAGATTCCGCGGCAGAGAGCGTGATTACACACAGCTTGGTTATGACGCGATGGAAAAGTTCGCTGATCTGGTTTCAGAATATGGTGTTATCGAAAAGCCGGCCAAGATGGAAGGTCGCAGGATGAACATGTTCCTCGCGCCGAGGAAGGATAAGAAGTAAGAAAAAACATTCACATAGGAGGAAGACCCAAAATGGCTAAGAACAAGATGAAGTCACACAGAGGCGCTATGAAGCGTCTGCACGTTACAGGCTCCGGCAAGGTCAAGAGAAACAAGGCATATAAGAGCCATATTCTTACCAAGAAGACAGCTAAGAGAAAAAGAGGCCTGCGTAAGGCAACTACTCTTACAAGTGCAGATCTGAAGCGTATGCTGAGATCAATGGCTAAGTAATTCAGGAGGTTTAGAGATATGGCAAGAGTTAAGAAGGGCGTAAACGCTCATAAGAGACATAAAAAGGTACTGAAGCAGGCAAAGGGTTTCTACGGCAGAAGAAAGAACACTTTCAGAGCAGCTAACCCTGCAGTTATGAGAAGCCTCAGATCTGCATACGTCGGCCGCAAGAACAAGAAGAGAGAATACAGAAGACTTTGGATCGCAAGAATCAACGCTGCTTCCAGAGCAAACGGCATCTCCTACAGCAAGCTCATGAACGGCCTTAAGAAGGCAGGCATTGAGATCAACCGCAAGATGCTCTCCGAAATGGCTATCTATGACGCAGCAGGTTTCGCAACACTCTGTGAGACAGCTAAGAAGTACTGCTAATCAATTTATATTGATATGGACTATTTTGTAAGCCATTTAGGCGTCATCTTTATCGCTGCATGCTTTGTTGCTGTATGCGCCGTGGCATGGTGGTATCTTACTGACAGGAACGCCAGGCTCAAAAGACAGCGTGCTGAGGCGAGGAAAGCAGCTGCAGCTGCTGCAAGAAAAGCAGTTGAAGAAGATACTGATACAGAGTAGAACTGATTACACCGGATCATTCAGGTAATGGTCCGGTGTGTTTTTTGCAGAAATGACCGAGGAGTATGGTATTCCTGTATCCTTGAAAAACACTATATATTGTGATATTCTCTATTAGGAATATCATTTTTTGATGACCATCTATCCGGAAATTGACTAGGGTGCTATATGTAAGCGGAGGAAATTTACAATGAAATGCCCGTACTGTAATTATGAGGATACAAAGGTTGTAGACTCAAGACCTGTAGAAGACGGACTGGCCACCAGAAGAAGAAGAGAGTGTACTAAGTGCCACAAGAGATTTACGACATTTGAGAAGATAGAGAATTCTCTGCTTGTGGTCGTAAAGAAAGACGGTACACGCGAGAGTTTTGACAAGAACAAGATCGTCAACGGCATCATGAAAGCATGCCAGAAGACTAAAGTCACATATGATGATGTCCAGAAGATCGCTGATAACATCGAGAGAGGACTCAGTAATACGATGGAAAAGGAGATCCAGTCGACTATCATCGGCAGACTCATAATGGATGAACTCAAGAAGATCGATCAGGTCGCTTATGTGCGTTTCGCTTCGGTTTATCAGGAGTTCAAGAGTGTCGATACATTTATCGATGAGATCAACAAACTTAGATAGAGGTTACTTTCATATGCTTAGAGTAGCGATAGACGGCCCTGGCGGAACGGGCAAGAGCACTATAGCAAAAGCTATAGGAGCAAAATTCGGCTTAGAATATATAGACACGGGTGCGATGTACAGATCGATGGCTCTCAAGGCTGTCCGTACAGGCGTATCTCCATCTGATGAGACAGCCGTGGCAGCAATGCTTGAGGAAACTTCAATAGATTTCAGAGACGGCCGCATGTATCTCGACGGCGAAGATGTCGGGGGGCTTATCAGGACCAATGAAATTTCGATGGCTGCTTCAGACATCTCAAAACTTCCATGTGTAAGAGCAAAAGCTGATGAGCTGAGTAAACATCTTGCAGCTACAAGAAATGTTGTTATGGAAGGGCGAGACATTACGACCGTGGTGATCCCGGATGCTGAGGTCAAGATTTTCATGACTGCATCTCCTGAAATAAGAGCTCAGAGAAGATACGATCAGCTTATTGAGGCAGGCAAGAGCGCAGACTACGACCAGATATTCGAAGAGATACAGAAAAGGGATTATCAGGATTCACACAGAGCACTCAATCCACTGAGACAGGCTGAAGATGCCGAACTTCTTGACACATCGTATCTTACCCGTGAAGAAGTAGTAGACGCGATATCCACAATAATCACTGCCAAAACAGGCGTTATAGCAGCCCGTTAATGCGGGCTTTGCTGTATTGCATTCATATTCAGTACATCAACAACAATAATACACACATATTTCAGGCCTCGCCCCAGTTAGCGGGGCCTGAAATATGATATCATCTGCATGTGTGCTTCCCGGGAAGGGAGAAATGATGCAGATAAGAGAAATGCCTGCGAGTGAACGCCCACAGGAAAAGCTAATGTTTGCCGGACCGGGAGGGCTGAGCAATGCTGAACTGCTTGCCCTTATCATAAGGACAGGTACAGAAGAAATGTCTGCTGTCAGGCTTGCAGAAGAAGTATTATCATATGCTGCGGAGAATGCAGGTGATCTCGGTATGGCAGATGTCCGTGAATTGATGAGTATCCACGGTATCGGCACAGCCAAGGCATGTTCGATAGTAGCAGCCATCGAGCTCAGCAAGAGGCTCGCACCTGGCAGGGTCATGGAGAGCAAATGCAAACTCTCAACGGGCAAGGATGTCTACGATGTTCTCATGCAGGAAATGATGTATGAGAAGCGCGAGCTGTTCATGTCCATACATCTTAATACAAGGATGGAGATCGAATCCAAACGCATAGTTTCGATAGGATGTCTGGATACGGCTCCGGTTCATCCAAGAGAGGTCTTCAGACCAGCCGTAAAGAGCGGAGCTGCAGCAATAATAGTAGCTCATAATCATCCAAGCGGAGACCCTGCTCCAAGCGATCAGGATATAGCGATTACAAAAAGGCTTATTGAAGCATCCAGGATAATCGGCATAAAGCTTCTTGATCATATAATAGCGGGCAGAGATAGTTATATAAGCCTTAAAGACTCGGGAATTATACCCGAATAGTGAACTGAGGTACACCATGTATAGCAAGACACAAAAAGTAAAAGTAATCGATTTCATCGACAATCTCGGTCTTGCAGGACTGCTGACATCTGTTGATGGAGAGTCAGCCTGCTCATCGGTGATATCATATGTGACAGATCCTGAAAAAGTTGCAAGGGCAGCAAAAGAGGTCACCGGAGTCACGTACAATTCAAGGGAAACAGGACGGGGCTCACTTTTCGTCTGCAAGGGTGCCCACTTCAAAGAACAGTACCTTGAGGATTCTATAGCTGCCGGAGCTGTATGCTATGTAAGGGAAGATCCTGAGGGAAAAGCCGGTCTCACATGCAGCATAGACAGTGCATGCAACAGCGAATTTGCAATAAGACCCGGATGCATCCGTATCACGGTGAGTGATATCAGAAAAGCGATGCCGGTCATAGCCGAAACATTCTACGGCAGGCTTTCAGACAAATTACATCTGGTAGGTATAACCGGCACCAAGGGTAAGTCGACGACTGCATATTTCATGCGATATATCCTTGATGACTACATGGCAGCAATCGGTGGAAAACGCACAGCAATATGCTCCGGAATAGACAATTATGATGGAGTTATAGAAGAGGAGTCTCATCTGACCACACCTGAGATCATGGAGCTTTATCAGCACATGGACAATGCTCTCAGAAGTGGCATAGAGTATATGACAATGGAGGTCTCAAGTCAGGCCCTCAAATATGACCGTGTCAATGGCATTACCTTTGAAGCCGGAGCGTTCCTGAATATCGGTTCGGACCACATCAGTGCCATAGAGCATCCTGATTTTGACGACTATCTTGAATCCAAGCTCAGGTTGTTTTCACACTGCCGCAGAGCCTGTATCAATCTGGACTGTGAAGAGCAGGAAAGGATACAAAAGGCATCAGAAGATTGCCCTTATGTGATCACTTTCAGTCAGAAGGACAGCAGTGCAAATGTGTACGGATATGATGTAAGATCCAGCGAAGGAAAGGTGAGTGTGAGGGTACATGTCAGTGGTGTAGAAGGCGTAGCTGATTTTGATGAAGATTTTACACTTGGAACATTCGGCACTATCAATGTGGAGAATGCTCTGGCTTCGATAGCTCTTTCAGCTCTTCTCAGAATCCCGAAAGAATACATGGTATCAGGGCTTGCCAAGGCGAACTCTCCCGGCCGTATGGAGGTTTTTTACAGCAAAGACGGCAGGCGTATAGCGATTGTCGACTATGCACACAACAAGCTCAGTTACGAGAGATTCTTCGAGACCATTAAAGAAGAATTTCCTGATAAAAAGATGATGATCGTATTCGGCTGTCCTGGTGGTAAAGCGTTTGCCAGACGCGAGGAGCTTGGGACCATTGCCGGCAGGAATTGTACATATACCATCATAACAGAGGAAGATTACGGCGAGGAAGATGTCAACAAGATCTGCCGCGAGATCGGTGAATTCGTAAGTGCTGCAGGCGGAGCCTATGAGATCATCACAGACAGAGTCGAAGCGATCAAACGGGCAATAACGCTTATGGATGACGATACCATTCTTTTCCTGCCAGGTAAGGGCAGAGAGACAAGGGAGAAGCGCGGGATACAGTATATCGACACTCCTTCTGATGCTGATGTAGTAATGGAGTATCTTTGATGAGAAATTTCACTTTTACTGAAAAACTCGGCAGGGATGAGTTCAATTCACTTGCTCTGCTAAATAGCAGCAGGGTAAAAGCTCATTTCTTAAGTTCATATGAATGGGGAGAGGTATCTGCGAAAAGGAACCGTACCCCTTACTATACTGGCGTTTATGAAGACGGCAGGCTTGTTGCGACTGCACTTGTCCTGAAAAGGTCTCTTGTTGCGGGCTATACTTATTTTTATATCCCGCGCGGTTTTACTATGGACTATTCGGACAGAGAACTCCTGAACTTTTTTACTGAGAGTCTCAAAGCTATGGGGAAAAAGCATCGCGCCCTGTATTTCAGAATAGATCCTGATATCAAGCTGCACACGGTCGATATAGACGGAAACGTGACAGAAGGAGAGGACAACGAAGACCTGGTAAAGTATCTTGAGAAAATCGGCTACAGAAGAAAGCCTCTCAACTATGGCTTTGAAAATGAGCAGCCGAGATTCACATTCCGCATACCTCTTGACAGTTCCATAGACGAGATAGAAGGAAGGTACAGCCGTACCACCAAAACAAGGATACGTCAGGCCCACGAATCCGGAGTCATTGTATCTGAGGGGAGCAGCGAGGACATACCGGAATTCGTCAGACTCATGGAAATGACGGAAAAAAGGCAGGGGTTTTATTCTCATGATCCGGAATTTTTCCAGTATTTCTACGATATCATGTCTGAAGGAAACATGGCGAGGCTGTATTTCGGCAAGGTAAATGTACCTGAGGTCATAGCGAAACTTGAATCTGACAGAGAAACAGTTAAAAAAGAGCTTGCGGAACTTGAAGGCAAAACAGGTAAAAAGGCTGCCGGAAAGATAAAAGAAGCTCAAAAGAAGCTGACTGCTGTAGAGAAGCAGCTTGACGGTCTTGCAGACAAGCCGAAAGAAGTAGTGACAGTTTCAACATATCTCGATGCTCAGTATGCAGATAAAACGTGGGCTCTGTATGCGGCTAACGATATGGAATACGGCAAATTCTTTGCAAATTATGCTGTTTATCAGCAGCAGATAAGAGATGCTAGATCCGAAGGACGAAAAGTATTCGATGTATTTGGAACTGTAGGCAGACCTGAAGAAGCCGGAAGCACTGCCGGACTATATGAGTTCAAAAAGAAATGGGGAGGGGAACTGACAGAGTTCATCGGTGAGTTCGATTATATCCTCAACAAGCCGGTTTTTCTTGCTTACAGCAAGCTGATACCTGCATATCATAAAATGATGAACAAAAGATTAAAGAAACAAGTACAATAAAACTGTATTTAACTGATAACAAATTATCGTCAGGAGGCGTAATATTTCAATGAATATTGATTTCACCCCGGTTTTTCTCGGCAACGGTATCAATGCATACAGCATGGCAAGGGCTTTTCATGAAGCTTACGGAGTTCGTTCCGTTATGGCTTCACGTGCTCTGTCTGCTCTGGATACTACCAGTGTTATCTGGGACTGTATCCTTGAGCCTTCACTGGATGAACCGGAGCATTTTCTTGCTGTGATGCGTCGCATAGCATCTGATTACGGCAAGGATAATAAATTGATCCTTATCGGCTGCGCAGATCACTATGTCAGGCTTATTGTTTCCTATAGAGAACAGCTCAAAGATGATTATATCATCACTTATCCGGGGCAAGAGGCAATGGACAAGATGGTTCTTAAAGAGGATTTTTACGCCCTTTGCGATAAATACGGGCTTGACTATGCAGCGACTTTCGTCCATACACCGGAAACAGGATATGATTACGAGCTCGGTTTTGGTTTCCCTGTGGTCCTGAAGCCTTCAGACAGCGTAAAGTATCAGAAACATGACTTCGAGGGCTTTCATAAAGTGTTCTTCATTGATACACGGGAAGAACTGGATGAGACTCTTAAGAAGATCTATGCTGCCGGGTATGATGACCATATGATCATCCAGGATCTGATCCCCGGTGATGACGCCAACATATATGATCTGCATGCATATGTTGGAACAGACCATAAGGTCAAGCTTATGAATATGGGCAATGTCGTTCTTGAGGAGCACGGTCCGACGACTGTCGGAAACAATGCTGCGACCATCGTTTCTCCGCACCCGGAAGTAATGGAGAAGGTGACTGCTATGCTTGAGGGCATAGGATGGGAAGGTGCCTGCGATGGTGATTTAAAGTACGATCACAGAGACGGAAAGTATAAGATGCTCGAGATCAACATCAGGCAGGGCCGCAGCAACTACAGGATAACCGGAGGCGGAGATAACCTGGCCAGGCTTTATGTTGATGACTTTATTCTCCACAAAGATATAGAAGGACCGAAATACGTTACAGAACCTTTTTTCTGGCATACAGTTCCTATGGGCATAGTCCAGAAGTATGTCAGGGATAAAGAAGTGCTGAAGCAGATAAAAAAGCTGGTAAAAGAGGGCCGGACATGCAGCTCTCTTGAATATAAAAAAGACAGGAGCTTTAAAAGGCTTGTATACCTGAAGCTCCGTGACATCAATCTCTACAGAAAATATCATATGTACATGAAATGATCTCAGGACTCTGCGCCTGATACGATCTCAATGATACGGACGGCATCTTCGGCTGACACTCTCGTCGGCAGCAGGATTATGCCGTCTGAACATTTTTTTGATACCGGACAATTGCACAGTGCCTGATCAAGCCTGAATATGGCAGTATCTGCCACACCCGGGAACAGCAGGGGCCTTCCCCAGCCACTGCTGTAATAACCGGCTGCATTAAGTGCGGATGTTATACGCTCAGCGGTATTTTCGCTTTCCGCAATGACAGGGAACCACAGCAATGGCTGATCTGTATCCAGTGCAAAAGAAGGAACTGCAAGACTCGTTGATTTATCTCTGAAAGCCTTTGCATATACCCGTACTGCATCTGATCTCTGAGATTCATTTTCATCAATACTTTTCATAGCATCGATAATACGTGATATGACCTCATATCCGGGAACCGAAGGATCAAGAAGAGTGCGGCCTCTGAGCTCAACAGGAGATATTCCCGGTATGAATTTTCGCTTCGCAGTCCAATGATCTCTCAGGGGGCGTCTTACAGCAGATGGAAGATGATTGAGTATCCTGATCCTGATCAGATAGCTGGGAACAGATCTGCTGACACGTCTGTCTGAAGGTGGAAGGGAACTGAAATGCCGTATAAGAGCATCATGCAGATCCGTGTTCTCCATCTCAGGATCGATCCAGACTGCTGCTCCGAAATATGTCGAAGTCATTTTCTCCAGACCGAAAGAATGGACTGAGATATCGGCAATAGGCTTTCCTGATGCATCAAGCGCCATTCTGGAAGAACACTGAGCACAATCCTCTATCAGAACGGCTCCTGCCTCATGTATCACTTCTCTTAACTTAAGCAATGAGCGTTCATCTATCATACCAAAAGTGTGCTGTATCACAACTGCGCCTGTATATGAGGAAAAAGGTATTTTCTCCGGATCTGCTGAAAGGTTATCTTCGGATATGTCAGAATAAACAGGGACCATACCGCCTGCCAGCACGGCCTCAGCAACTGTAGAACATGTGAACGGCTGGACAACAGCATCTGAGCGGCGGATGATTCGGCGAATCTCTTCAAAAGCAACCTGCAGAGCTTCTCTTGCACGGAAAGTCAGGAACCAGTCATCCGGACAGGTCCCTGTGCGTCTGGCAAGAAGCTCTTTCAGCTCTGTACATTCCGGTATGTCACTCCCTATGAGGCCGGAATTCTTCTTTTTAACCATGTTAAGCCCTCCGAAAACGCGTTGATTTATAAAATTGTAACACACAGATGGAAGCATAACAATTGAGTGACAGTTAAAACACCGGTCATTGACTAGACATGCTTGAGTGAGTATAATATTTGGGTAAATTTATGCATTCTTAATGCTGTTTGGTTCAGCTCCGACTCACGAAGTTGAGGTGCTGTGCACGATGCGGGGCATTGCCGGCAGCAATGAAGCTGTATATATATTACAAATCTCAATAACATAAGGAGGTGCTTATGACACCATTAGGTATTGCAGTCAGCATCGTCCTCCTTATTGTCGGTATACTGATTGGTTATATCTATCGCAAGAACATTGGAGAGAAGGCAATCGGAAGCGCAGAGATGCAGGCAAAAAATATGCTGCTCGATGCGCAGAATACTGCGGAGAATCTGAAAAAAGAAAAGGTTCTCGAAGCAAAGGAGGAAATTCACAAGCTGAGAGAGGACTACGAAAAAGAGTTCAAGATAAGAAGGAACGAAGTTCAGAAGTCCGAAAGAAGGATCCAGCAGAAAGAAGAAAACATCGACCGCAAGCTTGAAAACATCGAGAAGCGTGAAAATGGTCTCGCAAAAAGAGAACAGTCGATGAACGAAAAACACAAAGAAATCGATTCGTACATTGCCAAGCAGGTTGCTGAACTTGAAAGGATATCCGGATACTCAAGAGAAGAGGCCCGTGAGATCCTTCTCAAGGAGGTCGAAGGAGACATCCGCAAAGATGCCAGCGAGATGATCGTAAGGATCGAGAATGAAGCCAAGGAAGAAGGCGACAAGAGAGCAAGAGAGATCATCACTACCGCTATCCAGAGATATGCGGCTGATCAGGTCACAGAGAGCACTGTCAGCGTCGTAAGCCTGCCTAATGATGACATGAAGGGCAGGATCATCGGAAGAGAAGGCCGTAATATCAGGGCAATCGAGACCCTTACCGGTGTAGATCTCATTATCGATGATACGCCAGAGGCTGTCATCCTTTCAGGCTTTGACCCTGTCAGAAGAGAGATCGCAAGAATCGCTCTTGAGAAACTCATCGTTGACGGGCGTATCCATCCGGCCAGAATCGAAGAAATGGTCCAGAAGGCTGCCAAGGAAGTCAACAACATAATCAAAGAAGAGGGTGAGCGCGCATGCTTTGAGACAGGAGTTCATAATCTCCATCCTGAGCTGGTCAAGCTTCTCGGCAGACTCAAATACAGGACATCTTATGGTCAGAACGTTCTCCAGCACTCAATAGAGGTCGCTACACTTGCAGGTATGATGGCTGATGAGCTGGGACTCGATCCGAAGCTCGCAAGAAGAGGCGGACTCCTCCATGATATCGGCAAATCCATCGACCATGAGGTAGAGGGAACACATGTCGAGATCGGAGTCAATATCTGTAAGAAGTATAAAGAATCATGGAAAGTCATCAACGCTGTTGAATCTCATCACGGCGATGTAGAGGCAACTACACTTGAATCCATGCTCGTTGGTGCTGCCGATGCTCTTTCAGCTGCAAGACCTGGAGCAAGAAGAGAAACTCTCGAGTCATATATCAAGAGACTTGAGAACCTCGAGCAGATCGCCAATTCGACCAAGGGCGTAGACAAGTCCTACGCTATTCAGGCAGGGCGTGAAATTAGGGTCGCTGTCAAACCAAATGTTGTCAAGGACGATGAGGTACCAATGCTGGCCAGAGAGATCGCCAAGAAGATCGAGGCAGAACTCGAATATCCTGGTCAGATCAAGGTCAACGTCATCAGAGAGACAAAGGCAACAGAATACGCTAAGTAATAAATGTGCAACAGAAACAATTAAAAAGACTCCCCAATATCCGGGGAGTCTTTTAACAGAAGAGAGAGATTGCAGTAAAACTGATTCCCTGAAAAAACGAAATGAATATGATCTATCTTGACAACAGTGCAACTACAAGACAATATGACGAAGTAACTGACCTCGTCTATAAAATGGCAAAAGAGAACTATGGAAATCCTTCATCACTCCATGCTCTTGGTTTTGATGCCGGAAATATCCTTTTTGATGCCAGAGCTGCCATAGAAGATCTGATGCATCCGGGAGGTGAGATAATTTTCACTTCAGGCGGTACAGAGAGTGATAATATGGCTTTGGTTTCATCAGTGCGTAAAATGAAGCGCAGAGGAAAGCGTATACTCACAACAAGAGTAGAGCATCCGGCTGTCCTCGAGACCTGTCGCCGGCTTGCTGACGATGGTTACTCCGTCGATTACCTTAGTGTTGACAGTACAGGGTATGTCGATCCGGACGCAGTCAGTGATGCACTGACTGATGATACGATCATCGTATCGATTATGACAGTCAATAACGAAACCGGAACTATTCAGCCTGTTTTGCCGGTGTCAAGAGCGGTCAGAGAATATAACAGGATGCATGGTACTAAGATCATTTTCCATACAGATGCAGTTCAGGCATTTGGCAAGCTCCCGATGGATGACGCATCATTTGATCTCGTATCTGTAAGCGGACACAAATTTCACGGTCCGAAGGGCATAGGATTTCTATATATGAATAAAGACCTTAAACTCCCGGCTTTTATTACAGGCGGCGGACAGGAAAACGGTTACCGCTCCTCAACGGAAAATACACCGGGAATAGCCGGACTGGGACTTGCGGCAAGGATTTCCTATGAGAACCTTTTTACAAAAATGTCACGAATGGGTGAACTCAACGAATATCTCAGAAAAGGTCTGATCACGGAGCTTCCGGATGTGTACCTTAACGGTCCTGAAGAACTGGGATACAACCTGCATGATCACGGGAAAAGATGTCCCGGAGTCCTGAATCTCACATTCAAAGGGACGAGAGGAGAAGTGTTGCTGCACACTCTTGAGCAGGACAGGATCTATGTTTCTACCGGATCGGCTTGCTCCTCACATAAGACAGGAGACAGCCATGTGCTCCAGGCAATGGGGCTCGATCATAAAGCCATCGAGGGAGCCATCAGATTCAGTCTCTCGGAATTCAATACAAAAGAAGAGATGGACATAGTGATAGACAAAACAAAAGCTGCAGTCACGAGATTCCGCAAGCTGGGCAGCTTCAGATAACAGTAACATATGCTGCCTGACAGGCAGCCTGCTGCTAAAGGAGATAAGATTTGGAAAAGAAATTATATATTGTCAGGTGCGGCGAAGTCGCTCTCAAAGGAATGAATAAACCGTACTTCGAAAGAGTATTGCTTGAAAGAGTCAGAAAAGCGATAGAATGCTTTGATGATGCTGAGGCAAAATGGGTAGAGGGACTCATGTTTGTGAGAGTACCTGTATCCGTCCCGGAAGACGATGTCATCGCTAAGTGCGTCAGAGTCTTCGGTGTTGCCAGCGTCAGCCCTGCAGTTGAGGCGCCGAAAGACATTGATGAGATCGGCAGACTTGCTGCAGAATTCATGCAGAAGATAATTGACGAAGAAGGAGTTCAGACATTCAAAGTCAAGGGAAAGAGGGCTGATAAGTCATTTGCTGTTCAGTCACCTGAGATAGGAAGGATGGTCGGAGCTATCATTCTTAAGAGGTGCAAAGTTCTGAGTGTCAACGTTCATGAACCTGATGTTCTGCTCACAGTTGACGTAAGACGGGAAGGGGCATACATTTTCAGAGACAAAATCAAAGGTTTCGGCGGATTACCGCTGGGAACCAACGGCAAAGGCCTTATTCTGATGTCAGGCGGTATCGACAGCCCTGTAGCTGCTTTTATGATGGCCAAAAGAGGAATGAGCATCGAGGCGGTGCATTTCCACTCATATCCGTATACCAGTCAGAGAGCACAGAAGAAAGTAGAAGATCTTGTTCATGTCCTTGCAGGTTACATGGGTACGGTCAGGATGCATGTTATCAACTTGCTGCCGATACAGGAACAGATAGTCATGAACTGTCCTGAGGACGAGACTACGCTTCTTGTCCGAAGGTTTATGATGAGGATCGCAGAGCAGATAGCACTGAAGAATGGCGATATGATGCTTATAACCGGTGAGGATCTCGGTCAGGTCGCCAGTCAGACCGCAGAAGCACTCGTTGTCACAGATTCTGTCGTGACAATGCCTGTCATGAGACCGCTTATTGCCATGGACAAGGTTGACATCATGGATAAGGCGCGTGAGATAGGCACTTACGATATCTCCATACAGCCGTATGAGGATTGCTGCACAGTATTCCTGCCTAAGCATCCTGTCACTAAGCCTAAGCTGGCAAGGATAGAGAAATCAGAGTCTGCTCTTGACGTTAAGGCACTCGTTGATGCTGCTGTCGCTTCTGAAGAGATAATAGATATAAGACCGTAAATTGTCATATGCAGCAGGTTCTGCTTTGACACATCTTGACAAGTTTTGTACAAGGTGATAGCATTTGCGGGTAAAACGTTGACGAGGACAGTAGGTCCGCCGGATGGCCTCAAGAGAGAGGGATGGCAGCTGGAATCATCCCAGGCCTGGCGAACTGAACACCACCTCCGAGTGGCACCAATCCTGCCCGCTTTGGCCGCGTTATCAGCCTGAATGAGTGCCGGCAGGCGATCCTGCCGGAAGATGGGTGGAACCACGGATACTGATAAAAGAGTATGCGTCCCTTCTGACTTATGTCGGGAGGGACTATTTTTTGTAACTCCCGTAAGAAAGAATGTGTCAGAAGACTCGTCTCCTCGCAATATAGGGTGACGTGCCGAAGACATAAGAAGGAGGAATAGAAATTGATTATCACACTTAAAGACGGAAGCAAAAAGGAATATGCTGAGCCGATGTCGGCTTATGACATCGCAAGAGACATAAGCGATGGGCTTGCCAGAGTTGCCTGCATCGCAGAAGTAGATGGCAAAACATGCGATCTTCGTACTGTTATCGATCATGACTGTGACCTGAACATCCTGACTTTTGACTCGGAAGCAGGTAAAAAGGCTTACAGACATACATGTTCACATGTACTTGCTGAGGCCGTTAAGAACCTCTACCCTGAGGCAAAGCTTGCGATAGGACCTTCGATCGATAACGGATTTTATTATGACTTCGATATGCCGCCTCTTTCAAGAGAGGACCTTGACAAGATCGAAGCAGAGATGAAAAAGATCATCAAGAAAGGGGACAGACTGAATTACTTCACCATGCCTAGAGATGAAGCTATTCAGATGTATAAGGATAAGGATGAACCTTACAAGGTACAGCTGATAGAAGACCTTCCGGAAGACGAAGAAATATCATTTTATCAGCAGGGCGATTTCGTTGAGCTCTGTGCCGGTCCGCATATCATGAGCACAAAACCTATCAAGGCTTTTGCCCTGACATCGAGCTCCGGAGCATATTGGAGAGGTGATGAGCACAACAAGATGCTCACACGTATCTACGGAACTGCATATACAAAGAAAGACGATCTGAACGAATATCTTGAGTATCTTGCAGACATCAAGAACCGCGATCACAACCGTCTCGGAAGGGAAATGGACATCTTCACAACTGTTGATGTTATCGGTCAGGGTCTGCCGCTCTTCATGCCTAAGGGTACAAAGATAATCCAGAAGATGCAGAGATGGATAGAAGATCTTGAAGAGTATGAGTGGGGCTATGTACGTACAAGGACACCTCTCATGGCTAAGTCCACACTGTACAAAATCTCTGACCATTGGTATCACTATAAGGATGGTATGTTCCTGCTCGGATATGACAGCTTGGATGAGATCATGGCTGCTGAAGACCGTTCCCATGAGATCCATGGAGTAGAGGACGTCAAGCTCATTGAAAATGATGCCGATGCGAATGTACTGGCTCTCAGACCTATGACATGCCCGTTCCAGTATTATGTGTACAAAGCGCGTCAGAAGAGCTACAGAGATCTCCCATACAGGATGGGCGAGACTTCGACACTTTTCAGAAACGAGCAGGCCGGCGAGATGCACGGACTTACCAGAGTACGTCAGTTCACGATCTCTGAAGGGCACCTTGTCTGCACACCTGAGCAGATCAAGGACGAGTTCAAGGGATGTGTAGATCTTGCGAGATATTGCCTGACTACTCTCGGCCTGGAAGAGGATGTTACATACAGATTCTCAAAATGGGATCCTGAAAAGGCAGATGATTACCTTGGAGATGCCGAGTCATGGGAGCGCGTTCAGGATCTTATGAGAGAGATCCTCGATGAGATAGGCATTGACTATACAGAGGAAGCAGGCGAGGCTGCTTTCTACGGCCCGAAACTCGACATACAGGCAAAGAATGTATACGGCAAGGAAGACACGATGATCACTATCCAGCTCGATATGTTCCTTTCTGAGAGATATGACATGTACTATATCGACAAGGACGGACAGAGAAAACGTCCGTACATCATCCACCGTACATCGATCGGCTGCTATGAGCGTACACTAGCATGGCTCATTGAAAAGTATTCCGGTAACCTGCCGACATGGCTCTGCCCTGAGCAGGTAAGGATCCTGCCTATATCTGACAAGGTCGCAGACTATGCTGAGGAAGTCCGCAAGGAGCTTAGAAAGCACGGAGTCGATGTAACAGTCGACACTGACAGTGAACGTATCGGATATAAGATCCGCCGCGCACAGATGGAGAAGATCCCTTATATGCTGGTCGTCGGAGCAAACGAAGCTGCAGAAGGCAAGGTCTCAGTCAGATCCAGATATGCCGGTGACGAGGGCGTGAAGCCTCTTGATGAATTCATCAGCGCACTCTGTGAGGAGATCAATACCAAATCTATCCGCAAGATAGAAAAGAAGGCTGAATAGTTTCTGTAAAGATGCTATAATGTAAAAGGTGTGCACAGTGTCCATGGTATCAAACTATGTTACTGTGATCAAAATATAGAAAGGTGCTGTGATCTATGGCAGTAAAATACAAAAGAGTATTGATAAAGGTCAGCGGCGAAGCCCTCGCAGGTGAAGACAGATTTGGCGTCAATGCAGCTGAGCTTGAAAAAGTCGCCCGTCAGATAAAAGAGATAAGAGCAGCCGGAGTCGATGTTGCAGTGGTATGCGGCGGAGGCAATTTCTTCCGTGGCAGGACAGGAGAAAACATCGACAGACCTACAGCGGATTACATGGGTATGCTGGCTACAGTTATGAATGGACTGGCACTTCAGGATGCACTGCTTTCTGTGGGCTGCGATGCTAAGCTTATGACAGCCATCGAGATCAGAGATATGGCAGAAGGTTATGCGAGACGCAAGGCTCTTGACTATCTGGATGAAGGAAAGGTAGTAGTGTTCGGTGGAGGAACGGGCAGCCCGTTCTTCACAACAGACACAACAGCAGCTCTCAGGGCAGCTGAGATCGGAGCAGATGTGCTGCTTCTGGCCAAGAATATAGATGCTGTTTACTCAGATGATCCAAGGACCAATCCTGACGCTGAGAGGTATACTGAACTATCTTACATGGATATCATCGACAGAGACCTCAAGGTCATGGATCTGACTGCAGCAACGCTCTGCAAGGACACAGGAACTAAGATATATGTATTCGCCCTTGCTGTACCGGGCAATCTGATGAAAGTTATAAACGGAGAGAACGTAGGAACACTCATTCAATAGGAGGCATACTATGGCAAAGAAATCACTTGAAGAGAGAATCGAGAGTACAAAAAACTATCTCAAAGAGGAGCTCAATACTGTAAGAGCCGGAAGAGCTAATCCTGCGCTTCTCGACAGGATCCAGGTCAATTACTACGGGATGCCGACACCGCTCAAGTCACTTGCTAACATCTCAGTACCTGATCCAAGGCAGCTTCTCATATCGCCATTCGACCCAAAATCAGTCGGAGACATCGAGAGAGCTATCCTTGAGGCCAATATCGGCATCAACCCTTCAAATGACGGCAAAGTGATCAGACTTGTCATTCCTCAGCTTACAGAGGAGAGACGTAAGGAACTGACCAAAGTCGTCAAGAATTACGGTGAGGATGCCAAGGTAGCAGTCAGGAACCTCAGACGTGAGGAAAACGACGAACTCAAGAAAATGCAGAAAGACGGCGAGCTGACTGAAGACGACCTCAAAGATGAACTCGAAGAAGTCCAGAAAAAGGTCGAAAAGGCGATCAAGGATATCGATGCCATCATCGCTGACAAGGAAAAGGAGCTCATGGAGGTTTAATAACCTGCATGGATCTTATGTATATAGTGCATAGGCAAAACACATTGCGTTTTACGTATCGGACTATTATTTCAGCAGACAACGTGGCTTAAAAAGCCACGTTTGCTGTAGTTTTTGGAGAAGTCACAGGAGCTTGATATTATGAAGAAAATACCGACCCACATCGGAATTATCATGGATGGAAACGGACGATGGGCAAAAGCTCATGGGGTACCGAGAGTAATGGGTCACAATGCCGGCATGCAGTCAATGAAGAAGATCGTGATCGCCACTTCTGATATGGGAATAAAATATCTGACAGTCTATGCTTTTTCGACTGAAAACTGGAAGAGAAGTACTGAAGAGGTAAGTGGCATTTTCAAGCTTATCGTCAAGTATGTTAATTCTGAACTTGAGGAGCTTGATGAAAACAATGTTCACATCAATATCTTCGGAGATTACAGCATGCTGCCTCAGGCTTCAATTGATGCTATAGACAAAATGGTCGGACGTCTTGCCGATAATGACGGGCTGATATTCAATATAGCACTTAATTACGGAGGCAGAGACGAGATCCTGAGAAGTGTAAAAGAACTCGCGAGACAATGCGCAGAAGAAGGACGTGACCCTTCCGGATTGACGGAAGATGACATATCACGCTATCTGTGGTCCGGCGAAGCGAATTTTGGCGTACCTGATCCGGATCTGATAATCCGAACGAGCGGTGAGGAAAGGATATCCAATTTTCTGACATGGCAGTCCGCATACAGTGAGCTGATGTTCACGGACACACTCTGGCCTGACTTCACTCCTGAAGAATACGCTGAGATGATAAAAGCATACGCTGAACGTGACAGACGCTTCGGCGGGCGCAAAGAAGCAGAAAAGAAATAACCTTAGAACTGAGGGGAAAGAACAATGAAAACCAGGATCATTTCGGGACTTGTTATGGCACCGCTCCTGATAGTTCTCTATCTGGGCGGCTGGTGGCTATGGGCCGCAGCTCTTCTTATAGCTGTAATGGGACTCCAGGAATTTTACAAAGGATGGAATAACCTTGATGTGCATCCATCAAGAGAGATCGGCTACATCATGACAGTACTGCTGTTCGTGACTGCAGTTCCTTACAACACCGGAAATGCACCGGCGATGCCGAAGTACTATGCAAACATGATGGTCATATGCATATGGCTTTTCCTGGCAGTCGCTGCCGGTGTTATCTACGGTTGGAAGATCAATGAGAGAGGACCATACGACTCTATCGCAACTGTGACGGGTCTTGTTTATATTCCGTTTTTCACTTATCACATGATACTGATAGATATGACGGAATACAGACTGCTTGTGTGGATGGTGGTGATCGCTGCATTCGGCTCAGATATCTGTGCTTATTTTACCGGTTACTTCCTTGGAAAGCACAAAATGGCACCTAATCTCAGTCCTAAAAAGACCATAGAAGGTGCGGTCGGAGGACTTGCAGGCAGCTCATTATTAGGATGGCTGTTCGGCTTCATATTCATGAAAGAAATGGCCGGAGTCTGCCTTGTTCTGGGGCTTGTCGGAGGCATGGCAGGTATGGCCGGCGATCTGACTGCATCGGCATTCAAGCGCAAGATGGGCATCAAAGATTATGGTACCCTGATACCTGGTCACGGGGGCATTATGGACAGGTTTGACAGTGTGATCTTTGTTGCACCGGTCGTATACTATATTATTTTCATCGCTGATATTTTGATCGGATAACGATCCTTGTTGTCGATTGCCTTATGAAAAAAGTATTAATAATGGGGAGCACCGGTTCCATAGGAACACAGGCTCTCGAGATTATCAGAAATAACAGTGATAAGTTCAGTGTGGCAGGGCTTACATGCAGGAGCCGTATTGACGATCTTATCATGCAGGTAAGGGAATTTGCTCCTGAGGCAGTTTCTGTCGGAACGGCTGAAGATGCTGCAAGAGTTCAGGCAGAGTTCCCGGGGATCGATGTGTACTATGGTGAATATGGCCTTGTACATATCGCTCAGATGGATTGCGATATCGTTCTTAACTCATTGCTTGGTATCAGCGGACTTGCTCCGACATACAAAGCAATAGAGTGCGGCAGAGATATAGCTCTTGCTAACAAAGAGACCCTCGTTGCAGGCGGCGCTCTCATAACAGAGCTATGCAGAGAAAAAGGGGTCAGGCTCCTTCCTGTAGACAGTGAACACAGCGCGATTTTCCAGTGCCTTGAGGGCAATGGAGGAAGTGCCTGCGGACGGGCGTACACAGAGCCATCCTCCGGTCCATACAGACCCGTCCGCCGTATACTCCTTACTGCATCCGGCGGACCGTTCAGAGGAAGAACACTCGAGGAGATGCGCGGCGTTACTATAGAGCAGGCGCTCAACCATCCTAAATGGAGTATGGGATCTAAGATCACCATAGACTCTGCTACTATGATGAATAAAGGCCTTGAGGTGATAGAAGCCAGATGGCTTTTTGATGTGCCTGCAGATCAGATAGACGTACATGTGCATCCTCAGAGTATTGTTCATTCTATGGTTGAATTCATGGACGGTTCTGTGATGGCTCAGATGGGCCTTCCTGATATGAAAATCCCTATCGGACTGGCATTGTGCTATCCTGACAGACTGGACCTGCTACCGGCTTTTTCCGATTCTGAAAGGTCTTCCGACGGCAGCCTGGATCTTTTTACGACTGGTTCATGCCTTACATTCGAAAAACCTGACAGAAAAGTTTTCAGATGTATCGACCTGGCCTATGCCGCACTTGAAGAGGGCGGTGCCGCACCGGTCGTGATGAATGGAGCCAATGAAGAACTGGTGGCAATGTTCCTTGCCGGCAGGATCGGATTCCTCGATATCCCTGATACCATATCCAGAGTGATGGATGATGCAGATTATCCGGCCCCACAGACCGTGGAAGAGATCCTGGCAATCGACAGAGATGCCAGAAGGAAGGCCGCTGCTTTGGTCTGATGGAAAAAGCGAACAGCATATGCGGGACAGTAATAAACTACATTTACGAATAAAGATAAGCAGGATACTCATCCTGCTTTTGCTGATCTCGGTGCTGCTTTCAGATACAGCAACACCTGCTTTTGCTGCCGACGAAACTGAACTGAAGGCTGATAAGATCCTGTCCGGGATGTCCATGGATGAAAAGATAGCCCAGATGATGGTCGTGAGCATGCCGCAGAAAAAAGCCAGAAGCGTACAGTCTGAGTACCAGTTCGGTGGATATATCCTTTTCGCCCGTGATTTCAAGAGGTCAAGCAGAAAAGGTCTTATCAGAGAGATAGCGGCATGTCAGGATGTCTCCGATACAGGTATGCTCATCGGTGTCGATGAGGAAGGCGGTACAGTAGTCAGAGCATCATATTATAAGAAATTCCGCAAAAGGAAATTCAGATCGCCGAGGCAGGTCTACAAGGCAGGCAAGTATGCGGCAATAGAAAAAGACACAAAGTCAAAAGATCAATTTCTCAGAGACCTTGGCATTAACTGCAACTTTGGTCCGGTAGCAGATGTGGCATATAAGAAGTCCAATTTTATGTATGCCAGATCTTTCGGCACAAAAGCGGCAAAGGTCAGCAAATTCGTTCGTATCACCGTAGAACAGATGGACAGAGACAATATGGTTTCTGTGCTCAAGCATTTTCCGGGTTATGGCAAAAATGGCGATACCCACGGGAAGATCATACGGGACAAGAGATCTTTCGTAACATTTCTGACAAGAGATCTCAGACCGTTCAATGCCGGAATAGATGCCGGAGCTGACATGATCATGCTTTCTCACACAGTAGTGAACGCTTTTGACAAACAGAATCCTGCGTCACTATCTAAAAATATTCATAATTATATACGTGACAATATGGGGTTCGATGGAGTTCTCATAACGGATGGCCTGGGAATGAAAGGTGTTACGGAATTTGCGGGCGGAGATCAGGGCAAAGCTGCCGTCCTTGCTGTTCAGGCAGGAAATGATATGATATGCGCTACCGGAAATTACAGCAAATGCTTTGAAGCTCTGAAAAAAGCCGTTAAAAAGGGAACGATAGATACTGAACAGATAGATGCTTCCGTTAAGAGGATCCTTATAATGAAGATCCGCAGAGGTATCATAGAATAAAGGAGATAAGAATTGAAGACAGCTATTTTGTTTGTGGTAATGCTGCTTGTATTAGTGATCCCTCATGAGTGGGGTCACCTTATTGTTGCAAAATTGTGCGGTGTCAAGGTCAATGAATTCTCTGTCGGTATGGGACCGCTCCTGTTCAAAAGGCAAAAGGGCGAGACCCAGTACTCTGTCAGACTTCTGCCTCTCGGCGGATATTGCGCACTTGAAGGAGAAGAGACAGCAGTAGACGATCCCCGTTCATACAGCAGCAAGACTCCTCTTCAGAAGATCGCGATACTTCTGGCTGGTGTCACGATGAATATAATCATTGCAATACTCGCTATCACTCTTGCATACGCTATTTCCGGACTGCCTTCAAATACACTCGGTTCGATAACTCCCGGATCACCGGCAGAAGCAGCAGGATTACAGGCAGGGGACAAGATAATCGAGATAGACGGTACTGCTATAAGAGGCTGGGATGATGTCATCACTACGATAGACGGGTATCATGAGGGCGATAAAATGGAGATCGTCTACAGGAGAGAAGGAAAGACATATGAGGCCTTCCTGGTTCCTGAATATGATGAAGAGACCCAGAGATATATGGTAGGGATCGTAGCCGGAACCACACGAAATCCGATTGCCTGTATCACCGGCGGAATAGCTATGACCTGGCAGATGAATAAAATGATGCTGCAGGCGTTCCAGGGAATGATCAGAAAAGGTGTCCACAAGGATGATGTTGCCGGGCCTGTCGGTCTTGTCAGAGTAGTCGGTCAGGCATCATCATATGGTATAGAGTCATATCTGATGCTGCTCGCACTTGTAAGTCTTAACCTCGCTTTTTTCAACATAATACCGATACCCGGACTTGACGGAGGCAAGATCTTCTTTATCCTGCTCAAAGTGATCAGCGGCGGACGCATCAATGATGATATGGAGTATAAGGCGACAGTTGTAGGGATGGCACTGTTGATCGCACTCTTCGTTCTGGTAACATATAATGACATTATGAACATTTTTAATTAATGTGCCGATCGGAAACGGTTTCATCACGGCACATTCGGAGGAGCTGATTTATGACCAGACAGGTTAACTGCGGCGGAGTCCTCATCGGAGGAGGAGCGCCGGTTTCAATACAGTCAATGACTAATGTCGACACAAGAGATACAGACAGGCTTGTAAGACAGATAGATGAACTTGCTGATGCAGGTTGTGAGATAGTCAGGTGTGCAGTGCCTGATATGACAGCTGCAGAGTCTTTCGGTCGTGCGAGAAAACGCGTAAAAGTTCCGCTGGTAGCGGATATCCATTTTGATTACAGGCTGGCGATAGCTGCCATCGAAAACGGTGCAGATAAGATCAGGATCAATCCGGGCAACATCGGGAGCCTTGACAGGGTAAAAGCAGTTGTAGAGGCCGCAAGATCCAGGAATATTCCTATAAGAGTCGGTGTGAATTCCGGATCTCTTGAAAAAGATCTTATAGAAAAGTACGGCGGAGTTACCGCTGAAGCGCTTGCAGTGAGCGGAGCAAATATGCTCAGAATAATCCAGGACATGGATTACGATCAGCTTGTCGTATCGATCAAGTCATCCAATGTTAAGATGAATTATGAAGCGCATATGAAACTCAGAGAACTGACGGACTGCCCTATGCATATAGGCATTACAGAGTCAGGTACTCCGAGAAACGGTGAGCTCAAATCTGCCGTTGGTATCGGAGCGCTTCTTCTCGCGGGAATTGGTGATACGATGAGAGTGTCATTGACCGATGATCCTGTCAGGGAAGTGCTTTTTGCAAAAAGGATACTGGAGACTGTCGGTATGCGGCAAAAGGCGATAGAGATCGTTTCATGTCCGACATGCGGAAGAACAGAAATAGACCTCATTGGACTGGCTAACGAAGCTGAGAGAAGGCTTGAAGCAGTTGCGCAGAAGAGAAGCCTGGCCGGAATGAGGCCGCTTAAGGTCGCAGTTATGGGCTGTGCTGTAAACGGACCGGGAGAAAGCAGAGAAGCAGATTACGGAATCGCAGGCGGAAAAGGCGAAGGACTTGTTTTCTCACATGGCGAGATAATTGAGAAGACGACAGAAGACAGATTGATCGACAGACTGATCGAGATCATAGAACAGGAATACTGATGATAAAGATACCATCTGATATATTGACTGCCGAAGAGCTGACAGAAGCTACAGGCAGAGATGCGAAAAATCTTGATATAGAAATAACTGGTATCTCAGTTGACAGACAGGGCCTGGTGCTTAATATAGACACCAAGCTCAATTTTGTGATGCCAAGAAGCGTGGAAAGGGTCATGAAAGAACGGATCAGAGCAAGGATAGGCTCAGTCTCCAGGATCATGATCAACTACATGTATACAGGCATCAAGATCCAGACGTCGGACAGAAATGAAGACAATAGTTCAAACGGATACAGAGGCGGAAACGGAAATGGTAATTCCACTTACAAAAGACGCGGAGGAAAAGAAGAACCAGCACATGAGAATAGCCTTGGAGAGCTTATTCTTATGGGGAAAGATTTCAGTGATGATCCGTTAGATTATAAAGATCTGGAGGGATATGTCGGAAGCAAGGATAAGGTCTGTCTGGAAGGAGAAGTATTTAAAACAGAATCTCAGCCAATAAGATCAGGCAAGATACTAGTAAGCATTCTGGTCGCGGACAAGGTCCGGACCTTCTGCCTTAAAGCATTCATCTCCTCAGAAAAGATGACTGAGATATCTGAGAACCTCAGCGAAGGAGATATGATCAGAGCAAAAGGAAGTGTTGAATACGATACTTATGAGCATGAGAATATCATGATGCTGAGTGCACTTAAAAAAGTTGAAAAGCATGTGAAGCAGGACACATATCCGGGCGGAAGACGTGTAGAACTCCATTGCCACTCCAAGATGAGCGATAACGATGGATTCAATGAAGTGGAAGACATCGTGAAGACCGCAGCTTTATGGGGACAACCCGCGGTAGCAATAACAGACCACGGAGTTGTGCAAGGCTTTCCTGATGCAGCAAAAACTGCCGGAAAACTTGCCAAGGCAGGTAAAAACATCAAGATCATATACGGTGTCGAGGGATATCTGTATCCTGATGAAAACGCCATGCTCGAAGACGGCACTATAGATATAAGAAAAAACAGGACTTATCACATCATACTTCTTGCAAAAAACCAGACAGGACTTAAGAACATATACAAGCTGGTAAGCCTTTCACATATAGACTATTTCTATAAACGCCCGAGACTTCCTCGCTCAGTGCTGCAGGCACACAGAGAGGGTCTGATCATCGGAAGTGCATGTGAAGCAGGTGAGGTATACCAGGCTGTAGAGAGGGGTGCCTCAGACGAAGAACTTGACAGCATCGCTTCTTTCTATGATTACCTTGAGATACAGCCGCTTGGCAACAACCAATTCATGATCGAAGAAGGCCGTGTGAGAAGTGCAGACGATCTCATTGCCTTCAACAAAAAGATAATACAGGTAGCCGACAGACTGGGTAAACTCACGGTCGCTACTACAGATGCTCATTATCCGACAAGAGAAGCCTCGATTTACCGCAATATCATCATGGCCGGCATAGGCTTCCGGGATACTCCGTCGGATTCACTTTATCTGCGTACAACAGATGAAATGATGAAAGAATTTGAGTATCTGGGAGATCGTGCCGAGGAGATCGTTGTTACCAATACCAACAAGATCGCAGATATGGTAGAAGAGGTCCTACCTGTACCAAAGGGCAAATTCCCGCCTAAGATAGCCGGCGCAGAAGATCAGCTGAGGGAAAGCTGCTATGCCAAAGCGAGATCAATATACGGTGATCCACTGCCGCCTGAGATAGAAGAGAGACTCGAGACCGAGCTCAGTTCGATCATAGGCAATGGATATGCTGTCATGTATATTGCTGCTCAGATGCTGGTAAGCAAGTCGAATTCAGACGGATATCTTGTAGGGTCGAGAGGTTCTGTAGGATCTTCATTTGCCGCAACGATGGCAGGTATCACGGAGGTCAATCCACTCGCGCCTCATTACGTCTGCCCTGAATGCAAACACTTTCAGTGGTCAGATGAACCTGACAAATATGATACAGGTTACGATATGCCTGATAAGGTCTGTCCTGAATGCGGCGCACGGATGAAAAAAGAAGGCCTCAATATTCCATTTGCAACCTTCCTGGGATTCAAGGGTGATAAGGAACCTGATATAGACCTTAACTTTGCCGGAGAGTATCAACCGGTAGCGCACAGATATGTCGGTGAGATCTTCGGAGAGAAAAATGTATTTAAGGCCGGAACGGTCGCTACGATAGCTGACAAAACAGCTTTCGGCTATGTCAAACATTACGTCGAGGATAATAATATCCATGCCAGCAAGTATGATATCGATTATCTGGTAAAGGGCTGTACAGGGGTAAAACGTACGACCGGCCAGCATCCGGGCGGTATCATAGTAGTGCCTGACGACCATGAGATCTATGAGTTCTGTCCGGTCCAGAAACCTGCCAACAAGCGTGATACGGATGTGATCACGACACATTTTGATTATCACAAAATTGATGAAAATCTGCTCAAGCTGGATATACTTGGACACGATGTGCCGCAGCTTATAAGACATCTGCAAGTCATGACAGGTGTTGATCCCATGAACATACCGCTTGATGACAGAGAAACTCTGAGTATTTTCACATCACTTGACGCTCTTAACATAAAGAATCCGGACTACCGATTCACACACGGCACCTATGCTATCCCGGAGTTTGGCACGAATTTTACCCGTGGAATGCTCGATGACATACATCCAACGACTGTTTCAGCTCTGATCAAGATGTCCGGGTTCTCACATGGTACTGATGTATGGACCAACAACGCTCAGGATCTTCTCAGGAATGGAACAGCAACGATCGATGAAGTTATTTCGTGCCGTGACGATATCATGAATTTCCTGATAAGCAAAGGCCTTCCTAATGGCGATGCTTTCAAGATAATGGAGATAGTTCGTAAAAACAGGGTCCTGAGCCAGGAACAGCTTGACATGATGAAAGAGCATGGCGTGCCTGACTGGTATATATGGTCATGCGAGACACTCAAGTACATGTTCCCGCGTGCACATGCTGCTGCGTATGTAATGATGTCTATAAGGATGGCATGGTTCAAGGTGAACTATCCGGAGGCTTTCTATGCGGCATGGTTCTCCTCGAAGGTTGATAATTTCGATGCTGAATCCATATGGCGCGGAATACCTGAGATAGAACGCAGGATGGATGAAATAGAGAAGCTGGGCAACACTGCCACTGCTAAGCAAAAAGAACATCTCACCGTATACGAGGTAATATATGAGATGTTGTCAAGGGGATACGAATTTACAGAGCCGGTGCTGGGTACCGCAAAAGCGTGCAGGTTCTCTGTTGTTGATGGAAAAGTAATGCTTCCTTTTAATGCGATCAGCGGTATAGGGGATACTGCTGCAGAATCATTGGTGTCCGCTTACAAAGAGCAGGACTTTTCTACAATTGATGATGTCAGGTCCAGGACAAGGCTGTCAGCAACCAATATTGATGACCTTAAAAGGCATGGGCTGTTCAAAGGTCTGCCTGACTCAGCGCAGATCAGTATATTTGACCTGTGATCTGCAGATATCGGATGCAGAAGTTCTGTCGTTTCATCAGCTGACTTCGAGTTCCCACTTGCATTCATTGTAGAAATACAGAAGCTTGTAGTTCAGTTGCCGGCCATTGTTGACAGTGACGCAATCATACTCTATACGCGTAACACCGCCTGCACCAAGCCATTCTATCCTGCGTATATCAGTCACACGAACAGTGGTCTTGATACCTCGCTCAAGCACTTTGAAACGGATAGGACGGGGCGACATCGCACCTATATCAAAAATTGCAAGCACGTCAACTGGCTGCCTCATCAGGTTGTTGCTGCCTTTCTATCCCGGCAGGATAATTATAGCAGAACAAATGTTCTTATTTCAATATCAGATGAGTTTTTCATAAAGAACAGAAAGAACAGGATCCTATGACCGATTTAGAGAAAAGGTTTGAATTCAGAGATATAAAGCCGGAAGAACATGATCGTGCCGCTGAGATAGAGCAGATAGTTTTTCCTCCGAACGAAGCTGTTTTTCCGGATGATGTGAAAGCGCAGGCCAAAATAGCACCGGACTGTTTCCTGGTCGCAGTTGACAGACAGACGGGTGCAATTGCAGGGTTTCTCTATGGAATAGCAACAAACGAGGTGAGATTCAGAGATGAATTCTTTACCGACAAAAGTCTGCATGATCATAATGGATCAAATGTGATGCTGCTGGGTCTTGATGTCCTGCCGGAGTATCAGAGGCAGGGACTCGGAAGAGAGATCATGAAAAAGTATTGCCGGAGAGAACAGATAAAAGGCAGGAAAAAGCTCATACTGACATGTCTGCCGCATCTTGTGGAAATGTACAGGAAATTCGGATATACTGATCTTGGAATGTCAGGTTCAGCGTGGGGAGGAGAGATCTGGCACGAGATGGAAATAATTCTTAACGATTGATCGTTCAGGGAGAAGGAAATATGAGCAGAGCATTTAAAGAAATCAAAGGACATCTTGGATTCGGCATGATGCGTCTTCCTATGAAGGATGGTGCTATCGATAACGAAACCGTGTGCACTATGGTCGATCGTTTTATCGATAGAGGTTTCAATTATTTCGATACTGCACACGGCTATCATGATGGAAAAAGTGAGATCGCTGTGAGAGAGTGCCTGACTTCCCGTCACGAGCGCAGTGAGTATCTTCTGACAGATAAGCTGACAGATGAGTATTTCAAATCGGAAGAAGACATCAGACCGCTGATACAGCAGCAACTCGATACCTGCGGTGTGGAGTATTTTGACTTTTTGCTGATGCACAACCAGAATTCGAAAAATTTCGGTTTTTTCAAGGAATGCCGTGCATATGAGACTGCCTTCGAACTTAAAAAAGAAGGCAAAGTACGCCATGTAGGGCTTTCTTTCCACGACAAAGCGGAAATGCTCGACAGGATCCTCAATGAATATCCTCAGATAGAGATCGTGCAGATCCAGTTCAACTATATTGACTATGAGAGCCTTGAGGTAGAGAGTCGAAAGGTGTATGAAGTATGCCGCAAGCATAACAAACCGGTTCTGATCATGGAGCCGGTCAGGGGCGGTAATCTGGTCAAGCTGCCGGAAGAAGCGCAGAAAGTGTTTGACGAACTCCGTTCCGAAACCGGCAGTGACTGCAGCAATGCAGGATACGCGCTGAGATTCGCAGCCGGATTCGAAGGCATTGAAGTAGTCCTTTCAGGAATGAGCAATATTGAGCAGATGGAAGACAACCTTAATGTGTTCAGTGCAGATGGAGAAAATGGGTTTATCCCATTCAATGATCTTGAGTATGCAGCAGTCGAAAAGGTAGCCGGGATATTCAATGCTAAGGGCGTGATACCATGTACTCAGTGCAGATATTGCATAGAGGAAAATCATTGTCCGATGGAGATCCGTATACCATCACTGTTCTCAAGTTATAACAGAAAGATCATGTTCGACGAAGTCCTTCCGTGGATGACATATGAGATGCTTACATCAGAAGGACACGGCAAAGCGAGCGACTGCATAGAATGCGGTATGTGTGAAAGTGTGTGTCCGCAGCACCTTGAGATCAGAGACCTGCTGAAGAAAGTTGCAGAAAGATTTGAGTGACCGGCTGCTTTTTCGGCAGAAAGAGGTGGATTTATGAAAAAAAGAAAATCGCTTGTTGTCACATTGGCTATGATACTTATAATACAGCTGGCGGCAGTGTTCCCTGTTTTTGCTGAAGGGGAAACGCCTGCTGTCGGAGCACCGGCTGAGCTAAGCGTATCATCACAGTACAACAACAAAGCCATTATGACATGGACACAGGTTGAGGGTGCAGCTGGCTATGAAGTATGGAGAAACGGAAAACTCCTTACTTCAACAACTGAGAATACTTATAGAAACACCGGTCTTAAGGCCAAGAAAAAATATACATATCAGGTGCGGGCATTTACGGCTGACGGACAGTACAGCGCATTCACTTCACCTGTTAATATCAAAGCCAAAAAAAGAGCACCTAAGGTACTTGTTGTAGATACGTCTGTGCGTAATACTCCTATAGTGAGAAAGCTAAAAAAGGCAGGATGCAAGACCACAAGGACCACAAAAGCCTCTAAGGTCGATCCTAAAAAATATGATGCTCTCGTTATACCGGGAGGCGGTGACATAGATGCAAGCTTTTACGGTCAGAATAATGACAGCCGCAACTACTGGATCAACAAGAAACTGGACAAAGTGCAGATAGCAGCTGTAAAAGCCTTTGCAAAGGAAGGAAAACCTGTTCTTGGCATATGCAGGGGATCGCAGGTGATCAACGTGGCATTCGGAGGTACCCTGAACCAGCATATCGGATGGCATATCGGCAGAAGGAGCATATCCACCCGAAGCGGGGCATGGCAGAAAGGAACATATTCAGGCCCGGTATACCATGCACATCATCAGGCTGTTAATAAGCTTGGAAAAGGACTCAGAGCAACACAGTGGGACAAGGCCGACGGTACAATTGAAGGCTTTGAGCACAAAACCTTGCCTGTGTACGGTGTGCAATGGCATCCTGAAAGTCCGTTTTCCGGTAAGGGATTTAAGCTATTCAAGAAATTTACCAAGGTAATCAAAACGCAGCTTGCAGAGTAGGAAATGAGCAGTAAATATTGCCGCGAATGCGGAACAAAGTTAATAGAAAAGGAACTGGAGCATGAAGGGATGATCCCGTTTTGCCCGAAATGTGATCAATTCAGATTCCCGCAGTACAATGTGGCTGTCATTATGATAGTCATCAATAAATCAAATGATAAAATACTTCTGATCAGGCAATACGGACGGCCGTTCTTTATACTTGTTGCAGGATATGTAACGAGAGGAGAATCTCTTGAAGATGCGGTTCGACGTGAAGTAAGAGAAGAGACCGGGATGACAGTTTCTTCCCTGAAATTCAACAGATCACAGTACTTTGAGAAATCAGATGCTCTTATGTGTAACTTTACAGCTTTTGTTGATGATGATGCCGGGTTCGATCCTAATTATGAGATCGATTCATACGGCTGGTTCACAAGAGAAGAAGCCAGGAAAAATATCAGACCTGACAGCCTTGCAGAATACTTCCTCGTATCCTACCTGGATGAGCAACAAATATAACAGACGCCGGATGTCCCCCGGCTTAACAATGTAGTAAAAGAATGCAGACAAAACCTGAAAACAGGTTGTGTCTGCATTTATTTTGCAAAAAGTGAATAAAATGGTTGACATAAAATGAACATATGATAATATATTCATATGAAAAACTGTTCATGTGAATATATTCGGACAAGGAGAGCCACATGCCAAAAAAAGAAGAATACATGCTCAAGGGCTTGCGCGAACAGGAACTTCTCGAACTGGCCGATCTGTTCAAGATGTTTGCAGATTCGACCAGGATCAAGATTCTATATGATCTTTTTGACGGTGAGAAGAGTGTGTCTGAGATCTGCGAAGATATTGAGATGAACCAGTCAGCCGTATCGCACCAGCTGAAAGCTCTCAAAATATCTAAACTTATCAAGAGCAGACGTGAAGGAAAGCAGGTGCTTTACTCTCTGGATGATGATCATGTCAAAACCATCATAGAGATGGGAAGGGATCACATAGAAGAGTGAACAGCATATCCGCTGGATCAAGCTAATTCAAATAACATATATATAAGGAGAACTGAAATGAAAAAGAAATTCAAACTGATCGACCTGGATTGTGCAAACTGTGCAGCTAAGATGGAAAAAGCAATCAAGAAGATTGATGGCGTTACAGACGCATCCGTAAGCTTTATGACACAGAAAATGATGATAGAGGCTGATGATGCCGTGTTCGATCAGGTGCTTGCAGAAGCTGTAAAGTGCATTGCAAAGGTAGAGCCTGACTGTCAGGTAGTGCTGAAATAGTGAGGCACTCCTTCTGATATCAGAAAGAATGTAGGTAGATGTATTCAATGTTGTAGTGCAGATTTATGAGTAGTTTGACTAAGAAACAGAAAAAAGATCTCACAAGGATCATAATATCTCTTGTTATGTTTGCGGTGCTGATGATCTCAGAGCATGCAGGTCTGCTGCCTGATAACAGAAATATAGCCGTCATAGCTGCATATTTAGTACCGTATTTTCTTGTAGGATACGATGTTATCCGCAAATGTTTTCTCGGGATAGCTCATGGTCAGATGTTTGATGAATGTTTTCTGATGACATTGGCTACAGTCGGAGCATTCGGCTGCGGCGAACTTGAAGAAGCTGTAGCTGTAATGCTGTTCTATCAGGTCGGAGAGTTTTTCCAGAGCTATGCTGTCGGAAAGTCGAGAGGAGCAATAACGGAGCTGATGGATATCGCTCCTGAGTTTGCGAACAGAGAAACTGAGGATGGCGGGATCGAAGTGATAGATCCGGATGACATAGAGATAGGTGACATACTCGTCATTAAGCCGGGTGAAAAAATCCCTGCTGACGGCTCAGTCATAGATGGAGAAGGACTGATCAACACATCAGCTCTGACAGGAGAATCGATGCCAAGAGCAGTGAAGGCAGGAGATCAGGTTATCTCAGGCTGCATCAACGGCGAAAACCTGCTTAGGATCAGAGCAGATAAAGCATATGATGATTCTACGGTTGTGCAGATACTGGAGATGGTTGAGAACGCAGCTTCTAAAAAGTCCAAGACTGAAAACTTCATCACCAGATTCGCGCATTACTATACACCTGCAGTAGTTTTCGGTGCAGTTATTCTGGCATTCCTGCCGCCGCTTATATCCGGGGACTTTACCGGGGAGTTCGGGAAATGGGTACTGAGAGCCTGCACGTTCCTGGTCATTTCCTGCCCGTGCGCACTGGTCATTTCAGTTCCGCTGGCCTTTTTCGGCGGAATAGGAGCAGCTTCCAGAGAAGGTGTGCTTGTAAAAGGTTCCAATTTTCTTGAGATGATGGCTCATCTCGATACGCTGGTCACAGATAAAACAGGAACTCTCACAGAAGGCCGCTTCAAGGTCAATTCTGTAACTGCGGCAGATGGATATACGAAAGAAGAGGTCCTGCGATTTGCAGCAGCAGTCGAATCAGGATCGACACATCCTATAGCAACCGCTATAACGACAGCATGCACTGATCAGTTTCCTATGTCTGAGATAACAGATGAAGAGAACTATGCCGGCAAGGGCATAAGTGCAGTCGTAGCCGGGGTGAAGACTCTTGTCGGAAACGGCGGGTTTATGGCGGAAAACGGCATCGGGATCCCTGACGATCAATTACCGGGAACATGCTGCTATGTCGCAAGAGACGGAAGATATATCGGCACCATAGTCGTTGCGGACATGCCTAAGTCAGAAGCCGGACAGGCTGTAAAAGATATCCTTGCTGCCGGAGTCAGAAAGATCGTCATGCTGACAGGAGACTCTGAGAGCGCTGCCAGGGCGATCGCAGAAGAGCTTGGAATAACTGATTACAGGGCAGGCTTGCTTCCACAGGACAAAGTCGGCATCGTGGAGGATCTTATCAAAGGAGCAGGAAACGGAGAAGATCCTAAGAAAAAACTGGGCTTCATAGGTGATGGTATAAATGATGCGCCTGTCCTTTCGCGAGCGGATGTAGGTATTGCTATGGGATCCCTTGGGTCAGATGCTGCGATCGAGGCGGCAGATATAGTAATTATGGATGACAATCTGCTGAGAATACCGGCAGTCATACAGATCGCACGCAAAACTATCAGTATCTCAGGCGCGAATATTGCATTTGCACTGCTGGTAAAATTCGCTTGCCTTGTACTCGGAGCACTGGGAATAGCAAATATGTGGGTCGCAGTGTTTGCAGATGTAGGCGTTGCAGTGATCTGCATACTCAATTCCATGAGGATGATCGTAAAAAAATAGGATGTAAAGGCCACTTTACATATATATATCGATAATAATATATCGGTAAACTGCTAAAATCTACCAAATATAGTAAAATACAAGTGCATTTCGATTTTACTTATCAATATGTTGTGGTATAATAGCTCCGGAGTTATGCGCTCCGGAGTTTTGTCATATCCGGAATCCGGAATGACCTGCTCAAGACTATTACACAGGTAAAATAAATGGCAGAAGATAAAAAAAATAAAACTGAAAATATAAATATAGAGACTTCAGATTCGGATAAAGTGAAACAGACTGACGAAAAGTCTGTCCCGGAAACCGGGAGAGGGGTTACTGTAACTTCGGATGATAAGAATGCCAGTTCCGCTCACGCTATGCCTAAATCAAACCGGTCTGCGGCTGATACTGATCCTGATATCGATGCTGATGACGATATTCTTGCTGTTATCCGCAGAAGAAAAGCTGCAGAAGAGAGAAGGACTCGTGCACTTGAGATAGCAGAGATATCCGGCATAGCTGATGCAGAAGTGGATGATTTCTTTGCCCTTGAGGGCCTTGACCGCGAACTTTCAGCACCGGAAAAGAAGGGTGCTGATACCAAAGTAGTAGACAGGGCAACTTTCAGTGAAGATCTGAAAAACGCAGAAAAGGATCCGAAGCGTACTTTAGCTATAGAAAAGTCTGCCGATACAGAATCCGGAAAGAAAGCAGCAGAAGAGCCTGACTCCGGGAGCAAATCCCGTGATGACATAGATATCAGCGATTATTTCTATCCGGAAAGCAAACCTTCTGATCAACAAGACAGCAAGGATAAACCTTCGGATCCCTCAAAAGATACAGAACCGGAAAAGGACACTGATGCTCTGCTTCAGGAACTTGTCAATGAAGAGATCGGGGCAAAAGCTGCAGAAGACAATTCTGAAAAAGAGACGGCTGACTCTGATACAGATAAGGCTGAAGAAGAAAAAAGATACGGATTCAAACCATACACTAGAGAAATAAAAAGTCTCGAACTGGCTGCTGCCGCTGAGGCAGAAGCTGAGAAGAAGGCTAACAGTTTTGGTGGAAAGATCAAAAGGATGGCAACTAAAAGAAAGAAAAATTCATCCGGAACAAAATCGTCGGGCAATAAATCTTCCGGTTCTTCTGCCAAGGGAAAATCCAAAGCAGCAAGGAACAGTAAGACTCTTGCCAATGTAAAAATGTCTAAAAACACGACAGCATTTAAACTGTCTGAGTACAACAGCAGAAATGCGAACAAATCCGGCAGCAAGAGAAAGAAGCCTCGCAAAAAAAAGAAAAAATGGGTAGGCTTTGTCAGGGCATTTATAAGGACTTTCATTATTTTTGCTCTTATAGGCTGCATTGCCGGCGCAGGATACACTGCCTATGTAGTAAGTCATGCACCTACGATCCATCCTAAGAACATCTACGATACGCTGGATGTGAGCTCACATATATATGATGATAAGGAAAATCTGGTTGACGAGATCTATTTCTCTGAGAACAGAGAACTGTCCACATATGATCAGCTGCCGGAAAATCTCAAAAATGCATTTATAGCTGTCGAAGATAAGACGTTCTGGACACACAGCGGATTCAATTTCAGACGTATAATCGGAGCTATACTGGAGAGATTCCACGGAGGCAGGATAAGCGGTACCAGCACTATCACGCAGCAGCTTGCCCGCAATGTGTTCCTGCCTGAAGACAAGAGCGTCCGTTCTATCAAGCGTAAAATAATAGAGATGTATTATGCGTACCAGATAGAGCAGGAACTCAGCAAAGAAGAGATCATAACAGCATATCTCAATACCATATATCTGGGGTATGGCTGCTATGGGGTTGATACAGCTGCAAATACTTATTTCTCTACTGATGTCGAAGGCCTTACACTTGAGCAATGTGCTGCGCTTGCGGCACTCCCGCAGGCACCTGGTTCATATTCTCTTCTTACCAATGAACCTACGGACACAACTGTTGAGTATGCAAAAGGCATCTACGTTAACGATGCCAGTGCAGACCGCCGCAACATGATACTCAATCTTATGCTGCAGCAGGGAATGATCACACAGGAAGAGAAAGACGCTGCTACAAGACCTTTAATTGACTTCATAAAGCCGGGCAGCCGTTCTTCAGCTTCATCGACTTCTGCATTCAAGGATTATCTCATCGAAACGATTAAAAAAGATCTGATGAATGAGTACGGTATAGACGAGGAACAGGCGGTAAAGATCATTTATACCAAAGGTCTCAACATTTATACTACACTTAACAGTCAGGCTCAGGAGGTCATAACCGAGCAGTTCAAGAAAAAGAAAAACTTCCCTAATGTCACTAAAGGCGAAGGCGAAGTAGAAGCTGCAATGGTTATCACCGAAGTCGGAACAGGCGAGATCAAAGCAATGGTCGGGACGCGTAAGGTAACCGGTCAGATGCTGTTCAACAGAGCTACCAACCCGCGGCAGCCGGGATCATCGATCAAGCCCCTTGCTGTATATGCACCGGCACTTCAGAGAAGCCTTGAATATCAGGATGAAGGCAAGATATTCAAGTTTACAGATAAAGTCAATGGTAAGAGATATGACAAGCAGGGAACAGACGGCTGGGGAGACTTCCTGACAGTTTCTTCTACAGTCATAGATGAACCGATGCAGATAGAAGGAAGGACATGGCCTAAAAATGTCACCAGGACATATTCCGGCAGGAATACTTTCCGGACTGCTATACAGAAGTCAATTAATACCTGCGCAGTCAAGATCCTTATACAGATCGGCGTAGATTATTCGATGGATACTCTCCAGAGATTTGGCATCACGTCGGTAGTAACAGATACTTCGCAGTCTGTCAACGACCTTAACCTTGCTGCACTCGGACTCGGTGCCATGACATACGGCATATCACCGCTTGAAATGTCTGCCGCTTACGCTACATTCCCTAACGGAGGAGTCAGAAATACTACTATCTGCTACACCAAGGTAGAAGACAGCGGCGGGCGGACTCTTCTCGAAGCAAAATCCGAAACCGTTCGTGTGCTTGACAAGGGAGTCGCCTGGATCATGACCAACGTGCTTCAGAGCGTAGTCACCAGAGGAATCGCAACTCCTGCCAAGGTTGACGGTATCGAGGTAGGCGGCAAAACAGGTACCACCGATGATAAGTTCGATATATGGTTCTGTGGATTCACTCCGACCATCTCTGCGGCATTATGGATCGGTACGGATGACAATGTCCAGATGGATTCGATGTCAGAGAAAGCTTCAGCTCTGTGGGGTAAAATAATCGGAAAAGTCAAGATCGCAAGGGGCGGAGAATACAAGAAAATGCCTAAAAATGTAATCCGTGCCTGGGATGGAGAATACTATACAAAAGGAACAGAACCTGAGGAACCACCACCGCCGCCGGAACCTGAACCGGAAGAAGAAAAGCCTGCAGAGGGTACTCCGGCTAACCCTGCAGCACCGGCTAACCCTGCAGCACCTGCTCCTGCACCCGCACCTGCACCTGCTCCTGCAGAAGAACCACAGCCGGTCGGATAGCAGCAAAACCACAGCCGGTCGTAAGCCGGATCTATCGGCCTGCAAGGGCGAAGTATTAAAAAAACCTTGCAATATGTACTGTTTAATGATATATATAGCAAGTAAGTTGTAACTCCGAAAGAGTGGGCGAACCCCACTCTTTCACTTATGTTAAGAATTTTGCTGTGGTGACATGCGTATACATGCCATCTCATACGGAGGTTATATGGCAAGAGAAGACATACCGGCAAAGGTCACATCAATGCTTGAAGAATTCACTGAAGGCAGAGAACTTGAGATCTATAATGTCATATATAAAAAAGAAGGACCGGGCTGGGTCCTCAGGGTATTTCTTGACAAGCCTATGGGCGCTGAGAGTGAATATGTAAGTATCGAAGAATGTGAAGAAGTTACAAGATATCTCAGCGATAAACTTGATGAACTGGACTTCATAGACAGGAGTTATAACCTCGAGGTAAGTTCTCCGGGGCTCGATCGAGAGCTGATCCGCGAATCGGACTTTGTCCGTTTTGCCGGAAGAGAGGTAGAAGTAAAGACTTACCAGCAGATAGAAGGAAGCAAGAACTTTGAAGGTACTCTGGTAGCAAGACAGGATGACATAGTGATCATAGATGTCGGGGGCAAAAGACTGGAGATACCTGCGGATAAGATTTCAAAGATAAATTTAGCTATAGTGTTCTAAGGGAGGAAAAGATGAACAAGGATTTTCTGGATGCGTTTGCGGATCTTAAGAAAGAGAAGAACCTGTCGGAAGAAGAAATAATCGGAGCTATAAAAGACTCTATCGAAAACGCATATAAGAAGAACTACGGAGCTTCCAATGTAAGAGTGGAAGTTGATATGGAGACCGGAGATGTCACAGTTCTCATGGGACTTGAAGTAGTTGAAGAAGTTGAGGACGATCTCACTCAGATCTCACTTGAAGAGGCAAGAGAGATCTATGATGAGTATGAGATCGGTGATGTTGTAGAGTATCAGATCGATCCTAAAGACTTCAACCGTATTGCAGCGCAGGGTGCAAAACAGGTATTCGTTCAGAAGAACCGGGAAGCAGAGAGAATCAATTCCTATAACGAGTTCATCGGCAAGAAAGGTCAGATCGTCACCGGCAGAGTCGAAAGGATCAATAACGGCACTATGCTGATCTCACTTGGCAGGACAGAGGGAAGAGTCCCAAGCTCTGAGCAGGTAAGAACAGAGACGTTCAGACCTGGAGACAGGATCAAGGTCTACGTTATGGATGTCAAGAAGGACAACAAAGGACCTCAGGTACTCCTTTCAAGATCACACCCGGGACTCGTCAGAGGACTTTTTGAACTTGAGATCCCTGAAATCGCTGACGGAACGGTCGAAATCAAGGGTATTGCAAGAGAAGCCGGATCACGTACCAAGATCGCAGTTTACTCTACAGATGAGAATGTCGATCCTGTCGGAGCATGCGTAGGAAACCGCGGAGCAAGAGTCCAGAACATTACTGATGAGCTTTTCGGAGAAAAGATAGACATCATAGTGTGGGATGAGGATCCTGCCGTATTCATCAGCAATGTTCTCAGACCGGCTATCGTAGAAGGCGTATACATCAATGAGGATGAAAAGTCGGCAACAGCTGTGGTACCTGAGCAGCAGCTTTCACTGGCTATCGGAAGAGAGGGTCAGAATGTAAGACTTGCTGCAAGAGTAAGCAACTGGAAGATAGATATCAAGAGCCATCAGCAGCTCAAGGAAATGGGCTTCGCATTCGATGAGTACGAAGATGCTGATGATACAACTGCAGAGGGCCAGACAATTGAGGAGACATCAGACGACGGAACCGATGCGTAGATGCATTGGCTGTTATCATTCAAGACCTCAAAGTGAACTTTTGAGGCTGACATATAACGGCAGTGCATTCAAAGCGGATACGGATATCAGAAATGAAGGACGCGGGATCTACCTGTGCAGGAACGATGAGTGCATACAGAAGTCATTCAAGCGTAAAGCATGGAACCGTATCTGCAGATCCGCGGTAAACACTGAAGAGATCATGAGAGCGATAGAATCTGCTCTCAATGAAAACTAAGGAGGATATGAATGTCAAAAAAAGTTAGCGAACTTACCAAAGAACTTGACATCACATTACAGGAACTCAAGGATTACGCATCCAAGATGGGCATTGAGATCAAGACTGCTCAGAGCAAAGTCGATGATGTAGATGCTGCAAGACTGACAAGTACCATCAACCTGATGAGAGGTAATTCTTCCGGTGCTCAGACCGGAAGTTCAAAACCTAAGATAAAGGCAACCCCTGTGATAAACAGGGATTCTTCCAAGGCGAGACCTGCAGCTAAACCGGTTATACCTAAGAAGACAGTGGTGCCTCCTAAAAAGGAAGAGGAACCTGCCGAAGCCGAAGAAATTGCAGCAGCTCCTGCACCTGCAGAGATCGTTGTAGAAAAGCCTGAAGCTCCTGCTGCAGAAGCAGAAAAGAAGCCTGCTATCAAGGAAGAAGCACCTGCCGAGGATATCAGGACCGAAGAACCTGCTGCTGCAGAGGAAATGAAGCCGGAAGCAAAGGCAGAGCCGAAAGCAACTGAAAAGGTTGAACCTGAAGAGGTGGCTGCTGTTGCAGCGCCTGCAGAACCTGAAAAAACGGCTCCAGAGGCAGAAAAGAAGCCTGAACCGGTCAATGAGCCGGATGAAGAAAAAGAGGCTGCTAAAAAGGCTGAAACATCTGCTGAGAGCGCTGATGAATATCAAAATGCTCCGGGCAAACCGATGAGGTTCAAGAAGATCTCTGATGCTGCAACTGAAAAGAAAAAAGCAGAAGAGCAGAAAAAGCGTCAGCAGGAAAGACTTGCAAGCCAGAGTGAAAACAGAAACAGAAAGAACAAAGACTCTGGCAGAGAGGGCGGCAGAAAAGGCAGAGACGGTAAGGAAAGCCGTGATAATCGGGATGGACGTGACCATCGCGATCGTGATAACAGAAAGGCTTCCGGAGATGACAGAAGACCATCCCAGAAGAGAACCTCTTCCGGTGGAGCTGCAGCACCTGCACCTGCACCGGCAGGAAATGCTAAATCCTCCAAGGGCAAAAGTAAAAAGTTCTTCGATAATAAGGACAAAGACAAACAATCCAGATTCGACAGACGTGAAGATGGCCCGGGCGGACGCAGAAACAATCAGAACAATGTTTATGATGAGCGCGCTCTTGAAAAGCAGGAACGTCATAAGAAAAAATATAAGACAAAAACCGTCGAAGAGCCTACGGTAGAAGAACTTCTCCCAGAGGGCACGATCGCTATCACAGCTCCTATCACTGTTGCCGGACTCAGCGAGCAGGCTGAGGTCAGCGTCAGCAAGATCATCATGTCAATGATGCAGATGGGAGTAATGGTGACAGTCAACCAGTCACTTGATAAAGATGCGATCGAGATGCTCGCAGAAGACCTCGGACTCGACATCGTAGTTACCGAGGAAGAAGCAGAGATCGTAGAAGAAGGCATCGATACACACGAGGACAGTGAGAATGATCTGCAGCCGCGTCCGCCTATCATAACAGTTATGGGCCACGTTGACCATGGTAAGACATCTCTCCTCGATGCTATCCGCAACACCAACGTAACTGCAGGAGAGTCCGGAGGCATCACACAGCACATCGGTGCTTCCGAAGTAGAGATCAACGGTAAAAAGATCGTCTTCCTTGATACACCGGGACATGAAGCATTCACAACCATGCGTGCAAGAGGCGCACAGGTCACAGATATCGCAGTACTTGTTGTTGCTGCAGATGACGGCGTAATGCCACAGACTGTAGAATCGATCAGCCACGCAAAAGCTGCTAATGTACCTATCATCGTAGCTATCAATAAAATGGATAAGCCTGGCGCAAACCCTGACAGGGTCAAGCAGGAACTCACTGAGCACGGCATTCTTGTCGAAGACTGGGGCGGCGATGTGATCAGCGTACCTGTTTCAGCCAAGAAGGGCGAGGGTATAACCGATCTCCTTGAGATGATCCTTCTTCAGGCAGAAGTCCTCGAGCTCAGGGCTAATCCGGACAGGCTGGCTATGGGTACTGTCATAGAGGCGAGACTTGACAAGGCCAAAGGTCCTGTCGCAACTCTCCTCGTAAGCAATGGTACACTCAAGACCGGTCAGAGCATCGTTGCAGGAACTACTTCAGGTAAGATCAGAGTGATGACCGACTTCAAGGGTAAGCCGATCCGCAAAGCTGGTCCGGCTACTGCAGTTGAGATCCTCGGACTTTCCGACGTACCTGACGCAGGTGATGCTTTCAATGCAGTAAGAGACGATAAGACTGCAAGAGAGATCGCTGCTAACCGTAAGGAAAAGATGAGAGAAGAAGTATTGGCAAGGAACGCCAGCATGACTCTCGACAAGCTCTTCAGCCAGATCCAGGAAGGCGAGGCAAAAGAACTCAACCTTATCGTCAAGGCAGACGTACAGGGTTCTGTCGGAGCTATCGTCACATCGCTTGAAAAACTCCAGACACCGGAAGTCAAGATCAATGTTATCCACAGCGGTGTAGGTACCGTTAATGAGTCTGACGTTATGCTTGCTGAGACATCTAACGCTATCATCATCGGCTTCAATGTAAGACCTACTACAGCAGTTGTCAATCAGGCTGCCGCTGCCAATGTCGAGATCAGACTCTACAGAGTAATTTACGATATCATTGATGAGATCCAGGATGCTATGAAGGGTATGCTCGATCCTGAGTACAAGGAAGAGGTACTCGGAAAAGCTGTTGTCAGAGATACCTTCAAGGTACCTAATATCGGTATCATTGCCGGCTGCTATGTCAATGAAGGCATCGTAAAGAGAAACGCTCAGATCAGACTGGTCAGAGATGGTATCGTTATACACGAAGGCGTTATCAGTTCTCTGAGGAGATTCAAAGACGATGTAAGAGAAGTTGCAGCAGGATATGAATGCGGTCTTGGCATAGAGAAGTATAACGATATTAAACCTGATGATGTTATCGAATGCTTCAACATGGTAGAAGTCAAGAGATAATGATTTGTTTACACAGGATCAATAACATGGCTAAACACAGACAGGGCAGGCTCAGCGAAGAGATCAAGAAAAGCATCAGCTCTTTCCTGATCAACGGGGCCAAGGACCCAAGACTTACATCCAGAATAATAAGCATCACAGGTGTTGATGTTACAAGAGACGGCAGTTATGCGACTGTTTACGTTTCACCTGTCTGCCTTTCGGACGAGAACAAAGAACAAGTCTATTCAGAAGTGCTCGAAGGCTTTAACAGAGCAAAAGGCGCGCTGAGAAGCCAGGTGTCAAGGGATATCAAGCTCAGATATACACCGGAGCTGATCTTCAAACTTGATACTTCAATGGACTACGGCAGACATATCGACTCCATCCTTGAGACGCTCGACATACCTCAGGATGAAGAATAAAAATACATGGCATATCTTATGCTATCACATATCAGGATCAATTAATGAATGACACTATAAGAAGTATAGCTACAATAATGAGTGATCTCGACGGGATCCTCTTATACCCGCACATCAGCATGGACGGTGATGCGCTCGGCTCCAGCACAGCTTTATGTCTGGCTCTCCGAAGTCTCGGCAAGAAGGCATATGTTATGGTCAATGAGCCCGTGCCTAAGAACCTCGATTTTCTCGAACTTGGATGCACAACTGAAGATGACTCAGTGCTCGATGATGTCCAGCTCTCACTAATGCTTGACTGCAACGGACTCGGCAGGATACCGGGCAGGGAGGCAGCATGGGAAAGAGGGAGACTCAAAGGCTGTATAGATCATCATTCTACTACGTCAAAAGATATACGCTTCGATTTTCAGCGCATCGAGCCTAAATCAGCCGCGACGGCTGAGATCGTTTACAGACTTATCAAGGATCTCGGAGCGGAGATCACACTCGATATAGCAAACTGCATTTTTACTGCTATCACAACTGATACGGGCAATTTCCAGCATGTCAATACGACGAGCAGGTCACATGAAATAGTCGGACATCTGTATAAGGTAGAAGGCTTCAATTCAAAGGTCATCTCCGCGATGATATACGACCGCAAGTCAAAGGGGGCTCTCAAGCTTGAAGGATACGTACTGTCAAAACTGCATTTTTATGCTGAAGGCAGGCTGGCAGTAGGAGTCGTCAGCCAGAATATGCTTGACGAATACGGCTGCACTATGGATGAAACTGACGGGATCATCCAGAGGATCATGAGCATCGACGGTGTCGAAGGGGGAGTTCTTCTTAAAGAGAAAGGTGATGTCACAAGGATCAGTCTCAGAGGCCGTTCGTATATAAATATGTGCAAGGTCGCTACCCAGTTCGGCGGCGGAGGACATTTCCTCGCATCCGGCTGCACGATCGAGGCAGACCTTGAGACGGCTGAGAAAACCATAGTGCCGGTACTCATCTCTGAACTGAGATAACACTGTATCAAGTTATGATCGGACTATGGTCGATCGACTTTGGAAGCATGAACTGAAAAATAAGACTATTCGATGAAAGACGGGATACTCAATATAAATAAGCCTGAAGGCTGGACGTCGCAGGACGTCTGTGCAAAGCTCCGCAGCAGGCTCCATATCAAGAGAATAGGACACACTGGAACGCTCGACCCTATGGCTACGGGCGTTTTGCCTGTTTGCATCGGAAAAGCTACCCGCATTATCGAATACTACGACGAAGACTTCAAGACATACCATGCCTGCATGAAGCTTGGAGTCACAACAGACACACTTGATATCTGGGGAGAAGTACTGCAAGAGAAGAGCGTCAGGATCATAAATAAGTCTGAAAACCCGGATGCAGCGAGTATCAACGCAGAAGAGAATGCTGCGATCCTGATCCGGACGGAAGACATCCTGAAAGCATTTGATGATTACACCGGAACAGTCTCTCAGATACCGCCTAAGTATTCGGCTCTCAGGATAAATGGCAAGAGAGCTTATGACCTTGCCAGGGAAGGCAAGGAGTTCGAGATAAAATCCCGCGAGATAACGATAGCGAAAAATGAGATCACAGCTATCGATAATGCTGCCGGTACGATCGATTTCGATGTAACATGCTCTAAGGGAACTTATATACGGACTATTTGCGATGATATAGGCCGGACACTGGGATGCGGGGCGGCAATGACTTCACTTGTCAGGACTAAAAGCGGGTATTTTGATATCCATGATGCTTTGGATCTTACAGATCTGCTTGAAATGAGCGATGAAGAGATCGGGGAATGCATTATACCGATGGACAAAACGCTTCTCAATCTGGGGATCATAGAACTTAACGATAACCGTTTTACCGCTTTTATCAACGGAAACACATCCGGTACCGGCTATAAAGTTCTTACTGAGTCGAAATTTTCGATTTCATCCTGTAAAAAAACACAAAACAGGAAAATATACAGGGTATATAACCGGGAATGCTTCCTCGGAACAGCTTTTCTCGATGGCAGGGAACTTGTACCAGCCAAGGTCATATTGCGATAGTCAGCGATAGTTATGGAAATATACACTTCACTTGAACAACTGAATTTTGAAACAAGAACATCAGTAGCACTTGGGAATTTCGACGGGCTCCATGTAGGACACCGTGTGATCATGGAAGACGCGATCAGATCCGCCAGAGAAAACGGATTGAGATCTCTTTGTTTTACTTTCTCCAATCACCCGTTCAATTTCATACTTCAGCGGTCAGATGATGATCCGGACGCGGTCAAGCTTATCTGCACTGAGGATGAAAAGGCAGAGCTGGTGAGAGATATGGGATTTGATATTCTCGTCAATGTGCCTTTTGATGAGACCATCATGAAAATGCGGTCCCATGATTTCTTTCAGAATATCATTATAGAAAGACTCAATGCAGGCTGTGTATCTGTAGGTTTCAATTACACTTACGGAGCCAGGGCAGAGGGCAAACCGGCTGATCTTGCCAGAGAATGCTCAGCTGCAGATATCGGTCTCAATATCCATGAGGCTGTCACAGTTGGCGGACGTGTGGTCAGTTCGACCCTGATACGTGAGATGATCGCAACAGGAAACATGGAACGCACGGCGATGTATCTTGGCAGACCATATGCATTTTCAGGCACTGTAAGACATGGTAAAAGGCTGGGCAGCAAAAATGGTTTTCCTACTGTTAATATTCCGGCTCCGGACAGGCAAATGCTTCCGCCGAGCGGTGTTTATTTCAGCCGGATCATCATCGACGGCAGAGAATACTGCAGCATATCCAATATCGGAATTAATCCTACGGTAAACAGTGATTCTGAAGAATATGCCAGTAATAAAGACTTGGCCTCAAAATCACGCAGGCTGCCTAAGACCATAGAAACCTACATATTCGATTTTGACAGGGAAATATATGATGAGAAGATAACCGTATATTTCGATCATTTCTCAAGGGGAGAGCGCAAGTTCAGGTCCAAAGAGGAACTGTTCGATCAGATATCGCGTGACTGTGAGCAGGCCAGAGCTTTCCACTACGTTGAAGATTAAAGATATTGATGCAATAGCAATATAAATGCCGGTGTTGTCCGGCAATGAACTTTTTTCATAAAAAGATAGACATTAACACACTTTCGTGTTAATATACATGCGTTGCTCTGTGAGAACAGAGTACGAACTTATTTTTTACCCGTACCGCAGAGACTCGCTGCTCCGGCGATCTCGCAGCCCGGGCGAACTACAGAAAAGGAGAAAACAAAATGCTTACAAAAGAAAAGAAACAGGAAATCATCAAAGAATACGCAATCAAAGAAGGCGACACCGGTTCCCCGGAAGTTCAGGTAGCTATCCTTACTTACAGGATCAACGATCTGAATGAGCACCTCAAAGAGCACCACAAAGACTTCCATTCAAGAAGAGGTCTGCTCAAGATGGTAGGTCAGAGAAGAAGCCTTCTCAAGTACCTCAGAGAGACTGACATTGAGAGATACAGAAGCCTCATCGCTCGTCTCGGACTGAGAAAATAATAGCGGCAACCAAGCGGGAGTGTCCAGCTCCCGCTTTGATTGTATATTAGTGTCATAATAAGACACATGCAGTTAAAGCCCATGTATGAAGAATGAAAGATTAACAGGAGGTAGTTGTTAATAATGGGTAGATTTACAGATTATAAGACATTCAGAACGGCTCTCGGCGGCAGACTGCTCGAGGTCGAGATCGGCAAGATCGCAGAGCAGGCTAACGGCCAGGCTGTAGTAAGATACGGCGACACAGTTGTCAGCTGTACAGTATGCGCCAGCAAAGAGCCAAAACAGGACGTGGATTTCTTCCCGCTGACATGCAATTTCGAAGAGAAGATGTATGCCGTAGGTAAGATCCCGGGCGGATATATCAAAAGAGAGGGCCGTCCTTCTGACAAGGCGACTCTTATTTCCAGACTCATCGACAGACCGCTCAGACCGCTTTTCCCTAAGGGGTACAGAAATGATGTAGTAGTCACTGCTACCGCTCTTTCGGTAGATCCTGACTGCCAGCCTGAGGCAGCTTCGCTGATAGGTACATCAGTCGCCATCGCTATTTCGGATATCCCATGGGACGGCCCGACAGCAGGCGTCATCGTAGGAAGAGTTGACGGTGAACTGATCATCAACCCTACATTTGAACAGAGACAGGCTTCCGACATCAACCTGACAGTATGCGGTACTGAAGAAGCTATCATGATGGTAGAAGCAGGAGCACAGGAAGTCCCTGAAGACGAGATGCTCGAAGCAATTCTCTTCGGTCATGAGGAGATCAAAACCATCTGCAGATTCATCAAAGAGATCGTATCAGAAGTTGGTAAGGAAAAGCAGGAATACACTGTATTCAAAGCAGGTGAAGACGTTGATGCAGCAGTCAGAGCTTATGCTACACAGAAGATGGTTGATGCTATCTACACCTTCGAGAAGCAGGAAAGAATGGCTAACATCGATGCAGTAACTGCTGAGACAAAAGAGCATTTTGCCGAGGAATTCGAAGGCAGAATGGCCGAGGTAGACGAAGTTCTCTACAACGTCAAGAAGGAAGAGGTAAGACGCCGTATTCTCGAAGATGGCGTTCGTCCTGATGACAGAAGACCTGACGAGATCAGACCTCTGTGGAGCGAGACAGGATACCTGCCAAGAGCACACGGATCCGGACTTTTCAAAAGAGGACAGACACAGGCTCTTTCAATAGCTACACTTGCACCTCTCAGCGAGGCACAGTGGCTTGACGGTATCGACATGGACGTCACCCGTAAGAGATATATGCATCAGTACAACTTCCCTGGATACTGCACAGGTGAGGCAAAGCCTAGCAGATCCCCTGGAAGAAGAGAGATCGGTCACGGAGCTCTTGCTGAAAGAGCACTCCTGCCTGTACTGCCAAGCGAAGAGGAATTCCCTTATGCGATCAGAGTCGTCTCTGAGATACTCTCATCCAACGGTTCATCATCCATGGCATCCACATGCGGATCATGCCTGGCTCTGATGGATGCAGGCGTTCCTATCAAAAAGCCTGTAAGCGGTATCGCTATGGGTCTCATCGAGGGATTCAATGAAGACGGATCAAGCAAGTTCGCTATCCTGTCCGATATCCAGGGCATGGAAGACTTCCTCGGAGATATGGACTTCAAGGTAACCGGTACACCTGACGGTGTAACAGCTCTTCAGATGGATATCAAGGTCCACGGACTGAGCAGAGAAATCCTCAAGCAGGCTCTTGATCAGGCTAAGGTCGGCAGAGCTCACATCCTCGAGAGCATGCTCGAAGAGATTCCTGAGCCACGCAAGGAACTCAGCCCATATGCTCCAAGATTCATCAGCATGAGAATCGACCCTGACAAGATCAGACTTGTCATCGGACCTGGAGGAAAGACAGTCAACAGAATCGTTGAAGAGACAGGTGCTAAGATCGACATTTCTGACGATGATGTCGGATTCATCGCTATCTATGCTGTAGATCAGGAAAGTGCTGAAGCAGCTAAGAGAGAGATCGAACTCATCACAGCTGACGTCGAAGTAGGTAAGGTCTATACAGGCGAAGTCAAGAGAATCATGAACTTCGGTGCATTCATCGAGATCCTCCCGGGCAAAGAAGGCCTGCTGCACATCTCCAAGATGGCTAACCACAGAGTTGCCAAGGTCGAAGATGTCATGAACATCGGTGATAAGGTAACCGTCAAGGTCACAGAGATCGACAACCAGAACAGAATCAATCTGTCCAGAAAAGAACTCGTAGAGGACTAAGCTGAAACCGACAAATGTAACAGCATCGATCCAATCTCGTAGTGGACTTGTCGATCGTTATCAGAAATCAAATCAGCCCCTTTTGTCTTTACAAATGGCAAAAGGGGCTTTTGATTTGTTAAACATGAAGATTTAAAGGTCTGAAATGTTTAATGTTTACTTTTGATGCAGTAAGGTGATCAAAGGAACACTCGATGGAATAATAGTTATACTTTTGATAGCTGTTGATTCTTAGAAGAAGAACGACTGTAATAATCCCTTTACTTTTGATGCAGTAAGGTGATCAAAAGAACACTCGATGGAATAATAGTTATACTTTTGATAGCTGAAATTCGTCTAGGAAGAGGGTGAGACATAATGGATATACTTCTTAAAAAATAGGTTAAATATGCATCAGTTAAAACGTATATCCGAATCTGTCAATCATGTCTAAATGAAAAAACAGTTTACGAATAAAATTATGTATCACTAATTTCTGCAATCAAATCTCTAATTTATACATGCTTATAGAAACCTGCAAGAAGATGGATAAAATCAACCGTAGAAGTATTATGACCCTTTATAACTATATGCCTTTATAAAGAATAAATTGCAAAAATGTAGGATAGATTGAGGTGAAAATGAGATACTCATGTAAAAAATCGGTTGAATATGATCTGATGATGCATTATAAGCTGCATGATCAATATTCCGAAGAGCTAAAATCGCGAAGTTTATATGAAGATTGCTTTCTGAAGAAGATAAACGGGAAGGAGGGACATAGTTATTACTGTGTAAAGATGCCTGAAAGTGATAAGTACGTTTATAGAGGGAAGGAAGAGGATGAAGATATCATACTTGCAAAGGAATACGCTTTTTATAAGAAGGTTATCGAAGTAATAGAGTCTAATATAGAGGTGATGGAAGATTTCCTCAGAGTATATCAGAATACGCATGCTGAACATATCAATGAGCTCCTCAAGCGGGCTTATTCGATATCAAGACCACAACTATTGCGGCTCGAAAACAGGGCAGCTGATGAGTGGCTGAATGAAATGAAAAGAAAGAAAAGCAAGTTCCCTGTATTTGATGAGGCAGGTCTTACAGTTACAGCTTTTGATGGTACCAAAGTAAGATCAAGAGCAGAAGCGTTACATCTGGTTGGGTTTTACATATATGATATTCCGGTAGTATTTGAATATCCGTATAAGATAGATGGAGAAATATACAGGCCGGATTTCTCTACTTTGGATGTATTCCAAATGGAAACGAAAATATGGGAGCATCTTGGAAACTGGTTTCATACTAATGAGGTAAAGAGAAACAATTACAGGAGAGAAGCGATCCAAAAAATGGATGCTTATTTGCAAATTGGGTTTTACCCTGAAAGCAATTTGCTGCTAACATACGGATCAAAGGAAAATATACTGGATATACAAGCTCTGTTCAGAAAGATATCTATGTTAGCTGCGCCTCCTCCTGATGAAGAAACACTTGCGATATTGAAAAGATATTGAGTAAAAGGAACACAGTAACACAGTCTAAGGATTAAATCTAAATGTGTAAATGTAAATTTTAGTTAGTACATTCAGCATTTCCATGAAACTCTTATATGGATTTAAGCTCCTTGATCTCATCTGAAGTGAGGCGACGGTATTCGCCGGGTTCAAGTGAAGGGTCAAGGGTAAGCGGTCCCATTGAAAGGCGCTTGAGATATATGACTTCATGACCGGTTGCAAGGAACATACGCTTGATCTGATGGAATTTTCCTTCGCGGATCCTCACTTCTGTGTCGGTGTACTTTTGACTAGATAATGAATCAGAATTACTGATATCTTCTGCAGAGACATTACTGATACCGAGTATCTTAAGATCAGCCGGGAGACATTCCAGGCCGTCGGGCAGCACAAGTCCTGATGCGAAAGCTTCAACTGTATCAGCAGTCACTATTCCTGTGACTCGTGCATAATAAGTCTTATCTACATGATGACGGGGAGAGAGCAGGCGATGAGCCATCTCACCGTCATTTGTTATTATCAGAAGTCCTTCTGTATCACGGTCAAGACGACCGACAGGGAAGAGATCTTTGCGCTTCTGATCTGTGATAAGATCGACAACTGTAGTTTCATGAAGATCTTCGCTTGCACTGATGACACCGGCGGGTTTGTTGAGCATATAGTATGAATACTCCTCATAACCGACAGCTTCACCGCGGTAGGTGATAAGGGAATCGGGGGTGACCTGGGTGCCCGGATCACGCACAGTGATACCATCAACTGTGACCAGTCCGGATTTTATATCTTTTTTAAGTTCGCTGCGGGTGCCTGCACCCATATCTGAAAGATATTTATCGAGTCTCATCTGCATTTTCCTTCTATGTAAAACGGCTTTATTGGATAATCCTTCCTGACACATTATAAGCAGTATTTACTATAATTATTATACGAAAAAGCCTAAAGTTTCAAAGAAAATGGCGGATTTTACATGCTTTTTCTATTGCACTGTATAAAGTGCAAACATTAGGCGAAACGGGTGATTTTTTAACCAATTTCAGTTTGACCTTATTCAAGGCGGTCTTTAAAATAAGATAGGAATTTTAGGTGGTATTTTTTGTATTGAATAGTGCAGGAATGTACTGGAAATTTACAAGGAATATGATTGCTCGTTCTTAGTCATTTAGTACAAAAATAATCTAAAAAATTATTAATATAAACAGAAAGAACAGGGCAAATTCTATCAAGCTTAAAAAGTATATGATAGAATTGTGAAGAATAAGTAATGAGCTTGTAATTGCGATCAGCAATCCATATAATATTTTACTATTTTTATGGTAGAGCTACATATAACAACATTTTTGGGATAGCATATGAAAGTGCTGAAAAAACGATGCATACAATTCGCGCATCGTATGTTTTGTTGAAAGGATAAATACGACAGAATGAGAAATGAGCGTGATTCTGATCAAAAGAAGAATAAAAGAGATCAGGATAAACCAGCTGAGAAGAAGTCGGATCTTGTCAAAATGAAAAAGAAAGATCTGCTCGAGATCATGCTTGCACAGAGCAAGGAAATCGACAGACTTCGGGACAGGGTATCAGAGCTTGAGGCAGAACTGGAAAACAGAGAATTCGAATTCCTGAAGATAGGATCGATAGCTGAAGCTTCTCTGGCTGTGACAAATATATTCAAAGAAGCTGATGAGGCTGCCAGGATATATCTTGATAATGTCAGGAGGATATATGAGAAGCAAAGCAAGTAACATTGCCCTGACTGACAGTGAAACAGATATAGCAGCACTTCCTACTACAGAAGAACTGCAGGAAGCCTATGAGCAAGTATCATTCAGAGACAGGCTCAGGAATTCAATAATCAGTACAACTAACATACTGATAGTCGTTGCAGCTTTGGCTATATTGGTAGCGATGTTGTTTCTGCCTGTACTAAGGATATATGGTCAGTCGATGAATGCCACGCTCCACAGCGGCGAACTCGTGGTATCTGTGAAGAACTCGAGTTTTAAGACCGGCGATGTTATAGCCTTTTACTATAATAACAACATACTCGTCAAAAGAGTAATCGCGACTTCAGGCCAGTGGGTCGATATAGATCTGCAGGGTAATGTATATGTAGACCAGCAGCTCATAGATGAGCCTTATCTGGAAGAAAAGTCATTCGGGGAACCGAACATTGATTTTCCTTATCAGGTGCCTGACGAGAGAATTTTCGTTTTGGGAGATAACAGATCAGTCTCAGTAGACTCACGAAACTCGGAAATAGGCTGTATCACTTCCGAACAAATTGTTGGAAGAATAGTCTTCCGAGTGTGGCCGCTTAATGTGATAGGACCAATACATTAATAAACAGTATTCGCCGGTAGACCGTCTGCTTACCGCGGCACGGCCGACCGATGAAGATAAAACAACTAACAATTGCCCGTGTACGTACGATACCCTAGGCCGTACACCGGCGCTGCCCACTGATCCGGGCATATAGAATAGGAACAGGCCCCGCCGCGGCAAGCGGACCCGGCTGCAAGGGTGACTTTGCAGAAAACCGACCGCATGACGCGGAAAAAATCAGCCCTAAGGGCAAAACTATGACCGTAAGGTCAAGATCAGAGCCTGATTCAGGCTCACAACGAGTCGGAAACGGACTCTGATACTACACACGACCGAAAGGTCATAGAAAATGAGCCCCGAGAGGGCAAGAAAGGAAGGTATATCATGAAAAAATTAAGCAAGATAATAGCTTTGCTAGCAACGCTTATTATGTGCATAGTAATGACGTTACCTGCAATGGCAGCCGGAAATAACAGTATCACTGTTACCGGCACAAAAGAAGGTGAAAAACTCACTATCTATAAGATGTTTGACTTGTCTGTTGACAGTGAGACTGCACCTACAGCTTTCCGTTATACAGTGGCAAGTAATTGGACCGCTTTCTTCACTACTGGTGATGGTAAAGATTATGTAAACATCGATCCAACTGATGGTCATGTTACTTGGAAGGATGGTATGGATACAGAGGATAAGATGATTGAACTCGGTCAAAAGGCAGCAGCTGCTGCTCTTACAATTGGTGGAGGAACATCTTCTGGTACGTTGGGTGATACTGGTTCCTATACTTTCAGCAACCTTGAACCTGGATACTATTTGATAACTTCCACTCTCGGTACAAAATCCATAATCGATACGACTCCAGTTGAACCTAATCCAACCATTGCTGAGAAGAACCCAGTCGATACTATCGACAAGACTGTTAAAGAAGATGATGGCTCAACTTACGGTGATGAGAACGATGTACAGGTTGGAGATACTGTTGACTTCAAGACTGAAGTCACACTTACTCCTTTCACTCGTAATGTAAAGTTGTACGATACAATGACTACCGGTCTTAGTTATAACGGTGATGTAGCCATTGCTGGACTTACAGCGGGCACAGATTATACTGTTTCAGCTCCTGGCACCGATGAAGCTGGTAATCCAACTACCTTTACAATTACTTTCACCGATACATATCTTAAAAGCTTAGAACCTGAAACAGGTAAGGTAAGCCCAGCTACAGTAACATTGACTGCAACTTATACAGCAACTGTTACTGAAGCTGCCATAACAAGTGGCCCTGGATTTGCGACATTGGAAAATAAGACACATCTGACATTCGGTGATAAACAGAAGACCAGTGAAGATAAAACCACAACTAAGACCTACAAATTTGCAATAAATAAACATGCAACTGGAAAGGTAGATCTTGCAAATGCAGTATTCGCTTTAAAGAGAAATGATGCTGTTCAGAAATTAGTTAAGATCGATGCTAATAACTATCGAATTGCAACTGCCGCAGAAGTAACAGCTGCAGGCGCTAATGTCAAGACTTTTGATGAAAGTAAGACTATTGATCAGCTTGCTCTTTCAAATGGTGATGTAACTGAATATCTGATTACTACTGATACAGGTGATGTTGTTGTATGGGGTGTTGATAGTGATAACAATGATATTTATAAACTTCAAGAGCTTAAGGCACCAGAAGGATATAATAAACTTTCGGCTGAAGTCTCTGTTGCTGTCAATACAGACAACAACACTATTGTTGATATAGAAAACCGTTCTGGCACAGAACTCCCATCAACTGGTGGTATCGGTACTACTATTTTCTACATTGTGGGTTCACTGCTTGTGATCGGATGCGGCATCGTTCTGGTCAGCAGAAGGAGAATGAACAATAAGTAATTGGCTGAATGTATCAGCTAATCAACTGATCAAAACAAACTAAAAAGCTTCGGGTGGCTGATGTTTCAGCCACTCGGGGCTAATGGTCTTTCAGGAATTGACTGAAGACTATGAAAGATGTTCCCGGGGGCTTAGGGCCGGGAGCGCGCAGGCAGAATATAATTGCGCTTTCATGACCTGCGGAAAACCACTAAATCTCTGTACAAAGAGGCAGAATGTTGTTTTAGTAGCTTTCCGGAGGCTCATGGACGCTTTAGCAGTAGAAACTTAGAGGAGACTTAGTATTTCGGATGATCGGATGGATACGTAGAAATCTGTTATCAGGGGTCATGGTCATTGGACTTCTGGTAGGAATAGGACTGCTCGCATATCCATCGGTAGCGAACTACTGGAACCAGTTTCACCAGACACGTGCCATCATGTCGTACAGTGAGGCTGTAGATAATATGAGCACTGAGGATTACAAAAAGATTCTCAATAGCGCAAGGGAATATAATGTAAGACTTGCTGAGCGAGGGCTGCACTGGGTGATGAATGATGCCGATAGAGCAGCATATGAGAAAGAACTCAACATCGATGGCTCCGGCATCATGGGATACATCAGCGTTCCTAAGTTTCACATCAAGGTGCCTATCTACCATGGAACAGAGGAAAGCGTGCTGCAGGTAGCGATCGGGCATCTGGAAACTACTTCGCTTCCTGTAGGTGGCAAAAGCACGCACACTCAGGTGTCGGGGCATCGTGGACTGCCGTCTGCAAGACTTTTTACAGATCTTGATAAGATCAAAGAGGGTGATACATGGACCATCACCGTTCTCAACGAGACTCTGACATATGAATGTGACCAGATAAGGATAGTTGAGCCGGAAGATTTCTCTGAACTCGGCCTGATAGAAGGAGAAGACTTGTGCACACTCATTACGTGCACACCTTATGGCATTAATACACATCGTCTGCTAGTACGCGGGCACAGAGTACCTAACGCTCAGGGTTCAGCTGAAGTCACTGCGGACGGAATACAGATCGAGCCGATATATATCGCTCCGATCCTTGCTATCCCGGCTATCATATTGCTTCTGATCATATTGCTCGTCAGCACAAGGCGTGCGAAGAGATTTAATTCAGATGATGTAAAACACGCCTATATGGATAGCATGAAACTCGATCAATAAGTCGATAATACGATACCGTAGATGAAGGTATATCTATGAACAAAACACCTCTATTGAAAAATATTGCAAGCCTGTTTCTGGCTCTGACAATGTTCATTGCGTTATCAGTCACAGCTCTGCCGGTTTCCGCGGCAGGAGGCAATATTTACGTGAAGTTCAATCCGGATGTACCGTTGGAAAAGACTACTTTCAGACTTTATCAAGTAGGGGAATTCGGGCATGATTCTGCCGGGAAGTCGATAATTGTACCTTACGGTGATTTCGCTAGCTGCGGTATAGACCTCAATGACATAGAGATTCCTGAAACACCGGACAAGGAATGGATTGAAAAATGGCTGGCTAAAGCAAGTGATCTTGAAAACTGGATCTTAACCTCCGGTGCTTCTGTATCTCCTGATTGGACCGGAGAACTGGTAAACCAGGAGACCAGGCAGCTGGTGGGAGATGGGAGCCAGAATAACGGGATCTATCTGCTCGTTGGGGAAGAGAGACTTATTGATCAGACTTATTGGGCTCCGGTGCCTGTCCTGATCATGGTACTCAATGGTGATACTGATTTTGATCTGTCCGACACAGACCTCAAGGTCAAATCAAGAAGCATTGCTGACAAACATATAGTAACAAAACTCTGGCAGGATACCGAATATGACGCTGGCAGACCTACGTCAGTGAAGGTTGGGATCTACTGCGGATCAAATCTTGTAGATACAGTTGAACTTAGCGGAGCTAATAACTGGTCATATACATGGTTTACTACAAATTATGACAGCCTTGTCTATACAAGCAAGGACCCGGATGTACCTGGCAGTCAGGGTGTTACTACCGAGAAACTGAATGCTGATAACGACTTTAAACTTGATCTTGGTGATATGCAGGGATCATGGAGAGTTGATGAGATCGTTTCCGGTCAGAGCCTGTATACCAGAAGTATCAAAGTGACCGGCTCAGATGACGGCAAAACTGAGTATTTCAGCATAACGAATACTCTGCTCACTCCAGTTATACACAATCCTCCGGTGCTCAAGACTGTAAAAGGAGATGAACCTGATGAGGATGAAATGTTCGAGTTCAAGCTGAAAGCTGTCAGTACAACGGCAAACATTGAGATGCCTATGCCTTCGGGATCAGATGGCAAGACCAAGACAATTCAGGCTAAAGCTGGTACACCAAAAGAATTCGGCGACATCATATTCAGGGCGCCTGGTGAGTACTATTATGAGATCAGCGAAGTTGATACCGGACTTGATGGATATAAGTACGATACATCAATATACAGTCTGCACTATACGGTGACTGTCGATGGTACCAAACTCGATATGAAGCTTACTACTTCTAAGAATGGTAAAGCAGTTGATATCGCTCAGTATGAGTTCGTAAACGAATATACGGATGAAGATGTACCCGGAGGTTCAAAAAAGATAAAGACAGGAGATGACACAAATCTCGTTCTTCCTGTCGCAGCATTTGCCGGAGCACTTATATTACTTGTGATCCTTATCATCAAGCGGAAGAAAAAATAATAATGAAGATAAGACCCCTGATTAAAATCATATTATCCATGATGCTTATTGGCATTGCAGCTTTGGCAGGATGGCAATTATATGTTGGTAATCAGAGCAGCATAAAAGCAGATAATGCCCTGGAATCGCTGAAAAATATAATACCGAACCTAGGCGAAGAACATGATATCAATATGGGAACCGGGCGTGATCCGCTCGCAGCGGTTTCTATCGACGGAATAGACATAGTCGGCGTCATCGAGGTCCCGTCACTGGATATCATGGCACCGGTAACAACAGAAAATTTTTCAGAAGACTATTTTGCCAGCTGGATAGGCGGATCACCAGTGAAAGGACATTTTAAGATTCTTGGAGGCAGGAACGATCTGTTTCGAAAGCTAAGTAAACTTAACCCGGGAGACAGGGTAGTTTTCACAGATATCGACGGCGTACGTTACATGTATGAAGTAACAACACAGTATCACCTCAAGAAATGGGATGAAGGAGACAATGAGATGATGCTGTGTTATGAATCAGATAAAGATACTTTTTTCGTTGTTGGATGCACATCAGGGACGACGATTGACTGATACATTAAATGAAAGACTTATTGCACAGGATACTAATTGAATTATCGAGCAGAGGCTCAAAATACCGTGTTGCTCTCAGAGTAATGATGGCAACCGTGGTATTTGTTACGTCTTACATGCTTATCCTGCCTGCTATCACGCTCGAACATGATAAAGCGGCAGAGATGGGCGGTATTTCTGTGCCTGCATCTGATTTAGCTGTAGAAGAATCTGTAGAATCTGTGTCTGAAGACACAGGTGATTCGCTGGAAACCGATCAGAATTCAGAATCACCGGATACTGCAAAGGAACAGGATCCTGATAAATCAGAATCTGCGGATGTTACACCTGAAGACGATAAATCATCAAGTCCGGCTGATGCCGAAGATGAGCCTCTGCTGAATAATAGCAGCGAGGAACCACGCAATGCTCAAGGCGAAAGTAATGATGAATTCGATGAGCGTAACGATGAGAATACAGAAAAGGTCGATAACGTTCCGGCATCCGAACTTGAATATGAAGGCGAAGGCTATACCATCACTGTAATTGACAAGTATTCTGTACTTCATGAGGATACTGAGATCAGAGTACATGAGATCATCCGTTCGGAAGAGGAGGATGAATACGACGGCTATTACAATGATGCTCTGGAAGCTTTGCAGGCCGAAGACGATGACAAACAGATCAATGAGCTTGCGTTTGCAAAATTCTATGATATTTCACTTATCTCCGAAGGAAGTGAGATAAAAGAACTTGGTGAAGGCGTCAGTGTCAGGATCGAATATGATAAAGATATGGCACATGAAATGAGTGTCGATGATCCGGACAGCGTGAAGATCGTACATTTTGCTCAGGATGAGATTTCTGGTAAAACGCAGCCTGAGATCCTCAATGAGGAAAATGTTGAAGTTTCTGTAGAGAACAACGCGATGACAGAGGCTGTATTTGAAACAGACAGTTTCTCGGTCTATGCGGTTCTAAGTACTACCTTAGAAAAGAATTTCCTTACAAACGACGGTCTCAACTATAAGATCACTGTTACATACGGACCGGAAGCAGAAGTGCCTGAAGGTGCAGATCTTGAAGTATCCGAAATCACTTCCGAGGATCCTGATTACAGTGATTATATTGATAAGACAGAAAAATCTCTTGGATGGGAGCCGGGAAGCTCTTCATACTCAAGACTGTTTGATATCACAATCGTGGATAAGAACAACGAAAAAGTCATGATCAAGGCACCGGTAGATGTAAGGATCGAACTGGATGACAAGGAGACTGAAAAAGACTTTGCAGCAAATACTCAGGTCGTTCACTTCGAAGACGGCAAAGACTCACCGGATGTTATCAATAACGTTGATGTAGATGGAAATACTGTCAGTTTTGCTGCTGATGGATTCTCTGCCTATGCAATCGTTCAGGGACCGGAAGCCGGCTCAGCCGGATGGAATAAGGTCCAGTCTATTGCTGAGCTGTTATCAATGGGAAGTACCGGAGTATATATCGGTCATCCAGATGGATATTACTATGGTAATACTCTAACTGGTGACAGCACCAGAATGGGTATTGTCAAGACCAAACCTCCACAGTCTTATCCGGCAGATAATGCCGCTATGTACTATTTTGAGCAGGTCCCTGGAACTGACAATCAAGTTTACGCTTATTGCTATGCGCCTGACGGCACTACTAAGCAGTATGTATATAATGGAGGGAACAACAGCCTTTCATTTACAACTGAAGCCAACAGGACAGCTTTCACAATAACACAAAACAGTAATGGCACATTTAAGCTCAATAACGGCGCCTGGTACTGGAACATGCAGGGAGGTGCAAACGGGACGCGTTTCTGTTCCTATAACAACGCTAATGATGCTAACAATAATGTCAATTTCTGGTATTACACTGAAACTACAGAGGATCCTTATGGATTGGATGGTATTTCATATGGCCTGATGTTCTGGGATGACAGTCTCTATGGTAAGGCTATGATGGCAAGTTCCCAGACTGCAGCTGCACTGGATGCCAAGGCACTTATGGTGCTTGCAACTGCGAATAACAAAAAGCAGTTATTTGTACCGAATGACAGCGATATCTCCATGTGGACTTTCCACTGGGTGGATAGAGATAGATATTATCTGACAGCAACTGTTGACGGAAGCACAAAATATCTTAAGATCAGTTCTGATGGTCTTTCTCTGGTCAATAGTGAAAGTGAAGCCAGTTTGGTTGAGGTAGTTCCTGGTACAGGCGCACATTCAGGACAGATCTGTCTGAAATCCGGTAATACTACACTGACTTACAGTGGAAAAACAGAAACGGGATTCAGCACAGGAGGAAGTGTCGGATCAGAATGGCTTAATCTGGTTGAAACTTCTGAACTCACATCGGATTATCTCAAGACGTATTCGGCCAGTAAAGTCAGTGTATCGGATGAAAGCGTTACGACCGGCTCAAAAGTAATTGTATATACCCGTGCATGGAATGAAACGACTCTGAAATATGAGTACTATGCAATAGATCACGATGGAAAGCTGGTTCGTTGCTATGAGAATGGTGATTCTATTGAATGGGTTGGGAACATCATAAATACTATGCTCTGGCAGTTTACAGAGTATACCGATGATAACAATGACCCTACATATTTCTATGAACTGTACAACGAGTATGCTCAGAAGTATCTGGCCCCTCAGGTTACAGACGGTCAGATCATATCGGATTCGACCATAGGCATCAACATGAACGGCCGCCGATATGGCCAGTATTACTCATCAATAGTGGCATGGGATGAAGACAATTATTCCTATGCAGGACTTAAAGTTGAGAATGGGAAGATCGTATCATGCCCGAAAGCGGAGGCCATGGACTTCTACTTTGCGATCATGCAGGATATTCCGGTTGATGATGAACTGACACCGGTAAAAACGGTCGACCATAAGCAGTACGGGATCACCATGAAGATGGTAGATTTTAATACCAAAGTTGAACAGCATGACGGCACTCCAACAACTAAAGAGCAGCATGAGGTAATGGGAACGAGTAAGTTTACTCAGTGGGATGAGCAGCCAGGTCTGTTAAGCACTAATCTTGACAACGGTTATCCTATAGCCACTAAAACAAACAAGTCTCTAGCTCAGCTGTTTAATGATGCCAGGGAAGTCAATCATCTCTTTATCCAGAGTACATACAATGCAAGTGGTTACTATGAGTTCGACAGCTCGCAGAATTTTGCCAGCCTGAATGGAGCCGGTGGAGGCAGATATACACCTGATTTTACAGGTGACTTTACAGTTTATAAGCAACTGGGCACATATGATTCAAGTAGTAAACCGACCTTGAAACATGGACAGTTCCTCCCATACAACAATATAGAGGCAGGTCGTTTTGCTTCTGTAAATAATCAAAATTTATACTCCACAACAGGTGATCCGCTACCAGATAAAGACCCAAGGAAGTACGAGAACTTATATCTTGTGAATGATCCTAGTACTGCAGACCTATACTTCGGAGTAGAACTTGAAGCCAGCTTTACACAGACGCCTGACGGTCTCGATGACTGGGGACATGATATCATCTTTGAATTCACCGGAGATGATGATTTCTGGCTGTATGTGGACGGAGAACTGATAATAGATCTCGGAGGCGTACACAGCGCTCTGCCGGGTTCCGTAAATTTCAGCACAGGCGTAGTTAATGTTAACGGTACAAAGACTACTTTACTGGATTTATTCCGTGATAATTATAAGAAGCGCAATTCAATAACTAATAATAATGATCCGCGTTTGATCAATCATCTGAAAGAGTATTTTGAATATGATGAAGCTACAGGTGAATTCAGTAAGATATTCAAATCATATTCAAACCACAAGATGAATATCTTTTACATGGAGCGAGGCGGCGGCGCATCCAATCTTCATATGCGCTTCAATCTTGCATCTGTAAAACCGGGCACAGTGGAACTCAGCAAAAAACTGTCAGGAATCGATGAATCTGAATCCACGATGGCTGAGGCTTACTATCAGATCAAATACAAGAAGAAGAATGATGAGACTGAGTATACGCTGACAAACGGGATCGACGGAACAGATTATGTGTTCTATAAAAACACGGATAATCCTGTAACCTTCAACCGGTTTAAGACGATCGGCGGAGTCAGATATGAAAATGTATTCACTCTGAAACCTGATGAAACTGCTGTGATCAATTTCCCGACATTCGGTGATGCTAATGAAGAGTTTATCGAATCTTATTCCATCATAGAGTGCGGTGTTAATACTGATGTCTACAATAGAGTCAGCGTCAACGGGACTGAGATCGAAGGTACGGCAGTGTCAGGAGCTGCAGACAGAAAAGACTATGGCATTGGTTTCGTGTCTACAGAAGACCGTCCGAGAGTCACATACGAAAACAATGTAGATCCTACAGCAATGAGGACATTGACGTTCAGAAAGAATCTGTATGATGCTGATGGAACTACACAGATCCACAACGATTCTACAGTTTTTGACTTCCGTCTGTATTTTGGTACAGAGTCAGATACTAAACTGGCTGCTGCAAATATGTATACATATCATGTAAAGGATAAGAATGGTAATTATTGCAGTTGGGATAAGCAAAATAAGAGATTTGTGATGATCGGTGAAGGTATAACTGATTATTCACAACTTACACCGGAACAGAAAATTGCTGCAAGCTTCAGCACATCCATGTATGGTTCAATCACAAAGATACCAATTGATTATACTGTTGAGGTGCGCCAGATCCTTGCAGGCACAAAATATGAGGTACAGGAACGTCCTTACGAAATACCGGATGGTTATTCTTTCCAGAAATATGTGTATTATGATGACTATGATCCGACCGATCCCGATACTCCGGATTCAACAGCAACTTACTCAGGCGGAGATCCTGTTGCTGAAGCCGGTGCACCGGATGGTGCAGATCATGATGGTACATTTTATAATGTGATCGCGCCAGGCAAGGATCCACATGTAGATGTCTGCAACCTCAAGGGCTGGGGGCTTCGAGCAAATAAGGTCTGGACTGATACTGACTATATGGAAGGCAGAGATGACACCTATTTTGCCGTCTATACAAAAGACAGCAGTGAGCAGCTGACCATTATCCCTTACTCACTGCGCAAGCTTCCATACGGCACAGATACATTATACTGGTATTGGCTGAAGCTGCCTGTGACTGATGTATCATTCAGCAACTACAAGATCCGTGAAGTTAAGATCACCAACGGAACACCTGTGTTTGATGATGATGGGATCATAACCAATCAGGACAGCCTTACGATCGTACCGATAGGCGAAGGCGGGGAGCTTAAGCTGAACGGAACACAGAAGGGAGAATCGTCAGAATCTGAGTTCACATACAGTGTTCGTTATGTACAGGGTGAGATATCTGTTGAGTCAAATGTTCGTGTCGATACAGTAACCAACGATCGTCCGGGAATCGTCCTTAAAAAGCAGGATTGGAATGGCAACGGGCTGGAAGGGACTTCATTTACACTGAAAGACAATGATGGAGAACTGATCGGGACATTTACATCTGATGCTGATGGAAACATTACGACAGCCTTCCTCAGTGAAAACAAGGAATATATACTGACAGAAACCGCAACGCCACAGGGTTATCACGGTCTGGAAGAGGCAATGACCATAGAGGTCATAACCAATGGCTCGGGAAGTCAGTCAGGTAACAACGGAAGTACCGTTACAGTAAGCGGACCGGATGCAGAGTATTATGATCTGACGCAGGCAAGCGGTACCACTCCTGCAACGCTTATAATCAAAAACCGACCATATATATTCAAAGCTGTCAAACAGGATGGTGATACTGAATTAAAACTGTCCGGAGCACATTTTGGACTTCATAAGCAGGTAACGGTCGGTGGCATAACAGTATTTGATGATGCTGTTATGACAGGTTATGAAGATCTGGTATCTGATTCTGATGGTTCGATCCCGGGGATCGATAATACTCTTCCACCAGGTACTTATCAGCTGCGTGAGAAAACTTCACCTAGAGGTTATCAGACACTTCCTGGACATGTAGAGTTCACTGTAAGCAAAACTGGCCAGATCAGTCTGCTTCCTTCAATGAGCTCTTCAGATTGGGTGCAACTGGAAAAAACAGAGAGTTCGTCAGGGTCAGAAGGCACACTTGTCTATACAATGATCATTAAGAACTATTTAAATGCTTCAGTTACCCTTAAAAAGGTTGATGCAAGCGGAACAAATCTTCTCGGATCGAAGTTCCGGCTGTGCAAATTCGGAACCAGCTGGGAAGTGGTAAGTGATTACAGCGATATCGACCTTACAACAGTGAATTCGATAGACCTTAAGAAGCTGTCAGTAGGAAGATACCGCCTGGAAGAAACACATGCACCTGACGGGTATCTGATACTTAACAAGTACACATATTTCAATATTGATCAGAGTGGAAAAGCATCTTTGACAGATGAAAGCGGTACCGGATCGAACAGCAATCCGGAAGCATCCATCTCTAATAACCGCAAAACTATTACTGTGAAGAATATCCCTGGTACAGCTCTTCCTGTCACAGGCGGATCCGGTACCATAATATACTACGTACTTGGTTCAATATTGATTGCTATCGGAGTTGCAGGTCTTATTATTCGCAGACGCAGGATAAACTGATAAACAAAACAATTTAAGTGAATTGCCGCATCGTAAGGTGCGGCAGTTTGTTTTTAGATTGGAACTGCATAGCTTTATAAAGAATGAGAAATATCGGAATTAGTTATTTTGTAAACGGTAAACCATCCGTCCTTAGCTTACAAAAGCCCGACGCTTCTACAGCATCGGGCTTGAGTGTTAATTTGATGCCTTTTTCTTACGGCATTCCGGCGGCAGGGATCTGGACCACGGCAGCAGATCTTCAATGAAATCTGTGTCGGTATCGTCCATATGCTGCGGGATC
>CADAEH010000001.1 GCA_902786855.1 uncultured Eubacteriales bacterium | reverse complement strand
GTCGTCTGTCATCACATACAGTGTGTCTGAGCACTCATTGAACTCATCCTCAAGGATAACGAGGTCTTCGCTCCTGAAGCCGATGATGCTCGTTACTTCTGCTCCGATGCGGTGGAACTCCTGGGCTACAGGCATAGCGATCGCGCAGCCTACTCCGCCGCCTACGATGCATACCTTTTTGATGCCCTCTGTCTCAGTCGGGTTGCCGAGAGGTCCTACGAAGTCCTGAAGATATTCGCCTTCCATCTTGTGGTTGAGCAGCTCTGTCGTTGCCCCGACGACCTGGAAGATGATCTTCACAGTTCCCTCTTCAGGGTTCACGCCTGCCACTGTCAGCGGGATACGCTCGCCTTCTTCATCAACACGCAGGATGATGAACTGACCCGGTTTTGCCTTTCGCGCTACCAGAGGCGCTTCGATCTCAAGCTGTGTGACAGTCGGTCTCAGAGCCTTCCTTCTTACAATTTTGTACATTATACGCTCCTTCCTCACTAAGTGAAGCTGTTGATTGATATTATTTTAAGTCCTGACTGAACTGGTCTGCAATACAGGAATTCGATCGGCATAAACAAATCATCTTATGAAAAGAGGTATCCTGACATCGATCTGAATACCCCTTCTCTGACTATCCCGATACAGACCAGGTATCATTCTGATCCTGACAAAATAAATGAGCTGCTGAATTATTCAGCACTGAAATTGTCCTTTCCTACTCCGCAGAGAGGGCAAACCCAATCTTCCGGAACATCTGCCCATGCTGTGCCAGGAGCAACGCCATTGTCCGGATCACCTGCTTCAGGGTCATATACGTAGCCACATACATCACATACATATTTATCCATTATTAATCCCTCCTTAATAATATAATACCGGGCATCACCGCCCGTTCCTTTGCCCCATAATTTTACAATTATTATGTATGTAAGTCCATACGATAATTAATCTCCGCCTGATATTTATCATAAGTTGACGATCTGGAAGCCCATCCGCAGCAGTTTCCTATCATATAGTATTACTAATCATATCGATTACATTTTATAGTTTTACTTTTGTTAGTGGTGAAGCTAGAATATAGACATCAAGAAGAGCTAATAAGAAATAACGCCTGGTGCTCTTACAGGCGTCAGGCTGGGAATAGAAAAGGAGGTAACATCATGTTCGTAGGAGGAATCATTCTCGGAGTTGCTTGTGCAATGTATGCCGGTGCAGTAATGACCATGGAGGATACTCTGGAAGATAAGTAATAACGAATATCTTTAGCCAGAAATCAATAATACTCTTAAGAATCCCGTTCGCAGACAGCGACCGGGATTCTTTTTTTATTCTATTCCATTCGTGCTTAGCTATTCAGAGAAAGCAAATGAAAACGTCATCTATATCAGCTGCGTCGGTCTGTCCTGCATATCGCTGCTATCTGTCCGCCAATAAAAGCCCAGAATATCAGCATCAGCAAGTTCTCAAGGAACACAAGTGCTCCGGCCTTCTCGTAATCCAGGAAAGCGAATGCTGAGCGGAAGAACATGTAATCTGCCCAGCCGCTGCGCAAAAAGAGGAACAATCCTATGCCCGCAATGAAGCAAAAGCCCGCATTAATAACTGTTTTGGTTTTGCCTTTGAGCTTCATCTGCGCCGCCATCACCGGTATATGCATACCAAGGTGCAGCCCCATCAGCACAAACGACCAGTGAGACATTGCCAAATGCGTCCTTCTTGCTAATGACACAGGCGCCATACCATACAGAAACGGAACAGCGTGGCTGCTCATCGACATACCGGAGAATGCTGTCATGATGAATGACAACAACAGCAGCACATTTGCTGCTGTTGTTATTGTCCTGTACGGATTGTATTTACCCTTGAAAACTGCACTGTACCACCTGCGATTAAGGATCTGATGGATGACGACCAGTGCCGTCATCCCCATGCCGATCCATTCGTGCAGAACTTCACCTGTGACCTGATAGGCCATGAGGAAAAGCAGGAGAACAGTCATGCATATATCTACTATTCTTTTGACTGTATTGCTATTATGCTTTTTCTGCATAATGGTCTCCTCCGGTATTACTTTGATCCGTCGATCCATGTGCTGAGCTCGTCTTCTGAAGCGCCTCCGCCGAATCTGGCACCTTCAAGCCAGTTGCCGCTCCCCGCGTTATCCGCGAGATTTTGCCCGCTTCTGCCGATGCCGCTGCTGCCCGATGTGCAGAACGGGATCATCGTGATGCCGTCGAAGTCATAGCTCTCCACGAATGTGTCCATGATGCGAGGTTCTTCACCCCACCATATAGGATATCCGATGTAAATGGTTGTATATCCGTCAAGTGAAACCGGATCGCTTCCGATCTCAGGACGTGCAGACGGATCATTTTGCTCATGAGTCGTGCGGCTGTCTGAATCATGCCAGTCAAGGTCCGCATCAGTATATTCCTGAGCTGCTTTGATCTCGTAGATATCCGCACCGGTTATGGATGCGATTTTTTCTGCTACGCCTCTGGTGTTACCCGTTGCCGAGAAGTACACAACAAGAGTCGCATTACCGGTACTGCTGTCATTTGGCTCAGCCTCAGTTGTCTGCTCAGCTGCAGTTGCTTCAGAACCGTTATCTGTGTCTGCAGCTTCCTCAGAGCCGCCGCCTGAGCATGCAGTCAGACCGATGATCAGGCATAGTGTCAATAATATTGAAAGTATTTTTCTCATAGTCCGCTCCCCAGTTTTTATAGTTTTCTTCATCATTTCAGTTTGTTATAGTCCTCAGCTGATACTGCTTCGAGCCATTCATTGCTCGCCTCTTCACCTTCTATCTCCAGAGCGAGATGTGAAAACCAGGAATCCGGAGCGGCGCCATGCCAATGTTTGACCTCTGCAGGAATGTTGATGACCGATCCCGGCGTCATCTCTACAGCTTCTTTGCCCCATTCCTGATAATATCCTCTGCCGCCTATGCAGATAAGCATCTGACCGCCACCGCTTTTAGCATGGTGGATGTGCCAATTGTTACGGCACCCCGGCTCGAATGTCACATTGTATACAGGGACCTGTTCAGTTGATACAGGCGCAAGGTAGCTCTGTCCGACGAAGAACTCTCCGTATGGATTAGCTTCTCCGATCGGGAAGCAGATGCTGTTCTGATATCTGTCCTTCTCTGTAAGTTCCGGGATGTCTTCATTCCAGACCTCTTTCGCAAGACGGAACACAGCCCAGCCCTTAGGCCATCCAACGTACATAGTTGCATGTGTGATGATAGCAGCGATCTCGTCTTTAGTAACACCATGAGCTTTTGCATTCTGCAGGTGATATGTGAGGGAAGAATCTGTGATTCCGGACGCCATCAGAGACACTACTGTGATAATGCACTTTGTCTTGACATCAATCGCTTCCTCATTCCATACTTCACCGAACAGCACATCATCATTGAGATGCGCAAACATCGGCGCGAATTCTCCGAGCTGGTTTCTCCCTGCTGTCTGTACGATTTTTTTACTCATTTTGCTACCTCCCTATTTTCTGGTCTCCTGTCGACCATACGTGTTTTTCTTTTGCTGCTGCAGGCTTGTTCTGCGCCATAACACCAGCGAGTGGATGAGGAACATAAGGCTCCTCCAGATATGCGATCTCCTCACCGGACAGTTCAAGGTCTACAGCTTTTACTGCACCCTCAATATGATGGAACTTCGTAGCTCCTACTACCGGTGATGTCACCTTGGTTAGCAGCCAGGCCAGAGACACCTCGGTCATACTGACACCGCGCTTTTCTGCGATCTCCGCAACACGGCTGATGATCACGTTGTCCTGATCTGCTGTCGCATCGTATTTGAACTTTGCGTATGCGTCTTCTGCCGCACGCTTTGTTCTGCCTTCACCCGGAAGTCTCGATAGCCTTCCGCTGGCAAGTGCGCTGTATGGGGTCAGAGCGATATTCTCCTCATCGCAGTACGGCACCATCTCACGCTCTTCCTCACGGAAGATCAGATTGTAATGGCCCTGTACTGAGACGAATTTCGCAAAACTCTCTTGTTCAGCCATTGCGTTCGCCTTTGCGAGCTGCCATGCAAAACAGTTGGAAATGCCGATATATCTTGTTTTGCCTGCTTTCACGACGCGGTCAAGTCCGTCGAGGATGTCATAGATCGGTGTATTCCAGTCCCACATGTGATAGATGTACAGGTCAACATGGTCCATACCGAGGTTCTGAAGGCTTGTGTCGATCATGTTCTCAATATGCTGCTGGCCGCTGATACCGCTCTCTATTTCTTCAGGAGTACGCGGGAGAAACTTAGTCGCTACAACGACTTCATCACGCTTTGCAAAATCGCGCAGCGCTCTGCCGACATACTGCTCGCTGGTACCGCTCTGATATGCTATGGCCGTGTCGTAGAAATTGACTCCGAGATCCAGTCCGCGTCTGATGATCTCTCTGGAATGCTCTTCATCGATCGTCCAGCTGTGCTGCCCTCTGGCAGCATCACCGAACCCCATGCATCCCATACAGATACGGGATACATTCAGATCTGAATTGCCAAGCTTTATATATTTCATTTTTGTCTTGCTCCCTTAAGAATTACTTGCCACTTTCAAGCCAGCTTCTGATTGCTGCCTCGCTCGGGCGGTTGATCTGGACGCCCTTTCCCCATTTCACATTGCCGCTGACGTTCTTATGAAGCTCAGTATCGCTTCTCCCGACACCGCTTCCACCCGATGTGCAAAACGGAAGGATGGTCTTTCCCGAGAAGTCGTAGCTCTCAAGGAATGTCTCTATGATGCGCGGTGCAACGCCCCACCATATAGGGAAGCCTATGATCACCGTGTCGTAGTCGTCCATATTCGGTACTTCCACTGCGATCTCCGGTCTTGCTGACGGGTCATTCATCTCCACGCTGCTGCGACTCTTTTTGCTCATCCAGTTCAGGTCGCTTATACTGTATTTTTCCTTCGGTACTATCTCAAAGAAATCGCCGCCGCATATTTCAGCGATCTTCTTTCCGACGCGTTTTGTCACTCCACTTGCAGAAAATACTGCTACTAATGTCTTATTTGCCATTTCGTCTTCTCCTTTATTTTTCAAGCAGCCTTATCAGGCTGTTATATGTGATCTGATAGATTGACTGATATATAAAATCCACTTTAGCATCTTCTATTGCTTTCTTTTGTTTATCCGTTACTTCAGCATAAGGGTAGATGCCGAACATGAACGGAAAAAACACATAGACGATATCATTCACTTCGGCTTCAGTCATCCCGGAGCAATACTTCTCAAGGATACTTCTGAATAATCCGAGTGACCGTCCATATGCTGTCTTGAATGATACAAGCAACTCCTCTCTGCTATTTTCTTCCATGTCGTAATTGTTCATGGAAAGCAGTTTCAGCAGCTGCTTTCTTTTCTCCAGTGTATGCGCGATCTGTACAGCGATCTGTTCCCTTGTATATTCCTGATTGCTGCTAAGTAATTTATCGAGGTCAGCGTTCCATCTGTCATACTCGCGTTCATACAGAGCAAGGAAAATCTCTTCTTTAGTATGAAAATAGTTATATATAGTCGGCCGCGAGAAAGATGTTACATTCCCTATTTCCTTAAGGGTTATGTCTTTGAAGCTCATTGTCTGATACAGCTGTTCGCATGCATTGACGATCTCTTCTCTCCGCTGCGCAATGGTTTCAGGCGTTCCCTTGAACATGATGCTGTCCTCCTTTTTTCACTGTTGACACCGTGTCAACAGTTGAATTGTATCACTGGCTTGACACCGTGTCAACCAAAGAGTTTATATTTTTCTTAAAGTAAAGTGACTGAAGCAGAAGTAGGAACCGTCCGGAAATAGTAGTATAATGGCATGGAAAAGGTATAGTTACGTATAAGACAAGGAGAAACAAAATGCCTCATTTGAATCTGAAACTTTATCCCGGAAGAACTCCGGAAATGAAAGAAAACTTAGCTAAGGCGATCCGCAAAGCACTGGCTGAAGAGTCAGGAGTATGGCAGCCTGATGACATCTCTGTATCTGTTGAAGAGATCCCGGCAGAAGAGTTTGAAGCCAAAGCCAAGGCAAGTTTCAAGGAAGAAGAATTGCTTCTGGATTCGAAATATATAAACTTCAAATAACAATAGGCTTTCTGCCAGAAACAATATTATCCAGTAAAACGATATCCCTGCCTGACAAGACTCAGGCAGGGATATTTGTTTACTCTATTGGTCTCTTATAAGTTCTCTTTTAGCAGACTCATCAGGCATCAGCAGTTCACTGCTCAGCCCGGGTGAGGTATTTTACGGCATAGGCAAGGAATTTCTTTGAGGCAGCCGTCATGTGCTCCTCGGAAGTGTACGCTATACCGAATGTGATGGTCTCCGGTGGATCCAGTGGGAGCTTGACAAGATGTTCATTCCAGTACTGGGCTGCGAGCTCATTACATATGCTGATGCCCAGCCCCATGCGCACCATGGCAAGCGTAGCCGGAGTATCATAAGTGGTGTATTTTATATGAGGTGATACATTGTTTTTTCTGAACATATTAAGAAGCTCCTGGTCATGACCCCAGGATGTCATGATAAAGTTGTCCTCCCCAAGCCTGCTGAGAGGATATGCTGCAGCGTCAGCCAGCGGATGTCCTTCAGGCAAAACAGCTATCATTTCTTCTTCTGCAAGTGGTATCCACTCGTAATCCATCGGCTCAGCATAGGCGAGAAAAGCCATGTCTGCAACGTGCTGATCCAGATTATGGAACAGATCCTGTCGCACTCCCTCCATGATACTGAACTCTATGTCCGGGTAGTCTCTCTGAAATGTCCTCACGAGCTCCGGAAGCCATGTCGTAGCAATGCTCGGATATGCTGCTATGGTGAGATTGCCTACTGAGAGTCCCTGCATTTCCGAAGCGAGCTCATACATCTCCTTTTCTCTGGCAAGATAAGATCTGACTATAGGCAGCAGCCTACTCCCTTCAGGCGTCACGGTAACACCCTTTTTTGAACGTACCAGAAGATTAAGTTTAAGGTCCTTTTCCAGAGCAGCTACAAGCTGGCTGACTGCTGACGGAGTATAACCAAGCGCATCTGCCGCAGCTCTGAAGCTGCCGCGCTCAACCGATTCAAGAAATGCTCTCGCTCTTACGCTTTCCATATCTGTTTCCGTTAAAAGGGTTCTTTCAAAGAGTCAAAACAGGATCGGTCCCTGTCTGACCCCAGTGAATCCAAGCTAAAAAGATATCTAAAGTATACCCAAAGGAGCTTAGTTTTTGTTTTAACAATCTCTGAAAACTGCTTTTACATAGCATTAAGTCGGCCTTAAGGAGTCATTCAAAAACATTAAGTTTACATTATGCTTCTGGGGGTTTAGAATGCAGTTGCAAAGGAAAAAGAGTGTTTTAGATCTTCTCTGATCCGGAGCACATTATCATAGTCTGAGGTTATATTTACAGAACACATGGGGGAGGTACATGGTCATGTCAACAGTAATCGTAGTAGGAGCATTTGCAGCAGTTCTCGTAGCTAAGTGGAATTTCTACAACAAGTACTATACTCATAAAAAGTAATTGGCTGTACCAACACTTTAGGGAGAGATAACAATATCCCGGAGTCATTCAGACTCCGGGATATTTTTCTATGCTAATCTTCAGTAACGTAGCTGATCGCGTATTCCATGAATTTCTTAGCCGCGTTAGTCATATGTTCGCGTGAGTTGACAATTATGCCAAATGTAACACTCACCGGCGGATCAAGCGGCAGCTTGACAAGATGCTCGTTCCAGAATCTTGCACTGAGTTCATTGACCAGACTGATACCTAGTCCCATTCGTACCATCGCCAGGGTCGCAGGAGTATCATAAGTAGTATACTTGATATCCGGATGGATCTTATATTTCCTGAATATCTCCAGTATCTCCTTCTCATCGCCCCATGAGCCGAGGATGAAGTCATCTTTCTCACATGCTTTGATAGGAAAAGCTGATGCGGATGCCAGCGGGTGGTCCTCCGGGATAGCTGCTACTATCTCTTCTTCTCTCAGCGGTATCCAGTCAAACGGCATCGGATCCGCCCATGCGACAAACCCGAGATCAGCTTCATTCTGCTCAAGGTACTCATACATAGGCTCTCTTATACATTCCTTTATACTGAACTGTATCCCAGGATAATCATTCTTGAACCTTCTGACTATTTCAGGCAGCCAGGTCGTGGCAACGCTCGGGTAAGTAGCAATGTTTATCTTACCTGTTGTGACACCTCTGAGTTCAGCCGCATACTGGTATATCTCCTGCTCGCTTGCAAGAAAAGTACGTACAAGAGGCACCATGTCCCGGCCTTCATTCGTAAGCTCTACGCCCTTCTGTGTCCGGACAAAAAGCTTGAGTCCCAGCTCTTTTTCAAACGCGGTTATAAGCTGGCTGACAGCTGACGGGGTATATCCCATCAGGTCTGCAGCCGCCTTGATACTGCCGCAGTTTACGCATTCGATAAATGCTTTGCAGCGGGAGTTTTCCATCTCTCTCATTCCCCCTTTTGTAAAATGATCTGCTAAAAGGATCTATTTTCCTGCTTTACGCATCACTTCTTCCGCCAGTTCCTGTCCGCGGATGATCAAACTGCCGGCTTTATCGAGAAGTTCCTCAGCGAGCTCTGCGTCTCTTCTGCGGATCGCAGGAAGGTTGGCTTCCACGTTGTAATATGCTGAAAGAAGCCCGGAACTGAAACAATGGGTTGCCACAAGGACATCGCTCAGAAGATTGGCATTGGAGCAGCCCGGCATCTCAACAGCGAGTGCAAGACCCTTGGCAGAATCCTCCATGACTGCAAGCGGAGCCTCAGCTGCAGCTATGGAAGCCTTTCCGATCTCAGCAGATCTGACAGCCTTGAGACCGCTCTCGATCTGATCCATCAGTTCCGGCGTCATGCCTTCTTCAGCATCGATATCCGAGACCTCGCAGCCTGCACTCCTGAGTTCCTCTATCACTGCAGATACTCTGTCGACCTGGATATCGCTGAAAGCCCGCGGCATTCCGAAGGCACCCGATACTGCTTTGAATGCTTCCGCGTCCTTATCCATGCCTGATATGAATCTTTCAAGCAGGATCTCTGCTTCATCTCTTACACGTTTATTCAGCTCTTCATACTCCGCATACTTAGCCTTGCCTATGGTGTGGTTAGCGACCATCATCAGCAGTGAAGCTCCCATCGCTGAGCTCAGCGATGCAGCAGCTCCGCCGCCCGGTGTCGGTGCACCCGAGCCGAGTTTCATGAGAAATTCTCTTACACTGTCGTTTGCAAAACTGTTTTCTGACATTATTATCCTCCTTATGGCAGACGGACAGAAGTCTCCTTCTGTCCGCCCCCATTTATTCTTATTTGAAATATCTCACTGCAGCGTCGAACAATCTCATGTAGTAATTGCCCTCGACGTTCTTGTAGAGTCCATCTCCTACTCTCTCCGCATGAGCCATCTTGCCGAAGACCCTGCCGTCAGGCGATGTGATGCCTTCGATCGCCATCATGGATCCGTTAGGATTGAATCTGATATCACTGCTTGCATTACCTTCGAGATCGACATACTGGGTCGCGATCTGCCCGGAGATAGCCAGCTTTCTGATCAGCTCTTCATCAGCAAGGAATCTGCCCTCTCCGTGTGATATCGGTGCTGAGAAAATCTCACCCGGCTTGGTGTATCTGAGCCATGGCGACTTGTTCGAAGCTACCCTGACTCTTACGATCCTTGACTGATGACATGCGATCGTATTGTATGTCAGAGTCGGACAGGTCTCATCAGTATCGATTATCTTTCCGTAAGGCACCAGGCCGAGTTTTATAAGTGCCTGGAATCCATTGCAGATACCGCACATAAGTCCGTCTCTGTTGTCCAGAAGATCGGTAACAGCATCTTTTATCTCTGGGTTGCGGAAGAATGCTGTGATGAACTTCGCCGAACCATCAGGCTCATCTCCGCCTGAGAATCCACCCGGGATAAAGATCATCTGGGAATCCTTGACCTGGTTCGCAAACAGTTCGACCGATTCTCTTATGTCCTCAGATGAACGGTTCCTGATGACCATGACCTCAGTCTTCGCACCTGCTTCTCTGAATGCGCGCGCACTGTCGAACTCACAGTTGGTGCCCGGGAATACCGGGATCAGGACCTTAGGCTCCGCCTTTTTGAATATCGGTGTGTACCAGCCCCTGTTTCTGTAACCAAGGTTCTGGACAAGACCGGTCTTGTTGTCTACGTTGTTAGGGAAAACGCTCTCGAGCTTGCCCTCATACCGGAAGAGCAGGTCTCCGATGGAAACGCTTTCGCCGTTCCATGTTATCTCCGGTCTATCCGTGGTATAGCCGAGGACTCTTGCATTGATTCCCCTGTTGAATCTTATATCATCATCATTCAGCTCGAGTATGATGCTTCCGTAGCTATATCCGAACATCTCCCCGAGGCTCAGCGAATCATCTCTTAAGCCTTCTTCACGGACCTTGTTGATATAGTCAAAACCGATACCGTTACCGTAAGTCATCTTCATGATGGCTTCAGCTATGCCGCCGATCCCAGGTGTGTATGCAGATACCGCTTTACCTTCTCTGATCAGCAGCGCAGCCTTTTCCCATACTCGTACAAGTGAGTGAGGACGCGGCAGGCCTGCGCCGACTCCGGAATTGTCATGCTCAAGATCGGGGCTCAGTATAACTACTTTGTGGCCTGCTGCCTTGAACTCCGGCGAAACGATATCCTGCACCTTACCCATCGTGACAGCAAATGAGATCAGCGTAGGCGGTACGTCTATATCTTCAAATGTTCCGCTCATTGAGTCCTTTCCGCCGATCGACCCGATGCCAAGGCCCATCTGTGCCTCGAATGCTCCGAGCAGAGCAGCCATCGGCAGGCCCCATCTCTCAGGATCCTTTCTGAGTGCCGGGAAGTATTCCTGGAAAGAAAGGTATACGTCATTGAAATCTGCGCCTGAAGCGATGAGCTTTGAAACAGACTCTATTACAGCAAGATATGCTCCGTGATACGGCGATGCTGATGAAATGAACGGGTTATATCCCCATGACATCAAGGAACAATCATCTGTATGACCCATCTCGAGAGGGATCTTATGTACCATGGCCTGGATCGGAGTCAGCTGATTGCGTCCGCCGAAAGGCATCAGTACAGTGCCCGCACCAATTGTCGAGTCGAATCTCTCGGAGAGTCCCCTCTTGGAGCACACGTTGAGATCTGCTGCGATCTTCTCATAAAGCCCGGCAAAGCCGGTTTCTCCTGCATCCTCTGCAGTGTATTTATCGTAAAGGCTGGTCTTCTGCCAGTCCTGAGGAGCAGCAGGAGCTATGGTGATGTGCTTATCCGCTCCGTTGGAATTCAGGAATTCCCTGCTGATGTCTACTATCTTATTGCCGTTCCAGTTCATGACGAGCCTTGGCTCCTCTGTAACGACAGCTACCTGAACACACTGGAGATTTTCCTGTGCGGCAAGGTTCATGAATAAATACTTATCCTGCGGGCTGACCAGACATGCCATTCTCTCCTGTGATTCTGAGATGGCAAGTTCTGTTCCATCAAGACCATCATACTTCTTAGGAACTGCATCAAGGTTGATCTCCAGTCCGTCTGCCAGTTCCCCTATAGCTACGCTCACGCCGCCTGCCCCGAAGTCATTGCATCTCTTGATGAGTCGGGTCGCATCACCGTTTCTGAACAGCCTCTGGATCTTGCGTTCTTCCGGCGCATTACCCTTCTGCACTTCGGCACCGCATGTTTCGACCGAGTGAGAATCATGTGCTTTGGATGAACCTGTAGCACCACCGATCCCGTCACGCCCTGTCGAGCCGCCGAGCAGCAGTACGACATCGCCCGGCTCCGGTCTCTCTCTCCTGACATTTACAGCAGGAGCGGCAGCCATAACGGCACCAACTTCCATCCTTTTCGCTTCATATCCCGGATGATATATCTCGTCAACTATGCCCGTGCAAAGTCCTATCTGGTTACCGTAACTTGAATAGCCCTTTGCTGCTGTAGTTGTGATCGATCTCTGAGGGAGCTTGCCCGGAAGGGTCTCCGATACAGGACGCAGCGGATCAGCAGCACCCGTGACTCTCATTGCCGAGTAAGCATATGCCCTACCGCTCAGCGGATCTCTGATGCATCCGCCGAGGCATGTGGCCGCACCGCCGAACGGCTCTATCTCTGTCGGATGATTGTGGGTCTCATTCTTAAAGAGAAGCAGCCAAGGCTCTTTCTCTCCGTTGATCTCCACATCGATCTTGACTGTGCAGGCGTTGATCTCTTCGGATTCATCGAGCTTGTCGAGCCTGCCGAGCCTCTTGAGGTACTTGACAGCGACTGTAGCGATGTCCATGAGGCACACCTTGTCAGTGCGTCCGAGAAGTTCTCTTGTCTTGATGTAGTCATCAAAAGCATTCGCCAGAACTTCATCCTCAAATTGTACGTCATCTATGATCGTACCGAATGTTGTATGTCTGCAGTGATCGGACCAGTAGGTGTCGATCATCTTAAGCTCTGTGATGGTCGGATCTCTCTGCTCGATATCCCTGAAGTAATCTCTGCACATCGCAAGGTCTGCTTCGTCCATCGCGAGACCCATATCCTTAATATATGCAGAAAGGTCGTCCTCACCCATGCCGGTAAATCCGGCAAGTGTCTCGACCATTTCAGGTATCTCGTACTGGACCTGCAGCGTCTCAGGCTTGTCAAGGCTGGCTTCCCTTGACTCAACCGGGTTGATCACATGCCTTTTGATCGCTTCTATGTCCTGATCACTCAGATCACCATAAAGCACATATACTCTTGCGAATTTTACCAGTGGCCGCTCTCCCTGAGAGATGATCTGTATGCACTGCTCTGCAGAGTCCGCTCTCTGGTCGAACTGTCCCGGCAGAGCTTCCACTGCGAAAACGCAGGCATGTACCGCCGACTCTTCGTTTCCTCTTCCGCAGGCAAAACCATTGCTGTCGATCGCGAAACCGGTCAGCATATACAGGCTGTCTGCAGTCCTGTCCAGCTGCGGCTCAGCAAACACCTTATACCTGCAGTCATCAAACAGCTCCGGATCGATATTCTCCGCATCATATCTGTTGATGACACGTACATCTTCAAGACTGCTTATACCAAGCAGAGACTTCGCATCTGCTTTCAGAACAGCCGCTTCATTGGCCAGCTCCGGCTTTTTCTCTACATATACTCTGTAGACCATAATTTTTCTCCCGCTATCTTTATGCTTTGACTGATTTATAAAAATGTGTATGCCATTATTTGCGAATTCATAATAAAATTACATTTTTCGCAATATTATTATCTATTTTACTGCCCTCAGCGCTCTCTGTCCTATATCGACTCTGTAGTACTTGTTGGCAAAATCGATCTGATCGAGCATATCGTACGAAGCATCGATGGCCTCTTTCAGCGTCGGCCTGACAGCCGTTACTCCGAGGACCCTTCCTCCCGATGTCAGGAGCTTGCCGTCTTCTTCGGCTGCACCTGCTATATATACATAAGGCCAGATCTCATCAGGCATCGTGATCTCATATCCTTTTTCATAGCTGACCGGATATCCGTCTGAAGCCGCTACCACACAACATGCATATCCGTCTGACCACTTTACTTCTACTTCACTGAGGCGCTCCTCTGTGACTGCCTTCATGATGGTCAGAAGGTCACTCTCAAGAAGAGGCAGCACTACCTGCGTCTCCGGGTCGCCGAATCTGCAGTTATACTCTATGACCTTAGGTCCGTCGGCAGTGATCATCAGGCCGAAATACAGACAGCCTTTGAATGTACGGCCTTCTTCATTCATCGCGCGAATCGTCGGAAGAAAGATCTCTTCCATGCATCTTGCCGCCACCTCATCCGTATAGTAAGGGTTAGGTGCAACTGTACCCATGCCGCCGGTATTGAGTCCGGTATCACCATCGCCTGCGCGCTTATGATCCATAGAGCTGATCATCGGAACAACGGTCTTTCCATCGGTAAAGCACAGTACAGAAACCTCCGGTCCCTGGAGGAATTCTTCAATGACTATACGCTCGCCGCTCTTGCCGAAGCGATGATCCTGCATCATTCCCTTGACCGCTTCCTTTGCCTCACTCCTCGTCCCGGCGATGATAACACCCTTTCCGAGCGCAAGTCCGTCTGCTTTGACGACAGTAGGGATCGGCGAGGACTCAAGATAATACATGGCATCGCTTATATCCTCAAAAGTATGATATCTTGCTGTCGGTATGCCGTATTTCTTCATGAGGTTCTTGGAGAACACCTTGCTCCCCTCGATCACGGCCGCCTTAGCATCAGGGCCGAAACACGGTATCCCTATATTGGTCAGAGCATCGACACATCCCATTACCAGCGGATCATCAGGAGCGACTACTGCATAGTCCGGGCGAACCTTTTTTGCAAAAGCCACAATGCCGTCAATGTCCGTCGCCTTGACCGGAACACACTCCGCATCTCTGGCGATGCCTCCGTTCCCCGGCAGTGCGTAGATTTTCTCTACATCCTTATTCTCTCTGAGCTTTTTGATAATGGCGTGCTCTCTGCCGCCTCCGCCGACAACCAGAATATCCATGTGGTCCTCCTTCTTCCGGGTACGTGGTAAAGTCTGTTCTGTAACTGCTCTAGTGGTGGAAAAGTCTCATTCCTGTGAATGCCATTGCGATGCCGAGTCTGTTACAGCATTCGATGACATCATCGTCTCTTATCGAACCGCCCGGCTGAGCGATGTAGCTGACGCCGCTTGCTGCCGCTCTCTGTACGTTGTCATAGAACGGGAAGAACGCATCAGAGCCGCAGCTGACTCCTGAGATCGTATCCAGATAAGCCCTCTGCTCTTCATCAGTAAACCTCTCCGGCTGTTCCGTGAAATACTTCTGCCATACGCCGTCTGCACAGCAGTCTTCTTCATTCTTATTGATATATGCGTCGATGACATTGTCTCTGTCGGGACGTCTGATCTCCTTTTTGAAAGGCAGGTTCAGGACCTTGTCGTGCTGACGCAGGAACCATGTGTCCGCTTTGCCGCCTGCGAGCCTTGTGCAGTGTACTCTCGACTGCTGCCCTGCTCCGACGCCTATCGCCTGGCCATCGTATGCATAGCATACAGAATTGGACTGCGTGTACTTGAGCGTGATGAGTGCGACGATGAGATCGCGGACAGCCTCTTCAGGAAGATCTTTTTTCTCCGTCACTACGTTGGTGAGGAGTTCCCTGTCGATCCTGAAGAAATTGTGACCCTGCTCGAAAGTGACACCGAATACCTGCTTGGTCTCCTTTTCCGGAGGCATGTAATCAGGATCGATCCTTACTATATTATACCCTCCGTTCTTCTTCTTGCGAAGCATCTCGAGAGCTTCTTCTGTATAACCCGGAGCGATGACTCCGTCAGACACCTCTCTTTTGATCAGCCTTGCTGTGGTCGCATCGCAAACATCCGAAAGAGCGATCCAGTCGCCAAAAGAACACATCCTGTCTGTGCCCCTTGCTCTCGCATATGCGCAGGCGAGTGGGGAGTCGTCAAGGTCCTTGATGTCGTCGACAAAACACGCCTTTTTCAGTTTTTCCGGCAGGACAGTCCCAACAGCTGCGCTTGTCGGGCTGACGTGCTTGAACGATGCAGCCGCAGGCATACCGAGAGCTTCCTTCAGCTCTTTTACCAGCTGCCATGAATTCAGCGCATCGAGGAAATTGATATATCCCGGTCTTCCGTTCAGTACTTCGAGCGGCAGGTCACTGCCGTCAGCCATGAATATGCGTGCCGGTTTCTGATTAGGGTTGCATCCGTATTTCAGTTCAAACTCTTTCATTTAGGTCTCCTGTGTATCTCTATTTCTGATGTTTGTTGTACATTCTGCTCTCTTCTCTTCCACTGCTGAGATCTGTATATCTTACGTAGAGAGAGATCTTGTTGTCTTCATCAAGAGCATTCCATATCTCTTCAGCGAACTCATCTATGCTGCCGGGGATCGCGATGCGCTCAGGCTCTCCTGCAAAGGTCGGCAGCGGGTTGCCGTCGCACTGATAGGTATGGATAAAGTGCCCGAGTCCTGCTACCGGTTCATAGTCATAGCCGTAGCGGTTGCAGGCAGTTCCATCAGGATCTGCGCTCTTGAGTATGCTCATCCTGTATCTGAAACCGGCATTATCACCGAATTCAAGGTCTGCGCTTATCCTAGGTGTGAAATTAGGCGCGTCAGGTTCAAAGCACCTGGTCTCAAGCGCCCGGTAGAAGCTGCCGCCATCAAGCAGAGCAAGAGCGACAGTATCAGTCTGATCGCCGTTGGTCACGATCAGGTGATTGCCTACCGTCCTGACAGCCGCATATATGATGAGGCTTGGATCCTTGAGCTTTGAGATATCAAAAGGCTCGGTGAAAACTGCTCCATCCCTTACAGTAAAGATCCTGTTGCGGGAATTCTCCGATCTGCCCATTATGAAGTATGCTGCGACCGCCTTTGATCCGTCCGGAGTCAGTCCGGCGATTATCCCGCGTCCCGGGTATGTATTGCCCTTTACGGCTTCCGTGAAGCTCATTATTTTATAATTATCCATGACTGTTTTTCTCTTTTCTTTTTGTATCTGCAACCGGCATCTGTGACCGGCTCTTTCCTATCTTTCTGCTGACATTTCATCGCACAGCTGACTGACTGCAGCCGGCAGCAGGATCCACTCAGCCTGCTCCATCACGCGCCGCTGCAGCACTTCCGGCGTGTCACCAGGCAGCACCTCGACTGCCTTCTGCGCTATGATCTCTCCTCCGTCAGCCACCTCATTGACAAAGTGCACGGTCGCTCCGGTCACCTTGACGCCTCGTTCCAGTGCAGCTTCGTGAGGAACAAGTCCGTAGAACCCTTCTCCGCAGAATGCAGGTATGAGCGATGGATGGATATTGACGATCCGATGGTCATATCTGCGGACGAAGTCGTTACTCAGTATGTTGAGGAATCCTGCCAGCACGATGAGATCAGCGCGCTCCTCCTCAAGCAGTTCTATCATCCTTTTTTCGAAACCTTCCTGTCCGCCGCAGGCTTTGCGCGTAACGATCTCAGCTCGTATTCCGGCGCTTTTTGCACGCTCGGCAGCATATGCGCTTTTCCTGTTGCATATGACGAGGACGATCTCGCCGTTTTTTATTTTTCCCGAATGCTCTGCATCGATGAGGGCCTGCAGGTTGGTCCCGCCTCCACTCGCCAGCACAGCGATCCTTATCTTTTCACTCATGCCCGACTCCTGAATATGTCAAAAGAGCAATACCTGATCGGCAGCTATACTATTTCTATCTTGTCGGCAGATTCTACGATCTCGCCGATGATATACGCGTCTTCTCCGTTTGCCCTGAGGATATCGATCGCGCGGTCTGCGTCTTCAGGCGAGACCACGATCGACATTCCGACGCCCATGTTGAAAGTGTTGAACATGTCGTGCTCACTTATAGCGCCGACTTCCTGTATCATACGGAAGATAGGAAGCACCCTTACTGCGCTCTTGCGGATCCTTGCGCCGAGTCCGGCAGGGATGCTGCGCGGGATGTTCTCATAAAATCCGCCACCTGTTATATGCGAGATCCCCTTGACCTGAACTTCTTCAAGGAGTGCAAGGACAGGCTTTACATATATCTTGGTAGGCTCAAGCAGCGCTTCTCCAAGTGACCTGCCGCCAAGCAGGGTGTTGCCCGCAACAAGAGCCTTCATGTCAGGCTTCGCAAGATTGAACACCTTGCGTACCAGTGAAAAGCCATTGGAGTGTACACCGCTGGAAGGCAGTGCGATGACCACATCACCTGCTGCCATTTTTGTATTATCTATTATCTTATTCTTGTCCACTATGCCGGTGACATAGCCTGCAAGGTCGTATTCGTTTTCAGGATAAAATCCAGGCATCTCGGCTGTCTCTCCGCCGATCAGGGCAGCACCTGACTGAACGCAGCCCTCGCAAACTCCTGCAACGATCTGCTCTATCCTCTCCGGCACATTCTTGCCGCATGCGATATAGTCGAGAAAGAAAAGAGGCTTTGCCCCTGCGCAGATGACATCGTTGACGCACATCGCAACGCAGTCGATACCTATGGTGTCATGTTTGTCGAGCAGGAAAGCGAGTTTGAGCTTGGTTCCGACCCCGTCAGTGCCGCTTACAAGTACAGGCTTATCAATGCCCGTGAGGTCGAGTTCAAACAGACCGCCGAATCCTCCGACACCTCCCATGACTCCCGGTATCACTGTTTTCGCTATATGGCTCTTCATGAGCTCTACAGCTCTGTAACCTGCAGTTATATCCACTCCGGCAGCAGCGTAGCTGTCGGACCTTGACTTAGTGTTCATCTATACCTCACTTCTGTGCCTTTGACTATTTCTTTTCTATAAACGCGAAAACGTGACCGGACCGCGGTTTGCATGGTCCGATCACATTTATTTTACCATAATTTGCAGTATTTCTCTTGTTTATGTATGTACTGCATTATTCTTTCAACTTATGTATTACTCCTCACCTGTCCAGCAGTAAGTACAGAGCTTGCACTTATCGATACCTATCGCGCTGACCACGCCCTCGAGGGTCTGGAACTCCAGCGAATCGAATCCCATTTTCTCAGCAATGGCCTTGCGCATCTTTTTGCCCCTCTCGGTGGTGCCGTCTGCATATTCATCCAGATGCTTAAGTCCCTCCTGGCCTTCAAGCTCTGTGACTATGCGCCTGCAGAGCAGGTCCATATCGCTTCTGTTGCGCGAGAAGTTGAGATATTTGCATGCGTACATCAGCGGCGGGCAGGCCGACCTCATGTGGACCGACTTAGCTCCGTTGTCCTGCAGGAACTCAACTGTCTCCTGAAGCTGTGTGCCCCTGACGATGGAGTCGTCAACGAAGAGCAGGTTCTTGTCCTTGATCAGCTCCACGACCGGGATCTGCTTCATCTTGGCGACTTTAGCGCGCTCTGCCTGAGTCGTAGGCATGAAGCTTCTTGCCCAGGTCGGCGTGTACTTGATGAATGCGCGGCCAAAAGGCAGATGCGTTTCGTTGGAGTATCCGATCGCATGAGGCGTGCCGCTGTCCGGCATACCGCCTACATAGTCGATCTCTGAGATATCAAACCCCGAAGCTATATCATTTCTCGCCAGGATGCGGCCGTTTTCATAGCGCATCAGCTCTACATTGACACCCTCATAATTAGTCGTCGGATATCCATAGTAGCTCCACAGGAATGCACAGATCTTCATCTTCTCACCAGGCGCTACAAGCTGGGTGACGCCATCAGGTGAAAGTTCGACTATTTCGCCCGGTCCCAGATCTCTCTGCTCCTCATATCCCATTTTGGTCAGAGTATATGACTCGAAAGCCGCTGCAGTCGAATTCTGTCCGATTCCTATCCTGACCGGCAAACGCCCGAGCAGATCGCGGGCAGCTACGATGTTGCCGCCCTCCTTGAGGACGAGTATCGTCGTCGTGCCGTCGATGGTTTCCTGAGCGTAGCGTATGCCTTCGACCAGGTCATCTTTCTCTGATATGAGTGCTGCGACCAGCTCAGTCTGGTTGATCCTGCCGCCTGTTTTGGCTTCAAGATGGCCGTGCGAACCCTTCAGGACGAGATCTATGATTTCTTCCATATTATTGATCATACCAACTGTGGTGATCGCATATGTTCCCATGACGGATCTGAACAGCAGCGGCTGCGGATCCATATCACTTATGCATCCTATGGCTGCTGTGCCGGTCATTTTGCCTGCGATACCTTCGAACTTGGTCCTGAACGGCGCATTTTCTATATTGTGGATCTCTCTCTGGAAGCCGGTTTCATCGTCATAGCATGCGATGCCGCCCCTTCTTGTGCCCAGATGCGAATGATAGTCCGTGCCAAAATAGACATCGAGTATGCAGTCTTCTCTAGAGGTTATTCCGAAAAAGCCTCCCATAAGGCCTCCTTGATCTATTCAGCGAAGAAGAGTTCGTTCAGCTTAAGCGGATCGATGTACTCTCCGTCCTTGTATACTCTCATGTTACCCGAAGCGATCTCATCGATGAGCATGACTTTGCCCTCTGCATCATATCCGAATTCGAACTTGATGTCGTAGAGCTCGAGGCCCTTCTCCTCGAGGTCATCAGCTACGATCTTGGTGACCTGCTGTGTCATGACCTTGAGATCATCATACTGTTCTTCTGTCATAACGCCGAGAACTACCAGTCCATCCTTGGTTACGAGCGGATCGCCGAGAGCGTCGTTCTTGAAAGTTGTCTCAACGTATGAAGGGAGCTTTGTGCCTGGCTCAATGTATTCACCATATCTCCTGATAAAGCTTCCGACTGCTCTGAGTCTGCAGATCACCTCAAGGCCGTGCCCGAAAACCTTGGCTGGCTTGACTTCCATTGTTGTATCGTCGAGGTTGACCTTGACAAAGTGTGTTCTGATACCTGCTTCATTGATCTTCTTGAAGAAATAGTCTGTCATGCGAAGGTTGAAGTCGCCGACGCCTTCGATGGTGAGTCCGATCTGGTTCTCGCCCGGATCGAATTTTCCGTCTTTACCTGTGACATCATCCTTGAACTTCAGCAGATAGTTGCCGTTGTCAAGCTCAAATACGTTCTTGGTCTTTCCGGTGTAAACAAGTTTCATAACTGTCTCCTTTTTATGTATGAATGAGATTTATTGTCTTATTATTGAGTAATAGCTTTCCTGTCATTCATGTGGCAGGAAAACAGGTTTTAGTTTGTGCGGTCTTAGTCGCGGATCCTCTTCATGATACCTTCGTCTTTTGCCAGTACAGCCTCTGCCTCTGCGCTTCTCCTTGCATCGAGGGTCTCTGCGAGATCGGGATCAGCAACAGCAAGTATCTCTGCTGCCAGCAGTGCAGCGTTCTTCCCCCCGTCGATAGCGACTGTCGCGACCGGGATACCGCTTGGCATCATTACTGTAGAAAGCAAAGCATCCATGCCGTCGAGGGCAGCACTCTTACATGGGACTCCTATGACAGGGATCGTAGTATTCGCTGCGATAGCCCCGGCCAGATGAGCAGCCATTCCGGCAAAAGCAATGATCACGCCAAAACCTTCGTCTCTGGCGCTTACTGACCACGCCCTTGCCTCTGCCGGCGTTCTGTGAGCAGAGTATACGTGTGCTTCGTAAGGGATGCCCAGCTCTTCAAGTACGGCAGCAGCCTTCTTTACTACAGGCAGATCGCTGTCACTTCCCATTATGAGTCCGACTTTCTTCATGATTCTCTCCTAAACAAAAAATCAAACTGTATCCTGCATTGAAAAATACAGTCTGATTTTCGCATTTTATGGCCTTTAATTCAAAATTTTACAGCCCTTTTCCGTTATGTTTTACTGTTTGTACACAGGACGTTCGGACATATCCGGCCAATACTGACTCTTTTTTGAATTCTGTTCGGAATAATGTTCTTTTGTGCGCTGCTGAGGTGCCTGATCCTGCGGAGCGGATCCGAATATCTGGATCTCGTCAGCCGCAACACGCTCGAATTCAGCAAACAATTCTTCTACATCATCATTGGCTGCCTGCTCCTGTGGTCCCCGGTCAGCAACTGTCCACGGCAGTTCTTCAGGTGCCGGCATTACGAATGTCATCCTGTCGCCTACTTCCGGTGCAGGTACTTCAGCTGTCCTGGTCTTCTCTTCTGCGTATTCTTCAGCAAGTCCCTCCAGCGCGGCTTTGCCTCCGGCAGCTGCCTTTCCCAGCAGCGAGCCTCCTTCCTGAGCGAGCTCTGCGAGATTCACCTTTCTTCTCTCTTCAGGCTTTTTATATACTTTCTTCTGTCTGTTCAGCTCAGCCTCTGCTCTGAGTTTTACCCGTTCCGCTTCTCTTTTTGACTTGTCGGGATCATCGCCCCGAAAAAGGTGCATTATCCCCAGAAAGATCGCCCTGATGACAGCAAAAACAAGGAACATGATCAGAAAACCTGCAATACCGGAAGCCATGTCCTCTGTATCCATCTTTCCTGTTCCCGAGAACCACTGACCTATCTCGATCGCAAATGTGACCACAAGCACCATGGTGAATGTATACAGCCAGGAGATGACCATGGTATGCCCTGTGCTGGCCAGCAGCTTGAATATCGGATATGTCACGAAGATCATCATCATGCCCAGAACACCGATCACGATAAAGTGCATCTGCTTATCATCAAAATACCAGCCCCCTGCATTATTTATGCTCAGCAAATGGTCGTGGACTTCCGCGACCCAATAAATAGCTCTATATAACAAATCTACCATTATATTTATTCCCTTCCAGTTGGATATTTACTATATATATTCTTGATTATATCAATCGTTAATGCTTAAAATACCTGCACGCGCAGTTACGTTATTATATATGATTCTCAGACAGTTATGTGTTGATTATCTGTCTTTTTGCTAAAGTCCCCATCTACTGCTGCATTATGGTTTTGTGCATACAGTTGAGATAAAACTTTATGCATGATAGTATTTATATATATTTTTATTCGCGATCCGGTCTCTCTTTCAGATTAGAGAGTATAGTACTGATAATTCAGAAAGTAAAGGGTGTTTTTTATGAGTGAAGGATATATCGGGCTGATAGGACTCGGAGCCATCGGTGCTCCTCTGGCAGAAATGCTGTATAAAGAATATGGTGATAAATTCGTGCTGGTATCCGATGACAAGCATGCCGGATGGCTTAAAAGCGGGCGGATCCGCATAAACGGAACACCTTTCGCTCCCAAGGTGCTGTCTCCGGCAGACTATGAGGGCGAAAAGCTGGATGTCCTGTTCATATGTGTAAAGAACTACAGTCTGGAAAGCACTTTCGATGAGATACGCAATATGATAAAAGACGATACTCTCCTGATGCCGCTTCAGAACGGTCTGTACTCATATGACTTTCTGAGGTCGCGCTTCCCTGAGAATATCGTGCTCGAAGGGTTTGCCCAGGGTCCTAACACCAGAATATACGGAAATGATATCGTTTATCAGAACCCGGGAACCTATTGTCTGGGCAAGAATCATGAATCATACAAGGAATATGCTGCTGATCTCTATGATCTGCTTAAAAAAGCCGGTGTCCCATGCATACTCAAAGATGATATCAGGCACGCTATCTGGTGCAAGCTGATGCTGAACGTTGCGGGCAATGCCCTGACGGCGCTCACTGATCTTGACTATGTGATGTTCAAGCATTCACCTGACGCACAGAAAGTCGCACGCACCATCATGCAGGAATATAAATTCGTCGCAGCAACTGAGGACGTACTTATCACAGAAGCAGATATTGCCGACGTAATGCACTATTTCACGTCATATTCAGAGTCCAAGCGTACATCGATGCTCGAGGACGTCATCAACAAGCGTCCTACCGAAAATGAATACATCGCAGGATACATCAAGAGACTTGCGATAAAGCACGGAGTGTCCGCGCCGTTCATCGACATGCTCTATTCTATAATGCGCATCAAGGAAGACGTATACCTCGGCAAACTTAACTGACATTGAGCGATGTACAGAACAGATGCCGCATCGCAGGCATTGTTCTGACAGCAAAAGGACATCAGACGACAACAGGGAAACCCGTCAAGGCTTCCCTGTTTTTCATTGCTGTGCTTATTAGATGTATTGCAGTTCTATTTCAGTTTTTTCTTCTTGCTGTAAAGAGGTGAATATCCGCCGTATGCCTTGTTCTGATATGAGGCAATAACCACTCCCCATTTCCTACCTTTAGGTTTCTTAGCGCTGTAGTTCGGGTACGGTGTGAAAGTTGCTGTGTATTTCTTTTTGTTGCCTTTGCAGAACTTTCCGTTGATCCAGATTCCGGCAGTACCCGGTTTCTTTTTGAGCTTGACCGTTATCTTTACCTTATATGTATAGAACTTTTCAGTGTAGAGATATACACCCGTATAGTAACCGTAGTGTTTTACTTTGTGGCGTTTGACCTTGACAGCCTTGCATGTTACCGACTTGATCTTAGGCTTTTTCGCAGCGCCTGTCTTATAAGTGCCCGTCCAGCGAACCGGACCCAGGAAAAGCTGTCCGTCGATCACCTTGCCGTAGCGTATTCTGGTCACATAGTTGTGATTAGGGGCAAGTCCGCTGATCCGGTATTGCTGCTGACTGGCCAGCTGAATCAGATTGAAGCGCATATAGCCTGAGCGCGCCCAGTTCTTTCCGCCATCCGGACTATATTCCAGATACAGATCATAATCTGAATTGCTCCACATGTTACTGTAAGGCGCATAGATCAGATAGTTTGAATATACCTCGAACGCACCGGTGTAATTAGGTGTTGCAGTGATATCAGCTCTGTAAGTTCTGGCTTTTGTAACATCAAGATACTGTCTGCTGCCGCCATTGAATCTTGCGTACACAGCCAGCTCTACATTGTGATACCCGGGATTCAGCTGAGAACCCGATAGCCCAATGCGGTAATTAGTAAGCTTGGATACATCAAAGGATGCTACTAAGCTGTCATCAATATATACTCCTCCGAAAGTACATCCGTACGGACTCTTATCAAGACCTTTTTTAAAGCTCGCATTGATTGTCAGAGTCGAGCCGCTTTTCGAAACCGTAAAATTCCATTCACTTTCATCTGTCAATGTGTTCTTGGCATCATCTGTGACAACTTCCAGATCACCTGGGTCTGTTATGTCAATTACATGAGCTTTTTTCGCAGCCGGTCCATCAAGAGCTACATCAATTTCCTCTTCATTTGCCCCTTCTGCCTGATCCAGAATCGCATCAGCAATGTCTCCGGTCAGATCCTCATCAGCTGCATAGGCACTGCTGCCAAGCAGAGGGATGAATGTCAGGGTAACGACCAGAGTCAGCACCAGAGTCAGTGCTTTTCTGATCAGCTTTGATCTTATAATCCTGTCCATAAAACACCTCTATTCTCTCTTATATTTAAAAATCTGTTTTGCAACGTTTTTCTTTTGTGATTTGTATCAATTATAACCCAAATTAATTGTAAATGAATACCATAATAATACATAGGGTAGTTTTGGGGTAGGTGCCTATTCTTTCTTGAATTCAGCGGCACTGTAGCTTAGAATTATCAAAAAGATACAGCATGGTGCAAAGTTCAGATCATCACGAGCTTTGTGCAATAAGACAGGCAAAACAGAAATCAGGGCGCAGCAGTGAATAGTGATCGGGCGGGAAAACTGAATACTAACAGCAATGACATTCTCATCTGCATTCTGATCAGTCTTTCATTTTTGTGGACAGGATGCGGTTATCTGTCGTGGTTTTACCATCTTGCAGAGTTTTATGGTGCAAGCAAAGTTGACATGCTGACAGAAGTAATAGGCTACCTGTTTCAGGCTGCAGGTCTTATCGTCTTCGCCCTATATAGGAAGAGGTATGCAGGTCAGTATCGCAGTGTTTATTCTTATACACTTATATCAGCATCCGGTCTGGTGCTCAATCTGCTCGCAGTCCTGTCACCTTCGGCACCCGTCAGTCTTATTTTTGGCTATGGTATGAACATAGTATTCGGTATGATCGCCGGCAGTTACCTGACTATACTTGCCGGGCACGCATCTGCTTCGGCTTATGGGATAATCTTCGGTGCAGGCTATGGGATCGGAAGTATCCTCTCATATTTTATATCCCTCATCGGAAGCGGCAGTTTTCTGGAAGATCCGAGAGCATTTTTCATATACACTGCTGTATATGCTCTGACCATCCCGGTATCTGTGAAGATAATAAGGCAAAATATCAGGGATGCAGCTTCAGAAGCGCGCAGCACCATATCCACTGCATCCCTGGACCGCAGATTCTATTATCTGTGGCTGCCGGGAATAACCATATTGCTCCTCAGCTGTGTAAAGAGCGGCGGCTTTTACTTCAATGCTGCTGATCTTGGTGATCATAATGTAAGTCTTGAACTTTCCCGGTCATTCTATGCTGCCGGTCTCATTGCAGCGGGCCTTATCAATGACCGTAAGCGCTCTGCCGGCGCTGTCCTCTGCATAGCGGCTCTTGTGTTCCCGTTTTTCAGCATCGCAGGCAGCCATACAGATATTAACTATCTGATGTGGGTGCTTGGATATATTTTCTTCGGATTCTATTCAGTCTACAGAGTGTTGCTCTTCGTAGACATATCAAAAGGCAAAGATCTCTCACATCTGGCCTGTATTGGTCTCATGTGGGGCCGTCTCGGTGATGCTGCAGGCGCTGCGTCAGGAATTATGCTCAGCAGCAGACCAATGGTCCTCATTACTGTGATGGCACTGCTTTTTGTCATCTGCATCTTTCTCTTCTTTCATCTGTATCACACGATGTATATGCATCCTGTTTCTCCCGAGGTAGACTACATCCAGGCTTTTGCTGCACGTTATGACCTGTCTCAGCGTGAAGCGGACATATTCAGAATGGTGATCGGCGGCTGTACCAATAAGGAAATAGCAGAGCGGCTCTATATTTCTGAAAATACCGTTAAATTCCATATGCGCAATCTGCTGCGTAAAACAGATTGCAGCAAAAGAAAAGAGCTGCTTGCTCTGTATGATGACAGCTCGCGCAGTCCGGAACGCAGTCATTGATATAGATTATCCAATACATCCGATCAGTTGAAAACAGAGGAGCCACAATTATGTGGTTCCTCTGTCGTTTCGTGTAAAAAGCTATTCCATTTTGTACGGAGCCTATTTCACTTTGACCTTCTTGGCCGCCGACCAGTTGGATACATACTTGACTCCGTTTCTTATTACGTATGTATGTGCCCTTACGTAGTAGGTCTTCTTGGAAGTAAGCTTCTTGATCTTGAGATTAGCCTTCTTCTTGCTTGTTGACTTGAAGACTGGGTTCTGGAAGTCAGATGTAAGGCTGTATTCGATCTCTATGCCCTTGACAGCCTTAAGCTGTTTCTTTTTCAGCTTCTTCCACTTCGCAGTGAAGCTCTTTTTGGCTGCCTTAGGTTTCTGGATCTTGACCTTAGGCAGTGTCGGATCGATGTAAGCATTGCCATTCGCAGCGAACTCTGCCGCCTTTCTGTCTGCTTCTGCTTTCTCAGCAGCCGCTTTCGTGGCAGCGGCTTTGTCAGCTGCGGCCTTGTCAGCTGCTTCCTTATCTGCTGCGGCTTTATCAGCTGCTTCCTTATCTGCTGCAGCTTTGTCAGCTTTCTCTGACGCTTCTGCCACTACTGAATCTGCTGCACTCTTAGCAGTTGTCGCTGCATCTATTGCAGCACCCGCGTCAGCTGCTTTTCCTTCCGCTGCATTCACGAGATCAGCAGCATTACCGGTCTCAATTCCGGCTTCTCCGGCAGCTGCCAGTACATCTCTGACCTGTGCAATAGCTTCGTCAGCCAGATCCTTTGCAGCCTGTGCTGCCTCTATTGCCGTTTCTGCTGCAGTCTGTGCCTTCTTAGCATCAGCTGCCGCCTGCTGAGCTGCAGCGATATCCTCACCACTCAGGCTGCTTGCCGCCTTATCGGCAGCCTCCTTTGCAGCATCAGCTGCCTGCTTAAGCGCCTCAACCGCTTCAGCCGCTTCCTGAGCTGCTTTTTCCGCTTTTTCTGCTTTTTCTTTCGCATCAGATGCGCCATCCTCTATGTTTTCCTGTGTCAGAATCTGTATAGGACGGCCATCCTCTACCCAGATCGAATTTTCACCCTTCTTCACAAGGATACTGATGTTGAATCTGTTGATATTTCTTGCCAGCAATTTATCAGGATCAACAGTTACCAGGAGATTATTTCCTTCCATATGATAATCTGTTATATCACCTGCCGCTGTTACATCTGTCAGTTCATCATTGACCATCGTTGATATGCCAGGGATAAACTCATAGTCTCCGTTGTCAAATCCTGAAGTTATGAATTTGAAAGTCTTTGGAGTCCCGGCAAACATCGTAGGATCTGTTTCCACAGGCTCATCAAGGACTATGCTGTAATGCTTAGGATTTACATAATATGCATGCCACTTGGACTGATTCATTCCCCAGTCAGCACGTACGACGATCCTGGAGTATCCTGTACTTCTCCTTGTGATGTTGATCTCAGTCGCCTGGGTCGGTTCATCACTGTGGATCTCATTGCCTTCGCCGTCCTTGATCTGGAAGTCACCTTCATTGAAACTCCAGACATAGCTTACATTAGGGATCACCCTGTCTTCTTTTCCTGCTTCCTTCCATACAGTCTGCATTGAGAGATGTGCTGTGTCTTTATAATCCATATCCGGATCAGGAAGCACCTTAGGCATGATCTGCCCGAATTCTGTATTAACTTCATAGAAGTCGAATGTAGAAGCGACCTCGTCATTATTGCTGTCAAAGACCCTGACTCTGACCCTCGCTCCGCCTACCGGATCTTCTCCGCCATTCTCTTCTCTGGTCTTGAATGTCAGGACCGCTTTGGACTGATCAGCAGGATCGGCCTCAAGGCTCTTTACTACATCGCCGTCAGTATCTTCTATATCCCATGCGACCCTGAAGTCCTCTTCAGATTCATCATAGTCGAGCCAGTCGCCGTTCTCGCTGTCTGATACGGATCTGTGAACGGCATATGCCTTCAGTGGGATAGATCCGCCAGGTAAAGCGGAGAACTCGCCGCTTAAACTGTCGAGACGCACATCATAAACGTCATTTGTGACAGCAACTGAGAATGTGTAGGTATGCTCCGTATCGGTCTCATGCGCATCCTTATATGTGATTTTGATATTGGATGTGCCGTTTTTTTCTGCATGGATATCCCACCATGTATTCTCGCCTTCAGTCTTTTTCTCAATGGTCGTGAATTCTTCACTGGCTGCATCTGCATGTGTGACGTTAAGGACCTTATACTGACCCGGTTTACCGTAAGGATAATCTGCATTCTGCCGGAAATAGTCGATGAACGGATCTACCGGGAATGTATCACCACGCAGTACGTTCATATGCTCCATCGGGAAGTTATTATCCTCAAAAGCTTCCCTGACTTCACACCAGTTATCCTCTGTACTCAGAACTTTATCAGTTCCTTTGAGCTTTAACTCGGCAAGAACAACGAAGCTGTCATTCAGATAATCAGTAAGCGCAGCGCCGTTAAACGTTACAGCATTGCCGTTAACGGTATACTCTTTGCCTACGGTGAATTTCTTGTCCCATACCATCTGATCATCGTTCCATTCTCCCTGTCCGGCAGTGAAATCGATATCATATTTTGATGCCCAGTCTTCACCCAGATTGTCTGTATTCAGCGTATATGTCATTGTGCTGTCGGTGTAGACAGTATTGCCGTCATGCTCAAACCAGAGATCATAGTTCTTGTTTTTATAATGATAGTGAGCGGTCTCCTCATTTCCTTCATCCCAGGTCGCTCTTATCTCAAATTCTATATCATCTTCTCTGTTTCTGGTTATTGTGAACTTGCTGCCGTCCTCAGCATCCTGAACAGCAGTTACATGATCATCACCATCGAATTCATATGTGACGTCAGTTATTTCATCGATGACTGTGTAGCCGGATTCTCCCAGTCTGTAGTTTCTGAGCTCACAGTTCAGAGTTTCTGATCCGTACATGTCAAGGTCATCATTATGCAGAAGCGGCCAGACTTGGCAGTAGTCATCGCTCACAAAGAAGTTTCTCTGGTCCTGAGCCTCCACTTCATTGTCCGCCTTCAAAGAGACTTTGACCTCGATATCTTCCCAGATGCCTTCCTGTCCTTCCGGCAGTTCATTGAATGTGAGTGTAGCTTCAGCCGGATCATTATTATCAGGGGATATCGTTGCAAACTCATTGCCGTTGACGATCTCCCAATCATAACTCAGGCCTTCCGAGGTTTCCTGATACTCATCGTCTTCATCCAGATACTTATGGATTCCCTCGGCTTTCAGTTCAAGCGAACTGCCAGGCAGACCCCTGTCACTGCCAGATACACTGTTCAGCCACACTTCATATACGTCATTACAGACATTGACATTGAATGTGTATGTCTGCTCCTGCTCATCCAGATCTTCGTATGTCACCTTGAACGTAACAGTTCCACGTGCGCCATCCAGTTCATAGGAATCCTTGATCCTGTAATACCACCAGTAATCCTCCGGATCATTCTCGTCCTGATCTCTATGAAATTCCTGCAGAAGTTCTTCTCCGGCGGTCACTTCTACATCGGTCACCTTGTAATGTCCATCATATTCAGGGTATTCAGCATTATCTAACCAGACTCCGTAGTGACCGCCTATGCCTTCATCCCATCCAGGAAGCATATCCCGGTCATCTTCCATATCGTATTCAGCACGAGCCACTCTGTATTCGCAGCCTCCGTCAGCGATCCAGCCGTCGAAGTGCCCATCGTCGTAATCTCCTTCCTGCACACCGGCGAAGAAAGAGATGTAGCCATAGTCATCGCCTATTTTCTTATAGACCTCGCTGCCGTCAAGCGTCAGCGTCATAGTTCTGTCATTGAAAGTATATTCGCCGCCGTATGCGAAATCCACGATCCATCCGTGCTCGCCTTCCTCCGGATTTCCTGTATTGATGCCGATACGGATGTCCATCACAGCGCCTGCCGGAATAACTGCTTCTTCTGGCAATTTGAACTGAATCGTGCCGTCTGAATACAGGCGTTCAGGCATACCCTCCTCACCGGCGAACTCAAAGTGATAATAATTATCACCCTGATCATCTTCATAGTCATTCTCTGACATTGTCAGCTCTTCTGTTGAAAATGTTCTTATGGTATCTTCGTCATACGTATAGAACAGATCTTCATTATCCCGGCAGGAATAATGGTATCCATTTGCGACACTTCCCTCAGGTTTGCATCCGTTCAGGAAGAGATATGGACCTCCGTTCTCATCAGCTGATCCGATCGTGCCTTCATCACAGTTGGTTATATCTGCGATATAGTTTTTACCATCATTCATGTGGAGAATGTTCCACATATGAAGGCCTGCACCGGTCCCGCCCTGCATTGAACCGGTAACAGAATCGCATTCGATATCTGAATCGAAATCACTGTTGTCACAGAGGAACTGGAATGCTTTTGAGTATCCCTCGCAGACGACCTCAGTTGCTGCATTGTTATCAAATACACTGATCATCTGCCATGGATCACCGTAAGGAACCTGATTCTTTCCGGCAGCATCATCATAAGAAGTGAGCCTGCATATCTCATCCCTGTAATTCGTCAGTTTCTCAATATCACTGTTATCAGCATTCTGGGAGATGATTTCTCCTGCTGTTGCTTTAGCGGTATTGGCAGCTGCTATCTTAGAGATATTGACTGTAAACTCAGGATGCTCAGCATTGCTGTCACGGTACTCACCGGCAACTGTAAAGCTGAACGTAAGCTCTGCCTCGTTAACAATAAGCGCTGTAACCTCTTCACCTTCTGTTTCGATACTGATATTATCCAGACCCAGATACATCCCGCCTGTTGTTGTGGTCTTGTCAAACCAATAGAGATAATACGGCATATCACAGAGCAAAGCATCGAGGATTCCCGTTTTATCAACACCCATTTGTTCGAAGAGCGCATCGGTCGCTGCATTAGTGAGGCTTTCTCCTTCAACAAGCGTATCGACTCCAAGGTCAGCCTTAGTGTATGTAGTCTTGTCAAGAGGCAGCTGATTTACATCTATTCCGAATACAGTCGAAGTTCCGACACCATCATCCTCTGTCAGGTCTATAATAATGTCTTTCAGAGCACCATAGATCAGCTTATTGTTGCCCTCAAGCCTGTCTCCCCTGGTCGCAGATGCAGCTTTTCTCAGTTTTGTAGCTGCAGGGGCCTTCTGAGGCATACCCTTTTCAAGGTATTCCATCAGCAGTTCATCACTGTCTGCCAGGTCAACACTTGATTCGACATTCACTGACCCCGAAACCGTTCCTGTATTTCCTGCCGGCTCCGTTTCATCCGGGTCATCTTCCGGAATGACTGCAGGATCATCAGCCTGTCCATTGACTGCTTCCGCTGTTTCCTGCTCCAGCACTTGTTCCGGGTTCATGTCCCCGGAATCTGTCACCGCATCTGTCTGCGGCTCTGTTTCTGCTTCCGGGACTTCTGTCTGCAGATCTTCTGCTGCAGGGGTCCCCGGATCGCCTGCTGTTTCCACATCTGCAAAAGCAAGTGCCGGCATATATGTCAGCACCATTGCAAGGGTCAGCAGTATCGCAAATAACCTCTTAGCTTTCATACGTTTTTCCTTCCCATCAATTCTCATCTCAGCCAGTTAATATCCAATTAATATACCAAGAAAATTGTATCAAAGCAGAGCATCTACTCTCAAGATTTATCTCCGCATATGCAGTATAAAACCGTCCTTGTATCAGAAAAAAACAACGCCGTTACCTCACAATGAGCAGCGCTGTCCCAGTGCAGGAAGGTATGGTCTTTCCCTATGAAGCACAGGAGAGAGCCTTTTTCAGGCTCTCTCCCGGTGTATCATACTTTTAACTTGTCAGCTCAACCGCTCATACAGCTATTTTACTTTGACCTTCTTGCCTGCTGACCAGTAGGAAACATACTTGACTCCGTTTCTTATTACGTATGTATGTGCCCTTACGTAGTAGGTCTTCTTGGAAGTCAGCTTCTTGATCTTGAGATTAGCCTTCTTCTTGCTTGTTGACTTGAAGACAGGGTTCTGGAAGTCAGGCGTGAGGCTGTATTCTACCTCTATGCCCTTGACGACCTTCAGCTGTTTCTTTTTCAGTTTCTTCCACTTCGCGGTAAAGCTCTTCTTGGCCGCCTTAGGTTTCTGGATCTTGACCTTAGGCAGTGTCGGATCGATGTAGCCATAACCGTTTGCAGCGAATTCTGCCGCTTTTCTGTCTGCCTCCGCCTTTTCAGCCGCGGCCTTATCGGCAGCAGCTTTGTCTGCAGCGTTTGCTGCTGCGACTGCTGCATCTCTCTTGGTTATTGCAGTTCCAAGTGTTGCGTCTGCTGCTGTAGCATTGGTCCTTGCAGCTGAGAGATCACTTTCTGCAGCTGTAAGTGCCGACTGTGCTGCCGCAATAGCTGTACTGTCTTTTGTCGCCTCTGCTGCTGCGAGAGCCTCTTCAGCTGCACTCTTAGCACTTTCTGCATCCTTCAGGGCCTGTGCTGCTGCATCCTTTGCGGCCTGTGCTGCTGCAACTGATGCATCTGTTCCTTCAGAAGCCCTGCTTGCTGCTGCACTTACTGCGGCTGCCGCGCTGCTTGATGAGATCTTGGATTTTGCCCTTGTCTGTGCTGCTACAGCTCTCTTCTGTGTCGCATTTGCATCTGCGAGTTCCTGAGTTGCAGCATTGACTGCGGCCTGTGCTGCATCGACTGCGGCCTGTGCTGCTTCTCTGTCAGCTTCCGATGTCGCATTTTCAAGTGCTACCTCAGCTCTGGCCAGGTCTTTATTTGCATTCGCCACTGCAGTCACAGCTTCCTCGAATGCACTGTCAGCTTCCGTAACTGCTTCATCAGCAGCTGCTGATGCTGCTGCCGCGTCATTGCCCTCAAGCAGATCCTCAGCATGCTGCACTGCAGCTTCTGCGTCATGGTTTACTGCCTCGTGTTCCGGCTCGAGTTTCGGAATGACGCCCTTTTCAGGATTCACAGCACCGCATAAAGTGCACGTATAAGTCAATTCACCTTCTTCATCAACGGTAGCTCTCTTAGTGATCGTTCCATCATCCCAGACGTGACCGGTAGCTTCTTCATCTTCCTCAGTCTTGGTCTGTACGCTGAATGCAGAGTTAGTGAACGATGCAGATGTATAAGTTTTCTCGCCTTTTTCAGTACATGTCGGCTCTTTAGTCGTTGTTGCCGTTACTCCGACTGTTTCAGTCTCTGTCTTAGGACCGTCAACGGCTGCATCATGATATTCACAGTTGCAGGTCCTGCTTGCTGTTACTGATGTGTTGTCTGCAGACCATTCATATGCAGGTTCGCCCCAGTCATGGCCCTTCTTTGCAACGTCCTCGACTTCAACGGACTGGACCGTGAATGCCGGATTACTGAACGCTGCAGAAGTATAAGTTGTTTTACCCTTCTTGGTGCATGTAGGCTGTGTTGTTATCTCGCCTGTGGCGTTAACCGTCTCAGTCTGTGTCTTAGGACCGTCAACTGATTCATTATGATTTGGATTCGTGCAGCTCCTGGAAGCGGTGACTTTGCTGTGATCAGCATTCCAGGTATAAGTTACCTCACTCCAGCTGTGATCAACAGATCCAACATTTCGTGTTGTCGTCCAGGTACCGAATATCTCATTGTCGAATACCGCTGTGTACGTGACCGTTCCCGGTGCTGTGCAGGACGCAGCATCGGTTGTCTTGGTGAATGCCTTTGTCTCTGACTCAGTTGCATCGCAGCCTTCTCTTGTGCACGCTCTGCTTGCAGTGACCGTCTCGCCGTCTGTCTCAGGATCAAATGCCTCCTCACTTGGTGAGTATGTTACTTCGCCCCACTGGTGTTCAAGCGGTGCCTCAGTTACTGCTTCAAGTGAAGTCTCTGCAGTGCATGCTTCATCGCTGAACAGCTTATGGCATACCTCACACTCCCAGTATTCCTTGTTACCGGCAGTCTCGCACTTAGCCGCAACTGCTGCTATGTGATTCAGGGTATGGCCTTGCGGCGTCAGGTCCTCGAGCGTCTTGCTCTGAGCACTGAATGCAGGATTCTCAAATTCTGCAGATGTATAAGTTGTCTCGCCCGGTTCTTCACATGTTGCCGGCTTGGTCACTGTTGAACTGACAGAAACAGTTTCTGTTTCATCTCCGCCCTCATGGTTCGGATCAGAACAGCTTCTCCTTGCTGTCACTGTAGAATTGTCTGCAGCCCACTCATAAACCGGTTCGCTCCAGCTGTGTGGTTTCTTTTCAATTGTGTAATTGCGTCTGCTGATCTCGTCTCCGCAGTCATTGCAGTATACGACCATGTCGTAGCTGCCTTCTTTAGAACATGTCGCCTCAGTTCTGTTCTCTTCGACTGGCTCAGCGAGGTTATGATTGTTATCATCATAGCCTGTTACCACGGTTTCACAGCTCAGTTCTTCTCCGCAGATCGTACAGTATACGACACTTTCATAGCTGCCCTCCGTGCTGCAGGTTCCGGCGATCTCATTTTCGATCACCGGCTCACCGGCCTCATGTTCATGCTCAGGATCAACGCCGTTGACGACCAGGTCAGCATAGAACGGAGTCTCAGCAGCAGCCTCTTCCTCATCCTGAGCCATTGACAGCTGCATCCTCACATTGTTTTCGCCTGTTACGAAGTATACTCCGTCAGCAACTTCCTCCGCAGGATAGACCTGCCTGTTGTCAACATCGCCGTTTTCAAAGAATCCGACACTATTGCCTCCTTCAGGATCCGGAGTCACTACACAGACAAATTCACGCGTTGCTTCGTCACCGTCTTCAAATGTTACAGTGAACTTATTTCCGTCCTCATAAAGATTCTCTAAATAGTTGTTTCCGGTATATCCCCAGAGCGGCTTGTTGCCATCCCCCAGCGTGAACTCGGCAGATACCGGAGTACCATAGTTGACTTCAGGTTCTACCGGAGCTTCTTCTGTTGCTGTGACTGTGACAACAGTGCTTACTTTCTGCCCATTGATGGTTGCGATGATGGAAACCTCGTTTTCTCCTTCCACGAGCACACCATCTTCATTCAGCACGCGCTGATCAGGATACAGTTCTTCTGCTTCCGGATCTCCATTGAGGAAATACCCGACATAAACTTCGTCACCGTTTTCAATATCGATGCATCTGAACCGCTGCTCATTCCCATCGTCATAGGTTACGACGATCTCATTGCCTGGTTCATAGAATTCATTACCATTTATATAATCTTCCCCGATATACCCTGTGAGGTCGCTTTGGTGAATAAACTCAAATCCGACAATAAGGTCTCCGTAAGGAACTATGAGATCCTCATCGTATGCCCTGTGCCTGCACGCTTCATCCTTGAATTTGATACCGCAAGTTGTGCAGACCCAATGTTCGATTGTTCCCGGTTCATCTTCGGATTTGCCCGGAACTGCATCTACTTTTTCCGGAGTATGCTGATGTTCAGCGATATACTCGATGAGCCTTACTCTGAATGTCTCAGTTGCTCCTTCTTCTTCAATTGCGTTGAGCAATTTGGCCTGCAGGTAGTATGTCTTTCCTGCAACTGCATGGAACGAAGCGCCGAAATTATAGCCGTCTCCGCCGGCCGATGAGTCATCGTTCTGCACTATTACCTGATCATCTACTATGACCCTGCATACAGTATCACTTTGTCCAAGTGACTCGAATGTATAATCACCGTCCCTGTCAGGTCTGAATGCAAACGTAAATGTCTCATTCTCAGTAACTTCAAGCGTTTTCTCTTCATTTACAGCTATAGGATCGACGGCTTCAGGGTCTGCCGGGACTTCCTCAAAACCGTAGTCCTCTTCGCCCGGTTCATCATCATCGTCCTCATTATAGCCATGCCACGTATAATCTATCTGAACGCTGTAGGGTCCTGATACCCCCGGTTGGATCTGGATATAATATGTTTTCCCACACTCCAGAGAAGAAGACCATTGTCCTGAGAGTTCGTCAGCACTGTAATCTGGGTACGCAATACCGAAATACCCAGACTGATCCGGGTCGATCAGCGCATGATTGAAGTACAGCTGCTCGTCATGTTCACTGCTTCTCGTTATAGTTACATTGGCATCATACCATTGGCTGCTATAATCCGGATCTCTTTCCGGAATTGTGAATTTGTATGTTACGACTTCGTTCTGGTCTGTGATCTCGCCTGTTTTTGCTACACCATTTTCAAGCTCCTCGCAGTCATCAGGGATATCTGCAAGATAAGCTGATCCGCATCTGGAAGGAGTCACAGTAATCGATGCTGTATCACTGTTGTTAGATTTTATCTGCAGGTAATAGGTCTTATTGGCAAGACAATTCTGACCGGTGGTATTAGCATAATAGTTCTGCTCATTCTCATACTGCTGATAAAGCTCTGAGCCACTGACAACAAAACTATCATATTCCTGACCATCCTCAAGGATGCAACTGTCATAATTGAATTCATTATCAGATTTGATTTCAAAGCTGTAGTTGGCCGTCTCGCTTGGCTTGAAAGCAAAGGTGACTACCTGTTCCGGCTGGATCTGTATATCTTCTGGTGTATCTACCTGAAGATTGACCGGTTCATCCGGGATCGGTGCAAGTCCATGGTTATTCAGATCATAGAAAAACTCATCATATCCGGTCCCGTCTTCAGGCCCGGAAAATTCAATTCCTTCTGATACTGCGGTTTTGTAGAACTCAGTGAAGTTCCACATGTTTTGTTCATCAAGTGCCGGAGCAACAGGATCGGTAAATACGATCTTCCTGAGATTCTTTAAATATTCCCGGCAGTTCTCAAGCAATCCCCACCAACCGAACTCATTCAGATCTATCCCGGTCGGGAGATACAATTCCTCGATCTCTGTAGATCCGCTTTCTACCATGAAAGCATCATAATTTACTTCTTCTACGCTGTCCGGGATCTGGAAGGTTTTTCCTTCTTTTGCCGCCGGATACGCTACAAGGTATCTCATACTATCTGAATATAAAACACCATCAACAGAAGTGTAGTTCTCGCTGTCTTCTGAAACGAGTATTTCCTTAAGATTCGTCAGATTATAAAAGTCATACACGCCTCCATTCGCCGGCAGTGTAATTGACTCAAGGTATGGATTTACTCTGTCAAAGCTATACCAGTTTACAACATCAGGCTCAATGACCCAGCTGGTGCTCTTTTTTTCAGGTGGATAATACTGCAATCTGAGATCGCCATAGCTGTTATATCTATAAAGAACACCATCGGCAGTTTTATACTTTTCACCGTTCATTTCCTGACCGTCCAGTCCGCCGATGGACTCAAGTGCGGTGAATTTTTCCAGATTGCTTGTTCTGAAATAGATCACGCTGTCCGGAAGGTTGATGTGTTTTATGCCATCGTATGATTCACTGTCATCTATAGGTTTTTCCGGATCAATGGAAAAGCCGGACACAACATGTCCGCCGAGTTCAGCCGGAACATTGATCGTATTCCCTCCGCCGTTATATCCTATGACTCTGACTGAATCCAGACCATCTGAATTGACTAACGTATAAGCCAGTCCTTCCGGTGTGCGGAAAGCAGTCTGCTCGATGCCATCATCATTCAGGAATGTGATCTCAGTATCACTTTCGCCGCCGTCAAACGGTAGGACTGCGTCCATGGCATCCTTTGAAACTACCTGGGTTGGTGAAGATACGGTATTGCTGCCCGCCTCACCGCTTTCTTCCGGCTCAGCGACCTCTTCATCTTCCTCGGCAGGTACTGTCTCATCAGTACCGTTTGCTTCAGCTTCTGCATCTTCAGTTGCATCCGGTGCCGATACATCTGCTTTTTCAGATGCATTCGATGCCGCTCCCTCAGAAGCTTCTGCAACCTCACCTGATACCGGGGCTTCTTCCGGAACACCTTCGTCGGCAAATGCCATAGCCGGCATAAAGGTGAACACCAGTATCAGAGAAAGAAGCATTGCGAATATTCTTTTGCGCTCTTTCATCGCTCTTCCTTTCACTCACAAATTACTTAGATAGATGCAGGTTGTTTCGTCACAAAAAAAATGCTCTTAACAACCTTAACGTTTGTTAAGAGTTTACTATGTAATCGCAAAATAGCCAATGGATTTTTCTGGACAATTGCTTCTTTATTTAATATTTAACGATCTTATAGAGATTCCCAGGAAAACAAAGAAGAACGGGGTCGTATAGAACATGGCAACGCCGGTGATCGATGCGATAAAATAGCCGGCTGCAGCCATACACGCTATCTTTCCTGTCATATCAGAGTCATAGCTTAACAGGCGTCTTACTAAAACTGCAAGAACTCCAAATGTATAAAAAGCAGCTGCAGGTATTCCGTAATAAGCTGCATAGGTAAGGATCTCGTTGTGAGGATTAGATATTGCCGTTTTCGCGTACATTTCCATAGAGATCCCTTCACAGCCGAAGCCGAACCAAGGTCTCTCCGCAATATACTTCGAAGTCAGACGCCACATCTTCAGTCTGTTATGACCTGCAGAGCCTTTTGCTGTGTTGCTGAGGATCCCTGCAATATCTCTGCCGAAAACAGCAAACTCTCTGCGTATATCCGGGCTGATAACAAGTACTGCAGCGGCTGTGGCCGCAGAAAAAGCCCACAGCATAATGATCTTTCTGCTGTATCTGCGGTCTTTTTTTACTGCTGCAAAGCTCACTATTACCATCACGACCCCAACTGCCAGGATACAGCCGAGAGTGTGATTCAGCACAAGTACTAACATATTGACAGCCGCCGCTGATGCACCTGCTGCCGCTTGCCGGCTATTGCCGAAAATGTAGTATCCTATTCCAATAAGAATCGCCATTGCAAGGAAGTATGCGTAATGGTTTCCGTTGAAAAAGATCGCACTCAGTTCTTTTTTTGCATGAAAAGCCGGTATTCTTTTGATGTATCTGTCACATAAAGCCGCGAGAGCAACAGCAACAGATATGGCAAGATATGCAACAAGGATGATCTTTCTGAGAGGATCACTTTCTATCGAACTTGTTACCCCCATATATACCAGAAGCATGGTCATCATGAGAATGATTCCTATGTTTCGATACGGAATGCCTTTCAGAGCTTCATCTGTAAAGCCATTTATGCAGGTTGAGATCAGGATGCATACAGCAAATGCCGCAAAAGCTGTATATGGATGTAAAAGCAGCTTTCGGTCATGTCCCGGAGCCTGTTTTTTCTCTTTAAAAAACAAGGTTGACCTGCTCGCAAGGACGATAAGACCGGAAATGACCGCAATTAAATTGAGCCATCTGAACAGACCCTGAAACGTCTGGTACTGCTTATCCGACATTTCCGGCATAGATATATCCAGAATCAGCACCACCGCAATAACAAGGCACATCAGAAGACCAGGCAAAACCGCCAGATAATCAATCTTTCCAATGGTTTCGCTCTGTTTACAGTCGACGGAAGTCTTCGCTTTTCTTCCGGAAACATTATTATGCTTTTTCTTTTTTTTCGTTTTTCCCTTTTGGCCTTTACCCATGATCTGCCCAACCAAACGTCTTTGTTCCAAGCCTTTTTAAAAGTTTAGCATCGAAGCATATCAGCGGCAATAAAAACTATCGGATCGATAGTAAACCGCGGTATTGAAAAAGTCAGCCGGAACGCTATTCGTTCCGGCTGATTGTGCGTTAACTATATGTGAGCTTCTGTAAAAATCCTAGGTTGTTGCTGTTGGTTCTGGCTGTGGTGCCTCTTCAGGGAAGATCTTGTAATATTCTTCACTTGAGATCTCGCCGGTCCTGGAGTTAGGGTGGACCGTGTATCTTACACCGTTTCTCCTGTAAGTGAACTTGCTCTTGAGCACGACACCCTTGCCGTTTACATAATAATGCTTTTCATAATTAGTGACGAACTCATTGCAGCCGAGTGCACCGCCGGCCTTAACGAAGAATGTTTTGCCGTTGTATGAGTACAGGCCCTGCTTGGTGATGATGACACATTTAGCATTGGTCAGATAGTAGCTGCCCTTCCAGTAGAAGTATCCGCTCATAAGTCTGCCGTACCTGTCAGCACAATACTTTCTTCCGTATGCCGTAAAGAGTACATTTCTCTTGATCTTGCCGCCCTTCTGTACATAGTACTTGTGAGCATCGTATGTGATAACACCGGCTTTTGTCCTCAGGACGCCCTTTTGGTTAGCATAGTACAGATTCTTCTTCCAAGTGAAGAGACCTCTGTAGATCACACCGTTCTTGCTTGCGATGTAGCTTTTGCCTTTCCACTTTACTTTCTTATTGGTCGCGACGGCCCCACCTTTCTGGACGAAATAATAATTACCGCCGGCCTTCATGATGCCCTTCTTAGTGCGGATCGCTCCGGAGTCATCAGCATAATAGTACTTCTTGCCCCATTTGTGGCCTCCGATAGCGATCGTAGCATCGTTCAGCGCATGGTATTTCTTGCCGTTTACTTTGAACTCTTTATTCACTGCAAGAGCGCCGCTTGAATTGGTGACATAACAGAGCTTGCCTCCGGCTTTCACGAATCCTACTGTTGTACCGACCGATCCGTCTGACTGGATAACGTAATATGAGCCGCCGTACTGTCTGATACCGGCTTTCGTTATGATCGCACCTGTAGCATCGGACAGATATGTCTTGCCGTTATTAGCTTTGAATAAGCCTGCCTGTGCTCTGACAGGACCGCCTGAATTGACGTAATAGAGCTTGCCGCTGACCGTGACCAGACCAGGCGAGGTCTGGACTGTTCCGTTTGACATGACGTAATATCTTACGCCGTTGACTGTCACAAATCCCTGCTGCCAGTGAACGAAAAATTCTCCATTGTGATTGGTGATCGCATAGGAAAGTGCTCCGCCGCCGGTTATATCCCAGTGCTCGCCCTCGGAAGTATTGATGTGTACATACTTCTCTCCTGATGATACAGTTATGAAGCTTTCTCTTTTTACAACCAGTCCGCTTGCATCTGCATAGTAAAGGCTGACACCGCCGCCGATCCTCGGAGCTTTGAACAGACCGGTTGCTATGTTGCCTTTAGCATCTTTGGCCTGTGTTCTGGCAGAATCCACCCATTCACAGCTATTATTCCCGTTAAAAAGCATCGCGTCTGACTGGACGACCTCAAGATCTCCTGAGCCGGCTCCTGCTGCATCGGCTGCATCTGCAAATACCGCCGCAGGACTGAGCATCATGACTGCTGCCAGCAGATAGATAAGATACTTCTTTTTCATGATCTGTTATCTCCTTTTCCTTGTCCCCTCCTGCCGGGTTCTTTCTTGCTACGCAAAATTCTGAACATATTATATCATACTCAAATTTTTAACACTATGAATTGTCTTTCAAAATTTAAACGTTTTGCCCTTCGTCCTGAGAGCGATAGTCATTCTTCATCCTGATTAGCACAGGTCTCAGCAAAAGAATTACCGGAATGATCACTCATTCCGGCAATTCTATCGCTTGCTGTTATTCAAAAGCCTCTTCAGATCTTACCTGCAATACTTCTGATCACTGTGCACTGCTGGCGTCCTGTGTATCGGTATTTGCCGGTTTCGGGGCTTTTTCAGGGAAGACCTTGTAGTATTCATCACTTGAGATCTCTCCTGTCTTGGAGCTTGGATGCAAAGTATACTTTGTGCCGTTTCTCCTGTAGGTGAACTTGCTTCTGACTATAACACCTTTGCTGTTTGCGTAGTAGAACTTATCTTTCCACTCAACAAACTTCTCAGCAGCAAGCTTGCCGCCTTTGCCTACAAAGTAATAGTTGTTCCTGTATGAGTACAGGCCCTGCTTGGTGATGATCACGCTCTTTGCATTGGTCAGATAGTAGCCGCCCTTCCAGTTGAAGTATCCTTCCAGAAGCTTACCGTCTTTACCCGCACAATATTTCTTGCCTTTGGCTGTAAACAGCGTGTTTTTCTTGACCTTGCCGCCCTTCTGCACATAGTACTTGTAAGCATCGTATGTGATGACACCTGCTTTTTTCCTCAGTACGCCTTTGCTGTTGGCATAGTACATGTTCTTCTTCCATGTGAAGAGACCTGTGTAGATCGCGCCGTTCTTGCTTGCGATGTAGCTCTTGCCCTTCCATTTTACCTTTTTATTGGTTGCGACTGCTCCGCCTTTCTGGACGAAAAAGTACTTGCCGCCTGCCTTCATGATGCCCTTCTTGGTGCGGATCGCTCCGGAGTCATCAGCATAGTAGTACTTCTTGCCCCATTTGTGTCCTCCGATAGCGATCGAAGCATCGTTCAGTGCATGGTATTTCTTGCCGCTTACCTTGAACTCTTTATTCACTGCAAGTACGCCGCTTGAATTGGTGACATAGCAGAGCTTGCCTCCGGCTCTTACGAATCCTACTGTTGTACCGACCGATCCGTCTGACTGGATAACATAATACGAGCCGCCGTACTGTCTGATGCCCGCTGTTGTTATGATCGCACCCGTAGCGTCGGACAGATATGTCTTGCCGTTAATGGCTTTGAAGAAGCCTGCCTGCGATCTGACCGGACCGCCTTCAGTGACATAATAGAGTTTGCCGCTGACAGTGATTAGACCAGGTGTGGTCTGGACCGTTCCATTTGGCAGGACATAGTATTTCACGCCGTTGATCGTTATGATTCCCTGCTGCCAGTGAACGAAGTAGTCCCCATCGTGATTGGTGATCGCATACGAAAGCGCTCCGCCGCCGGTTACATCCCAGTGTTCGCCTTCAGTAGTGTTTATATGAACATACTTCTCTCCCGTGGAAACGGTTATAAGTGTTTCTCTCTTTACAACGATCCCACTTGCATCGGCATAGTAGAGGCTGGTGCCGCCCCCGATCCTCGGAGCTTTGAACAGACCGGTTGCTATGTTGCCTTTAGCATCTTTTGCCTGAGTCCTGTTAGCATCTACCCATTCGCAGGAGCTGTTCCCGTTAAAGAGCATTGCTTCTGACTGGACGATGTCAAGCTCACCTGCGTCAGTTCCGGCTGTGTCAGCCGCATCTGCAAATACTGCTGCAGGACTGAGTACCATGACTGCCGCCAGCAGATAGATAATCAGTTTTTTCTTCATACTATATATCTCCTTTTCCTTGTTCCCTCCTGTGAGCAAAGCCCACTAATGCATCATACTGCTTAATTATAGCACATTTATTCATGCCGAACTATGGAGAAAATCCCCTTTTGAACTATATCTTGATATTACCAGTACGATACTTGTCATATATAGTTCAAAAACTGAATATCCTTCTATTTGCTGAAATGAAAAAGCAGACCTCAAAGTGTTGCTCATCAGCACTTGTTTCGGTCTGCATGTTTTCGTTTTTCAGGGGCATATGCCCCGTAAGATCTTACTGCTCTGCGTCGAATGGAAGGATCGCAACTACTCTTGCTCTCTTGATTGCCTTAGCAACTGCTCTCTGGTGCATTGCGCATGTGCCTGTGACTCTCCTAGGGAGGATCTTGCCTCTCTCGGTGATGTATTTCTTCAGAGTCTCAGCATCTTTATAGTCGATCTTCTTGTCCTTGTCAGCACAGAACTGGCACACTTTTCTTCTTCTCATGCCTGTGTTCATGCGCTTAGGTCTGCTTGTTCTTTCCATAATTCGTGCTTTCCCCTTTCTCTAGAATGGAATATCATCCTCAGCTGCCTGGAATGTATCCGGGAGATCATCGAATCCGCCAAAAATCGAACCGCCGTTGCCGGATGTCGTCTCCTGTGCAAAACCACTGTCAGGCCCGCCGAAGTTTCCGCCCTGCTGCGGAGCGCTGTTGTCTCTGCCCTGATATCCGCCGCCGTATGAGCCGCCCTGGTTATAACCACCCTGGTTGCCCTGATTGTAACCGCCCTGGCCATAGCCCTGACCGCCGTTGTTCTGGCCGCCCTGGCCGCCGCCGAGGAATTCCACATTATCAGCGACGATATCTACTGTATTGACAGTGACGCCTTCTCTGTTCTTGTAGCTTCCGGTCTCAATTCTTCCATGAACAGCCGCCTGTCTGCCCTTTGCGAGGAAACGATCACAGTTTTCAGCTTGTCTGCCGAACACAGTGATGCGCAGAAAATCAGCGCCTCTCTCCTCCCCCTGTCTTCTCGGTCTATCGACTGCAAGGGTAAAATGGCATACAGCAGTCTGTGTGTTAGGCGTGTAACTAAGTTCCGGATCTCTTGTAAGTCTTCCGATAAGTACTACGCTGTTCATATTCGACCGCCTTTCGCTACTCTTCGTCCTGACAAACGATGATATGTCTCATTACGTTCTCGTTGATCCTGAGTCTTCTGTCGAGTTCCTTCGGCAGTTCTGCATCAGCCTTGAACGGAAGTACTACATAGTAACCAGTGTTCTTCTTGTTGATGGTGTAAGCAAGTCTTCTCTCGCCCCAAACATCAGCTTCGCCGGCTTCGCCACCTGCATTGATAACTGACTTGACAGTCTCGATCAGGTTAGCCTTAGTCTCCTCGTCCAGAGTCGGATCAAGCACGAATAGAAGTTCATAATCTCTCATGTTGACACCTCCTGTGGTCATACTGGCACCGGTTCGCCCGGTGCAGAAAGTAATTGTTTGATCGCGCGCCACATACGACGCGCCCATATATAATACTCAATAGCGCCGTCAAAAGCAAGCACTTTTTGCGCAGTTTTACATCGTTTTTTTTGCGCTGATCAACTCTTGCAAATCATCCCGCTTCGCAAGAGTTTTTCCGTGGAAATTTTAAGGGATATGTAGTAAATTATATGTACACATTGAGACACTTTCTGAACCATGTTTCTTATGTCCTGCCGCACGGAATCAAGCCGGGTCATAATTAAAACGGATCAGAGCAAAAAATCAGATAATAATAGCCGGGACTAGTAATAATAGAATCGAGAAAGGAAAGAAAAAATGGCTGAATGGAAAAATCTTGATACGCTTGATGCATACAAAACTTTAACTGCATCAGAGCACCGTGTTGATCTTAGAGAAGTTCTTGCCGGTGAAGCCGGCGCCGCAAGAGTACGTGGATACTCTGTACCGATGGCATGCGGTCTTACATATAACTATGCGGCAAAGCAGGTCGACGAAGAAGTTCTCGGAAACCTCGCTGCTCTTGCCGCTGAGTCTGATCTCGCAGGTAAATTCGAAGAACTCTATAATGGAGCCATGATCAACACCGGCGAAAAGAGACTCGTACTCCACCATCTGACCCGCGGTCAGCTCGGCGATCCTGTGGTAAGCGACGGTGTCGACAAGAGAGCTTTCTATACCGGAGAGCAGGCCAAGATCACAGAGTTCGCCGTAAAGGTCCACTCAGGTGAGATCTGCAATGCTGCCGGCGAGAAGTTTACTACTGTAGTACAGATCGGTATCGGCGGAAGTGACCTCGGTCCTCGTGCTATGTACATCGCACTTGAGAACTGGGCACGCGCCAACGGCAAACTTCTGATGGACGCAAGATTCATCAGTAATGTTGACCCGGATGATGCTGTAAGCGTCCTTAACACCATTGACGTTGCTCATACTCTATTTATTCTTGTATCTAAGTCAGGTACTACGCTTGAGACCCTGACCAACGAAGCTTTCGTCAAGAATGCTCTTATTCAGGCCGGCCTCGATCCATCCAGGCACATGATAGCAGTTACAAGCGAAACTTCACCGCTCGCTTCCAGCAGCGATTACCTTGCTGCATTCTTCATGGATGACTATATCGGCGGCAGATATTCATCGACTTCTGCAGTAGGCGGAGCTGTTCTCTCACTTGCTTTCGGCTCTGATGTTTTCGCTGAATTCCTTGAAGGCGCTGCTGAGGCAGACAAGCTCGCCGCACAGGCTGACCCAATGAAGAATGCTGCTATGCTCGATGCTCTTATCGGAGTATATGAGCGCAACATCCTTGGATATGAGAGCACAGCAGTACTGCCATACGCACAGGCTCTGGCCAGGTTCCCTGCCCATCTGCAGCAGGCAGACATGGAGTCCAACGGAAAGTCAGTAAACCGCTTTGGCGAGCCTGTTAACTATAAGACCGGTCCGGTCCTCTTCGGTGAGCCTGGCACCAACGGTCAGCATTCATTCTACCAGCTCCTGCATCAGGGCAAGGACATCGTGCCTCTTCAGTTCATAGGATTCAAAGAAAACCAGTCCGGAGTTGATGTCGATATCCAGGGCAGCACCAGCCAGAAAAAGCTCGGCGCTAATGTCGTTGCGCAGATCGTTGCCTTCGCATGCGGCAAGGATGACGAGAATCCTAATAAGAACTTCGATGGTGGCCGCCCATCAAGCATCATCGTCGGCAGCCAGCTGACTCCGGCTTCGCTCGGTGCCCTGCTCGCACACTTCGAGAACAAGATCATGTTCCAGGGCTTCCTCTGGAATCTGAACAGCTTCGATCAGGAAGGCGTACAGCTCGGAAAGGTCCTGGCAAAACGCGTCCTCGCGCATGAGACCGACGGTGCCCTCGCAGAGTATGCAGACATGCTCGGGATCTGATGCCTGCTTTCTCAGTGAATAAACTTGATCTATGGGTTACTGTATAGTTGTATAAATCAGATATCAGACGGCTGCTGCATGCAGATGCAGCAGCCGTTTTTTATTGCCCTTCAGATCAGAGCAAGTATGCTATGGCTCAGGCTGCATCGCACTCCGGATCCGGGGAGCAAAAAAAATCAAACTCCCCGTCAATGACGAGGAGTTCAGTTATATCAAGGTCCAGGACCTTGCAGAGAATCAGTTGTGTTTCAGTCGATGGTATCGAGTCGCCTCTGAACCATTTGTAGACTGCCTGTTCGGTTGACAGACCCGTGATTTCCATTATGTCTCTCACGGTGTAGCCACTCGCCTTGATAAGGCGCTTGATGTTGGCTCCTGTCTTCTCCATGTTGATGGAGAGGTCTACTCTGTGTACAGGTCGACGATACATATTCAGTTTTTCCATATCAGGCATCACCTCTTCTCTGTTCATCAGATCCGGCATACTGCACGGACAAGTTATAGCCACGGAATCATAGTATACAACAAAACTGACAGCTTGTGAACTGAACTGTCAGTTTAGTTTGTCGCTTTTTTGCGCTTTCAGGCGATTCGTCTCCATTTGAGTAATGTTGCGGCTTGTAACCGTACCTCGGCCGCGGGAAGGTTTTCAATGAACTTTTGCATCCTTGCGCGCTGTTATTACTATCGTAATAAATACCAGTTTTATAAACTGATATGTTTAGTTGTTATTTTGTATGCGATTATTTAATGCTGTGATTGTAGATTTAATGCAAGTTTCTATCATACCATGATGAAAATCTTTGTCTTCATCGTTTTTTGCATTAATTAATTCTTTTAAGTTAGTTAATGCGTCGTTAAGTCCTTCGATTAAATCTTCATCAGTTACATTTTTAATTCGTTCTTCTTCTATTTTTGAGAAATAATTCTCATAAAATTCATTTGTGAATTTTCCAGGATGTAATTTTTCTGAATCAATGATATTAACATCATTTTCATTTTGTCTTACATAAGCTAAATCACAAAGATGTGCTATTATTGTGTCGTCTACGATATTATTTCTAATTACTTTTTTAGGAATTGGTAATATTTTTGAATAACGAATTAAAACATTATCTAGGTATTCAGTCATTTTTTCTGGAGTAATATCGCAGGTTATTGCGTTGATAAGCATTTCATTGCTTTTTTCTGCGTATTCCCATGGAATATTTTCTTCTTCAAGTTGTTTAATTATTCCATTTATACTTCCTGTTAATCCTATGTAGTGATATTCCATTATATTTTCCCCTTCATTTATAGAGATAACTCGTTTTCATCAAGGTCGTTTAATTTTATATTTGTGTATTTGTTTTGAATGTTTTCATTCAGTTTGCTGAAACTTTTTATCTTGAGATTGATATACAAAGGTTTCTGGTGCATCTAGGTCAGGTCCTGCTGTTCTTAAGGCAAAACTCCAATTGCCTGTTCTTTGTAATCTGATAATGACGCGGCCTGTAACCGTACCTCGGCCGCGGGAAGGTTTTCAATGAACTTTTGCATCCTTGCGTGCTGTTATTACTATCGTAATAAATAAACGTTGACTTATAACACATAACGCCCAAATAACAGCTGACTTTTACCTTGGACCAGGACCTGTACCTGCGCTGATCCCATAATTGAAAGAAAAAGCCCGCAGATGCAAAAGTCATTCGGATAGGGGTGCACATCGTTTCCGATCTGCACCCCGCGATTTCTAATCGAGTTCTACGTCGATTTCCATCGTCTCCGATGCGTTGGCGACATCGAGTGCGAGCTGCATGGCAGCCAGCTTCTCCTGAGCTGCCTGGTAGGCCTTTTCAGCCTCTTCGATGTCGTAGTTGACCACGGAGTAGTCAACGAAGTTGTTTCTGTAGTCGTCAATGCGATGCTTTGGTATGGCTCCCGCCATGTCCCTCAGCTTGCTGACGCGGCAGTTCAGCTGCGGGATGTACACCAGAGCCTGGTCGATGGTCAGGCCATCGAAGCCATCCAGCGTGTGGGTGGTGTTGAAGACGTTGATGGCGTGCTTGACCTTGCGCGCCATGTCTTCGAGCTCATCGAGTTCTGCCTGCACAGAGGCGAAGTCGTATTTTGGTCTGAGAGACTCCGTGTCCTCTCCCGAGGCAACGCGGAAAGTTGAGCTCTTGCGCTCTTTGGACTCGAGGTCCGCCTTTCTGCTTGTGATTTTTCTGAGAAGTTTGTTTGCCTGAGCTGAAGTGTATCTCATTTTAAGTCCTCCATATGACTTGATGTCCTGCAAATGGTCTCCCGGATGTGTGGTCCGGTCAGCCTTTTGCAGAATTCGGGGTAGTATATTACATATATATCGTGTCACAACCGTGCTTGCGGCTTTCGCCTGTGAGGATCATCTCTGTCCTTACAGTCACAGATTATAGTATGGAGGATCTGCTGTGTCATTGAACTCGCAGTTAAGAGATCGTCACGTCTTCAGATCCGTGCGACTTTTCCCCACGGTGGGTCTACCTGATCATTATTTATCATCCACAGGACCGGGATGCCCATGGCGGCGCTCTTGTCAGGAAAAGAAGCGTAACCGTCGGTAAGAATGATGATGCTGGCTATCTCCATATCTGCCATCTCTTCCTGCACATATTCGAAGATGACTTTGAAGCTGGTGCCGCCGCCGCCTTTTGGCTTTATTACGCTGAATTCATTCTCATCAGCAAAAGGGACCGGCGGTACGACTGCAGCATCAAAGAAGCCGAGCCATCCTTCAAGCCTGCCGCCGAACTGATCGATCGCGCCCTTGATCTCAGAATATGCCTCAGTTATCTCCTGATCGGTCATAGACCCCGAAGTGTCTATCCAGAACAGGATATTCTTAACTGTGATGTCGGTCTCATTATAGTCAGGCAGGAAGAAAGGACTGTCTGAAAATCTCCTGTCGGACGGTGAGAAGGAATAGTCTACCACTTCCTCCTGGACAAAATCATTGAGGAGGATCCGCCAGTCTGTCTTAGGTTCCATGAGTTCGCGAAGCATACGATCGACTCCTGCAGGCAGATCTCCGATGCCCTTTCCTGTGCCGATTATACGACCCGATGCGGCTTCATAGGCCTCTCTGATGCGCTGCTTCCACATTTCATCGATATGCTTGTCCTCTGCTGTACCCCATTTAGAGTGATCATCAGAGAAACCGGAACCCCGGTTCATGCCGCCGGAACCAGAGCCGGAGACTGAAAGCTGCGCATTGGCACCTGATGCCCCTTGTGGCTGCCTCCCTGCAGCTGACAGAAGCATCTCGTAGACTTCTTCTGCTGTGTGGAGGCTGCCGGCCGTCCCGTCAGGTGCCGTATGCATTGACGGTCCGTACCTGGCCAGAGTGATACTTTTGGCATCGCCGCCGGCTGCATCCATAATGTTCGAGTTAACTACGATATCGCAGGCGACATTGAACAGCAGATGTTCTCTTTCCCCTGTTCTGAATGTGTGTTTCAGAATAACATGCATGATCTCATGCATCAGTATGAAGACCAGCTCAGGATCAGAGATCTCGTCGAGAAAGGCCGGTGCAAAATATATGCGCTCACCATCCGTCGCTGCCGTTCCCACAGACTCATCAAGAGCGAACCTCATGTGCATCAGAAGCAGTCCGAAGAATCCGTTTCTGGATAGTATAGTCATGCGGGCGATCATGATCCTGCGTATGTATTCCCGTTGCTTAGCCTGTGTCAGTTCCATTCTGCACCTCGCTAGATCCCGTTGAGCAGCGCACCCTTTGTGCGGAGCCATCTGGTGAATTCAGGTATACCCATGAGTCTGATGCGGTAGCCTTCTTCTATATTCAGATAGTCCTGCATCAGTACAGTCGAAAAGTCAGCCGGCATCATGTCTGCATATGCTATGGAATTGGCGATCCTGTCTATCTCATCACGATGCTCAGATGCGTATTTTGTCATGGCGGATATCAGCGCATATAAAGTGTCCGTCCTCCGGGGTACTTTATGCTCAGTACCGTCGAAGATAGCCTCCACGTCAGGCAGGGTATTGTAAACAGAAGCCCAGGTCCTGAACTCGACAGCGACACCGCTTCCGACGATCCCTGCCATGAGTGTGAACATCTCATCAATGTCATCACTGACATTGTTCATCAGGTTGCTGACCATCTCCCAGGCTCTCGGGGTGGCAAATGCAAGATCGTCATTGCCCGGGCTGAATCCCATGAGACGGTCTGGCCTGAACGCGAGAAAACCAATGATTTTCTCATTTATGCCGTGCGAAACCGCCCAGGCTCTCCATGCCTCATAAGATCCCGCGATCTCAAGGTGCATCATCCTGTTGGCAAGTGCTTTAGGCATTTTATACGCGACTGACTTGTCGGTGACCCGGTTGCCCGCAGCGATGACGATACAGTTGGCAGGCAGCCTGTGCTCGCCGACCGTTCTGTCGAGCGTTATCTGGTAGGCAGCAGCCTGTACTGACTGTGGTGCTGCAGAGATCTCATCGAGAAAGAGGATGTTGATAACATCTGCAGAAGCATCCATATCGAAGATCTTAGGTCTGAGCCAGACAGCCAGTGTCTTGTCCTCGTTGGCAGTCGGTATTCCTCTGAGGTCGATCGGATTGAAGAGAAGCAGCCTGACATCGGTTACACGGACTGTTTTGCCCGTGCCTGACCCTATCCTGTCCGCTATCTGCCTGACTGCCTGTGACTTGCCGACGCCGGGAGGGCCCCACATCATGACAGACGGGACCGTGCTGAGCGGCAGACCTGCAGTGATGACCCTGCAGTACATGTCTGACAGTCTGCTTACAGCCTCGCCGACATTCACTGCCGGCACATTGCTGAGGCTCGGATTATTATCTGTAGTATTCTTGCTCATATGCGGTCCTCCTAACTGTTACGGCGTTTTACTTCGCCTGATGCTATTCTTGCATCTATCTCATCGAGCTTTCTGCCGAGAGCATCCATCTGCTCAGTGTAGTCGACTTCTTTCAAAAGCTCCTGCTCGGTCTCGGCAAGTTCCTGCCTGAGGATGTCGAGCTGCCGTCCTACCACTTTAGCTCTGTCAGCAAGCTTATCGAGGAAATTGTCTATCCTGATCATGATGCCTGCGTCCTTGTCACCCAGGTCGACTCTGTAACGGCCTTCCCTGACAAGCCAGAGGTAAGGATACTCAGCCTCCATGCCGGCAGGAGCCACTACCATGAAGCCTCTGTAGTCAAAATTGGCTCGTTCGACAGGCTTCATCACATTATCCTGGAGAACGACAGCCAGCTTATCACGCAGGTATTTACGCCATGCAGCAATGCGCCTTTTGTCTGCCGCAGTGCGACCGCGGTAAAGGTTGCTGCCCTGCGAACGGACATAAGCGGCGTCTGCTATGCATGTACGGAGTTCAAGTTCTTTTGCCGCTATCTCGTCAGGCAGCTCACGGTATCTCCGTTCCAGTCTCAATCTGGCCTCTATGCCTTTTCGCTTAAGTGCAGCAAGGCGTGTGATCTCATTTCGGGTCTCGACACGGCTCTTCAGAAGCGGATTGCCGAGAGCTAAAGCCTTGACCTCTGCATAGTTCAGCACAGTGTCATCCACCTCGCTTCCGCTCCTGCCGGAGACGGTGCCGGAAAGTATGTCTGTGATGAACCTCTGCTTGGTCTCAAGCAGCTGCCATGAGTAAGCATCAAAGCTGCCCTCGGTGATGTAGCGGTATATCCTGACCTCTTCATTCATATTGCCCGCTCTGAGTATACGGCCCTCACGCTGCACCATATCCGCAGGTCTCCACGGCAGGTCGAGATGATGGATGGCGATAAGCCTGTCCTGGACGTTGACCCCGAGCCCAAGCTTGAATGTCGAGCCGATAAGGACTCTGATACGTCCCTCCCGCACGTTTCTGAAAAGCTTCTCACGCCTGGCATCGGTCGTCGCATCATGGATATAGGCTATCTCAGCATCGGTGACGCCGAACTCAACAAGGCGCCGCCGGATCTCATCGTACATGTTGAATCCTGCTTTAGGCGTTGAAGTATCGCAGAATATCAGCTGAGCGAGCCTGTCATCTCTGGTTGCATGCCAGATGCGCGCGACGATCTCCGAACACTCTGATGCTTTGCACCTGCCGATGCTCCATGAGTCGAACACATTACTCTGCCGGGAACCATCCTTCCCTGCATCTGCGACCAGCCGGATATCAAGCGCTGCGCGCCGTCCGTCTCCGGTGATCTTGAGCATATTGTCCTCTTCACGCTTCACCTTGCGGTTGTGGACCTTATCGGCACGCCTGGAGATCTCCTCAAGATATGCCTTGAGTTCATAGCTCCTCGGCACAACGACATCTGTGTAACCCTTGAACACAGGAATGCCCTCTCCTGAGTCGATGCTGTGAAAGTCCGCTATGGAAGCGAGGATGTTAGTCAGCTCAGGGATGTTGTGGAACCTCGAGAACCTTGTCGCCAGCCTGTAGCTGTTGGTGTCCACAGCGATCTCGAACTCGGTCGTCTTCTCAGCAAACATGCCTACCCAGCTGTCGAAGGTCTGCAGTCCGAGCAGCTCGAGCTCTCCGCTCTGCAGGTACTGCTGAAAAACGAAAATGTCCGAAACGGAGTTGGTGATAGGCGTACCCGTTGCCATGACCACACCTCCGCCGCAATGGGTCTTCTGCACGTGATGGACCTTGCTCAGCATGCTGTCGCACTTGGCAGATCCCTTGCTGTTGATACCGAATATGCCAAAAATCGAAGTGTCGATGGATATGTTCTTATAGTTGTGTGCCTCATCGACAAACAGTCTGTCTATGCCAAGGTCGTCAAAGCAGATGAATCTGCGCGCCGGATCGTCCGAGACGGCAAGATCGCCAAGCTCCCCGGTGATCTTCTCGAGTCTCCTGTTGAATTTCGGCGTGACTTTTTTCTTCTTGCTCTTTATCTTGAGAAGGGCCTCCTTCTCAGCCATGAGCTCGTCTATGTAGAACTTTCTGGAAAGCGGTATCCTGTCAAAACAGCTGCAGGCAATGATGATGCCATCCCAGTTCTCGCTGATGATACGTCCGAGGGTCTTGTTTCTCTTATCCTCTGTAAAGTCCTTAGGCTCGATACAGAGCACTTTCGCGTCAGGATAGAGCGACATGAAAATGGAGAACCACTGTCCGACGAGGTTGTTCGGTACTACGAACATGCTCCTCTCCGCCATTTCGAGGCGCTTCAGTTCCATAGCTGCGGCTATCATGATGTATGTTTTGCCCGCACCTACATCATGGGCGAGCAGAGTATTCGGGGTGAAGAGTATCCTTGCGACCGCATCCTTCTGGTAAGGAAAGAGCTCTGCATCGTCAGCCATTCCCGGGAACTCAAGGAACCTGCCGTCGAACCTGCGCGCAGCTATGCAAGCGTATCTGGTCTCGAAGATCTTCATTATTCTGCGCTTACGCTCAGCATCCTGCCAGATCCAGCGGCGGAATTCTGCGATAATAAGGCGCTGCTTCTCCTGAGCAGCAGCCGTCTCTTCGCGGTTGATGACCCTGGCTTTGCCTGACTTGGTCGTAGTGGATGACACCTCATCCGTAATACGGATGGTCTTCATGTTGAGAGAACGCTCGATGATATGTACTGCATCGATCCTCTTAGTGCCAAAAGTACTCACATTGCGCACGTATCTGCCGTACCTGCCCTTGTCAGGGATCTCCCAGCTGCCGGTCTCGGTATCGTGCTTGGTATCTCTGCACCTGTCAAAGGTATGCGGCTGCACCAGATAGTTGACAAAGTCATCTATGATATCTTCAGGAAGCCATGGCGACCCGAGAGTAACATAGACATCCTCTTCCGCAAGTTCAGGAGGCATGATGGCCTCGAGCGCCTTGACATTGTCCCTGAACGTAGTGCCCTTGTACAGTTTGCTGGCGATCCTGGCTTTGGCGAGCTTGTATCTGAGATTGCCGGAAAGATACTCGTCGGCAGTCTCCCACCCCTGCGTTCTGTCGCCTCCCCAGATGTCCGGGTTGCAGTATATGGCACCTTTCAGCGAGTCGATCGCCTCAGACACAGTAACGCGGGCTGCTTTGGATATCCGGTGGATATCGACATGACCTGTATCCCTGATGCACTTAACCAGTTCATCAGCAACACTTCCGGCAGCGACACACAAAGCATCCCGGTCGGCTTCTGTTCCCACAGTATCATCCGGTGCCGCTTCCTCAGCGACCCCGAGCGGTCCGGCTAAGAACGCATCATCAAGCGGCAGGTCAATGACAGCAGGTCTGACCGATACTCTGTCGGCAGCACCGTCCTGAGTACGGTCCGGAATATCAGCTTTAAATGCCAGACTGGTCCTGTTATAGATGTCCATATAGGCTTCTTTCCTTTCATAGAATTCAAAATCAGCGTAAGCTTTGGGGATTAGCATTATAGCAGAACTTCTGTTCGCAAACAACTGTTCTGGTAGTTTAGTTTTTGTAAATGTTTGTTCTTTTTTTGCACAAGAATTTTGTGCTTCTCAGGTACAAAAAACGGCCTGCTGAAGCAGGCCGAAATGCTTTTTCAGATAGCGCTTCCCCAGAGCCAATGCGTATCAATACCCCAATAGACATTGATATAGAATCAGCTTTGCTCTGAAGGTATAGCGTTGATTTCATAATAGAAGGACATGATGTACCTGTTTTCAATCTCGTAGATTTTTACATCTCCGGGCGTACAGACATATATGATGCTCCCGTTCTCAGGCAGCTTATCGCCCTTTTGCAGATAGATCTCCATCTTCTTTCCTGTGTATGAATCGTCATCCGGCATCGCAAGGATGCAGTCATACTTTTTGTTCTTGTATACGTTGTATGTACTGGCCAGCACCTTGAATCTCCAGATCGCAAAGCCTCTTCTGTCTACTCTGCGTTTGAAACGCAGGCACAGGAGTTCCGGCACTATGCAAAATGAAAACCACATAATTATCGACAGTGCAGATCGCCCCGTCAGCACCATCTTCGCTCCGTATCCAAGGTACGCAGCAGTAAAGATGTGGAATCCGAACATCTTGTTTGCGATTCTTTTAGGATATTTCACTTTCATTTTTAAAGTTTTTTCAGCCATGATCGTATCCTTTCCTTTTCTCAATTCGCGTTGCTTTGCCCGGCTGCAGGCATTGTGCCTGCAGCGTGGGTCTAAGTTGCTGCAAAGGCTGATCACACGAACTGTCAGCCTAGGCTGCCCGCCGCTTCCCGCGGCGAGTCTGTGCCTTTCTGGTTTTATTGAATTCTATCCTGAACCACTTCATCAAAGATGTAAGAGTGTCCAGAATACGGTCGTAGCTCTCGTCGGTGGCGATGAGTTCTGCGAGTTTGAATTCAACAGGGTAACAGAATCTGTACTCCTCGATGCAAAGCTTGTAAGCTCTGACATACTGCATCGGAGTGATCCTGACCCCCGCATCTTCACCGACCTTTTGCAAAGCGTTCAGAAACAGCTCTCCCTGTCTGTGTGCCCATTTAGTTCTGGCTTCCTTGTAGTTGTTTTCCATAAGACGGAGTCTCCTTTCCTTTGAGCAAGGGCGTGTTCAACCAGGAGCAAAGCTCCAACAAGCTCGCTTGATTGGAGCGAGCGACGCCGTCAACAGACGCCGAGAGCTTCAGCTCCTGAGATCGTCGATTGGGGATCGTTACCCGCTACCGACGGTCGAAGATGGAACCCGCCACCTATAGAGGCGGGGGACATCGGCGTCTGTTATTCAGTTTTCAAGCAAAAAAACGCCCAGAGTATCAACTTGTCTCTAAGCGTTTTCTGTTGTGTCATTATTCTAGCATTCGCTACATATATACGCAATTAACCGCCAGTTTAGTTTTTGATTTCAGCGGCGTATCAGCATGCAGCCTTCTTTTGTCTATTTGACTGTGACTGTCTTGGTCTTCCAGTCTGATACATGTTTGCCTTCTGATGTATTCTTGTAGGTCCGTATACGTACCCAATACTTTCTTCTGGACTTGAGTCCTTTTATTTTATATGAGGTCTTGGTCTTCTTAGCGTATTTAGTCCCGGCTATAGTTTTGAATCCGTCGAGACTGTACTGTATCTCAATGCCCTTTATCTTCTTTTTGTTCTTCTTACTTATCTTCTTCCACTTTACAGTGATGGCTTTCTTAGATGCCTTAGGCTTTGACATTTTGACGGCAGGCAGATCTTTTATCGTATCAAAATCACCGCCATTCCCTGATTTGACATCAACTGTCATTGTAGCCTTAAACCCTTTATAGTAAGCAGTGATTATGGCTCTTCCTGCGGAAACAGCCTTTATTCTTCCTTCAGTATCAACAGAAGCTACCGCTTTATTGGAGGAGCTGTATGTTACCAGATTCTCATCTACAAATTCTCTTGAATCCTCCGGGTATGCATAGATATACGGGTAACATATATCGCCGGCATCTAAATTGACGTATGATTCCTCGAATGCTATTCCGGTCATAGGTATGGCACGGAAAAAGTTCACATTATAGGAAACATCTTCATATCCGGTCTCCGAGATGGTAACTTTAAAACTGTCTCCGTCTTCATACTGGTCAATTCCGCCCGGGCGGAAAATTATGCAGCCGGTCTGCCCATATGCTCCGTTATTGACCTGAAAAAAATTGCTGCTCCCGGCATTAAAGGTCCATGTTTTCCCGTCCTTCTGTCTGACGAGTTTTACCGTTACTTTGGATCTGTCAACTTCATGACCCGTGGTAATGCTCCATACACTGCTCCCGCCGCGGAAGTACTCGATCGGCATGTTTTCGGCAGGCCATGCAATATTTTTCTGGGTTCCTGTTCCCGAGGAGTCAAAACAGTACATGGCACAGAAACCACCAGCAAAGCCAAACCCCGTTTTACCCATCTCCGGATTAAGGCACCATCTGCGGTGTCCCAATACAGATGTATTTGATGTTCCGGGATCCTCTACCCAACCGATCACAGCGCTTGTCAGAGTACTTGGTCCCCTATACAGGTTGCAGCTCCCTGCTCCTCTGCATCCAAGCTCCCAGTCCGCCTGCGACATGGCCGATGGTTTTGAGGTGACAGACTCGGGATAGTGAGTCATCTGGCCTATAGACATGTTGACAAACGCACCTGCCTGAGCGTACCTGCCATAATTCTCATCAAAAGAAACCGGATCCAGTCCCGCGACATATCTGAGGTTGTTGAGCATAGTAACAGCACCCTCCTGTGTCTTCCGGCTGAGCTCTCCTCGCGCACTGTTCGCTACCGGGTTTACAGTAAACTCTACAGGATCAGAAATACTGACGCCTGAATTGCGGATGTGTTCTATGATCTCCTGTTTTGAATGTTTCGCTACGCCGGGAGACTCAGCATTCGCACAGTATGTTCCACCCAATCCGATCAAAACAATGCCGGCTATAATTATGGTCATGATCATCCTTGCCGCTTTTAAGCATTTAACGTTATTCATTTGCACTGTGCCTCCGCATTTTTATGATCCTTCAAATTGAAAATACCAGAAATATTCTTATCTTTATTTGACCTTGACTTTCCTGGTCCCGGACCAGTTGGAAACGTACTTGACTCCGTCTCTAATTACATATGTATGTGCTCTTACGTAATAGGTTTTCTTAGGAGCAAGTTTCTTGACTTTGACATTGGCCTTCTTCTTGCCTGTTGACTTGAAGACAGGGTTCTGGAAGTCAGGCGTAAGGCTGTATTCGATCTCAATCCCCTTGATGGCTTTCTGCTGTTTCTTTTTCAGCTTTTTCCACTTCGCGGTGAAGCTCTTTTTTGCTGCTTTTGGCTTCTGGAACTTGACCTTAGGCAGAGTCGGATCGATATAAGCATTTCCGTTGGCCGCGAACTCTGCAGCCTCTGCGGCTTTTGCAGCAGCTTCTGCCTTGGCCCTATCACCTGCTGCGGCTTGCTGCGCTGGTTCGGCTGCCGCTTTTTCTTCTGCATCAGTCACCTGAGTCTCTGCAGCTGTAAGGCTGTCATTTGCTTCACCGAGTACTGAGTCTGCCTGTGTCTGTGCTGTCTGTGCCTGGGCCAGAGCCGCTTTTGCCTTTTTCAAAGCAGTCGGATCTCCGCCTGCAGCATCAACGATAGCCTGTGCTGCTTCTACTGCTGCATCTGCCTTTGCCTTGGCAGCCTCTGCAGCCTGCTTAGCAGCCTGTGCTTTTGCCAGAGCCGCTCTGGATGCTTTGACAGCCTCATCTCCGGTCAGCTTGCCTGCTGCCTCGATATCCTGATTAACTGCTTCTATGTCATCCTCGATCGCAGCCAGTTCATCAAAGACGGCTTCTGTCTCAGCGCCGGCTGTCTCAATGCTGTCTTTAAGGCATGCTATGACTACAGGCGCGTCGATTTCTTTCGACCCGTTCACATCTGCAAACATGTGGCTGCAGCGTGTGCATATCCAGTAGTCCTCTACTCCCTCTTCTTCATATGTTGGTGCAGTTCCCTCCTGCTTAGCCAGAAGATGTCCCAGCGGAGGAGTGTTGGTCACGTCTTTCACCTTGTCACATTTTGTGCAGTGTACCGACGTGCGGCCACCCTCGGTGCATGTCGCTTCGATATCGGTAGTAACTGCCCCTTCCCAGGAGTGATCAGTAGCCGGAATGACTACTGTGTCCACATAGTGGCATTCTGTACACTCTCTGTGCTTTGAGCCCGGCTCCTCGCACTTAGCTTCTGTATCGATCGTCCAGTCACCGTAAGTGTGCTCGATGACAGGGATCTCCTGGATCGTTTCCTCGTTGATCGCTCCACAGTCTGCGCAATGGATCGATCTCGATCCCGGTGAGCTGTGTGTCGCAGGTACATCTTCTGTAAAATCGTCCATCCAGTGGTGCGGTGTCTTAGGGATCGCTGCACCGGTAACTTCATCGCCGCATCTCTCACATTTCTGGTCAGCTGCTTTTCCCTCACTGGTGCATGACGCAGCAACTGCGGAGTTCGGCACGTCCTTGTACCTGTGACCAAGCGCATTTACAGCAGCTCCTGTGATGATATCGTTGCATCTCGAGCACTTCTGGTCAGCATCTTTACCGGGAGCAGTGCATGACGCAGCAATTGCGGTCGATGGGTCTGTGACATAATCATGCCCCAGCTTGTTGATGGTCTGCTGCTCCTGCAAAACTGTATGGCAGACTGAGCATCTGCTGCCGTCGGTCTTGCCGCTTTGGGTGCAGGTAGCCGGTGTTCCCGGGACCACTTCAGGTCTGTGTCCCTGCGCGCTGATCACAGTATCTCCTATCGATATCTCATGAGTACCATTAGCATCTGAGAAAAGCTTGCTGCATACGCTGCATGTATAGTACTCAATATTGCCGTTTTGTGTGCAGGTCGCATTGACCTTAGGTGTTTTGGTAAGAGTATGCGGTGCATAATCGATATCTTCGGTTTTCTTCGCGCCGCAGACAGTGCATGTGAATTCCTTCACGCCCTTGACCTTGCAGGTCGGCTGCCTGGTAACAGTCCCGTTATTCCATGTATGGCCGATGACTGCGCAGGTATATCTGTCGAGATAACTGAGATACTTCTCCGGCGTCACGCCCGTGCCGATGTTATACTGTGGAATATCTCCTGAACGCGTTGAATAAAATTGACTGTAATATCTGTCATGCATAACACATGGATAGCCAGATATTGTCTCATCCACAAAACGGTCCCTTACGCCGAATCCCGTGATAAGCATGACACCCATCTTATCAGTCAACACCTTATAATGACCGGCTGAACCAGTATTGCCATTATCATAGTAGCTCTTCTCCAGGGTATACCATCCTTCATAAGGATCGTCGGACTTGCCTCCACCCACTTCGCCATACTGCCATGTGCCGCCTATCTGTCTGTATGCAAGGTTTTCCAGTGCATTGAACGCATCCGGATGGTCAAGATCTATGCTTTTATCCTGAACATTTGCACTGAGCTCTCCCATCGCCATCATTCCGCTGGATATCTTAAGCGGTGCAAGTGACTCCTTTGCACGATATGTATTGCCAAGCGTTACAAAGTTGATCGCCTGACGCAGGTTGTCCAGATTGGTTGCGTCATTCTGAGCGCCGAAATTTGTCGCATCCAGTAGGTCCTGATAATCGTATGTGCCATGACCTCCGAAAATATTCCCATTATTGAATACCAGATTATGATTTGCGCTAGTGACTGTGTTGGTGAGGATCTGTACAGCTGCCTCTGCATCTGCTCTCTCGCTGCTCGTATCGGCATTCTCTGAAAGCCATACGAAAAAGCCGTAGGAGCTGTTCTTCTGAGCATCTGTCAGCGAGTCGATCCCACTCCCGGCAGCATAGACTTCCTGCCCGAGCGAAAATGGGATCAGGAAAAGAGCCGCTGATAGTATCAATGTTAAAAAGCTTCTCCTATGTTTCATTTTTCTTTTACCTTCTTTCTGCAATACTTCTTTTCTCAGCATCGGATATACTGCTAATCATGTTACTGTTTGAAGCGCATCCCGGAGGCATCTACTGCCGATACAGGATCTCTATTCTTTTATTTAAGTATATGCGAATCCTTCCTGTAATCCTTCGCTTTCATGACACGATGCACAAATATCGTGACAAAAAGCATATCCGTATGTTCGAATGACAGTTACTGCATTTCTTTCATAAATTTTAGCAAACACGGTCCCCATCGCAAGGTGTACTAATTCCCCAGATAGTATTTAATAGCAAAAAAACGACTCTTGCAGATCTTAGCCTCCTGCAGGAGTCGTTTTCGTAATCTCTGGATATCAATCTGTTTTTATTTTTTTCCGGCACCGGCGATCTTTGCACCAAGCTTCATAAGGTCTGATGTCGGATGCTCGAATGGCTTCAGGCTGAAGAACGCTGTCATGGCTGCCCCGATCAGCAAGTAGGTCAGCATGGCTGCTGCCATCGACAATGTGCTCCCGCCAAAAGCAAGCCCCTTGGCCTGCCCGGCAGCCGCATCGTTATATGTGCCGCCGAAGAGAACGCAGAGTCTCGGCAGTACTTTCCAGTTCCTGAAAAGATAGCAGAGCGGTCTGTGCCAGAAGTAGACTGAAAGAGTCCTTGAACCGATCGTAGTGATGTATCCGAGGTTTTTATCCGGTATAAGAGCTACTATCGCAAAAGTGATCGCAAGCGCAATGAGCCACACCACTATCCTGATCCACCAGCCGTCTTTCATCGCATAGCTGAAGAAGCCCTGCAGGAATTCATATGAGCGTCTGCCGGTAAACCACTTTCTCCAGCTGTACATACCCCAGTTGCCGGAATAGCAGACAGCCATCGTCACTGCGATGGTGATCCAGCTGAAGGCAACGATCGCGATGCGTTTAGGGCTCTTGCTGACTGCATCTGATCCGCTCCCTGCAGCACCGTATTTCTCTCCCTGCAGTAATGGCAGGAAAGCTTTCATATCGAGATAGTACCCTATCATATAGATAGGCAGGAAGTTGATCATTCTCGACAGGCAGAAGGTGTCTCCTACAGCCGGGAAGTATCCGATCACTGCACTGAGAGCAAAGGCTCCGAGTATCATGATGACCGGCCGATATGTTTTCTCTTTGGTTGACGCCCCGCCGTCAATATATCTCATCACATAGAATAGCAGTTCGTATTCCGCCATTACAAAGAGATACCATGGGATGCCCGGCTCTTCGATCCAGTGCCATAATGGGTGCTGCCCCATCAGTGTCCTTGTGAACTGCAGGAATATCTTGAGACCGTATGCGCACAGGAAGAATCCGAGGACCTTGTCCCATCTGAGGCGTGTCTCGCCTTTGATGCCAAGAGAAGCCCTCTCTTCTGTGATATAGTGCTTGTGCACAAGACCGGATATGAAGATGAATGCCGGCATGTGGAAGGAATATATCCACAGGGTGATCCATCTCACCATATGAGAATCGGACACATAATCAGTGGTCATGTGTCCGATAACTACAAGAAATATCAGAAACGCTTTTACGTTGTCGTATTTGTAGATTCTTTTCTTTTCCATATATATCGCTGCTATTTCCTGCTGCCGGGCTCTTTATCATCAGCTGTAACTCCCGGCTTTTCAGCTTTAGCTGCTGCTTCTTTCGCTGTATCCGATGCAGTATCCTGTTCTGCCTTTTCTTTGTCAGCTGCGGATTCCTGCACTGCCTTGTCGATATCAGTCTTTTTCAGCCTGACTGTATATCTCCTTCTGGCAGCGTCTTTTGCCAGTTCTTCAAGGATCTTATCGTCATGCGTATTAGGATCCTCTCCTGCCGCTTCTCTTGCTGCCCGGCGTCTCTCACGCTCGGTATTGAGCATCCATACGAGGTTTTCGCGCTCTGCCTGACGTGCAGCCTCACGAGGATCCTGCGTAATGATCTTTCTGAGGCTCTTTTTAGGCTGCCGCGGCACTATGATGATGCCGAGGTACAGCAGAGCTATCGTGAACAGGAAAAATGCATCCTTGTACAGAGCACGACTGATCAGGACTGCAACGATACCCATGATACCGACGATCCCATATATGATCAGGACCGACCGCCTCTGTCCGAACCCCGCAGCCATCAGGTGGTGATGCAGGTGTCCGCGGTCTGCCTTCATGATGGATTCATGTCTGAAGAGTCTCCGTACCATGGCGAAGACTGTGTCGAATATAGGCACTGCAAGTACCAGCATAGGGATGACAGCTCCGACCATCGTCGCTCTCTTGAGCGGGGAGATGACAGACAAAATGGCTATCATGTATCCCAGGTACAGAGCGCCTCCGTCTCCCATAAATGTCTTCGCAGGCGAAAAGTTATATGGCAGGAATCCTATACAGCCGGCTGCAACTGCACAGAATGCTATACAGACAGGCATCATTCCCAGTCTTATGCCGTGTATATATGCTACATAAGCAAGTGACAAAGCCATTATAGCTGTTGTACCTGCTGCCAGTCCGTCAAGACCGTCCATCAGATTGACCGCATTGGTGATGCCGACGATCCACAGCACTGTGATCAGATATGCAATGCCTGCTCCGAAGTACAGCAATACCTTGGAATCATGTGTTGCCGGGGCAAGTATCAGGTTGATGAATTTGATCCTGATCCCCAGAGCGTACATCAGAGTCGCAATGACCACCTGGCCTGAGAACTTGACCATCGGCTTGAGGTCCTTGATATCGTCCGCAACACCGAGAGCATACATTAGGACCCCGCCCAGCATAGCTACGCGTATCATGGAGTTCATGCTGGCCGGTATGATCATCGCCACCATCGATCCGAGGAAAATGCCCATGCCGCCGAATCTCGGTATCGGTCTGTTGTGCATCCTTCGGTCATCACGAGGCTTGTCGATGATGTCAAGCTTATACGCAAGCTTGATGCTCAAAGGCGTAGTAAGATAGGCCACCACGATTCCGATGACCAGCACCTCCACTATTCTTGTCAGGTAGAAGGTTAAATGCATTGCTTATTATTCCTCTGCAGTTTCTTCAGCTGCCTCTTCACCGGACTTCCCGGTAAGACCCTTGATAAATTTTATCAGAGTGTTCTTCTTTCTCTCTTCTTCGACCTGCCTGATCTCTTCTTCCGTAGGATTCATTACAGCATCTATGGCCGCAAGGCACTCGTCAACAGAAGACTTCTTGGTCTTGTAAACGAGGAACTTCTGCGACTGCGTCAGCGATGCAACGTAGTCCATGTCATACTCGCCGGTGATCTTCTGGTTCTGGATGTCCCATATACCGAGATCAGCGAGCTGCATCTTTACGACCTGCTGCATCTCATCGCTTGTCATGTTGGTCGACATGTTATCACTGGCCGCCTTAAGTATATCCGGATAACTGGTGAGCAGAGCCGGCGAAGTCATGAGCTTTTTAAGAATAGCATCGACGACACGCTGCTGGTTCTCGACTCTCTTGGAATCCTCACCCTTGAACGCTTTTCTCTCGCGGGCAAAAGCAAGTGCCTGCTTGCCGTTCATGTGGTTCCAGCCCTTCTTGACAGTCCACCAGTCACGCTTCGTCGGTACGAATTCCTTAGGTGAATAAACATCAACGCCGCCGATAGCATTGATCACGTCAACGACTGCGGTGAAGTTCATCTTGACATAGTAATTGAGATCTACTCCCAGCCAGTCCTGTACGGTATTGATCGTCTCATCTACACCGTATACGCCGGTGTGGGTCAGTTTATCCATCTGCTGGGCTGTATGCAGCTTGATATACGCATCCCTTGGAATGGATGTGAGCAGTATCCTGCGGGTAACAGGATTGACAGTGACGATCATATTGACGTCGCTCCGCTCAAGGTCCTTGCCCTTTTCACTCTCCCACTGGTCGATTCCGGTGATATAGATGTTGAAAGGCTCATTCGCAAGGTCCATCTCTCCTGCAGGAAGTGCTGACTCCGAGCTGTCGCTCAGCTTGGCAAATGTAGCGTATGTGTTAGCCAGATAATATGTGCCCATGCCATACAGGGCGATGCAGAAAAACGCTACGACCAGTCCGACGATCCTGGCGACCTTGCTCCTGCGTCCGAGCAGGATGAATCCGACAACGAGCAGTGCAAAAAGCACAGCGATGATCGTCATCGTCATATTAGCCGGAATAGCGTCTACCACAGTCATCATTGCCATGAATCCGACCGCGACAAGTGCCATAAGAAGGAATACTACAGCATAGCCCTTCTTAGGAAAAATGCCTGTGATTCTTTTGTTTTTGTTGTTCTTAGCCATTATTGTATTATAGTTTCCTGTCTTTTTTCCAATGCCGGCTGCCTGCGTGTGCTCATCTGCATGCCGGCAGCATCTCTTTTAAACGCCCGAATATCCGCCCCTTCAGGGGCGGAATATTCCAAGAACTCTATTCTATTAAAATCGGTCGGGTTGTCAATGTTTTTTTAAGAATTAGGGCGTTTAAGGCTTTTTTCAGAAACCAATGCGCTGCTTGAATATTCTCTACAGGATCCCCAGATAGTAGACATAGTCTTTTCTGTCTTTGTATGTCGGGGTCTTGGTAGTTACCGTTTTATACTTGGTCTTATACAGCCAGACCTTTTTCTTTTTCCACTTGTAATACGTTACCTTAACTTTTTTCTTTTTATATTTCCACTTATACTTGCCTTTTTTCGTTTTGACTTTCTTCCACTTTACTTTTTTCTTTACTTTTTTAGTCTTTTTGACTTTGACCTTCTTTTTGACCTTCTTCCACTTCGCCTTGTAGGCCTTCTGGGTCTTGGTGATGTTGTACTGCTGATCAGGATCGTACTCTGTCATATAGAAGATCTCGCGACCCATGTTGTCGTAAAAGTGGAATACGTTCTCTGCTTCATGCGGAGATTTTATCGTATAGGTTGCAACTGGATAGAGGTTGTTGGTGCAGCCCCAGTATTCCGGTACGTACTCTCTGCGGTATCCTGTGGTGGTATCGATCAGCTGACCGCTGTTCCAGTCAAGCGTCAGGAGTATATGGGTATCCTTGCTTATATCGCTCTTGAGCATGTAGACGAACTGGTCGTCTCCGTCCATAGCCTGACCCGCACCGCCGTACTGATTTACCAGTGTCTTGATGAGTCCTATTGCCTTGAGAGTGTCCGGATCGATAATGATCAGATTGTTCAGATCCCTCTGTTTAGCAACATATACGTCATATTTAGGGCTGTATGCAATTGCTGCAAGTCCTCTGCTGCGCTGATCCGCATCAAAATATTCAGTATCGTTCGCGTAATATGTATATTTCAGATTCTGCTGACGAACAATCTTAAGATCGTCTGCATCAATGATCGTGATCTCCTGCTTATGATTTCCTCTGACTGAATCATTTCTGCCTATGACAGCAAGCTGATGTCTCCTGGCATCATAAGCCATGCCGTTGCCGTGAGTTGTCTGAAGAGTTTCGGACACCTTAACGATCGAGTTGTCAGACATCCTGTACTTGGCTATCCTGCCGGTCTGCTTATAACTGTTCGCGAGCAGAACATAAGCATTAACACCGTCCGATGTACCGCCCTGCGCTACACCCCAGCCATTTCTCTTCTGACCTGCATATGCTCTCAGGTCAGTACTTCCGTTGGCGAATTTGATCTTGCTTGGTGAAACCGTTTTTCCGCCGCGTGCTCTCGGGGTGAGCTTTCCGAGTCTTGGCTGGACATTTTTTACAGTATTAGGCAGTGTCTCAGCGAGAGCTGTATCGCCTGCTTTTGCCGTGACGGTAAAAGTATACTTCCTGCCCGGATGCAGGTTTTCGAAAGTAGCCTCACATGTGCCGTTATCTGATAATGCGTCCGACGTTTTGACATCAATAGTCAGCTGTCCTTCTTTTCTCTGGACATCCTTGATCTCTGACCCGTCCGAAGCGGTCATCGTCTTCGTAACTGTATATGAGTCAGCTCCCGGGAACGCTGTCCAGCTGAGTTTTATCTTGTTATTGTATTTTACCTGACCTGCAATGTAACCGAATTCTTCCTGACTGCCCGCATAAGTAAACCCGGTAACATAAGTGTATAGCTCGAAGTTTCCGGAGGCAATCGGCGCTCCCACCTTATCTACAGCTTTAACAATAACGATATATCTCTGCCCCTTACTGAGACCGGTAAGAGTGTATTCAGTCGAATCCGCACTTGCCTCATCGGAGCCTGATATGCCGATTTTATATCCGGCTGCATTTCGATATGCATCCCACTTAACAGCTGCATTGATTTTACCATCTGCACCTGCAGTGAATTTTATGACCTCAAACCCTGTGATCGGATCCAGATCGGAAGGATCCAGGACTCCTTTGGTACTGAGATTTCCACCCGCATTCAGACTGTCTGAGCTGATCGACTCGATTTCACCGTCGGCATCACTGTCAGTACTGTTGTCTTCAGCCTGCTCTTCTGCTGCCTCCGGTTCCTGTTCTTTCGGAGTCTCTGCTTCCTGAGCAGCTTCATTGCCTGCCGGCGCTGCGCTTTCATCACCTGCTTCTTCAGAAGCGCTGTCTTCAGCAGAGTCCGTAATATCTGATAAAGCATCAGGTCCGGCTGCGTCAAGTGCTGCATCTGCATACTCCGATGTAAGCGCTTCATCAGTACCGGCAGCACTGTCGGCGAAAACTTCCTCAAAGGCAAAGCCTGACATGGACAGTGTCATCACTGCTGTCAGTATCAATGCTGCTATTCTTTTCAGGAGAACGTTAGTGTTCATCTCAGTTCCTTCTGTTCTTCAATTACGTCTGAAATCGGTCCGATGACAGACCCCGTGTACATAACACGGGAATCTATCACCAGAATTGTATCTTAATTTAAACGTAAAATCGCCGAACTTTTATAAACTTTAAGATTACTTGAACCACCTTGTGAACTTTCCGAAACCTTCTCTTGCATTGACCTTGATTCTCCTGATCTGCAGGATGTTCTGCTTCTTGGTAGCATAGCCGTTCTTGCCGTAGGTGAATGCTACCTTGATACCGCTTTCAGCATATGCCTTTCTCATGCCAGGAGTATTTCTTCCGTATGGGTATGCAAGATACTCAAATCCATAGATCTCTTTCTGCTTAGCAGCATCCTTAAGGACCTTCTGATAGTCGCCCTTCTTGCTGAAATGTTTGTGCAGAGCGTATGTATGGCTCTGGAAATCGAGGTTGTCCTGTGAATCTTTCAGTTTCTGATACTGCTTGAACTTTATAGTTCCCCTCTTGTTCTTTTTGGTTCTGGTACCTACGATGAATGTAGTTCCCTTCATGTTGTACTTCTTCAGAACAGGAAGTGCCTGTGTCACTACTCCGATAGCACCGTCGTCAAAAGTGATCAGAACTGACTTAGGAGGCAGCTTGATCTTTCCCATGTACCAGAGATAAAACTCTTCGCAGTTGATCGATCTGTAGCCTCTTTTCTTGAGCCATCTCATCTGCTTGTCAAAAGTGCTTCTTGAGACTGCAAGGCTGCTGTTTCTGTACTTGCCGCTTGCCTTCTTGCCGTTTGATACTACCATATGATATGTCAGGACAGGGATCTTGGTTGCATCCTTGCCGTGATAATATCCATACTTCTCTATAGCCTCTTTGTCCGGATCTTCAGCCGGCTGAGTCTGATCCTGTGCCTGGTCAGTTGTCTGAGCCTGATCCTGGGTCTGGGTCTGTGTCTGTCCGTCTGTTGCCGGAGTCTCACTGTCAGCAAAAACGAAAGTCGTCATAGTGCCGATGACCATGATCAGCGCCAGGAAAACTGATAATAACTTTGCTGTTCTTTTCATATCCTCTTCCTTCTTCCTCCATCCATAAGTGTTAACGTATATAGTCTCTTTACCCCTATAACTAACATTAAATAAACACCCAGCTCTTTTGCCCGGCTTTCAGATCATTCTTGTCAGGACAGCTTTATTGTCACTCTGACCAGCCGTTGTTTCTGAGAAAATCTGCAAGATCCTCTTTATACTCTTTCGGCTGATACTTTTTCGCCTTAGCGACAATACCTCCCTTGCCATCCATCTCCATGATCTTATACGCGATCTCTTCGAGCTCTTTATCAAGTCCAAAGCCCATTTTGATATCCGCATATGCTTCTATCATCTCGATATAGTCGGCAAGATCGGCTCTGACCTCGTCGTACTTTCCAGCGGCGTATTTTTCTTTGATCTCATCTTTTCTGCCCTCGTATTCTTCAAGCAGACGGAATCTGTTGATCGTGCGCCACACGTACTTATACTGTTTATCAGCTTCTGAGAGCTTTCTTCTGTAGACTCTTGTACCGAATTCATCGTAGTCAGCCTTTTCAAGCGCCAGCCGGTCAAAATCCGTTCCCTTCTGCTCGGCCTCTCTGATGACCTGCTCATACGGATGCCTGAGATCTATGTAGACTCCCCATTCACCTGCCGGATAAGCCGCTTCGGATGCCACCTTGGCCGGATCTTTGTATGCAGCTTTCACTACATCCGCTATTTTGTCTGCTACTGAGACAGTGACTCCTTCGAACTCTGCCTTACCGATCTTGTCCATCGCCTTTCTTGGGACGTTGAACCTTTCCTTTCCGTCATAGAAGAAGACTTTTTTGCTCTTACCGTTATCGGCTGTGCAGGTGCTGAAATATTTAGCCATAGTGCCCGGTCTTCTCAGGAATGTCCTTGCAGCGCTGAGCGCGGTCACTTTTGAGCGTTCCTTGCTGTTGCAGTATTCTTTTCTGACCTTGGTGCTCAGGATATCGTTGGTCTTTACGAGCGTTTCAAGCGCCTTCTGATATCTGCCCTTTGGCGCAGTGCTTCTCAGCACCCAGATCTTGACAAAGACACCTTTTGCCTTCGCCCACGGGGCCCTTTTGATATCTATAAGCGTAGTGGAAGTGTCTGTGTATCTTGCGTAGACTCCATCCATCAGCGGGTTGTTCTCAAGCGACTCGATCTTCCTGTCTGCCCTGCCTGCAACTGCTTTACAGAATTTCCTGTAGTCTTCAGGCATCATCATGATCTCTGCAGTGTAATCACTGCACTTGAAGCCTCCGGAAAGGACCTGCATGGCTGCAGTCCTGCCGGCAAGAGAATAGCGGATGCCCTCTGCTTCGGAGATCTCTTCTATCTCTTTAAGCAGCTCCATAACTCTGCTCTGTACTTTAAGCATTGGCGAATATTCTCCTTTTCCTTTCAATATCCAGTCTGATGAGGCCGTTATTGGTGCCGTCATAGATGGAATCATATATCTTAGTTGCAGCTGCCTTGTCTCCTTCGAGCCAGCGGATATCTCCGGTCGCCTTGATGATGTCGACGTTGCCCGGATACTCTTCCAGCAGGCTCTCGGCCTTTTTCATCAGTTCAGCAGCATCGCTGCCGTCAGAAGTGATGATATCGTATTTTAGTCTCTCGAGCCTGACTTCCCTGTTCGTCGGATACTGTGACTCAGCGTATTCGAGAGCCTTTCGCTCGTCTTCAGTCCTGCCGTAGATCCTCGCAGAAGATATTGCGAAAATATCATCCATCATCTTCTGCACCTTATCAAGGGCAGGTGTAGATGCACCGTTTCTCTCGGTAAATCTCTGGATATATCCTGAGACCTTACCGTAGTCTCCCCTGCCGCAGGCGAGATTCATCATTGCTGCATATCTGCAGTCATCCGGCAGATCAATGAATCTGTACCAGTACTTATAAGCTGCAGCATACTGGTACTGATAGAATTCCGCGAAGAGATCATTCAGGAGCGGCCAGTTTTCAGCCTCTGTCTCAGCCATGACATCGATCTTTTCCTCTTCGATCCTCTCGAGCAGGTTGGTCCTCACACGATCAGACACGAATCTGATCATGTCCTCATCCCAGATCTTCCTCTTGAATCCTTCGTCGACGAAGGATTCCTTGTACACTCTCCTCTTTTCCTTGACATCTGCCGCATCGAGGAACTGCATGTAGTCTCTGACAAAATACGTGTACGGTATGGTCGCGCTGTGCAGGTCGACATGGACCTTCTGTCCGCTTCCGCCAGGAATGATATAGTAATCTTCGCCGTAGAAGTGACGCATCTCCTCAAGGTAGTATTTCGAAACCGGCAGCGGTGTCCCCTCAAACGGTATCTTCACAGGCTCAGCGTCGAACATCCACTTAGGGAACGTTCTGAGGAACATCCTCGGCGATGAGAGATAGACGTAATCATCGTATTCATCGTCTTTGAGGCCCTGATTGAAGAGCTTTGCCTCCATCTCCTCAAGAACAGCGACCTGGCCTTTCTTCTTGCTCTCTTCGCGGGCCTTCTTATATGCCTCAACGAATCGGTCAGTCCTGCGGCCAGTGTGTCTGAACGTATTGTTCTGGAACTCATCGTAAAGGGCAAGCAGCTCCATATAGTCAGTCCTCGCAGGCTCATTCTTAGGGAGCGGGAAGAGGATGAAGATATCTATGATGAGTCCGGCATAGGCTGTCTCGTCATCCCAGAACGGGGTGTTCTTGGTGATCTTGGTCGTATCGAGATTGACATAGCGGCCAAAAGCAGTACCGTACTCGCGGTTGATCCTGTTGTCTACGACAATGCGGTGCGTCTTTTCCGTCTGGCTGTTGACTGCTTTGACGAACTTGTTGTAGTTGTCTTCTGTCATGACGATATCCGCATCATTGTCCCACGGGATAAAGCCCTCGTGCCTTACAGCCCCGAGACATGTGCCGCCGTCTATGAAGTATCTGATGCCGTTAGCTTCGCAGATCTCATCGATCTCCTTAAGCATGTCGAGCAGCATTTCCTGTATCTGTTGCATTATATTCTCCTGTTAAAGTGTGATGCCAAAGTGGTCCAGTATATCTTTGCAGTAACTCTCTGATTCGGTCTGCAGTTCAGGCCGCACCTTGGCTCTTGCATCCCGGTATGGGTCCTTTCCTTCAGCTACATCTGAAATAAACTGATTCAGATCTTCCTTCTTATATATATGATGTCCAGGCATGTAATCCTTGACATTGTCATAACACCAGCTGCGCGCCTTTTCATATTCATCGAAATCAGTAAGGATGAATCCCATCGGCCTGTCGAGCAGCAGATAGTCTATAGCTACTGATGAATAGTCAGTCAGAAGAGCATCTGTCTTCGCGAGCAGTTCATATAGATTGACGTCCTCTTTTCTCAGGACCTGATTATCTGTATGGAATATGTTGGTCAGCTTGTCCCATTGGATGTCCGACTCTGCCTGGAGCACATGTGTCTTGATCAGCAGAGCTGTCCTGTTCTCGCTGCACACCCTGTCAAGCGCTGTCAGCTCTTCCATGTTATCTGCCAGCGGCAGACCCGTATCCGAAACGCTGGTCGCTGTGGATATCCTGTCTACCCTGCTCTTTCTGAAAGTAGGCATCCATATGATCAGCCTGTCTGCGCCGCATTTCTCTTTGATCTCCGCCGCGTATTCTCCGGCTCTCGTCTTTTCAGTAAAGAACCAGTCATTACGCGCGTATCCGAGAGGCAGCAGCTTTTCAGGGCCGCACAGATAATGTGTCGTCAGTTCCTTTGCGTATTTCGGACCTGTCGTCGTGCACCAGTCGAACTGTATGACCCTTTGCTCGCCGGGCTGCCTGCCCTTGTAGCCGCAGCCATGCCACAGCTCTACAAAAGTCTGCTCAGGCCGGAAATTCTTCACCCAGTTCACGTTGTGTGAGAAAAACACGAATTCCGCGCTGAGTGCTGCCTCGTAAGATTCCGCCGTCCTCTGATGTCTCGAGTTGTACATCCTGACCGACTTCACGTTAGGAGTATGGAGATCACGGTAGTTCTCTTCAAATTCAAAAAGCCATGTGATCTCATACTTGCTGTTGTATCCGTGGTCGATCATATACTCATAGAGTGCTCTCGGGTTGTCCGAAAAGTCCTCTGTTGAAGTGAACACGATGCTGTTTTTCTTTACAGGCGGCGGATCGGCTATGAGCTTTTTTACCTTCTGACGCTCAGGATAGTTCAGTATTCTGTTGATCTTTTTCTCTATGCTGTTCATTTGAGTCCTATAAAATCGAGGATCCTCTCTGTCGCATGACCGTCACATGATCTCATGAAACGGTCTCTGAACGCGTCGACCTCTTCTCTGTCAAATTTCGTATCGAGATTTTTTATGTAATCAACTACGTCTTCTGTCCTGTCTACGACCGGGCCCGGAGTGAGCTCATCGTAGTGATAGTAGAAACCTCTCCAGTCGTTGTAGTCCTCAAGGTCATCAGCGTAGAAGATCATCGGTCTGCCGAACAGTGAATACTCAAAGACCAGCGATGAGTAGTCGGAGATGCATATGTCAGCTGCGCAGATCAGATCATCTATGGTGAGCTCGCCGGTGACATCCCATGCAAAATCACTGCAGCTTTCCGGCGGCTGCGGTCTTTCCTTGACGTGAGGATGCTGCTTGATGAGAAGGACGTATTCATCGCCGATCTCACGGCGCAGCATCTCGAGGTCGAGAGATTCAGGCGCATATGCCGTCTTGACCCTGCCTCTGAATGTAGGCGCATAGAGGATGACTTTGCGTCCGTTCAGACCGGGCACTGCGGCAAAGACTCTCTCTCTGGCTTCCCTGACGTAATCTTCGTCGAAGAATATATCCGTCCTGCTGATGCCTGTCGGCTGCACAACGCCCTTGCCCTTGTAATCCATGGCTTCTTCATAAGCCCATACAACTTCAGGCGAACTGACCGTGATCAGGTCTTCATTCCTGTAGTCAGGATATTTCTTCTTGGTAGCCAGATTGCTTCCGAATCTGTAGTCGGCAGTGCTGAGTCCGAATCTCTTGAAAGCACCGCATCCGTGCCACAGCTGCACAACTGTGGTCCCTTTTCTCTTTTCGAATCCTCCGACCGTAGCAAGGGCCTCGGTGGTGAACACATATCTGGCTGTCGCATATTCCTTGATGAAGTTGATCTCCCTCATCAGCTGATATCTCTTCCTGACCTTGTTATGCCCAAGTGACATCTGGACGACATTGTAGTCATCTCTGGCTTTCACTGCCCTCAGCATTCCCTTCATGCTGTTGGTCGGCTTGAGCTGGGAAGGTTCGACAAAGACGACCTTCTTATCATCGATCTTCCTGACTCTGTATATTGTATAGAAGAAAGGATAGATGAGCTTGACCGTAAGGAATCGGAACAGGTTCTTTTCCGATCTGCTCTTCCACTTGCGCAGCCTCTCGCCGACTGTAAGATCTTCTTTTTCTGCACGCCAAGGCTCGCGCTGTCTCTCTTCTTCCGAGATCCTTGCCGCAACATTAGCAGATGTGCTGCTGCTACCGGCATTCTGCTCTGCTGCTGTATTCTGTTCTGATGTTCTTTTGTTTTCTTCCATATTATCTGTTGTACGCTGTCTGTTGTACCGTTATAACACGCTAAAACTCCGTATGCCGCCGGGAACTACTTGTTCCACAGCATGACCGTCTTGCCGCCGGCCTTTCTGATGTCTGCCTCAAATGCAGTTGTAAAGTCTGTCATGTCGTTAACTTCGATCACACTGTCGACCAGGCACTCGAGATATGTCACCATTTCCGGGTGTTCTGTGTACATGTTGACCGTGTCGAGGAAGTCCTGTCTGCCGCTCCGGCTGCTGCCGAATATCCTGAGGCCCTTCTCGAGCACCATCCTGGTGTTGATCGGAGCAAGCTCTTCTGTCACACCGAGAATGGAGATCGTTCCCTCGGGAGCTATATGATCGATGATCTGGTTGATGGCAGACGGAGCGCCCGAGCTGCCTACGCATTCGAATGCGTGATCAAAGGTGATATCATCAGGGATCTCATTGATAAAATACGTCGCTTCAGCGAATGAGAAATTGGCGAGCTTGTCCTCGTGCTTACCGAAAATGTGCAGCTCTGCTTCCGGTTCTCTGTAGCTGAGTATGAGCGCGATGATGAATGCGAGATTGCCGTCTCCCCATATGGCGATCCTGTTTCTCCTGCTGTGAGAGAAGTTCCGGAATCTGCTGATCGCATGATAACAGACCGAAGTGAATTCGGTAAAAGCCGCTACCTCAGGGTTGATCCCGTCCGGCAGAGGCACGACTCTGTCTCTTCTCAGAGCGACATTGTCCTGCATGAATCCGTCGAACCCGCTGGCCCTGAACTTGCTCGATCTCAGATAATTCTCAGCGATGATCTCATCCTCTTCATACGGTGTGTTAGGGATCATGACCACCGCCTGGCCAGGCATAAACTCTCCCGATCTGTCCATCACGACGCGGCCGATGCCCTCGTGGATGAGCGCCATCGGCAGTTTTTTCGCAAGGACGGCCGCAGGTCTTCTGCCCTGATAATACCTCTGATCTGCATTGCATATGGACAGGTGAGTCGGCCTGACAATGACCTGGTCTGCAGTGAGGTCTATGTCGTTCCATTCGACCTCAAAGCGCCTTGGCTCAACAAGCCTGTAAACCGCATTAAGCATTATTCGTCTCCTTTGAGGATCGTCTCAGCGACCTTGATGTCATACGGATAAGTGATCTTGAGGTTGAAGCTCTCTCCTCTGACGATCTCAACATCCTCGCCCTTCATTACGAATATCTTGGCTGCATCGGTGAGTATGTCCTTCTCCTCGTCGGTGAGGCTCTGATACAGGGCTCTGAGTTTCTTCGCTTTAAAGCTCTGCGGAGTCTGGCCCTGCCACAGCTGTGATCTGTCAGGGATCTCCGTGACGATCTTTCCGTCTTCAGATCTTACGATGGTATCTGTCGCAGGGAAAGCAGTATCGCATGCGCCGACTCTCCCGGCTGCTTCGATATTGTCCCTGAGTATTCTGTATGTGACAAAAGGCCTCACGGCGTCATGGGTAACGATGATAGTATCATCGTCGAGATTGCCCTCTTCATCGATGAAGTTGATCGCATTCATCAGGGTCTCATTTCTGGTATCGCCTCCGGCTATGACCTCGATGCGGGACATGTCAGGGATGTTCTTAGAGAGAATGTTTCTGGTATGTGCTATCCACTTTGCCGGCGTGAGAACTATGATCTTCTCAAACTCTGTACAAAGCGCGAATTTCTCTACTGTGTGCACTATGATCGGCTTACCGCCTATAGTGAGAAACTGTTTTGGCTTCTCGGCATTTCCCATTCTCTTTCCGACTCCGCCTGCAAGCACTGCTCCGTATATCATTTAGTGTCTCCTTTCAGTTTGGATCCGGTACTGAGCCATTCTGCATGTCTGATATTCCATGCTGAAGGCCGCTATTCCACCGGACTGTATATAACTTCTATCTTTTATCCAGCAGACCGTCTTTTATCAGATGCTCTATTATACGCTCGGAATTCCTTCCGTCGCGGAATTCCACTATCCTGCTGTATCTGGCTGTATTCCGCTCTGACTGTGGCTGCCTGTAATTCCTCTTCACCGCCTCGGTGATCTCCTCAGGGCTCATGCACACATCGCCGAATACATTGTCTTCATTCAGCATCAGGTATGTGCCCTCGCCGTAGTGCTCCATGCACTCATCCTTCTCATCCCAGCAGAATATGACATTGGCGCCTCTGTAGAAAGCGTCATAAGCTATCGATGAATAGTCGGTGATCAGAAGATCAGTATCCCTCAGGATCCTGTCATAGCTCTGACCCGTCACTATATGTCCGCCCATGTCGCTTCTGACGGCTGCAAATCTGTCTGCCATCAGCGGGTGCGGGAGGATTATCACTTTGTCCCTCAGCTCTGCAGGGACCGCATTGAAGATACGCTCAGTCATGCGGTAATAGCCTGTATCCCTCAGATCATCTCTTGCCTGATTGGTCTCCCATCTGCGCCATGTGAGCATTATGACGATCCTGTCAGCATCTTCATGCCTGTATGAGTTGTCAAACTTAGCAAGGCCTGTGATGTAAAGGTCTTCTCTCTTCATCCCGGCGAGCTCAATGAAGTGCTCTGCCTCGAGCTCCGAAGAAACTACCGTCCTCTGCAGTCTCATGCCGGCATTTCTGAAGCCCGTCCTCATCTCGGAGTTGAGCGATACCATGTACATGACTCCGTGCTGGAGGAAAACATATCTCAGGTCACGGCTCTTGATCTTGTCCATAACCAGCTTATTCGCGATCCTGAGCTGCAGCGCATGCTCAGTCGACTCAGTCGCTATATATGTATCGCTTTCGAAGATCAGCTCAAGATGCCTGTCCGAATCCTTCCAGACAAGATTTCTGCGATATTTTTCCGGCAGATCTTTTATCTCCGGATTATCTTCGTTCACTACATAGTAGACATTGTCATAGCCTGCATCTATGAGCTTTTCATAAAGCACCGAGGCGCTCTCCTCATATCTTGAGCAGTTCTTCTCATACATCAGGATCGGTTCGCCCGATCTGTCGAGACCCTCCCTGCCGTGAGCGACTCTCTTCTTCTTAGCTGTAAGAGACTTTCTATATGCCTTCCGTATCCTGTCCTGTTCTTCAGGATAATCGTACCGGTTGGCATCCCTGACAGTAAAAGTGAGGGAGTTGTACTTACTCTGTCTGAAGTACATCGCGATGCCGTCCTTCACGAAGACCTTGCTGTTCCTGTTATGGCCCTTTTTAAGGTCATAGGCTGAATACAGTATCCTTCCCTCGAGCCCGTCATATCTTACGATCAGCTTGTTTTGTATATCAAAACTCTTGGCTTCTTCGCGGTCGATACTGATCTCGTACTGGTTGATGCTGCCTCCGCGCGGAAGCTTTCTGCCGTATCTCGAGCCGAACTTGATCTCGGCTGCATTCTCTTTTACGGGGATATCGATCCTGATCCTGTAAGTATCAAGAAGCTCACGACTGCCCTGCATCGTGACAACACAAAGCCCGGCGATAATTATCTTACCGCCTTCTTCTCTCTCCTTATGAGTAAGGATACCTATAATCGGTGATCTGGTGCGTTTTTCCATCAGATTATTCTCCGCCATCATTATTGTATAAGCAAAAGGTATGTCATTCAAGAGCAAAGGCCTAAAGCCCTTCTGCAATATCTTTGATATTGATATCGGTCTTCCATATGTAATCGGTATCTGCTGTGTTGTTGGCGAGTATCAGCAAGTACCCGTCATCGTCACATACTGCGCTCTCTACTTCACTCAGCTGGCAGACCAGACTGCCAAGGTACTTTCCGCCCTCCATGTCGTAGAGATCGATGTAGTTAGTGCCGTGCTTTTCCTTTCCCGAGAGGCACCTCATCATGATACCGGCGTGCCCGCCGCAGTCCTGCGTATAAGTATAGCCTCTGTGCTTTACGACACCGACTGTATTGAGGATCTTGAACGAGCCATCACCTGAATACGAGACCATTCCCGTCCTCGAGCTGGTGTAGAATCTGTTCTTATCTCTGTCATAGCCTATACCGGAAGCTCCGCGAGGCAAAGTGATGACCCCATAGTCGCCCGTCTCAGGTGAGTAAGTCACGCATCTGCCGCTCCAGCCCCTGACGCAGTAGCAGAGTCCGGTGCTGTCAGCATAGCAGAAACCGTTCGGATGTCCGAGCGCGATGTCAGGTACCGATACGGTCCTTCCGTCGCCATCGACATCATAGGTGATGATCCTCTGCGCACCGGATGAACCGTATGCGATATAGTACTTATCCCCGGAATAGCCGAAAGCCTGCGGACAATGAGTGTTACCGCCCGCTCCGACTACTGCTTTTACCGCCTCGCAGTTATCTGAGTCAAGAGTATAGATAGCGAACGCGGATGCGCCGGATGCATTGACCGGATCAGACTGGATGACAAGGATATGCACTTTCTTTTTGGCGCTTATATATACGTCGGTTTCCTTTGCCTTGACTGTGATAGTCACCTTTCCCGGCCCGGTGATCGTTACCTTGCCGGTCTTTTTGTCCACCTTGGCGACGTCCGTGTCGCTCGACTTATAGGAAAGCTCAGTCTTTGCCTTAGCTCCTAATGTAAACGGCTTGCTCGAGGTCAGCTTGGTGATATTGTCTCTGACCTCGACTTTCTGCTTCTTCATGGTGCTGAAAGTTTTGCCTCCGGTCAGGAATCCCTTTCGCTCATCGTTATCCGCACGGACCCTGAACACGTACTTCACACCCTCTTCGAGCCCGTCTACCTTTTTTACGACGTGGATATGTGTCTCGTCATCGTTCTCACGCTCAGATTCTCCGGGTTTTATTTCTTTGCTTCTGAGCGATTCCGCGTCCAGTTCAAGGCGAGTCCACTCCTTGTACTTGTTGCCGTGTCTTTTGTAATAAAGCGCATAGGTGTCAGTGTTCCGGACATGATCCCATTCGAGTGTGATACTGTCAGGCGTTCTCTCGGAAGCCCTGATCGAGCCGGTCTCTATTATTCCGGGCCGTTCTCTGTAGTCTGTATAGATCGTGAATGCAGCAGCTGCAGTCATCAGGACGAGCAGCAGCAGACCGACCCTGACATGGCGGCGCTTTTGTCTTATCGTCAGACTTCTGAAGCGGCTGATTCTGGGTGCCGGCTGATCTGCAGTCTTCACCGTTTCAGACGACAACAAAGCCCCTTCCTGTTCGCCGGGGGCTTTGGCTTCTTCTTCAGGCATCCTGACGGCATCGTCCGCTGCTGTTTCTGCTTCTGAAGTACTTGCTGCAGTATTCTGCACATCAGAAACTTCAGGCTGGCTGTCAGTCTGCTTTTTGAATATTCTTTTCTTTGTATGATGTTTTGCTATCTGAGTTTCCTCACTTATTATTTTGAATAGAATTCTCTTATCTTAGCACAGATGTAGTCCACGTTGTCCTGCGTGAGTCCGTAGTACATCGGCAGCCTGAGAAGCCTTTCAAATGTATTGGTCGTATATCTGTCTTCTCCGTGGAATCTGCCCAGCTTGCTGCCTGCAGGTGATGAGTGGAGAGGCACATAGTGGAAAACAGCCATAACACCGTTTTCCTTGAGGAAAGAGATCAGTGCGTCTCTCTCTTCGATGTCTGCCGCCTTGATATAGAACATGTGCGCATTGTGCTCGCACTCTTCAGGTATGACCGGAAGTACGATCCTGCCCTCATCAGCAAGACCGCTCAGCTGTTCATAGTAGGATGCCCAGCTCCTGAGTCTGTCATCATTGATCTTATCTGCCACCTCTATCTGAGCCATGAGGTACGCGGCATTGAGTTCGCTCGGAAGATAAGATGAACCGACCTCGACCCAGGTGTACTTGTCGACCTGTCCTCTTAAGAACTTGCTTCTGTCAGTTCCTTTTTCGCGTATGATCTCGGCTTTTTCGACCTTTTCCTGATCTCTGATCAGGAGAGCTCCGCCTTCTCCCATGCTGTAGTTCTTGGTCTCATGGAAACTATAGCACCCATAGTCACCGATACCGCCGAGAGCCCTGCCCTTATATGAAGACATTACGCCCTGAGCTGCATCCTCTATGACGAGAAGCCCGTGTCTCCGTGCAATGTCCATAATTGTATCCATCTCGCAGCCGACCCCGGCATAGTGTACAGGAACGATCGCTTTGGTCTTGTCAGTGATCGCATCCTCTATCAGATTTTCATCGATGTTCTGGGTGTCAGGTCTGATATCCACGAACACCAGTGTCGCCCCTCGCAGAGCAAAAGCATTCGCAGTGGAGACAAAAGTGAACGACGGGAGGATGACTTCATCGCCGGGACCGACATCTGCCAGCATTGCAGACATGTCGAGTGCTGTAGAACATGCAGTCGTCAGAAGCGCTTTGGAAACACCGGTCTTTTCCTCGATCCACTCGCTGCACTTTTTGGTAAACTGTCCGTCACCGCAGATCTTATTGGAGGCTATCGCCTTCTCTATATATTCGAGTTCTCTTCCCGTAAAAGGTACGTTGTTGAATTTGATCATAACTGCCCCCTCTGTGCTGTTATCGTTTTTGCCGGTATGCCGTATCCGGTTCGGCACGCATACTTTCATACATTATGTATATGTGCCATTAGCACATTTGCCCATACATAGCTATTTTATATTACATCTGTGATCAATACAAGGAGGCAGCCAATACACAGCGGTTTGTTCATGAGCAGAACAGTCACTGTTTTCATAGTTATTATAGTTATTGATGAGAATCATATTTCAACAAATACATATAGATTTTTCACAGTAATCTATTATAATGTTATGGATAATATCCCGGCAGTGGCATAATATATCGTCTGTCACCCGGCACAATATTTCTACATTATTATTTACTGACATTACTTACTGACACAGGAGGTGCAGATTTGAATAAAAAAGGTTTACTGATTGGTATCATGCTCGTTGTCGTAGCTGCGCTGATTGCCGGCTTTGCTTTCGCAAATCACCAGAATAACAAACCTGAGGATGAGATCCCGCCGCAGTCTGAAGATGCGGAGCTGATGGAGGATGAAGATGTCGTTGAAGGTAACGGCATCATGTTCGAAGAAGAAATGGACGGTGCTGATATCGTAAAGGCTCAGGCCAAGGAAGAGGATTTCTACGGGACATGGGAAGCCACATCCGATATGGCTCTCTACCTGTACGGCAATTTTGAGCTCACCATTAAAGACGGAGGAAAATGGACAGGCAACATCACTGAAGAAAAGATGGACGGTGTCTGGAGAATGGAAGGTAACACGATGCATGTGATCAACGAGTGGATCGATGTCACTCTGTGTTTCACAGAAGACGGAACACTTGTCATGCAGAGAAATGATGCTGAAGAAGGCGAACCGGAAGACATGGTCAACACGGTTCTGACCAGAAAAAGATAGGCAGATCTTTCAACCTATGATCCCTTATGATCAATTAATAACCATATGAGCAATACATCAAACCACCAGAACGGAATATTGAGCAACATCGTAAAGATCCTGTCTGCGCTGGCCGTCGTCGCGATGCTCGCAGTCAGTATTGTCGTGTACAAAGCACATGTACAGTCGGTATGCATATTCATTGCATACATAATCTTCTATGTGCAGCTGCCGGGCCTCTTTATCATAAGGCTCGCAGGCATAAAGCCTAAACATGCCTCAGCAGAGATCGTGATCGGACTTTTCACCGGATGGTCTCTTATGATGCTGCTTTACTTTATTACAGATTATATAAAGACTGACATCCTGCTTCTGACCATCGGTCCGGCGCTTTCTGCAGCATACCTGCTTGTCTGCAGCTTCAGCTGGATGAGAAATACAGCCGGCAGGAAAAAGGCGTCCGGAGGAAACGGGCCAGAGGTTTCTTCCATCAAGGCAAGAAATGAGCTGATGATGCAGCGTCTCGATCTGCGCAGACTGCCTGCTTCATGGTGTCTGTTCTTTGCGATGTCTCTGCTCTTTATCCTGCTCAAGACCCAGTATGTATACATGTCGCCTGAATACTGCGACTTCATATACATGAATGCTGACAAGGCTTATCATATGGGTCTGATCAATTCACTCGCATATGACTATCCGCTGCAGAGCCCATGGATACAGGGCAGATATATCACCTATCACATATTTACCGAGATACTTTACGCTATCCCGGTAAGGCTCTTCGGTATATCTTCTGACGTGGTCCTCTCTTCATGCGGACCGCTGATGACCGCATATACACTGTGCACGACATTCTATGCGTTCTTCCGCACACTTTGCAGGCGCGCAGACCGCGCCGGCCTGTATTGCCTGCTCATGCTCCTTTCCAACATTTTCATAGTCAGGAACATCAGCAGCTCTATTGCTTTTCTCTTTGCATACAAGAATGAGAACACCGCCGGGTTCGGTATCGCCGGCGCGATGGCTCTGGTCCTCATGTTCAAAGAGTGGTATGAGCACTCTCCGGGCGTCACCGTTAAGGCTGCAGCATCTGAGGCCGGGCAGTCCGAAGCATCTCTGAGCTTTGCAGGTGTGATCAAAAGCATTCCTTCCCTGCTCGTGCTTCTTGCTCTGATGATGTGTGAGACCGGCATCAAGGGTCCTATGGGTGCTGTTATCATCGCAGGCATATGGGGAACATTCCTCCTCGGCCTGATAATGCGCAAGGTCAGATTCTCGAAAGTCCTGCCGCTTCTTGTACTGTCAGCCGGGTTCATCACAGTCTATCTGACCGTGCTCGGCAGCAAAGGCCAGAGCAACAGCAGCGGAAAAGCTCTGTTCGCACTCGCGACTATTTCGGACATTTCCTTCTGGAAAGCTCCGCTTACTGAAATGATGAAGTCTGCCGGCGTACCTTATACAGCTATGCTGGCGATCATACTGCTGGTCTTCCTGATCTTCATGTTTACAGCATTTTTCCTGCCGTTTGCGATCGGATATATCAGAGAACTCTTTATGGTACTCACAGGCAGGAAGGAATTCGACTTCACCAGAGTCACGATATACGCCGCCTCACTCGTCGGCCTTATCCTCATGTTCATACTGAACTACAGCGGACACAGCCAGATCTATTTTGGTCTGGTCACCGTCTTCTTCGCGCCGATCATCTCATATTGGCTCTTTGAGGATATGGAAGAGAAACGCGCCAGCGGCAAAAGCCGCGGCATAGCTCTCGGTGCACTTAAAACAGTGACCTGCATCCTGCTGATTGCAACTACTGTGTCACTTGGCATGAATTACCAGGCTAATATCAGAGAAGCTAAAAATCACGCCGATCCTGCCCGCACATACAATAAGTACAAAAGCATCAGCAATGATGAATATGAAGCGATGGTGTGGCTGCGTGACAACACACCTAAAGACTCTCTGCTGGCGACTGACCGCTATTACAGTGTAGCTCTGGATAAATACTCTTACGAGAACAGATGGGCCAACAGATTCTTCCTGTACGCAGTATACTCACAGAGGTTCTGCTACATCGCCGGGTCGGGCTACAACCTCGGAGCCAATGAATGGCCGATAAGGCAGGAGATGCTCGAGACTAACAGCAAGCTGTATGATCCGGAAAACGAAGAACGCGGTGAGCTCGCTCAGGAACTCGGAGTCGATTATGTCGTAGTCTCCAAGCGATTTACAGATATCCCAAGCCTCGAAGGCGATGACTACGAACTGTGCTTCACCAACGATGACGTTGATATTTATGAGATAACTGATGATGCAGCCTGATCGGAGCGGGCGTCGCCGTCAGCAGAAATCACATTGCAATAAAATGAGGAGGTCAGACTTTTGTCTTACCTCCTCATTTATTAGTTGTTGTCTGACCTTTGATTGGTCTTCAGCTCCCGGTCAACTGCTTTTACTAAAGCAACTGCCCCGGACTTGTACCGGCCGGTTGACTAGAATACGATAACTCTTGTCTTCTTAGGTACATTCTTGTAGATCCATACAGCCTCGTTATGTGTAACTCTTACGCATCCGTTGGAGATCATCTTTCCGAGATACTTGAGTTCCCACTTCTTTGAGTCATGGATAGCATTGGTTCCGGAGAAGCAGTTCCAGTAGCTGTGCTTGCTGTACTTCTTCATCTTCTTGTGGAGAGACTTGTTCATTCCTGTAGGTGTAGGGAATTTTGCCTTTCCTGATCCGCAGAGATATCCGTCCATACCGTCGCGCTCATCCTTGTTGATCAGTTTCCAGTTGCCCTTTGATCCCTGGAAGATGAATACTCTCTGTGAGTAAATGTTGATCCAGATCAGGTAACCGGTCTTGCTTCCGAAGTTACCGTGGTTGACATAAGCTTCAGGTGTAAAGCCGTTGACATAAGCGTTCTTGGTGAAGTCCGCTTTTACCTTCTTGAATCTGAACCACTTTGCCTCATAAGGACGTCCGTTGCGTGTGAACTTGAATGCGCCCTGGCTGAAGCCTTCAGATCTGACGATGTCACCCTTCTTAAGAGTGATCTTTTTCTTCTTCTTGTCATGGCTCTTGAGTGTGACCTTAGCCTTGACTGTACCGTAATAGTAAGCAGTACGTACTCTGGATGTCTCAGCTGTCGGAGCAGATGCTGCAGAAGCATTTCCGTTAGCGTCAACAGCAGTTACTGTGTAAGTGTACTTCAGCGCACCCTCATCACCTGTCCATGTAGCAGTTGCATCGTTATACTCTGTGGCGGTAGCTTCAAATGTCTTACCGTCATTTCTTGTAACAATGTACTTGGCTGCATTCGGTGATGCGTCCCACTTGACTGTTACTGAATGGTAATCAGGATAAGCGTTTACGTTAGCCGGAACAGCAGGAGCCTCTCCTTCAGCAAAAACGCTGATCGCAGCTGTTGTAAACAGCATCATGATTGCCATGAAAATTGATAAAATTCTTGCTGTTTTCTTCATAACAAACTTCCTTTTCCTTAAATTTTCGCAATTTAATGCCAACTTGCAGTTATTATACCAAAACATCACGCATAATAGCAAATCATATATGGTGCGGACTATGCTGTGAAAAACAGCAAAACAGCCTGAAGCACAGATCAGTACTGATCTGTGCTTCAGGCTGAAAAATATTATCATTGACGAAGTTTTCGGATTAATTGGTTGCTCTGTATACAACCAGAAGTTTTTTGTCACTGAACTTCTGTATCTTACTGGTACTGGAATTCAGGTATCCATAGTTTCTGCTGATCTGCGCTTCTGCAAGATATGGAGTTCCGTCGATCTCTACATAGATGCAAGTATGGCATCCGCCGGAGGATCTCTTATACAGGATGATATCTCCGCTCTGCAGTGTTGACAGGCTGCCGCTGTATGCTATTCTGACCCACTTGTCTGATGCCTGCAGGTAACTGTACTGATCATCCCACCCTCTCGGATAATATGGGTCATATCCTGATGTCCTGACTGTAGTTCCTACGAACACATCACAGCTGGCACCTGCTTTCGGAGCTGCTGACCAGTTGCTTCTGTCCGGGAAAACAGTATTGATAGCATTAACAAAATTCGGTGTCGGAGAACCGCCTGAGTATGAATAAACTGATGAGGAAGTCCCTCTTGGCCATGCAAGTGAAAGTGCTGTCTGCGTTAGCTGTGCCGGGACGACAGCCTTTCTGACTTTGAACTTTTTGCTTGCCTGTGTACTCCACTTTCCGTCGACCTTGACTCTCACCTTGTAAGTGTATGTTCCCGGTGTCAGAGTTCCGAACTTGATCTGAGCGTCGACGGAAGCAATATTGAACACTGTGCTGTTTACATCTGCTGTTGCCTTGCGGACCCACTTATCTGAAGAATCGGTGATGCCGACCTCTGCCTTCTGGATTATATGGTTTGAGCTTACCGTGCCCATGATGCTGAACGGAAGATTTGTGACCCTGTCTTCCGGCAGCCTTACATTGCTGGTGGTGATGGACAGCGGTGCGGATGGATCCGCGGCTGGTAAAGATGGTGCTGCTGCTGCCGGTGAAGCTTTTGCCGCTGCCGTATTCGTTGCAGGCGATGTAGTTTTTCCGGTCACTCTGGCATGCTTAGCCTTTATGTAAGCATATCCGGAACCCTTTTTGACCTTGTACCACGTTGATCCGTTTTTGGCTTTCGCCTCCATTACGACAGTCAGAGACTTGCCCTTCTTGTAGGTGCCTTTTTTCTTCATCTTATCACCGGCACCCTTGCGGGCTTTGGTTTTCACTTTGACCTTGACCGGAGTTTTGCTGTAGCTGATATTGCCTACCATATCAGATCTGACATAGCCAGTCGTCTTGCCATCGGTCACATAGTACCAGATCTTGGTCTTTTTGGTGCTTTTCTTGGTCGTGAATTTTTCCCTGATAATAGTGACCTTCGCATTACCGCCAAAAGAGCCTACCTGTTTGCCTTTGACTGATGCGGACGCCCTTACCGCTGTAGCAGCCTTGATATTTCCGGTAGTTCCGGACAGAGCATCGGCGCTGACAGAACATATTATCAGCGCTGCGATCATTATTGCTGAAATCAGCGTAACCTTAATAATAGCAGACATACTGCAAACTTTGCTTTGCATAACGTCACTTCCTCTCGTCAATGTTTTTCTATTTTTCTGTGATGCATTTAATTTTAGGTAAAAAAAAATAAACATCAACGAAACTTGATGTTTATTAACCTTTATATTTGTCTAGTCAAGAACACTTTACATCGTTGAAATTTCAACGTAAAGAAGACTTTACATCTGGTCGCGAAACGAGTTTCACAGAGTTTCGCTGTCGCCCTTTTTCTAACCACATGGTCAGTCTAAAGTGTCGTCTGCAATGCCCCCTGCCGCTCTTGCCCTGTTCAGCCTCGCTCTCTCAGCTGCAAAAGCTCTGAATACGACTGCCGCGAGAGCTGCCGCAAGTATGGTCATCAACACAGCATACAGAAGCGATGCGCCCATCATGCCATGATCGACTACCATCCATTTCGAGATCACCAGTGAAACTATGGAGACTGCGCCGTAGCAGAAGATCAGCGATCTCTGTACCCTGATGATCGCAATGATCGTGCTGAAGTAGACCGAGTAAGCGAGCATGGCTCCGCCGAACATGATGATGCACAGCTCTGCTTTATATGCACTCAGGTCCTCACCGAACCACAGTGACAGGACAGGCAGGCCGATCGTCAGTGCCACGAGTATCGCCAGAACAAGCAATCCCAGTACGAACATGCACTGTTTTCTGACAAGCTTCATCATCTCACTGAACTTGCTCTTCTCTTCAGCCATCCACAGCTCAGCGTATGTGGTCAGGATCGGGTTGAATATGAAATGGGCGATGATCTGGATCACGAACGCCGGCATAAATATCATGTTGAAGATGGCCTGGACATCATCAGTCAGATATGCGTCAATAGCGTATTTTGGCGCATTGCCCACATATATATTAAGGAACATACTCAGGAAAAGCGGGAATCCGTCGATAGCGAGGGATCTGAGTTTTCTCAGTGTGAACTCAGGCTTCAGTGAGTCACTGTAATATCTGCCCGCATTTATGGTTGTAAGCATCATCACTACGAACGACACTCCGACGCATACATATGTAGCCAGCACCAGATTCGGTGTGATAATAAGCGTGATACAGTATGCAGCGATCTCTAAGGCATATCTTATGGAAGAACATTTTGTGGCAACATCGAGCCTTCCTCTTTGCTGCATGTGCCCATGGTAAACATCGGTATATGCCTGGAAAAGTTTGAGCATGCAGACGAGGAAAACTACAATGGCCTTATCACCGGTATAGTTCCTGAACATCCTGCCGAACATGCAGTATGCAAGGCAAGCTATGACCATGATCGAACAGGTCACTATCCTCATCCCATGGTATGTGTTGAATGTGTACTGCTCACGGATATCTGAGGACTGGAATCTCCGCAGCCCATACTGACCGACATACATCATGAGGTTGCCGACAGCGATCGCAATGGAAAAAATGCCCGCATCAACGACCCCGTTGGTCCTGTTCATCACCATCAGGATCACCGGGCTCTGCATCGCGAGCACCATAGCGCTCACAGCATTCCAGAAGTACGAACTCCTTTTTACATTATTCGTTTTTTCCAGAAGTCTTACTATTCCGTCAAGCATTGTGAAACTATTCTCCGTCTGTAAACAATGGTATTTTACATTGTCCACGCTTTTCTTTCAACCGTATTGACCACAGCCATGCTTTTTTCTGACCGCTATGCAGTTCCATCTGACCATACCTTGATTCGCAGCTCTGGCGATCAAATCGGCATGATGCTGCTGAATGCAGATATATAACTCTGTTAATGTTTATTGCCAAGATCTGCAAAAGATAATAGAATTGCTTTAACTATACGATTGGATAATTATGTCACAGACATTCCTGAGGAAACCATTATGAAATACAGTATTGTTATCCCATGCTATCGCTCTTCACACACTGTCAGAAATGTAGTTGAACTGACTGCTGAAGAATTCGGACGCCTGGGTATCGATGATTTTGAATTCGTCCTTGTAGATGACTGCTCGCCGGACGGCGGAGAAACGATCAATGTGCTCAGAGCCCTTGCAGACGAGTACACTTATGTTACCGCGGTCGAGCTTGCGCGCAATACCGGACAGCACAATGCAGTAATGGCCGGTCTCGCTTATGCTGCCGGCGACATCATCATAACCATGGACGATGACATGCAGACACATCCGTCTCAGCTTGGCAAGCTGCTTGCAAAGCTTGACGAAGGCTATGATGTTATCTACGGCTACTATCCGGACAAAAAGCATTCCGGTTTCCGTAATTTCGGCTCATGGGTCAACTTTATGACCGTGCGCATACTGATCGGAAAGCCAAAAGATATGCGTACTTCCAGCTACTGTGTGATGAGAAGATACGTATGCGAGAATATGAAGCAGTACCACGAGCAGTATTCCCATCTGCAAGGTCTGGTTCTCCGCACTGTCTCTCCGGAAAGGATCACCAGTGTACCGATCGAGCACTTTGAGAGAGCCTACGGCAAGTCCAATTACACCCTCAAGAAACTGCTCGGTCTCTGGTCCAACATCGCAGGCTTTTCAGTGGTCCCTCTGCAGATCACCAAGAGATGCGGTTTCGGCATTTCCGTTCTCGGTCTCCTCGGAGCCCTGATACTTATAATAAGAAAGCTCATGCATCCTTCGATGGTCATAGGCTGGGCATCGATGATCGTTGCGATATTCTTCTTCTCAGGCATGCTGATGTTCACCATCGGAATGGTCGGAGAATACGTTGGCAGGATGTTCCTTTCCATGGGCAACTACCCTCAGTATGTAGTACGTGATGTTTACACATCCGATCCCGAACGCATAAAAACAGGCGGCGCAAATCGCATCATCAGCGGAAAAGACTGACCGTCCTCGCGTCATCAACCGGAAAGACAGAACATTTACATAATGACCGAACATTAAAAGAGACCTTTTCCTGATCGGAAAGGGTCTCTCTTCGTTCGCATTTCTTATGCTGCTCCGGGTATTCTACTCGATCTCAAGCACGATGTTGGAGATGGCTTCTCTGTTCTTGGCCTGAGCCTCTTCAAGTGTGCGGCCTTTGGTGATGACGTGACCGAGTCTGTCAGGGCTGACCCTGAAAGCGCGGACCTCATCGCCTACCTCGTAATCGAATACGATCTGCAGGATGTCCGGATCATCAGGATCGTTATTGTTCTCCTGTCTGACGATACGGCCGGACTTGTCTGACTTGAGCATCATGCAGTCATTAGGAGTACCGACATAGGATGCCGGATTCCTTCTGTCGCCGCCTGTGTTGAAGCTGACCTTCTCACCGAGGGCGCATCTGACGATCATTTCATGGTAGTCTATGCCAAAATAGATGGCAGTGAGATCCATCAGATTGGCGCCGCCGCCTCTGCCTGCGATCTCGAGCACGTACACTTTGCCGTCCTTGATAAGGAAGTCGCAGTTGAGCGCGCAGTTATCTATGTGCATAGCTTTTACGCAGAGTTCCGTCTGCTCGAAGAGATCTTTCATGATATCGTCAGGCAGAGCATATGGAGCATAGTGTCCGTAAGGGACTCCTGTTGCCAGGTGCAGCAGGTAATCTCCGTGAGGAAGTACGAACTGCAGCTCTCCGTCAACAACGAAGCCCTGAGCACCGAATTCGTCCTCTGCTTCGATGAATTCCTCTACCAGATAGTAGTCAGCACGGCTGCTTGCTCTGGCTGTAGCGATTGCCGCAGGGAATTCCTCTGCTGAATCGACTCTGGTGATGCCTCTGCTGCCGGACGAGTCCACAGCTTTTACGATCATCGGATATTCGAAATCGGCGAGCTTTTCCATGTAGTCCTGATCAGCGTAATCGATCTTTCTGAACCTTGCTGTTCTGACACCGTACTTTTCGTACTGGGTCTTCATGTAGAACTTATCAGAAGAGTTCATGGCTGCCTCGTATGAAAGACCCGGGAGCCCGAGTTCATCACATACTCTTGCCATAGCCGGCACCGCAACGTCGGTACCTGCTGTGATGACAGCATCTACTTTTTCTTCTCTGGCGAGCGCGACCACTGCTTCCTGATCGGTGGTATTCACATAGCATACCTTGTCAGCGATCTTGAATCCCGGATAGTTGCCCGGAATACTGGTGACTATGGTGTAGAGACCGATCTTTTTAGCAGCCTCGATCAGCGGTACCTGGTAAATGCCTGCACCGAGTATCAGTATCTTTTTCATTTTGCCTCCTCGTCTTTCACGTTGCAGATAAAGCATCTCATCTTGCCGTTGACATCAGGCGGTACCTCGTCCATCCACTTGTAGTGCAGCTGGTATTCAGGCTTTCCGTCCTTCATGCCGTACAGATCGTTGATCTTGTCCGTGAAGTGTTTTTCTATATCTTCTTTTGAATTCTTCTTTTCCTTAGGATCGTAGACCAGAAGGATATCGATATCGTCGATCGTATTCTGGACGTATCTGAACTGGGCTACGCCTGTGATGCCGTTAGGGATCTTGTACAGCTCAGTAGCAGAGGTCAGAGTGCCATCCTTGTGTTTGACCATGTCATTGGTGCGGCCGATGATGGTCTTGATATAGTTGACGCCTCCCCTGTTTTCAAAGGTAGCCGTATCGCCGACATCATAGTTGATGATCGGGAAGTCCCTTTTGTAAAGTGTTGTGATGATGACGTGCCCGTTGTCTGTGAGGTTGCCGTCATCATCGATCAGGTTGATCGCATGCGTGTCGCGAGGGATGTAGTAAACATCGCTTCCCGGCACCTTGATGCCGCAGCTTCCGGTCTCATTGCATCCATATGCATCCAGCATGTTAGGACCGAAGGCATCCGTCAGCAGCTTGAGAGTGATCTCATCGACTTTTTCGCTAACAGGGTTATAGACCTTAGGATGATGGATCTTCATACCGTGCTTGTTGGCGTAAAGAGCCATCCTGACCAGTACATTCTTGCGGAAACAGAGCATGTCAGGCTTATAGTCATTGACAAGATCGATCAGATCCTTCATGCCCTCACCGACATAAAGGTGTTCAGGAACGATCCTGCGTCTGAGAATGCCGAGCTTCTGTACCCAGGAGTCGCCCTTCTTAGGGTCGACCTTGCTGTGTGTCGTGAGGAAGGTAAGCATCTTGCCTGTGAACGGCTCATAACCTGCCATCATCAGCACTCTTATCCAGTTCGCGTTGTAGCAGGCTTCTTCGCGTCTGCTCATCAGGAACTTGACAGGAATGCCGGAAGAACCGCTCGTGCTGTGGAGGATCCAGTTCTTCGCTTTGTCAGGATGAGTGTCGAGTTCATCCTGCATCCATTCGCGCAGGTCCTTTCTTGTCAGAAGAGGGAACTTGTTAAGGTCTTCTGCACATCTGAAATCTTCCGGCTTCAGTCCGAGTTCCTCAAATCTCTTCCTGTAGAAAGGCACATGCTTATAGGCTCTCTTCATATTCTTGTAGATGAGCTTGTTCTGCTTAGCCCTGATCTTGTCAGGATCTGTAGGTATCTTCTTGTCCAGCTTGAGAAGATAGTACAGAGTCATCACATTTCGTGTTTCCTGTCTGATGAATCCCATATTGTTCTCCTGTGATTAATCGGGGTTGTTTTAATATGTCCTTGCGGACGGTTCTGTATCACTATTTTTTGATGATGTGTGCGAGGGTGCGCTTTGATGCCTGCCCGTCATCTTTCGGATTGAACCTCGCACGGAATGCTTCATACTTCTCGTCCGGCTGCCAGTCATCTGCGGCTTTTATTTCTTCGATGAGCGCATCCTCATCACGGACGATCGGACCCGGGAGCTCGTCGAGCGAGATGTAAAAACCTCTCAGCTCATTGGCGTATTCCTCGAGATCGTACATGTAGAAGATCTCCGGTTTTCTCAGGTTGGCAAAATCGAAGAAAACGCTTGAGTAGTCTGTTATAAGGATATCTGCCGCTATGTAGAGGTCGTTGATGTCGCTGTAGGTTGAGACATCGCGGATGAATCCCTGATACCTGTCAAAGTCAAAGCTGTTGGCAACCAGATAGTGTGCCCTGAAGAGGATCACGTAATCATCTCCCAGCTCCCTTTGCAGCTTGTCAAAATCCACTTCTGTCTTATATGTATAACCCTCTCCGCTTGTGTGCTGGTTATCTCTCCAGGTAGGTGCGTAGAGGATCACCTTTTTGCCTTCGACTCCGAGCGACTTTCTGATCTCATCACGCTCTTTACTTGTTGCATTGATGAGCCTGTCATTCCTCGGATACCCTTCCTCTATTATCTTGTGCGTCTGGTTGGTCTCTATAAGGTTCCACGCTGTTGAGAACACCTTCGTACAGAACGGCGACGGCGATATAAGATATGTGAACTTTTTCGCATCTGTCCTGTACTTGCTCCTGATCTCCCGGATGGAGTTCATGGAATTATCACTCGCTTCGAGATCATATCCGAGTCTCTTGAGCGGCGTACCGTGCCAGCACTGAACATAGATCTGGCCTCTGCGCGGATGCTGATGGTCGAGCATCCTGTAGTTGGAGATCCAGTACTTCGAAGTTCTCATAGCCTTGTTGTCAGCTCTGCTTCTGAACTTGACGACCTCAGTCCTCGGTCCCTTGAGAAAAGCGAACTTTTCCGGTTCCCTGAAACTCCAGACAAAATGGTAGTCAGCGTATTCAGGCGCATTCAGCATATATTCGTACATCGCCCGCGGAGAGTCGCTGTATCCGCGGCCGGAGAAGGTCTGAAAGAATACCTTCTTGTCATCGATCTTACCGAAAGGCTCATCGAGGACCATTTTGGCATGATAAGCAACATCCCTGCCGCCTCTTGCAGCAACACGGAATGTCTTGTTCTTCTTGGCAAGATCAAATATTTTCTTTTTTGCAGTTTTAGCTATTTTATTCACTGTTCCGCCCTTAATATTAATTGGCGGCTTTTAACGACCGCCAATCCTATTAATTAACTATCCTTCTGATTGTGATGATATGTCTCTTTTTGTTGTAATTTACACTGTTGGAAATGTGGACATTGTTGGACTTGCCTCTTGTGGCATGGATGATCTTTCCGTTGCCCATGTACAGCGCAACATGTCCGTTATAGCAGATGATATCACCGGCTCTGGCCTCTTTGATTGACGGTACCGCGATGCCGGATTTTCTGAGCCCCGCATGGCTGTGCGGCAGCTTGATACCGAATTTCTTGTACATCTCTACAACGAAGCCTACGCAGTCAACACCCTTGTTCAGGTTGAATCCGCCCCAGATGTATCTGAGTCCGAGGTAATGCTTTGCGTCTGTGATGAGATCTTCGCCATCGTTGAAGACAGGCATGCCCTCATATGTTTTCCAGTCCTCACCCTCAGGGAGACCGAGAGTTCCTCTGTAGATAACAGCCGGAGTGCCCTTATCGATGACCTCGACATCGACGACATCCTCGCCGGTCATCTGCCCATTCCGGACAGAGTACTGTGTTGTCACCTTCTGCTCACCTGAGATCGATTCGCTCTCGATGCGTTCCTGCCCTGCAAGCATATCGTCATCCTTGCGGAAATCCGGGCTTGGATTGAATTTTTCGAAAGTCACCTTGGTGCTGGCGGTGATCATTTCGGCTTTGTTTTTATGCAGGTATTTGTCCCTGATATACTGCATTGCCTCTTCAGGGGTCCTGATCCTTTTGTCAAAACCGATCACCTTGCGTGTCCCGAGGTTTTCTCCGACTGAGATCGCTTTGACTGCAGATCCGTTAGGGATATTGTCCTCGGCGAGAAGCTTCATGGTCTTGATGGCGTCATCTGTGCTGGATACATAGCAGACCGGCTCATCGTTGATCGTGATAGCACATGGGCTGCTGCTCCAGGCGACCGCTCCTCCAAGTCCGAGGATGCAGATCAAAAGAATCGCCACATTAAATTTACGTGCCTGCTTTTTGGTCAGTCTCTTCCACTGATGTTTACGGATCCTGCCCGCAGCAGAAGATGCAGCAGCGTTCGAAGTGGAAGCCGTAACGGAGTCCTCTCTGATGGCTTCACGCACTGCAGCATTCCGGTATCGATTGTCGTGAGGGACCTTAGAGCAGCCGTTATATACGATCTCTGCCCCTTCAGGTCTCAGAGCCACACCTCTTGCGCGCCTGTCCCTGTGCAGCCCTACCTGTGTATTATTGAGTTCCTTCATAGAATTCTATTGCCTCGTCTATATCTCCCTCGAACAGCTTCCTGCCCTTCTCGAGCACGATCGCCCTTTCGCAGAAAGCCTTTGCAGTCTCGCTTGCGTGTGTTACGAACAGAAGCGTAACATCCTTGTTAGCCATGATCTCCTTGACCTTGGCGGTGCATTTCTTTCTGAACTTCTTATCACCGACACTGAGCGCCTCATCGACGATGAGTATGTCAGGCTTGACGTTGACTGATATGGCGAATCCCAGTCTGGCTTTCATACCGCTTGAGTACGACCTCATCGGCTGATCGATGTATTCGCCTATGTCTGCAAAATCTATGATCTCCTGCTCAAGCGCAGCGATCTCTTCTTTTTCCATGCCCAGAAGGCCGCACTTGAAATATATGTTGTCCCTGCCTGAAGACTCGCCGTCAAAACCTGCACTCAGCTCGAGGAGCGCGCTTATGGTTCCGTCGACGTATATCTCGCCTGAAGTAGGGAATGTAACGCCGGTGACCATCTTGAGAATGGTGGACTTGCCGGCGCCGTTATGTCCGAGCAAAGCAAGAGCATCGCCCTGCCTGACTTCGAAAGACAGATTGTCTACAGCTCTGTTGACCTTGAACGGCACCTTTTTTGAGAAGAGACCTTTAAAACGGGCTTTGGCTGTCTTGTAGAGTTTGTACTCTTTTGTGACATTGGTAAACGAGACCACGAGCTTGCGTTCGCCCTCCTGCGCCCTGTTTTCTTCTCTTACTTTTCTTATTTCTGCAAAATCTTTGGTGTTTATTGCCATTTCTTACCCTTGATAATTGAAAAATACTCTGTCTTTACGACCTCTACAGTACGTCAGGGATCTCTTTACGCAGCCTCTTGTAAGCCCAGATCGCGCCTAATATCGTGGCGACCAGTGTTATGAGGTAGCAAATTATACCGACCTTATCTTCTATGATCCATTTCTTGTAGATGAAGACATCTCTGTATCCGCTGGAAATGAATGTGACCGGATTGAGCTTGAGTACAAATCTGAGATACTTATTATGTATCTCGTTGACATCATATATGATGCCTGACATCCAGAATATAGCTGTAGACAGGGACTTGATGAGGTTGAGGAAGTCCTTGCTCATCGCGCCGAGCATGCCGGCGAACAGGCTCCATGAAGTAAATGATATTACCATCAGGAACATGTACAGAGGTATCTGCAGCAGATAGAGATCCGGCTTGCAGCCGAAGCACGCAAAAGTAATAAGCGTCAGTGCAAGGAGCGCCAGATGCACCATCAGTTCGGATATATTAAGAAATGTAGGTATTGTTGAGACCGGGAATTTCATCTTGGTAACAAGATGATTGTATTTCCTGATGCAGCCTGCGCCGCCCGGGATCAGTCTCCTCATATAGAACCAAGGCAGGAATCCTGCCAGCTGCCACAGGAAATAAGGCATTCCGTTCACTTCTCCGCCATGTCTGAGTCCGATCCTGATTCCGAAATAAAATACGAACAGGGTCATGATAGGCTTGACCAGTGCCCAGGCCCATCCGAGGGCGGCGCCGCGGTAAAGCCTGATCAGGTCAGACTTTGCCAGTCTGTAGATCCTGACCCACCCCAGCGATCTGTGTTCTTCATAGATCTGTTTTACTGTTTCTATCATATCTTTAATACTATTCTTATAACATCAAAACACACAGGCTCATCAGAGCCCGCTTTGCAAAATTATAACACATGCAGCCCGCAAAAGCATCAGTCTTTGATCAGCTGCTGCCTGATCTTGGTTGTTGAGATATTAGGCGTTCTAGGCAGCACCTTAACTGTCTTGCCCTGCTCGAGAGCCCACTTCTCCGCAGCCTGGAATCCGGCATGATTCTGGTCTTCGCCTTTTGCCCACACGTCAAAGTCGATCTCTTTGATCGACTTGTCGATATCTGTGTAGACAGCGACCTCATCTACTACCTCAAGAGCATTGATAAGCTCCATCCTCTGCTCCTGTGAATACAGGATCTGGGCATCCGGCTTGTACTTGAGGATGTATTCTTCAGCCTGGATCGCGACGATGAGATAGTCTCCCATGGCTTTTGCTCTTTCAAAGAGCTTGAGATGTCCGTAGTGAAAATAGTCGAACACCCCGAATGTCACAACTTTTGTCATTTATCGTCCTCTTGTCTGAATCAGCGGTATCTTTCCGCGTTTCATCGGATACAATACCCTTTAACTATGCTATTATAACAGCATAGGGTAATAATATGTATGATTAATTTGTGAATAGTAGGCCTGCTCGCGAAAAAGCGCTCAAAAAAATGCCGGGAACCGGCATTTATCGCCGGGCATCACAATACAGAACAGCAGACCTGCGGCACAGGATATCCGTCTATGCCTGTCAGGTCGCACAATGAAAGGAAGCATTGTATGAAGGATTATGTAGTAGGAATAGTTGGCGGAATGGGCTCGTATGCAACGGTGGATTTTTTCAAGCGTCTCATCGACGCCTTCCCTGTAGAAAAGGAATGGGACAGACCCCGCATCATAATAGACAACAACTGCACGATGCCGAGCCGTGTCAGGGCTTTGCTGTATGGCGAAAAACGTGAAGAGCTCGAGACTGCTCTGACTGACTCTGTCTCCCATATGTTGGACATGGGCGTGTCGCGCATAGTTTTTGCCTGCAACACTTCGCACTGCTTCATCCCTGCTGTGTATGCAAAAATCCCGGAAAGCAAGACCGTCATCCTGCATATCATAGATGCGCTCGGAAAGGATCTCGCCGCAAAGGGTATAAAGTCAGTCGGCCTTATGGCCACCGAGGGCACCATCGACTCGGGCATCTACACTGACACATTCGCTCCGTACGGCATCCATGTCACCGCACCGACCGAGGCAGAATACTCGCAGCTCCGCGAATTCATCGAAGCCGTCAAGCAGAACGCGATCGATGAAAATGTCGCAGCAAAGTTCAAAGCCTTCACGGACTCTTTCGACGAGGACTGTGTCATCATGGGCTGCACCGAGCTGCCGATCATGTACAAGGCCGCCGTCGATCTCGGTTTTGCCCCGGATAAAACGATATTCGATCCGCTGCAGACCGCGATAGACATCATCAAAGCAGAATACAACGCATCCTGAGAATCTTTATTCAAGCATAAAGGAGCTGTCTCATCTGAAAAGACTGAGACGGCTCCTTTTATATTACTATCGATCTGTTGGTTCTGTTCTATTTGACTTTTATCGATTTATATTTCCATGCGGAAACATGCTTACCATTGGTATCATTTCTGTATGCACGGATACGCACCCAGTATTTTGTTTTCTTACTAAGTCCTTTTATTTTTTTAGAAGTTTTCTTTTTTCCGGCTGTAGTGGATTTTACAATATTACTGAATGTTGAATCTGTACTTACCTGAATCTCTATGCCCTGAATCTTTTTCCGGTTCTTCTTTGATACTTTCTTCCACTTGACAGTCATGGATCCTTTCCCGGCTTTTGGCTTGGAAATCTTTACTGCAGCAAGATCCTGTATCACATCAGGCTTTAGCGATATCGAAAGATCATATGTAGCGCCGGAATAATAAGACCCTGAAACTACTTTTATATAGTATCTCCCTGCCGCTAGATAGATATCTTTACTACCGCCGCCACTAGTGCCTTTGACATTATAGTTATCAAGACTATTTACATTTGTATCATATATATATACTTGCCAGTATGATCCACTTTTTGAAACCATCGGAGTTCGTAGTGCGACCTTGTATTTACCTGCTCTCGAAATGTTTATTACGTAATAATCTTTATCTGAGATATCACAAAGTGACCCATGTATAGCAGTACCTGCATTCATTGGTGACGCTTTAGCGGCTGAGTCATTGATTTCTTTTTCCCACAGATTGGACGCCGCATAATCAACTCTCAGCCCATAAGTATCATCTGAATAATACGAAGCTTCCTCCACTTCTATGTAATATGTTCCGGCTGGCAGACCGATCTGAGGAAAGCTTGTTTTTTCATAGCCTCCACCGATGTTCAGATGTGTGATCTCCTTTATATTTTTATCGTATAGGCTCAGTCGCCAATAATTCGAGGTCTTTTCCTGCATCTTTGAGGTAAAGGTGATCTTCACGACGCCCGTGCCGCTTGTAGTAAACATATAGTAATCTTTGTCAGGGAGTGTCCCGAGGCTCCCATAATACTGTTTGTTTACAGACATAAACGATGCATTAGGTGCTGCATCATTGTATTCTTTCTCCCATTGATCCGATACAGTATATTTCACGGTAATCGTGTATGTATCGCTCGAATGATATGAAGCCGTTTCTACTTTTATGTAATATGTTCCGGCTGGCAGACCCATATCAGGAACCTGACTTTCAGTATAGTTTCCCGTCATTTGTGTATAAACAAGCCTCTCTTGCTTGGAATCGTATACTGATACTCTCCAGTAAGCACTGCTCTTCGCTTGCATTGGTCTTGCAAAAGCAATCTGGACGAGTCCTTCTTGCGCCAATGTGAACTTAAAATAGTCATTCTCACCGCTTTTTGATAAGTAGTCAGATACTGGTTTATTAAGAGCTATCTGCGTTGCGGTCGGAAAAGATGCGCCTGCAGCAAACGGATCAGCTCGCTCATCAGTCAATTCTTGAGCCAATACATTATTTTCTGCAGCTGCTTCGGCATCATCTTCTTCCAGCGTCAGTTCATCAACCAAGTTCAGGTCGCTTGAGGTGTTTTCGTCTGCTTCATCAATTGCGAACACAGGCATGCATGAAAATATCAGAGCAAGTGTCAGTATCAGCGCCGTGATTTTATGTTTTCTCATTTTCATTCCTCCACAGTTCTATGAGTAAAATATTCGTGCGGCTCATTATTTGCATTTCGCTATTCCACATCTTCTGATTTGCCTTTCTCAAGAAGGATGTTCCAGGCAGGTGTTACAAAATATACGGAATAGTAAAGGTCGTCATAATACTCTCCGTCCTCATAGCCGCCGGTATAGTTGACTTTGATAAAATACCCATCTGCATTGGTTGCTTTTTCCGTCATTCTCACTTTGGTCTTGCTGGATTTTTTGCTCTTGCCGCTGAGCTTCATGACCTTTCTTTTGGTCTTTCCGTTTTTGGCGGATTCATAACTTGTGTAGATTTTGGACTTACTGATAGCGTAATGAATATCCCTGCCGTTGCATTTGAAAACAGTACTTGCCTTATTGTTCGAAAGGTTTATTCTGGAGAGCTTTGAATTATATCCATAATAGTGGTAATAGTAGAGATATCCCTTGTGAAGACGCATCCATTCACCATACTCTGAAGCAATCTTAGCGACGCCTTTTGTACTGAGATCGATCTTATATACCCCGGACAACAGCCGGTCAGAGCAGTAAACGACATTCCCGTTTTTTATGGTATTGTATACCGTCATTTTTTTCGTGCCCTTCGAGGCAGCAAAGGTTGCAGGAGCAAAAGACGCTACTATTAGTGCAGCAGTCACAAGTATAGTAATCAATCTTTTCTTCATATTTTTCCTCCCTTTTTTTCTATAGATCCATAGCTGCTACTCTAGTTTTGTGAATCCAATACCTCAGTCCCGTCAGTACTTAATACGAACACTGTTCTGCCCTCATTTTCTGAAAGAAATTCATCTATGCCCGTACTATATCTACTTCCGATTTGAAACACTATAACAGTGCATGACATCTTATAATCCGATGCCATTTTACACACATTAGCTTCTATCTGAGCATCCTCGCCTGACGAATCGATTGTACCATCGCTGTTTCGTTCCTTGTCGGCACCGGGAATGCTATTATACACGACATCATAACTGTCAGGATCCAAACCGCAGGTTTCAAGGATCATTTCTGTATCCGGATTCTCCTCCCAGGTTACCAATCCTACTTTCTCTTTTTCATTGCTTGAACTGCAGGCACACCCGCAGGCAACAAAACATACAATCAGTAACATTATAACCAGCAGCATACCTGTTTTTTTCATAAGCATCCTCCTTCCAGATCTTTTATTTCTCTGCCTCATGGAATCTAATACCCAAGAAGTCGCACATTCCTTTCGCGAGTCCTTTCCCGTATTCATCGTACTGTGTTGTCAGGATCTTATTGTCTGAACTGATGCAGCCTGTCTCAAACAGTACTGCCGGGCACTTTGGCTTTTCACTGTTAAGGGTATCCAGATCTTCTCTGTATTGCGGGCCTCTGTCCGGAATATCTATGTATTCATGTACTCCTTTTGACAGAGCCAGACCTAATGCCTTTTGCTCGTCTGTTCTGTACAGAGGCATTGTTCCTGAGTCAGCGCCCTCGTAGTCACAATGTAGATTGACGAAAGCGTCGACCTGATGTGTTTCCATATAATCAAGTGCTGCAAACAGATTCGAGTCATTGCCGCTGTCTGCGTCTGTGATGACTGTGACGCCTGAATCACGAAGATATTTCACCATAGACTTTGCAATAGGGAGCATCACATCTGCCTCGACGTATTCTGTCGTTCCGTCCGACCAGGTGCAACCGGTATCCCAGTTTCCGTTCTCATCCGTACCGTGACCAGTCTCAACAAAAACAGTATACTGAGTTGCCGTCTTTCCGGAATTCCCGTCAGTTTTCTGTGTTTGTGCTGCAGTATCGGAAGGATCCGCATCACCGCTGCCCACCGATGCTGTGTCACTTGCGGAACCGTTATCCTTTGCTCCGGAGACAGCTGCAGTCTCTTCCTCTGCTTTAAGGTTATTGATATGGATATAAGCAATAACACCGATCAGTGCCATTGCAATTATCAGTTCTAAAGCAAGTATAAGTCTCCAGTGCCTTCTAATCATTTTTCTTTAATTCATCTCTATGGTTGCAGAGCAGATTATAGTTCTGATATTCACAGGAATTGAACTCTTCCTTAGGATCAACTTCTTCCTTTTCAGGATAATACCAGGATATATTATTAAAATATCTTCTGACATCGTCGTCCTTGAAGATGCGCCCATGTCTTGCAAACAGTTCATTGATCGCCATCTGGGTATCGTGTTCATCGAAATCTGCGATCTCCCAGCTTTCATAGACCCTTATATCTGCATCAGGCATTATATATTCATCGCTGTAGGCAGCCGCCGAACCGTTATCCTGTTCATATGGTTCTGTATTCACATTGGCGTTCTGTGAGTCATTAATATTGCTTTGACTCTGCGAGGCTTCATTTGAGCCGGTATTACTCACATCGTCCTCATTGTAATATTCTTCATGCCCACTCTGGCCGGCATCACTTGATGCGGTGTCAGATCCGGAATTCCGTAATACAAGAGAGGTTACAGTAACAGCTCCGCAGATCAGCAGGATCGCTACTACGACCGCCCCTGCAATCAGCATCGTCTTTTTTCCTTTTCCGCCGTTATTGCCCGGCTCACCGTAAGGCTGAACAGGGATATTCTGAGTATTATACGGACCCATCGTATTCCTTGCCTGATATGGAGGTATACTGCCGGTATTGTAACCCGGGGAAGTATAGCTCCCGGTGCGGCGGTCTGCAGAATCGAATTTTCCTGTATATCTTCCCGTATATCTGCCTGTGTATCTTCCGGTGTAACCTCTGATGTTCGCATCCGGGACGGTTTCTTCCCCGAAGATGTCTGCTATTGCCGGATCTGCCTGCATACCATAATTGTTCAGATAACTCTCGAGGTCTCCCCTCATCTGTTCAGCAGTCTGATATCTGTCCCACGGATCGTTTGCGCAAGCCTTCTGGATTATATATGCAAGCATCGGTCCTGCGTCTCTCGGTGCAGGGATCGGCTCTCCTCTGAACCTCCTCATCCTTGCTTCTTCTTCATCATTGTGTGTCACTTTAGCCGGCGGAGGCGGGAGAAACGGTCCTCTGTTGCCGTTCAGGAGCGAATACAGAACTATACCAAGGGAATATATATCAACAGTAGAATCATAATGCTCCCCGTGGAACACTTCCGGCGCCATGTACTTGTATGTGCCCTTCTTCGACATGCCGCCTGTGGTCTTCTCCATCGTTCTGGCTATGCCAAAATCACCGAGCTTGAAATCGCCGGTATCCGAAATGAAGATGTTCTGAGGCTTGATGTCTCTGTGAATGATATTCTTCCTGTGGCACACCTCAAGAGCCTTGCACATGTCTATGCCGAGTTTCACGACCTCTTTCTCATCCAGTTTCTTCTCGACCATGCGATCGATCAGAGGTGTCAGGAGCTCCATACGTATGAGTATGTCGTAGCCTATACCGTCTGCATGCGGGATGATCTGGTGGTCTTCATAGCTGACGATATTGCTGTTGCCCTTGAGCTGGGCCATGATCTCGTTTTCGTTGATGATCTCCTTCAGGATGCCCTCATAATACTCGGTTACAGATTCCACTCCGTTCCCGTCAGTCATCCGCGACCTGATATCGTCATCATCCTGAGGCACAGAAATGACCTTGAGCGCAGATCTGTATGTAGTTCCATATTCTTCTCTGACTATCTCAAAGACCTTGCCAAAGCTGCCTTTGCCGATCAGCCTGCTCAGATACCATGACCCGAATATCGGCTCATACTTTCTGTATTCTTCCATCTTTATCCTTTCATACGGCTTTATTCAAGCCGGGATACATTCACTACCATGAAATATTGTCGCGAGCCTCTTCTGTGTTTTGTGTGAATAATATATCTCTGCTAGCGTTTTTGTCTGTGCGTAAATGCAGCTCATCATAGAATGGATCCTTTTCCGGGTAGCGAGTATTCTTCCCATCACGGTCCGTAATATAGAAAACGGTATGCTCTTTATGCTCTTCATCCATTTTTTTATAGTATCTTCTGTAGAGATTGTCGCCCTGTCCCGGATAAAGCGGGATCCATTCCTGATACGAGCCGTCATTATACTGGACCTCAAACGTGATATATCCCATATTTTCGTAGTATTTTCTTTTGGTGAATGCTGAGGCATTATAAGGTGCAGGATCTCTGCCTCTTATAAACCTCGGTGAGCCGAGACTCCCGTCTCCGTTTTCATCGATTCCGATGAAATAAACGGTACTGTCGATCTGGACAGCAAGTACAGGGATACCGCCCTCGACGATCCGGCAAAATGCGAATGATGCTCGCCCGGGATCCTTGATCTTACTTCCAAAATCAGCATCCTCAATGCCGTCCGGCACATAGCTGCCGTCGAGTACCTTCTGGTATAAAGCGATACACTGCTTATTCTTTTTCCTGGACGCCGGGTCTTCACTGGATGCTTCCGAATAGTTTCCGTTCTCAGAGCCCTCAAGTGCAGTATTATACTGATGTTGCGGGATCACTACCTTGAATATGATCACGCCAAGCAATATGACCACAGCCAGTGCGGCACCGCCTATTATCCCGGCAAGTTTCATCTTACGCTCACGCTCCTGCCTCTCCCGTATCTCCTGTTCATGGCGGCGGGTCAGCGAATAGTCAGCTGATCCGGATCCGGTATTATTCCGATAGGAAACGCTGCCGGTGCGGGAACCTGCAGTATTATATCTTCCCGTGTATCTGCCGGCATAGCTCCCGGTATATCCTCGTATGCTCTCATCCAGGACTGTATCCTCTTCAGACAGATCTGCTGATGCCGTGTCTGCCTGAAGCCCATAATTGTTCAGGTAGCTCTCGAGGTCTCTCCTCATCTGCCCGGCAGTGCGATACCTCTCCAATGGATCATTTGCGCAGGCCTTCTGGATTACATATGCAAGCATCGGTCCTGCGTCTCTCGGCGGAGGCAGTGGCTCTCCCCTGAACCTTCTCAGTCTCGCCTCGTCCTCATCATTATGTGTCACCTTTGCAGGCGGAGGCGGGAGAAACGGTCCCCTGTTGCCGTTGAGCAGGGAATACAGGACTATGCCCAGAGAGTAGATGTCTACGGTAGAGTCATAATCTTCTCCCCTGAACACCTCAGGCGCCATATATTTGTATGTGCCCTTCTTGGACATGCCCCCTGTGGTCTTTTCCATAGTTCTGGCTATGCCAAAATCTCCGAGCTTATAATCGCCGTTGTCCGAGATAAAAATGTTCTGCGGCTTGATGTCTCTGTGGATGATGTTCTTCTTATGGCATATCTCAAGTGCTTTGCAGATGTCTATGCCGAGTTTTACAACATCTTTTTCATCAAGTCTTTTCTCGATCATGCGGTCGATGAGAGGTGTCAGAAGCTCCATTCTGATCAGGATATCATACCCGATCCCGTCCCCGTGAGGAATGATCTGATGGTCTTCATAGCTGACGATATTGCTGTTGCCCTTGAGCTGAGCCATGATCTCATTCTCATTGATGATCTCTCTGAGGATCCCCTCATAGTACTCGGATACCGTCTTTATATCCGACCCTTCAGTCATCCTGGTCTTGACATCGTCATCGTCCTGCGGAATGGTAATGATCTTGAGCGCGGATCTGTAAGTCGTCCCGTACTCCTCCCTTATGATCTCGAATACCTTGCCGAAGCTGCCTTTACCTATTAATCTGTTCAGATACCACGAACCGAATATCGGCTCATATTTTCTGTACTCTTCCATAACTTGCCCTTTTAAAAGTTTTTACTGCCGGATCCCGGCTTTTCCTCTACCACGAAATGCCCCTCAGCAGAGAGGCATAAAACAATTATATCGTTACATTGATCAGAAAGCTATTTAAGCGGGGTCCCGCATGATGTGCAGAACTGTGCTCCCTTCACGATCGGCGCTCCGCAGTTTTTGCAGAAACCCGGATGTTCCTCTGCAACCGGTTCCGGCAGTTTAAAACCGCAGTTGCTGCAGAATAACATTCCCATCTTAGTTTTGCTGCCGCAGTTCGGACATGTGTTAGCCGTCTGGATGGCCTGCATCTGTGCTTTCATGTCCTCGATCCTCTGATGCAGCGCACTCACCTGAGATATCAGTTCCTCTGTTTCCGGAACAGAATCATTTAAATATGCCACATAGGTCTCATATCCGATCTTTTTGTAAAGCTCGTTGATCTCACTTTCGACCTCACTGATCGTGCCAGTCAGGCGGACAGTCTCAGAGAGATCCTTTACCTTGCTGACAGCTGACTGGCCTGTCAGTGATATTTTACCCTTTAAATCATCATAAATAGCCATATTGTCACTCTCCATTCAATTAGATCCAGTTTTTACAGAGGTCAGTCTCCAATGCCATAGATCAATGTATCTGTTGGCTTCAGGTAGTTCTTGCACCAGATCTGCTCAACGTCATTCTGAAGTGACTCTTTTTCTTTTCCGTCGAACAGATACAGTTTATCATCGGAAATGAACAGGACCTTGTTCTTATCTACACGGACATACTGCGTAACGTCATCTCCTACTTTCTTTTTCTCGCCTGCCGGATTAAATATGGCCAGTTCTCCGCTTCCCTGATCACCGTAATATCTGTAGTCAGTATACGCGAAAAGGTTTCCGTCTTCATACAGCTGAAGATCGGAGCTTGCCACATCCTGAGCAAGACGGACTTTTTCTCCATCAGTAACTTTATAGATATCGCAGAAATAAGCCTCGCTGCCATCATACCCGTTAGCATTATAGTACAGGCTGTTGTCATCGGTTCCCATAACATTTCCTTCATCAGTTATGACCTTATCACCGGCGATCTCTCCGTCGTTGACAGCTGTTTCAAAGATGCCGGAACCTGAGGTAACATATATTCTCGGACCTACCACATAGAAAGAAGCCCATGTATCCTCATTGTATAATCCCAGAACATCTGCTGTCCTCGATGACATTTTCAGCTTCCTGTCCGGTTCATCGGCAAGTATGTAATTTGCGACCTCATAGTTGATATCAAAGATTCTATTCACGTCATATGTGTCTCCTACATCATAGATCGACACCTTATCATTTATCATATCAACTGTGTTATACACTATTAATCCGTTTTCGCCATATGCGTTAAGCACATTCTCAGCGACCAGTTGCTTTGCCCCTTTTTTATAACTATACAGGTTGTAGACAGGTACTGCATTCTCATCACTTCTGAGTTCATACCTTATGTCGTCATAGTAATAGTCATCGCTTGCTGCATCATCATTTACATAGTCATACAGATTCAGCTTTCTGCCTGTCCCGTCCATATAGTAGAAATCATCCCCTTTATTCAGAACGATATAACCATTGTTACTTAATTTCTCAGGCTCCTTTCCGAATGCTGTCATATACAGCGATGAATTATCGTAAGCATCGTACTTCCCAAAGACTATTCTGTCAAAATCTTCGACATAATTGGTGAACGATACATCTGACGCCATCTTGAATTTGTTGTCGATATCGTTGAGGTCTACTCCATACAGCGCATATGATTGATAGTCATCATATTCATCGGTCTGTGAAACAGAATAGACTATTCTGTAGTCTTTGTCCGTCCAGTAGTCATCGATGTTTTTAGCGATCTGTATCGATTCTTTTCCATCGTAATAGTACAGATTATTCTCGCCTGCCATATACACCAGAGTACCATTGCGCATCATGTGCAGGCCCGGCATAGCATTCGATGCTATCGTTTCAATATACTTATCATTTTTCGAAGAGTCTTTTTTCAACTTTCCGATTTCTGCCTTGCATAATGAACCACGGTAGTCTTCCAGCTTAGTAAAGTAATAAACATACTTACCGTCCGGGCTGAATCTTACTAGATTGTCATATGTATAATCATTATGAGCGGACGCCATCTCAATATTCTTTTTTTCTTTTGCCGGGTTGTTAGTGACTATATATTGGCCGTCTGACAACATGACGACAGTATTTTTACCTGAGCCCTTGCCGCCCAGCAGAGTAAAAGCTGCAACAGCTCCGGCTGCGACCAGGACGATCAGCGCGATCCCGATGATCCATTTTGTGTCGATGCGCCGCTTAGGCTTTACGATGCCCGGTCTGTTCCTGAACGGAAACGGCTTCTCCGTAACTTCATAAGCCCTTGCTTCTATTGCATTATTTCTATTTACAATGCTATTGTTTAGTTCCGCAGGGGCAGAGATCCGTGTACCGCAGTTAGGGCAAAACAGATCGCCTTCTTCGAGTTGAGTACCGCACTTTGGACAAAACATATTACTATTCCTCCCGTTATTTATTTTGTATCCCATTCACAGACATATCCGGTAAATTCAGGTTTTTTGTAGTAAGGGGCATCCCATGTCTTTTTGTTTGAATATCCTGAATCTGACATGTCCCACCATTTCATGTATTTTTCGCTGTCTGTTGAGCCGCAGCACATCTGCAGATAGTTCTGGTTTTCCTTCACTCCGTCAGGCGTCTCGGTGGTTTTGTCGTTAGGTTCGTTTTTATACCAGTTCTGGAATCCTGCTTCCGGCGGAGCATCCCTGTCAGGGAAGTTTTCCCCGGTGACCCATTTCCATTTACCGTCCTGTTCATATCCGCCAAGCCAGAAATTGTACTTTTTATCGTCTGTTTTCGCTCGCGTTCTTTCGATCAGATTCTGGATAAAATCATGTTCTTCCTGACTTGTTACTGTAGCAAGGTGCCCGTTCATCTTCTCGCAGGCTGCCTTAGCCTCTGACCAGGATATCCCGTCGGTAAACACCTGATAATAGTGACCGTTGTATTCCAGTTTCGACGCATCCCGGAGATATCCCGGGAGTTCTTCCTGATCATCACCTTCTTCTGTCTGCACCTGTCCGTCAGCTCCTGCAGTCTGGCCCTGATCTTCAGCGCTGCGGTTTTTCAGGAGTACTGCCGTGCCGATGATCGCTCCAAGCAGTACGGCCGCGATCAGGCTTATTATAATGATTTTCTTTTTACCATCCTGCTGACTCGGGCCCTGTCCTTGCGGAATATAAGGCCGAGGCTGCTGTGTTGTATTGCGGATGCTGTCATCAACGACCGTCCCTTCTTCAACACCGCCTGCGGGTATGAATCCAGTTCCGCTGCCGTAATTGTTCAGATAGCTCTCGAGGTCTCTCCTCATCTGTTCAGCAGTACGGTACCTCGCCCACGGATCATTTGCGCATGCCTTCTGGATGATATACGCAAGCATCGGTCCTGCATCTCTCGGTGCAGGGATCGGCTCTCCGCGGAACCTTCTCATCCTCGCTTCTTCCTCGTCATTATGCGTCACCTTGGCCGGCGGCGGCGGGAGGAACGGTCCTCTGTTGCCATTCAGAAGCGAGTAGAGAACGATACCAAGTGAGTATATGTCTACGGTCGAGTCATAATGCTCTCCCCTGAACACCTCAGGAGCCATATACTTGTATGTCCCCTTCTTCGACATGCCGCCCGTGGTCTTTTCGATCGTTCTGGCTATACCGAAATCACCGAGTTTGAAGTCTCCGGTGTCCGAGATGAATATGTTCTGAGGCTTTATGTCTCTGTGGATTATGTTCTTTTTATGGCATACCTCAAGGGCCTTGCAAATGTCTACGCCGAGTTTCACGACCTCTTTTTCATCAAGCCTTTTCTCGACCATGCGGTCGATGAGCGGTGTCAGAAGTTCCATCCGGATCAGGATGTCATAGCCTATCCCGTCTTCGTGAGGGATGATCTGGTGATCTTCATAGCTGACGATATTGCTGTTGCCCTTGAGCTGGGCCATGATCTCATTTTCGGTAATGATCTCCCTGAGGATCCCTTCGTAATACTCAGATACTGTTTGTATATCATTGGCCTCAGTCATCCTGGCTTTGACATCGTCATCGTCCTGAGGAATGGAAATGATCTTGAGCGCGGATCGGTATGTCGTTCCGAACTCCTCTCTGGTTATCTCGAAGACCTTGCCGAAACTGCCCTTTCCCAGCAATCTGCTCAGATACCATGACCCGAATATCGGCTCGTATTTTCTGTACTCTTCCATTATTGTCCCCTGTCTGATTTCACAGTTACTGCATCACAGATACCACTATCACGGATACGTTGTCTCTGCCTTGCCTTTCTACTGCTTTCTTTACCAGCTTCACCGCCAGTCTCTCTGTCGTATCACTTTTGTTCCTGTCGATCAGATCCAGGATCTCCTTATCGCTCAGTTCCCCTGTGAGTCCGTCACTGCACAGAAGGATAATGTCGCCGGGCACAATATTGACCGTTGTCTGATATGCACTCGGTTCAATGTCCTCCTCTGAATTCATTCCTACATACTGGGTCAGTTCACTTGCGTAAATGCTTGAGCTCTTATCAGCCTCTTTCAGCAGACCGCTGTCTATAAGCGACTGAGCTACACTGTGGTCCTTTGAAAGCTGCCTGATCGTCCCGGCCCGGTACAGGTAGACTTTACTGTCTCCGACGTTGAAAACATCTGCTGTATTGCCATCTACACATACAACAGCAACTGTGGTACCCATATTGCGCGCATCTCTTCTCACTGACTCGTTGAGAATTGCCTTATGTGTAGTGATAATGTAAGTATCGATATCTTTGATATGACCTCTATCCTCTATTGCCTTCAGGCCGAGAGCGGCTATAAGAGAGGCCTGTTCTCCGCAGGCTTCGCCTCCGAGTCCGTCAAATACTGCATAGGTATACGGTCCTGAGGTGCGCCGGCTGCTTATCAAAACATTATCCATGGACAGATCATTTCGATAAGCGCCGTCCACATATATGTTGTCTTCGTTGTGCCCCCTGATATTACCTCTGTGAGAAGCTCCGGTTGCTGTTATTTTCATTTTCATCTGCTCCCGATATTAAATCCCCAGTATCTGTTTCTTCTTCTGTACGAATTCTTCTTCTGTTATGATGCCGTCATCAAGCAGCCCTTTCAGCTTCCTCAGATGATCGATATAAGCTGTATCCTGGACATTATTATAATGTTCTTTATACACTGATCTGTAATTGAATGTAGGTGCCGGCGGAGGTGTTCTTCCCGGCTCCTGAAGGATCACCGTGATCTCATCATCAACAGCACTGATATCATAACCATTAGCATTGGTATTGGTATTGGTATTGGCATTAGCATTGACGTTGGCACCAGCATCAGCATTGACAGCGACATTGGCAGCGGCTTCGCTTGCGGCAGATTTTTCTTCTGCTGCCGCCTTTATCTCCGCGGATCCTTTGTCCGGTCTGTAAGTATCCTCGTTTTCAAAGATCTCGAAGCCGTAGGCGTCATCCCTGACTTCAGTTTCTTCGCGGGCAGGCTCCGGAATGTCATCAACGGTCACTGCCATTTTGTTTTCAAAACTGTCAAAATCGTCAAGGACAACGGTCTTTTCATCTTCAAAGCTGTCAAAATCGTCAAGGACAACGGTCTTTTCGTCCTCGAAACTGTCAAAATCGTCAAGAACGACGGTCTTTTCATCCTCTAAACTGTCAAAATCGTCAAGAACGACAGTCTTTTCGTCCTCGAAACTGTCAAAATCGTCAAGGACAACGGTCTTTTCATCCTCGAATGTATCAAAGTCATCCAATACTACTGTTTTCTCGTTCTCAAAGCTGTCAAAGTCATCAAGGACTGCCGTCTTCTCGTCTTCAAAGCTGTCAAATGATCGTACTGCAGAAGACATGTCGGACATTCCGCCGTAAAAAGAGTCTCTCCGGATCTCTTCTTCCCTCGGAAGAGGTGTTCCGCACTTTGTACAGAACTTGTTGGTCGCCTTATTCTCATTTCCACAGTTAGGACATCTCATAGTTTTACTCTCCTTAGAACTTATCGTTATCCTTCTCAATATGTTTTCTAAAATATCTGTATCTTGCTGATCAGTGCTTTCCGCTCGATGTGGACCGGACTTTCTCTTTTCATGCTGTAGTAATTTTCACTGATGAGTGATGCATCGATATTGCCCCTGTAAGGATTGCCATCACCATCGCCGCATAGAGGATGTATTCCTTCCGGTGAATATCTGGACAGTACCAGTTCTGTCGGGAGGATCTCACAAACTGTTCCGGTCAGTGTTTCATCTGCAGCGCGATAGTTGCCGGAATTTCCGTTTCGGAAATCTTTTGGTGAACAGTTTATATAAAATCCTACATATCCCGCATTCATATATGTAAAGTTCAGCGTTTTCTCATTGAATGAGTCTGTATTGCGGGAATGCCCTCCTGCATCCGGTATCAGTATCGTATCACCCGGCACTTTGAAAATGCAGCTCCCGCCCATATAGCAGTCCCAGCCTTTAGAATGATTGTGGCCGGTAAAGTATATTATATCCAGATATTCTGCACAGCTGTTGACTGCATCAAAGATGTACGAAGAATACATGTTGTCCCCGGTAGTAAACCTTGAGGAAGTCTTAGCCGTAAAGTGGAGCGGTACATGTCCGGCTATAAATACCGGCCTTGTTTCACCCGCGTCGATCAGGCCGTTGAGACTTGTTTTCAGGTTTTCAGCTGCCTGGATCACCCTGTCCCTGTATTCTGTTTTCTTTCCCTGCTTCCATGGGAAATCATACTGGGTATTCAGAACATACACGTAATAGTTTTCATATTCATACAGTCCTGTAGGCGTGATAGCATCGGTCAGCTGATCGTGATTTCCCTGCTCAAAGATCAGATCTTTTTCTGATACACTGCTGCATTCTGAAGCTATGATATTTTTTATCTCCTGTATGGACGCATCCGGACTGAGTTCATAGTCAGAAAGCCTGCTGTCATTCGTGTAATCACCGCAGAATACAACATTTGTCGGTTCTTTTCCGGCTTTCTTTACCGCCCTTAGTATGGCGGTCAGATTTTCAGCCGGGGTATCCCATCCTGGCATTATCTGATAATCAGATACGAAGAATACTGTATCCAGAGGTTCTGTATCGTGGCTGATCTCTGAAGGAGAAATAGTTTCAGTTTCAGTCTGAGCCGATTCCTTCTGTGCAGGTATTTTGATGAGATCGCCGAAATACAAGACGGCAGCTATTCCTGCTATCGCTGCAACAGATACTATTATTGCTATTATGCGAATTACCGTAGATCTGTTTCTTTTGTCTCTCACTTTTCAACTCTCCGCGATCCGTACTGATTGCTGCACTGTTCCGTTATTCAAGACCATCCCATTCACAGATATATCCGCAGTACTGGGTATCTTTGAAATTAGGCGCATCTTTAAACTTTTCAGAGATACCGGAATTTGACATATCCCACCACAGCATGTATCTGTCACTGTCAGCAGATCCGCAGCATATCTGCAGGTAATTCTGATCTCCGTCCTCGGACTCACCAGCTCTGTTGTCAGGCTGGTTTTTCCTCCAGTTAGTGTATGACCATTGTTCTCCTGTGATCCATGTCCAGGTACCTTCATGACCATCATCAGTCGCGCCGAGCCAGAAATTGTACTTGGCAGCATCCTTCTCAAGCAATGATCTGATAAACTGCTGCTCATCCGCGCTTGTGATGGTAGCCAGATGACCATTTCGCTGTTCACATGTAGCTTTCGCTTCTGTCCAGTACATAGCCTCGTTTACTACCAGATAATAGTGCCCGTTATACTCCGTAGTTCCACTGAGATATTCAGGGATATTCTTCAGGCCTGATACATTTATAGTTGTACTTGTTCCGCTGATGTTTACCCCAAGTTCTTCGGCTATAGCACTATCATACGAAGCGTTTACGCTTATGCTGTCCCCGTTACTGAGACCTTCTGTCTTATCCGCACTGTACGAAATGCTGTTCAGCAGGTCATTTGCACGGTTTCTCTTGTCTTCCTTCTTGATAGCATCAAGATAATTCTGCTTTTTCACCTCATCAATGGTGATATCTCCGTCTATTTTACCAGATCCGTCATAGCCGCTGACTGTCGGCTCATTCATCATACCGGCCAGGTCCAGATCCAGATCTGCTCCTCTGCTCAATGCCTGAAGTGCCAGGAAACCTCCGACCCCGACTGCTATCCCGAGTACGACACAGGCAATGATCAAAGGTATTATTTTCTTCTTTTTCCTTTCCCCCGGAACATCTCCCGGCTGGATATAAGGACGCGGCTGCTGCATTGTGTTATGGATACTGTCCTGCCTTGAGGTATATCTCATCTGATCTGCGGCAACACTTCCTGTGTATCCTCTGATGCTCTCGTCAACAACAGTCTCTTCTCCTGAGGTTCCTGCAGCTGCAGGTATGTACCCGGCCGCGCTGCCATAGTTGCTCAGATAGCTTTCAAGATCACCCCGCATCTGTTCGGCAGTCTGATATCTGCTCCATGGATCGTTTGCGCAGGCTTTCTGTATGATATATGTGAGCATCGGTCCTGCATCTCTCGGTGCAGGGATCGGTTCTCCTCTGAACCTTCTCATCCTCGCTTCTTCTTCGTCATTATGTGTTACCCTGGCTGGCGGTGGCGGCAAAAACGGTCCTCTGTTGCCGTTAAGGAGTGAATACAAAACTATGCCAAGGGAATATATATCGACAGTGGAGTCATATGGCTCTCCACGGAAAACTTCAGGCGCCATGTATTTGTATGTGCCCTTCTTAGACATGCCCCCTGTGGTTTTCTCCATAGTTCTGGCTATGCCAAAATCTCCGAGCTTGAAGTCTCCTGTATCCGAGACAAATATGTTCTGAGGCTTTATATCTCTGTGGATGATATTCTTCTTGTGGCACACCTCAAGCGCCTTGCACATATCTATGCCGAGCTTCACGACCTCTTTCTCATCCAGTTTCTTCTCGACCATGCGATCGATGAGAGGTGTCAGAAGCTCCATGCGGATCAGGATATCGTAGCCTATGCCGTCCCCATGCGGGATGATCTGGTGATCTTCATAGCTGACGATATTGCTGTTGCCCTTGAGCTGGGCCATGATCTCGTTCTCGTTAATGATCTCTTTCAGAATACCCTCATAGTACTCGGAAACAGTATTGAGGTCCGTGCCTTCTGTCATCCTGGCTTTGACATCATCGTCATCCTGTGGGATGGTGATGATCTTGAGCGCCGATCTGTATGTCGTCCCGTATTCTTCTCTGACTATCTCAAAGACCTTGCCGAAGCTGCCTTTGCCCAACAGCCTGCTCAGATACCATGATCCGAATATAGGCTCATATTTTCTGTATTCTTCCATTTTTCCCCCGGGATATTATCGACCAACGAATTTTTTCAGTTTCTGTTCCTGCTCCTGCACTTTTACAGCGCTTCCTCTCAGGAACTGTCTTACCTCCGGATGCTGATTTTGCAAAGTTCTCTTCTGTTTACTCTGTTTCTGCATCTGGATATCCGCTTTTTTTGATCTCGCCTTAGCGGGCACTTTTCTGATATCAATGTTCAGAGCAGTAATAAGTATCAGCGCGATTGCGAGGATACAATTTACTGCTGCAAGTCCTTCGCCTGTCCAGATCTGTCCGGCAAGACCGTACAATCCCGTTAAAGCATTTATAGAAAGCTCTCCTGTATTCTGTCTGATCAGCCGGACTGAGATCAGCACTACATTATAGTCTATCAGTGTCAGCACCAGCATGGCCGAAGACAGCCAGAGCTTAAGGTCTGCTATCTTCAGCATCCTGTTACGCCTGCTGAAGGCGACTGAATCATAGACGGACAGACCGCTGAAGAGAACAGCGAAGAAATATGCTGCAAGCACGAATATCGGCCAGATTGAGACACTGTTGCTCTCCACCAGCATATTCTTCAGAATGTCTACCATTGATATGCCGAACATGATCCAGCACATGCTGAGCAGCAGTACTGATATCGCAGCTGCAATATATATAAACTTTCTTCCGGAAGTCTTCCCGCCCTTTTCTGTATATTCGGAAGGCTCTTCTGCGCTGACAGGATAATTCTCCGGAACGCAAAGTCTCGCTCCACAGTAGCTGCAGAACGCGTCATCCGAATCGATTTTCATACCGCAAAAGGGGCAAAACTGTTTATACATATATGTTCACTGTAACTGCTTACGACATTCTTTTGTAGTATCTATATTATACTTAAAGTAACCATATATACCTGTAACAAGTCATGAAATGCAGATTATCAGTACCGAAATGCACACTTTTGCATACAGATCACACATTTTTCTATACCATTGACATTCGCATGTCATCTCTTGTCTCTGTCTATGAATTCCAGACTCACAGTCGCAAGCACTCCATACAGCAATGTAAAGCCGATAAGTATCATCCACATGCTGAGCAGGTGTCCTGCGCTGTGTGTGTAGTTCGCTGCAAACTGCGGGATATAATCGTCCATTGAGTTGACATCCACTACAGTGCACATAGCATACATGGCCCATTTGCTTACTGTGAGATTGGATATCAGATCTGTTGCACCCTCCAGCTCGAATATATAACCGCACATAACGAGCTCTATGATCAGCACGAAAGGCATCACAGTCATAGCTGAATTCGGAGTCTTCACTATGCTCGATATCATTATGCCCAGTGCATCAGAGCTGTAAATCAGCAGAAAGAATGTGATCATAAGCTCAATGACCGCCGGCATACCTGTGACCGTTGGCGGAACAGCTGACATTATCCCCTGATAGTCTGATGTATATAATGTATCTGTGCCAATGGTAAAGACAGCAGTCACGATCAGCGCTTCGGCAAAACTCAGCAGCATCTCATACAGCATGTGAGCAGCAATATAGGCCGACATATGGAGTCCTGATCTGTGTTCGCGCTTTAATATGTCCCTCTCCCTGCATATCGACTGGATGGAATTAAAAACCCCGATCCATATGCATGCGCAGATCATGGCGAAGCAGCCGTTTCTTGTAGCTCCGTAGCTGTATAGCATGGACTCCGGTACCACAGCTATGATGAGTATCGATATTATCAAAGTGCTGATCAGGTTTTTCCATCCTTTCTCGTTGACAAATGCTCTGCGGCATTTTCCGAAATAGATGCCTGCCTGCTGGACCCTTGACGCCCGTTCCATGTTTTGCCTTTCCTTATGACCTCATTTTTTCAAACTTTTCTATGAAATAGTCAGCTTTTCCCTCGCCGCCCTCGTCAGGACGGTTGATCTTAGCAACTATCTCTTCGAGTGAAGATACGCCAAAAAAGCGCTCTGCCTCTTCCGGTGTTCCGTAGAAGGCGAGTCTTCCGCAGTCTTCCGAACTCTTAGCCAGTACTATAATACCATCAAACAGCTCTCTGACTCTGTCCGGAGCATGAGATATGACCAGTATGATCTTGCCTTCATCGGCTATCGACCTGAGACTGTTCATCAGGGAGCGCGACATTATACCGTCAAGACCCGAGTCTGGCTCGTCAAGGAAAAACAGCGACGGGTCGGATACATATTCGAGAGCTATACTCAGTCTCTTTCGCTGACCACCGGAAAGCCTTGATACAGCCGTCTCCGTTTCCCGCGAAAGGCCCAGCATATCCAGTACATACTCTATCCGGGCTTCTCTCTTTGAGCTGCTCATCCTGACCGGGAGCTTCAGCTCTGCAGCATTTCTCAGAGTCTCATATACCGAGTCGCTCCCTCTCATGAGATCCTGCTGAGGGACGTATCCGATCTCGTATTTCATCTCCTCAAAGTCCTCATAGATGTCGTTGTCCCCATATGTGATCTCAGCGTCAGCCTTCTCGTAGCCCATTACGGCATTCATGAATGTCGTTTTGCCGGCACCTGAACCTCCGAGAATGAGTACCATGCTGCCCGAAGGGATCTCAAGTGAAATGTCCCTTAACAGTGTTTTCTTTTTTCCGAAGCTGCTTACGGAGCGCTTATGTATATCTATACAGAGGGAGTCCCCTGCAGACACAGCCGTGCTGCGCACGTTATCCAAAACAGGTTCGTCAGCAAGATCAGCCGCAGGTTCGGGATAAGGTTCCTCTGTCTTCATGCGCGCTGCAATCTCCAGCGGGTCATGTGCTGCCTTCATGGTATATCCCGGTACAAGGAAATAAATCGTAGTGTACTCTTCACAGGAATCAGGAGCGCCTGCGCATATCTGGAGCACATCTCCGTTCCGTAGCTCGACCGGCACTTCCGGATCGATCCTCCTGCCGTTGAGCCAGGTACCGTTGAGGCTGCCGAGATCTGTATAACAGCAACTCATTTCCCCGGGATCGAACCGTCCGTGTTTTCTTGAGATATAGTTGCCCTCGACCCCTATATCCGCATGACTGTTCTTCGCATTCCTCCCTATCGTCATACTTTCAGTAAGATCGACAGTCTGAACATTTCCCTTGTTCTCTATCTGTAATACGAATAGTGCTTCTTCCATTCAGTTCTCTCCCGACAGGTCAAATGTAACTTGTTATAAAATAAAGTCTAAGACCTGCTCATCGGCATCTAAACTCTTTTCCTTATATGACGTAGAATACGCATATGTCGAATATGATATGTTTCTCCGAACGCTGTCCTTGTACTCGGCCATTTCTTTTTCCGCTCCCTCGCGGGCCGAGTCGAAAACAACATTCATAGATGGCAAAGACTCGCTTACACCAAGCTGCTTATCGAGTGGGCACCCATCCAGATAGAGGGTATTGCCTCCCATCATATCAGCAAGTTCAGCTATCCCGTCATAATAGCTGATCCCGAACATCCTTATACAATAATTATTATCACCTGACTCTATCGACTGCTCAACAGGATTACCGATCAGATTATAATAGAAGCCGGAAGTACCAGTCTTCACGATCAGCCTTCTGATATCATTATCCGCAAGATCGATTCCTGCACTCGAACTTTCGCTGTTAGCAAACTGCATATCCTCCATCACGGACATGTCTCCGATCTTATTGCTTTTCATAAACAGATTCATCAGAGCATCATGACCTCTCAGCGCTTCCAGAGAGCTTATGCTGTTTCTCTCTGCAGACAGCGTCTCCAGGTTCATGCACCCTGCCAGAGCATCGATCGAGTCTATGCCGGTGTCGTCCGCATATACATCTGTAAGATTAGGCATGTCCCTCATGACATCGAGTGACCCGATATCGTCTCCGTTGACTGATATCCATTCCAGAGTTTCCGCACTCTTTTTCAGCACTGACAGATCTGTGATCCCTGTGTTGTCCAGATACACGCTCTTCAGCACCGTACAGTTGGCGATACCATCGAGATCTGCAAGTTCGTTGTCAGCTGCCGCCAGATTGGCAAGCGCGAGTTCATGCTCCAGACCCTTGAGAGACGTGATCCTGTTGTCATTGACATACAGGGTCACCAGCGAGCTGTGTCCTGAAAGAGGTGTCAGATCGGTTATTTCATTGCCTGATATCTCAAGATCCTCGAGCAGCTCCAGCCCGGCGACCGGAGAGATATCAGAGATCTTATTGCCCGACAACATCAGATGCGTCAGCTTCTTCCAGTTTTTCACAGGCGATATATCAGATATATTATTCCCGTCCAGGTTTATATATAACAGTTCCTTTCCGTCTATCATGGAAATGTCGCTGATACCGTTATGTGCTGCAGAAAGAGCATACAGCTTTTTCGCATCTTTGAGCGCCGTTATGTCACTGATATTAGTGCAGCTTATCGAAAGTCCCATGCATTTCGGAAGCATTTCCTTAAGCGGCTCCAGAGAGCTCAGGCCTTCGTTGCGCGACAGATTAAGAGCTGCAAGACTCTTCATACCGCCCAGACCTGAATTCCCAAGCATCTCATCAGTGATGCTGTCATTTTTCAGTATGAGCTCCTGTACACCGCTCATTTCAGAAAGCGGGGAAATGTCTGTAAACCCGGTGCAATTCGATATTGTCAGCTTGGTGATCCCGGTCCTGAGGCTTCCTATCGCCTTGATCATGTCATTGTCGAGCTCCATCGAATCAAATCTTACTTCCTGAAGATTCTTCAGCTTGTCAAGCTTGACAATGTCTTCAGCAGTGATCTCGTCAGCTTCACCAAAGGAAACGTACGTGGTTTCGCTGCTTTTATATGTCATCTCGTCTATTGTGACTCCGCTCTCGAGCCTGATGACCGCAAAGATCGCAAGCAGAATGAGAATCACTGCAGCGGCCGCGCCAAGTATCAGTTTACTGTTGTGATTTTTCTTTTCTCCCTTTGCCTTTTTCTCTTTTTTCTGTATCGGCTTCACAGGGTCATCCGTCGAAGATTCTTTTGTATCTTTTATATCTTCTGAAGCGGATGCAGTTCCGGGTGTCGCTTCCGTTTCAGATATCACCGCTGTTCCAACGACGGCCGGCACTGCCTCCTGTTTCATATCATCGACCGGAGCCACAGGATAGAACACTGTAGCCTCCTCATCGATCTCCCCGGTTTCTTCGATCAGTGAAGGAGCAGTTTTCACAGGTTTGTATCTGCCTGCCGAATACGCTTTGAGATCCTTTCGCAGATCCGCAGCCTTTCTATATCTCTTCCCGGGATCGAACTCACACGCACTCAGGATGATCTCCCCGAGTTCCCGGTCTGCGTTTGCCGGAAGCGGGATCTTCTCCCCGGACATCCGTCTCGCGTTGGCTTTTTCTGTATCCGCAAATCTTATCTTAGCAGGATATTCGGGCATGAAAGGCAGTCTGTTGTTATTCATCAGCCTGTAGAGCACCATCCCGAGCGAATAGATATCCACATTGGGACCGTAGTTCTCTCCGCGGTATACTTCCGGGGCCATATATGAATATGTACCTTTTTTGGATAGTCCTGCTGATGCGCGTTCTAGTTCTCTGGCTATACCGAAATCTCCCAGCTTGTAGGTCCCTTGCGGCGATAGAAAGATGTTCTCAGGCTTTATATCGCGATGGATTATATTCTTCTGCTCACACAGTTCGAGAGCATTGCACATATCGATACCCAGCCTTACGACCTCATCCGCATCGATACGATGATCTTTCAGCACTTTCACGAACGGCTCCAGGAGCTCCATCCTGATGGATATTCTCCAGCTGTAACCGTCTTCGAGCGGCTCCACTTCATAGTCTTCAAAACTGACAATATTGCTGTTGCCCTTGAGCTCAGACATGAGTGCGAATTCATTGGAAATACTCCTCGCCATGTCATGAAAGTATGCTTTTACATCCTCTTCTGACATTCCGGTGCTAATCAAAGTGTCATACTCACTCTTGTCATTCGGTATGGTGATCACTTTGAGTGCAGAGCTGTATGTGCGTCCGAAAGCTTCCCTCTCGATCCGATATACCGTACCATATGAACCTTTTCCTATGACTCCGGCGACTTTCCACCCATGCCACGTTTTTAGTTCATCCATCTTCTCCCCCTGTCTTGCCTGACATGCAATATATATGCGCATCCCGCGGCCATACATATCAGTGAGATCACCTGCGAGACAGACAGCGGCCCTATAAAGCCCCTGTAAGCATCACCCCTGAAAAATTCCAGTATAAATCTTCCTGTTCCGTACAGGATGCAGTACTCAGCCAGCATTTTGGTTCCTGATTCTGAACGCTTTGAATCTCTCCACAGTAACACAAACAGCAGCAGCTCATATACTGCCTCAATCATCTGGACCGGTACCAGCGGGACTCCGTTAGGTGCATAATTCGAACACGTATATGTAACGGCAAAGAATACCTGTGCCTGTTTTCCATAGCAGCAGCCTGTCAGGAAGCATCCTGTCCTGCTGATCGCGTGTGCCAGCGGAAATGCCGGCAGCATCAGCTGAAGCAGATGGGAAAAAGATATCCCCGCCCTTTTGCTGTATATATACAGTGCTGCAATGCATCCGATAAATCCGCCAAAAAAGACAAAACCGCCCGTGATATAAGCATACCACGTCTTTATTGATCCGTATTTTGATATGTTTTCAATAATATGCCCTGACTCTATCAGCAGATATAACAGCTTTGAACCGACCGCTGTTCCTATCAGTGCATATAGAAATGCCAGTTCAAGATCCCGGTCGAGATCTGCAAACTGTCTCTTCCTGACATTTACTTTAAGGTATATTACTGCAACGAATATACCTATAGCTGCAGCAAGACCATATATCGGTATTTCATGACCAAGCAGGTGTAGAGAGTTAATCACGGCTGTTTTTTATCATTATAGTGAGGCTCCCAGGATTCCCAGAGAACCTACACAGGCAACACAGGCAACCAGTACCAGCGCACCTCCGATAAGACCTATCAGGGAAAGAATAAAGCCTGCAGTTCTTGTGCCGCCTTCAAATCCGTCATTTTTGGACTTTCCTGCCAGAGCAACTCCTATTATTCCAAAAATTACTGACAAAATCGAAGAATATCCGAAGAACCAGCAAACCACTGCAAGTATTCCGAGTACCAGACTGGCGGTCGCTGCACCCTTGCCCGCTTCACCGTTCTGACCAACCGGCGCATTCTGGCTGAAAGCAACATTCTGTCCTGCATTCGGATTTGCAGCAGGTCTTGCCTGAGCATTCGGATTCACTGCAGCAGGTTTTGCCGCGACGCCCGGATTCGCTGCAGCTGCCATTCCGGCAGGTTTCACTGCGTTATTCGCTGCAGCCGGCCTCTGTGCCGGTTTTGCCTGTGCATCAAGGCGGGTCCCGCAGTTTCCGCAGAACATATCTCCCTTGTCGTTTTTCTTTCCGCAATTAGGACAAATAACAAAATCTTCCATCTTTTACTTTTTACCTTTCCTTTCTTATGCCCAGGTTATGTGCAATAGCCCTGCGCTTTTCCCCCGCTTCAACATCTGAGATCCTGTACCCTGTGTCGTTGACAAACTGCCGGTTAAAGTTCGCAGTAACTACTCTTCGGTTTATACGTCTCTGTCTGCCCATCATTATCACTGCAGCAATGATAAGTATTATACCGACAAAGAACAGTATCATCCCGATCCCTGCATAGCTGGCAATATGTGTTATTGTGTTAAGTATATATCTCATAAGCCCGCCTCCATCTGTTCCAGCATTCTCTTAGCCTCGAGATATGACCCTTCCAGTCTTAAAAATTCATCATTCAGTTCGTTATGATCCTGGAGCCACCTGAGCTCTTCCTCATATACCCTGATGAAATCAGGGTATCTGTCCCGCCTCTCAGCATCGCTGTCCGCGCCTCCTGCGATCCTGTTATAGATCAGAGCCCTCTGTATATGCGGCCGGGCATCGTCCTGATAATCGTCCTCCCATTTCTCTATGGTATTGAGCGCGTCCTGATAATTACCGGTTTCTGCCTGTGAACTGCATTTTATTGCATATGCTCCGGCATTCGGGTACTTGGCGATCACCGTATCAGCCTGAGCGATCGCATCAGCGTAATTGCCTGATCTGTAGTAGCAGTCCATAAGCATTATATTGATCTTGGCACTTTCTTTCAGTTCCGGGATCTCCCTGACAGTGTCGGTTATGACCTTGATAGCATTTTCGAAGTCACCTCTGTCAGTATATATTTTCGCTATCTGGGATAATGCTTTACGCTGAAGGTCGTTGAAACCCGGCTCCTGATCATCTGACTTAAGCACCTTTTCATACATACTGATCGCTTTAGCGTAATCAGCCTTCTCATTGATCAGTCCTTCGAGGTAATACCTCTGAGGCACATCAGACGTCATCTTTTCCAGATATGAAAGCGCTTTTGAATTCTCTCCGTTTTCATAGAGAGCTTCGCCGAGAAGGAGCAGCTGATCATCACCAAGATCTTCTCTGCCCTCGAGTTCACTTATCGCTTTTGAGAACTGTCCTGTCTCATAACATGCATTGGCAACATATGTGGACACATTCAGATTCTCTTTGAGCTTCGGCAGATCGATACTGTCATTCTCTGCTTCGTTCAGGAGCTTCTCATAAGCGCTGTCATCGTTCATCTCATATGCATAAGCCGTTTCCGCCTTATACTTTGCGACATATCCGGCCTCATTGTTAGGGTCGAACTCGATCGCTTTTCTCGCCGCGTCCTCACTCGCATGATAATCTGAAGAAGCGTACGCGTTGTCTGCCTCCAGGATCATCTTTTCATAATTGTGGGCATGATCGCGTCTCATCTGCACGATCCCGAGACCGGTACAAAGGATCCCGGCTATAAGCATAGCGACAAGGGCTTTGCTCACAGCACCGTGCCTGCGCTTTGCGTAGGCAACTTCCTGTTCGACATGTTCGATACTCTGGAGACTGTATCTCACGCTGTTGAAATCTCTGACTCTTTTTTCCGGATCGATCTCCACGCAGCTTCGTATCAGATTGCGGATCCCTTCGTCTTCGATATTCTCAAGATCTCCGACCATCGTGCGGTAAGCGTTCATGTAATACGGCTCGATGCTCTGATTGCTCGTGCGGAGAGTGTTGATCTCTCTGCCGCTTACTGAAGGTATCCTTCTGCGGAGAAGCGAGTAAAAAGTGGTGCCGTAAGCATATATGTCGGTCTGGACACCATCTGCACTTCCCTGGAGCCTTTCCAGAGGAGAATACGGAGCGCTTCCGACAGTACTGCTGTTCTTTCTCTTTCTGACCGTAGATATCCTGCGTGCTATACCGAAATCGATCAGTTTCGCGATCCCGTCGCTGTCGATCATTATATTGCCCGGCTTGATGTCCCTGTGTATGATGCCCATCCTGTGGATATATGACATAGCATCCGCTACATCGATCATCCACAGCCTGACCGTGTCAGTATCTATGAGCCTGTGGGCCTGCGGATCATCCCTGAGCTCTGCGAGAGTCCTTCCGTCAATAAACTCCTGGATGATGTACACGTAATCGCTGTCCTCCAGCGCTTCATAGATGCTGACGATATTCGGATGTTTCAGCCCTTTGAGTATCTGGATCTCAACGTATACATCCACCCCGGCATTTTCCGGTCTCTTCTTGTCTATGACTTTAAGAGCATAGTGCTTGCGCCCAAGGTCATTGGCCTGCACAAGAAATACCATGCCCATGCCACCGCTTCCCAGTTTTCCGAGCAGCTCATAGCGCCCCTTGAAGATCGCATCTATTCTGTTTTCCAGATTGTAGTCTCTTGATCCTGTCAATTCTTTATCGTCCCTGTTTACTATCCATACAACAAAGCGTCAGATCTCGCTTTTTAATGATTTTGTCCTTTTTCTCGAAAAAACAGTGATCGCTATCGATCCGGCGCAAAGCAGAAGTCCGGCAATCGCAGCTGTTTTGCAGCTGCCGAGGATGACCGTAAGTGCTGCACCGACAGCACTCTGCTTTCCTGCTGCGGAGATGGCTGGAAATACCAGCATCAGCAGGCAGATAGCCATGGTCAATGCAGCAGGCAGATACACAGACTTATCGACAGCATCCATCCGGATGTTAAAACTCCTGATCCCTGTTTTCACGGGTTTCATAAGTGCTGCTCTGATCGATTCCAGAGACAGCAGACACGGTATTATCATGAATGCCATATAAGCAGCTGCTCCGAGTCCGGCTTCCAGGCGTTCAAGTCCGGACAGTTCTGACAGCGACAGCTTAAGCGTTCCCGCCAGAGCATAGATGAACGATACGACTGTAAAAGCCATCATTATTATAACGATCATTCTGTATCTGTTTCCGATCAGAAATGATCCTGTCCTGCTGATATGCGGCCCGGCAACGGAAAGCGCCCTGCCTGTATCAGTAACAGCAGGTCTGTTTCTCATCTTAGTCTGCGGCGGCAGCATTTCCCCGCATGACGGGCAGTATTTAGAGTTTCCTTCTACTTTTGTTCCACACTTAGGGCAAAACATTTACAGCTCTCCTTGGGAAATCCTGTTTCTTTTCCGGTCACATCATTCTGATGTTTCTGCGTATGCGCCTGACTGTACTCCGAATGATCAGGAAGAGCAGCAGCGCGTATATGACCGCAGATATGATCATCACTATTTTTACGGTCAGCGTGTTATCTACTATCTCAGCATGGCTGCTGGCTTTTGCTTTATAGGTCTTATCGATGATGCCGTTTCCATCATAGTCTACAGTCATCTTTGTTACATCAGATACTCTGGCCTCAGTCGATATCTCAGTCCTCGGACTGATCTCGATCTGATCAAAGTAACGCATGTCGCTGTATTCCCCGTTATCATCAACGAATCCTATCGTATAATCCATAGAGCCGTTGCCGGTGCCCTTGATGGAGATCTCATAGTCAGGACCTTCGAGCAGCCTGAGTATCTTTACAGCGTTTGCGCCATCCCCTTCATAATCGTCATCACCTCTATATGCATCCTCAAAAGTGAGTGTCCCGAAAGATGTGCGGGCTCTGCTGTCTGTTCTTGCAGATGAAAGTGTCTCTCCGTTGTAGCTTACAGATACATTGACCGGACATGCGATACGTATGTAATTGTAGCGCACGCCGTTGATCTGATCGGCAATATCCCCGAAGAAGAACTTGAGATCAGATGCATCGGACACCTCGTAGTGGCATCCCTCAGATGCAATGTGCTCAAGAAGCCGCTGCGGCTCTGACTTGCTCCCCGGCGACATCGAAGAGAAAAAGCCCAGTGTATAGACAAGATATCCTTGCTCCTTGAGCCTGCCGGCATATTGAATGAGCTCATCCGTATCCATTCCGTCAGTCGGTTCTCCGTCCGTCATCAGAACTACTATCTTGCGGTCCGCTGTGCTTCCGGAAAGCATATCTGCTGCCGCTGCGAGACCCGCTCCTATATTTGTACCGCCAAAACTTTCAAGCTCAGCAGCTGTTTTCGATATCTGATCATTGCTCGCAGAAAGCGGCAGCATCACCTCTGCCTGACTGCTGAATGATATGACGCCAACTTTTGCAGTTGTGCCCAGTACAGTATCTCCGAAACGCGAAACTGCACTTGCGACCTCATGGATCGGCTCTCCGTCCATACTGCCCGATGTATCCAGGACCAGAGCGATATCGCGGGTCTTGCCATCAGTTGCACCGGAGGTCATTACATACTCGCCAGTATTTTTATCCGGATCGTTACCCGAATTGTCACCGGTATCTGTCCGTCCGGTTTCCTGTCTCGCAGATGTATCAGATGTATCCGTTATAACATCCGGAATGATATCCGGATCCGATGGAAGTCCGCCTTCTGAAACTTCCTTTGATGCATCTATATACTTTTCTTCTTTTGTTTCAGCATAGAGCTGATCGTATATCGTTACAGATTCGTTTACTTTTTTCTCTGCAGCATATACGTATGCCAGACCTTCAAGCGCATTGATATTGCGTTTGCGCAGCTTGATAACACTGCGCCTGCGCATATTGACCGCAGCCAGGTAACCTGCTTCTGCCTGCTCATAGTTGCTCTCTGCAAGGGCCTTTTCCGCGATAACGATCTGCTCGTTGTATTGCTTTTCTCCTATCAGGAGGAGACCGGCCATCACTATAGCGAGCACAGCAATGACAGCGAGGAGGATCAGAAGAATTCTCCTGATCCGTACGCTTCTCCGGGATCTCGTCATCAGCGCCCCGGTATCTTCGATATTTATATCATTCTGCATTGCTGCGTTTTCTCTGTGTCGGCCCATACTTCTTCCTGGATGATGTGTTTTAAACAACTTGTTTTTACTGTCTTAAGAATAGCAGTGCATCTGAGCCAAAAGTCAGATATGTAACGGAATGCCTGTTTTCAGACCCGAAATACACTTTTTCACGATCTGGTTCAACAAGGAACGCCTGGCATCTATTCTACTCTTTCCCTTGTGTAAAGTGACCAGTAGCCTTTTCCGTCTATTATCCTGTACTGCATCCGGACCCTGTAATGAACGTAATCCGAAGGTGATTCACTCATCATGTACTCGATCTGTGTATAGTCGATGATGAAGCAGTCATCTTCAACGGTGTAATTATCAATAGTGAAGTCATAGCTGGTTTCCCAGCCTATTCCGCCCCAGATATGATAATAGTATCCTTCATACTCGTAAAACAGATCTCTGCCGGACTTTTTATTGTTCCAATCAACGGCAGATGAAAGCTCTACCTCTTTTTTTATCTGTTCATCAGAAGCATTGAATATATTCTTTGCGACCCAGTTCACTGCCTCTGCATTAGTTCTGGAGCAGCACATATCCGGCACTTTCCCCAGAGGGTCCTTGCGGTCTGCGCCTTCGTCCCGCTCAAAGTTCACAGGATATTTTGAATAATCTATACATGGAATGATCCATATAATGGCTCCGACAATTCCGCACTCAGCCGCATTTCTATAGTCATAATTGCCAAAACCGCTCCCGCTCGGATCATCCTCCCAGCTTACAGAAGAGTTGAAGTAGTACGGCAGATATCCGATGAAGTCTACAAGCTCTGTCTTCATCTGATCGTTCATCTCTGTGACTGTCTGATATCCTTGCGTGACTGCCTCGGGCAGGTTTTCTACAGGTATCAGTTTCTCCTCTGTCGGAACTGTCCCGGCAGCAGTGTTCTCAGCTGCCGTGCTGTATATACTGTCTCCGGTATCGTCATACAGATTCCGGTATTCGATGGTAGCTTCTTCAAACTTACCCTCTAAAGCATAGACATAAGCAAGTCCTTCTCTTGCCTTAGGTTTTCTTTTATTCATATCGACCGCAGCAAGGTATTTCGTCTCTGCCTGCTCATAATCACCTTCCATCAGGGCCTTTTCTGCGATCTCTATCTGATCGTTATACTTTTTCTCACCTATCGCACGGATTCCGAACACAGCAATAGCAGCCACGACAATCAATGCTGCAATGGCCACAATTATCCGGATCCTCTTGATGCGGTTTCCCGATGCTGTCATGAGTCTGCCGGTATCTTCAAGATTCGGATCATAATCAAGTTGTTTATTAGCTTTCATCTTTTTTTAACTTGTCAGGTTCCTAAAAGTCTCTGTCCGGGACCGCCGGCACGGGTGGAGTCACGTTCTTGCAGAATATGCTTTTCCTGATATATTCATCTGTTCCGAAGTATGTTCTGACTCTGACCGATTTCACAAAATATGTTGTCCAGCCAGCAAATATCAGCGCTGCGGAAATGACACTTCCAATTGTATTGCCCGTCAGTGAAGGCATTAAATAAGAAGCGTATTCTCCCAGTGTGGCTTGCATATAACTTGATGCCACTATTGTCACGAGCACTATTACACCAATATATACTATACCGATCGTCTCATAGAATCTCAGGAAACCGGTATCCTTCTTCAGTATATTGGAAAACATCTTGAAGCACAGGTAACTGGTAGCACCGCATACTATAACGATAAACAATGTAATTACAGCGATCATGTTGTCGAGATACCCTGCGAACATCGACGATAAGCTGCTCATACCCATAAGGCTGATCACGCCTTCTATCGGTGTCAGTATAGCTCCTGCCAGGCAGCCATAAGCAATAAGAGCCAGCCAGCCTCCGAGTCTCTGGTACTCATGGGTGACAGGCCTGTTATCCGTTGCACCCAGCTTTGCCTGTATATTGTTGGTGAATGAATCCAGACCTGATTCCGGCTTCACATAGGTGTTTTCAGAGTATGTATATGCCGGCTGCTGCACAGGTGCGGCAGGTGCCGGTTCTTCTGCGTATGCTCCTCCGTCCCAGGCCCCATCCCAGGCATCAGATCCCGATTCCTGATCATAATACAGATCAGTTTTTGCGCCGCAGAAAGGACAGAACATCGCATCGTCCGGCAGCTTTTTTCCACAATTTCCGCAAAACATAATCAGACCTCCGTAAGTTTCTTGATCGCCTCATCATAGCTCATGGCTGCAGCTTTCTCATTTCCTGTATTCCTGAACTCGGCATATTCATCGTGTCGATAGCTGGACATTATCAGGCTGTTGTATGCCTGCAGCATCCTGCTCATCTCACCGGATCCCTTCTCTTTGCTGACCTCACTGTCATTAAACGTGTACGTCTCCAAAGTGCCTGAGTAGTCTTCATTAGGTTCTGTCTTGTGCTGAATGCAGTTTTTCTGAGAAATGCTACCGTTTTTATCCATGACAAATTCACAGATCGTATCGGTATAGCTTTCATCTCCCATACCGTGTGCGATATAGAATACTGACTCTTCTTTTCCGGTATAGATCATATAAACGGTCCCGGCGGCTACATGGACATCTGAGAAGGGTCCCTTTTCGCCTCCATAATTAGTGATTGAATAGCTGCATTCAACTGCTTTGCCCCCTGAGTATGTGTATATATGGAGTTGGCCTTCATACTCCGCACTTTTTTTCATGAACAACAATTCGGGGATACTATCGCCATTAAGGTCATTGACCGCTACGCATGGATTGGTCACATCACCGGCAACGCTGCCGGTATCATAGTCATATTCATTATAATATTCTCCTCTGTTATCCAGTTGCCACCAATAACCCTTAATGCCAGACTCATTTTCTCTCAGTACTTGAGCATAGGCATTATATACAGCAGCATTATCTGTGGTATCTGCAGAACCTTCCTTGGATGGGATGCCTTCTTTTACCTCTGATGGCATATCAACACCGTTATATATCATCGTCCATCGTGGCTGTCCATTAACATCTTTTCTGCGCATCACCGCATAATAGTCTCCGATGTCACTGGTATCATTACTGCCCATCGCGGTCATAATTACTTTATAGTGTATGCAGTACTTAGAACCATTTTTCCAGATCTCTACCGGGGATGCATTGAGAGAATTAAAGTCAGTAGGATAGATAATAATATAGTAGTAATCGCCATCCAGATACATGAGCTGGCTTTTTTCTGCTGTTTTCACAGCAGACTCAATATCTTCTTCACGGGTATTAAACAGTTCAATCAAGGCTCTATCGAGCGTCGCCTTATCGATCTGAATATACCCTAAATCATACCATCCTCTTGGATCCTCGTCGCGGTCAGCAGTGTCTTCTCTCGTTCCCTTATACTCAAAATAATCATACTCGTAGAGGAGTTTCTCTGCGATCAAAATGGAATAGCTCTGTTCCGGTTTTTCGTTATTGTAATACCAGTCTTTGAACGAATCACCCGTTTTTCCTTTATCTACTATTGAATAGAAACTGTAATATTCCAGATAAGCGCTCATAAACTGCAGGAAATCTTCAGGGTCCGGCATGCGATCAACAGGAACCTCAAGCCATAGATTTTCGACAGGGACCACTTCATCAACTGAAGGTATCATACCGGAAGCTGTTTCATCTGCTGCGACTTTATATATCTCGTTCTTCGTCTCATCATAAAGTCCCTGATACAGGTCGGTCGACTCCTCGAACTTCTCCTCAACAGCATATGTATATGCAAGTCCCTCGCGGGCTTTGACCTTGCGCTTATTCATTTTTACAGCTGCAAGATACTCTGTCTCGGCCTGTTCGTAATTACCTTCCTTCAGCGCTTTTTCAGCTATAGCAACCTGATCGTCATAGCGCTTATCACCGACGACCTTGATTCCAACTACTGCTGCAACAACTGCAACTGCAACAATAGCAACAACAAGAAGAATCAGACCTTTGCGTCTGACTCTTGCTTGCTGCTCCAGCATCAGCGCTCCCGTATCTTCAATGTTATAGTTTCTTTCCTCAGTATCCATAATCAGGTTTTTCTCTCATGTGCTTTTCAGTGGTTATTTATTTCAGCTAACGCTACATATCCCATTCACAGATATATCCATAGTATTTCGTTTCATTATAGTCAGGTGGTCCGAAAAATATCTCACTGGCTTCACCGGAATCGCCTATATCTGTCCAGGTCATATACTCTCCTGCTCCCTGATCGCCTCGAGTCTTCTGGAGTTCCATATAATCCTGTCCGACTTCTTCATAGGCCTCTATATTATTGGGCTGATTGCCGCACCAGTTCTGGTATCCGCTTTCTCCCGGCAGAGGAACTCTCTCTCCGGTCACCCATCTCCAGTCTCCTTCAGATGCTTCATCACTAGCCCCAAGCCAATAGTGATAGAGACCGCCTTTTTCCACCAGACTCTCTATAAATGCCTGCTCATCTGCATCCAGAACTGTAGCCAGGTGTCCATTCTGCTGCTCACAAGCTACCTTTGCCTGAGTCCAGTACATAGGATCATCAACTAATTTATAGTAATGACCATTATGCTCCACAGCACCGTTGAGATAATCCGGGAGATCTTCAAGCCCTGATACCTCGATGCTCCTGAATGTACCTGTAACCTCCACTCCCAGCTCTTCAGCTATAGAAGTATCATATGAGGCATGTATATTTATACTATCACCATTACTGAAGCCTTCTGTCTGCTCTGGACTATAAGAAATGCTGTTGAGCAGTTCTGCAGCTCTGTTTCTTTTGTCTATGTTCTTTATGGCAGCAAGATAACTTTGCTTTTTCGACTCATCAGCAGTGATGCTTCCCGTTATCATTCCGGAACCATTATAGCCGCTGAATGATGGTTCGCTCATCATTCCGGCCAGATCCAGGTCCTTAACTCCGTTTGTTCCTATAGACTGTATAGCAATAAATCCTCCGATACCGACTGCAATACCGAGTACAACACAGGCAATGATCAGAGGGATCGTTTTTTTGCGTTTATTCTCCGGTATTTCCCTTGTCTGGATATAAGGCTGTGGCTGCTGGACCGTGTTCCGCATGTTGTTCTGTCTTGATGTATACCGCATCTGATCTGCAGCAACGCTTCCCGCATATCCTCGGATGCTCTCATCCAAAACAGTCTTTTCATCCGGATCCACCGGCATATAGTCATTCCGGCTGCTGTAGTTGTCCAGATAGCTTTCAAGATCTCTCCTCATCTGCTCAGCCGTCTGATATCTTGCCCATGGATCACTCGCACAGGCTTTCTGGATTATGTAAGCAAGCATCGGCCCTGCATCTCTTGGAGCCGGGATCGGTTCACCCTTGAATCTCCTCGCTCTTGCTTCCTCCTCATCAGCAAATGTCACCTTTGCAGGCGGAGGCGGCAGAAACGGTCCTCTGTTACCGTTCAGAAGAGCATACAGAACTATGCCAAGAGAATATACATCTACGGTAGAGTTATAAGGCTCTCCTCTGTATACCTCAGGCGCCATATACTTGAATGTACCCTTCTTGGACATTCCGCCTGTCGTCTTTTCCATGGTCCTGGCTATGCCGAAGTCGCCAAGCTTAAAATCGCCATTTTCAGAGATAAAGATATTCTGCGGCTTGATATCTCTGTGAATGATGTTCTTCTTGTGACATACTTCGAGAGCCTTGCATATGTCTATGCCGAGTTTTACGACCTCTTCTTCATCCAGTCTTCTCTCGACCATTCGGTCGATAAGAGGTGTCAGAAGCTCCATGCGAATGAGAATGTCGTATCCTATTTTGTCGTCATGAGGGAGGATCTGATGGTCTTCGTAGCTGACAATATTGCTGTTGCCCTTGAGCTGGGCCATGATCTCATTCTCATTGACGATCTCTTTAAGGATGCTTTCATAATATTCTGATATAGTTTCCAGATCTGTTCCCTCAGTCATCCTGGCTTTGACATCATCGTCATCCTGCGGGATCGTTATGATCTTGAGTGCTGATCTGTAGGTCGTTCCGTATTCCTCTCTGACTATTTCGAAGACCTTGCCAAAACTGCCTTTTCCTATTAATCTGCTTAGATACCATGATCCGAATATCGGCTCATATTTCTTGTACTCATCCATTTTTACTGCTCCGCGACTACTTATTTATCCTTCTGAATCTTCACGCCCAATATTATAATTACTCTTTTCTATCCCGGAATATCCTGACTTCTCAGAATTCAGTTCTGCTCGTTTTTCCAGACCATACTCTCTTTCCAGAGAAAGAGCCAATGGTGTATCGTTCGTAAAGTATGTATCAACGTTCATATCAATTGCGTTCCGGATAGATGATTCACTGCTGAGTGTCCATGCACTGAATAGCTTGTCGTGCGCATGAGCTGCCTCACAATTGCCTGCTGTCATAAGCCCCCGGTTAATTGCTACAGAGATGATATCAACATGTGGCATTTCCAGGCTGCTGTTGAACATTTGCTGGCTTTTACAAACCAGCAATTTCGGCATATCCGGATATTTTCTTTCTAATTGTGCCAATACATCTGTGTTTGTTGACTGAACTGTTATAATGTCCTGAAATCCGTATTCGTCGACAATTTTTTCGAATGCTTTAATTGTAGTATCATCTGATGTTTTCAGTTCAATAATGTAATTGATATCTCTGCCATACCTGTCAAACACTTCAGACAACCTCAGGACTTTGAATCCTGCTTTTGTCTTAAGTGAATCGATCTTTGCTGCTGTCATCGATGAATAGGACGCATTGACACCAGTCATACCTGAAGCATTCAGATCATGAGCAACGAATAGCACTCCATCTGAAGACAAAACCAGATCCTGCTCTATATTATGGGAGCCAGCCTCAATTGCCTCGTCATAAGCTTTGAATGAATGCTCGTAAAAACCATCCGTTCCCCGATGAGAGTAAACATGTGATGCTATCTCTGCGTCCTCAAATGCTTCGGCTGCTTTCTCAGCGGTTTTTCCAAGCAAGTCCTCCTGCCGGCATATCTCTTCGGTCATTCTTCGGATCTCTTCCTGTTTTGCCTCATAGATCATCATGCCTCTGCGAACTATCCAGGCAGACATGACTGCTATAAGCGCAAGCATCAGTATTATTATGATCATTAGTACCTTGTTCTTCGATTTCATAATTGTTTCAGATCTGCCGTATCCTTAAGCAGTTCTGGGTAGAGTGCTATATATGGGCTTTAAATCTTCTTCTCTGATTAATTGTATCTGTAGTAATCATACAATCTCTATGCCTTCTTTTTCCATTCGATCATAAAAGTTGCGCAAGTTGGTGCTCATAGAGTCTATAGCACATGCTTTCTTGTTCTGCCCCTGGATATATACATCGATTGACCCTCTTGTTCTTACACAATAGTCAATCTCTGAGATGTTTACAGTTTTCTTTATAACCCACAGTCTTGATGATGTCATGAGATCCCCATCGACAGTAGTATCATAAAATCCCTTTACCGGAGATAAAATCAGGATCACGCCAATTATGAACATTACAGTAAACACGCCTGCCGTCAGGCCCTTAAACTGACCGCCGAGACTGGATCCAATGATACATATCATGAAAAAGATCGCACATGGCCAGCCAATAATTAGAATCGCCTTGGTAGGTTTCATTACAAAGTAATAAATTGATTCAGTTGTGCTTCGTGAAGCAACAAAAGTGAGCAGGTTCAGAATAACCGGTATAAGAAACACCGTAATTGTTGATACTATATATTTCATATTCCCATCTCCTAGTAGCTGGATAGCGTTATGTTGAAAATGCGAAATTGCAGAGTAGCTTATCTGCCTCCTGCACGGCCACCGCCGCCATAGGCCCCTCGGCCACCGCCGCCTGAGGAATAGCCACCGCCTCCGGCCGTATATCCATCCGCAGCTTCTCTGGCGGCAGTATGTCCATGTGAAATGCCTGAATGTTTCAATGCACATTTGAGCACTCCTTTGGTTGTTTTTTTGATCCAATTTAACGGCTTTAGACGTCCTGATGCTTTACTGTATAATCCTCCCGCTATTACTCCGCCGATCGCACGTAGTGGATTAGAGAATTTCAGATAACACCAGCCGGCAAGATTTCCTTCCTTTCCTGCCATAATCTCATAAGCACCTTTGTATGGCTTCATGAAATCGTCCACTTTCTTGTTGATCTTAAGATCTGCCAGGCGCTGACCCAATTTGGAATTTTTGAAGGCGTCACCTGCTTTTGAAAATAAGAAACTCATTCCTCCTTCTACTGCGCCATTAAGTAATGATTCTCCCCATCCTTTTTTATCGACAAACTTGGCCTGGGTAAAACCGCTTACAAAAGATCCTGCTACATCTCCGGCTACAGGATTACCGGTAGCCGCTGTAACCCCGCCTCTAACTGCTCCACCAAGTGCAGATGTGCCTACTTTTCCCCAGTTAACTTCTTTTAAATTAATACCTTTACCGCTGATTACCTGCCCAACGAGCTGCGAACCTAACTCAAGGCCACCATCTACAACAGCGCCAACTGCAGCTCCGATAAGGATATGAAGCCACATTCCATCCGGGTCATAGTAGATATATGGCATGTCTCCGCAGTAAATGTACGGATTAATCGTAATAGGATAGACACAGTCTCCCTTGAGCGGATCCTGTGCGGCAAACCGTCCATGTTCCGGCATGTATTCTCTTGCCTGAGCAAAGTGCATTTCTGCTACTGGGTCATTTCTATATCCCATGTAGCCAAACGGCTGCAACTCTGCATCATCCAGGAGCGATGCACCGAAATCAGTATATCCGTATACCTCGGCATTGCTTCCGTCCATTCCGATCAATCTGGAAGGGCTGCCCATATCATCGCAGATAAAATCATAATTATCTCTGCCCTTAAGGCCAACGAGGATTCCGTCCCATATGTATGTATCGGAGACTCCGTCAATGTTCCTTTCCAGCAGGTTGTTATACGGCTTTGTTAGATCGAGGGTATAGCTTATCTTGCGCTCCGGTTCAAGATCATATCTTATCCTGTCTTCAACTCTGTGACCGAGTCCATTGTACTCATAAGAGGCAACGCCTTTCGAGCTATGTGCGGATTCCAGCCTGTTCATCGCACCATATACATATGAATGCGTTTCAACGTTCCCACTGAATCTGCCAATGACGTTTCCTCTCTTATCGTATCTGAAGGATTCATTCTTCAGACCTGTGACTTCGAGCAGACGATCCATCGCATCATAACGATATTCAGACCTTCCTTCAGGTGTCTGCATGGAGGTCCTGTTTCCGAAAGCATCATAGCTGTACTGTCTCTGCAGTGTCCCGTCTTTCCTTACGTCCGTAAGTCTGCCAGCTGCATCATATCCGTACTCGAACAGTCCGCTATCCTGCGGAATACCATCCCTCATCCGCTCTGCTGAAATCCTGTTGCCATTCGCATCATATCCGATCTTGACTGAATCGAGTATTTTGCCGGAATGAGAGCTGATCAGTTCCGTAAGCTGTCCCTTATTGTCATATGCATATCTGGTAGCCAGGCCACTGGCAAAAGCTTTTCCTGCAAGCTGTCCGAACTCATCGTATGAGTAACTTATGTCCGTATCCCCTTCTTTCAGACTTCTGAGTCTGAGGGCTTCATCGTAGCTATAGTTTACTACTCTTCCGTCAGGATGCTTGATACTGGTCCTCTCTCCTGTCTTGCCATATGTGTATTCCGCTGTTCTTTCATCAGGATATATGACTTTGGTGACTCTTCCGAGTATGTCACTTTCGACTTTGGTAACGCCTGTCCAGTCTCTGATTTCAGCAAGCTTATCAAGAGCATCATGGCTCATCATAACTTCTCTGCCATCACTGTATCTTATGGAATTCAGATTACCATTAAAGTCATATCCGTACTCAGTAAGGTATCCGTCCTTGTCTGTCTTTCTTATCAGCTCACCCTTTTTGTTATAAGCGAACTCCTCGATATATCCCAGAGGATCTACCGTCTCAATAACATTGCCGGCCACATCACGGATGTATTCTGTCCTGTGGACCTCACCATCGCCGGTTCTATTGATACCGGTCAGCATATCCAGGTCGTCATATTCGTATTCAGTTCGGTTGCCGAGTTCGTCTGTAACACTGACAAGCTGTCCGTTCAGACTGTATTCGTACAGAATTGTATTTCCATCAGCATCAGCTGCTGAAGTAAGATTTCCTACTTCATCATATGTATAAATACGATGCTCTCCATTGCTTCCATTCGCCTCGATAAGTCTGTTTAGAGCATCATACATATAGCTCATTGTAAAGCCTTGATTCGTGGACCGGGTCCTTACATTACCATTGCTATCATATGTAAAGAATTCTTCTTTTCCGTCAGGATAACTAATTTTCGCGGCCTTACCTTGAGCTGCATATTCTATCTTCATCACACGGCCGGCCTCATCAGTTACACTTGCAAGGTCGCCATCCTGAGTATATGTGTATTCTCTCGACTGATCCAGAGCATCAGTCTCCTTGATCAGCTGGCCCGCCGCATCGTACTCAAGATATAGTTCACCTCCGTTTGCGTTGCGAACGTAAACAAGGTTACCACTGCTATCATAATCATAATTAGTCTCGTTTCCCTCAGGATCTCTGACATAGATGAGCTCGTCCATTGAGTTATACTTAAACTCAGTCAAGCCACCTTCTTCATCTATTCTTGAGATGAGGTTGCCATTACCGTCATATTCGAAAAAAATCTCATTCCCAAGAGGATCCGTTTCTTTTACCGGTCTGTTATTTTCATTATATTCGACGCTTCTGACACCTCCGTTAGGCATCTTCTCGGAAGTCACGTTCCACATTTTGTCATATCCAAGTTCAGTGATACGTCCAAGCGGATCTGTCATCCTGTGCGGGAAGCCAAGATTATTATAATCGATTCTGGTTCTGGCTCCGTTGAAGTCGACCATTTCTGTGATCTTGTTGATCTTGTTATATTTATATGAGCGCGAATTGCCTGCAGCATCTATTATTTCGATAAGATTGCCATATCTGTCATATTCAAAACTGCTTCTGTTATTGTTTCCGTCGGTAGAACTGATGACTCTGTTAAGGTCATCGTATTCATAGCTGTATTTGATACCCATGTCATCTGTTATCGTAACAGGGTTGTTTCTCTCATCATAAGTAAGCTCTGTAGTACCGCCACCCGGCCATCTTATTTCTACAGGCATTCCTTTTTCGTTGTACTTAGTCGAAGTTCTGCGCCCGATAGCATCTGTGGTTTCGATCAGATTTCCATTGTCATCATAAACATTCTTCTGCCTGCGTTCGCCATTTACAGATATCGTTGCCGGCTTGTTGTGTCTTTCGTAAGTGATATTGATAACTGTTCCGTCCGCCATTAAGACTTTTGTGACATTACCCCGGTTATCATAACTGTACCTTGTTTCATTCCCATTCCGGTCGGATTCATAGGTTATCTGGTTGTCATTGTTATATTCATATGATTCGGAGCCATCGTCATACACATTCTCTGTGTTTCTGGATAAATCGTCATGATAGTGAAAAGACTCAACACCGTTTCTTTCACATAATATTGTTGAATTGTTTTCATCATCATAGGTATACTTCATCAGAGAATCATCCGCGAATCTCTGTTCTATGACTCTGCCGTCAGCATCATACTCATTATGAATGAGGCTTACTCCGCTAGGTGAGATGATATTGACCATGTTGCCGATGGCATCGTATTCATAAGCAGTTATCTGTTCCCCACTGATAACTGTTGCAAGATTCGATCCATGATAAGTGTAGTCAGTTGTTCTCCCTGTGTGATCACTGACGGAAGCAATTCTGCTGTTATCATTATCTTTATATGTCAGGCTGAACCATTCTCCGGTATCCTTGCCTATCTTCACAAGCTTCTCGTTCTCATACTCGAGAGAGTAACCGACACCGTTACTATTCTCAAAGCGAGTAAAAGCTCCAGTTTTATCAAAAAGATATGACTCTCCGTCTATTGTTGTATATCTATAACCGTCCTTTTCTCTTTGCAGCGCAGAGTTTCCTCCTGAGATCAGAGAGAATGCTCCGTTTTGCAGGCTGAACACAAGCTGTCTACCATCTTCCCACGACAAAACTGCATTATCTTTTCCAATGCTCAGTCTGATCTCATAATTATGACTCCAGCCTCTGCCAAATGATCCATAATCCTCGCTAAGAGAATTATAGATTCTTGTAAATTCAAACTGCTCTGGACCGTTTATCTCAAAGTCATTAGCCTCGTATATAAAATTGCCGTTATCCAGATTGACCGGGTCTCCAACATATCTGTTATATAAATTCTTTCCACGGTGATAGGTATCCTTTATTTTTTTAGCGGCTCTATCAAGAGCCTCCTTTGCTCTGCGAATTGCTTCTAATTGCTGTTTTCGGATCCTCTGATTCTTTATTGCTGCTTCTGTACGCTCGTATTGTGTAGCGATCGACTTAAGATTTCTGTCAAACTGAGAAGTGGCAGCCGAAAGAAATGTCAGTTTTGCCTTACTCTTCCTTAAGGTATTTCTGATATCTCCGGTAGCGGATCCCACATCCAGGTCTCTTATTACTCCATCTATTTTGCTCTCAGCAGCCTTAATATGCTTTGCGCTTCCATTTATTGCCTGAGCGGATCCCTTAAGTTTTTTCGTTCTGACCTTGAATTCCATTTTTCTTCCTCGCCTGTTCTTTCCTTCTGTAAGTTAACCTGTTTCTTTACCTACAGTATATAGAAAAGATTTACACAACTGCTTTTTACAGAATGAAATGCATGTATATAACCGCAGAATGCACATCGGAAGATGTGCATTCTGCTAATTTCCTATTGCTGGATAAATTGAATATCTTCGTTTGCCAGCCTGATAATATCCCCTGATATCAGTCTTATCCCGTTAGCATCTACGGGCATGTTATTCAGGAATGTCCCATTAGTCGATCCTTGATCGTATAGGTAATACTGTCCGTTTCTGAATGCTATCGCCGCATGATGCCTGCTGATCCTGTTATTGTCCGGTATGGACAGATCAGCATCATGGCTTTTTCCCATCGTAGTCATATCGGAGTTAAGGACCATTGATCTGCCGGTCCTCAGTACCATGAGCTGTGCAGCTGCAGGTTCAGCTCTCCTGCCGGATAAGCTCGTTGTATTTCTGCCGGCGGCTTTTCCCTTTTCTGTTGTGGCTTTTTTCGGCGCTTTTTTATTGCCGAACTTCCTTTTGTCCTTACGGATTCGCTTTTCGGCGTGCTCGCCGTATGGGTCATTCTTTCTATTCCATAGGATAAGCAGTATCAGTCTTACTGTCAGCAGCACGATCAAAGCACCAAGTACGATCACAAGGATCAGCAGTCTGGAGGTTTTCCAGCCTCCGCCGTTTACTACAGCATTGTATTGTTTGATAGCTTTGGCCAGCTCTTCCCTGTTATAAGGTCCGTATTCCATAACAGTAATAGCTGTACTACGGACTTTACGTATTTCAGCCTGAGTGGCTTTGTCTGCTTTATTGAATGTCTCTTCATCATTACACATCTTATAAAGCTCTGCATACATCAGGTCTTTATCTTTGGATCGATAAGGTTTTCCTTCCTTAACAAGTGCAGTGTCCACTTCGGTTATGTCGAGAGCCTTCTTATCTTTACCTGTGATAAGACCGACTGCATATCCGTCCTTGTCTACAAGGACACCGCCTTCAAATCCATCCGGTATGGAAGCCCCATAGTCGATATATCCTGAATTGTCTGCTGCAGTCTTGACTATGCTGCCCTTGATTTCGTAAACGTCAGCGGCAGAAAATTCAGACGCATCCGTCAGGCTATCGGGAAATCCGAGCGCGGTTATCTCATCACCTGCTGCCAGCTCCTCGCCTTGCGCGTCGTATGCAGGGACTCTGAGTGCGACTTCATCTCTGTCATAGAATTTATTCTCAGCTGACAGAATGCAGAAACCTTTTTCTTTATAAGGCTGTTCTATGACCGCATCGACAGGGCTGTCATTCTTTATCACGACCTGGATCTTGCCGTCTTCTCCGAAATCAACAGCATCCATATCAGTGACGATATATACGCTGTTACTGTCATTAGATACTATGATGCCGGTAGCGGTTGACTTTTGCTTGAATTTACCGTCCTCGTTCACTGTGCCTGCAGTGACCCTGACTATCCCGTTTTTTGCTTCCTCAATGGACATTCCCGCAGGTTCTCTCAGGTTCACCATATCTGATTGCACAGACGCCGCCAGGGCAGCCTGCGGTATGATCATCAGTGATAAACATATCAGGCTGCCCTTGGCTATAATATTTTTGATTATCTTATGGAATGCTTTCTTCATGTGTTTTAGAAAAGATCGCTTGACAGTGAGCTTGCTGTCTGACGGTTCTCTGACTCTGCTCTGTCGTATTCCGAAGCCATGTCGTTAAGGTCTTTTACATGCTCCTGGATCATCTTGTCGATCTTTGCGATCTCGTCATTGAGTCCATTGAATTTGTTTACGTATGCTGTTGCTGCATCACCCGACCATACTGATCCGGTCAGCTGGTGGATCGCCTGTGTCATAGCGTTAGTTGCATTTTTGATCTGGCTGCTTGTGCTGCTTAAATTACTTGCTGTCGCTCTTAGTTTCGAGGTTTCGACTTTGATCATATTTGCCATTGTTCTGTCTCCTTATATATTCCTTATCTGTCTGATTGTTTTCTGTTTTTTACTGTGTCTGAGCATTTTGTTCCGCTCTTGATCTGTTCTCTATTTTCCTACGGCTGCAATACTTACATTCTTGCTTTCTGCAGCTTCGTACTGGTTTGCTATGTTATCGAGCGCAGTTGCGAAATTGTCGATAGCTGCGCAGAACTGTTCCATTTTGCCCATGCTTTTTGTGGTCTCTGCTTTGAATGCATTGTGAGCATCGCCTTCCCACATACCGTTGAGGCTGTTAGCCTGTGATCTGAACTGATCGATCTGCGATCTCAGTGTTTTGTTCTGACTTCTGAGTTCATCTGCCTTGCTGCGTAGTGTCTTAGGTGTTACCTGAATCATTCCTGCCATTGTTTTTTCCTCCTCATCTTATATATTTTATGGCTGTTATTTATATCTTGTTTATATCTGCTATGAATGGCTGCGGGTTTCTGCGATCCGCTTCGCCTCCATTTCAGCTTCATATATGTTTTTAGCGTTCTTTCGTATCACATGCGCTGTCTTCTGCAGCTGCTGTGCTATTTTTTCGAGATCCTCTTCTACGATCCCCATCTTGCTTATGAATCTGGTAGCGTTATCGCCTTCCCATGACTGCCGGACATCTGATCTGCAGCTTTTGAATCTATTACACTCAGTACGGATGCTTTTTGCTGCTTCATCCAGCTTGTCTGCCTGTGCTCTTGCTCTTGCGAGGTCCATATGGATCTGCCATCTGCTTTTTTCTGCCATCACACCCTCCTGTTCAGAATATATCTGTCGGCAATTCTGACGCCGCGGATACTGCATTGGTCTCGGCTTCGTCGTATACTCCTGCCATCGTCTGCAGCTTTACCGGGTTTTCTTTAAGTCTCTTGATGACCTTGTTGACATCGTCCTCGATGTCTTTGTAGATCTTGAGATGCGTATTGCTTGCTTCGCCTTCCCAGTAGTTCTTGGTTCCTTTTACGATAGTTCCTATATTCTTCCAGTGCTTCTCTATCGACTTGATATCTGCCAGCACCTGATTTGACTGGTTCTTCAGTTCCGTTGGAGTTACTTTTATAAACATCTGCATCACTCCTTCTTACTTTACTTTTATCTGGTTCACAAGGTCAGCGACCTTTCGTTCACAGTCATCGTATTTATCTCTTGCGTTATCTTCGTACTCATTCAGAGATTTCAGAGAGGCTATCATCTGCTCCAGCGATTTTATATCTGCTTCGAAAGCTGCCTTGAATGTCTCGCTGCTCGGACCGTCCCACATTGCGTCAAGCGCAATATTGTGTCTCCTCAGGTCCGCTATCTCCTTCTCTATACTGCTGATATGTCCTTTTATCGAGGATGTATCAGTTTTCAGTCTGTTTGTATTTACCTTGATCAGATCTGCCATATCTGCCTCCTAAAACTTTTCGAATGTCTTATCTATCATTTTTCTTGGAATTACTGATGATATTCTGCCTACTCTGTAAATGACCTGTATCCATTGTATGTCTTCATAACTCCGGATATTGTCTTCTGTTCTGGAGTAGAGCTCTGCCAGTTTGTAGAGCGCCTGGGAGATCATTCTGATCACGCGTATCTTTCGTTTCAGATTCTCAACCGTCTTAGTAAGCTTTGCGGCAATTACCTGCATTGATTCATCATCGCTTCGTCTCAGACCGGCGATAGTTTCTTCTATGGTGTATGCCGTGAATACCAGTCTCTTTCCTGAACGGTCCAGCTCATCCGCTGCTCTTATTAACCTCTGTGGTATTACGTTGATAATCATTTGCTTCATCCTTTCTGGCTATAGCTTAGCATCGTATCCGGGATAATATTCAATAATGTGCTGAAATGCAGGTCAATCATCCCGAAATGCACATTCAGACCAGAATCAGCCTGTCTCCGTCCCTGACTCCGCTTTCATACAGCGTGCTTGCGGAGGATATCGGAGTCCCTCTTTCAGCGTTATACAGGATGAAATCTTCTGCATCTGACGGTCTGTCGCTTCCTGTTTTCTTCGCAATCATTTCCGTGACTTCCAGCATCACAGAACTCAGATCTGCATTCTCATCCAGCAGAAAATCATATGTCTGATCCACGACAGGTGCGTATATATCTACTAATATCATTCGTTTCCTCCTGTCCATTCCTTCAAAAGTTCAGTCAGCATGTCCCTGCTGAAAGGCTCTCTTATTTTTCCGGAGCCGTCGTCCATCTCGATCATCCCGTACAGACCGCACTCATACAGCCTGATTGTCTGCTTAAGTACTCCCCCGGGCAGACTTCTCAGTTCAAACTCGCTGATCAGTTCCTCACCGGAATCAGCTGTATCGTCATCCTCTTCAGGAGACAGCGTCTGCGGACAGTATCCCTCTGCTTCCAGTTCATCAGCCCATTCACTGAATGGCAGCATTGAGATCTCCAGCTCGTCGGATGAAGCAGTTCTTCTCTCGATAACTACTGCATTCCCTCTGCTGAAGTAACTGCCTTTGATGTAGCCCGGCCTGAAAACAGTTACTGCAGTCACACATACGGATGCATCTTTCAGCACTCTCATCAGAGGTCTGTACCGGTCATCTATATGCGCCTTCTCTTCTCCCCAGCTGATGATATGTTTCTGATACAGAGCTGCAAGGATCTCGTTGAACGATCTCTCATCTCCGAGGCTCTGGCCTGCCTCATCAAGATCGATGCCATACCATTCATCGATCCCTGCTGCGGCCAGCAGCATCCTAAATTCATCATTCTTTAAAATAGTTATCTCTCTTGCCTGATAATCCATTCAGATGCTCCTTGATCGGTGCTTTAAAAGATCTTGACAGCGGCACGATTATGCCATGTTCCAGATATACCGCATTGTCTGACAACCTGATCCTGTCAAGATACTGCATGTTGAAAATAAAACTTCTGTGGCTCTGTATGAATACTGAGGAAAGCTGTTTTTTTACATTTTCCAGAGTATCATATTTGCTGTATTCTCTGTCTCTGAGCCGGAAGAACACTTTTTTCTCCCGCGCTTCTATATAGTAGATCTGTGAAAGAGGTACGACTATACGCCCGTCACGGTTTTCTATGACAATCGAGTTTTCTTCTGAAGGCGTCTCTCTCTTTCTGATATATGATGCGACGAACTCATGCACTACGGTTTTCATCTCATCATCGCTGAATGGCTTCAGCAGCAGCGAGCATGCTCGTATATCCGGCGTCATGTATTTCATCGGAGATATCCTGCCGTCTGCCATCAGCATCATATCTGCCTGCTCTCTGAATTCCCGGACATGTTTGGTCAGTGCAATATCTTCATCTCCGGACACCTCAAGCAGAGACAAGTCCAGAGGATTTTCTTTTTCCAGATGCTTATATACTTCTTCAGAAGCATCAAAGCTCCTGCACTTGAGGTGTTCATCTGATAATACTGCAACTGAATCGCTCAGCCTTGAGCTGATCCGTTCCCGTTCCTTTTTATCTCTGTCATACAGCAGGATGTCTATCATTTACTTTCCTCTTCCGTGACCTTCTTCCTGACATGAGGGATAACGACCTTTGACGTAGCCTTCTCATCTATTACATCAGGCAGTGTTCCGACTCCCGCCTTATCCGGCTTGTTCTGCTCAGAATAAGGAATGTAATCGAAGTTCAGGATAGTATCGGCTACCGTCTTGCCTCCAAGATGTATACCTGTTCTGTATCCTATGAAAGATTCAAAGGCAGGATATCCGCCTGCATTCGATTTGTTCTTGAGCGACAGATCAGCAAAGAAGAATATATTGTTGCCTCTGCCCTTGCCGATTACGTTCTCGATGAAGCCCTTCATATCGATCTCAGACTGATAGATCATATTGATGAACTGATCCAGCTCAGGTATGAATATGAAGATCGGTGTAAACTCGGCGCTCATCACCTCGAATATCTCATCCGACTCTTTGCCCTGTGTCGTCAGTTCAGCCCTGCGGTCACGTCTCTTCTTGAACTCTGGGAAGAGCTTCTTAAAGCATTCGAATACTTCTTTATCTCCATGACAGTACTGGATACCTTCAGTTTCGCTGAACATGCCGAGAGGTCTTTCCTCTGCATCAAATATAAATACATCAGCATCCTTATCTCTGGCGGAGAGGATGCACGCTTTAAGAAGATTGGTCTTACCTGTCTGCACATCTCCGTATATCCCGTAGCAGAACGTATCTGCAAGCGGGATGCCATAGACTGTAGCATTTGCAGAATCGTATCCGATCGGGAGCAGCCCCGGTTTTGCATTGACTTCCTTATATTCATCGAGCGATGCGAAATCATCCCATACAGGCTTCTCAGGTATGACCGGAACAGGTCTTGCTTTTCTGCCCTGCCATGCATCTGCCATTTCCCGGCAGATCCCGCTGATCTTCTCGATCCTCTCGTAGTCATTATCGGCAGCTACAGGAAGAGCTGTCTGGTATTCAAGGATGCGGTTTCCGTAATATGCCAGGCCTCTGCCCTTGACACCCTGTTCAGGCATTACGCTGATCTGCATATTGTGGAGAAGATCACCGTACTCAAATCTGTCCTTGAGTGCAAGAGTCAGTACTGTAGAGAAGTTCTCACCGATACGCGGTGTTATCTCATTGGAACTGAAACCTCCGCCTGTTACAACGAGGTATATACCGTTGCTGATACCTTCCTTGGCCAGCCTCATGATATTTTCTTCATAGATCTCGTCGGTCTTCTGTTTGAACGCTCCGTAGTTGTCGATCATCACGAATATGGCCGGCATCGTTATCCCGTTGACGCGGACATATTGCTTGTAGTTACCGCCATGGAGAATGCGCTTGCGGTCTTCAAGGATACCGTTGATCATATTGAAGAATTTGGCGATCGTCTCAGTATCGTTTTCGTACATCACGCCGCCTACATGAGGAGCATTTTCAAAAGCAGACATGACCTTGCTGCTGAAGTCCAGAGCGTAGATATTCACTTCCTCAGGAGAATAGCGCTGTATGAGTGAATATGTGATGGTCTGGAGTGATGTACTCTTGCCGCTGACGATCGATCCGCAGATGGCCAGATTGCCGTCTTCGGCAAAATCAAGCCCGAACGGCATCTGATTCTGGTTCTCAGGGTCATCCATCTGGCCTACCATGACCTTAAGGTCAAGCATGTTGTCCTTAGGTTTCCATAAGCCGTTGCAGGAGAATGATTCATCCCTGAATTCACCAAACTCATCCAGATAGATCTTTTCTCTGAGAACAGGCAGCCACAGCTGGTGACCTCCTGTGTATCCCTCTTCATTACCGACCTTCGCAAGATAATCCTTGATAGCATCCAGCTCGGTATGATCCTTCTGCTGCGGCATCTTTTTGCCGCTCTCCTTGGACAGCTGCACTACACTTTCGGCATCCGGCTCATCGCCGTCCTTCGCAAGTTCAGAATAGATGCTTATCAGGTCGAGCAGTCTGGCTGAGTTGTACTTGTTTTCCGGATAGTCGATACCGGATTCAGCCAGCATCTCATACATACTTGAAATGATCTGAGCTGAGTTGTCGGAATCGATCATCTCTCCCTCGTTTTCAGAGAGCACCCTGGCTGCACTCTGTCCCAGGATATCCAGAAGCTTTTCGATCCAGGCGATCTCAGCATTCTTCTTCTGTCTCTGTTTAAGGGTGTTGCCTGTCATATCGACCTTGCCCGTCAGAGTCAGCAGCTTGGCGACATCGGCGCTTCCCATATATGAATCAGCATCATAGACCGCTCCGCTGTAGCCGGACTGGAACAGTTCATACAGCTCGTCATTACCTACCTGCAGGTAGCATCTTCCTGCCTGAGTGATATATGCTGCGTCAGGTTTATGCAGCATATCATTACTGTCCTGTTTGTCCTGTACTCTGAGGCAGAGCCTGAATCTCGAGTTACTCCAGATATTATCGTCAACAGTACCACTAGGTTTCTGTGTAGCGAGTATCAGGTGCACACCAAGGCTTCGGCCGACCTGTGCTACGCTGATGAGCTCGCGCATGAAGTCAGGCTCCTCGCGCTTCAACTCCGCAAACTCGTCGATGATGATGAAGAGATGCGGTACAGGTATAGTCGCCTCACCGCTCTTGAACATCTTGGTATAGCTGTTGATGTTGTTGACTCCGTTATCAGTGAATATCCTCTGTCTGCGGCGGTTCTCACTCTTGATCGAGATCATCGCTCTCTTGACCTGGTTTCCTGACAGGTTGGAGATCTGACCAGCCATGTGCGGAAGTCCGTCAAACAGATTGGCCATTCCGCCGCCTTTATAGTCTATGATGAAGAAAGCTATGTCGTTAGGGCTGTAATTCAGTGCAAGCGAAAGGATATATGTCTGCAGGGTCTCACTCTTACCGGATCCGGTAGTACCCGCGATAAGTCCGTGCGGTCCGTGGTACTTCTCGTGTACGTCGAGGTACATCGGTGCCCCGCCGGCCTTCTGTCCGATCAGGCCCTTGATATTGTCGTATATCCTGCTCTTGGCCCATAATTCTCTGACCGGCAGATCTTCAGGCCGCTTGATGCCCATCATTTCGAAGAATGTCAGTGAAGCCGGGATATCTCCGCCGGATTCGACCTCTCTTACCTGCAGGCGGGATATCCTGCGGGCAAAATGCTCCAGCGCCTCGTCATCCACACTGTCGAATCTGATCCTGGCTTCTTCGCCCGTCCTCGAAAGGGATTCATAGAATCCGCTGAACGCTTCATCGTCCTCTATGATGAACTCACACTTGTTAGGCAGATCCTCGTACTGTTCTGCAAGGATGATTGTAGTAAGACCATAGTTATGGTCCGTATCAAAGATGTATTTAGCGAAAAGTCCGCCTTCGATCAGATCTGTTTCAGAAACGAAGAGGATATAGTACGGCTTAGGGAACTTGTCTTTCTCGCTCTGTGACTCATTCTCACTCCGGATACGGAATACATTACCAAGTTCATACAGGATATCTGATGCTTCTTCCGCACTTGATGCTATGAATCTCGTCTTACGGTCTTCAGACCAGACATGCGGGAGCCACTTTGCGAACTCCCATACATCATCGCCGCTTGTCTTGCTTTCATCATAGATATAGGCAAGCTTTACATCCGTATAGCAGTTGTTCGAAGCGATCTGAGCACTGAGGTTTTTGGCTATCCTGACAGCGTTTTTCTTATCCTCGCCGCCAACGATTCCTATAAGTCTGTGCTTGTACAGGTCCACTGTGACCGGCACATCATACAGTGTCTCATAGTTGCTCCTGATCAGTTCAGGTCTCTCTGCAAGATCATCATCGTAGAGGGAAAACTTTTTAGGCGGTATATTAATGTCCATAGGGAATCTGCGGTCCCCTATCCCAAGACGGTGTACGAGGAAGTCATCGTGAGAAACATTACGTCCCCACAATTCGCCCGATTGCTCGTCGTACAGGATGCATTTTGACGCTTCCGGATAATTATCGTACAGGCTGCTTATCGTGCGTTCGTATTCCTCTTTTATCTCTCCGGTCTTCTGTATCAGGTAATCGCCGTAACGTGAAAGTCTGCGCTCTTTCAGCTCCTGCAGGTCTCTTTTTGCCTGGCGTCTGTTGACCAGAGTCCATATTACTCCGACAAGTGCCGATGAGACCGCCATCACCAGTCCCGAATACATGAACAGCTTGCTGCCGCCTCCTGCTGATGCCATGCTGTCAGCTCCGCTGTAGGAGTAGACCATCAGCATACATCCGAGCATCATCGGGAGAGCCATCGTGATCGAAGGTCCTACAGCCATAAAGAGTGACTGTGACTTCTCTTCCGGCATCGGCGGCGGTCCTTCTATCTCTATTGTCGAGCTGTCCACATTCTCAGCATGCCTCGGTGCTCTGCTGTAGATCGTTTTGCCGGGTGACATTTCACGGTTCTCCTGAGGACCTCCGCTCTTTTTAGGCGGATGCGAGATCTTTTTAAGATTCGTCTCGTTTACGCCTACTCCGGCATTGTTCGTATCTATCGCCAGCACAGATCCGAGATATACCACATGAAGACCGATCATATTGATGTAGTCACCAAAATGAAGCTCGGTCAGTCCATCCACTCTGCGTGAATTGACATAGATACCATTAGGGCTGTTGCAGCTGATATATGCGTTATCTCCGCTGCGGGAGATCACTGCATGCTTTCTTGAAACACCCTTGAAGTCGAATACAACATCATTCGAAATATCTTTTCCGAATGATATGTCCGCTGAACGGCTGACACGGAATTTATCAAAGACATGAAAAGGATTCGTGAGCTCGGAAATGATCATCGACACATTCTCATTGCCTCTGGTAGCAATGTTCATGATCAGGCCGTTCACGAGATCTACGCTGTCGTATCTCTGATTATTGACAAAAAGTCTGTAGTCCTGGCTTCCTTTTACAGTCCACTGGTTGTTCATGACTTCCAGTGTGATCCTGAGATCCTTTTCCAGCTTGAGCTGGTCTTTCTTGATGACCAGTTCATAATCGGAATTGTTGATCGAAGGAAGACTGTATTCTTTGAATGAATCTCTGGAGTAGGCAGATATTATCAGGCTCATCTCATATTCCTCTTCCTGTTCACAAGCATATTATCGAGCTCCTGATACTGACTTGCAGTGATCTGTTCCTCAAGAGCTTTTTTAGTTGCTTTCTTTCTGCGTTTATTTTTTCTGACAAAAAACACGAGCACCGCAAGAACGATAAGTTCTAATGCGATCCACGTGTAATATGAAGTAGCTATGTTTAAAAGAATCTCTTTCATCGCCTCTTGCCTAGCCTATAACCGTCGTAAGTTCAAAGTCACACAGTGCTCCGGACTCAGGATCTGTGATTCCGGTGTTGTCCACAATGATCTTGTCTCCCGGGGACAATCCCGCAGGAATGATCAGTTCGTATCTCTTCCCGGTACCGAAATCTACTACCTTGCTGCATCCCCTCAGCATTTCCTCGAGTGAAAGTGTGATGGATGCCTTTTTCACAGTGTTTCCCATACCCGGTGCTACGCTGGCACCGCCGAGAAGGACTGTTCCTTCAGGATTTTCGTACTCGTCAAACTGCTGGTTATTTACCGGTCTGTCAAGACGGCGCTTTACTTCATCATAGCTTGGTATATTTGCTTTAGGTCTGACCGGCGGGGCAGCAGGTGCTGCCGGTCTTACCGGAGCTGCAGGCGCTGCCGGTGCAGCTGCTCCGGGGATCTTTATGGGTGCTCCGCATTTACGGCAGAATTTGTCACCCTCTTTTAATGTATTCCCGCATTTTGTACAGAATTTAGGCTGCATTTCCACATCCTCCATTATTTCTTATGACGCTTCTGATACTGCATCAATCGATGCTGACCGAAAGATTGATATCAGCTACACGGATCGTGTCTCCGGACTTTATCTCAGTCCTCTCTCCGGCTTTGATCTTACTGCCGTTGATCTTTACACCATTAGTCGAATTGTCATCAAGCAGATACATCTTTCCGTTTTCCTCTTCAAAATGCATGTGCTTTCTGCTGAGACCTTTCCGCCTGATCGCATAATCGTTCTCATCGGATTTGCGCCCTATGTAGAACGGGAAGCGATCGATCCTGAGCTTACGCACTTCGCCCGTCTCATCATCGTTCCAGCTGAGCATCAGCGTGTGCTGCGGTGCTTTCTCAGGTACTGCAGGTGCAGGTGCTGCCTTTACAGGCTCTGGCTGTACTGGCTTGACCGGTGCAGGTTTTACCGGTTCTGGCTGTACTGGCTTGACCGGTGCAGGTTTTACAGGCTCTGCAGGTTTAGTCGGTTCAGGCACTACAGGCTCTGGTTCTGCAGCCTTGACCGGCTCCACCTTTGCCGGTTCCGGTTGTACAGGCGTGACCGGCTCTGGCTGTACAGGCTCTGGTTTTGCAGGCTGGACCGGTGCAGGTTTTACAGGCTCTGGTGCTTTAGGCTGTACGGCCTGGACTTTTTCTTTCTCGGCTGCCTGCTCAAAATGTTCAAGAGCGTTTTCCACATCTGTCTTCTTCAGCTCACGCTGTGTATAGCTGGCAGGCTGTGCTACCGCCCTGAACCCGCAGTCGATATAGACGACTTCGTCCTCACCGTATTCGTATTCATTCAGCTCTTTCGCATCTACATGGATGACTTTCCCGCCTCTGCCCGCAGGCTGCCTCGACGCTCCGCCTGCATATGGGTTATCGCGGAAATCACCCATATAGTCGGTGTTCGCAGCGAGCCCTGCAGGCTCAACATGTGCACGTGCCTGCATACGGTCTCTGTTGGCAAGTTCTTCATAGTCTATATGAAATACAAACTTGACCTTGCCCAACGTAACTTTCGCACCATCCTCGATGCTGTATGGGACATTAGGTTCGATAAGTACACCGTTTATGCGGGTGCCTGCACTGGAGCCGAGATCCTTTATCGTTACGCCCCTGTTGATGTACTCGAAAACACAGTGTTCTCTGCTTATGCTTTCATGGAAAAAGTAAACATCAACTGTATTATCATTTCTCCCGAATACAGCCGGTAAGTCAGTTATCAGCAGTTCTGTCTTTCTGTTGGTCAGCGCTGCTACTGGATTTTTGTATTGATTGTTCATTCTGCGATCGCTCCTATCTCACTATACCGTCTATGTTTATTCTTAATTGTAATAACTCGGCCATGTCCGACGCAACAGATGTAGCATTTACAGTGCCTGGTATTGATATCTTTTATGTTGCCCGGTACCAAATTATTACTCTGTTTTTTATTATATCACTCACAAGAATTGCCGCAATTAATATTGACCAAGCGGTCTATTTATTGGACGCCTTGATAAGGATCACTGATATATTGTCTTTTTCTCCTCTTTCCTTAACTTCATTAACAAGATGTTCGCAGATCGTCTGCAGCTCATGACAGTTATTGATGTTTTCCGGTCTGATCGCATCCCGGAATTCGTCATTCGTGATCTTGTGCCTGAGTCCGTCAGAGCACAGCATCCAGACGCATTCCTCCGGTCCGACTGTTCCGAAGTAGAAGTCCGGCTGGACCGTATCTGCTATGCCGACGCCTCTGGTGATACGATTCTTTCTCGGATCGAGAAGCAGCTGATTTCTGTTCATCCTGCCGGCTTTCAGCTCCCTGGTGTAAAAAGTATGGTCCTCGGTGATCTGCGTTACCTCATCATTGATGCAGTATGCTCTAGAGTCTCCAACCTGTGCGATCATGTATCTGCCGCCGAAGATAAACATGGCTGTCATCGTCGTGCCCAGCCTTATCCCTTGCTCTTTGCCGTATTGCATCAGCCGGGCATTGATATCGCTGATCAGTCTCATCCATTCTACCTGAAGTGATCCATCTGACAGATCCGAAATGATCTCCGGAAGGGTATTGCTGTACCAGTCGCTGAATGCTTCTATGGCTGTTGAGCTTGCGACTTCTCCCTGCTCAAGACCGCCTATGCCGTCACATACGACAGCAAGTGCGATCTGACCCTTGTTGTTCGTTTCGGATATCTGCAGCCATATGCTGTCCTGATTGACGATTCTTTTTATTCCTTTATCGGATATCCCGCATCCAAAATAGTTCATTACGACCATTCTGCCTCTTTTTTGGATTTTTTCTTCTTGGATTTAGATTTCTTTTTTGATGAGCCGCCGCCACCTCCGCTGGCCTTAGGAGCAGGACCGTTACTTTCAGTTATTGTAACTGTGGAATTCTTATCAACACTTTTTCCTGCCTCTACAGACTGAGCTATTATATTTCCTGCAGGCTCAGAGCTGTACTCGGAAGCGATCTCGCATTTCAAGCCTGATTTCTCGATAGCCGATTTCGCATTTTCAGATGTTTCACCGATAACGTTCGGTACTTCCACCTGAACGATTCCTTTGCTTATGATGATCTGTATCTCTGACTCAGCCTCGCAGTCGCTGCCCGGTGCAGGATCCTGTCCTGTAACACCGCCCTTCTTGATGTTGTCTGACAGTTCTTCTCCGGCAACAGCTACTGACAGGCCCGCTTTCTCTGCTTCCTTCTTCGCTTCTTCTTCCGTAAGTCCTGTCATGTCAGGGGCAGGTACAGGCACGCCTGCGCTCACAGTCAGCCCGATCTCGGTCTGCCTTTTCACAGTCTGTCCCTGATTCGTCTGGGAGATAATGATCCCTCTTTCAACGCTGTCAGAGAATTCCTTTGTCTCCTTGTACTTGAGGCCTGCATCGCTTATTGCCTTTTCCGCTTTCACAGAATCCATTCCTACCACATCCGGAACAGCATGGTTAAGATACTTGTAGATCCCAAAACCACCGATGAGTACACATACTGCCGCTGCCACCGCAAGGATCTTCTTCAGGCCTGCATTCCTGACCTCCTTAGGATCGATTTTCCGTACTTCCTGTGCAGGCTCAGGCTTCGGTTCATCTGCCGTTGCAGCTACCGTTTCATATTCATCTAAGTCAAGGTATACCTGTTCAGGTCCGGTCTTCTCTTCCTTTATTACCGGAGATGTATATCCTGATGCAGATCCGGATGTAGAAAACTGCCCGGACTTTGTCCCCTGTGATGTCCCTTTCGCAGGCATCTTGCCTGAATACTGTTCTGAGTATTGCTCAAGGATCAGTGCCTCCGGCGAAACTACTGTCGATTGTGCATCGAATGTATTAGGAAAAGCAGAGCCGGACTCTTCTTCAAAGAACAGCGGCGTGGTCAGATCTTCATTCCCATGCTCTATTTCAGGGAACAGCGGCATGGTCTGATCATCATCATTTTCAACTGTTTCGGAAAACGATGGCGCAGTCAGATGTTTGCTTTTACCTTTTGATCCATCGGACCCTGGTTCGATAAGGTAATCTTTATCATATTCGGTCCATGGCTTGGTGACACTGGTCTCATGTCCAATGTAATCGCCTTCAGGATGGATGAGCTTGCCCTCAGCCTCGCTGTAAGCTATAGACTCCAGAGCCTCTCTCATCGCACGCGGACTTTCATAACGGTCTTTCGGATCATATGCACAGGCTTTCAGTACTATCTCTCCAAGTCTTCCGTCTGCATACATCGGTGCCGGCATCGGGTCGCCGCTTAATCTGCGGACATTAGCTGTTTCCCTGTCCGTGTATTTGATTTCCTGCGGATAAGGCGGCAGGAACGGAAGTCTGTTCCTGTTAAGTATCCTGTACAGGACAATACCCAGCGAGTAGATGTCTACTGTGGAGTTATATGTCTGTCCCTTATATACTTCAGGCGCCATGTAAGAATATGTGCCCTTTCTTGACATGGATGCTGTAGCATTCTCAAGACGCTTGGCAATTCCGAAGTCGCCGATCTTGAAGTCGCCGAGCTTCGACACAAATATGTTCTCAGGCTTTACATCACGATGGATGATATTGAACCTCTGGCATACTTCAAGCGCTTTACATATATCTATTCCCAGTTTTATAGAATCCCTGATCGTGAATGGGTGATCCTTCATATACTGGAAGAGCGGCGTCAGCATCTCCATTCTGATATAGATGTCCCAGCCAAAAGCATCTTTCTTCTTCTCATAATAGTGATCTTCGTAGCTGACAATATTGCTGTTGCCCTTCAGTTCAGACATGATAACGAACTCGGATACGATCTCCTCTACCATGCCCCTGTAATAGGTCGTTATGCTTTCATCACTCATTCCTTCATTGCGGAATGTGAGGATCTCCGCTTCATTCTGCGGAATGCTGATGACCTTAAGCGCGGACTCATAGGTATGAGCAAAATCTTCCCTGACGATCCTGTATACCTTACCGAACGTTCCCTGTCCGATCAGTGATTCAATTGTCCATCCATTCCACTTATCGCCAATCTTCATCTGTATCGAATTGCCTTTCGTCTATTCCCAATTCTGTCTTGATTGATCCGGGACCATACAGTCCTTTTTGTATAATTATGTACACAGATTTCTGTCAATTATTTTATCCTGCCTCTGCTTTTATGACTATATCGTACTCTGATTTTTGCTGGATTTTCAGATTATGTCTTGAATGACATCTTTTACACCCTTAATGACCTTTTTCCCATTATTGACAGGTCACTACTTATCGCAATTTTGATCCACAGTTTGGACAGAAGAGGTCATCCTTTTCCATTTCAGACAGATCAGATCCGCAATAAGGACAGAATTTCAGAAGTTCCTCCGGCTCACTATTAACCGGAATCGCCTCACGTACTGCCGCATTTGTTACATTAGAACTTACAGCAGCATTTACAGCGTACTGCGTTCCGGCATATCTGTCAGCGAGGCGTTCCTTTTTAGGAGGATTTTTCGTCTCCTTATTTCTAATGTATGCATTTCGAACTGAATCATTTATCTTGTTAGCTCCAATGTTTATCACATATCGTAAAACAAAATAAAAAGCCATGAATGCAACAACTGCAAGGATCACTATACCGTTCGAATCCATTTTGAATCTCCTAGAAAAATTTGGATTTTGTATTAAGCTGAATCCTGTGTGTTTCTACCATTGTTTCAGGGTCAAGAGACAGCAGCATTTTTTCTGTTTGTGTCATAAAAATATTCATTGAAAAGATATCGTATGGAGAGCCTTTCCTCGTTTCCCATGCAGTAAAGCCTAAATTGTAAATATGTTTCGTGTCTGACATGCCTTTATATACCAAGGCAGCGTTCCATGAGTAACCCGATTTAAACACTATCTTCTTTTTACCATCAATGTTGTAATAAATATCTACAGCACAGTCTGAGTAATCAGTCTGCTTTACCCCTTCCGCAACCTCTTCATATGGTGCATCAAGCTCAAAGATTTCTTCTTCTTCCCAGAACAATCTCGATCGGTCTATTATCTTTCCTTCACTTTTTAGCTTTTTCGCTTTATCTATCCTGTGCGTTACTCTCGCATAAATAATGACTCCTGCTATTATTAATACCGTTATTGTTATTGTTATCGAATTCATCTACACACCTCTGCTTTTGTTATTCTCTGGTATAACGCTCTTTCCCTAGCTGTCCCAGATATATCTCATCGCTTGCCTTAGCTTTGATCTCAACATCAATTGTGTATTCATCTACAGGAGTTACTATTATTTTGCAATAGTCCCTGATTTCTTCCATAGTATAAACGTAGTATGAGTCCTGTCCAACTTCATCTATTGTAAGTTCGTATTTATTTCCTTTGGCTGTATACCATCCATATGAATTCTCAAATCCCGCACAGTAATAGATAACTGAACCATCAGGGAAAAACTCATATCCTGATATAGGCAGTCCGAGATTGTTAGTTGTGTATTTACCGGATATCGATTCCGGAACTGCCACTCCATTGATGAAAACGACAACAATTCCTATAAGAAGGACGACCCCTACTACAAAAAACAAAAACGGTCTATTAAAAGCACCGGAAGAGCCGCTGCTTTCCCCATTACCAACTCCGCCATCGTTAGCTGTTCTGTCTTCGTTGACCGAACGGTCTCCACCGATAGTTCCGATGTTTTTCTCTATTTCTATCGCCCTGTAAGCGTTTTCCTGCTCTGAATCGTGTTGTTCGATATCGTCCGCGTCAACCTTGGCGCCACAATTTGGACAAAACAGACAGTCATCAGTCAGCTCACTTCCGCAATTTCCACAGAACATAAAAAATCTCCTGATAACTTGGCCATTTACTATTTGGTTCGAACGCGTTTCACATTCGACCAGTCAGTCCAGATCACATTTTTGCCTGACTTCTTGAATCTGCGTATCCTGACATAGTAGTTCGTCTTCGCTTTCAGCCTGCGGATCACGACCTTCGATGCTTTTCTCTTGGTTGTGCTCTTAGTTTTTACGTCAGTCGTGAAGTTCGGGCTCGTGCTGTACTGTATCTGATATCCGCTGAATTTTTTCTGCTGCTTCTTACTGGCCTTCTTCCACTTAGCCTTAAAGCTGCATTTTCGAGGGCTTACCTTTTTGAGTACAATTCCGGAAGAAAATGCTCTTGCCGCAGGAGAATTGCTGCCGTTATTGCTCTGGTATGCATTTGCTGTTTTTTTATCGGCAGTTGCTTTGTCAACTATAACAACTTTTGTAGTAAAGCTGTAGCTCTTCTGGTATTTCCAGTGGCTATTATATACATCCAGAGATGAGTTAAAATGCACTGTTCCGGCCTTGAGCCCTGTCAGTGTTACACTTGCTCCTTCCTTCCAGTATGAACCTCTTCCACCTCTCTTGACGGAAAGCTTTTTACCGGCATCCGTAGGTCCCCAGGCAGATCCAAAACTTGCATATGTTATATCTGTAGTATTTGACGGAGTAATACCAAAAGTAAGTGTCAGAGTCTGACCTTCTTTTATTGTTATTTCAGTTGGAAATGATACTTTGGTTATCTGGATCTCACTGGCAGGATTTACCTTTTTTATTACGTTAGCATATGCTGTGTGATACCTCCCGTCAGATCCAAGTTCGTCATAGTTGTTCAGGGAATACTTAACACCATCAATCGTTACATAATCTGAATGGTTTGTCGGCGTAGATCCCTTCATCCCATTCATGCAATAATGATACAGCTGATATCTGACCCCATTACTTGCATCGATATACTCATGATTATGCCCCGCACTTACCTGCAGTGTCACTCTCTTTTGTGTTGTGAGAGGCTTATCCTCTCCATATTTAGAAGCTGCATCTACCGGAGTAATGAGCAAACAGCATATGAAAAAGCTTATGACAAAAATAGATGCGGTCTTAAACAGTATGGTTTTATGAGAATTCATATAGTACTCCTTTCACTTGTGAATAATAAATGCACCATCAGAAGCTGTGCAAAAGTTATCATTCAAATCATTTCGCATTAAGAGTTATCACTGGAGATAACTCTTCTTTTTATATCCATATAGTACTCTGATTTTGGCTAATATTTCAGATCATGTCGCGAATGACGCTTTTTTCACCCTTAACGACCTGTTTCTTTATTTCAGGACCTACTTTGTTCTGACACGTTTCACATTCGACCAGTCGGAGTAAACAACTTTTCCTCCTGACTTCTTGAATCTGCGTATCCTGACGTAATAATTAGTCTTCGCTTTCAACTTGCGGATCACGACCTTCGAAGCTTTTTTCTTGGTCGTGCTCTTTGTCTTTACACCAATCGTAAAATTCGGACTTGTGCTGTACTGGATCTGGTATCCACTGAACTTCTTCCGCTTTTTCTTGTTTGCCTTCTTCCACTTGGCTGTGAAGCTCTTCTTGCCTTTTTTAACCTTAGTCAGCCTGACACCAAACAACGTATTTTTTATTGATTGCGTAACACTGGCAACACCGCTTTTGTTACCACCGGCTGAGCCGCTTGTTGGTCCGAGCGTTATCTTTTTAGGAATATATGAATCAGCACTTCCTCCGTCTCCAAGCTCGCCGAACGCATTACTCCCCCACATCCAGAGAGAGCCATCTGTTTTTATCACGGCACAGAAGATATCCCCCATGCACACCTCTTTAACTCCTGTCATTACTTTCACTGGTCTGCTGCTATTGGTTGTTGTTCCATTGCCAATTTGTCCACAGTCATTTTTTCCCCAAATCCATAAGGAGCCATCTGTTTTTATTGCAGCGCTATTGGCTTCACTAAGACTTATTGCCTTGACTCCATCCATTATTTTGACAGGACTTTTGCTATCAGTTGTAGTGCCATTGCCAAGCTGGCCACAATAGTTTCGACCCCACATCCATAGAGTTCCATCAGTCTTTACTGCAGCACTGTGCGCTTCTCCTAAACTAACGCATTTGACTCCGCTCATTATTTTAATGGGGGTTGTGCTACTGGTATTTGTCCCATTTCCTAATTGACCCTGATAGTTCCAACCCCATGTCCATAGAGTCCCGTCAGTCTTTATTGCTGCACTGTGATTCCATCCCAGGCTGACTTCTTTGACCCCTGTCATTATCTTGACAGGTACCCAACTATCGACAGTATCACCATTCCCAAGCATTCCGAAGGCACCATCCCCCCACAGCCAGAGAGAGTCATCAGTTTTTATTGCTGCACTATGGCTCTGACCCATATCAACAGCTTTGATCCCATTCATTATCTTAATAGGTTTTTCGCTATAAGTAGTGGTTCCGTTACCGAGCTCGCCCGATTGGTTTCCTCCCCATGTCCATAACGAGCCATCAGTCTTAATTGCTGCACTATTATATGAACCCAGGCTGACAGCCTTGACTCCATCCATTAATTTGAAAGGGCTTTTACTATTGGTTCTGGTTCCATTGCCAAGCTGACCTGCGTTGTTTCTGCCACACAGCCAAAGAGATCCGTCAGCTTTTATTACTGCACTATGAGCTCCGCCAAGGCTGACAGCTATGTTATTGTCAGATGCCGCATACGCTTTGATTGGCTCCAGAATTAATAAGCTGCTTATAAACATAGCTATTATGAGCAACATGCTTATACATTTTCTAACAGCATGGCTTTTACGATGCATTTTCATTTTCCTTTCATCTGTTATCAGCAACTGTAACAAACTCTATCTCAGGTTGGATTATATCCTAAATGACTTTCTTTAAATCCTTAACAGTAAACTCTGCTTAATATATTGTTTTGATACATATCTTTATTATCTTTAGCGTGAATGTCTGCAAAAGTAACAAAAAATCGAAAATACAATAATACAGCTGATTATTTCGCAATAATCAACACGCATTATTATCTATGGCTAAACTATAATATCACGTTAATGTATGGTTTGTCCGCTGTCGCAGGCACCTTTTTTCCACTTGGGTAAATAACGCCCCAACCCATTGCAATTCTTGTATTTCACGCACTTTTTCAGTCCGATTCGAAGATGGTGTAGTCAGCAGCAACGCGGTCATAACCAACCATTTAATTTTAAGCTGATATGACGGTATTTATATCAAAAAAACGGCAGAAAAGTAGCTTGATCCTGGCATTTATCAACTGTATTTCCAATGAAAAACAGGCTTCACACTTTATGCAAAGCCTGCATCCCCTCTTCGCGATTATCATATATACCGTAGGATACCAAGGTGTTTCGGCTGTTACTCTATTTTGTCCTGACGCGTTTCACCACAGACCAGTCTGAGTAGATCACGCTACTTCCCGCTTTCTTAAATCTGCGTATCCTGACATAATAATTTGTCTTCGCTTTCAGCTTGCGGATCACGACCTTTGATGCTTTTTTCTTGGTCGTACTCTTAGTTTTTACACCGGTCGTAAAGTTCGTGCTTGTACTGTACTGGATCTGGTATCCGCTGAACTGTTTCTGCTGTTTTTTGCTGGCTTTTTTCCACTTTGCCGTGAAACTCTTCTTGCCCTTAGTTACCTTAGTAAGCTTGACGCCAAACAGCGGGTTCTTTACAACTGGCTGTGGCTGTGGCTGCGGCTGTGTAGATACGATTATAGTTATTGTTTTAGGATTACTGGAGTTAAGTGTATTTCTTACTGGCAAACTTATAATCTTAAAAGTATTTATTCCTTCTTTTAAAAAGTTTGAAGGTACCTGTATTTTAAATGAACCTTTAGAATTTGTATTTTCTGCAACTGTATAGTTATATGGAATTTTACCTGTTGAATCAAACAAAGCAATATTTTGACCGACACAAATAGAACAAGTTCCTTGTACATATACATTATTAGGATTAGTAGTAGTAATTTCATAAGTAGCAAGTTCCACCATCGGCACAGGTGCGATCGCATGGACCGATGTCACATTTGCAAAAATGAAACACAGTAAAAACCCCATCGTTATTATTCTGTATAAACAGCGTCTCATATCCCAGGCTCCTCTCATAGCTTTCTTTCTTTATAATACCATAGCTGTATAGCCTTCGTGTCAGAGTTCACTTGAAACAGCCTCATTATGCCGGACTCTAATCACACAGGTCTTTCATATTGATCGGTGTTTTCCATATAAGGTCTTGTTTATCCTTAACATTGCTCAGGAGTTCGATGTATCCTTCGTCGTTTACGATCATGCTCTCGATCTCGCTCAGGTCGCATTCAATGGTCCCCATGTATTTGCCGTTGATCATGTCGTAGAAATCCAGATAGTTGGTGCCCCGGTAATTCTCTCCTGATACGCAGTGTATCATGATCCCGCCGTACGCACCGCAGTCCTGATAATAATACTTCGTTTTGCGACTGACCCTTCCCACTTTCCTCACTAAATTGAACTTGTTGTCATACGCTGTCATGCCGTTGCGCTGGCTGGTATAGAACATGTCTTTTGCCCTGTCATAGGCAATTCCGGAAGCAAACTGGGCTAATTTAAAGGAGCTGAAAGTGTTTTTCTTAGGGTCAAAAGTTATGCAGTCCGCATTGTTTCCGCCCTTTACTATGTAGCAGATCCCGTTTGCTGCCGTCATGCCGTTGGCGTGCCCGAGGTCCAGCGTAGGTACATACACTTCTTCTAAATTATTTCCAAAAGTAATGACTCGCTGAGTGGTTTTGCTGATATACGCTATAATGTATTTCCCGTCGCTATAGGCAAGAGACTGAGGGATCGATGCTTCCTTCTCTCCCCTTACTTTCTTTATGCATTCACAGTTCTTCTTATTGAGTTTGTAGAAGACATGCGGTGACGCTCCTTCTGCTTCAACTGATACAGTGTCCAGCACTTCGACAGAGATCTCTTTGGTCGCAGTTGCGTATTCGTCATTCTCATCGGTCGCTGCTGTGACCGTTATCGTTCCCGGTTTTGTAAAAACGACCTTATTGTCTTCGGTCACCGTGTATCCGTCTCCCGGCAGATACTTTACAGGCGTTTCTGCAGTTTGCTTCAGGTCGACCGGTCTGTTCATGAATTTCATGTGTCCTGCTTCACCGGTTATATGCTGCGACTTCTTTGTCCTCGCTTTTTCCGTCAGAGTTTCAAAACCTTTTCTCTTCTTGCTGTCAGCGCGCACAGAGAATTCATATTCAGTGTCCTCAGCCAGGCCATGTATCTTTACGCCTTTTTTCTTGCCGCTGACTTCGATCGTATTGCCATCATACATGACGACATATTTATTGACGTTTCTCGCCCTTTCCCATGCCACCGTGATGTAATCAGCACCTCTCTCCTCGATCCAGATCTTCTCAAGGAATCCCGGTCTCGCTTTGTAGTCCCTGTAAACAGTGAACGCTAAAACAGCAAGAACTATCAGTAATAATACCGACAGTACCTTCAGCTGTTTCTTCCTTCTGTTCCGTTTACTCTGCTTCTGTTTGAAATGCTTCACTTTTTGTTGATCCGGGTCTCAGTATCCACCCGGGCGCGAATGGCATCTGCGCCTTCTATTAATTAAGATTACAGGTAATTATATATCACTCCTTTGCCCTCTGCCATATCAAAACAGTAGAGCTCGGTCTCAGTAATATGGTAAAATTAAAGATAACGTTGGCTGTTGTTCTCTGTCGGTGCCCTGCATCGTACTCGTTCGCAGGCAGTTCCGGGAGAGATCAGCAGGTGCTGAAGATTCAGTTTATCGGAAGATCAATGTATATTACAAGGTAAAATGGTGTAATTATATTATGAAAACTATAAATAAATTGCAAAATACTGTAATAAGCGAAGATATCGAACGCATCATAGCAGAAGATCTTGACTGGCAGCAGCTTTACGGCTCCACTGTTCTTGTCACCGGCGCGAGCGGGATGATCCCGTCATATGTCGTGTATACCATGCTGGGACTCAATGATCTGAAGAACGCAGGCATAAAGGTGCTGGCTCTGGTCAGGAACGGTGAAAAGGCCCGCAGAATATTCGGTCAGGTGCTGGAGCGTGATGATATCGAGCTGCTTGTTCAGGACGTCACCGCCCCGATCTGCATCGACGGACCTGTCGACTACATTTTCCACGGAGCGAGCGCCGCAAGGCCGTCAGAGCACAAAGCAGCTCCTGTATCTACGATCAAGGCCAACGTCATCGGCACGTTCAGCCTCCTCGATCTCGCCGTCGAAAAGAAGGCAAAAGGTTTTGTCCTCATGTCCTCCTCGGAAGTTTATGGTAAAGCTCCGGAGGGCATCGACAGGATAACCGAGAATGATTATGGTTATGTCGACACCCTTAACACGAGATCCTGCTACTCTGAGGGCAAAAGGGCTGCGGAGACCATATGCACATGCTATCAGGCTCAGTACGGTATCAGATGCTGCATCCCGAGATTCGCCCACATCTACGGTCCGGGGCTGTCTCTCACGGATGGCAGGGTCCAGGCAGACTTTGCAGCCAATGTAGTGAGAGGCGAGAACATCGTGATGAAGAGCGACGGCAGTTCGCAGAGAGCTTATACCTATGTAAGTGACGCTGTCGCGGGCATGTTCTACGTGCTCCTTAAGGGTACAGAGCCTGCATACAATGTTGCCGACAGTGACAACATCATCTCTATCAGGCAGCTCGCTGAAGCCTTTATCGCAAGCAGTCCGGAAAAAGGTCTGAAACTGGTCATCGACATCCCTGAGAACACCGCCGGCATGTTTAACCCGGCTAAGTTCATCGGCCTCGATGACAGCAGGATCAAAGAACTCGGCTGGACACCTAAAGTAGATATTGCCGAAGGCACACGCAGGATGGTAGCGAGCTTCTCAGAATCATAAAGTTACCGGATGTCTGTATTGCAGAAAACAGGCGTGGAATGATAAGCTATTATGAAGACAGGTCAACGGCATGATAATATGCCGCTGCAACCGCGGCGATCAGATAATGAGCCGCAATTTACAACAGAAAGGACTCAGTTTATGACCCCTGTTACAGTCAATTATGTAAACGACCCAAAACTCAGGATCACTGAAATGAGCTGGGAGAGGATCAACCTGCTCCTGACGATAGAATCCGATCATGACGAAGAACTTGTGATATGCATGACCAGGATCGTCTTCCCTACCGATGAGGTCCCGAACTTCGATGAGGACGATGATAACGAACAGGAAACCGTCCTCACCGGAAACCTGATCAAGGAGATCCCGCTCGAACCATATAAGAGAGAAGGAAACAAATATTACTTCCTGCTCAATCTCTCAGCTATGGACGGATCCAGTTTTCTTGAAAACGGCAGATGGCGCATTACGACATGGGTGACAGGGAGCGATGCCCTGCACATATGCACGATCTCTCATGAAGCCGCTTATAAGCTGCCTGAAATGTGCAGGATATTCAGCTACGGCCGCGGCAAATATTCATATAACGTATACTTCGCGACTTTCTGCAATGACTCCACTAACATCGTCCCTGTCATGAACTCGAGATTCATGATAGAAAACCCTAAGTGGCGTGACAGGTTTGCAGTATCCGAAAGGCGTACACTCAACGGCAAGTTCCGCTGCGTACTCAAAAGAGTCAAGCTGTCGATGATCCAGTCGGCATATGATTTCTATTCACATACAAGGCGTCCGGGCAAGAAGAACATCCTCTTCATGTCCGAGACCAAGCCGTATATCTGGGGCAACCTCAAGTTCATCGACCAACGGATCAAAGAAAGAGGTCTCGATAAGGAGTTTGGCATTTCCTATACTTTCAGGCAGGCTGTCGGCAGAAACAGCAGCGCAGGCAGCTGGCTCAAGACCGTCAGAAAGCTTGCTGCCAATGACTATATCTTCGTCGATGATTTCGTGCCGATCTTTAATTTCCTCAAGCTGACCGAAGATACCAAGCTGATCCAGGTATGGCACGCAGGAGTGGGCTTCAAGTCTGTAGGATACTCGCGTTTCGGCGGCAAGTCTTCACCGCATCCTGAATACAACTGCCACAGGAGGTATGACTATGTGATCACCGGCTCCGAGAGCCTTGTCGAAGTATACAGCGAAGTATTCGGACTGCCGAGAGAAAATTTCCTTCCGCTTGGTATGGCTCGTCTGGATGGTTTCCTCGACGAGGATGTTATCAAGAGCAAAACCGAGGAATTCTACGCAGCTCATCCTGAATGCAAAGGCAAAAAGCTCATACTCTTCTCGCCTACATTCAGAGGTTCCGGCCAGAAAAAGGCTCACTATGATTACAGCCAGCTCGATATCGACAGGATCTATGAATTCTGCGGTAATGAATACATCTGGGCTTTCAAGATGCATCCGTTCACACACAACAAGCCAAAAATACCTGAAGAATACGGAGATCGCATAATAGATCTGACACAGGAAAAAAATATCAACGACCTGTACTATGTCACAGATATCATGATCACAGATTACTCTTCAGCATATTACGAATTCTCGCTGATGGAACGCCCGATACTCTTCTTCACTTACGACAGAGAAGTATATGAGATCGTCCGCGGAGTACATAAGAGCATAAAGGAGACAGCTCCCGGCAAGGTCTGCGATACATTTGATGAACTCATGACCGCCCTTGAGACCAAGGATTACGAACTGGACAAGACTCTGAAGTTCAGAGAAGAAAACTTCAGCAACTATGACGGCCATGCAGCAGACAGGATCATCGATCAGATACTGCTCGGCAAAGAGCCGGAAAGTCCGGAAAGCAGCAAGTAGACGCAGATACCGCAATACTTAGATAAGGAAGTATCATCAGATGGGAAACAATCATAGTACTTATGTCGCTGACAGCAATATACAGGTCATAGACATCTCATGGGAGAGACTGTTCCTTAACGTAGCTGTACGCTCGGAGTACTCAGAACCGATCAATTTCAGTCTCTCAAGAGTCACATTTTCACAGAAGCGCCCGGCTGAATTCATCCGGGACATCGCTCTGAAACCGGTCGAGCATTCTGAAGGGGTATACCGCTTCAGGATCAATATGGCCGTGATAGATGAAGGCGGTTTTCTGAAAAACGGCAGATGGTTTTTCGTTGCGCGCGTACCGGGCGGGTCACGTCCTCATATATGCACGGTTTCTTATGACATGGCATATGAGCTTGTTGATCTCGACCGTGTCTTCCCTTACGGAAGGGGTCGCTATGCGTATACAACACATTTCAAGCCTCTCTGTTTTGACAATGTCAACATTATCCCTTCGCTGCATTCCCACTTCATGATAGAGAACATGAACTGGGAAAAGAAGTTCGTAGTGAGCGAGCGCCATACTCTTGAGGGAAAGCTCCGCTGTGCACGTACCATAGTAAAGCGTGCTGCAGTCCAGAGCATCTATAACGGCATGTCTCATTTCCGTAACAATGACCGCCGCATCAATGTCCTGCTGATGTCTGAGACCAAGCCTTTCCTGTGGGGCAACCTGAAAGGTCTTGATGACCGCATCAAGGAAAGGCATCTCGAAGACAGGATCAATGTCACTTACTCGCTGCGCCACTCCGTCGGCAGCCACAACAGCGTCGGCAACTGGCTCAGCACGCTCAGGAAGATGTCAAAGCAGGATTTCATTTTTGTAGACGACTACGTGCCTGTATTCGAGTATCTTGACCTCCAGGATGATGTCAAGCTTGTACAGGTATGGCATGCAGGCGAAGGCTTCAAGGCTATCGGTTATTCAAGATTCGGCAAGTCCGGCTCGCCTCACCCGGTCGAAAACTGCCACAGACATTATGACTACGTGATCACCGGTTCAGAGCATCTTGCCGGAGTCTACAGTGAGCTCTTCGGTGTTCCGGAAGAAAAGGTCCTGCCTCTCGGCATGGCAAGGCTCGACAACCTGCTTGAAGAGGATAAGATAAAAGAAAAGACAGAAAAATTCTACAGGAACCATCCGGAATGCAAGGGCAAAAAGCTGATCCTCTTCGCTCCGACCTTCAGAGGCCGCAGCCAGAAATCATCATTTTTCGACTATTCCACTCTTGATCAGGAGATGGTATATGACTTCTGCGGAGACGAATATATCTGGGCGTTCAAGATGCACCCGTTCATCGAAGAGAAACCTCCGATAGAAGAAAGGTTCAGGGACAGGATCATCGATCTCAGCGATGTGACCGACATTCACGACCTGTATCCTGTCACGGATATCATGGTCACAGATTATTCATCTGCATATTATGAATTTTCCATGTTCAAAAGACCGGTCCTGTTCTATACATATGACAGACCGATCTATGAAGTCGTGAGAGGCGTGCACCAGAGCATTCTCGAGACAGCTCCGGGCAAAGTATGCGATACAATGGAAGAGCTCATCACCGCGCTGAAGACAGGCGATTATGAGCTCGAAAAGACGATAGCTTTCAGTGATGAATGCTTCTCAGATGTTGATGACAACGCAGCCGACAGGATAATAGATCAGATCATACTCGGCGGCACCGCAGACAATGGAGATAACGGAGACAACGGAGACAAGTGATCCCGGTCTCACAGACTGACCTTGTATTTTTCAGGACTATTGCTCGATCAGGGCGATAGTCCTTTCTGTTGCATGGCCGTCGCAGGCTCCGACATACTTTTCCCTGAATTCTCTTACAGCATTTCTGTCAAAACGGTTATCTATGTCTGCGATATAATCTGCAACCTCTTCTGTCGTTTTGCACACAGGACCAGGCGTGATCTCGCTGTAGTCATAGTACATGCCGCGGGTATCGAGGTATTCTTCAAGGTCGTATGCGAAGAAGACCATCGGTTTTTCCATTACGGCAAACTCAAAGCCGAGAGATGAGTAGTCCGTTATGAGTATATCTGCTATAGACAGCAGGCCGTCCGTACTCATTATATTGTTCCTGTTCATGTCAAAGGCAAAACTGCTCTCCACCTCTGCAGGGATCTTCGGGAAGACCTTGCTTACTTCGTGATGTCTGATAAGCAGCACATAGTCATCGGACAGCTTTTCTGCCATCTTCTTTATATCCAGTTCATCGGGTGCAGTTGCCTGCGCCACGCGCCCTCTGAAGGTCGGAGCATACAGTATGATCTTTTTCCCTTTGCACTCAGGAAATGCCTCATCCAGTCTCCTGCGTCTCTCTTTCCTGTATTCCTCGTCAAAGAACACGTCAGTCCTGGAGATGCCGATCGGCTTGAATATGCCTGTATCCCTGCTGATATGGAACGCGTCTTCAAATGTCCAGATCTGCTCCTCTGCCGCAACTGTTACGTCGGTGTAGTTCCTGTAATCGTTATAGACCTCTCTTGACTTGGCGCTGCGCCCGAAGCCCTCGCTGTCAAGTGTGCTGAAGCCGACCTTTTTGAACATTCCGACACCATGCCACAGCTGGATCAGTCTGGTCTCCGGTCTTAAGTCAAACTGGCTCATCAGCCTGTTAGCTGTGGTGATGAACACAGCCTTCGCGGTAGCTGCCTCGCGGATATAATCGACCGCATTCATAAAGTATTCCGCATCCGACACCTTACGGATCATAAGGCTGAATGTCTTGATACTGTACTTTCCCTGTCTGAGGAGTTCCGCATACAGCAGATCGACTGTCGGAGCCGGGAACGTTCCGTTTTCCATGAAAACGACCTTTTCTTCTACCGGATTCTTTGCCGCCTCTGCATATACTGAAGGTATCACATCCTTGAGGTATTTGCTCCTGAGCCTTCTGCGATATGATTTGTACACTTCAGAATCTGACTCTTTCAGATCTGCTTCTCTTTTTCTGAGTTCTTCAGAGAGCTTTCTGTGCTCTTCTTCAGACATGGATCTGGCCTTGCGGACTCCTTCTTCCATCTCCGCGATCATACGGTCAGCTTTTTTGCTGATTATCATTTTGTATCTGAAGTCATTCATGCGGCGGCGGATCGCGCTCCTGATCCTGGCTGCCATGCTCTTTTTTCCCGTGTCCTTTTTGCTCATACGACTGACCCTTTTCTATATACTTTCTGTCGATTTCCCTGTGCTTCAGGATAATTCTTCAATATCTGCAGGAGTTACATAATCAGTACAGATCGTGTTGACTCCCATATCCAGAAGCTTTTTCGCCTCTTCGGCATCGCTTCCTACTGTATAAACAAGAACATATATGCCTGCATTCCTTAGTGTTTCAACATATTCAGGGCAAGCCTTGCGCGCAGGTATTGCTGCTGCACAGATGCCCTCATCGATAAGGAACGGCAGTCTCTCATAGAGCCGCAGTTCCGGCTTGCCGATAATGTATTGGTAATACTTGAAGTGATACGTGCTGTCCACCGCCTGATACATTTTGTTCGAGTATACCTGCATCAGCACGCGGTCAAGCACCCGGCTGTCATTTCCGCAGTCTCTGATCATCTCTTCCGTCATGCGGACAGCCTTTTTGCCCTTTACGGAGTGCAGATCGAATTCATACAGATGATCCGGATGAGCCTTCATCACTTTGTAAAAAGATCTGAGGTCGATCAGCGGATTGCCGTGGACCTTCATGCTCATCAGCTTTTTATATGTCATCGTCTTGTCCAGATCTTCTGAATATTCGAATCCTGTATGCTCGCAGTTGGACTCTGTCCAGCCATGGCAGAGCACCAGCCTGCCGTCAGTCGTCATAGAAAGGTCCACTTCATAATACAGGTAACCTTTCGGCATGGCATTCTCATAAGCCGCCATCGTGTTGTGATAGGCTTTGCCGTCCATGGCTCCGAGTGCATGAGCCATAAGCTGATTGGTGAACATCGGATATCCGCAGTCTGCAGCGGTACCGTCAGCCAGCTTCCAGGACGCATCCAGAATGTATATTCCGGAAAGTTCTTCCGCCTGCAGCTCAGGTCTGCTGCCCTCGGGATAGAGCTTCTTCTCAGGCATATCCTGCCCGGCAGCATGCCAGTTCCCGTCAGTGCACATCCACTGCCACTGTCCGTCTGTTTTCTTCCTCAGAGTGAAGCCTGTGAACTCAGCTTCAACATGCTCAAACCCGTTCTCCAGAACAGGGAATCCTTCCTTTGCATTGCAATAGATGACAGCGCACATGTCCGCTCTGCCGCCTACTCCTTCATAAGTGCGGAATTGCACATCCCTGCCGGCGAGCAGCCTGTCGTATTTCTGACCGCTTGCCCCGTTACCGGTATAAACCAGTGCAAAACTGCAATCCAAGGATGCCGCCTCGCCCTTGAGTTCGATCGGCTTTTCCGGGCATGGCGGCAGCGGGTTCAGTTTTTTTCTCAGAATTTTTTTAATGTCTATCATAATAATATGGATCGTCTGCAGAATCGACTGTGTTATCAGTCAAGTCCCAGAGCGTCTCTTGTCTCACGATACTCGAGCATAGCCTTGAACATGAACAGATCCTCAGGTGTAGTGACCTTGATGTTGCTGCGAGGTCCTTTTACGATTGGCACTGCCATACCGAGGCTGTTCATCATTGTACAGTTGTCTATAATGCCATCGTACTCAGGATTGTTTCTCCTTACGATCTCATGCGCTTTGAGGATCATACCGAGACGGAAGGCCTGTGGTGCCTGAGCTGTATAGCAGTCAGCTCTGACCGGTGTCTCCTCGACTATCTCTCCGCCCTTACTGATTATAGGGGTCTCGAAGAGAGGAGTGCATGTAACTGCGGCGCCGTCTTCAATGACTGTGCTGATGACTTTATCTATCAGGTCAGCAGAAATGAAAGGCCTTACGCCATCGTGGATAAGCACTATAGTATCTTCCGGACACTGCTCTGCAGAAGCCTTGAGTGCGTTGTAGATCGATCCCATGCCGGTCGTTCCGCCCGGGACGATCGCTTTGACCTTGGAAATGTCAAATCTTCTGATCATCCTTTTAAGCTGGCCGATAAAGTCTTCCTTACAGGCGATGTAGATCTCGTCAACTGCCGGATGATTCTCGAAAATATCCAGAGTGTGAATGATGATAGGTCTGCCGTCTACCTCGAGGAACTGTTTTGGCTTGCCTGCGCCCATGCGCACGCCGCTTCCGCCGGCGAAAATAATTGCTGCTACCTTGCTCATGATGCTCTCTCCATGATCTGTGTTGCCGTTAACTGTCTCTGCTGTTTATCGATGCTTTCATCCCGGCGGCTATCTGTCACCGTACATCTTTTCATAGTAGTTCTGATACTCGCCGCTGATGATCTCTTCCCACCAGTCGCGGTTGTCGAGATACCACTGTATCGTCTTCCTGATGCCATCCTGGAATTTGGTCTCAGGCAGCCAGCCAAGTTCGTTGTGGATCTTGGTCGGGTCTATGGCATATCTCATATCATGACCCTTACGGTCAGTGACATAGGTTATAAGACTCTCAGGCTTGCCGAGTTCCTTGCAGATCAGTTTGACGATATCGATATTTCTCATCTCGTTGTGTCCGCCGACATTGTATACCTCTCCGACGCGTCCATTGTGGATGATAAGGTCGATCGCTTTGCAGTGATCCTCAACATACAGCCAGTCACGTACATTGATGCCCTCTCCGTATACAGGCAGAGGCTTGTCAGCCAGTGCATTGGCTATCATAAGAGGTATCAGCTTCTCAGGGAAGTGATAAGGTCCGTAGTTGTTGGAGCACCTGCTGATGGTGACCGGAAGACCGAATGTTCTGTGGTAAGCCATCACGAGCAGATCTGCCCCGGCCTTGGATGAGCTGTATGGTGAGCTCGTATGGATAGGTGTCTCCTCTGTGAAAAACAGGTCCGGTCTGTCGAGCGGCAGGTCGCCGTATACCTCATCTGTGGATACCTGATGATAGCGCTTGACGCCGTACTTGCGACAGGCGTCCATGAGGACACTTGTGCCGATGATATTGGTCTGCAGGAAAACGCCCGGATCTTCAATGGATCTGTCGACATGGCTCTCTGCAGCGAAATTGACAACGATGTCAGGATGTTCTTCTTCAAACAGCCTGTACACGCCTTCACGGTCACAGATGTCGAGTTTGACGAATCTGAAGCGCGCACTTTTTGCCGCATCGTAATTCTTGTCGTTCTCATCCATGAGTGATGCAAGAGTGCTGAGATTGCCTGCATATGTCAGCTTATCAACGCAGACTATCCTGTAATCAGGATACTTATCCAGCATGTGGAATATAAAATTGCTTCCGATAAATCCGGCTCCGCCGGTAACGATGATTGTCATATGAGTATTCCTTCCTGATCCCGCTGATCCCTGAGCCCTTGCTCTGATCAGTCATTTTGATTTATTGTAACATCTTTTTGCTCTGAATACTAACCGCGCGCAATATTCTATGCGTTTCGTTCAGAGCTTGTGCGAAAACTTCGTTCTCTGCTAAATAGTATCTATAAAGCTGCGCTCCACTTTGTTGAAAATAAGCATTCCTCCGATCAGCGCGACAGCCGTGAAGACAAGCGATATAACAACGGAAAGCACGTTGATGCTGCCTTGTCCGAGCATTATTTTACGGAATAATTCCATAGGTGCTGTCATAGGATTCAATGCCATTAAACGGTACAGCGTCCCTCCCTCATTCAGCTGAGAGAGAGGGTATACAACAGGGGTCGCATACATCCACAGTGATACACCGAAATCTACAAGCAGACTCAGGTCTTTATATTTTGTGGTCATGCTCGAGACGAGCACTCCGAGACCCATGCCCATCATACCTGTAGTGAGAATAACAAAAGGCAGCAGCGGTATGAGTACCAGTGAAGGATGAGCTTCACCTTTCAGCGCGTAGAATAACAGGATCATCAGGATCATCCCGAATTCGATCAGAAACTCCAGCAGAGCAGAAAGCACTGTAGAGAAAGATATCGCAAGTCTCGGGAAATACACTTTGCCGAAAATGTTAGCGTTACTGATGAATGTAGCTGAATTCCTCTTGAGGCATGATGAGAAGAAATTCCACAGAGAATGACTGCACAGATAAAACAGCAAAGCCGGAACTCCTTCTGTACTTATGCCCGCGATGCCCTTGAATACGGCTGCATATACTACACTGGTCAGAAACGGCGCCACTACGAGCCAGAGTGGTCCGAGTACCGTCTGCTTGTACTTCAGGGCCATGGTCCTGCGTGTGAACAGCACTATAAGATCGCGGTACCGCCATATCTCTCTGAGATTGAGAGAAAGCGGACTCTGTCCTCCTTCTATATGAATGTGATAATTGTCACTCCTGCCGCTCATACGTCAGTTCCTCTGTTCTGATATGTTCCAGCCTGATATTCCCCCAGGCTCTGACCTTCCACGATCTTCCGAACAATGTCTCCTCTTCCTGTATACGGAAAGGCAGCACCTTGCTGACAAAATCATGCTTCAGCTCGATCTCATTGCGGAATTCAAATACCGCAATGTCGCATACGTATTCTCCGGGTGCCAGATTCCCGGGGGAAAGTGAATATCTGGCACGAGTGATACCCTTTTTCACTTTCACCGGATCCGAATATGCCATCCCGATCACTACGCCCGGCCCGTTACAGACGATCAGCCTTATGCATACATCGCTGCGCTCTTCAGTACTGCTGAATGCGATCTCAAACTCAAGATCCTGTTTTGATTTGATGACGTTCTCATCCACATTCAGTTCTGCGACCTTGCAGATACCGGTAAGTTCTTTATCTCTCCGTTCTTTCAGAAGAAGGTTCTTTTCTTCATCCGGAGATGACTGAAGATACTTCGTATAGCAGCTGATAGCATCATCGACATCGCCGTCAAATATTATCTTTCCTTCGGCGAGGACGATGCATCGGTCACACAATTCCCTTACTGTAGTCATGTTGTGGCTGACATAAAGTATCGTCCTGTTTTCATCCTCTGCAGCCTGCCGCATTTTGCGTATGCACTTTTTCTGAAATCCCACGTCACCTACCGCGAGGACCTCATCCATGATCACGATCTCACTGTCAAGGTGGGCTGCTACTGAGAAAGCCAGCCTTACATACATGCCGCTTGAATATCTTTTGACCGGAGTGTCGATATATTCTCCTATCTCTGAGAAGGCGATGATCTCATCAAGCTTGGAATCTATCTCGGACTTGCTCATGCCCAATATCGTTCCGTTGAGGTATATGTTTTCCCTTCCGGTCATCTCGCCATGGAATCCGGTCCCGACTTCCAGCATTGACGTGACCCTGCCGTAAAGGTCCATACTCCCGCGTGTAGGAGAGGCTACCCTGGATATGAGCTTGAGCAAAGTGCTCTTGCCTGCTCCGTTTCCGCCTATGATACCGAGCCGCTCTCCCTGATATACCGTAAGGTCTACTCCGTTGAGAGCATGCAGGATATCTCCGGTCAGTCTCTGCTCACTGCCGATCTTGAGGTTCGGGTCTTCCTTTTTTGTGCGCCTTGCCCACCAGCTCTGAAGGTCCCTCTGCAGTGTGCCGTGTCCGATCTGTCCGAGGCGGTATTCTTTTTCGATGTTGTTGATGCTTATCATGACCTTGCGCTCTTCGCCGAAGTCACAATTCTCTATTATTTTGTTCACAGCAGCATCACCGCTGTAAGTAATAAACTTCAGGTTGCCTTTTTCGTTATCCCGGCCTTTACAGCCTTTCAGTATCAATGACGGGTTGGAGTTATTGGTGAAACCATGTCCCCGGTTGCTCCATGCTGAGGATCCCAGGACAACGTGTTCGACCCTTTCTCCGCTGCCTCCGAGCTTGAACCCGTTCCCGTTTCCGAAAGATTCTGTCAGACTGTCATCCGCACTGCGCAGATATCCGTTTTTATAGCTCTCACAGTTTTCAATAATCACCGCTCCGATCGGTCTGTTCTTTGAAAACAGATCAAATCCGTCATCTGTATTCATAAAGGCTTTGCAGCGGCGGAAAACATTCCCCTCGCCTGCAGCGACCTTGCATGCAAAACCATCAGCATGCTGTCCGGAAGGATCGCAGTTCTCAGATGAAGTACAGTCCTCAACCAGATTGTATGACGGCCATTCTGATCTCGGCGAATTATTATCCGGGTGTCTTATCAGCACACCTGTTTCATTATTATTATGGGAAGTGCACCTCAGGATCCTGTTGTAACTGCCTTCGATGCATATACCATTCCCTCTCGTCACATCAATATCTGACACGTCCCAGCAGTCTCCTGTGATCCTGAGACTGTTCGATGTGTCTCCGAAATCCAGCACAGCCCGCTCATCGCCCTGCACTTCTCCTGTGAAGTACCTTCGCAGCCCCTGCTCCTCCGGATCGCCGCATCCAAGAACAATGGATTCCCCGGGATAATAGCAGCCTGCCATAAGACGGACTTCTTCGCCATCACGGCACGCAGCAACTGCTGTATACAGATCGCACGGATCTGTCTTGCTGCCTCCGCCTTCAGGTCTGCCGTCAGGTGAAGCCCATATGACACTGGTCGGTTGTGACGCGTCACGATAAGCGGCTTTTTCCTCATCCTTATCCCGGAAAGCATCCGGAACAGATGCTGTTTTCAGATCTGCTCCCGGCTGATCCGTCTCCGGTCCTATGCAGATCTCAACCGAATCCTTGATGATCTCCAGCTCAAATCCCCGGGCAGCCAGGAAGCCCGCATAAACGAATTTATCGTCTCTGCATCTGAAGCCATCCGGCTGAAATCCAGTTCTTGTTTCCTCATGGATCAGGATCTCTGTGCTGCCGGATCCAATAAATGCGGAAACAGTACTGCCTTTCTTATCAAGTTCTATGTGCAGAGGCATATGATCATCTGCACCATGCAATGTTCCCTTGCCATAACCGCGGATGTTTCTTATATGCCCATGATCTTTCGCTGTTATTCCATCTCTGCCGAACATGCCATATCTGCCATCCCACAGACCTGCAGCTGCCATGTTTGAATAATAGTAGCCGGTAGCAGGCTCCTTATCCATCGTATCTCTGAAGAACAGTCCGAAAGATTCCTGTCCGTTCAGTTTATCCATATCCGGTGCTTTTGCGACCAGAACATCAGCTCTGAATGTAATATCTCTTTCTGCCGGAAGTGCAGTATAAAGGCACACGAACATATCATATCCGGAATCGGTGACCTTTCCCTTGCCCGGGAAGGAAATGATCCGGAAATGTTCATCGTCCTCAGCGAAAAAATGCTCTGCAAGCTGTTTCTTTACAACTTCAGATTCTTCGACCCGGTCAGGTCTGAATTTTCTGACGTTGATATGATCCTTTACCCAGCTTATATCATTCCAGCGAAGTATTTTATTGTCACTGCTGTGTTCTGTCATTGTTCCGCAGCTACCCTTTCGATCATTTCGATCCACATTTCCGCGACTTTTTCTTTACGGAATCCTTCTCCTGTCTTACGGCCTTCGCAGGCGAGTTCTTTCCTCTTCTTTTCGTCATCTGCCAGAGCACACATTGCCTTGTACAGCTCCTCTTCATCGCCTACCGGTACCAGGATCCCGTTTTCACCTGAACGGATAACGTCTGTCGATCCCTCGCAGGCAGTGGAAATACATGGTATCCCCATCATCATCGCCTCGAGCAGAGCGTTTGAAAGCCCCTCATAGTCTGAGGAGAGTACGAACATTTCAGCATCTGCGATCTCCTGATGGATATTTTCAACATTTCCGTGAAACAGCACCGCGCTTTCTGCACCGAGGTCTGCGGCGAGTTGTTTCAGTTCACTTTCAAGCTCCCCGGATCCATATATAGACAATGTGTAGTCACGGTGATTCCTGAGGAACTCCGCAAAAGCTCTGATCAGCATCGCCTGGTTCTTCTGAGGATGCAGCCGTCCGGCTGTAACTATTCTGTGTTTTGTATCCGGAGAAGCGTAGCAGGCAACACTTACCGGATTGGGCAATACGGAGCTGTGGCTGCGGATCGCTTCATCATACAGATCCCTGACTGCTTCTGACTGAAATACGACATGATCGGCTTTTCTGTACTGGTCCGCTGTTTCTTCGAATCTTTCCGGCATTTTTTTGGCAGGATTGTTCCGTTCAGAGCATATGACTTTGCAGCTCCCTCCTCCCCATGTGTTCATGCGGTTGCTGTCAAACATGAACGAGATCGATGCCACAGGTCTCCGGCATATTTTAAGCAAGCGGATATAGGTCTTTTTCATTCTGTTACCTAATTGTTCCGTCGGGACCCTGATGACCTCAACTCTGCTGTCGATCGGATACGATGCTTCCGCTTCGATTCGTATGATCGCTGTCACATGGTATTTTTTGCTTAATTCAGAAGCAAGAACTGCCGCTACCCGCTGGGCTCCGCCTCTGGAAAAAGAGCTGATCATGATAAACAGCTCTTTTTTTCCATCAGAATCCGTCCGGAAAAACTTTCCGCTCCTGAAGATATTGATTGCACGGATCCCTTTTTTCATAAATCGGATCGGATTTTTTGCTTTGATTTCCACCGGCAGATCTCTCCTGCTATTGTTATTTTAAGCCTTCCCGGACAGGATCCTGTCAAGCAGCATCAGGTATTTATCCGATGTATGTTTCCACGTATACGCCTCGGTCACTGTTTTGCGGCTTATATTTCCCATCCTTATCCACTCAGTTTCGCCTCTGTTTATTAATTCTGTCAGTGTGTCAGCAAAGCTGCCGTCTGACAGCAGACCGTTATCCTTTACCAGTTCTTCTGCACCCTGGCATTCCTTTCTCATCACGATCGGGAGCCCTGACGCCATGGCCTCAAGCACAGCATTGGGCATGCCCTCCCGAAGCGAAGGGAACACGAAAATATCGGCACTCCGATACAGCTGTGCGAGTGCCTCGCCTTCCTTATGCCCGGCGAATACGATCTTATCTGCTGCATCGTATTCTTCGGCGATCCTTTCAAGTTCCTCCCGGTACGGACCGCTTCCGGCTATTGTCCAGCGTACAGATCTGCCTGTCCTGCTCTCAATGGTATTAAGGCAAGGAATGACATCCTTGAGCCCTTTTCTTTCAATAATGCGGCATACGGTCAACAGCTGTACCGGCCCCTTTTTTCCGGATCCTCCAGGATCTGTCCCCTTTCCGGCAGCAGGATAAAATATATCGGTATCTACGCCATTCGGGATGACCTGAACAGGATATCGGTCACAAAAGGCCTCCGCCATTTTCCTGAGCCCCTCGCTGTTGGCAACAAGCGCAGAAGCATCTCTCCATATCATGCGGAGTTCAGGTCCGACCACCTGATACAGAGCCTTGAATCGCTTCTGAAAACCGGGGATATCCCCTCCGCCCATCCTGACCGCATAGGGCAGAGCGTATTTTTTCTTAAGTCTGTGCGCAAGAACGCCTCCGGGAATGCCAAAAAAGCACAGGCAGATATCATAAGTCTCTGCAGACAGAACAGACTCTGCCTCTTTATAAGCCTTCTTAAGATAATCGAACATTTCCGCCGCGCTGCAGTGATCACGCGCTGATCGCTTCGCATTGACTCTTGTGATCACAAGCCTGCCTGAATACAGTTCCTCACGGTATGGAAGATCTCCGTACCTTACAGTCAATACGTGAACAAAATGACCTTCCGCAGCAAAATTCCGGGAAAGAGCACGACATGCGTTCGCACCGCCGCCTCCGACAGGAGGATATTCATGCGTAATAATCAGTATCTTCATACATTATCATTTTTGGCACAGATGAAAAGTCTCGAGTGCTCTGCGATCGGCTTTGACTCTACGACTTTCATGCCGGATCGTCTGATCATATCTTCAAGCTGTGCTGCCGAATACATTTTCACATCCCCTTGTCTGTGGCGTTTACGCATATGGCGGAGATTGACTTTCAGCCTTTTCAGGAAAGAATAATCATTTTCAACAAGGAGCAGTTTCCCGCTGTCGTTCAGTATTCTGCGGAGTTCTTTCAATGCATTCAGCGGATCCGGATAATGGTGGAAACTGTGCATATTGAGCGCTATATCTACACATCCATCGTCAAGAGGAAGATCATCTATATCTCCTTCTTTCAGGTGAACTCTCTCCCCGGCTTTCCGCTCAGCTGCTTCGATGGATCTCGGAGACAGATCTACTCCATAAAGAGTCTTGTCATTTTCATAGGTCTCACAGATACGGCTGAGCATAGTGCCTGTGCCGCAGCTTATATCTGCAAGACTCTTGAAATCATATGAACGCAGCTGTTCAAGCACTGCATCATAGCAGAGATTGGGTTCTGGTATGATATGCTGTTTATCTGCAACTCTGTCAAAATAGCGTCTGCTATTCTGTTTGATCTTTTCCGGTTTCATGTCTTTTACTGTGAAGTATGTTTCTCAATAAGTTCTATCCACTGTTTTACTACTGTCTCAGTGCGGAAACGCTCTGATCTGCGCATGCCTTCTTCTGCTATGGATTCCCTCAGATCGTCATCTCCGGCGAGTTTATCCATCGCCCGGCAGAGTGCCGCCTCATCTCCGACCGGCACCAGGAGACCGTTCTTCATGTCTTCAATGATCTCATCCGATCCGGCACAGTCTGTGGAAATGCACGGGATCCCCATCATCATGGCCTCGAGGAGCGCATTGGAGAGCCCTTCAAAATCCGATGACAGAACGAACATCTCAGCATCCCTGATCTGTTCATGAAAGTCTGTGCAGAAGTCGATGATCCTGACCTTTTCTGACAGACCAAGCTGTGCTGTCTGTTTCTCAAGCGCATCCCTGAGCGGCCCCTTTCCGTAGATCTCCAGGAAATATCCGGGGTGTTCAGCGGCAAAAGACGCAAAAGCTCTCAGGAGCATTGCATGATTCTTCTGGTCAGTCAGTCTGCCTGCAGTAACGATCCTTCCTGATTTTCTCCCGGTCGCCCGCACATCAACATTGACAGGATTAAGGATCACCGAGCTCTTTTCACGTATCCGTGAGGGGAACATGTTCTGTACTCTCCTGGACTGGAACACCGTATGATCTGCAAGTGACGATGCCAGTCCGGCATACATGTAATAACTTCTGCCGATCACTGACGGGTCCGCCCGTTCAGAAACGATCCTGTAATCCCCCTTGCGGGTAAGCGCATTTACAAGGTTCGGTACCCGAAGCATACTGATCGTAACATCCGGCATAAGTGACCTTTTGATGCTGTTGACCCACATCAGGCGAGGAGCGATTCCTTTGATTATTTTTCTTACCGGCGGCGACAGCTTTGCTATAAAGTCATAATATCGAATAACCTTTACTTTTTCATCATGCGCGTAGGCATCCGTCTGTGAATACAGAGTAGCTATGGTCACATCATACCGTTTGCTCAGTTCGCCGCTGAGATTGATGGTCACACGCTCTGCGCCGCCCCCGGTGAGGCTTGAGATTATGAATAATACTTTCTTCTGTTTCATTTATTGATTCCAGACAGTGGATAAGGCAGCCGGAGTCTGTTTCCGAATATCTTATCCCATTCAGGCGGTGAAAAATGTACAAATCCTCCATCAGGATAGAACGTCAGCTCGCCGAAGTATATTTTTTCATCGACTGCATAGAAGTCTGCTCTGACATGGGGAAGATCCTGTGCCAAACTCTCTGCATACCTGATTATTTCCGGCGGACAGCTGATTTTCTGCAGCGGTTCTTTTGAATTAGGATGACTCATCCGGATTTTCAACAGGTTAAGATCCCTGTCATAGAGATCTTTTGTCCTGTCATCTGAATGCGCCGTCCCACTGCAGAATGCTATCCATTCAGCATGTCCGTCAAAGCAGAACACTTTATACTCTTTCGGAGGTCTTCCCTCACTGTCCTCCAGATATGGTTCCGCGAGGATCTCAGGTTTTATATCCTTATATGCCCATTCTCTGTTATGGATATAGTAATTCCTGCGGAGCCGTATCTTCAGCAGGTCTTTCGCGTACCGGAAATCAAAGTCATTTTTACTTTTGCAAATAATAGCAGAACCGCTGTCATGATTGCATTTCAGTACGAATTTTTCCGGAAGCGTATCGATTCTGATCAACTCAGGATCGTCCCATACTCCTATTACCGGTATCGTATTGTCTGCTCCTATTCTTTCCGCAGCGTACTTTCTTGCACTGATCTTGTCAGCAAGGACGTGCAGTATCTCAGGTCTGTAATACAGCTTATACCACTGGAGTTTTTCGCTGTACAGGGAGGGGTCTCTGAGATCCGGATTTCTGTGATAGCCTATCCGGTACTTTGCTTTCAGAAAGAGATCATCAGGCAACAGACCCAGGAGCTTTTCCTCTCCTGTAAAATACAGCGGCAGCAAGTGCTTATAAATGGTTTTATTACGTATTTTCATCCTACAAGCCTTGCCCATTCCTCGGCAGCTGCTTCAAGAGACAACTGCCGCGCTCTCTGCGATCCGGCAGACTTGTAGTGCTCCGCCAGCTCTTTGTCAGTTACGATCCTGTATATGGCGTCCGCGAGCATCTTTTCTCTTTCGGATGCCTTCCGCCCTGTACCGGCATCTCCCGACGTTCCTGTATCATCATTGCATACCGGAACAAGAATGCCATACTCTGCATAATCTATATGATCCGTCACTTTTTCGCGCCAGTCTGTATCAGGTGCCAGGATCTCTCTCGCTCCCGTTTTGTGGTCAGTTGATATGCATGGTACACCATACGCCAGAGCCTCAAGGATCGCATTACAGAATCCTTCATAATCTGAAGATATCACTGCTGCATCGGCTTCTGAAAGATACTCGTCGGTATCTTTTACCCATCCGGGCATCATGACCCGGTCTGCAATATCAAGGGCGGCACTGAGATCCTCAAGTTCCTGCCTCAGTTTTCCCTCGCCGAGTATCGCTAGTTCTACCCTTATTCCCCGGTCTTTCAGTTCTCTGACAGCATACAAAAGATGATGCTGAGCCTTTTGTTCTGTCAGCCTGCCCATCGTAATGATGCGAGGTGTTTTGTTATTTCCCGAAGCGTTACGCTTTTCAGGTATGCTTACACCATTATATATAACTGAAATTTTATTTCTGATGCCGCGAGAAGGTACGGCAATATCTGCAGCGATCCCCTTCGAGCAGCAGACCACTCTGTCCGCAAGCAGGCAGTATGCATATTGCTTTATTCTGTGCAGAAGAATGATCCTGTGCTCGCTTGCTTCCTTCCCGGCCAGAGAATTTCTGATGGAAACGATCACTTTCCCGTGCTTTCCCCCGCTCAGGATATTTGACAGATTTGTATTGTCTGAAAAAGATATGACCGCTGCATATTGTTTTTCTTTTTTCAGCCTGTGCAGCAAGGCTGTTCTTTTTGCGAGAGCTCTCAACTGATACCCTGCCTGCATTCTGTCTGCCTCCCCCGGCATGCCGAGCGATATCACCTCACCTGAATAAGGATAATTTATATTCCATCCATCATTAAGTATGAGGTCTATATGATATCGGTCAGAAAGCATTCGGCTGAGATTGGAAACTACCCTTTCTGCTCCGCCTGAAGACAACGTATTTACTACAAATGCGATTCTCTTCATAAGCCACCTCTACCAGTCCCTGTATTACCTGTTTTCTGTTGCCTCTCCATCAGTCAGATCTTCTGCTACGATATAGGAAACCTTATCCTGCGTTTTGTCTGAATCAGGCAGGTGTATCTGTTTCTCTTCACATCTGTTCCTGAACCATATGTCAAGGAGGTCTCTGGTTCCTCTGAAAACACGCTTATAATCGTATTTGCTTTTACCGGCAGTACGCGGTCTGTGATTGACCACAGTCTCGCCTATACTGTACCCGCGTGTCTTGAGTATAGCCGGGATGAATCTGTGCTGATCGCTGTGAAGAGTCAGTCCGCGGAAGCATTCCTTTCTGTATATCTTGAGTGTACAGCCGCTGTCATGGATCCCGTCATGCACCAGAGTCTGTCTCAGTACATTGGCTCCTCTTGATGCTGCTCTTTTTGTAAAAGGATCCCTGCGGTCTCTGCGCCATCCGGAGATCACATCAAGATCGTTGTCGATAAGCAACTGCAGCATTCGGGGGATGTCTGCAGGATCATTCTGTCTGTCGCCATCGAGCGCTGCGATAAAATCACCCTGCGCAGCCTTGAATCCACAGTCCAGTGCTGCCGTCTGACCGTAATTTTTTCTGAACCTTATGTATCTCAACGGTCTCAGAGTTTTGCAGATCTCAGCTGTCCCGTCGCTGGAGCCATCATCTACGAAAATGATCTCCCATTCTGCAGGGTATGTAAGTCCGACCGGGTCATTGCACATATTGACGATCTCTTCGTGCAGCTTGCGAGCACTGCCCTCTTCATTATAAAGGGGAACCACGATTGAAACTTTTATTTTTTCAGCTGTCAGTTCTTTACACATATCTCTTTTGTCCGTAAACCTCTTTTGATATTTTTTATATTTTTATTGTAAATGGTAATTTAACAAAATCATTAAAAGGTTTCCAGCTGAATACGATCACAAGAACAACCGACAGGATAATACTGAAGGCCAAAAACACAAAATGATTTGATAAAAACGGCTGATATCCGCCTGCTTTAAACACGATATCTCTTACTATGCAATGACCGATATAAATGCCTAAAGTTCTCTGACCAATATAGGTAAACCAGTATTCTTTTGTTGGGCATATTGTCATCACAGCCAGGATCATCGCAGATGACCCCAGCAGAAACAGTATCTTTAATATCAGGCATACGATTTTACGCTGATTCATAGACGCATATGACTGTGAGGCAAATACCAGTGTATTAAACTTGTAGAAATAATCGATTTCTTTATAAATGAACAGGTACGCCATGATCAGGATTATGACCGCTGCAATGATATAGGCTTTTCTTCTTTTGATGATCTCAAGTAACCGTTTATCGAAAAAGTAGCCTGCTACGAAGAACGGGAGCCAGTTGATCGTTCTTCCTGAAACCAGATAATTTGACAGTGAGTCCCACAATGGAACAAACAGGCTGAAGAGCAGAGCCGCGCTTATCGCTTTCCTTGCTCCGATCTGTGCAAACACAGGTATCATCAGAAGCCACCATACCATTCCAAGCATATACCATGGTGCAGCCTCTTCTCTCAATATATCAAAAATGAAAACTCCTGAGATAAAGAAGTCTTTAACTGAATTAATAAGCTTAAACAGGAAATATAAGCATAAAAAGCCAAACAGTTTATTGACCTGAACGGTTCCGTTCTTAAATCTTTTCACATAGCTTTTGCTGAAAAAACCGGAGACAAAAATGAATGCCGGCATATGAAAACTGTAAACAAAGAACGTCAGGCTGTGTATAGCCCTGCCTACGATTTCTTCCTGGAGCACCGGCAGCAGGACATGTCCCAGACACACACAAAAAATCAGGATCGCTTTCAGGTTATCCCAATAGATCAGTCTGTTTCCTTCTACAGAATTTTTCATTCTCTAATATGTTTCCTCTTGCTTGAATCAATATTTCTTTTGTTCGGTCACCGGCAGTGCGGAAGGATCATTTATTCCTGAACACCAGCAGTTTACTGAACAGATAATTGCACACTGTGACAGCCGCCTGCGCTATCAGCTTGGCGATCTTGTCATTCATGCACAGAACTGTAACCAGCAGAAACATGATACCCATGTCCAGCAGCAGCGTTCCGATCCTGCCCATGAAAAATGTCGATCCCTCTTTGAGTATATTCGGTTCCCTGCTTTCAAACACATATTTTCTGTACATAAAATATGCGAATGTCACAGCTGCAGTCCAGGAAATCACATTAGCTGTCTGCAGCTGAAGCGGCTTCTGCGGGTCAAGAAAAGTAAGCACACACGTATAGTAAACACCGAGGCTCACGACCGTAGCCATCATTCCGACGATAATATAGCGTATGATCTCTCTGTATTTCAGATATAGTTCTCTCATACTGCCTGTCGTCTTATTGTCTGTGCTCCCGGAGATAGTCTTTCTTCGTTGATATCATGTAGCGAAGGTGCCTGAGACCATCCCGCAAAGGTCTGAGATGCGGGCGTCTTGTTCGCCCGTCCTTTTTCAGGGTCGTCGGGACCTCAGTGATCCTCAGTCCATTCAGTTCAGCCATTACGATCATTTCTGTAGCAAATTCCATCCCCGGTGCGTGAAGATCAAGTTCCCTGATCCTGTCTCTGTTGAATCCCCGCAATCCACAGTGAAAATCACTGATCCTGCTGTGGAAAAGCACCCGTGCAACAGAGGAAAGCACCGGATTTCCAATATACTTATTAGCCCACGGCATCGCTCCGGGCTCAATGCCTCCGGCAAATCGATTTCCGATGACCAGATCATATCCCTCACGCAGTTTCTCAACAAAAGGCATGAGGTTATAGAAATCGTAGCTGTCATCAGAATCGCCCATGATGATATATCGGCCATTTGCCGCATTAATACCCGCCTGAAGCGCAGCGCCGTATCCTTTTATAGGAGCATTGGTCACCCTTGCTCCGGATTCCAGTGCAATATCAACTGAGCTGTCAACTGAGCCATTGTCTGAGATGAGTATCTCTCCGTCAATATCATTTTCGCTAAGAAACATCTGCGCTTTGCGGATACAGGCTGCGAGAGTCTCTGCTTCATTCAGGCATGGCATGAGTATAGTTAATTCCATTTTTTTAAACTGCTTTCCTAATCCTTTCCCCCGGGTTATTTTTTCTTTTTCCCTGCCCTTTTACATACATATATATCATTCAGATGTGTATTTCCGAGGAACACCGGCTCATATTTTACTTTTTTCAGAGCACGGTCCATTCTGTCAAATCCTCTCATATATTGAGTGTTAATACAATAGGCTATGAACTCATCCGGAAGATCTTTTATCTTTTTTAATTTCGGCTTTTGTTCAGGTGCGATCGCAAGCACTCTGTCATTCTCTCCCAGATGGATCAGGCTGTCATATATCGCATGCAATTCCCAGTAATAATTGTCATTGGGTTGGCCGGTGCTGATGAAAAGGATCCTGTCATCATTGACATATTCAGCGGTTTTTTCCAGAGTCGGTTTTTCATCTATGTACAGAAACGGGAATCTGCCGGGCTGCTGGCTGAAAAGGACGCCGGCAGCGGTAAGTATGGCTATTACCAGGATGAACTTTTTCTCATCAAAAGTATTCCGGAGTTCATTTATATAAAACCAGAACACGATCATAAATATCACGATCAGAAATGAATTATGTCTGTCCGTGCACAGACCTGTAGGAATATTGAATATGAGGCTTACTAAAGCTGTCAGCAGCAGGATCAGCACAAATCCTCTGTAGGTATTATCTGCAGTTCTGATTTTCTTCTTTTCTCTGGCACTGTAGACAAGACATATGACCATCAGTATCAGAAATGCTGCCATGATCACACCGGAGCCAAACCACTTTTCGCTTACTATCTTCAGTATTGCTGAAAAATTGGTCCATGCGCGCTGCGGAGTACATGTAATAAGATTGTATGTAATCAATGAGGAGCCATGGCTCATTGGCTGTGCATAATTCGAAGGATGCAGGAATATATCAAGCAGGTTGGTTTTTTTGCCTACAAAACTATACGCTCCGACAATCAGAGGCAGAGTATACAGTGCTGCAAGTCTGAATCTCCTGCGGCGTATCAGACTCAGGATAAAGAAGAAGAACAGCGGTCCGCAGGTGACCACCATCAATTCTGAATGCTTCAGTGCAAGAAACGCGCAGGCAAATGCAATCAGCGCCCATCCCATGCATGGAAGATCTCTTTTCTCATCCCATATTTTAATATGGCAGCAGATCACGATCAGCAATAACATGATCGTAAGCATATAGAATCTGATATACTCGCACATGCCCATGATGATCGGGCTGAACCCAAACATAGCAGCGCTCAGACACATTATCACATCACTGCCTGTGAGTTTTTTTACTGCATATGCCATCAGAAGTTCGGCCATTATGAAAAAAAGCATATTTAAGGCCAGCGCTCTCCACGCAGCCTGAAAGAAATACCCCTCGAATCCGAGTCCTGTGACTATAATATTAAGAAGTCCCATATATGATCGCTTTTTGAGCAGCAGCCGAAGCTGATCCGTCAGGGGAAGCGCTGTCAGGCTTTCCTGCTGATCCACCTGCAGCAGGCCGACCAGGTCTTTTGCATCCATCCATTCATTGTATTTCCATACAGGATCTTCTGTTATGTAATGACTCTCATCAGCTGTAAATGAGTTAGCAGAACCCAGAGAAAACATTTCGTCTACAAAAAAGCCGCCCCTCTGATTTTGCCAATAGCAGAGCATCAGGCACTGTATCAGCATCAGACAGGATAAAACGGCAATGATGTACTTAGCATTCTCTTTCCCGGCCTTTTGCATGAATCTGTTCAGATCTGAATATACACTTGATCGCCTTTAAATTACTTACCTTTCTATATTGTACATATTGGGTAAAAAAAACAAGACATAAAAACACCGTAAGATACCATAAGATAAGAGGACACAATGTGTCCTCTTATGATTCTGATTATCTTAGATCTCCTGGAAATATATATTGCCTAATTGCTTTGCGTCAAATTCTCTGCACAGTTCAGTTAATTTGATGATATCCGATGCTTTACAGTCATTACCGGATGCCATAATGCAATTATTGACTGCCATCAGGTGACTCTCATCGACTCCATCGGCAAGGTCAACGATCTCTGTATCGATCCCCTTTTCTCTGACTGCTTCTGCAATTTTCCGGAGGGCACTTCCTTCCTTTTTGCTATTCGGTGACAGACTAAGCAGCGACAGTTTATCTGCTCCTGCATGTTTTCCTATCATTTCCAGTGAAGCTGCGATCTTTCCGATCTGTACATCTGCATCTGTTTTTCCACTGTATCTGAGCCTGTCTACGATCTTGCTGTGCAGAAGCTTCCGGATCCCTTTGTGATCTGTTTCACTGTAGACCTCTCCGATCAGCCTGCTTCCTGTATAGTATTCCAGATCACCGGCTGCAGCCAGGTTCCCTTTAATGATAACCAGCACTAAATAGAGGAAAGCATACAGCATAGCACCGAGCACGAATCCGAACAAAGCGTATTTCTTGCTGAGGCCCGGCTTTACAGGTTCTTCGCTTGCCCCCGCTGCTATATCGGCGGTGTCTGTCACATCTTCAGCATTTTTAGCTGCTTTCTTAAGAGCAGTGATCGCACTGATTGCACCCTTCTGCTGATCAGACAGGTTGTTTTCCATAGTCTTGATATAAGTATTCTGTATGTTGAAGATGTTGGCAATGATGGTGTTCTTATTATTGACTGCAGTTGTGTTATAGACCTTGGCTTCGCACGCTCTTAAGAGTGTGAGAGTGTGCGGCGCGACTTTTCGGCTCATTTCCGCAGAGTACCCGATCATTGCATTTTTGACCACTTCTTCGATCGCAGCAGCATCGACACCTTCAGGAAGAACTATTTTGACCTGAAAAACTGCATCCCCGTCATCATTTCCACTTATATAATTTCCATAGTTAGGCGCTATGATCAGTTCAGCAATGTATTTGATGTCTTTATCCGGATCAATGATCTGGCGGATCCCTTCTATGAGCTTGTCATTGTTGCAGAATGCAATATAACCATATGTAAGCGAAGCCAGGATGCTGTCGGAGCGTTCCCCTGCATCTATATAGAAGTCCAGCATCAGCGTTCTCTGGTTGGTAGGCTCAACGTTCATCAGGATCGAGTTATCTATATACTCCTTCTGATTATCGACCCAATCTTTCATGTGGATCATATAGTCGACTGTGGTTCTGTCCTCTTCGGGAAGAGCCTCGAGTATCTCGGTGATCTGCTCGTCTGCCGGGGCAGTAGTTTGCTGCTCAGCGGTAGCCTGACCGGCCAGCTGTGCCTTATAAATGTTCATGGCTTTGTGATACTTATAGCCGGTCATAAGTGCTGCTATAAGAAGGGCCACTATAAGTACCGCCTTCCACTGCGACAGAAGGTCCCATATTATCGCCCTTATATTCACTAAAGTCTTCGGCTTGATGATTCCCATGCTGTTCATAATCGATTCTCCGTATATCTAGTATCTGAGCTTACCGTCTGCAACTGCTTTAAGGTGGATACCGTACGGGCTCTTACCATATGCATCGGCAGATCTCAGCAGTTGCTCTTTGTTGATCCAGCCATATGAATATGCGATCTCCTCAGGTGCGCTTATCTTGATCCCCTGTCTCTTCTCTACCATCTGCACGAACTCAGCTGCTTCCAGCAGACTGTCCATGGTTCCTGTATCGAGCCATGCAAAACCTCTTCCGAGCAGTTTGACATCCAGAAGTCCGTCCTTCAGATACATCTCGTTGAGAGTGGTGATCTCGAGTTCCCCGCGTGCCGATGGTCTGACCTCGCCTGCTCTCTTGCTCACATCTCCCGGATAGAAGTACAGTCCCGTCACGGCATAATTGCTCTTAGGTTCTTTTGGCTTCTCTTCTATGCTGACGGCATGCCAGTCCTCATCGAACTCTACCACGCCGAATCTTTCCGGATCAGGTACATAATATCCGAATACTGTCGCTCTGCCGTTTTCCTCAGCATTTGCCGCTGCTTCTTTGAGCGTCTTGCCAAACCCTCTGCCGTAAAAGATGTTGTCTCCCAGCACCATAGCACCCGCTTCTCCCGCCAGGAATTCTTCTCCCAGGATGAAAGCCTGTGCAAGCCCGTCAGGAGAAGGCTGCACTTTATACTGCAGAGATATGCCGAACTGCGATCCGTCTCCAAGCAAAGCCTCGAATCTCGGCGTATCCTCCGGCGTTGATATCACAAGTATGTCCTTGATCCCTGCCAGCATGAGTGTGGACAGCGGATAATAGATCATAGGCTTATCGTAGATAGGCAGGAGCTGTTTCGATGTCACTCTGGTGAGCGGATACAGTCTTGTTCCCGCTCCGCCTGCAAGTATTATTCCCTTCATATTTATGATACTCCTTACTTAAAGATGAACGTGTCCTTGAGACACAGCCACTTCTGATCCTTGTCGCTCAATACAAGAGGTGATCCATCTGCAAGTTTATACCCGCTCGCATCAGCAGTTCCCTGATACTCACCAGTTACTTCAGGCCATTCGATACCTATTGCCGGGTCGTTCCAGGCAAGACCGCCCTCATCATTGGCATGATAGAAATCATCGCACTTGTAGCAGAACTCGGCCACATCTGACAGTACCAGGAAGCCATGTGCAAATCCGCGCGGGATGAGATACTGTTTCCTGTTGTCCTCGGTGAGGATCACTCCGTAATATTTGCCAAAAGTAGGCGATCCGGCTCTGAGATCCACTGCTACATCATATACCGTTCCCTTGATCACTCTGACCAGCTTGGTCTGCGGGAACTTCTTCTGGAAATGAAGTCCTCGCAGCACGCCCTTAGTGCTCATGCTCTGGTTGTCCTGTACGAATGAGAAATACAATCCTGCCTCATACATATCTTTCTGGCTGAATGTCTCCATAAAGTACCCTCTCGAGTCTCCATGTATCGTGGACTCTATCAGACAGAGTCCTTCTATTCCTCCAAGATCGTATGTTACTTTGATCTGACCCATTATAGATCTGCCTCCTTAAGATATCTTGCTACCGCATCCTTCCAGTCCGGAAGCGGTGTGAATCCGTTTTCTGTGAGCTTGCTTCTGTCAAGCCTTGAATTGAATGGCCGGGCTGCGATGCTCAGGCCGTATTCTTCTGTCGTTACCGGTATTACTCTGGTCTCCATTCCCGCCTGGCGGTAGATCTCGCAGGTGAAATCATACCAGCTTATGTAACCGCCTTCATTGGTCGCATGATAGTAACCGTACTTATCTGTCCCGATCATATCGACAAGCAGTCTTGCAAGGTCATAGCAGTATGTCGGAGTCCCGATCTGATCATTGACCACTCTGACTGTATCGTGCGTTCTTCCGACGTTGACCATGGTCTTGATAAAATTCCTGCCGTTCAGCCCGAATACCCAGGCGATGCGCACTATAAAATACTTTTCCAGGGTCCCTGCTACTGCAAGTTCGCCTTCCAGTTTTGTCTGACCGTAATAGTTCAGCGGAGCATAGTTCCTGTCATCAGGCTTCCACGGTCTTTCGCCCTGTCCATCGAAGACATAGTCAGTCGAAATGTATACCATCTTAGCGTCTGCCGCTTTCGCTGCTTCCGCGATATTTTTCGTTCCCTCTGCATTGATCCTGTGAACGATCGGCTTTTTCTCAGGGTCCTCAGCACCGTCTACATTCGTCCATGCCGCGCAGTGAACGATGACATCCGGCTGTATCCCGCGGATGGTTTTCTTTACAGCCTCGTCGTCCGTTATGTCCAATGGGACATACGGCATACCTGTTACAGCACTGCCGTCCTTCACGCCGGAATACTCAGGCTGGATATCCGATCCGACCCCTTCATAGCCCCTGCGGGCCAGTTCATTCATAACGTCGTGGCCAAGCTGACCTCCGACTCCCGTAACAAAAGCTTTCATAAAATCTCCGTGTTATTATTCCAGTTTTATTCGATCCGACGATTTTCAGCGGACTTTCCGCTTAGTATCAAAGGATCTCTTCTATCAGATAATTTACTACCCGTTCAGAAGCATGTCCATCCTCATGCAGATCTATTTTTTCATAGAAAGCATTGATGCCTGCCTCATACTTTTCCTTATCAAAGCATGTAATGCTGTTTATCAGTTCTTCATTCGTCCGGGTAAAAACAAATGGCAGCTCTGCCAGTTCAAAGTAAAATCCTCTGTCATACTCATCCTGATCCTTTGCATAGCAGAAGACCGGCTTCCTCTTAGCTGCAGGAAATTCAAACATAAGCGATGAATAGTCTGTGATCAGAGCATCTGAAACTGCCATCAGCTCATAGACATCCGGATATCTCGTCGCATCGATCGCCCCCTCGCTGCTGATCGACAGGTTGGCAACGATCAGATTAGGATGCAGCCGCAGGAGAACAGAAACATCCCTGCCGGTATTCTTTTTCAAAGTCTCGCGTACTTTTTCAAGATCCACATCATACGCATCCATTGACAGAGAGTTCCTGAATGTCGGAGCATATAATACCGTATAATTGTTCTCAGGTATTCCCAGGCTGCGCTTTATCGACTTTACTGCTTCCTCATCATTCTCCAGTTCAAACAGACAGTCCAGCCTCGGTGATCCAAATCGCCGGATATCGCCCCTATACCAGAAGGAATCTGAATACAATCTATCTGCGAAAGCGCTGTTGGAAACCATGAGATCTGTCATTTCAGCATCACGCTTAGCGCTCTCAACATAGTAAGATCCTATTTTATCTTCAACGTCTTTTTCTATTTTCTTGAGTGCAACATTACCGTGCCATGTCTGTATGTAATACTGATTTTTCCTTTTTACATAGTATGGATCTTTTCTGACATTATCTATCCACACCTTTGAGGTAGCCATATGATAGAGGCATGACAGCGATCTCGGTTTCACTTTAGTGATAGTATCCGGCACCGTCTCGTCCTCATATGCTATCCAGAACAGATCAAAGTCTCCCCTGCGGTCGAATTCTTTTGCAAGATATTTCGGATTATCTCCGAATCCTCTGCCGTTAAAATTAGAAAAGATGATTTTGCGATCGTTGACCGGAAAAACATTCATCAGTAAAGAAGTGCTGCGCATCAATGCAGCTTTCGTCTTTCTTAATGAAGTATAGATATTTTCCGGCAGGATCTTTCCTATCTTACTCATGTTTAAATCGCCCTATCCAGTTTTGATTCAGCAATAACTCGCGAGCAGCGCTGACTTTGCATCAGCCGTGCTTCTCCCCTTGAATGCATTGGGTGATACCAGTGCAGACAGACACAGGACAAAAGGATTGAACCCTATTTCGATCAGGTTAGGTTCTATCATACAGTAAACGAACACCAGCAGGATCGCAATGCTGAGATACTTGTCTCCTCTGTCTACAGCATATGCTGCTGCCATTGCATAGCCGATGATGATAAGCGCCCACAGCAGTACCCCGTAATCAAGAAAGATCTTTACGAAAGAACAGTCAACTGCGTTGTACTCACCCGCAAGCTGCGTATACAGATACCCCAGGCCTCCGAAGCCGTACCATTCATTTATATTTCCGAACAGTGTGATCGGCTTGGTATGCAGTGCAGCGCCTCCCATCTGTATTCTGTTGCTGATAAGTCCATTGATCCTGCTCAGCAAGTGCATGGTGGACGGTTTGTATATCCAGCAGGCAGCAATACAGATCAACGGAATGATCACGAGCAGACAGATGTATACTTTTCTGTTGAAACTGATCTCCATTCCCATACGGTCCACGACCGAAATAAACAGAAACAGGATCAGCGCAAGCGTGGTCAGTGCGAAAGCCATCCTGGAATTGGTAAAGTAGAAGATCACAAAATTCAGGATCTCAAGACCGGCGATCTCTATGATGTTGAATCCGGAGCCGACCAGGTAAAAAAGAGCTATCACTATGAAGAAGTATATGCTTGACAATCTGTTCGGATAAAAGAATCCCAGCGAATGCCTGTATCTGCCCGATATAAAATATGTCCAGTCCGGAACGATACCGGCCAGACACCCGGCAACTATAACGATGGTCGTAATGATCTGCAGCACAACAACAAACCTGATCACCTCATAGATATCAAAGTCTTTGGCAGCAAAAATAAACATAAAAGCTGCCAGAAGCGTTACGCTGTGGACAGTATAGGAAACTATGGCGACACAGGAAATAAGAGCCATATATTTTATGATCTCTTCTCTGGTGAATCTAGTGTACAGTACGGTATAGACAGCTATCATGGCATATGAAAGCAGGCGTATATACCTCATTCCGAGACCTACCGAAGCGCTTGTATAGTAAATAGTAGATATCTCGGCATACTTGGCCAGCAGATAAAGCGCCAGTGCAGAGTAATATATCGCTTTTGGATCTTTTTTGAGCATTTTTGATTGTGCTGAAAGTGTACCCGGCATCTTTAGTCTGGTGAGTAAAACTTATCGATAACTGCGTCAGTCTTTTCTACATTCTGCATATAAGCATCATAGTCCTGCGGCGCATGTCCTATATCCCATGCTATATATCCTTCTTTTGCAAGGTCTCCGACCAGAACGGTAGCAGTCATTCCGAGAATGGCGCATACCAGATAATCTTTTGGTACCTTCCGGACTATTTCTGCTATGATGCTGTCATATTTTTCAAAGGCATTCCTTTTCGGAGCATCTATTACGATCTTATCTGAACAGTATTCGAACAGATCATATTCCAGCTTGTCAAGGATCCCCTCACCGCATACGATAGCGATCGGCTTGTCCTTAAACAGGGCTTTTACTTTTTTGAAATGATTATCGAGGTCAAAACTGTCTCCCTGACGGAAATAGCCGCAGAAACAGCATGCATCCAGATACACATTATCCTTGTCACAGATCTCGTTGAAATAGCGCCTAAGCGGGGTGCCGTACAGACGATAGAATTTCCGGTTCCTCTCGCTGTATTTTATCGGCGACTGAAAGTATGAGCTGTTGAGACCGATATACAGATCGTCTCTTTTTCTGATCAGCTGCTCTTTCATCTTATAAGCAAGATCAGCATCATAATTCTGGAAAGGAACACTTTTTCCCTTCATGACATCTACTTCACCGTCGCCATAGCGGGCAAAGCTTTTCGGCTCGCGTGCCAGCAGATCTACAGTTTCTGTCTCATCGAGCACATTCAGGAAGACCAGAAGTTTCTTCTGCTCCTCAAACTCATAGATGCAGTCTTCGATGGTTTCATCTTTGATCTTGTATTTTTCCTCCATCAGATCGTATTTGATGAGGAATTTGGCATTGTTATATATTCTGCCCCAGTCCCAGAACTGTTTTAGTTTTTTTACAAATGACATATCTCACCTCGTAATCCACTGCCGGGAGCATTACCTTATTTTTTCAAAATTTTCGCACTGATTATTGCCATGAATTCTTTCAGTACTTTGAAGTTGATCGCTACAAAGAGGAGCGCTAATATGACCTCAATAATATAATTGGACAGATAGATCTCACAGCTTGCTGTTGCTATTATTATTATCCATGATATTACGTCGCTTTTATAGTCATAGAATCTGATCTGCTGATTCAGAGCATTTTTTCTCAGCTGATATATCAGATAGCTTGAGATCGCTGTCGCGATCGCTGCTCCCTGCGGGCCGATCAGATAGATAAGGAGAAAATTCAGGATCAGGTTGGCAGCTGTACCATACAGCGATGAGATTCCCAGACTTTTTGAGTTCTTGTTTGCATTGAGTACCGGTCCCAGTACGCCTGATGCCGAATTAAAAACACCTGCTACAAGTAAAAACGGAACATATTGCCATGCGGCATAGAAATCCTTGGCATACAGAAGATGAGCGATAGGCTTGGTTGCGATCGTCAGCATAATGCAGACAGCGCACATGGAGATATTCATTCCTTTGAATATCTTTCCGTAGAACTCTTCTGAACCTTCTTTTCCATAGCCCTTGACCGCGGAGATCTGCCATGCCTGGACAAAGATCTGCTGCAGAGTCGTCAATATCGACGGTATCTTATAAGCAACTGCAAAGACACCGTTCGCAGCGAGTCCGCACATGAAGATGATCACGTATTTATCAGAGGCGTTATTGCACCACCATCCGATCGCACCGAGTATCAGCGGGGCTGAGAAGGCGACCATTTCTTTCTCGAGCTCCTTGTTTCCGGTCATGTCTATATTGTCCCATACTTTTGTCTTGATTATCAGGAAGAGACATGAAAAGAACTGACCGAAGATATAGGCCAGGAAAAAGCCTTCGATCCCCATCTTGAAATACAGCAGCAGCAGGATATTCAGCAGCAGTGTGATCCCTGTGTTAGCTACACCTGCTATCGCTATCGCTTTGACTTCTTCTTTTCCCTTCGCATACTGTATAAAAAACTGGTTGCAGACGTTTGTTATATAGAATGCGATCATGTATTTTGTGTACTGCGCAAGGCTGGCTATCAGACCCAGCTGCTGATTGATCAGTGCCAGGACAGTAAAGCAGGTAATGCTTATGATCACATACTTTATGCCTATACCGCATACTTTCTTGTCATCACAGTCTTCATCCATGCAGAACCGCATGACGGCATCATAGATGTTGATGGTCAGTATCGGAAGGAGCAGTGAAATGGTGGTCTGGACCATATCAAAGATGCCGTATTCCTCTGTGGTAAGCACACTGGTATAAAGCGGCACCAGCAAGAAAACCAGTAATTTTGATGAAAAATTACTAATCGTCAGCAGACCTGTATTCTTTAGTAAATAGCGAAAGCCTTCGTTTTTTTCAGCTTTATTTTCCAATAATTATGCTCCGGTATTTATTATTTTTTCACTTATATTAATGCCCAGAACGGCAGTGCCAGTTTGTATTTCAGCGGAACGCTTGCCTTCATAAAAGCTGCCGGGTTCAGTCTGAGCATTTTGTTGACTGATTTCATTTCGTTGTCAGGGATCCTGGCTTTTGAAAGAATGATCCGTCTCTTGAGAATGAGATTGTACCACATGGCGCCGACCTGAACATATTCAAGATAAGGCTGACCGGCCGCATCCTCCAGCATATAGTCGAAGGCCATATTAGCCAGGATACGCTTCGGGTTATATCCCTTGCTGAACATGATGCTGCCTGTATTGATGATGTAGTGGTACAGTGCTTTATCGACTACGGCGACCTTATCGCAGTATTTCAGATATTGATAGTTGAACAGCGCATCTTCATTTCCGTAGATGCGTGCATCATATCTCAGTCCGGCATCGTTGATGATATCGAGCTTATACAATCTGTTCCAGGCAAAAGCTGCTATATTGTCGTTAGGGATCAGGAGTTCTTTATACATCGTGGATCTGTCGATCGTATAGACTCCTCCGTCCTTATCCGGCTGCTCAGAAGTGTAGTATTTGCATACAGCAAGGTCTGCCCCTGTAGCAGTGATGGCAGTATACAGTCTGTCCAGATAATCCGGACAGATATAATCATCGGCATCTATGAAAGAGATGTACTCTCCTTTTGCCTCTTCGATGCCCCTGTTTCTGGTGGCAGACAGCCCCCGGTTTTCCTGTGTGATTATTCTGATCCTGCTGTCTTTTTTCGCAAGCTCCTCAATGACAGCCGGCGTGTTATCTTTAGATCCGTCATTGATGATCAGCAGCTCATAGTTGGTATATGTCTGAGCCAGGATGGATTCTACGCATCTTTCTATGGTTTTCTCTCCGTTATAGCATGGTATCGCTACTGTGATCTGTACTTCTGTCATATTTATCACCTGGTCTTTATCAACTTAGCAGGAACTCCGCCAATGACCGAGTTCGGCTGAAAACTTTTTGTTACAACAGCATTTGCCGCGACAACACTTCCGTCGCCGATCTCCGCTCCGTCCAGAAAAACTGCTCCGGCGCCGATCCAGCAATTATTTCCTATAACGATCCCTTTATGCGTGACGCCTTGCTCCCTTATCAGCTTTTCGGTGTCGGAGTAGACATGATTCTCCGAATGGAATCTGACATACTGTCCGGCTACTACATCTTCACCGATCTCGATACCGCCTGCAGCACCAAAATAGCAGTCACTTCCAAAAGTAGTCCTGCTGCCGATCTTAACGCCCTTCCCCAGCTTGCTGAGACTTCCGGTGCATTCGATCCTGGAGTTTCTCCCCAGGACCACTCCGTCACCAAGGGATACACCTTCTGTTGATAATGCATCGATGAACACCCCGTCGTGAAGCTTCACTTTATTGCCGAAACGGATATTCCTATGCTCCTGGATCACAACGTTTTTGCCGATAAATACAGAAGAACTACCATTCGTGAGCTTCAGCAGAGAATACATCTTCCCTTTCGCTGCCATTTTTCCGTATTTAAAACACTGGCGCGCAAAAGCCTCTTTGCTTACTGCGGGATCGAGGGAAAAGCCTTCTTTTCCTGCAAATTTTAAAATCGAGTCTGTTATTTTCATTTTTCTATACCGTTTTCTATACCGTATAAACTTCTTTATTGATCCTGGAAACCATTTCATCCATGGTATTTATGCTCTGCTTTTCTACTATCGCCCGGTTCATAGCCGACAGCTTTTCAGCAGTCAGGTCATCCAGCACCCTGAACAATTTATTGCTGTCAATATCATCAATGATGATGCCGGCATCCTTGGCCAGTATGTCCTTTGCCCCGACATTATCACTTATAATTACCGGAACGCCGTAACTCAGCGCCTCCAGCACAGTATACCCGAATGTTTCAAACCAGATGCTCGGACATACAAGCACATCTGAATCGTTCAAGATGTCGCCAAGTTCAGAATAATCATATCTTCCATGGCAGTTCATATAAGGTCTCTCTTCAGGCGGCATGAAATGTATGTCCAGCTGAAAACTGTGTTTCCTGTTCCACAGCAGATCCAGCGCATCCAGAAGCAGATAAAAGCCTTTGGCGGTACTCGGTCCTCCAAGATATCTTATTCTGATCCTGTCATCAGAATACTTTTTGATCTCTTTGTGGTCGCTGATAGCTGCATGAGTGATCGGAACAACAGCATAATCAGGCAAATCAAAGAATTCACCGTAAACTTTTGCGGTTACACTGCTGTTATAATGTATTTTATCTATCATCTTCAGCATCTGATGATAGTGGTTTCTTAATCTGATGTAATCTCCCGCTCTGCCCGGGTTTCCTGCTGTGACGCTGATATCACTTCCCTCAGCCAGAGCTTTCCGGCGATGTGAAGAACGCAGTTTTTTTATTGCCTTTGAGTCCTTCAATGCCTGATAGACAGGAGACTGAAGAGCTATCATCTTTTTATAGCTCAGTCCGCCGCTGTTGCAGCCGGCGCAGTCATCACAGCTATAGCGGCTGACACATACCCTGCCGTCTCTGACCAGCGTGACGCGCGGACATACAGGGAAAAAATCATGCGTGGTAAACGCAAGGAATATTCCCTTCTCCTTTGCCGCTTCTATAAAAGCTTTATGGAGTCCCATAAAAGTATGGATATGGATAACATCCGGCTTTATTTTTTCAAAAAGCTTCCTGTAGGCACTTTTATCCCCTTCATCAAGAAAGAGATCGATATCTGTTATCCCTTCATCATATGGTATCGGGAGAGGATTTATTATTTCACAGCTGCCGATCCCTTCTACAGGCTTATGAAACTTAAACCGTGTCTTCTTTCTGAATAATTGGATCCTTCCAGGCCAAATGAGAGTAACTGTGTTACCCTCATGCATCTGTGCCTCTATCAGGTCCATGCAGAACTTGGTCATTCCTCCGGTCCTGAAAGGTGGAAACCCCAAAGAATAGTGAACTATATTCATATCAAACTATCCCAGCCAGCACTTTTTATATTTCCTGCCTATCAGTTCCCAGCTGTAGGCCTCGGCGATCCGGGCTTTCGCTCTTTTGCCGAATTCGATGATCTTATCTTTGCTGAAAGTATCTGCTTCATCGATCAGTCCGCTCAGGCTGCCGGATTCTTTGTTCCAGTATAAAGCGGCATCCTCGCCTACTTCCTTATTGAACCCGACGTCCAGTAAGAGATTCAGATCCGTGCTGCCCAGTGCTTCCAGCAGGCTTGGATTGGTCCCGCCTACTTCATGGCCGTGAAAATATCCGTATGCATTCTCGCGGATCTTTTTCAGCAGCTCTTTGTTGTAAACAGTACCCGCAAACACGACCCTGTCATCATCACTCATATGGAGTTTCTCTTCGAGTTCTTTTTTATACTTTTCGTTGTCATTTGTTATGATTGCCAGCTTTTTCTTTGTACCGCTCTTCATGAACTCCCTTATCATGGTCTCGTAATTATTTTCCGGTACGAATCTGCCGACGATCAGATAATATTCACCCGAGCTCAGTCCGTTATCGGACAGCCATTTCAGGAAGCCTTCGTCATTATCAGGAAGGCTGCTCTTCTCGATATCCGCTCCGTAAGCGATAAAGGTAGTATTCTGATGATGATAACTTTCCTTTATGTACTTTTCTATATTGATCGAATCACAGATGACCAGATCAGCGGCATTGGTCATTAATCGCTCTGACAGTTTCCAGTACTTTCTTACCGGTGCAGACCATTTTGCTCTCTTCCACTCATGCCCGTCCGGATTCAGATAATACTTGCCTCCGATCTTCCTGATCTTTTTCTTATAGTAATTAATAAACGGACCGATCCGGCATGTCAGGACATATACGATAGGCCGGTCGATTTTATTCTTTCTGCAATACCTGATGCTGTATGACAATGCGCTCAGGTCATAATAGATCGCGACCGCAGGTCCGATATTCGGGCATTTTATCTTAAAGACATGAGCATTATTGTAATCAAATTCCTCGACGTTTCCGTCCTTGTCAACTTTTGTAACAGCAATGCCATTCAGCTTGGTTTCATCCATATGGCCGTCTCCGTTAGCTTTGCAGGCCACATGGTATTTTATCTGAGGCTCGTCTTTATGCTGTTCCAGCAATTTATCGACAAAAGTCTCATACCCGCCGTACTGTCCTATACTTTTGCTCCCGATTATAAAAACATTCTGAACCGGAGTCTGATCTTTGTTGGTCTGTTTCATAGAAATTCTGCCCTTCTAACGTTGTAGCACAACAGCAAATGTGTCCTGTTTTACTCCGCGCCTTTTCTCGCAAAGACCACGTATACGGTCTTTAACAGGATCTTGATATCCAGAGCCAGGCTCCAGTTTTCGATATACCACCGGTCAAGTCTGACTACTTCTTCGAAATCAGTGATCTCGCTTCTTCCGCTCACCTGCCACATACCTGTGATCCCGGGCTTTGTAGTCATTCTGGCTCTGTGATGGTCATCATACATCTCAAATTCATCGAGCGTCGGAGGTCTCGTTCCGACAAGTGACATATCACCCTTAAGGACATTGAAGAATTGAGGGAATTCATCTATTGAAGTATTCCGTATGAAATTACCGATGCCTTTTGGCTTGCCGTTCTTGTCTTTCTTTTCGCTTCCGATGATCCTTGGGTCATCTTCGAGCTTGAACATAAGGCCGCCTTCTATTTTGTTCTGTTCCATGAGCGCGGCTTTTCTCGCCTCTGCATCCATATACATGCTGCGGAACTTATACATCTTGAATACTTTTCCGTTTTTGCCGATCCTGTCCTGCTTGAAGAAGATCGGTCCCGGGGATTTGATATATATAGCCGGCGCTACGAATATGAAGAGTATTCCGGTAATGATACATCCGACGATCCCGCCCAGAATGTCCATTGCCCTTTTTGCAAAGGCCTCTCCAAAGGAAATGCTTTTCATTCCGCTTGTGAGCACTTTATATTCACCGAGCTTTCTCATTTCAAGAGGCGGCCAGCTGTCGTCGTTCAGCAAAGCGAGGGTAAAGTGAACAGTGATGCCCATATCTGTGATAGTATTCAGAAGATCTCTGTCGATAACAGTATCGCTCGGCTGAAGGATCAGCACTTCGTCGACCCAGGTGCTTCTCAGTCTCTTTATCGCATCCTCATCAAGCGGGATGATCGGTATATCGTGGTCTCCTTTGATATCTTCCTTGCTGCCGCTCAGAAGGATCACGCCTGAGACAAAATGATTCTGGAAAGAAACGGATTCGGTAAGCTTTTCTATTGCTTCATCGACCAGATCTGACGTGGTGATCAGCACCAGCGAGTTCCCGATTTTTTTGCCTTTTTTCGCTCCCAGGATCCTCCTCTTGTTGGCAGTTCTTACTGCAAAGCCGATAAAGACGAACAACGCCAGAGTTGTACCGATCAGCATACGTGAGACATTGATCGTCTGGTGTGTGAGGAACAGGATCACGACAGCAACGATCAGTATCCCGATCGTATATCTGAACACGCTGAAGATCTCTTCGAGATGCCCTCTTTTCAGTATGTTTTTGTAGCCCTGTGAAAACGAAATAACCAGGAGCTGAGACAGCACAAGTATCTCCGCCTGGAACTGGTAATAATCGATCCTGTAAGGATTCTGGAAACCTACGATAAACCAGTAGGCTAATAAGAAGCATACCTGAAGTGTTATGACATCAAGTACGATAAAATCAATATGCTTGAAAACTCCCTGTAATGGCTTTTGATTCATTTATCTCTTCTCCAAATATATATATTTGAATTCAAACGATGTTTTATTCTGCTGATGCAGCCTATACATAATACGGCTACTATATATAGTTATAGTAATTATACTATAAAGCATTATCTAGTGCTATAGCATCAGAGTTTCTCTAGTTCAGCCAGACCATGTTCCCTTCGGTATCATACAGCTCATATCCGACAAAATTGTTATTTTCATCAAATACCAGCTTTCTCGATGCGTATCCTTCTTTTATCATGGTGATATCCCCATTGATGTCCAGGAAGTATTCCTGCTCCAGCCGTCCGTTGCTGTCAAAGTGCCGCTCTATTTTGTGATAGCCGCCCCATGTTTCTCCGCCGACAGCCATAGGCTTGTCGTTGATGTCATAGTATGAGATACCGATAATATTTCCGAAGGCATCATATTCGTACTCCGTAGCACCTCTCCCGTCAAGAAGCTCGATACGCTCCCCTTTTACGCCGTAGTATTCATCTCTTACGGCCCAGTTATTGCTGTTATATTCTCTCCTGACCTCGCAGCATCCGCTGGTATTGAGCGTCGGCTTGTTGTTCCGGTCAAAATACTTTTCACTGATGATGTTGTTTCTGTCATCATATTGTAATTCTTTTGCAGCATAATCCCACTGACCGAGGTATGGCTCTCCGTCCGGATCATAGTATTCTTCCCTTATTTTTCTCCGGTCTTCATCGAAGAATACATGCACGTCCACTTCAGGCGTCTTCTGATAGCTGATGCCCTTGACGGTTATAACATTTTTCCCTATAGGAAGTACTTTTAAGTCAGTATTCTCCGCATCAGGCATGTCGCAGACTATTTCTATATGAGCGTTCCCGTCTTCGTCGAACTGATCATATCCTACGATGGTCTCATTCACAATGTACTTGCCCTTGTAATACGTGACCATGAGTCTGCAGGCGCCTTTAGGGCTCCGATAGGTATTATTGTCAATTGACAGATCATATGTAAAAGTATATCTGCCTGCTCTGAGATCTGCACGCGGACCCTTATAAAGCGTCTGCTTGTTGCCATTCAGAGTAATCGTTCCATCGTCATTAAACTTATGATTGTTGCGTTCAGCTTCTTTCTCCAGATCTTCTTTCACAAGCTCAGGATAATATGCCGTCATGTGATATCCTGCATCCTGCAGCGCTTCAACGACTGATCTGTCATTGGTGAAAATCGCATGTCCATCGGAAACAGGCGTGTACAGGAAGCCCGTGTTGAAGAAGCACGGTGAATCCGTATGTTTATCCATCAGTACAGTTGCATCTCTGTACCTTGCCAGCTCTTCACCATTGAACAGTGACGTGCTGACGCCGCCATAAGTCCTGTTATATAAAGAAGGCAGATCGCTGACATAGAATTTACCGCTTTTTGATGAATTCACTATCTCTATCGCTTCTTTTTCCGAAGCGATCATATCTGCGTTCTTTTTCGCACCTCTGCTTATAACCATATTCCCGCAGATCACTCCTGCAGCTAATACAATGCAAAATGCTGCTGTAAGTGCGATATGCTTTCTGTTCTGAGGGCTCTTCCTGTTCTCTTTATCTGTAAGGAGAGCGAAAACCGACTGCAGAGTGAAAGCGGTCAGGCACAGTGCGCCGATGCACAGAAGCCATGTCAGTTTCCTTTCTGTAGTTCTGTCTCCGATATCCAGGATCGTGAAAGCCGTTCGCATCATCGGAAGGATCGCAAAGAATACCGCTACTGTCGCGGCTGCCAGAACTGCAGCGGCTGCAGCTCTTTTGGCTCCTCCTTTCAGACCGATCCGCGGTTCTTCTGCTGCATGAGCCGGCCGGTAAGGTTTTTCGATCACGATCTCGGATGCTGCAAGGACAGCAAAAGGCATCATGATGAACACGTCGTAGCTTGGCTGCATTATGTGGTGTTCGGTTATCGCGTTAAATGCGACAAGTGCCAATGCTAACCCAAGACGCGTATCGCCGATCCTGAACGCTTTGCGTGTCATAAGCACCCACAGGATGTTGACCATGATGAGAGTTACTATTCCGTACTTCAGCAGGATAAGGTTGTAGCTGCAGTCTATAAAATAGTAATCCGGTTTCAGAAAAGCGGATCCGCCGTTTCCGATCTGCGGTATGGGTCTTCCGAACAGGCTGAATCCGTAGTCGTTGACCGCCTGCAAAGCGAGTGCAAGACGGTTTGACATCGCTCCGTTGATCTTCACAGCGATCGGATTGCCAGCGCGGTATGCAAACAGCAGCGCATTCATGATCACCGTAAAGGCCGGAAACGCTGCACAGGCACAGAATTCGATGAATTTTCTCAGTATCCTGACTTTTCTGCGCGAAAGCAGATAGCTGATACATATGAAGATCATCATTACTACGCCGCAGAGCATGCCTGTTCTGCTGTCAGCAACAAAGTATGCCAGCAATGTCAGTGCTGCTCCCGGGATCAGGAACCACAGGTCATTTTTCTTTCTTGCCGCGATCCACACAGCAAGACACAAAAAGAACAGGAGCGATACCAGATCTGTCGGATATTTGATGCCCCACGAGCTCCTGATGGTCATCTCTCTGATATACACATAATTCTCTATTTCCCCCGCCCAGGCAAGGATCATCGCAGGGAACAGAACAGCAGTAGCTGCTGCTATATAGACTTTGAGCACCTTGATGTAATCTATGCCTATGGTACCGAGTGTAAAAGCAGCGATAAACACTACCGTCTTATTCTGCTGCCCGCGGTAGATCATAAAGTATACTGCACCGGCGGCAGCTGCTGCCGCAATGAATAAGAACCAGGTCTTCCTCTGTTCTTTTTCCTGCAGCAATACCACAAGGATCCTGAACAGAACGACCGGAACCAATGCGTATATCACATATCGTTCCCAATCCTGCGGGATCCCGAGACGCAGAGTTGCCTTTGCGATATCAGAAATCAGGACATACGCTCCTGCTACCAGCAGAAGCGCTGCCTCAGACAGTCTGTATATGAAATTGTTTTTCTGTATATTCAGTGTGTGATCACTAAGCATCAATAAAACTGTTCTTTCCTGCGATCATCGCATAATTTCACAAATATATTTTAACACATAAAGCACTTGAACTGTGTGTTTTAGCTGAATACTCCCGTTGCGTCAGCCTGCACCGCAAGGAACTTGAATATTTGTAGCGAAGAGGAATAATATGGTAACATTATGATGCTTTGGACCGGAAGCAAATGATAGGACTTACTTTATCAGCACACGCATGAACAAAACACCTTTTTTTGACAGAAACGGAACACAGCTATTAAAAGGGATCGCATTGATCATGATGTTCTATCATCATTTCTTTACTTTTCCCAATTGGTGGCCGGAGGGGGCTGAATACCCTTTGCTCGAGCAGCTGGCCCCTTACTTTTGCGTTCCTTTAAAGATGTGCGTGCCTGTCTTTTGTTTTCTGACAGGTTATTTTTACTATTTCGCTAAAAACAAAACGCTCCTATACTCCGTAAAGAAGATCACTGACATACTGATCTTCTATTGGGGTGTCTTTTTTGTCTTTGCAATAAGTGCGGTCGCATGTGGTTATCATTATGATCTGATCCCTTTTCTCCTGGAGATCCCGGCATTATTCAGACCGACGATGTGGTTCTGCTGGTATGTTTATTTCTATTATATTTCCATGCTGGCTCTGCCGTTTTTGACCAGGCTGATGTCACCAAAATACTGGCTCGATCTGATAATCTCTGTTGTTATCGTCCCGGTGGTCTTGTTCTGCGGTCTTCGTGCGGCTGACTCTGCTCTTGCACAGGAAGTTTTACAGAATCTGCTGTTCTGGCTCCCTACTCTCCTGAGCGGATACGTTGTCGCGCAGCATGATATTTTCCGGAAAATAGAACGTTTCGAAACAGATCTTATACATTCAGACCGTGTCAGGATGATCGTTTATGTATTTTCTGTCCTGCTTTTGCCTATGTGCAGACATTTTTCGCCGAATACCTTCATACACTTATTCAATGCAAAGGTCCTGAACCACTCTGTCATTGCTTATGTAAATCTGGATGTCATTCTGACTCCGCTCTTCATCTATTCAGTCATACAGATCCATAACAGGGTAAGCCTTCCGTTCGTTGAAAAGATCCTTTCTCAGATCGGTAAGTATTCTCTGTTGATGTGGTTTGCATCATGTATCTTCTACAATAATTCAAAAGCAGTATTCAACCCGATCCTGTACTATCCGCACAATCCGGTGTTGGTTACTGTCTGGGGCTTATTATTGTGTTATGTATTCTCATTTGTCATGGACAAGGTCCTGAGCAAAGTGGTAAACATTAAAAATTCATTGATGCCGTGATATAATCACCTTCATCAGCCATAGCGGGGGCGAATGATACTATGGTTTTTTCATCCCTTACCTTTTTGCTTATATTTTTACCTGTAGTTCTGGCAGGATATTTTATTTTGCCGAAAGGATGCAGGAATGTCTGGCTCGTGATCGCCAGTCTGTTTTTCTATGCCAGCGGTGAGCCGCGCTTTGTCTTTCTGTTCATGGCAGAGATCATATGGAACTGGCTCCTTGGTCTCGTGATAGGCAGCAGCAGATCCATCGTGACAAGGAAGCTGTCTCTCGTTTTGTGTATTGCAGGGGATCTGGCTGTACTGGGTGTTTTCAAATATGCGGATTTCTTCGCGGAAACGATCAGTTCCCTGACACATACGCAGATGACAGGTCCCGGACTCACATTGCCTATCGGGATCTCTTTCTATACTTTCCAGGCCATTTCCTATGCAGTTGATATCTATCGCGGAGAATCTCCGCAGAAAAACCCTTTGCTTGTGGCGCTTTATCTGGCCCTGTTCCCTCAGCTCATCGCCGGTCCTATCGTTCGTTACAGCGATATCTCGCCTCAGCTGCTGGATCGGCCGGTATCTTTTGATTCAGCAGGTGAAGGTTTCATACGTTTCTGCTGCGGCCTCTGCAAAAAAGTCCTTCTGGCGAACAATCTCGGCATCGTAGCTGATTTTGTTTTCAAATACTGTGACAAAAGCATGCTTCCGGCTCCGGTCCTCTGGCTGGGTGTTCTGTCCTATACATTGCAGATATTTTTTGACTTTTCCGGTTATTCGGATATGGCGATAGGCCTCGGCCGGGTGTTCGGCTTCACGATCCCGGAGAACTTCAGGGATCCTTACCTGGCTGTCAGCGGCACTGATTTCTGGCGGCGCTGGCACATTTCCCTCTCAAGCTGGTTCAGAGACTATGTATATATCCCTCTTGGAGGCAGCCGCCGCGGTAATGCAGTGACAATAAGAAATCTTGTGATCGTCTGGGCTCTTACAGGCCTGTGGCACGGTGCAGGATGGACATATATTTTGTGGGGCCTGCTATGGGGTGCTCTGCTTATCACTGAGCGATTCATTATAAAACCTGAAGAGAAAAGCCATATGTTCAGAACGGTCTACCGGATCCTGCTGCTGCTCTGGATCGTTCTGATGTGGACATTGTTCAGGGCAGAAGATATCGAGACTGCGATTTTCATTATAACGGGTCTGTTTTCACCGGGCAGATGGCTGCTTTCATCAGGAAAGGGACCGCTTCTCTCCCTGTGGTTCACACAGGCAGCCCCCTGGCTTGTATTCGGAGCATTTTTATCCAGTTCCGCTCCAAAAGCAGTAAAAGCCCGTCTGGAAAGCGGGAATTTCAGAGAATATATGACCCCGGCGTATGCTTGCGTTCTGTTCCTTATGGTCATCCTGTCTCTGTCATTTCTGATCAACGGCAGCTATAATCCGTTTCTGTATTTTCAGTTTTAGGGGGACAACGAAGTGAAAAGAAAAACCGTTCGGATCTTTTACATGACGGTAATGTTGATTTTCTTCCTTCTGGGAGCCTCTGTTATTGTGCAGTCTTCAGGACTCTCTGAAATGATCAGTATGAATGCGTCTGACCGTGAAGCTAGAATAAACAAACTTCTTCCTGCAAAAGAAGCCCTGCTGATGCCGTTCCGTGCAGTCGGCGCAGCTACAGGGAAACGTTATTTTACCGAAGTAAACAGCGTGATCAGTGATGATGGTCAGATCTATAAGACTTCATGCCCTACTGACCCTGACTTTGCGGCAGATCATGCGAAAGCACTTTACGAGGCATGTAAAGAGCAAGGGGTCGATTTTCTGTATGTGATAATTCCGGGAAAACCTCTGTATGATGAAGATATTGAACTCTATGGACTTGATTGTGCCAGAAATCTGAGCGCTGATCTGGGGCGTGAAGCGTTTCAGTCGCGGGGTGTCCCTGTCCTTGATCTCAGGGATGCCTTCCGGGATGAATTAAAAAAATCAGGTGACACCTCTGCCATTTTTTACAGAACTGATCACCACTGGAATACCGATGCGGGCCTGATGGCAGCCAGACTTATCTCAAATGATCTGAATGAGCGGTTCGGTATGTCCCTTCGTGTCGATAATATAGATGACGAAAAGATCGGCAGAGAAGTATATCCTGATGCTTTTGTGGGTGAGATGGGCATGAAAGCTCTCGGCAGGTTCGGGGGAAGGGATGATTTTATTCGCCGTTTTCCTCTCTATGACACCCATATCAGATTCATTTCTCCCCAGAGAGATTCTGACGAAACGGGAGGCTTCGAGGTGCTTACAGATGATGACCTCCTGAAAGATCTTCCGCAGGACTACGGTGATAATCTTTATTATTACTATATGTATGGTAATTACAATCTGGACGAGATCCTCAATAAAGATGTCACAGATGGAAATATACTGATGATCAAGGATTCTTTCTCCAGCGCGCTGACACCGTTTCTCGCACTTACATGCAATCATCTGACTCTGTGGGATATGCGAACAGATGCCAATGTCACCGCCTGGATCAAAGACCATCCGGAAACAGAAACCGTTATAGTCGTTTATAACATCGCTTATGTCAATGACAGTGAGATGAATAATTTTCAGTGAGGATGCTCTGCGGTGTAAAGCAGTATCATCCATTCCCCTGCCAGCATGAGGGGAAAGGCTCCGGCCATGTAGTAATAGTTGACTGCAAAGAAAGCCGTGATATCTGTATACGCTACTCCTCCAAGCATAACGATGATGCTGAGCCACATTCCTGCTATGACCAGAAACAGCTGACAGTGTTCAGCTGTTTTTCTTTTTATGCTTATATATATCAGCCGTATCAATAAAGCTAAGGATAATAACAGTATCAACGGGTTTATCACCTGATACAGGCGAGTAACGAAAGTCGCTCTCGTCACTGCTCTTTCTGCAGCTTTCATCTGCTCCGATGCAGCCTCGCCTTCACGGATATAACGGTCGCCGGTTACCTGCTCAAACAGATCCGGCGTGCTCCCTTCCGCTATAACCTCAACAGTTGTCTCTATCTCCTTGGATCCGGCAATGTACAGCACACCGTCTTTCATTTTCCGTGCCAGCTGTGAGCCGTAGCCCTTTCTCCACGGAGACATCAGTGCTGAAGGCATGGTTCCGCCACGCTCCACCCCGCTGCCCGGTGTATCCAGTGCCGTTTCTATTTCTTCTCGTATCTGCCGATAATACTGCTCAGCTTCAGGAAGAGAATCCGTTTTGCCGGCCTCCCACGCAGCCCATTTCAGGCTCCAGAAGAACCAGCCGTCCTCTACTTCTCCATCATGCTGGTTCCGGTCAATAGCGCCATACTCCTGACATTTTTCATCCAGTCTCTCATGGATCAGATCAAGCGTCGGAGAGACTGCATAGAGCCGCTGCAGTTTTTCCTGAGGAACACTGCAGTACGGGATCTCCTCTTCGGGTTTGACAGAATATATCGTTTTCATCATTCGGGCAAATTCCCCGTCGACTGATTCAAGCCGTACCGGGCTTCCGTAATTTGCAAGGTTGCTTCTGATGATAAACTGATTGCCGGCCAATATCATCATTACAGGCATTATGCATATCAATATGCTGATGATGATATTTTTTCGTGTTTTGTCTGAGAGAACTCCTTTCAGCACAGTAACGGCAAGTGCGGTCACAAAAAATGGAAGCAGCCAGACTGCATCCTCTCTTGTATTCCAGAATCCCCACATCATGGATCCCGCAAAAGCAGCTTTCAGAAAATCTTTATACCTGTTTTCGCCAAAGGCAAGATAAAGACCTATGATCGCGCCGAATATAAGCAGGACCTGCGGGATGGTAATGCTGTTTCGATAGACTTCCTGGAAACTTCTCTTCGCGAATGAGCATGGATCAAACATCAGGACCGCTGCAAGTATCACACGCATACGCGGCTTGCGGATCAGACCGCGGATCTGCGAAACGAAAAACAGGCAGGAAGCAGAGTGCACAGCCGTAAGCATCTGAAGATATGACCCTTTCAGACTGTTCACTGCTGCAAGGAACATAGGAAAGAAGCAGCCCTTCATCAGCAGAACACCGTAGTATTCTCCAAGCCAGTCCCCTCTGATCAGGCCTTCTGCCATACGGACCATCAGTACATCATCACTGTTGCTGAGTCGTACGAAAACAGGGATCCCGGCTGCAAACAGCTGCCGCAGGACAACAAGAAATAAAAGTATGCCCCAGCATATCCATTTTTCTCTGGCTGCAGATCTATCACTTATTCTGTCTGTGTATTTCACTTTTCCGGGCATTATTCATCCTGTAAAAAGCGTTCGATCCATGAAGAAAAACGATATCTGTCGCAGATCTCCCGATCCACCGCTACACCGGGTTCAGCAAGAAAGTCTTTCAGTGATCTGTCCTCTTTATCAATAAAATATATATTGTGACTGTCGTAGAAATCATAGTCAGCCAATGCAAGGTTGTCCGTGATCAGCTTCTTGCCCAGGAATATAGCCTCCATAGCACGAAGGGAGCAGCCTGCTTTTTCAGTACCGTAACAATCTATCAGGATGTCCGCATCTCTGGCTCTTTTTATTACATCTTTATACGGGATCAGTTTTTCTCTGAGTGAGTACTTATATCTTCCGGAACGTCCTCTTGATATATATGTCTCGACCTCGGTCCCTTCCGCTTCAAGTTCAGCAAACGCCTTCTTGAGGATTTTATCACGCGCCTTTTTCTCTCTTCCGATAAACAAAGCTTTCGGTCTGGAATGACCGTTCCCGTTGTTCCCGTTCTCAGGATCCGTTTCAGGGATCAGGCTGTCAAAGAAAAACTGGGTATTATACTTCAGGTCAAAACGGCGGCAGTCATCAAGTGAATATGACCAGACATCTACCATTCTTTTGATCTGCTCGATCTCATCGATCTTATCCTCACTGATCCGGTTCCAGCACCAGAAGATTATATGCTTATCAGGATATTTTCTTTTCAGTTTTTTTATGTAAGATGCTGTAGTAGCAGTATCAAACACAATGATCAACGGATCATCCGCACTGACATCGGGTAAAATTCTGCTCATCGGTTTAAGCCATTTTCTGCTGCAGATATACCCGCCGACCCTTCCCGGGAACATGTGCCGATAATGCTGGACACATATCTGCCCGTTTTCAGCAAAGATATCGGTGAAATGCCGACATCCACTGTCGTAATAGATAATCAATACTATCCTCCTTACACCCGGCTCATTCTATTTGCTTCGCTTCTGCGTCAGACGACCCGCCTGTCCTTTACTGTGCTTAAATGTCGCAAACAGATCGCATTTTCTGAAATCATCGCCAAGCGATGCAAGCTTTTCGGGTGTGATTTTCAGTTCCCACAGTGCCTCTATCAGCGCGATCTGATCGCGCCTGCATCCGCTGCACAACATGCTCCACCAGGTGTCCATAAGCCGGATGCATTCTTCGTCATTATGCTTTCGTACTATGACCGGCGCTTCCAGCAAACCGTAATTTTCCGGTATCCCTTTTTCAAGAAGCACCTCCCGGTGGGCGGTAAGCCTCTCCCGGCTGTCCTTTTTCTGTTCAATGCATGCTGTTATTTCATCGTATACACATCTGCGGCCTTTGTGCCGGAACATCGCTGCCGGATAATCTGTCATTCGATTGACCAGCCCGGTCAGATCTGATGTGATCAGATAATTGCTGTCCAGATAGACCGAAATGCTGTATTCCGGAAAGATCAGATGCGGATGCATCTTGCACCATCTGTTCGCCATAGCCGGATCCTGAAGGAGCTGCTGCGGGACATATTTCTGAACATCGAGTCTCTTCCATCTGCTTTCAGCCGGAAGTTCCTGATCCGTCAGGATGTAATAATCTATATTATCCGGACGGCAGATCGGTTCTCTTATCTGGTCATATCCGCCAAAAGGCGCCATATATACTGCGATCTGCTCGTCCCGGAAATAATCGTATCGCTGCTGCGGCAGTGCCGATTTTACTTTTTGCCGGTCCTGCTGTCCCTTGCCAAAATACGCCTTCAGCTTTCGGGCTTCCTTCATGACCGTGCTTCGCAATCCCTCTCTCGAAACTTTTCTGAGGAATCGTTCCATTCTGGCAGAAACAGAAAGGTTCTTATTCTGCCTTTTATACAGATACGTCAGCTCTGCCATCGCATCAAGCAATTCCCTGATTTTTTCTTCGTCCTGTGTATGTTTCATATCGTCTCGATGTCATACTTTGCCAGCAGTTCCCGGCACAGTTTAGCCTGATCGAAATCAGGGTCTTTTTTTTCGGTAAATTCAATTATGATCTTTTCAGGTATCACTCTGGTGCCTGAATAGTAGAATCTGAGATTGCCCTTTTGATTATAAAGCGACCTGCAGTTGACCAGTATCATTGATGGATTGGAATTGCTTGTAAAGCCACAGTCCTTATTGCCCTGTGCGGTGCAGTCCCTTACGAGGTGTCTGACACGTATCCCGCTCCCGCCCAGTTTGAAGCCGGTCCCATGACCTTTTGTCTGCAGCAGATCTCCGCCTGCTGTAATGCGGTATCCGTTAAGGCAGCTTACACAGTTTTTCAGGCTGACTTTTCCTGTTGCCCGGTTCTTTGCAAACAGATCAAATCCGTCATCAGAATTCAGGAATGAGATGCAGCGGATGAATTCATTGCCGCGGCCTGCAGTCACCTTGCATGCAAATCCATCAGCATTACATTCCGAGTCATCTATATTCATACAAGAAATGCAGTCTTCTATCAGATTGTACTCCGGCCAGTCCTGCCTCTTTGCATTGTTGTCCGGATGGCGGATCAATATGCCGGTCTCCCTGTTTCCGCGCGAGATACACCCTTTCAGCCGGTTGTGACTTCCTGAGATCTGTATACCCATACCATTGGCTACTGTTATATTCTCAAGAGTCCAGTAGTCTCCGGTTATTTTCAGGGCGTGCTCTTTACCGCCAAAATCAATTACTGTATCTTTTCCTTTCCCCGGTTCTCCGGCAACAATACAAGGATGCCCTCCGTCAGCAAGCCTCTTTCCGAGCACAAGGTCTGAATCCGGGCAGTACCTTCCGGGCAGCAGTTTTATCACTCCCGCGCCGGCCAGTGAAACCGCTGCAGCAAGATCCATCGGGTGATCTATATCCCCGGCAGCCTGTGCCTTCCCGTCCGGAGATACATAGATCTCCTTTTTACTGCCGCTCCCGCCCGGGGTAATCGTTATTGAAACAGAGTCTTTTATTATAGCTATCCGCGTATTGCCTGCAGCCAGAAAACCGATGTAGATATTCCTTTTATCCCTCTCCAGAAATATGTCTTTCCCGACAGGAATGCTGTAGACCGTTCCTTTTCGCGAAAAGCCGTCACCGAAGCAGGTATTCGCATCGTCAGCTGCAGTTTCAGGCGCAAACATATCAGCCCCGTCAACATCCGTCATCTCTGCACTGATCTCCCGGTCACTGAGACGGATCCTGATCCTGAATGTCCTTGGCTCATCTACTGCAAAACGATCTTTTTCTGAAGCGCGGCCTTTAAGGCTGTAGTTCTGAATGTCCTCATGATCTGACTTAGTCACTCCGGTCCGTACGTAGAAATTCGTTCCGCCCAGATATCCTCCGGCCAACGCCATGTTGGCGTAAGGGTATCCTGTAGAGTGCTCCAGTGTCATATTATCTCTGATAAACAGTCCGAAGCCTTCCTGATATACCGGCGGCCCGTCTGCCAGAAACCGTTCGATCCTGACAAGCGCTGACAGCTCAAAATCATACTCCGCCGGGATACCGGTATAGCAGCATGACAGCATATCATATCCGCAGTCGGTAATTTTTGTCGTCTTTTTTCCCGGAGAGAGTATTATTTCCTCTTTCGTTTCTTCGACTGTTTCCGCACTGGCAGGGGTTTCGCTTTTTTTGCTTTTTCTGCGCAGAGAATCGTCCAGACCGTACCTGACTTCCGGTCTCAGGTACGCCGGTTTCCATTCAAGATCTTCGTATCTGAAGATACCGCCATTGTTTGCTTTGCCGTATTTAAGATTTCGAATACTGTGTTTAAAATCTTTCATGGTGCATATTGCAGGAGCTGTTACGTCAGGTCTTCTATAAGCTGCTTCCACTGTGCTATGATCCTGTCCTTGCGAAAACGCCCGGAACTCTTCTGAGCATTATCGCCGAGTTTTCTTCTCAGGGCCGGATCATCTGCAAGCAGCGTCATTGCTTCAGCAAGAGCTTTTTCATCACCGATCTCTGTTAACAGTCCGTTTTCATTATTATCGATCACATCGACAGCGCCTTCACACGCTGTAGATATGCATGCCATTCCCATCATCATGCATTCGAGGATAGCGTTGGGAAGTCCTTCATAATCACTTGAAAGCACAACCATCTCCGCATCCGCTGCTTCCTCATGTATATTCTCGGTATTTCCATGGAAGATCACTGCATCCTCAAGTCCCAGATCATGCACAAGTCCTTCCAGGTTCCTGCGTTCCTCTCCATCCCCATAGATAGATAATTCATATCCCGGATGGCTCCTGTAGAACTCGTTAAAGGCTCGGATGAGCATCTTCTGATTTTTCTGTGGATGAAGCCGGCCGATGTTTACGATCCTGTGGCGGCTTGGTTCCTTTCTTTTTATCTCCGTCAGTGTCGGGTTGAGAATAATGCTGCTGTGGCTTTTCACGCTTTCCGGGAACAGATCCCTCACCTTCTGTGACTGGAATACCACATGATCTGCCTGCTCATATATACTGCAGATCCGTCCCATGTTCTCCGGTTCTTTTTTTGACGGATTATTTCGCTCGCAGCATATCACCTTGTCCCTTGCACGGCATCTGACATTCATATCATTCATCCAGAACAGCATAGATATGGATGCTTTTATCCTGAGCCGCCGTTTGAGCCACTTTACATAGCGTTCTTCATAGCGGGCCTGTTCTTCCCTGTCCCCGATAAATTTCGGTAAATATAGCATCCCTACCCCTTCCGGGACCGGATATTCCAGGGTATCTTTCTTTTTGCAGAAAATCGTAACCGAGTAATCTTCAGATAAGCCGTCTGCAAGTGTTGCCGCGACCCTCTGCGCACCTGCTCTGTAAAAAGAATCCACCATAATAAGGACCGCTTTTCTGCCGCTTTTTTTACATTCTTTTATTTTTTTATCTTCCTCAGAAAAGATCCTGAGGTTACGGTTCAGTCTTTTTGTGTCCCGTTCTAATTGTTTCAGTCGTCCCATTTTTCAATACTTATCAGAGTATAGCCGGCAGATGCATTCCATACCGTCTTGCAGAGATCTCTATCATGCCGATATGGCATCGATGCTTGCTTAACGCTGTAATTGTATCATAACTGCGGAAATATAACACATTACATATGGTTGATTAATTCACATATGGAGGATCTGAAAAATGGTGGGATCGCAGATACGATGACCGGCAGTGAACGTCCGGCGCGTATTATTGAAACTAGCGCCGATATCCCTTTTTCCGGATCATTCTTAACAAATTTTATAATCCTGCACTTTTATTATGTGATACACTGATTTTCAACCCATTGTATAGTGCACATAGTATGCTTCAGAATGACTGCATCGATTGCCGTCTTGCGCATGTTCATGTGTAATCATCCGACACAGCACTTGCTGACCGGATGTCTGTAAAGAGGTGTTTTGTATGAAAGCATTCTATCGAATCGAGCATATCAAACGAATATCTGCCGTATTCCTGTCTCTGATGCTGGTCATAACGGCGGTATTTCCGGTTTTATCTGATACGTCAGATCTGCCTTGGGCTTCAGTTTCTTCTGTCTATGCTGCATCAGATGAAACAAATGAGTCCTCCAAGGCTGTCACCGAGATCACCGGCTACCCGGCTGTCATCAACAAGACTTACAAGAAAACCGTCAAGTTCAGCGCGACGGTCTCTCCGGCAAAGGGTGGGCGCAAGGTCAAGCTGCAGAGATATAACTCAGCTACTGACAGCTGGACTACGGTCAAAACTGTCACCACCAAAAGTGCAAAAAGCGCCAAAGTCTCGTTCACGATCCCTAAGAAGCAGAGAAAAAAGACTACATCCGTGTGGCGCCTTTACGTACCTTCGACCAAAAAAGCCGAGGAAGCCGTCAGTGACAATATCACGGTGACGACGCGCAACCTCAAGAGCTATAAGCTCTCCGCCAAGGCTGCCTGCATCTACCGCATAGACGGCAATGGGACCGGCACTCTCATCTATACCAAGAATTCAGACACCAAGCGTGCTCAGGCAAGTACCACCAAGCTGATGACTGCGGTACTGCTGCTTGAAAGCGGTCTGCTCGAGACCACAACTACGGTCTCATCGCATGCTGCTGCGACTCCCTGGAGCGCAGGCAAGATGAAGAAAGGTGATGTTTACAGCACTCATGACCTGCTTTACGCTATGCTGCTGCCTTCAGCTAACGATGCTGCAACAGCAGTCGCAGAGAGAGTCGGCGGCACAGAGGCGAACTTTGTCGCCATGATGAATGCCAAAGCCAATTCCATGGGCTGGAACAAAACACATTTCTGCAATCCGCACGGTCTGGATGCGAACGGGCATTATACCACAGCCGTTGAACTCGCAAAGCTAACAGCCTATGCTTACTCATTCCCTGAGATAAGAGAATGCTGGGCTACCAAGTCCAAGACCATCAGGAGTCTGAACGGCAAAAAGAAAAAGTGGACACTCTGGACCACAAACTCGATCTTCAGCTACATAAGCAATTTCCTCGGCGGCAAGACTGGAACTGAGGACAATGCCGGATGCTGCTTCACCGGAGTATACACTTACGGCGGCAGCACCTATGTCACAGTCGTCCTCGGCAGCGGTTATGGTTTCTCGCGCTGGGCGGACACCAAGAAGCTGCATACCTACATCAATAAATACGCCGCAGGTAAGTACTGAGGTAAATACTGATCTCAGAAAAACAAATCCAGGCATCCCGGTTTTCCGGAATGCCTGATTCTTTTTCTGATTCTTTAGCCAGCCTTTCCGAGCAACTCCACTCTGACGTATGTTTTTTTGTCTTCGCCATTTACTTTCAGCTTACCGACGTCGAGGATCTTGTATTTTGCGCTCCCGCTGAAAAGTATCTCATGTTCGCCGGGGTAGAGATCGCTGAAAGCGTCTACGCATACAGATCCGACTTCATCCAGAGCTTTTTTAGGTGCATAGATCACCAGGACTACATCCGAAGAGGAGAATGTCATGGCAACCTTCAGCGTTACAGTCGTGCTCATCATGTCAGGCGCTGTAAACATTTTGCCTGCACGCCCTGCAAGCTGCTCGCGTGTAGGCTTTTTCGTCGGGTCTTTTATACCTCCCACGTTAGCCGCTCTGGCTGTTGACAGGCCGCTGAATACAATGAAGCCCTTGTCGCTGATCTTGCACCGTTCAAGCTCAGTGAACAGTCCGTGAACCATCATGAGATACATCTTCTCATAGTCATCTCCGACATTTTCAATCGAATACTTTATTCTTTCAGGATCGTGATTGAGCACAGCGCACATACTTCTGTAATGTTCGTCACCCTTATACATGATAGTGTATGGCATGGTCTTATCATCAGGTCGGAACCCCTGTGCTGTGTTATAGGCAAGATATTGCTTCGTCCAGTTATCAAAGTCTTCTCCGACAACAGTGTAATCAGCATAGTCTTCCTCATTGAACTGGCTTGAGCCTCCAAGGATGGATTCAAATTCCACAACATCCGGTCCGCCTGTTTCCGGTTCGCCTGCGACCGGTTCACTGTCTTCCTGATCTATAGGTTCCTGAGTCTGCGTTTCCGGATCTGAGACATCTTCGTCATCACTTGTTGCATCCGGATCGTAGTATTCATTGGCACTTTCGAAAGCATCGGCGCTGATACTGACTTCTGTCCCTTCCGGTATATCGACATATCCAAAATAATACTGGCGCCAATCATCGACCATATTCCTAAGTATTCCGCTGTAATAGAAAGCTTTTTCTGACAACCTTCTGAGCGCTGTACCCGGAGTGAACCTGACTGTCACTTTGCCTGCAGTCGAGAAAGCATATGGATCGATGACCTCTACTGCATCCGGAACAGTGAACACGCCTGATCCATCGATAGCAGGATTAACGATCATATTGCCCGATTCATCCTGGATATACTTCGAGAACCTGACCAGGTGCGTCCCGTCACTTGAATAAATACAACCGTCATGCATGACATATTCCGGTATAACAGGATCGTCCGGATCCTCCGGGTCAGCAGGATCGTTTTCTCTTATCACCACTGACTTTATGCGTGTCCTGCCAAAAGCTGCTCCACTGAAATCTGTCATTGTCGGCGGCAGGCTGACAACATTCAGTTCAGTTCCGTCGAGCGAATTATCAGCTATCCCGGTCACACCGTAAGGAACTCTGAATTCGCCTTTTTCAGCATCCTCTGTCTTGATGAATTCTCCGTCCTCATAAATATACGGGAAGTATTTGACGAGGGTCAGTCCATCCTCCGTGTACAGTGACCCGTCTCCTTCATACTGAGAATAAGGACCATCCACAATTGAGATGCCGCAGAGATTGGATGAACTGAGTGCGTTCTCTTCAAATGCTGTACCGGACGGGAATGCGATCAGGAGCTCTGTTTTGCCGCCGGGTGCATAGTAAGGATGATTGGAGAATGCATATTTCCCAACATAAACGGCTCCGCCGGTGAACTTTACAGATGACAGTTTATGACAATCTTCAAAAGCATATTCTGTTATATGACTAAGCGACGAAGGCATCGTAACAGACTCAAGCAATGCACACCGCGAGAAGGCTCTCTTGCCTATCGTATCTATACTGTCCGCAAGTTTTACAGTTGACAGGCTCTTGCAGTTGCAGAAAGCTCTGTCAGGGAGATCTGTGATATTGTTTCCCTTGAACTCAACGGATTCAAGTGCGTGGCATCCGGCAAAAGCGAAGTCTCCCATGTTCGACAGGCTTGCCGGAAGCGCTACACTCTTCAGACTGAGGCAGTAGAGGAATGCGCCCTTGCCGATATTCTGAACTCCTCCGAGATCCAATGATGTAAGCAGGCCGCAGCCCGAGAAAGCACCCTTTCCGATACTGATAAGTGACTTAGGCAGGGCAGCGCTCTGCATTTTGCTGCAGCACTCAAAAGCATAGTCTCCGATCGAAGTCACTCCTTCAGGAACTGTGAGTTTTACCAGATCCACATTGTTGCGGAAGCATTCCTTTGCTATTCCGGTAACTTTCGCGCCGCCTATCTCAGAAGGGACATTCACTTCGGCTTCATTGCCGTTGTAAGATGTCAGCGTTACAGTGCCGTCATCATTTTTGCCATAGCTGAACGATTTCGACGGGTCTTCCCCCTGTCCTGCAGGGGGCGGCGCGGGACCGTCTTCCGGATCTGTCGTTGCTGTTGCAGCAGGTGACGCTTTGCCGTATTTATAAGCTTTGACCTTCTTGCTCTTGCCGCGGTATTTCTTAGCCGGCTTTTTCTTCTGCCACTTCAGAGTCTTCTTGTTGTACCATTTTTTAGTTTTATAGGTCTTATATGCCTTTACTTTGTACGTGTATGAAGTACCCGCCTGAAGACCGGTGTCTACAAAAGATTTCTTCTTTTTTCTCACACGCTGAATGAGCTTGCCGTCGCGATAGATCGCATAGCCGCTTATCTTCTTCTTTTTATTCTTCTTATCCTTCCAGTTCAGCCTGATGCTGTTTTTGCCCTGGGACTGTGCCTTGAGCGAAGTGACCTTCTTTATTTTTGCAGATTTCTTAGCTGCGGCATATACATTTCCCTCCTCGGCAAAAGCAGTCAAGCCGCTGAATACCAGCGTCAGTGCGAGCAGCAGTGCAAGTCTTTTTTTCATAGCTGATCTCCTCTTTCGGGTCTTAACACAATTTCAAACCTAAACAGTCGATAATTCATATATATAAAACGAGAGAGGTGTTTTCAACATCTCCCTCCTTTTGATACGCAGAGTAATACCCCTGCTCTATTTGCCAAGCAGGCTCTCGATGAAATCCGCGAGCTGCCCGGTGCAGTTTTTCTTATCTACATCTATATACTTGTCCCTGAATGTCCTCAGTGCTTCCAGGTCATATGGATCTTCAGCATCTTCAGGCAGTTCCTTGTCCATAGCTGCCGCAAGCTCTGCAGCATCCTTGTATACGTATTTTGCTATCGCCTCCGATGCAAAATCCATATTGAGCCCGGTCGTCCTGCTATACTCATCAATATCGTAGGTGTAAAGATACATCGGTTTGTCAGCAAGGCTCGCCTCTACAACGAGTGATGAGTAATCGCTGATCACCACATCAGCGGCGGCAAGCAGATCGTATGTCTGGATGCCCTCTTCATATATTATATTGTCCGCCTGCGGCATCTCAGCCTCACCTCTGTAAAGCGGGTGCAGTTTTACTATCAGCTGATAGCGCTCCGGGTCGAGTGCTTCTGCAAGCCCCTTCACATCAGGCACGCTTCCCTTGCGGAAGGTCGGTGCGTACAAAACGATCTTCTTTTCACTCTGCGCGAGTTCCGGATGCAGAGCATACATTGCACCGATAGCACGGTAACGTCCATCGCCCTGCGTCACATCCAGTATATAGTCGATCCTCGGCAGCCCGAGCTTCACGACTTTGCTTCTGTCAGTCCTGAAAGCTTCGGCAAAATGGTCTGCAGTGACATCGCTCGCACTGATCACATAGTCATACCCCTTGTGCATGCGCATCAGTTTTGCAGTCCTCTCAGACGTGCCGTCTTCACTGCCGACAGTCTGCCAGCCAAATTTCTTGACAGCACTCAGAGCGTGCCATATCTGTATGACTTTGGTCCTGCGGGTGTGAGGCAGCATGCTGACCGGGATGCAATAAGTATCCACCACGACCACATCAGCCCTCGCAATGGCCGCCGTCTGTTTCATGACATGTCCAAAGTAGCTTGCCGCAGATCCTGAAGACTTGTCCTTGGTAAAAAGCTTGGTCAGCACCTCAGTGCTGATGCCCCGCTTCTTCAGCTCCGCATCAAGCATCGCGATGTCCATCGTCGGCTCATCACTCTCACGGCTTATTATCGCAACCCTGCCTTTTTTCTTCACGTTACAGTCCCCGTTACTTATACTTTTTTACAAATCATTATCGATTGCTATCGCTCATTCCATTTGCAAAACAGATTGATTCTTTTGCAGTGGGTTACACAATTAACAGCCTATGGCTCTGTGCCCTCTCCGGCACCACCATCACCTGAGCTACCGCCGTCATCACCACCGTCATCAGTCCAGCTCGACTCATACTCTCCTATCTTATTGAAATAATCCTCGTCGGAAACGCCAAGATCTTCCTCTGCCTGAGCTGCGTCTAGACCCGAATACAGATAATTGAAGACATATATCTTGTGTATCAGTTCCTTCTTCCCGCCGGCATCGCTCTTTGGAATGTATAGTATTCTTGTGTGATCAGGATTATCCTCCTTAGTATCTGCCTTCTCCGCATCCGACTCATTCCCGAATACTACGAGATAATCAGGGTTCTTGCCCTTGGACAATCCGCTGTCCTGAAGGAATGAATCATTTTTTCCGTCAAGACTCTTGTAGCTGTATTTATCTGCGGCCTTGACGCTGTCGGCAAGCTGGGCTTCCCAATAGCCTTTCGAGTCTTCATCCCACACTGCATACAGGGTATGGCTCTGTGTGACCTTGTCTCCGCTGCTGACTGTACTTGTTCCGGACGAAGATGTGCTCCAGCCTTTGAATTTATACTTCGGTCTTTCTGCTTTTGGAAGGCTGCCGTATGTTTCTCCATCTTTAACGGTAAGATTTCCTCCGCCTTCTGTGAATGTGGCATCAGCTGCATTCAGATCGAAAGTAACTGTAAACTCCTGCTTAGTCTCTTCGGTCGGGGTAGTAGGTGTTGTTGGCGTCGTATCTGCTGGTTTTGTATCTTCTTCCTTCTTTTCTTCGCCCTTCTTCCAATGAGCGTACAGAGTGTGGTTGGTCGTCGAAGCCACCTTTGTCGTTGATGTTACCTTTTTACCCTTGCCGTCTTCTTTTTTCGTATACCAGCCTGTGAAGGTATAATCATCTCTTGTCGGTGTCGGAAGGATGCCGTATTTGCCGTCTTTCCTGACTGCTAATGTTTTTGTTTTGCACTTACCGCCGTTCGGGTTAAGGGTAACAGTGATAACTACCGGTGCATTATTGGTTATCACACGCCTCTTAACGGTGCCGGTTCCCGGGGTAGTTGTGGTACTGGAATTAGGAAGAGGCGGGTTGCTGTCATCGACTTCATCCTCAAATTCATCAGGCTCATAGTCCTCGAGGGCCTGTCCGTCTTCGCCAAAATCATAGTCCTCGTCTTCTTCCTCTTCAGGATTGCCAAATCCGGTGAACACAGGCTTTTTTGCAGTAGAAAGATCGAGATCTTCTCTTCTCATGTCGTATTCTTCCTGCATGTAACCGCCGTCATCATACATGACGTTGTTCACCTCGTTGTTGTTTGAGATTCTTGTTCTGCAGCCGCTCAAAATCAGCATCAGTACGAATACTGCCGCGATGCAAAGAATCTTTAATATTCTGTTGCCTGTTTTCGTCTTCATTTTCTGGCTTCTTTCTTTTTTGAGAACTGCTTATAAAGCATACTTCACTGTATTACGGATCTTGGCGCCTATATCACTCCTGTCGGCGATCATTTTCATTGTATCGCCGAGGAAGTTCTTCATCTCGCCTCTTCTGTCCTCTGTCATTTCGTGGTCGCTGTACGCCGCTTCTTTCCAGAGTTCATACATGTTTGTGTATCTTTCTGCATACTGCTCGGAAACATCCGCACGGATCATCGGTGTAAGCGAGACAAAAGTCTTACCCGTCACATCGATGCCTGCCGGCTGGAGCCATCTGACCGCATAAGGGAACATCGCAACTATCGCTTCCCGCGGATCAGCGCTGTCGATACCTGCACGGTTCGCCGCCTGGCGTTTCCTCAGCCTCTTCATGAAGATCCATCCTGCCGCTCCGAGCGCTGCAAGTATCAGTACGATTATAACAACGGCTACGACCCATTTATTTTCAGACAGGAACCCCGCGTTATTATTTTCTGCATCCTGTTCCTGCTGGTCATCCATGGTATCAAGATCTGAATTACCCAGATCGCTGGTACCGCCGTCAAGGTAAGATGATCTGAGTGCAAAACGGTCTCTGAAGTTCTCGTCTGCCCTCGATATCCCGTAGCTCTCGCCGGGATCGATCAGCCATATAGCGCCAAAAACTATGAGAGCTGCGAGCAGTACCGTAAGTGATGACACAAAACTTCCCCGCGAGAGAACGAAAGCCAGAGCTGCCGCCAGCACACCTATGCAGATCCATGAAGGAATGACGCCGTAGTAAGCAAATGCGATCATGTTGAAGCCCGCAATGACTAATGAAACGATTCTTCTGATATTAGCCGATGGAAGGGCTGTGAGCAGACCAAACAGCGAAGAAGCCCACATCAGAGCTACCTGCATACATAGATCCGGGTTGTCCTGGCCAGTCGAACCTATGTCGAACCTGTCATAAACATAAGCTTGCTCAGCCTCTGCAATGTCATAGAACTGATCCATGATCAGTCCCCAGCCGTTTCCGATATATTTACGGAAAATCACGAGAGTTGCTATGAGCGCCACGCCCATCACTGCGCCGATATACAGCTGAAGCTTTTCCTTCTCAAAAGTGCCCAACTCTGCTATGAGCATGTATACAGCGAATCCCGGCAGAATAAAGAACAGCAGCTCAGGAGTTTCGCCGGCCATCAGGAGCAGGGCGAACAGCGACATCACGATCATAGCAGAAGCGATGTTGAGCTGCAGATCTCTTGTCCATTTCTGTGGTCCTTTTTCCACGCTGAGGCACTTGATGATCGGCTCAGAGTTACGTACGTTTACGGAAAAACCATCCCCATCCGACATGAGGAGACTGGATGAAGGATCAGGGATCCTGACTATGTCAACTTCCTTAGGCGTGTCTTTTTCTGATCCTCTGTGGAGCTTCTTGCCAACACCTTTAAGGACGTTTTTACCGGAACCTTTTTTGATGCGTCCGCCAAAAGATTTTTTGCCGGGCTTTTTCTTTTCAGGTACATCAATCGGGCTTGCCGCAGTATTGCGATCTGCGTAGGTATTATCGCTGCCGCCTGTCATGTCAAAGACAGGGCCCTCAGGCTGCGCGTCTTTTTTATTCTTTTTTACACTTGGTATTTTTATCTTCACTTATTTAAAAAATGTTCTTCTGCCCCAAGGCAGCGGCTTTTAAAATTACTTCTCTATATATGTAGATACAGAAATACGGGTATCTGTTGCAGATTATTTCAAATCTCCCGCTAGATCTCTATTCCTGCAAGGTCACTCTTATAGGTCTTCGTTTCAAATCCTACTGTTGTCACATTGCCCTCTGTCATATATCCGTCTTCTCCGTAAACAAGGACGGTGACAAGACAGCCGTTTCCTATGGCGTCGATGCCCTCAGGTATCGCAGATCCGACGAAAATTATATGAGCGTATCTGCTCTCGGAAATATCTCTTTCTATCCTGCCAAAAGCGCTGTGCATAATAGCAGGCACCGCGAGGTACTCGTCTGCAGCAGCTGTAAAGTCGGTGTCCTCTACGACCTTTCTTATCACAGCTTTGCCGCTAAAAGGATCCGTCCAGCCGATAGCCAGACCGGAGCTGTCACGTCTGAGTGTCTCAACGAGAGATACGAATACTGAAGCAACTGTCTCAAGAGCGATAGGATCCTGGCTTATCTCATGTCCTGTATCAAGAATTACGAGGAACTGGTCAGAGATCGGATTACCCAGTTCTTTGACCAGGAGCTTGTCGAGCTTTTCTGAAAGCTTCCAATGGATATTCCTGACCGGGTCGCCCGGAACATATTCTCTGATAGACCGGACTTCACCCGGGTCGTTTCCGCGGCGGCTGTCAGCAGATCTGTCGCTTTCAAGCATTGCCGCGTCACTTCCGTATGTGAGCTGCATCTCGAAGATCTCAGGCATTATCGTGATGTATTCCCTGTCACTGCAGACGACCTGTTTGCTCGAAAGCTGCAGCGGGTCAGTCAGCACGGCGGAAGATACGGATATCTCATACCTGCCCGCGTGTTTTGGCATCACTTCAAGATCGATCTCCTGCGTGCTCTTAGGACGCGGCGTTTTGCTTATGATATAGCTGTCTGCCTCTCCCGTCCTGAGGTTAGTGCATGTGACCTCCGCTTCTACAGTTGAAAGCGGGATAAAATCAGGATTTTCTATGCGGACCCTGATCACCGGATTCTCTGTATTCTGCGGAGCTCTCTCCATGGAGATCTTGAAATTTTTGCCCGAAAGTGCCAGTAGCCCGATCGAAGCTGCCGGCATCACAATAAGCGCTGCCAGCAAAGCCAGTGTCACGGTCTCGTTGTCGAAAAAATACAGTATAAGAGCTGAGAGTATCAGCAGGATGCATACTATTCTTCTTTTCAGCATCTGTCAGTCTCCGGCTCCTTTTATACTCCGTACGGGGTCTTAACGTTGGAGATGATCTGCTGCAGCACATCATATGATGTGAGGTTGGCAGCTCTCGCCTTCTGTGTGAGGAGTATCCTGTGTGCGCAGACATCGAAGAACACGTCTCTGATGTCTTCTTCAGTGACATAATCCCTTCCGTTCATGAGGGCGCATGCCTTTGCCATATGGCTTACAGCAATAGCACCTCTCGGGCTGATGCCGAGGTCGATGAGACTGTTGGCGCGGGAAGCAGAAACAATGTCAGTAATGTATCCTACGAGCTCATCCTTGATCGTTACCTGGAGCACAGCTGCCTGCATCGTGCGGACTGCATCAGCGCTGACTACCTTTTTGATAGTTGCATACGGATCTGCAGTCTGTCTGCCCTGAATAATGCCGATCTCACTGTCTCTGTCAGGATAACCGATAGCGAGTTTTACGAGAAATCTATCCATCTGTGCATGCGGAAGCACCTGAGTTCCGGCAGCACCGACCTGGTTCTGTGTCGCGATGACGATGAAAGGATCCGGCAGTTTATGTGAGTTACCGTCAACAGTAACCTGCTTTTCTTCCATTGCCTCGAGAAGAGCGGCCTGTGTTCTGCTGGATGTACGGTTGATCTCGTCTGCCAGCAGCAGGTTGGTATCATTGATGACTCCCGGTACATAAACGAGGGTCTCGCTGTCTCTGTTGAAGATGGAAAAACCGACGATATCCGATGGCAGTACGTCCGGTGTGAACTGGATCCTGTTATAGTTCATGCCGAGCGTTTTTCCGAGTGCGACTGCGATAGAAGTCTTTCCTACGCCCGGTACGTCGTCAAGCAGTACATGACCGTTGGCAAGCACCGCCATAAGCACCTTACGAATAACATCATCCTTACCGATGATGACCTTACCCATCTCCTTAGTGATCAGATCTGTTGCCTGATGAATAGCCTGAACTGTTTTTTCCTGCAATTTGATTGCCTCCTGTGTGATTGTTATTTATAAAAATCCTATCTCTTTATTATACATATCTAACCGCAATAGTTCTACAGTTGAATGCCGCAGAACTGTCCGTGTTTTTCCCTTTATGGCCCTGTTTTTCAATTGCGGAATGGTTTTTTTGATACTTGCTCCAGAAAGGGTTTTTCCTGATCCCTAATGCTGTATGATCACCGGGGTACCGATCCTGACCCTGTTGTACAGTTTTCTCGCAACTGACGGTCTCAGGTTGACGCATCCATGGGAACCATTCGACCTGTATGTCCGGCTGTTATTGAACTGCGACGAAGACCTCCAGCTTGCATCATGCATACCGTAAGAAGATCCGTAGAAAGCCATCCAGTATTTTACTGTGACATCCCAGGTAGCCCCTGTGAGCCTGACATTTCTTCCCTTGCTTCTGACCTTGAAGATCCCGGTCGGCGTGCTGTATCCGCCCGGCTTTCCGGTGACTACACCTGATTTCAGTACCTTTTTACCCTTTCGGTAATACCATATTTTCTGTTTTGATATATCGATAAGGATAAATGTCTTGTATTTTGCCTTGTAATATGCGAGGCCGCTGATGGAACCGTCTTTGTTGGTCGTGTACGTGTTGCCGTCGCTAGCTTTGAACTTTCCGATCACTACAGCGCCGTACTTGTCCATGTAGTACAGCTTGCCCTTGATGGTGTTAAAGCCCTTCCTCGCCGGCTTTTTCTTCTTGGTGAAGTAGAACTTATGGTTGCCTGCCCTGACCCATTTGTTTTTGGTGTTCTTCTTGATGCTTTTGGTGTATACGCCGTTTTCATCGAAGTAGCACCACATCGTGGTTGTTGTATTGTAAGCTGTCATCTTATGCCAGCCCAGATGCATTTCACCTGCGGCATTGAAATAAAACACATTGCCGTCCTCAGTGACCCACTGATTATATGCATTGAGTTTTGGGATGGCCTGTATCTCCGAAGCACCGCAGCTGCAGGTGCGGACCTGAGTCCCCTCCCTGGTATAGGTCGGCTGCGCTGTCACCGTCCAGTCACTGTAACTGTGGATATGCGCCGGATCACCGGTGGCTCCCTCCCCGGTCAGAGCATATGTCTCAGGGACTGAAGTCAGAAAGATCATCAGCATCAGTATCAGAGAAAGTATTCCGGAAGTTGTTTTCTTCATATATTTATTCACCGCCTTTTATAGTACGCAGAACGGCTTTTCCGCCCTGAGTCCTATATGTTTTGATTTCCCGGGACTTTTAGAGTCTGTCTGAATCGAGCACTATGGTAAACGGTCCGTCGTTTATGAGTTCGACCTGCATGTGCTCTCCAAACGCACCCTTCTCGACCACCGGAACTCTTTCCTTGCAGCGGGCGATGATGTATTCGTAGAGAGCATTTGCCTTGTCAGGAGGTCCGGCTTCGACGAAAGACGGTCTGTTACCCTTCTTGCAATTGGCGTACAAAGTGAACTGGGATACAAGCAGCAGCCCGCCGCCGACATCGGCAAGAGAGAGATTGGTCTTTCCCTCTGCATCTTCATTGATGCGAAGCTTGATCATTTTGTCGACCATCTTGTCTGCAATCGCCTCATCGTCCGCTTCGCAGGCACCGATCAGTACCATGTACCCTCTGCCGATCTTGCCGATCACTTCATTATCTACTGTTACGGATGCGCGCTGCACCCTCTGTATAACAAAACGCATTATTACTCCTCTTCTGACGCGGATGGGATCCGTCGCCTTTTATCACTTTTTCAGGCTATTCGCCGTAACCCTGCGGATTGGTGCTCTGCCACTTCCATGCGTCGCGGCAGATCTCATCGATGCCGCGCTTCGCTTCCCAGCCGAGCACTTCTCTGGCTTTATCGGCGTTGGCCCAGCTGTCCTGGACATCGCCGGCGCGCCTCGGTCCGATCTCATACTTGATAGGATGTCCGCACGCATCGCCGAAAGCTTTGACCATATCGAGTACGCTGTATGGATTACCGGTGCCGAGGTTGAAGACTTCTGTGCCTCTGTGTTCGACTGAATACTCAGCTGCTTTGACATGACCCTCTGCAAGATCCATGACATGGATGTAGTCGCGTCTGCAAGTACCGTCAGGAGTGTCATAGTCATCGCCGAAAACGGTGAGATGATCGCGCCTTCCTACTGCGACCTGAGAGATGTAAGGCATCAGATTGTTCGGGATGCCCTGAGGATCTTCGCCTATAAGACCGCTTTCATGTGCCCCGACCGGATTAAAGTATCTGAGCAAAACGACTGACATCTCTTTGTCGGCATACCAGGCGTCCCTTAATATCTGTTCCTGCATCCATTTTGTCCAGCCATACGGATTGGTGCATACGCCTTTTGGCATCGTCTCATAGAACGGCGGGATGTTGTCCTCTCCGTATACTGTTGCAGAGCTTGAAAAAACGATGTTGCTGAGACCCAGCTCCTTCATGCACTCGAGCAGGGTCAGTGTGGTATCAATGTTGTTCCTGTAGTACTCGGTAGGCTTGGCAACGGATTCTCCGACTGCTTTAAGACCTGCAAAATGGATGATGCAATCCGGCATCTCTGCCTTAAGGATCTTCCGCATCGCGTCCTTGTCTGCCACGTCTGCCTCATATAGTGTAACTGCCTTGCCTGTGATCTGCTCTACTCTGCGGATCGCCTCAGGCGAGCTGTTGTAATAATTGTCGACAACAGCGACTTCATGTCCTGCTTCGAGCATCGCAACTGCAGTATGTGAACCTATATATCCTGCTCCTCCAGTGAGAAGTGTTTTCATTGTTTATCCTCCGTTTTCCGGTAAAACTGCAAGATCATGTAGAATCGTGAAAAGCGCAGTAATCCCATATATTCTGTGAAATATTATTATACTGCAAATCGCACTGTCGTGCTATAATAACGGCGTCAATAATTATGGGAGGTCGACTATGAACGTTTTCAAATCACTGCCGAGGCTTCTGAGTTTCTATTTCGGAGCCAAAGGTTACGGAAAGAACATCCCGGAGCTCAAGCGTCTTCGTGCCGCCGGCGACATTGAAGGCGAAAAAGAACTCATCCGCAAGGGGCAAAAGGAATTCATTGAATGGACAGCTCCAAGACTTGGCCTTACTTTTGAGGTGACCGGTGAGGAAAACATCCCAGCCGAAGGCACTTATATGGTGTACTCCAACCACCAGAGTTTTGCAGACGTTTTTGCGTTGATATGGCTGTTCAAGGACCGCCGCCAGATGGGATATGTGGCCAAGGAAGAATGGCGTAAGTATAAAGTCCTCTATAATGCGATCGAGTATACCCGGTCGATATTCCTCAAGCGCGGAGACAGCCGTGAAGCCGTAAAGTCCCTTAAAGAGGTCACTGAGCTTCTCAACCAGGGCTTTGCTATGGTCATCTTCCCTGAAGGTACCCGCTCACAGCGCCATGAGATGGGCGAATTCAAGGCAGGCGCTTTCAAATTCGCAGAAAAAGGAAAAGTTCCTATTTTGCCGATCACACTTGACGGCGGCTACAAGCTCTTTGAAGAAAAGAAAACCTGGCAGCCTGCACATGTCAAGATCACTGTGCACCCACTCGTCCACATAGAGCAGATGAGCAAGCATGAGCAGAAAGAAGCCGCTCTGCAGATAGAACAGACCATCCGCTCCGCACTGGATTAGTACATCAGTAACAGTCCTTTCCCGATCGAAACAGATCGATACTGTACGTAAGAATACAGTGTTTCTACTGGCATATATTGACCCGCCGCATCCTGTCCGGCGGGTCTTTTAATATTCTTTAAGCTTGGGCTTTCTTAAAGGATCTTCAGAAAATCCGCGCTTTTTGCGTGATAGAATTGATTTACTCGAAAGAATCGATCACTTTTACGGCACTCGCCGTCTGAGAAGAAATAGTAAGGAAATAAGCGCTATGAAGATCATCAAAAACTGTAAAGAAAATGCAGCGTCGCATGAGACAGGCATGCTGAGAATAGCGGCAAGGCTGCTGATTTGCCTGATGCTGACTTTTGCGCTCGTGCTGCCGATGGCTGTGCCTTCGGAAGTATTCGCTGCAAACACTGCAACTACTACCAGTTCAGCAAAAGTCAAATACACAACATCTAAGAATCAGAATATCGACGGATATCAGATCGCTTTCAAGAAAAAGGTCATCAGCAATGAGCGTCTTAAGCTCGTGCCTGGCAATGTGACTACTGTCGGCAAGAGAAAGAGTATAAAAGTGAGCTGGGGTCCGGTCGAGAATCCTGACGGTATCAGCGGCTATTTCATTCTGAAGAAGGATCTCAACGGTTCCACATGGCGTGAGATCGCAAGCGTAAAGGCCAGTAAGAAATCATATACTGACAAAACCGCAAAAAAGAAAAATAAATTGTACTGCTATACAGTCGTAGCTTACAAGAAGGTCGGTAAAAAGAAAATGGTCTCTGCACCGACCTCATCGGCAGGAGCTATGACGACCAGAAGCAATCTCAAGAATGTGTATGCAGTCAAGGTCAACAACCTTGCCAACGTGTCAGCCATCATGGCGGGTTCATGCGCACAGACTTATCTGCAGTTCCCAAGCAATTCCGCCACGACTGTGATCTCATGGACGAGCAGCGACAGCGCAGTGGCTAAGGTTGATGCAAACGGTCTTATTACAGGCGTCAAACCAGGCAAAGCAACGATTTATGCCAAGACCCATACGGGCAGCATCATTTCCTTCAATACAGTAATAACCAAACCGGGTACAGCTCAGGCTATGATCGATACCTTTACTGCATGGGTTGGTTACAACAGGATCAACGGCTATCAGAACGGTATCATCGACATCTATAATTCGATCACTCCGTGGCCGTCAGGCTATAAGATGAGATACAAGGATGCATGGTGTGACGCAACTGTCACAGCCGCAGCTATCAAGACCGGAAACGTTGAGAGGATCGGAAGAGAATGCAGTGTTCCAAGACATATCAAGATTTTCCAGAAGCTCGGCATCTGGGAAGAAGACGGCACCATCACTCCTAAGCCTGGCGACATCATCGTATACAGCTGGAAGAAATTCAAGCAGCCTAATAACGCTTCCGCATCGCACATCGGTCTCGTAGTCAAAGTCGAAGGTAACCAGATCACCGCGATCGAAGGCAATCGTGGTATCGGTGTTGTAGATTACCGTACTATGAAGGTCGGCTGGGGCTGCATCCGCGGTTACGCAAGACCTAACTACGCTAAGTAATGTGAAAATGACACTGATAACTCACTCGAGGTGAAACGCACAAACGGGGGTTTCAACAACCCCCGTTTTTCGTGTTTTGTTACCTTGAAATCGAGCCCTTCTCTTTTAGTGTCTGTGACTGTTTAGAGATATTTCACATATAAATTAATGAGCTCGATCGCATCATAGTTCTTAGCAAGTTTCTTTTTCTTATACTTGTAAGTGTATGTGTCTGAAGTCTTTACTGTTTTAGCTGCTGTTCCGTCAGAATAAGTGAGCGTGGATGTAGTATTTACTTTTTCTTTCGTTATTTTGCCGGCCTTGTTGTAGGTGTATTTCCAGACATTTGAGAATACTGTGGTCTCGGTAACGCCCTGATCATTGACTTCTGAAAATGTGTCTGAATATGTTTCTTCTATTATTCTGCCTTTTTTGTCATACTTGACGTTATTGGTATTGTCAGTCACGACCTCGGTCTCTGCAGATTCAGAAGGTGCAGGTTCTCCTTTCAGATTAATTGTACCGCTCTTTTTCTCCTGGATATCCTTGTAGTTGATCTTGATCAGTTCCTTGCCGCTGTATACAAAGTTATAAGTATAAGTGTGTTTTTTCTTTCCCTTTACCTGATATGTCTTTACTACAGCCGGCATACCGTTCTTGTTCATCTTGACAGTAGTCTTCGATTCCAGTTTGCCTTTGGAATATGACTTGACGGATTTCACATAACCCTTCTTGTTGTACTTATACAGCGTTTTCCCGTTGTCTTTTCCCTCTTTCCAGGTCTCTTTTGTCATGAAGCCTTTGCTGTTATAAGTATATTTTTTTACCATTTTTTTGGTTTTGCCGTTCTCATCCTTAGATGTGTTGGTCATCTGAGTTGTGAGATACATGGTCGTCTTCTTGGCTTTCTTGGATGCCGCACTGGCTTCCTGTGTAAATGCGAACGGGATCGCAAGTACAAGGGCAAATGTCAGGACCAGAGCCATAATGCACTTTACATGCTTCTTCATATATTACCTCCGTTTTTTATCTCGGTGTTTGATCTGAGATTTCACTTTATCGCTTTTATTGTATTAACAAATCGCCTGTTCTTCAATATGCATATCAAAAATATCTGCTTTTCCCTAATGGTGTACCGGTTTTCTGCCGTAGAGGATCTGCTCAAGATATTTCTTCAGGACTTTCATCTTTTTATATTTAAATTTTTTGACCGTTTTGGTCACCACTTCGCTCTTTTTCCCACCGGGACGCACCTGTGTTGTGGTCTCCACGCATTTGTCTTCCGTCATATTTCCGACCATATCGTAGGTGTACTCATGAGTGACCCTGTAGATGATCGTGACGGCGGTGCCGGATACTGTCTGCTTCGTTGTGATCGTATCTTCAGTAAGGTTCCCGTATGTATCATACTTTGCATTAGGAGATCCCTTTTTGCCTGAAGCTCCGGAAGCTGCCACGTTTTCTGTTCCGCTGGTATTCGTGGTCAGATTGGTCCACTTTATCTTAACAAGCTTTTTCCCTTTATAGACATAGGTCTGCTTATAGATCAGCGCTTTTTTTCTGCCATTTACACTATATTCTTTGCTGGTATACGGCAGGCCCTTCTTCGTCCTGACCTTGATCAGTCTGTACAGTTTGTTGCTCTTGTTGTAAACCTTGCATGAGGTCATATAACCCTTGCTGTTATATTTGATTTTGACCTTTTCCATGCTCCCTTTATTGTTGCTGCTCACATACTTGGTCCTGAAACCTTTTTTATTATATGTGCTCTTAGTATAGGTAACATACTGCAGACTATTCGAAACCGCTCTCGACACCGATTCATCAGTAACCACATGAACAGTTACTTTTCTGGGGCCGGACTTCTTTGCTGCCGCGTTTGCCTCCTGAGTAAATACAGCCGGTATCGCAAGCACAAGCGCAAATGTAATGATCATCGTAACAAAATACTTTAAACCTGCTCTCATGATCTTCCCCCTTAATGTTTTTGCTTAGTCTGAATATAATTTTATTCTGAAAAAACTGTTGCATCAAGGTGCACGCAGAAAAACGCAAAAATCTTACAAAAGCAGGGGAACCATGTGATTCCCCTGCTCTCATTTGAGAAAATGACCCTGTCTTAGAGTTTTCTGTCGTTATTCACTTGTGACAGACTCCCTCTATTCCTGATGTAAGCTGACATCAGCGCATCTGGATCGGTAAGAAGCTTTCTGTAAATTCCAGCATAGTTTCCTTAATGTTTTTCTTTGCCTTTTTCGGTACTTTTATCTTTTTATATTTGATCGTAGTCGTTTTGGTGCTTGTAGTGGTCTTGCCCGGTGACACTTCAATCGTTGTTCTTACTTTCCTGGTCAGCAGACCTGCTTTATTAAATGTATATAGAGTTGTTGTTGTATCAGTATATGTTCCACCATCAAATGTACTGGTATAAGTATATACTGTCTTAGCAAGTTTACCCTTTTTATAGGAATAAGTAGTAGTACCTCCCTGGGAGACCTTTCCGTCAGTATCTACATAAGTTGCAACTCTCTTTACGAGCTTACCCTTCTTGTAGGTGTTTTTATACTGATCTTTATAGATTTTACCGGTCGCCAGATCCTTGGAAACATAGCTTGTAATATTTCCTTTTTTATCATATGTCACTACATCATAATCGGTCTTGGTGGAATAAATTGCTTTTTTCCTGGTCCCGTTTGATCTGTATGTGAGTATATCTGTTGAAGCGCTGTTAGGAAAGGTAACGGTCTCTGTTGATTTTTTACCCTTCTTATACTTGTAACTTGTGACAGATGAAAGAACGAGCTTTCCTTCGTCCATATCATAATACTCTTCTTTAGCGATCTTCCCTTTCTTTATTGTGTTTTTGCCCTGTGAAGACACCGTACCGTCTTTGTAATACCTTGTCCACGCTGTTACCAGACCTGTTTTGTTATAAGTAGATAACCGCTTGGACCCGCTGCTGTAATAAAGTCCGGTGCAAAAGCCGTTTTTGTCATAAACATAGGTGGTCGTATCGACCGAGCCATCGTTATACGTTTCTGTAATCTGTACAGGCTGATATACCTTGACTCCCTTCTTGGATGCCGCACTTGCTTCCTGTGTGAAAGCGAACGGGATCGCAAAGACAAGAGCAAACGAGAGTGCCAGCGATAAATATCGTTTTGCGTATTTCTTCATATTAAACCCCTCCTTCTTTGTTGGTGATAACAAAACCCCTCATAAGATGCGATTACTTACTCAACTTTTGCTTTTAATATTACAATCTGTTGTTATGATTATACGTTGAGATCTTTTTATATAAAAGGGAAGTATTTGGCGTTTATACGAGCTTTCAGACATGCCGTCGACCGATGATCTCTAGGCTATGCTGAATCTGTAAGTCGTGCGTGAGCGAAATTCTTCGCCTGCCCTCAGCACCCCGCCCGGGAAAGTCTCCTTGTTCACTGCATCAGGCCAGAACTGGGTCTCAAAGCAGACTCCGGCTCCATCCATGTATGCAGCCGGACCCTTGCCCGGCATACCGCCCAGATGATTGCCGCTATACAGCTGCATTCCCGGAAGATCGGTGAGCACCTTCATCATGATCCCGCTCTCAGCAGAATAAAGCGAAGCGCATTCTCTGAATGTGCACAGTCCCTCTGCGTGCTTTTTTTCCTGTCCTTCAGGATCAGCCGCACTTTCATCCCATCCGTCCAGAACGAAATTGTGATCAAAGCCGCAGCCGATCTCTATCTGTCCATCCTCTGCATGGATATCCTCTCCCAGTCTCTTAGGTTTACGGAAGTCCATAGGTGTACCGGCAACGTCTCTCAGTTCCCCTGTCGGCAATGACCACCTGTCGTTAGGCGTGAACTTCTCAGCGCCGATCCGTACGATCTGATCATAGACCGTCCCGCTGTCATGGCCGCTGAGATTGAAGTAGCTGTGATTGGTCAGGTTGAGCGGAGTAGAATCGCCTTCTGTCAGTACCGCGCAGTAATCGATCTGCAGCTCATTATCTGCAGTCAGCGTATATGTCACCTCGATATGCAGATCCCCCGGGAACCCCTGGTCTCCATCCTTGCTGTCAAGACAGAAGGTTATGGTATCACCGTCAAGACTCTCCTGTGCATTTACAGGCCAGCGGTCATTCAGGCTTTCGATCGCATACTGTTTATAGATCTCATTGGTATTGATGCGGCCAAAAGGGATCTTCGCCTGCCAAAGCCTCTTGCTGTATGGATCACGGCCTCCGTGTAAAGCGTTTGGTCCGTTGTTCGCAGTGAGCTCGTATGTCTTTCCATTCATGGCAAAGCAGGCACCGCCGATCCGGTTGGCAAATCTGCCGATCGTCGCTCCCAGAGATCCGTGCCCTGTTTCATACCCGGATGCATCGTCATGTCCCAGAACCACATCGCGCAGATCTCCGTTCTTGTCCGGTGTGATCAGCTTCACTAATGTCGCACCGTAGTCTGTCACGGCAGCTGCCATGCCATTAGTATTTCTCAGAACATACAGGCTGGCATTTCGTCCGTCTTTAAGTTTTCCGAATTCTCTGATTTCCATGTTTAGTTTCTCCTTTGAGCAGCTGCTTGTACATATATCAATAACCTGGCAGCAAGAGATCCCGCTGCCAGGCTTTTCTGTTTATTTGCAGTTATACTCCGTTTCTTATGTTATCCGGATAGAGTTCTTATTTCTATTGTGCTAAGAGTTTCCAGTACTTCTTTGCTGCTTTTACCTTCTTATACTTGTAAGCAGTAGTTGAAGTGCTTGTTACCTTTCCATCGCTGTTGGTTGTGGTACTTACTTCGTTTGTGATCTTTCCTGCCTTGTTATATGTATATACAGTATTGGTCGTAACTACATCTGTGCTTGTATTGCCATCGAATACATTAGTTATGGTCTGCACATCACTTATGACATTACCATGGTCATCGACTTTGATCGCATGCACAGTTGTCATAGAAGAACCGCCTTTCATGAAGAGCACATCTTTAGTGACATGACCGTTGCTGTCAAATTCCGAGATGAATCTGTCCCCATCTGAATATACGCTTTCTTCACGGGTCAGAGTGTTTCCGGAGAAGGTATATGTAATAGTAGAATTCAGCGTTTTCTTTTTGCCGTTGTAGGAATAGATTTTTTCACTTACAATTTTGCTTCCTTTGATCTTGCAGGTTCCGGATGCTGTGGTCTTGCCCTTTTTATCAGTAGTCTTCCAGGATTTGATCACACCTTTTTTATTTCTCTTATAGGTCGTTTTGGATCCGTCGTTAAACTTGGCAGTTGTTCTCAGACCGTTCTTATTATACTTATAAGTTGTAGTGAAAGTGTCTGTCTGCCCGTCAAAGGTATAAGAATTAGTTATTTTGGTCGGTACATAAAATGTCTTCTTGCTGGCTGCACCGGCAACCTGAGTGAATGGAACAGTAAACACCACACATACCATCAAAGCCAGAAGTACCGACAGGAAGCGGCCTGATCTTTTAGTTTTCATTTTGACCTCCTGAGTATCAGTTTCATCAAACATTTTTTATATAATAATTATACTGATTAAAGTGCTCTATATGCAATAAGGACTCGTCATTCAGAATGACGAGTCCTTTACTTTTATGATCACTGTTTTTCTAATCGAAGAGACTGAGCTGTACGTTGGCGTGGGCCTTGCCGGCTGCCGGAATGTTGGCCGGTCTGTAGTCCTCCTTCTTGCGTAGCCGGAACTCCTTCACGCGGCCAAAACTTACTGCCGTCTGACCTTTTGCAAGGCGGATCACCTGAACTCCCTGTGTCGTTTTGGTCGTCTTGAGCGGCACTTTCGAACTGTCGAATACGAGCAATTTGCCGGCCGAGCTCTGGATGGCAAAATCTTCATCTTCCTTTATTATGCATATACGCAAAGCTTTTGCCGCACTCCCGAATGCATTGACGAGCTTCTTTCTGTTGAGCTTGGTCTCGTATACAGAGAGCGGGAATTTACCGACCTTTCCGTTCTCGAATGCGATCAGCACGTTCTCGCCGGCATCCGAAGTGCATGCCTTGATGATCGTCTCACCAGGATCTATGCCGCACACATTATACATATAGTCTGCTATATCGGAAGGCTTGGAGTCCTTGAGATCTGAAAGCATCGCCTTGTATACCGTCTGGGTATCCGTGAATACAAGCAGCTCTTTTGAGTTGAAGCTGTCATATACAGCCACGACAGCATCGCCTTCTTTGAACTTGACCTCAGGATCGTTTCTCAGGGATGTCAGTGCCAGCTTCTTGACGTATCCGTCTCTGGTCACATAGACCTTGACCGGGTAATCTGGTTTTTCCTCGACGATCGGCGCCGTAACACTTTCGTATTCTGTCACGATCTCAGTCTTACGCGGGATACCGTATTTCTTCTGGATCTCGCGCAGAGTCCTGACGATGATCTTATCGATCTCCTTTTCGGAACGCAACTGGCGGTCTATCGTCTTGAGATCGTCTCTCAATTCTTCGATGCTTTTGGTCTTATTGAGTATGTAATCCTTGTTGAGGTTGCGGAGCTTGATCTCTGCGATGAAATTGGCCTGCTCTTCGTCGATGCCAAAACCTTTCATCAGGTTAGGAACTACCTCTTCATCCTTCTCTGTCCTGCGGATGATCCTGATCGCTTTGTCTATGTCAAGAAGCACCTTGGCAAGACCTTCAAGAAGGTGGAGTTCCTTGGCTTTCCTCTGATAATCGAAGTACAGCTCGCGGACAACGCATACACGCCGCCACTTTATCCACTCGTCAAGTATCTGAATGACTCCCAGCTGACGCGGATGTCCGTTGATGAGGACTGTCATATTGCAGGAATATGTGTCCTGCAACTTGCTCAGACGGTAAAGTTTCTTCATCAGAACGTCAGGGTCGACTCCGCGCTTGTAGTCGATCGCCAGTCTGAATCCGTGGAGACCTATCTCATTACGCACATCGGATATCTCCGAGACTTTGCCCGCCTTGATGAGTGAGATGATGCCGTCGATGATAGCCTCTGCCGTGGTCGAGTACGGGATCTCGTTGACCTCTATGATGCGCGCCTTGGTGTCGACTGTGTATTTTGCGCGCAAAGTGACCGCGCCTTTGCCCGTTTTATATATCTCTGCCATCGTCTCGGGATCGAGCAGCAGCATTCCGCCGGTCGTAAAGTCCGGACCCGGCATGACTTCCGCTATATCACTCTTAGGATGCTGGATCCTGAGGATGGTTGCTTCGCACAGCTCGACAAGGTTGAAACTAGGGATGGACGAAGCCATTCCGACCGCGATACCTTCTGTCGGGTTCGCGAGGATGTTCGGGAAGGTCACTGGGAGGAGCACAGGCTCTTTTCTCGTCGAATCGTAGTTGTCGACAAAATCAACGGTCTTCTTTTTGATGGACCTGAAAAACTCTGCCGCAACAGGCATGAGTTTCATCTCTGTGTATCTGCTGGCAGCATAGGCCATGTCTCTGCTGTAGTGCTTGCCAAAATTTCCTTTGCCGTCGATCAGCGGTGTCAGCAGGGTGTCGTTGTGCTGCGTGAGTCTGACAGCTGCCTCATAAGCAGAAGCGTCTCCGTGCGGGTTGAGCAGCATGGTCCTCGCCGCAACATTGGCTGACTTGGTCCTGTTACCGGTGAGAAGACCCATCTCATACATAGTGTAGAGGATCTTCCTGTGTGAAGGCTTGAGACCGTCGATCTCAGGAATGGCACGCGAAACGATAACGCTCATCGCATAAGGCATGAAATTATTCTTCAGCACCTCAGGAGCGGAGACATTCTGGATGTTTTCTATTATCGGTTTTGGTTCTTCTGTCTTTTTCTTTCTTGCCATATAGTTTATCAGTTAGCTTATATCAAGATCATTCATGAACTCGTGTCCATGAGCTTCTATGTACTGTTTACGCGGAGCGACCTCATTACCCATGAACAGGTCGAACCATTTTTCCATCTCCTCGGCCTCTGCGGAGGTGATGCGGATGAATCTTCTGGTGCCCGGTGTGATGAACTTCGCCATCATTTCGGCATCGTTTTCACCGAGTCCCTTCGACCGCTGAATGGTGATCTTCTTAGGATCCTTGCCCTCGATCATCCTGTCGCGCTCTGCATCACTGAAAGCGTAAAGTGTTTCAGGCTTTTTGCCCGTCCTGTCGGTGATCTCGAAGAGCGGGGTCATAGCATAATACAGATATCCCCTCTCTATGAGCTGCGGGCAGAGCTTGTATATCATGGTGGTCACAAGGCATACGATGTGCGAACCGTCGACATCCATATCCGCTGTGATTATGACTTTGTTGAACTTGAGCCTGCTCTCATCAAACTGCGGGATGTCCTTAGGCAGTTTCTTGCCTCTGACCTCGATACCGCAGCCCATCACTCTGATCAGATCCATGATGATATCCGAACCGAAGACGCTCTGAAGTGAAGCCTTCTGTATGTTCAGGATCTTGCCGCGGATCGGCATCAGAGCCTGGTACTCAGGATCCCTTGCCGTAAGCAGACTGCCGAGAGCGGAATCACCCTCGCAGATGAAGAGCTCTCTCTTCTCCGGGTCCTTGCTGCGGCAGTCGACGAATTTCTTGACCTTGTTGGTCACATCCGTCTTTTCCATGAGTTTCTTCTTGACTGTGATCCGCTGGGTCTCGGACTGCTCGCGGCTGCGCTTGTTGATCAGTACCTGATCAATGATCTTGTCAGCATCAGGCTTGTGCTCGATGAACCAGATCTGCATATTATTTTTGATCAGGTCAGTCAGGAATTCCTGGATGAACTTATTGTTGATCGCCTTCTTGGTCTGGTTCTCGTATGAAGTCTGCGTGGAAAACGAGTTGGTCACGAGTATCAGGCTGTCCTGGATGTCGCCGAATGTGAGCTTGGCTTCCTTGGCAGTGTACTTGCCTCGGGTCTTGATCTCCTTGTCAAAAGCAGCGACCATGGCATTTTTTACCGCCTTGTCAGGAGAGCCGCCGTGCTCGAGGTGCGAAGAGTTGTGAAAATACTTGATCTCCTGGGTCATATTGCTGAAGCAGAATGCGATGTCAGCTTTGACAGAATACTCTTCCTTGTCGGCGCGGTCCCTGCCCCTGCCCTCACCCGAGAACAGGAACGGTGTGGTCATCGCCTCATCCTGAGCCAGCTCATTCACATAGCCGAGGATACCTTCAGGATAGAGGAATTCAAAAGTCTCCTTGGTCTCTTCGTCATACAGTGAATAAGTGATGCCGGTATTGACTATAGCTTGCTGCTTAAGTATCTCCTGAAATCTGTTCAGAGGTATATCGATCTCTGTGAAAACTTCAGTATCCGGTTTCCATCTCTGGACTGTTCCGGTCGGTCTGCCTCTGACCTTTCTCTTTCCAAGTTCACTCGCTGGATCACCTTTCTCGAAATGCATCTTGTATTCATATCCATCTCTTACAGAAGTAACATCAAACCATTCTGACGCATATTGAGTAGCAGCGGCACCAAGTCCGTTCAGTCCAAGAGAGTAGTCATAGGTACTGTCAGAATATTTGGATCCTGCGTATAATTCGGAAAAGCACAATTCCCAATTATATCTCTGCTCAGCTTCATTCCAGTCCATAGGAACACCACGACCGTAATCTGTCACCTGGATAGATCCGTCCATATACCTGATGACTTCTATCCTGTCACCATGTCCGGTCCTGGCCTCATCGGTAGAATTTGAAAGAATTTCAAAAAAGCCGTGTATACACCCTTCCAGATCATCTGATCCGAAGATGACACCCGGTCTTTTTCTGACCCTGTCAGCTCCTTTGAGCATGGATATACTGCTGTTGTCGTAATCTTTTTTTGCCATTATTATTTAATATCTACTGTTTTAAGAGGGTTCAGCCCTAATAATCCGGCCTTATCATCTTCTATCATTAACGACGGGTGCAATATGCATTTTTGCAGATTGCACCCTTTATTCTACATTACTTATTATCAGTCTTCCTGATCGTCTTCAGCTACTTCTATGGTCTGATCATCGACCGGGCTATCAGGATCTGCAGCCAGCTCTTCAGCATCTGTATCAGCTGTTTCCTCTGCATCATTGCTGCCCGGTTTGGCCTGATTGTCCTCGTCGACGACCTTGGCGAAGGATACTATGCGGCCTTCTTCGGTGACTCTCATGATCTTGACACCCTGTGTCGCTCTTCCCGAAGTGCTGACTTCATTGGCTCTGATCCTGATGATAACACCGTCAGAGTTGATGAGCATCACTTCGTCCTCGTCATCGACAAGTGTTGCGCCGACCAGTTTGCCTGTTCTCTCGAACTTGGTCTTGTCATAAGTGGCAACGCCCTTGCCGCCACGCGTCTGCAGCCTGTATTCGGTAAGCGGAGTCCTCTTGCCGTAGCCGTTCTCTGAGATGACGAGCATCTTCCTTGTCTGGTCGATGTCGAGCTCCATGGAAACGACTTCATCTCCCTCGTCGAGCAGGATAGCTCTCACGCCGCCGGCACTTCTGCCCATCGGTCTGACGTCATCCTCGGAGAATGCGATCGCTTTGCCCTCTCTTGTGACCACAAGGATGTTCTCATTCCCGCCTGCCTGTGCTACTGCGATCAGCTTGTCGTCTTCTCTCAGGTTGATCGCTATGAGACCCGTCTTACGGTTGGTGTCGAATTCTGAGAGCGGTGTCTTTTTGATGGTACCGCGTTTTGTCACCATCACGAGGCAGTCGCTTGCAGCGAATTCCCTGATAGGTATCACTGCCGTTACTCTCTCCTCGCTATTGAGGTTGAGGAAGTTGATGACCGGTGTGCCCTTGGCGGTCCTTGACGCCTCAGGGATCTCGTATGCCTTGATCTTGTATACGCGGCCCATGTCTGTAAAGAACATCAGGTAGTCATGGGTGCTTGTGATGATCAGGTCGCGGACAAAATCAGAGTCTCTCGTCGTCAATCCGACGATGCCCTTGCCTCCGCGGCGCTGTGCTTTGTATGTCTCAGCCGGCACTCTCTTGATGTATCCGAGATGTGTCAGCGTAACTGCGACATCCTGCTCTTCGATCAGTGATTCGTCGTCAAGGTCTCCTTCGAATGCGACGATCTTGGTCCTGCGCGGGTCACCCCACTTTTGCTTGATCTCGAGAAGCTCGTCCTTGATGACACCCATCAGCAGATGCTCATCTGCGAGAAGGCTCTTATAGTAAGCGATCTTTTTCTGCAGTTCTTCGTACTCTGCCTGGATCTTTTCGCGCTCGAGTCCCTGCAGTCTGGCAAGCCTCATGTCGAGTATGGCCTGAGCCTGGATCTCGGTGAGCCCGAATCTGATCATCAGTTTTTCCTTGGCATCGTTGTACGATGATCTGATGGTCGCGATGACTTCGTCTATATTATCAAGTGCGATGATGAGTCCTTCGAGGATATGAGCCCTGGCCTCTGCTTTGGCAAGGTCAAAGCGGGTCCTTCTTGTGACTACGATCTTCTGGTGCTTGAGATACTCTTCGAGGATCTGCCTCAGGTTGAGTATCTTAGGCTCGCCGTCGACCAGTGCCAGCATGATCATGCTGAAAGAGGTCTGCAGAGCTGTGTGCTTATATAATCTGTTGAGAATGACGTTAGGATTGACGTCTTTCTTGAGTTCGATGACTATCCTGGTGCCTTCTCTGTTGGATTCATCTCTGATCGCTGAGATACCGTCGATCTTTTTGTCCCTGACCAGGTCGGCCATGGACTCTATGAGTCTCGCTTTATTGACCTGGAACGGGATCTCACTGACGACGATGCGCATCCTACCGTGAGCGCCCTCTTCGATCTCGCATACCGACCTGACATTGACTTTGCCCTGTCCGGTAAGGTATGCCTCGCGTGCTGCGTGTCTGCCGAGAATCATAGCGCCTGTCGGGAAGTCAGGGCCCTTGATGATCCTGATCAGGTCTTCGATGTCGCAATCAGGCTCGTCGATCAGTTTAACGCAGGCATCTATCGTGTCACCCAGATTGTGTGGCGGGATGGATGTGGCCATTCCGACCGCGATACCGTTCGAACCGTTGATCAGCAGGTTCGGTACTCTTGAAGGGAGTACTACAGGTTCCTGCTCTTCACCGTCGTAGTTGTCCATGAAGTCGACAGTGTCCTTCTCGATATCTCTGACCATCTGCAGAGAAAACGGAGACATTCTCGCCTCGGTGTATCTCGAAGCCGCCGCTCCGTCGCCGTCGACCGAACCGAAGTTACCGTGACCGTCAACAAGCGGATATCTCGTGGAAAAGTCCTGAGCCATCTTGACCATTGCGTCATAGATGGAAGAATCTCCGTGCGGGTGATACTTACCCATGACCTCACCGACGATACGCGCCGATTTCTTGTGAGGCTTGTCAGGAGTAATGCCGAGAGAATGCATGCCGTACAGTATCCTTCTGTGGACCGGCTTGAGGCCGTCGCGGACATCAGGAAGAGCTCTGCCGACTATGACGCTCATAGCATAATCGATATACGAATTCTTCATTTCATCGTATATCTCGTGTTCTATTATCGTGCTGTTGTCAGCTGCTTTTACAATTTCATCAGCCATTATGTTGTTCCTTTGTTCTAAGCAAAGCGTTCCGGAGAAACGCTGATTTTATATCAGGTCTTTGATCGATTCTGATTTTTAAAGAGAAATACGTTCCGTAGCGGAGCGGTCGACCCTCGGTGCGAAGTCCAACGTCGAAGACGTTGGATCTAGCGACCGAAGGAACGTATTTCTCTTTCAATTATATATCTAAGTTCTGTACGTATCTCGCGTTTTCTTCGATGAAAGCTTTGCGCGGAGGTACCTTGTCTCCCATGAGGGTGGTGAAGATCTCGTCTGCTTTCTCAGCATCCTCGACTGTGATCCTTACCAGCGTACGGTTGTCGTAATCCATTGTGGTCTCCCAGAGCTGGTTGAAGTCCATCTCGCCGAGACCTTTGTATCTCTGGATCTCTATCTTGGTGTTGCTGCCCGTAGCCTTGAGCTCTGCGAGAAGCTTGTCCTGCTCGGCATCTGAATATGTGTACCAGATCTGCCTGCCCTGCTTGACTCTGAACAGAGGCGGCTGGGCCGCATAGACATATCCGCCCTCTACAAGCGGTGTCATATATCTGAAGAAGAAAGTCAGCAGAAGTGTCCTGATATGAGCTCCGTCTACATCGGCATCGGTCATGATGATGATCTTGTGGTATCTCAGTTTGTCGATGTCGAATTCCTTGCCTATATTGCAGCCGAAAGCGGTGATCATGTTCTTGATCTCTTCCGAACTGAGCACTCTGTCGAGTCGTGCTTTTTCTACATTAAGTATCTTACCTCTGAGCGGAAGCACTGCCTGGCGCTTACGGTCTCTTCCCTGCTTAGCAGAGCCGCCTGCGGAGTCACCCTCTACAAGGAAGATCTCTGACAGAGCCGGATCCTTTTCAGAGCAGTCAGCAAGCTTGCCCGGAAGCGATGTAGTATCGAGCACGGAAGTCTTACGGGTGATCTCTCTAGCCTTGCGGGCAGCTTCACGTGCGCGCTGGGCTTTCAGGCACTTATCTACGATGATCCTCGCCTGTTTTGGATTCTCATCGAGGAAGTATGACAGCTGCTCTGCCGTATTGGTCTCGACGAATCCCTTGACCTCTGCATTTCCGAGTTTTGCCTTGGTCTGTCCCTCGAACTGCGGGTTGGTGAGCTTTACGGAAATGATCGCAGTGATACCTTCTCTGACGTCATCACCCTGCAGAGCATCCTCATTAGGCTTGATCAGGTTGTTCCTGCGGGCATAGTCGTTGATTGTCCTTGTCAGAGCTGACTTGAATCCGACCTCATGGAAACCGCCCTCTCCTGTATGGATGTTGTTGGCGTACGACATGATGGTCTCGCTGTACCTGTCGGTGTATTGCAGCGCGACCTCTACCTCGTAACCTGGCTTCTCCGCTTCATAGTAGAAGATGGTCGGGTTGACTGCGTCCTTGTTGTGGTTGAGATACTCGACGAACTCCTTGATGCCGCCTTCGTAATGGAAGTGATCCTGTCTGTGCGGAGTGACTCTCTTGTCTTCGATGCTGATCTCGAGTCCTTTGTTGAGGAAAGCCATCTCACGGAGTCTCCTGTGAAGTGTCTCATAGTCATAGACTGTCTCATCGAAGATCTCTGCATCAGGCCAGAAACGTGTCCTGGAGCCAGTGTGACCGTCGGTGTATTCACCTATTACCTTGAGCTCAGTGGCATCTTCGCCTCTGAAGTATTCCTGCTCGTAGATCTTACCGTCTCTTCTGACCTGGACGATCATATGAGTCGAAAGCGCGTTAACAACAGACGCACCTACTCCGTGGAGTCCGCCCGAGACCTTGTATCCTCCGCCGCCGAACTTTCCGCCGGCGTGCAGCTGCGTATGGATGACCTGTACCGCCGGGATCCCCATCTTAGGATGGATGTCTACCGGCATTCCTCTTCCGTCATCCTGTACTGTGATCGAATTGTCTTCTTCGATCGTGACTTCTATATGTTTGCAATATCCTGCCAGTGCCTCATCGACAGAGTTGTCCACTATTTCGTATACAAGATGGTGGAGTCCTGCCGGACCTGTACTGCCTATGTACATACCCGGTCTCAGACGTACCGGCTTAAGACCCTCCAGTACCTCTATCTGATTAGCACCGTATTCCTGCTTCTGAGCCATTCTGTTTCTGTACCTTTCCTGTAATAAGGTTTCATCAGCGTGCAGCCTCAGGTCAGCTTACGCTTCTCTGATGAAAAACCTCCTTACATCAAAAAACGGGCATTACATCCCCTAAATTACGTCCATATTTTACCATATAAGCCATTTTTTTGCAAGTTTTACCACAATATCTTGTATTTTCAAAAAAGTCGCTCAAATCGGCGATTTTCGCCCCGTTTTCGACATCAAAATCCTGAAAGCCAGTAATTCCATGTTGTTGAGGCTCTTGCAAAACTATGTGATCCTGACCCTTATCCGGACATCTCCGAATGCGTTTATCGACAGCTCCACAGAAGTAATGCTATTATATTTGATATGCAATTCAGCAGGAGAGAACTTAACTTAAAATTATTCAGGATTGCGTCTCCGATCGCCATTCAGGGCATCGTTACGGCAACGCTCACCATGATCGACAATCTGATGGTGGGTTTCCTGGGTGAGACTGAGCTGGCGGCAGTCGGTGTCGCAGGTCAGATCTTTATGGTGCACTATATGCTCCTGTTCGGGATACTCAGCGGATCGGCTACTTTCATGGCGCAGTTCTACGGTACGAGAGATATGGCCAATATACGGAAGGTGATCGGATTCGCTTTCACTCTGCTCTCCGGCCTGGGAATACTGTTCTTCGTGCTTGCAAACTGTCTTACGGACGGGGTCCTTTCTGTTTACAGCAGCGATCCGTCTGTAAAAGCTCTTGCGGCAACATATGTAAGGATCAACAGTTTTTCGTTCCTGCTTCTGGCTTTTTCCGCTCCGATGGAAATGGCGTTCAAGGCAACACAGCAGGTGCGGCTGCCTATGATCGTCAGTGCTGCTGTCTTCATAAGCAACGTTACTATTAATTATTTATTGATATTCGGAAAATTCGGCTTCCCCCGGCTCGGTGTTGCGGGTGCAGCGATCGGTACGCTGGCAGCAAGGCTGGTGGAAGTCGCGCTGAACACAGTATTCGCTTTCAGACAAAGCAATCCGTTCAGAGGAAGTATCCAAAGCTTCTTCGGCTGGGATCCTGAGCTGGTCAGAAGAGTGATCAAAAATGCGACTCCGACGACTTTGAACGAATTCTTCTGGGGCTTTGGCCAGACCATGTATGTGGCCGCATTCACCCGCATTGGCACCACAGCCTACGCAGCCTATCAGGCAGCCAATTCTCTATTCAATATATTCAACTTCGCATCATTCAGCGTTGGCGATGCTGCACTGATACTGATCGGAGAAAAGCTCGGAGAAGGCGACAAGGAATACACCTGGATGCTGTCCAGACATATCCTCAAGGTCGCTGTCATCGTCGGTCTAGCTTTCGGCGCGCTGACCATCGCTCTTGCAAAGCCGCTGTCCCTTGTCTTCAATCTCACTGATCAGGGCAAAACGTTTACCTTCTATATTCTCATAGTATTCGGCGCCACGATGGTATTCGATCTTCTGAACGGTGTGCTGATCGCAGGCGTACTCAGAGCAGGAGGCGACACCCGCTTTGCCATGCTCACAGAATGCGGGAGCATCTGGCTGATCGCTGTGCCGCTGGCGTTCATCTCTGCTCTTGTCTGGCACATGCCGATACACCTTGCCCTGCTTATGACCAGGATCGAGTCTGTCATCAAGGCTGCCATCCTGCTCAAACGCTTTAAGTCGAAGAAGTGGATGAATACTGTCATTGAGGATCTGTGATACTGGCCTGAGCACATGCACATCGCTGTCTTATTCAGGATCCGGCAATTGATAAAGGCACCGCAGCTGTAAGCTTCGATGCCTTTTCTGATACTTGTTCCAATATTGTCCAATACAGGTCAGTACTTATCAACTCTGGTAACTGTTCCGTCCTCTATCCTGAAGAGCGTACCGCCGCGCAGGTCTTTTATCACCTCTTCATTGAGCTCTGCGGATGTGATGAAAAGCTGCACATCGTCTATCTCGCTGACGAGGAAGCGCTGCCTCTCGAGATCGAGCTCTGAAAGCACATCATCGAGCAGCAGTACCGGCGACTCTTCAAGCAGCTGCCTTGCGATCCTGATCTCGGCCAGCTTGAGCGACAGAGCTATGGTACGCTGCTGCCCCTGCGAGCCGTATTTCTTCGCATCTTTTCCGTTTATGTAAAATTCCAGGTCGTCTCTGTGAGGTCCGATGGACTGGCTTCCGTTATATATGTCACGGTCTCTGTGATGATAGAACTGCTTGTACAGGATCTCCCTGCCCTCCGGTGCAGTTACAAAGTCGCATGAAGTCCTGTATTCTATGGTCAGGTTTTCCCTGCCGCCCGAGATCTTTCGCATTATCTCGCCGGCTTCCTCAGAGAGCATCTCTGTGAATTCCTTACGGTACCTGATCAGCTCATATCCCGCATCGGCAAGCTGGCGGTCGAACACATCGAGCATGTCCTCATTGAACTTCCTGCTGTTGTCAAAGCGGCTGCGGTCCCCTTCTCCGGGTGCCATGCCGGAAAGATCCTGTTTTGCCTGACCGATATCGTTCAGCGTCAGATTGTCAGCGCGAGTGAATGTTTTCTTCTTAATATTAAAGTAGCCCTTGAGCAGAGCGTTCTTCTGACGAAGCGCATCGTTGTATCTCTTCAGGAGCTCGTAATATCTCGGCCGCATCTGCGACAGTTCGCGGTTGATGAAAGATCTTCTTCTCTCCGGACTGTCCTTGATGATGCGCAGGTCATCAGGCGAAAAAATGATCACAACAACATTATTGAGAAGCTCTGTCGTCTTGCTTATCGCCTTGCCGTCTTTTTTTATCATCTTTTTGCCATCAGCTCTGATGACTATATTGATATTCTTTTCAAGATCTTCGCTGGTGATATCCGTGCTGACCCGCGCGCTGCTCTCACCGAATCTGATCAGATCCTGAGAGTTGTTCGTGCGAAAAGACCGGGCAAAAGCAGTCAGGTATATGGCTTCCACCAGATTGGTCTTACCCTGCGCGTTCTCGCCTACGATGATGTTGCGGCTCTCGTCGAAGTCCAGCTCCAGATTTTTATAATTGCGGAAATTCTCCAGGATAATGCTGTTGATCTTCATCTTTTTCTCCTTCCGCAATAATTATATCATTATTTTATTCTTGTTATGTTATAATTCATGTGTATATTGTTTTTCACTTGACGGCAGCTGCAAGGCTATATGTTAAGGGTCACTAGAATGGAGAATTGCAATGAACAATAAAAGAGGAGGCGTCGGTGCCAAAATAATACTGGTACTGATACTGATGCTTGCTTCCGCAGGCGGAGGTGCATATGGCTACAGTGTTCTTGACGGAAAGCTGGCAGTAAGAGAGGCCAATAAGATCGTGGCTTCTGTCAATGTAGCTGACTATGATGCACCTGAGAATACAGAGATCCAGGGTTATATAGACAAAGCTTCCAAGGATCTTGCGACTGCAAAGACCCGCAAGGAAGTCTATGAGATCATGACTGATTTCAATGCTGATGTTGCCAAGGTGCCGACCAAAACTCAGAAAGAGCTTGAAGAGGCAAGGAGAGCCGCTGAAGAAGCCAAAAACAGCAACAATAATAATAACAACAATAACAACGGCTACAATAACGGCAATAATAACGGTTATAACGACAATAATAACGGTTACGACAACAGCAACGGTTATAACAATAATAACAACAGCAGCAATAATAACAGCAACGGTTATAACAGCAATAACAGCAACAGCAGCAATGGCAGCGGCAGCACTGCTATCACGAATGACGACGGGACATCAGGCAATAATTCGCCAAGCGGTCTTCTGAACAGTCTGCTGGGCGGCGACTGATCCCACTTCCGGCAAGTTGATATTAAACGTGTAATAAATGTCTAAGGAGGATAGCAATGAAGAAAAAAGGTTTGATCGCTCTTTTACTATGTTTGGTAATGGTCATGGCTGCATTCACATCCTGCAGCAAGCCAAAAACTATCGAAGAATATGTCAAGAATGACGCTGATGCGATGGAAGAAGTTCAGTCAGCAGCAGATTCCGCAGGTCTTGATGTATCTTTCAGCGGAAATGATGTCATATATACTTATGACCTCAGCTCACTTGACGGAGTCACAGAAGAAGTCATCAAGAGCGACCTGATGATAGAGCAGCTCACTGCAGCTCTTGACTCCACAGCTGATACTTTCGCTGGTCTGTGCAAAGAGCTCGAAGAGCAATCCAAGATAGAGGGCATCCAGATAATAGTCAACTACACATACGGCGATGAAGTCATAGTCACCAAAACATTCAACGCGTCCGGTGCAGTCAGCTAATCAGTTACTACTGGATCCAGGGCAAAAACACCAACCCCGCGTCCAACGCGGGGTTTTCTAATAACAAAAAAATCCGGCCTTGCGGCCGGATTCATGTCTCATATTATATGGTTACTTAATTTTTGCACTTTTCTTTCCTGTCCATTTTGATACTCTTACTTCACTTCCGCTTTTCGTATATGCTCTGATTCTTACATAATATTTTCCTTTGGATTTCAGACCTTTGATTTTACAGGATGTTTTCTTTGCACTGACTAGTTTTGTCTTAACATCCATGCTGAAATTCTTATCCGGGCTATACTGGATCTCTATCTTTTTTATTTTTTTCAGATTCGCTTTACTTACTTTTTTCCACTTGACCGTCATGGATTTTTTGGAAGCTTTTGCGGATTTTATCTTCACTTTAGGAAGAACTATTTTTTCATTGGCCGCAGATGAAGCCACTGCAGCATCTCCTATGTTGATAGCCACAACCTTTTTGTCATAGCGGATTCCATTCACAAGAACATACATATACAGTTTTGCGCTGCCATTCCTGAGACATGTATATTCTACAGTTCCATTGGCAACAAGATTTCCATCCTTTTCAGTCCAGCTATATTCACTGAGACCTTTAAATTGTATCAGGTTCTTACTGCCATCAGGAACATGATCACTGTAGTATAAGAATTTGTTAGTTCCGGTAGATGCTGCGTTAACAGACATACTGAATGGTATTTTCACAACCTGCCCCGGCTTGGCATTATAGGTGTTTTTACCCGGATAAATAAAGTATCCGGGATTACTTATACTGTACTCAGGTCCGTCATCTTCAGAATCAGAAGCAGTAGCTTTTGAAACTTTAAAAGTGACACTGTTCCACTGACCTGATGTCTTAGGTACACTGGCCTTGAGTGTATATGTTCCTTCATCATTTATGGTTATAGATGCTATCTGTCCTCCCTCAGTAGTAAATTTGATTCCGGACGGGGTTATTTTCTGCTCAGTGATCATTGTACTTCCCTTATATAATCTAAGGGTAACCGGAGTATAATCAGCAGCAAGCGTCTGGCCGCTCCAATCTCCGGTAGGCTGATCAAATGTTGTCCATATTTCAATATTGCCTGGTTTTACAGTACTGCCATTTACAGGTTTTGTTATTCTCACACTGCTTTCAGCGGACGCAAAAACCAGAGAACATGAAACTATAAATATCGTAAACAATGTTACGACCAGAATTGAACGCAAATGTCTCCTTCTTTTCATACTCAGCCTCCTCTGAATAATTAACTGATTTTTTCTGATAATACTGTAATCATTCTAACATAGCCGATGATCGCTTATAAATAAATGACATCTTTTTCTCAAAATGACCATAAAAAAATCCGGTCTTGCGACCGGATCATTTTGTATTATTTTAGCTCAATGATGACTTTGCGGTATGGGTCTTTGCCCTCGCTTCTTGTCTTTACTCTCGGATGATTCTGAAGTGTACAGTGGATCACCTTTCTCTCATAAGGGTTCATCGGCTCGAGAGTTACTGACCTTCTTGTCCTCTCAACCTTGCCTGCAAGTCTGTTGGCGAGGTTCACGAGAGTCTTTTCTCTCTTGGATCTGTAATTCTCTGCATCAAGGATGACTCTGACGTATTTATTCTTATCCTTGTTGACCACATAGCTTGCAAGGCACTGAACTGCGTCGAGAGTTGCTCCGCGCTTTCCTATGATCGTTCCGGTATCCTTGCCGGTGATCTCTACGAATACCAGCTCATCACCCTCTTTTACGCTGAACGAGAGGTTGATACCCATCTTATCTGCAATATCTTTCAGAAAAGTTTCTACAGGATGTCCTTCAACAGGGTCTAACTTTTTTACCTCGTAGAGCATTGTGTCTTCTACTGAAAGATCGTATTTCTTATTCTTCGATTTATTTCCTTTTTTATTTTTTGCAAGAGCCTTTTCTCTCTTGCGTGCGTCCTCGCGCTCCTCAGCTTCATACTTATCATATTCCGCTCTTACTTCATCAGGAAGTTTTGATGAAGTGTTTTCAGGAAGGCCTGCGAGAATAGCATCTATATCATCGAATGTTGCTTTTTCTTTAGAAGATGTCTTATCCTCTTTCGCCGTTACTCTGACTTTGGCGAGCTTGGAGCCGATTCCCAGAAATCCGCTTGATGACTCTTCAAGTATTTCTACTTCAACCTCATCTCTTTCAAGTTTGAGGTCCTTGAGAGCCAATCCAACAGCTGTCTCAACATCGACTCCCCATTTTTCTGAAAATCTCATGTATTTAAACTGTTCCTTTCATTCTTGCTCTCTTCTTCCTTGCGAGCTCTTTTTCTGCTCTTTCTGCCAGTTTTTTCTTTTCTTTTTCTGCTCTGATCTCATCTCTCATCTTATTGATCCTGATGTTAAAGAAAATCTGCATAAACTGACCGCCTGCCCAATAGATGGCAAGACCTGCAGGATATGATCTTGCGAGCCAAAGAATACTCAGCGGGAAGAAATATTTCATAATTGCATTCATAGCCTTGGCCTGTCCTGCGGATGCTCCAGGCTGCGTCATATTCATAGCACTGTTCATGGCGAAAGCAAAATATGTGGCAACACCGGCTGCAATAGGCAGTATCCATGGATCAGGCTGAGCGAGGTCTTTTATCCACAGGAAAGACTCATGATTAGCAAAAATCATCTCGCTGCCCGGCATATACTTCATCGGATTTCTGAGAAGTGCGAAAAGTCCCATGATGATAGGAAACTGAATAAGCATAGGAAGGCATCCGCTCATAGGATTGAATCCTACCTCTGCATAAAGTTTCTGCATCTCCTCATTCTGTTTTTCCTTATCATTTGCATATCTGCGCTGTATCTCCTGTGTCTTTTCAGACATCTCAGCCATATCAGCAGAAGATTTTATCTGCTTGGCATACATAGGATAAAGCGCAAGCTTTACTATAAATGTAAGGATAATGAGGGAAATACCATAATTTCCTACTAATCTGTATATCAGCATCAGCAGATATCCGATAGGTTTAGCGATTATTCCCATTATCTGTCTCCGTTCTTATGGTACAGGATCATATCCACCCGGGCGGCCCGGATGACATCTTAATATTCTTTTTATACCCAGCCAGCTTCCTTTCAAAGCACCGTATTTTTCAACTGCTTCTATAAAATATGCGCTGCATGTCGGCGTATATCTGCAGTGTGCTCCTATATAAGGGGATATAGCAAGCTGATATGCCCTGACCATAATGATTAAAAATTTCTGAAAAATGTTTTTTTCTTTCATGTTCCTAAGTAAAAGATCTTATTATTTGAAAAGACCACATGATTTTAAAGTTCCGTACAATGAATGCTGAACTTCATTCATTGATGCTCCGTTTATACTGTTTCTTGCTACAAATACTATATCGTAGCTTTCCTTTACTTTACCTTTAAAGGAATAATAAGACTCTTTCATAAGTCTTCTGGAGCGATTTCTTTCTACCGAATTTCCTACCTTCTTACTGGAAACAAAAGCAGTCCTTGTATATCCAAGGTTATTCTTTCTGTATAATACAACAACGTATTTACTTCCTCTGGATTTTCCTTTTTTATATACTCTATTGAAATCTTTCTGTTTCCTGAGGGTCAGTTCGCTGTTATCTCTCACCTGGAACACCTGATCCTGATAATTAAACTGTGAGGGCCTTTCTTCCTCTTGCTCTTCTTCTCTTGAGTACCTTGCGGCCGTTAGCTGTTGCCATTCTCTTGCGGAATCCGTGCTCCTTAAGTCTCTGTCTCTTTTTTGGCTGATAAGTTCTTTTCATTTCTGTTACTCCTTCTATATATTAATGTAGTTAATGAAATATGTTGCTCTCTGAATTTCAAGAGCATACGCCGATATATTATAATTTAATGAATTATTATAGTCAATATGAGTTCCGGTCCACTTTTGTTCTGCAGTAGTTTTTTAATTTAATACAATTGGTACAAAAAACCACTTATCAACAATATATAGTGTCCCTTTTTACTTATTAACAACTTTATCAACAATATGTGGATAACTATTTTTTTGACTATTTTTAGACACTCTTTTTATGAAATTTCAAGACTTTACATATGTGGAAAACTTTATGTAAAATGTGTACATAACCACTAGGAGCAGAGATTTGGATAAAAACAAGATATGGGGTACTACTCTTAACTACCTCAAAGCAAATACTACCAATCTGAGCTACGATACCTGGATTTCTCCCCTCTCTATCCATCATATAGAGGAAGAAACAGGTATTATTTATCTTGCATGGCCCGGTCATGCAAAGCTGATCAATCATATCGCTGACCATTATCTTACTCAGATACAGAATGCTCTGAACAGTAGTCTTGATAAGGAATACAGAGTAGTAATCAAGCAGGAAAAAGAATACGACGCGCCTAAGATCGATACAACCAGGATGAGAAATTCTCTTAATCAGGAGAAACTTTTCAATCCTAGGTTTAATTTTGAAAATTTTGTAGTAGGTAATTCCAATAAGTATGCACATGCGGTAAGTGTAGCTGTTGCTGAATCTCCGGGAGACATCTATAATCCTCTTTTTATTTACGGGGGATCCGGCCTGGGAAAAACTCATCTCATGCAGGCTATAGGTGTACATATAATAAGGAATAATCCTGCTTCAAAAGTTCTTTACGTTTCCGCAGAGATGTTCACTAATGAACTGATCACTGCAATAAATGATAATAAAACCAGAAGTTTTCGTAACAAATATCGTAAACTCGATGTTCTTCTTATAGATGATATACAGTTTCTTGAAGGAAAAGAAGCTACACAGGAAGAATTTTTCCACACATTTGAAGCTCTTTACCAGAACAATAAACAGATCGTCATTACAAGTGACTGTCCTCCTGTAAGTCTGAAGGGACTGGATGAAAGACTCAGAACAAGATTCAGTTGGAACATGATAGCTGATATCCAGCCTCCTGATTATGAAACAAGAGTAGCTATCCTTAAGAATTTTGCAGCCAAGTCTAATATAGAAATAACTGATGATGTTTATAATGTTCTCTGTTTCATTGCTGACCAGGTAAAAGATAACATCAGAGAACTTGAAGGTGCCTATAACAGAGTGGTCAGTTTTTCACAGCTGCTGCACGAAAAGATCACAATTGATAATGCAAAGAACATTCTTAAGGATATAGTCAAGGATAATGAACAGGCAGTTGCTCCTGAAAGAATAAGATCAACTGTAGCAAATCATTATAAGATAAAACTTTCAGATATAGATTCACCTAAGAGAAATGCTGAGATCACTCTCCCGCGTCAGGTAGCTATGTATCTGTGCAGAGAAACTACAGATCTTTCTCTTCCTAAGATAGGAAAGCTCTTCGGAAACAGACATTATTCAACAGTTATACATGCTGTTGAAAAAATAGAGTCTGAACTTAAGTATGATGAGGAACTGAGGGAGAATATTGAAACGATAAAAGCCAAGCTCAATGCCGGCAGATAAAGTTTTTAACATCTTTTACCCTTATTATTAACTGTGTTTTACACTATTTGAAAATGCAAAAAACCTTAATTTTTCAATGACAGCATGAGTTTTCCACATTATTCACAGGGCTTACTATTAATACTAAAATAAATATATAAAAATAACGAAAGGGATACCGTCATGAAAATCTACTGCAGCAGAAATGATATGAATAAAGCTCTGGCTAATGTATCTCATTCAGTCCCGGTCAGATCTACTTCAAACATACTTGAAGGAATTCTTGTTGAAGTAAGCGATAATATTATGAAGCTTACAGCGACAGATACCAATATGACCATAGAATCTTCAATCGCTGTTCAGTGTAACGAAGACTGTTCATTCGTAGTACCTGCAAAACTATTCAGCGCTATAGTAAATAAGCTTCCTGAAGAAGAGATCATGATAAACTACGATCCTTCATCAGTGAAGATCATGATAAAGTGCGGAGGTTCTAATTCTGAACTCATATGTTTCAGATCTGATGAATTTCCAAAACTCTATATCGATGACGGTGTAGATCCTATTTATTTAAGTAAGGAAGATGTAAAAAAACTGATAAGAAAAACAGCTTTCAGTGCATCTACAGATGATTTCAACGGTATCCTTACCGGAGTTCTTCTTGAAATAAAAGATGGAAAAATGAAAATGGTAGGTGTTGATCCTTACAGGATAGCTACCTACAGCATAGATGCTGATAATAAAAGAGAAATGAGTGTTGTTATCCCTGCAAAACTCATCAATGAAACTGCCAAGATCATAAGTGATGACGGCGATGACCAGATGAGCTTTGAAATAGCGGATGGAAAGGCAGTAATGAAATTTGATAATAATAAAGTTATTATCAATACATTCTCCGGGAAGTTCATTGATTACGGCAGGATCCTTAATAAACAGGGCAACATCAATGTAAGAGTAAAGAGAAATGATATCCTTAAAAGTACTGAAAGAGCATCTCTCCTTGCTTCAGTGCAGAACAATAATCTTATTAGATTTGATATAGAAAAAGAAATCATTGTAATCAAGTCTCTCAACGAAGAAGGAAATATAGAAGAAAAAGTAGAAGTCATAAATGACGGAGAGAGCCTGAATATAGGACTTAATTCAAAATATCTTAAAGATGCTCTCAGCGTCATTGAAGATGAAGAGATCATCATGAATTTCAAGGACAGCATCAGCCCTTGCGTGATAAAGCCACTCAAAGGAGACAAATACTCATATCTGATACTTCCAATCAGAATGAATTAAAAATAATTAATAATTAAAATAAAAAGGAAAGAGAATATATATTGCTTCGGTCGCTAGATCCAACGTCTTCGACGTTGGACTTCGCACCGAGGGTCGACCGCTTCCCTGCGCAATATATATTCTCTTTTTTATATTATATTATGATTTATAGAAATCTATTTAGATAATTGAGCTGCTGTGAGTGCTGCGACTTTTGCATTATTGAATACCAGTCTGATATTGGAATCAAGGCTGTCTCCTCCTGTTATCTCCTTTACTTTTGCCAGGAGGAACGGAGTGGTTGCCTTTCCTTTGATCCCCAGTTTATTGCATTCTTCTATTGCAGCGTCAATTGCAGGATTGATCACATCAGGATCCATTGAATATTCATCAGGTATAGGATTTCCTACAAGGATACCTCCTCTGAGTCCTAATTCAAGATGCGTATTGAAGAATTTTGCCAGCTCTGCCGGGCTGTCTACTTTATAGTCCACTTTGAAACCGCTCTTCTGAGTATAGAAAGCCGGCATGTCTTCGGTTCCGAAACCTATTACAGGAACACCGTGTGTTTCAAGATATTCAAGAGTCAGACCTATATCCAGGATGGATTTGCAGCCTGCACATATTACCATTACAGGTGTCTGTGCCAGTTCTTCCAGATCTGCACTGATATCCATTGTGATTTCTGCTCCTCTGTGTACTCCTCCGATTCCGCCGGTAGCAAAAACTTTGATGCCTGCCATATGTGCGATCATCATGGTAGTAGTTACCGTGCATGCACCGTCTTCTCCCTTAGCACATAGCATTGCCAGATCTCTTCTTGATGCCTTAGTGATTTCAGGTCCTTTTTTTCCGAAATATTCGATTTCTTCAGGAGTCAGACCTGCTTTGAGTCTGCCGCCGATAATAGCAATCGTTGCCGGTACTGCACCATTGTCTCTTATGATCTGCTCTACCTGAAGAGCAGTTTCAACATTCTGAGGATAAGGCATACCATGAGAAATGATTGTTGATTCAAGAGCAACAACTGGTTTTCCGCTTTCAAGAGCTTCTTTTACTTCAGGTTTTATATCAAGATAATTGTTCATTATTTTATTATTCTCCTCTCTGCTAGAAATGTTGACTAAACATCTTCATTATTAGTGATCAATGATAAATAATCTGAGTTTTTATAAAAATAACGTATCTTTATCAGATTATCATCTATCATTTTGTAAATATTTTTTTCATTCAGATCCGGCGCATTAGTAAAATCAGATGCTATCGTAAGCGATGCTGCTGAATTTGCTGATTTTGATGCGTGGATAAGATCATTATCATTATTGAGTGATGACCATAATATGGCTGCCATTGCAGCATCTCCTGCACCGGTCGTACATTTTACAGTAACAGGATATTTTTCAGCAATGATGGCACGATTCCTGTCTGCTGCTACAATTCCTTTATTGCCCATTGTGATAAATACTCTTTTTACACCCTGTTCAATAATTGAAAGTGCAGCTTCAAGGCAGTCTTCTTCACTATCGATTTTAATATCTGTAAGATATTCCGCTTCAAGAAGATTAGGCTTTAATGTATCTATTCCTTCAAGATGATTTTTTATTTTCTCAGCATGCGTGACTGAAACTGTATCAACATAAAGTGGAACTTTACATAAATCTTTTAAGTGAAAAAATGCTTCCTGAGTGATATTACAGTCTGTAACTACTGCATCTGATGCATTTATGATGTCTGCTACAGAATCTAAATATTCCGGTGTAATATTCTGTACGATATCAACATATGAAAGAGCTATATTCATATCTCCGTTCACATCATTGATATACATATACATCGATGATCTGCTTCCGTCTGAAACGATCACATGTGAAGTGTTGATCCCGACTTTTTTACATTCATCCAGAAGATCTTTTCCAAGACTGTCGTTTCCGACAGCAGTGATAAAACATACATCTGCGCCAAGCATCGCAAGATCATGAGCGATGTTTCTTCCTACACCGCCAAAACTTATTTTTATGGTGCCCGGATTAGAATCTTCTATGATCAGAGGTCTGTAAGGAGTTCCTCCTATATCAATATTTGCAGCACCTATTACTGTTATTTTTCGTTTATTTTCCATAATAATATTTCAATATCTGTAATTATATTATGATTTAACGATTTTGATCTGTAATTTAAAGTTGCTTTTCCTGCTCTTTTATTTTATTTATCCAGCATCTGTGACACATTGCTGTATAGCTGTCATTACCTCCGAGCATGACCTGATCTCCTTTGGTAATGACATTACCGTTTTCATCGATTCTGGCATTTACTGTTGCTTTTCTGCCGCATTCACAGATAGTTTTGATCTCTGTGATGGAATCGGCAAGTTCCATAAGCCTTTTGGCACCCGGAAAGAAATGTGTTAGAAAATCCGTGCGGAGTCCAAAACATAAGACCGGCAGGTCATTTTCATCGACCAGCTTACGAAGGCCGTCTATCTGTTCAGGCGTGAGGAACTGTGCCTCATCGGCTATTATGACATCATGATCACCGGCTTTGTGATATTCCTCAATGATATCATCATCAGGATATATTATCTGAGCCTGCTTTCTGAGACCGATACGGCTTTGTATGATATCTGCACCGTCACGGGTATCAGTTCCCGGTTTTATCAGCCATACATTCATACCCTTTTCTTCGTAATTGAATTTTGTTATCAGGGCCTGAGCCGATTTGGATGAACCCATAGCACCGTATTTAAAGTATAGCTTTGCCATATATGAAGGTCCTCCTCTTTTTTATATTTATGTAAAAATATTACTACATCAGATATTATGTGTCACGCAAAGGAGAAAAAATGTGCCAATATATATTCATTTTTTAAATGCAATGTTTTATAATTTATCCGTATGGAAACATAGGGTTTCCTGACATATAGTAATTTCATTTATGACCTTGAGGAGGGAAATTATGAAGAAGTTTCTTGTTATTCTCCTCGCAGCTCTGATGGTATTCTCATTTGCAGCTTGCGGGGGCGGCGGATCAGATTCAGGCTCATCGGATGGTGATTCTGAAATGAAGGTAGCTATGGTCACAGACTATGGTGATATCACTGACCAGTCATTCAACCAGACAACTTATGAAGCATGCAAGGCTTATTGTGAGGCAAACGGTGTTGAGTTCACTTATAAGAAGCCTGCTTCCGATGCTGATGCTGACCGTGTTTCTTCAATCGAGGAAGCAATCGAGGAAGGCTACAATGTAATCGTAATGCCTGGTTACGCATTCGCTAATGCTATTTATGAAGTAGCGCCTCTTTATGAGGATGTTAAGTTCGTTGCTCTTGACGTAAGTGAAGGCGACCTCACTGCTTATGGTGAGAGAGAATTTGACGGACCTAACGTATACAGTGCTGTTTATCAGGAAGAGCTCGCTGGTTACATGGCTGGCTATGCTGCTGTTAAGCTCGGTTACACCAAGCTTGGATTCCTCGGCGGAATGGCAGTTCCTGCTGTACAGAGATACGGTCATGGATTCGTTCAGGGTGCTGACGCTGCAGCTTCCGAAGGCGGAGTTGAAGGCGTAGAGATTAAGTACGTATATGGCGGACAGTTCTTCGGCGATGCTGATATCACAGCTGCTATGGACACATGGTACGGCTCAGGCACAGAGTGCGTATTCGCTTGCGGCGGCGGCATCTATTCATCCGCTGCTGAAGCTGCTGCAAAGACAGGCGGCAAGGTAATCGGTGTAGACGTTGACCAGCAGGGAATCATCGACGGCGCTTACGGTGAAGGCATGACAGTTACATCCGCTATGAAGGGTCTCGGAGCTACAGTTAACACACTCCTCGGAGCTATCCAGGAAGGCAAGTGGGAAGATTATGCAGGCCAGATCCAGAACCTCGGTCTCGTATCAGAAGTTCCTTCTGAGAACTATGTACAGCTTCCGGATTCAACACAGTGGGGTGATGGATTCCAGCGGGCTGACTATGAGACTCTTGTAAAAGAGCTCTTCGACGGAACAAGAACAGTTTCCGCTGACATCGATGCTATTCCTGCAACAACAGCAGTTAAGGTTGATGATCAGGGCGCTATCAAGGGCTAATGATCTGTTCTGAATAACAATTAGAAATAATTAAAAAAAGACGGTTCCGGTAGGTGTCGGGATCGTCTTTTTATTGTTAGATATTATGTTTTCTGCTATATTTAAAGAGGTAAACTATTGGGAATTTTATATGATGGAGGGACAGATTTTATGGATGCACCTTATGCCATAGAAATGGTAAACATCACAAAGAGATTCCCCGGCATTATTGCTAATGACAATATTACCCTGCAGCTTCGCAGAGGAGAAATCCATGCCCTGCTCGGTGAGAACGGTGCCGGAAAATCTACCCTCATGTCCGTTCTCTTCGGTCTGTATCAGGCTGAAGAAGGAGTAATCAAAAAGGACGGAAAAGAGGTAAAAATCAACAATCCTAATGACGCCAACGATCTTGGTATAGGAATGGTTCATCAGCACTTCAAGCTGGTCCAGTGTTTTACTGTACTGGAGAATATCATCCTCGGCGTTGAGTCGACTAAGGGCGGCGTGCTTCAGATGGATGAAGCGAGAGCCAAGGTCAAGGCACTTTCTGAAAAGTATGGTCTTCATGTAGATCCGGACGCCAAGATCGAAGACATCACAGTAGGAATGCAGCAGAGGACAGAGATCCTCAAGATGCTCTTCAGGGACAATGAGATCCTCATTTTCGACGAGCCTACTGCCGTGCTCACACCGCAGGAAATCGAAGAATTGATGGAGATCATGAATAACCTCAGAGCAGAAGGTAAATCGATCCTGTTTATCACACACAAGCTGAACGAGATCAAAGCTGTTGCTGACAGAGTTACAGTTCTCCGCCGCGGTAAGTACATTGGTACTGTAGATGTTGCTACTACTTCCAAGGAAGAGATGAGCCGCATGATGGTAGGCCGTGATGTCAACATGGTAGTTGATAAAGAGCCTGCTAAACCTGGTGATGTTATTCTCAAAGTAGAGAATATGACTGTTGCTTCCAAGATGCATTCAAACAATGCAGTTAAAAATGTAAGCTTCGAAGTACATAAAGGAGAAATAGTCTGTATCGCAGGTATCGACGGAAACGGCCAGACTGAATTCGTGTATGGTCTTACCGGAATGGAACCTCTTGTAGATGGCAAGATCACTCTTTGCGGCAAAGATATCACTAAGGATTCTATCCGCCAGAGAAGTAAGCTACTGAGCCATATCCCTGAGGACAGACATAAGCACGGACTCGTTCTCGACTACCCACTTGAGTACAATATGGTTCTTCAGAGATATTATCAGCCTGAATTTACTTCAGGTGCCGGATTCCTCAAGAGAAAAGAGATCCGTGAATACTCTGAAAAGCTGGAAGCTGCATATGATGTCAGATCCGGTCAGGGTCCGATAACTATTGCAAGAGCTATGTCCGGCGGTAACCAGCAGAAGGCAATTATTGCAAGAGAGATCGATAAAGATCACCAACTCCTTGTTGCAGTCCAGCCTACCAGAGGTCTGGACGTCGGAGCTATAGAGGGTGTTCATAAAAACCTCATTGCAGAGAGAGACAATGGTCGTGCTGTACTGCTCATATCGCTCGAACTCGAAGAGGTAATGAACGTTCCTGACAGGATACTCGTAATGTATGAGGGCGAGATCGTCGGAGAACTCGATCCTAAGAAGACGACGGTCGAAGAACTCGGACTCTACATGGCCGGCGCCAAGAGAAATGTCGATATTGACGCGAATACCCCTGAAGTAGAGGAATCTGAAGTCATAGACACAGCGGCTGCAAGAAAGGAGGAAAAATAATGAAAGATAAGAAATTTTCATTAAAGAATCCGGCCTTACAGTCGATACTTACATCACTGCTCTGTATCGTGCTCGGACTTCTGATTGGATACATCGTACTTCTGATGATCAATCCTGCAGGAGCAGGTACAGCGATCAAGACGATCCTGCTCAACTTCCTGTCAAGATCCAGTCAGGCAGCACAGATGAAGGCTCTCGGCAATACTCTTGCCAAGACAGCACCGCTGCTGATGTGCGCACTTTCGATCTGTTTCTGCTATAAAGTAGGACTCTTCAACATCGGAGCTCCGGGACAGTATGAAGCCGGTGCATGCATCGGTCTTTATGCAGCTCTCGCATGGCATCTGAACTGGGTCATCTGCCTTATACTCGCAGGTCTTGCCGGTGCAATCGTCGGAGCTATCTCCGGTGCCCTCAAGGCATACAGAAATGTAAACGAAGTAATTTCGGGCATCATGCTCAACTGGATCATGCTCTATCTGACTAATATGATCCTTTCGGGCAAGAAGGTCAAAGACCCTGCAAGCCCGTATACTATCAAGCTTATGTCCGGAAACAAGGGTGCGCTGATCCCATCAGCCGGTCTCAATGCACTTTTTGCTAACAATAAGACTGTAACTCTTGCCATTCCTCTGGCTATTCTCTTTGCTATCCTGATCTGGATGATCCTGGCTAAGACCAAGTTCGGTTACGAGCTCAAAGCAACAGGATATAATAAGGAAGCGGCAAAGTATGCCGGAATGAAAGAAAAGCAGAACATAATCATCACACTGGCCATCGGCGGTGCTCTCGCAGGTATCGGTGCATCCTTCCTCTTCCTCACAGGATATCAGGAATGGTCCACCACACAGACATCAGTACCAATGATGGGATTCAACGGCATTGCGGCTACCTTCCTTGGCGGTCTGCATCCGATCGGAACTATTTTCGCATCATTCTTCATCCAGTCCATAACGGATGGCGGAGCACTTATCAACAAGTCGGTATATCCTTCGCAGATCTCTGATCTGATCTCATCGATCATCATCTATCTCTGCGGATTCGTACTGTTCTTCAAGTATGCTCTCAACACCTGGATAAGCAAGAGAGACAAAGGCGGTCCTAATGTAAATGATGTGCCTGTCACAAATGATGATGCAAAAAAAGAAGGAGGTGACAAGTAATGGTACTGTTATTGCAATACACTATCATATTCGCCTCTGTACTTTGCCTCGTGGCTCTCGGAGGATGCTTCTCGGAGCACTCAGGCGTTATCAACCTGGGACTTGAAGGTATAATGGTAATGGGAGCGCTCGGCGGAGCTGTAACGATGTTCCTCCTTCCTGCCGGCACATCCAAGATTGTCATCGTACTTGCTACAACACTTTTCGCGATACTTGTCGGAATGCTCTATTCCTGCCTGCTGGCTGTCGCATGCATCAACTTCAAGGCTGACCAGACACTTATCGGTACAGCTATGAACCTGCTCGCAACAGCAGCGGCTACAGTATTCGTAAGAGCTATGAATACATCGATCAATCCTGACAACGTATCAAGCTCGATCCAGTATATCCAGCCTAAGAAGGCATTCCTTAAATATATTGGAAACTTTGAGTTCAACTGGTTCATGATAATGGCAGTCGTTCTGCTCATAGCATCGTGGTTTGTACTCTATAAGACAAAATTCGGACTCAGACTCATGGCCTGCGGTGAAAACCCACAGGCAGCGGACTCCGTAGGTATCAATGTATACAAGATGCGCTGGGCAGGCGTCCTGATCTCAGGATTCCTCGGAGGACTCGGCGGTATCGTATACATCACGGCCGGTGTATCCGAGTGGAAATTCGAGATGGGCGTTGCGGGCTTCGGCTTCCTGGCTCTGGCTGTAATGATTTTCGGTCAGTGGAAACCGACCAACATTGCGCTTGCAGCACTGCTCTTCGGACTCTTCCGTGCACTGTCTAACGTATACACAGGTATCCCGTTCCTCAAAGCACTGAATCTTCCGAGTACGGTTTACAACATGCTGCCTTACATCATTTCTATCATAGTACTCGCATTCACATCCAAGAATTCGAGAGCGCCTAAGGCAGAAGGTATTCCTTACGACAAGGGAATGCGTTAAACCATATCGTTTTCAGACAATCTAATATTTTGTATTTTCGGGAGCCCGGGCGCGAGTCCGGGCTTCAGTAAAAAAGGAGTAAGGCAATGGATGTAAAAAAGATTCTCGGTCACTGCGACCACACCCTTCTCAAGCAGACAGCTACATGGGATGACATCAAGCAGATCATAGACGACGGCATCAAGTATCAGACCGCTTCGGTCTGCATCCCTCCGGGGTATGTCAGGCAGGCTGCTGAATATGCACAGGGCAGAGTGAAGGTCTGCACAGTCATCGGATTCCCTAACGGCTACAACACAACAGCAGTAAAAGTATTTGAGACCGGCGATGCTATAGATAACGGAGCAGATGAGATCGATATGGTCATCAACCTCGGCTGGGTCAAAGATAAAAAATGGGATGAGATCGAACGTGAGATCAGCCTGCTCAAGGAGACCTGCGGCGATCATGTCCTCAAGGTCATCATTGAGACATGCATGCTGACTGATGAAGAAAAGAAGAAAATGTGCGAGATCGTCACATTTGCCGGAGCTGATTACATCAAGACTTCGACAGGATTCGGCGGAGGCGGAGCTACATTCGAGGATATCAAACTGTTCGCTGAAAATATAGGAGAAGCTGTTAAGATGAAAGCTTCCGGTGGTATTGCAAGCCTCGAAGATGCGGAAAAATTCATGGAGCTCGGCGCAGACAGATTAGGCACAAGCCGTATCGTTAAGATCGCTAAGTCACTCGAAGAATAGCATGTAAAACAGGTTTTACAACAACTGATAATATTTATCGTAAACCAAAGCACTTTGTCCATCAGATGATAAAACTGGACGATATAATAATATTCTAAAATAAATCATAATATTATTACAGAAAGGAAGCGCAAAATGGTTGATTATACAGAAGGTGCAGGCCACCAGTACCATGTTGGAGTCAGACCCGGTGATGTCGGTGAATATGTGATTTTGCCTGGAGATCCTAAAAGAGTACCTAAGATCGCAGCGTATTTTGACAATGCTGAGATGGTAGCAGACAGCCGTGAATATGTCACTTACACAGGAACACTTGACGGTGTAAAGGTCAGCTGCACCAGCACGGGAATAGGCGGACCGTCAGCATCGATCGCACTTGAAGAGCTTGCCAATGTAGGAGCCAAGACCTTTATCAGAGTCGGTACCTGCGGCGGTATGGATATCAATGTCAAGGGCGGTGACGTTGTTATCGCAACAGGAGCGATCAGAATGGAGGGCACTTCCAGAGAGTATGCTCCTCTTGAATATCCTGCTGTAGCGGATATGGAAGTAACTGTTGCTCTTGCTGAAGCAGCAAAGAAGATCGGAGCAGACTATCACGCCGGAGTGGTCCAGTGCAAGGATGCTTTCTATGGACAGCACATGCCGGAGGCTCTTCCTAACAGCTATGAGCTCCTCAACAAATGGGAAGCATGGCTGCGCATGGGATGCAAGGCTTCCGAGATGGAATCCGCTGCCCTCTTCATCGTCGGATCATACCGCAGGGTCAGAGTAGGTTCCTGTTTCCTCGTCGTAGCCAATCAGGAAAGAGAAAAAGCAGGACTGCCTAATCCGCAGGAACATGACACCGATCTGGCTATCCGAGTAGCAGTAGAAGCTATCCGCCTGATGATAGCAGAGGATAAGAAGAAAGCCGAATAACGTGTCACCGGAAAAGGATATTCCTGACACACTTCAAGAAAGGTGTATGAATTATGAGTAAAAGAGTATTCTGGATAGTGCTCGACAGCGCGGGCATTGGCGGCGCTCCTGACGCCGCTGACTTCGGCGATGCCGGAGCCGATACTTTCGGCACATGTTATAAGAGTGGTGAGATGAACGTACCGAACATGGAGAAGTTCGGTCTGAAGAATATTGAAGGTACATCATTCTATGACCCGAAGGATGATATCGAAGGATGTTACTGCCGTATGCATGAGAAGTCGCGCGGCAAGGACACGACAGTAGGCCACTGGGAGATGGCAGGTATGGTTTCCCCGAAACCACTGCCGACCTACCCTAACGGTTTTCCGCAGGAAATCCTCGATGCTCTGAGCAAGGCAACAGGCCGCGGGATACTGTGCAATAAGACGTATTCCGGCACAGAAGTCATTAAGGACTATGGCAAACAGCACGTGGAGACCGGCGATCTTATCGTTTATACCAGCGCGGATTCCGTTCTGCAGATAGCAGCACATGAGGACATCGTTCCTATTGAGGAACTTTACGAGATCTGCCATAAGGCAAGAGACATAATGCAGGGCGAGCATGGAGTCGGCCGCATCATTGCCAGACCGTTCGAAGGTGAATGGCCGTATCAGAGGACTGTAAGGCGTCATGATTTCAGCCTGCAGCCACCTCGTGAAACAGTACTCGATGCACTCAAGGCAGAGGGCTTTATGAGCATCGGCGTAGGCAAGATCTATGACATCTTTGCAGGAAAGAGCGTGATGTTCAGTTATTCCAACAAGGGAAATGAAGCTAACATGGTCAGGACCATCGATATAGCTGATGCTGCTTTTGAAGGTCTGTGCTATGTAAATCTTGTTGATACGGATATGATCTATGGCCACAGGAGAGACATCGCGGGTTATACCAAAGCTCTGAACACAGCTGACAGACAGTTCGGCGAGCTGATGGAGAAGATGGGACCTGAAGATATCCTGATGATCACTGCTGACCACGGATGTGATCCCGGATATACTGGCACCGATCACACGAGAGAGGATATTCCATGCCTGATCTGGGGACCTTCCCTCAAGAAGGGTGTAGACATCGGGACATGCGACACCTTTGCCGATATGGCAGCTACGATTGCTGAATATTTTGGCATAGCCTACCGCGGAGACGGAACATCGTTCCTTTCCAAAATTCTCTAAAAAGGTCTTAAGCAGGAGCCATCCGGACAATTACCGGATGGCTCTTTTTTCGTGTAACGTGTGTGTGGTAGAATACATAAAGTATTTGAAGAAAGGAAGTGCTGATCGTGGCCGAAACAATTACAGCGATTTCAACAGCGCCGGGCGAAGGCGGTATCGGTATAGTAAGGGTCAGCGGCCCTGCAAGTCTTGATATAATGCGTAAAATGATGCCGGGTTGTCCTGATGAAGTAGAACCAAGGCACGCTTATTATGGAAAAGTAGTAGCAGACAGCTCTGACGCAGGCTCAGAGGTCATTGATGAAGCGGTATTTCTGTTTATGAAAGAGCCTGCTTCATACACGGGTGAAGATATGCTCGAGATACAGGGACACGGCAGCAACGCTTCGATGAAAGCGATACTCAGAGCTGTTCTCGACAGCGGTTTTGACGGCGTGCGGATGGCTGAGCCGGGAGAGTTCACCAAGCTGGCTTTTCTGAACGGCAAGATGGACCTTGCTCAGGCTGAGGCCGTGATAGACCTGATAAAAGCGAAGACAGATCTGTCATTGAGCATTGCAGAGAGCCAGGTCGAAGGGCGCCTGAGTGATACGATACGTGAGATAAGAGAGTCTCTTCTGGATGTGCTTGCCGGTATGGCGGTAGATATCGACTATCCGGAAGCAGAGGTATATGACGAATATTCAGATCCGGATGAACCCGAAGAAGAAGCTGGTTCTGAGATAATAAGCGGTCTTCGCTGGGTAAATTCTGAGATAAGGGAGCTGCTGGATACAGCTTCGATCGGAAGGATCGCCCGTGACGGTATCAGGGCTGTTATAGTCGGAAAGCCTAATGCCGGCAAGAGCTCTCTTATGAATGCGATCCTTGGCGAGGGACGTGTTATTGTCACCGATGTCCCGGGAACTACAAGAGATACTGTCGAGGAGACGGCACAGGTCTCAGGAATCCCTATTGTTCTTGTTGATACAGCAGGTCTCCGGGATACTGAAGACAAAGTGGAAAAGATCGGTATTGAGCGTACGACTCTGGCGATTGCAGGTGCAGATATAGTGATATTGGTTCTTGACGGCAGTCAGGCACTTGATGAAGAGGATGAAAAGATACTTCAGTTCATTGAAAGGATGAACACCGAGCATCTGATCGTGGTGATCAACAAGGAAGATCTCGGTGCTACAGTTTCTGAGGAAGAGGTCCATCGCCGGATGCCTGATGCGACTGTCATCACTACTTCTCTGATCGGATCCGCTGCTGTCGACGCTGCACGCAGGATTTCCGGGAAAATCGGAGAACTGCTCGATCTCGGAAGTATCGATATAAGGGAAACCAGTATCATTACAAGTGAGAGACATGTGCATCTTCTCAGAAGTGCGCAGGACAACATAAGTGAAGCTATTAAAATGATCAAAAACGGTGAACCTATGGAAGTTGCTGAGCTTTCTGCACACTATGCTTACAACTCACTGGGCAAAATACTGGGTGAAGAAGTCGGTGAGGATGTTCTCGACAGAGTTTTCAGCAAGTTTTGCCTGGGAAAGTGATAAAGAATGGAAGTATCGGGTACAGTAAACAATAGAGAATACGATGTTATCGTAATAGGTGCCGGTCACGCAGGATGCGAGGCCGGTCTTGTTGCGGCCAGAATGGGTATGAAGACACTCATGTTCTGCACGGATATCGAGTCTGTTGCTATGATGCCGTGCAATCCTTCTATTGGAGGAACAGGAAAAGGACATCTCGTGCGCGAAGTTGATGCTCTGGGCGGAGAGATGGGTCTTAATATAGATAAGACCTTCATCCAGTCCAAGATGCTCAACACTTCCAAGGGTCCTGCAGTACATTCACTGAGAGCGCAGGCAGATAAGCATCGCTATCATGAGGAAATGCTCAAGACCATCAATGGACAGGAAGGCCTGGATATCATAGAGGCCGAAGTCACAAGGCTGATCGTTGACAGAAATGATGAAACCAGTACTGACATTGGGATCATCAGGGGTGTAAAGACAGCAGATGGCACAGAATACTGTTCGAAGGCAGTAATAATCTGCACAGGGACATTCCTCGGCGGTAAGATCTTCATTGGAGACAATGTGACTGTGTCAGGACCGGCGGGTATGCCTCCTGCATGTGAGCTGGGAGAAAATCTGCGCGAACTGGGATTCCCGATTCGCAGATTCAAGACCGGGACCCCTGCCCGTATGCTTCGCGATACCCTTGATTATTCCAAAATGAAAGAGCAGAAGGGCGATGAAACCATCGTACCTTTCAGTTTTCTCAATGAAGATACTGAATATGATATAGACCAGATATCGTGCTGGCTGTCCTATACCAATGAAGAGACACATGAAATAATCCTTCAAAACATTGAAAAATCAGCAATGTACTCCGGAAATATAGTTGGAGTAGGTCCCAGATATTGCCCTTCCATCGAAGACAAAGTATCGCGATTCAGGGACAGAAAGAGACATCAGCTTTTCGTTGAGCCCGAAGGACTCGATACCGACTGGATGTATATACAGGGCATGAGCTCAAGCCTTCCTGAAGATGTGCAGCATGCTTTTTATGCTACGATCCCCGGGCTGGAGCACGCTGAAATAGTAAGGCCGGCTTATGCGATCGAATACGACTGTGTAGACCCCCTTTCTGTTAAACCGAGTCTTGAGAGCAAGATATTAGATGGTCTTTTCTGCGCCGGGCAGTTTAACGGCAGTTCCGGCTATGAAGAAGCCGCCGCACAGGGCCTGATCGCAGGAATCAATGCAGTACGAAAATTAAAAGGTGCAGATCCGCTTATCCTGAGACGTGATCAGGCATATATCGGTGTTCTTATCGATGACCTTGTGACCAAGGGAACCAATGAGCCGTACAGGATCATGACATCCAGAGCAGAATACCGCCTGCTCCTGAGACAGGACAACGCTGACAGAAGACTTACCCCGATCGGCTATAAATACGGATCGGTTTCAGAAGACCGATATCAGAGATATCTGAAAAAGAGCATGAAGGTCGATGCTGAGATAGCTAGATTACAGTCAAAAAAGACTGATATTTCAACGTTCAGAGAGTTTCTGCTCAGACATGAGTGCGACCCTGACAGACTTGCTGCCACTCCTGACATCTTAGAGCGCAAAAGAAAAGACATCGAAGAAACGGGAAATCAGACTTTTGCGGATATCTTAAAACGACCGGCCATCACTTATGACGATCTTTCCGAAATCGACGATGACACACGCCCGTCTCTGAGCAGCAATGAAAAGACTGAGGTTGAAGTCACTCTCAAGTACGACGGATATATACGTAAACAGATCAATGAAGTAGAAAAGCTGCACACTCTCGAGAAGAAAAAGCTCAGTGAAACTCTCGATTACAACTCGATACGAGGCCTCAGGCTCGAGGCCAGGCAGAAACTTTCAGATATCAGACCGCTGACAGTCGGTCAGGCGAGCAGGATATCCGGAGTATCTCCGGCTGATATAAATGTACTTCTAATATATCTCGAAAAGGAAATGCGTTCAGGCAAGTAATTATGGCTCAAAATACAGACACATTAAAACTGACTGCTGAACTGGAAAAAGAATACGGCAAAGATACTGCTGATAAGCTTGTATCTTATATTGACATGGTCCTGGAGAGAAATGAGCACATAAATCTCACCGCCGTCAGGGATCGTGACGAGGCTATGCAGAAACATCTTGCGGATTCTCTGTCTGTAACAAGTCTCCCTGAATACAGAGCTGCACACAGTATTATTGATGTAGGTACCGGTGCGGGTTTTCCCGGAGCTATCCTTGCAATAGCTGATCCTGACAAGGATTTTGTGCTTCTCGATTCTACCCTCAAGAGGCTGAGAGTTATAGATGAATTCGCTCAAACCCTTGGGATCACTAATGTTCAGACCGTTCATGCCAGAGCAGAGGAGCTTTCTAAAAAGCCTGAATATAATGGATCTTTTGACCTGTGTGTATCCCGTGCTGTCGCAAGCCTTGATAAGCTTGCCGGCTGGTGCCTCCCGTTTGTCAGGAGAGGAGGATACTTTATTGCATACAAGGGAGAAAATTATGCAGAGGAACTTGAAGCAGCAGGAAAGAGCCTCCGTAAGTTCAGAGGAAATCTTGTAAGAGCTGTACAGATAGATACTCAGGCACAGGATATCTCAGGACATGTTCTTCTCTTAATAAAAAAGGATGAGCAAGAAAAAGGTACAGTAACGATCAGATAAAGTTCTATAAAATCCGCGATTGCGGATTTTTTTATTTTGGCATTGGGTAACTGTTCTTTTGTTTCTGTAATGCTGATGAAAAGCGGATAAAGTTATATTGTTGATTGGGAAAGGATAAAATTACTATTGCCTAAAAAGAACAAACGTTCTATAATATAATAATCCCAATAAAAAAGTCTACATATTATATATACACTTTATATTTACATCAGATGTCCCGGTTAATAAAGGCAGTCACCTTATACTGAAGGTGACAGATCTGATGTGAGATCTCACGAATCGACGGAGTCCTCTCATCGGTTCGGATTTAGACGGTCTATGGTGGATATCGATACCCGTATTTGCTCTCAGGAAATGAAGGTATGCCGATCTTAGTTTTTTTCTATTCTGGTTTTTAGTTTACATTTTGATGATAAAGTCAGATTGCAGGACAGATATTATTGATATCTACAGATATACTGTCAATCTTTTAGATTTATAATTCTGAGGTTGTATTCAATGTATTTCCTTCTTTGATCTGAAAGATTTATAAAATGATATATTATCTGATTGGTTAACAGTTAGGACAATACACCGGAAGAGCGCTGCTTTGCATATAAAAAGTATGTGACAAATTGTTTCACGTGAAACAATAACAGACACCAGCTGTTTTTCTTCTAAGGCAGCGGACTCCATTTTCGACCATCAGTGGTGGGGCACAATCACCACTGATGCTCGCAGGAACAAAAGTCCCCAGCGTCTGTGAATGATTCCTCCGGTTCAAACGGTGTTGCCTTTAAGACGGAAACATTGATCTATGGAAGCCGAACCCTTCCGATAAGTATGACGTCGCCCGCTCCAATCAAGCGAACTGATTATGAGGTGGGGACCCACGCAGAGGGAGAAGAACCGATAACGGCTCGTTGGAGTTTTGCATCTGGTTGAACTTATACGGGGGATCCCGGCTATTATGATTAGTTGTTAATTCCGAAGATTGACGACTTGATGTAATATATCACAAAATGATGAAGTCCTGACATTGGCTCCATTCTCAGTCATAGTTATAGATATCAATCTCTCAACGATAGTCTATGGAGCTGAAACTCTCTGCGCGTGTAAGTGCTTCTTCGGATCATGCGGTGTTGTTATAAAGGCGGAAGTTTTGAGCTCCGAAGGCAGATTTTCTCCGATAAGTACTGTGTCACAATCAAGGAAAAGTAGTCTTGAGGAAACCACCTGGAATATCGGGGGTAGAAGTTCTGATAACAGCTTGACAGAGCTTCGCTCCTGATTTAACCATTCTGTATTGCATATCTGTAAAGAAATGCGACTGATTGACAGTAAAATGTTTCACGTGAAACAACAACATACACCGGATAATCCCCGTCACTAAGGATGGATGTTTTACTAAAGCAGCCAATCTGATGTGAGGTGTCACGAACCGACGGGATCCTGTCAACGGTTTGCCGGATAGAATCATTGATTTCGAAGGTGATCATTCTCCTGGAAATGGCAGAGACTGATCTGCAAGGCCGCTCCCTGCTTATTATTTACCTGTTTTAAGGATGTTTTATCATTATGGAATGAAGAAGAATGATAGATTGTTGACAAACTTCTTACAATATATAGTATGTAAAATTCGGAACAGCCACAATTTATTCGATGCACATTTTTTAATCCAGCAATATCACTCAATCTACACATACAGACGTTAAGAAAACTGGAAATTTTCAAACAAAAAGAAGTATAATACGTAGAAGTATTTAATCGGGTATTATGCCGTTTAGGAAGGAATCCTGAAGAGGAGGCTTCCTTAACTGCGTCTAAAAAATACACCGGGAGGTCAATAAATGGGCAAAGCAATTGCTATTTTCAATCAGAAGGGTGGAGTAGGAAAGACCACGACCAATATCAATCTTGCAGCGTGTCTTGCCAATAGAGGCAAGAAGGTGCTGATGGTCGATATCGATCCTCAGGGCAACACTACCAGCGGTATAGGCATCAGAAAGAGGACTCTTAAGACGACTCTTTATGATTGTCTGATCGATGAGAATTTTGATGTGAGGAAGGCGATCCTTCCGACTAACACTGACAATCTTTTCATAATACCCGCGAGCGTTGATCTTGCCGGAGCGGAGGTCGAACTTGCCAGGCTTGAAGCAAGAGAGAGAAGGCTCAAGCGTGTAATCGATGCGGTCAGGAAAGAATATGACTTTATTCTTGTCGACTGCCCTCCTTCGCTTGGTGTTCTGACGATCAATTCCCTTACCGCTGTTGACAGCGTGCTGATACCTATCCAGTGCGAGTTTTATGCTCTTGAGGGTGTCAGCCAGCTTATCAGTACGATAGAGATGGTCAGAAAACGGCTCAATCCATCACTCTATATCGATGGAGTTATATTGAGTATGTTCGACGGGAGGACCAATCTGTCCCAGGCCGTGGTACAGGATGTGCGTTCTTTCTTCGGACCAGCCATGTATGAAACGATAATCCCGCGAAATGTCAGGCTTGCAGAAGCGCCGAGTTATGGAGTACCTATTATAAAATACGATCCTTCGGCACCGGGAGCCAAGGCATACCAGGCATTCACCAAGGAATTCCTGGCTAGAGAAAGAGCAAGAAAGAAAGCGAAGAAATAGACATGGCCAGGAAAGCAGGACTTGGACGGGGGCTCGATGCATTGTTTGCTGACGTAGCTCCTATAAATGAAGAAGAACAGAAAGATTCTTCTAAAAGATTAAAAGAGGTTTCGTCAGAGGGCGGTGAATCGCCTGAAACAACAGACAGAGACCGTATTATATATGTAGACATCAACGACATCAGACCTAACAGCGCGCAGCCGAGAAGTGTGTTTGATGAAGACAAGCTCAAGGAACTCGCCGGTTCCATCAAAGCAAACGGCGTGATCCAGCCTCTGATCGTACGCGAAGCAGAAAACGGATATGAGCTTGTTGCCGGTGAGAGAAGATGGAGAGCATCACGCATTGCGGGGCTCAGGACCATTCCATGTATTGTCAGAGATTTTGACGACAGGCAGAATGCCATAGTCGCCATCATTGAAAACATGCAGCGTGAAGACCTCAATCCAATCGAAGAAGCAAGGGGTCTCAAGTCCATCACCGAGAAATACGGCTTTACTCAGGAGCAGGTATCTGTATCTCTGGGAAGGAGCCGCACATACATAGCAAACAGCATCAGGCTGCTGAAATTGCCGGTTGAGATACAGGAATACGTATCAAGCGGACAGATGTCCGCAGCACACGGACGAACTATTATCAATATACCGGATGAAAAGAAGCAGAAAGAGATCGCAGAAAAGATCATACGCAACGATCTGTCTGTGAGAGCTACAGAAAAGCTTGCTGAAAAGGTCAAAGACGAGCTGAGGCCTGAAAGAAAGCGCCGCCGGAATCCTTCCGGCAGCGAGCACAAACAGGTCAAGTCAGATGACGTACTTGCTGTCGAGCGCGAGCTGATGACACTTACAGGTACTAAAGTTAATATTACCGGAGACAGCAGAGGAAAACTGGAACTGGAATTTTACAGTATAGAAGAGCTTAACAGGCTAATTGATATCATCAGAGAGGCATTCAGATAGAAGGTGCAGTCATGAAAAAGACTTTTATTACGCAGCTGCCTATACCTGCATGTGTCGTGGGGAGTAACGGACTCATCACCAAGGCCAACGGCTTCATGAAGAACGTGATCGTTTATGAAGACATTATCGGTGCAAATTTCTTTGCTCTGACCGGCGTGAAGAGAGAGACTCTTCTGACCGCTAATTCAAGCGAGGTCATCATCGAGAGAAACAACCGGGTCTTCAAGATCTGGACCAATGATGAGCCAAAAGAAAACGAAGACATTGCAGTACTGTTCGATGAGACTACCATCAGGGAGTCTTTCCGCAGCAAGCTCGAGGCAGACAGAGCAGTCATCATCTATATCAACATAGATAATTATGATGACCTCGTTGCCAGCACAAGTGATGACGGCAAGAGAGCTATCCCTTCAATGATAGACAGTATCGTCAGGAAGTGGGGGGCATCATTTGATTCGCCTGTCATCAGTACTGATGATGACAAGTACATCATGTACTCGAACTACGGCAAGCTCAATAAGATGATCCAGAGCAAGTTCGGCGTGCTCGATGAAGTCAGAAAGATCGAAGCTAAGATCGATTTTCCTGCATCCATAAGCATTGGAGCCGGAATTTCCGAAAAATCTCTGATCGAGACAACGGAAATGGCCGGAGAAGCTCTTGAACTTGCGCTCGGACGCGGAGGAGACCAGGCAGTCATCAAAACAGACGAAGGCACGAAGTATTATGGCGGAACGCTCCAGTCTATTGAGAAGAGCAACAGGGGCAAGGCAAGAGTCATCGCACATGCCATGAAGCAGATGATAAAAGATGCCGATAAAGTCCTGATCATGGGACACAAGTGGCCGGATATGGATGCATTTGGTTCAGCCATCGGCGTCAGTGCGATATGCAGGTATCTGGGCAAGGATGCATATATCGTAATCGACAAGCACAATGATGCGCTCGATACGATTTATACTCAGGCGGTCAACTCAGAAGACTATAACATCATAAAACAGGAGAAGGCCATCAAGCTGGTCACACCTGAGACGCTGCTGATAGTAGTCGATACGAACAGGCCAATGCTGGTCGAATGCATGGAACTGGTAGATAGATGCGACAGCCGTATTATCATCGACCATCACAGGATGACGGAGGATTCCTTCAGGGATGCCTCGCTGGCATACATCGAGTCGTACGCTTCGTCAGCAAGTGAGCTTCTTGCCGAACTGCTGCAGAATTATGCACAGAAGAAGATCATCAACAAGTTTGAAGCCGAAGCTATGCTGGCCGGGATCATGGTCGATACCAATAATTTCTCCGGAAGGACAGGCGTTCGTACGTTTGAGGCTGCTTCATGGCTCAAGAGAGCCGGTGCAGATACCACGGAAGTCAAGCGGTTTTTCCAGATGGCTAAGGCCGACTTCATGTCCAAAGCGAGCGCTATCGCCAGAGCGGACTTTTCAGAGGAAGGCGTTGCCTTTGCAACCACCAGAGGACATACCGGCAATACACAGATCATCAATGCTCAGGTTGCCGACGAACTCCTTATGGTAAAAGGTGTAAAAGCAACATTCGCCCTGGGTACTAATGAGAGAGAGCAGACGATAATCAGCGCAAGGTCTCTCGGAGAGATCAACGTCCAGCAGATCATGGAGAAGTTCGGAGGCGGCGGCCATTTCACTTCAGCTGCAGCACAGTCCTCAGAACCCCTTGAATATGTAGAAGAACAGCTGCGCAAACTGGTCAAGACAACCCTGGAAAAGGAACATGATGACTGAAACCGACGCGGAGATATATAAGGAAGAAGGAACATAAAATGGAAGTTATTCTTAAAAAAGATGTAAAAGGCACAGGCAAAGAAGGCGATATCGTTAAAGTCAGCGACGGTTTTGCACGTAACAAGCTGATACCGGGAGGACTTGCGGTAGAAGCGACTGAGGCTAACAAGAGAGCGATTGCCAGAGAGAAGGCAAAAGCAGCTGAGAAGTTCGCAGCAGAAAAAGAAGCAGCAGAAAAACTCGCCAAAAAACTCTCTGCTGCTCCTGTAGTGGTAAAGACAAGAGTAGGAGATAACGGAAAGCTTTTCGGTTCCATCACTTCTATGGATATCGCTCAGGCTGTCAGCGAGCAGCTCGGAACTGAGATCGATAAGAAAAAGATCATTCTCGACAAGCCGATCAAAGAGACAGGCGTGTTTGATGTCGGAGTAAAACTCTTTACTGACGTGACAGCAAAAGTAAAAGTCAGGATCGAAGGATAGCAGATAGACACATGGATGAGGAAAGAAATAACAATGTTCTTATCCCACCACAGGATATAGAAGCAGAAAAAGCCGTTCTCGGAGCCATGCTCAAGAGTCAGGATGCGAGAGCGGACGTGAGCGGGATCCTCAGAGCCACTGATTTTTACCTGAACGAACATCAGGAAATCTTCAGGACGATGATGGAAATGGAGCAGAAAGGTACAGGCGTTGATATAACTACTGTCTATTCTGCACTGAGACAGAGAAAGACCGCTGATATGGTCGGTGGGATCACATACCTCAGCAAGCTGATGGATGAGACCATCGTTGTTTCGAATGCAAAATATTATGCTGCTACCATACTCGATAAGTCCAAGATGAGACAGCTCATCGCTGAATCGGAAAAGATCAGAGAGGCAGCGTATTCAAGCGAGCTGCCCCCGGACGATATTCTTGACGGTGCAGAGCAGAGAATACTCGAGATCGCTCAGAAGACCCAAAAGGTAAGATACACAGATATCAGCGATGTCATAGTTGAGAATATCAAGGAGATCCAGGAACTCGAGCGTAAAGGCGGAGAGATCAAGGGAATTGAGACAGGCTTCAGGGATGTCGACAGGATACTCGGCGGATTCCAGAAGACGGACCTTATCATTCTTGCCGCGCGTCCGGGTGTTGGCAAGACAGCGTGGGCACTCAATATAGCAGAACATGCGGCTTCCATAGGACACAAGGTAATGGTATTCAGCCTTGAGATGTCCAATCTTCAGCTTGGACAGAGACTTCTCTCGATGACCTCAAGCGTTCCGCTTGAGAATATACGCAAAGGAGAGATCAGTCCGGAAGACTGGGACAGCCTCAGCGCAGCACAGGACAGCTTTTTCGGAGCAGATATGGTCATAGACGAATCGTCTGTTATCACTCCTGTCGAGATGAAAAACAAGTGCCGCAGGTTCAAACAGGAAAAAGACGGGCTTGACCTGGTGATCATCGACTATCTTCAGCTCATGAGCATGGGCGGATACAGAATAGAGCAGAGAGAAAAAGAGATCGCTGCCATCACAAGATCCATCAAGATCATGGCAAAAGAGCTTGATTGTGCGGTCATTCTTCTCTCGCAGCTTTCCAGAGGACCTGAGCAGCGCGGAGGCGATCACATGCCTAAGCTTTCTGACCTCAGGGATTCAGGTGCGATCGAGCAGGACGCTGACGTTGTCATATTCCTCAAGAGAGAAGACTATTATCAGAGCGATGACGAAAGAGCCCAGACTGATAACAGTACAGGGCTTACATGCATTGTAAATATAGCGAAACATCGTAACGGACCTGTAGGGTCGGCGACTCTGGCATGGGTGCCAAGATATGTCAAGTTCGGAAACATCGCGCATGAACAGAACGTTCCGGGGCAATTCTGACCAAGAGTCAGAAACCTGATGCATAAAATGCATCTCGCTATACAGAAAACAGAAAATAAAAAGCGATCAGCTCAATGGCAAAAACCAGATTCACAAGAGGAGACAAAAAGGATATCTTTCTCTACAGCACGAATGTAGAGAACCTGTTTATCAACGAATTTCTTCCGGGTGCACCGGGAGACTGTGTTAAGGTGTTTCTTTTTGGTCTGATGTATGCCCAGTATGAGCAGGAGATCGACTCAAGAACCATGGCTTTCACTCTCGGGATGACGGAAAAGGACGTAAATAACGCCTGGAAATACTGGGAGTCTAAGGGTCTTGTCAGTTTTACATATGACGAAGAGAGCGGCCAGGCAGATGTCGGATTCATCAGGCAGATAGATCTTTTCTACGGAAAGACCGTGGATGATATCCGGCAGAATGACGGGCAGGCGGAACAGACAGAGGAAAGCGCGGAAGCTATCATCGAGAGACTTACCAATCAGCAGCTCAGGGAGATCTTCCTTAAATATCAGGACCTCACGGGCAGAACGGTCTCGAGAGTGGAGACGGACAAGCTCACAGATGCGGTCAAGCTGTATAACATAGAGCCCGATGTGCTTGATTTTGCCATCGACTACTGTATAGGCATCGATAAATACAGCGTTGATTATATCTGCAAGGTGGCATTGCGCTGGACAGAAGAAGGTGCAAGAGACGTGGCTGCTGTCAAGCAGATGATAGACCGCCACAGCAAGCGTAATGACGCATACAGAAAAATCTTCGCTGCGCTCGGCTTCAACCGGATGCATAATCCGTCAGACAGAGAGATCATGGACAGATGGTTTGACGAAATGGGCTGCAGCCTGGCAGAAGTGCTCGATGCCTGCAAAGCGGCAGGCGGCATGAGAGAGCCGAACCTCAGATATGTCAACAAGGTGATCGAGAACAGGATCCTCGAAAAAGGAGGGGTCAACACCAGAACAGCTGATCAGCGTAAGGCAGCAGTGCCGTCAGCAACAGCTTCTCCGCAGACAGAGGAGACTGCAAAGGTCAGCCGCAAAGTTCTGAGAGACTACTACGAGTATATAAGAAATGAAGAAGAGAGCAGGTACAAGACCAGGATCGCTGAGGTGACCAACGCTGTTCCTGCCATAAAAGATATATTCTCTGCGGAGACCCGGCTGAACAGCATGGTCATTACCATGAATCCGGGCCCAGATGCAAGAGAGAAGCGCGCTCAGCTTAAAGAAAAAAGGTATGAGCTCGAGGAGGAGAAAAAGGCACTCCTGAAACAAAACGGATATCCGGAGGATTATCTTCAGAGAAAATACAGATGCAATATCTGCAAAGATTCCGGATATACAGATGAAGGAAGAGTCTGCACATGTGCAAAAGAACGTGCAGAAGAGGCTTATAAATGGATCCAGAAAAGAAACCAGTAGAAGTATATGCAGAAAAAGGGGAGACGAAGCTGCCGGAAGCAAGTGCTGAAGAGCTGAAGGCTCTTGCTTCAGCATACGCAAAATATCTGGCAGAGCATGATATCAAGCCGGGAGAACCTACTTTCACTGATTCGCTTCCTGTAATTGATATACCTGAGGAACCGCAGGTCTCAGTTCCTGCGGATGAACCGGAAGAACTCAAGGAAGCAGATACAGCAGAAGAGTCGAAAGCAGAGGAAACTCCGGCTGCGAAGGTCGCCGCAGAAACCCCGGAAAAACAGAAAAGAAAGAAAGCAAAAATCAAAGCATCCAGGGGAGATGCACGTAAGATGTTTGCTGCTGCCGAGCTGTCGCAGGAGCAGATCGCTGCTCTTGCTGCCGAACTCGAAAAGACAGGCAAAAAGCCGGGCTTTATGGCGAGAGCAATAGACACTCACGACATCCTGCAGTTCAAAGCAGATAATTCTGTAAAGAATGCCTGGCAGAATTTTGTGATCGCCGCTCACAGGCTGACATCTACATACCGGCAGAGCAGAAGAGTGATAGGCATCGCTCTGCTGCTTATAGGCATCCTTGCGGCTGTTATCCTTGCGATATTTGATAAATACACAGTCTACGAGTACGCATATAACGGAAAAACTCTCGGTTACGTCAGCAATCAGGAAGACGTTACTGACGTTTTGGATATAGCAGGGACCATGCTTACGGAGAATTCCTCCGGAAATACTGAGATCCGTTTTACCGCGAACCAGAATGTCACATTCAATCTGGTAGACAGCAGAGGTAAGAGCATCGATGACGCTGACACAGCCATCAATAAGCTGGTCTATATGACAGATATAGAGACCGAGGCGTTCGGAGTGTATGACGGAGATGATCTTGCTGCAGTAGTCAAGAGCAATGAGGATGCAGAAGAGCTTCTTGCCATGGCTAAGCAGGGTCTGAGCGTTCCGGACAAAGGCATGAGTCTGGTCTCGGCTGATTTTTCAAATCAGCTCGATATACGCCCTGTAAATGTATTGCTTACCAGCGTGCAGAGTAACCATGATGCATATACGCTGATGACTGAGGGCGGCAAGATGGAGATCTATCACATCGTTGAAGAGGGAGAGACCCCGGAGACTCTGTCGCAGTCTTTCAGTGTAGAACAGGAAAACATTTTCGATGAATATAACAGTGATGTAGCAACTGAGATCATGCAGGGTGACATGGTCTGCATCCATAAGGAGGTCGAACCGGTCAGCGTCAAGATGGTCGAGACCGGGAGGATGAGAGAGACCATAGAGTACGATACGATCAAAAAGGAATCAGACAAGTATTATAAAGGAGATACTTATACTAAGCAGGAAGGTGTCGACGGAATACAGATCTTCGAGGGAACGATCACCAAGATAGGCGGCAATATTGCAAGAAGAGACGCAAGAAGCATTGAGAAGATCAGAGAGAAGAAGGACAAGATCATCCTGATCGGAACGGCAGAGAGACCTAAGACAGCTCCTACCGGTACATATGCAATGCCTATCGACCACTACACGCTTTCATCCAACTTCGGATACAGATGGGGACGTCTGCATGCGGGTATAGATATGGCCGCACCGACCGGTACCCCGATTTACGCTTCAGATGGCGGAACAGTCACAAGAGCAGGATGGTATTCCGGATACGGACTTTGCGTGGATATCGACCATGGTAACGGAAGAGAGACAAGATACGGCCATTGCAGCAAGATACTGGTCAATGTCGGAGATCAGGTATATCAGGGTCAGGTAGTCAGTCTGGTAGGAAATACCGGGCACAGTTTTGGATCGCACCTGCACTTCGAGATACACAGGAACGGAACTCCGATCAATCCGAGACCGATCCTCGGAATATAGGAGTCCGTCAGGAGCAGAAATTGTCGGAAGAAGAAAAAAGATATACAAGCTATAACGAATACAAAGCAGCAGACGCCATGTCTGAACTGTCACCTGAGGATCAGGAATTAGCGGCTAAGATAGAAAAAAGACGCATTCGGAACCGCAAGGACAGGAAACGTAAGAAAAGAAGGATGATACTCGGGATGATCCTTGTTTTCGTGTTCCTTCTTACGATGTGCGGCCGGGAGATCGTGAGGCTCAAGGCTGAAAATCTGGCTCTTAAGAGACAGCATGAGGAGCTCGAAGAGCAGAGGGACCGCCTTGCCAAGGAGCTGGCCATAGTAGGAAACAAGGAATACGTTAAAGATCAGGCAAGAAGGCAGTTAAGACTCCTCGATCCGGGAGAGCTCATGTTCGTCTTTGAAGAGGGAAAGACAGAGGAGGAAGTAGCTGCGGAAGAAGAGGCAAAGGCTGAGGAACAGGAAAAAGAAGAGGTCAGAAAAGATGCCGAAGAGGTCGTGGAGACTATAGACCAGACCGCTGAAAAGAGCGCCAAAAAAGCGAAGAAAGAATTAAAAAAAGCAAAGAAAGCTGCGGAAAAGGCTAAGAAAGAGGCCGAAAAAAAGGCCAAAAAGGAAGCCAAAGAAAAGGCAAAGCAGGAAGCAGCAGAGAAAGAAGCTGCGGAGCAAAATGACGGGGAAAAGAAAGAATAGTTCTACGGAAGACGGAAAACTCTGCATCGACAGAGCGATAGTGGTCGAGGGACGTGACGATGTTGCTGCAGTGTCAGCTGCATGCGATGCGCTGATAATCCCTACGCACGGTTTCGGGATCACACAGGAGACCTGGGCAGTGATAGCCAAAGCATATGACGAAAAAGGTCTGATCATTCTTACCGATCCGGACCATGCCGGAGAAGAGATACGGCGCAGACTTTCAGAGAAATTCCCGGGCTCTTTCCAGTGCTTTCTTGCAAGAGAGGACGCTGTTTCAGGAGATGATATAGGGATAGAAAATGCATGCCCTGAAGATATCCGCGCAGCTCTGTCAAGAGCGCTGGAACTTCATGAAGCAGCAGAGAGCAGGACCTCAGCGGATACCGGTGCTGCAGTAAACGGACATTACCGGGAAGTACGAGCTTCAGATATCCGGGATCTCGGACTCTCCGGGGCGGATGGTTCTAAAAGCAAAAGGGCGGCGGTATGCAAGGCGCTGGGGATAGGCTTCTGCAATTCGCACGCACTGGTAAAAAGACTGAAGGGATTCCGGATAGGATATGAAGAACTGCTGGCTGCTGTGATGCAGCTGACGGAGACAGATGAGCAAAAATCATAAAAAAACAACAAAACGATATACTAAACACAGAGGAAAAGCTCCCGCGGCGGCCGGCATAAGACCATCCAAAAGTCTGGGACAGAATTTCCTCATAGATGAGGGCATAATAGAAACGATCGTAGCGGGAAGCGGCATCGGCAAGGACACTCTTGTAATAGAGATCGGTCCCGGCACGGGCGCCCTGACACTTCCTATGGCCGAAAGGGCCGGCCGGGTAGTAGCTGTAGAACTCGATGAGAGGATGATCCCGGGACTGAGAGTCAAAACATACAGTCTGGGCAACGTCGAGATCATACATGACGACATACTCAAGGTCGACCTGAAAAGCCTGATCAGAGAAAACCTCGAAAAATACGATCTGAACGAGGTCAGGATAGTGGGCAATCTGCCATACTACATCACCACCCCGATAATCATGAAGTTGCTTGAGACAGGCACAGGAGCAGCAAGCATAACGGCTATGATGCAGAAGGAAGTCGGAGACAGGATCGCTGCCGAACCGGGCACTAAACTATCCGGTGCTATCACTTATTCTGTACATTACTATGCGGATGTCACAGAGATAACTGATGTCGGCAGAGAATGCTTTTACCCTGTGCCAAAAGTCGATTCCGTCGTGCTGAGGCTGGACATTCGTGATGAATGTCCTGTGCGCGTTGAAGATGAGGATCTTTTCTTCAGATGCATCAAAGCAGGGTTTTCTCAGCGACGCAAAACTATCCTTAACTCACTTATGTCAATGGGCGGTTATGAGAAATCGGAAATCGCCGGGGCTCTCGCAGCAGCAGGAATAGAGCCTGAGCGGAGAGCAGAAAGTCTTAATATGGAAGAATTCGCGAGACTGGCGGATTCTCTCAGAGGAGGCAGTAATTGAAAGCAGTCGAAAAGCTGAAAGAGTTCCTTGCCATTATCGCAGTATTTCTCAAAAGGCTGGGACATGGCATAGAACAGGTCTTTCATAAAATATTCCCAAGGAGAGCGGCGAAATACTTCGATGCCGACCGCCATGAGGTCAGGTATATCCTGCTGATGGCTTTGGTCGCATTCGCTATCAACTTGTACATCGAATGGTTTGCAAGGCTGTCTACCGGAGTCTTTGAGGGCTTCCGGTGGTCACTGACCCATCCGGTCGTTTTTCTGTACAACATGCTGATAATCTTCAGCACCATGACGCTGGCACTGCTGTTCAAGCGAAGACGCTTTGCCTGGTTCATCATTTCTGTGGTGTGGATAATAATAGGATCGGTCAACGGTGCGATCCTTCTTTCCCGCATGACCCCGTTTACCCTGTACGATATGCAGAACTTTGCAGACGGTCTGACCATAATGACCACATACTACAGCATGTGGCAGATCGTGCTGCTCGGCATTGCTCTGGTACTCGGAGTCATAGCACTGGTGATGATCTTCATCAGAAGTGAAAAGTGGAAAAACATCAAATACACGAAGAGTATCGCTGCGATTCTGCTGTCTGCCGCAGTGACTGCCGGCGCGACAGTGTTTCTTATCCACATCGGTGTGATCGGCACTTTCTTCGGTAATCTCAATTATGCATACAGAGACTACGGCATGCCGTACTGTTTCATCATGACATCAGCCAACGCAGGCATCTCAAAGCCGAGAGGCTATTCTGATGCTATGATAGAAGGCATTCTTGAGGAAAAGACGAAGAAAGGCAAGGACACAGCTCTTGCCGAAAAGGATGACAGTCTGGATCACCCGAATATTATCGTGCTCCAGATGGAATCGTTTACTGTTGCTCAGGATTATGCAAATATCGAGGTCGACCGCGATCCGACGCCGGTATTCAACAAGCTGTATAAGAATTACACTTCCGGCACCTTCACTGTCCCTGCGTGCGGAGCCGGAACGGCCAATACCGAGTTTGAAGTGCTGACAGGTATAAGTGCGAAGTTCTTCGGGCCGGGCGAGTATCCATACAAGGGCAAGCTGAGAAAAGAGACCCTTGAAAGCATGGCATACGTAGCAAAGAGCCATGGATATCAGACAAGCGCTCTCCATGACCACAGAGCTCTTTTCTACAACCGTAATGAAGTGTACGCGAATCTCGGTTTTGATACATTCACATCTGTCGAATACATGAACAATGTGACATTCACTCCGACCAACTGGTGCAAGGACACAGTTCTGACAGGAGAGATCATGGAGATCATGAAGTCTACAGAAGAAAGGGATTTCATGCATGTCATATCCGTAGAGGGTCACGGAGCATATCCGACCGACAGAGTGTTCAAGAAACCGTATACTACAGTCACCTGTGATGATGAAGAACTGAAGTGGAAATACGAATACTATCTGAATGAATGCCATGAGATGGATACCTTCATAGGAGATCTCATCAAAGAGATCAATAAGGCAGATGAACCGACCGTCATGATCATTTACGGTGACCATATCCCTGCTCTGGATGTCAAAGAAGAGAATTACAAACTTGATAACCTGTATCAGACAAGATATGTCATCTGGGATAATATCGGACTGACCAAAAAAGACAGAGATATTGCTTCGTATCAGAGCGGTGCGGTCCTTCTCAGAGACGCCGGGCTCAGCCATGAAGGGATCCTTTTCGATTACCAGCAGACAACCAAGGAAGACGATCCAAGCTATCTGAAAGATATGGAAGCCCTGGCATATGACATGCTCTATGGCAAAAATTATGCATTCGGCGGCACTGCACCGTTTGCTCCGGCAGAGATGAAGATGGGACATAAAGACATATCCATCGAGGGCATCAGAAAGATCGGAGACAGATACTATATCAGCGGAAAGAACTTCACCGAGAGATCTATTATCAGTCTTGAAGGCAAGCAGCTGTCGACAGTATATCTGTCGCCTACACTGCTGGCTCTGACTGAAAGTGTGGATCCTGAGGACATCAACAAACTCGAGGTCAGCCAGGTCGACAAGTCAGAAGAAGAGATCCTGACAACTGTCGGCGCGAATGAAGAATTGTAATGAAGGGGCAGCTGCTCGCTTATCGCTAAGTACCGGCTACCGGCAAGCCCCTCACGGATCAGCTATGCAGCTGATCCTCTCTATAAAGATAATCCCATTCTTAAATATCCCATCTAAATCAAGGAGGACTAGAAATGTCAGATGAACTGATCAAGGAAACAACTGAAGAAAAGATAGAGGAAGAAACGCAAAAAGTCATTCCTGCAGAAGAAGACATCAGCGAAACAGCTGAGGGTGAAGCTGCTCCGGCCGAACCGGCAGCCGAAGAAACAACTCAGGAAGAGAGACCTGAAGTAGAAGGGATCCTCGAGATAGCAGAAGACGGTTTTGGCTTTCTCAGATTTGACAATTTCCTTACTTCGAATAAAGACATATACGTATCGAACAGCCAGATCAGGCGTTTTGGACTGAGGACCGGGGACAAGATCCACGGCATCACCAGAAAGCCGCGCGCAGGAGAGAGATTCGGCGCGCTTCTGTATGTCAAATCCGTAAACGGAATGGATCCGGTAGCGTCCAAAAGGCGCCCGCATTTTGATGACCTGACGCCGATCTTCCCCGATGAAAAGATCGTACTCGAGAACTCGAGCATAGATCTTTCGACCAGGGTCATGGATCTCGTCGCTCCTATAGGCAGAGGGCAGAGAGGACTTATCGTTGCCCAGCCTAAAGCGGGTAAAACTGTGCTGCTCAAGAAGATCGCGGCCTCTATCGAAGACAAGTATCCTGATATTGAGCTGATCGTACTTCTTGTAGATGAGAGACCTGAAGAGGTCACCGACATGAAGAGGAGCCTGCACCGCGGTGAGGTCATATATTCGACTTTTGACGAAGAGACAAGACACCACGTCAAGGTGGCACAGATGGTCATAGAGAGGGCTAAAAGACTGGCAGAGTCCGGCAGAGACGTAGTCATTCTGCTCGATTCCATCACCAGGCTGGCAAGAGCCTACAATATGGAGGTCCCGTCTTCGGGAAGGACGCTGTCAGGCGGACTTGACCCGGGAGCTCTGCATCCGCCTAAAAAATTCTTCGGTACTGCCCGCAACATTGAGGAAGGCGGCAGTGTGACCATTCTCGCAACGGCACTCGTAGATACGGGCAGCCGCATGGACGATGTGATCTATGAAGAATTCAAGGGTACCGGCAACATGGAGCTGCATCTCGACAGACAGCTCTCAGAGCGCAGGATATTCCCGGCGATAGATCTCAACAAGTCGGGTACGAGAAGAGAGGATCTTCTGCTCACACCTGAGGAATACCAGGTGATGTTCATGCTCAGAAGAGCGATGGCATCCGGAAATGTTATGGATGTGACAGAAGAGATCATAGACAACCTGTCGAGCACCAAGTGCAATGCGGACTTTGTCAACTTTATGCTCAAGAAGATGCATTGAACTTCATTGCGCGGCAAGTCTGATCAGAGTAACAGCGAATAAACGAGAGGTATACATACACACAGATAATGAGCAATAAAATAGATTACAGCAAGATCTTCATAAAAGGCGCATGTCCGACTTCCATAGGAGGTCAGGCAGTTATGGAGGGCGTCATGATGCAGGGCCCTGACCGCATCGCCCTTGCGATGAGGCTGCCTTCGGGAGAACTGTATCTCAAAACGAAAGAGAAACAGGCTGATCCGAAAGCGATGAAGGTGCCGGTCATCAGAGGCGTGGTCGCTTTTGTGCGTTCTCTTATCAACGGGATGACGACACTCATGGAGTCAGCTGACATCCTGGAGAAATACGCACCGGAAGAATACAGCGAAGAGGAGACAAAATTTGAGAAATGGGTCAATAAAAAGTTCGGTGAGCGCGCTGCCTGGAACATCCTGATGACGCTTTCTCTGGTTTTTGCCGTAGTTTTATCCATATTGATATTCGTTATATTCCCTACATGGGTAGTTAACTTCCTTGGAAGATGGATAAACAGCACGATAGTCCTCAATCTGATAGAGGGAATACTCAGGATAGCTATTTTCATTGGATATATCATCCTGATACGGCGGATGAACGAGATCCACACCCTTTTTCAATATCACGGGGCTGAGCATAAATCCATACATTGCTTTGAGAACAATCTCGAGCTGACACCTGAGAATGCTCAGCAATTCTACACTCTGCATCCAAGGTGCGGGACCAGCTTCCTGGTCTTCGTGCTGATCATCAGCCTTTTGCTCTTCAGCTTTCTCGGCTGGCCTAATCTGGTCCTGAGGATAGCATCGAGGATCATACTTATACCGGTGATAGCAGGGCTCAGCTATGAACTTCTTAAATGGGCAGGACGCTCAGACAACATCATTGTCAAGATACTCAGTTATCCGGGTCTCATGCTGCAGAAACTGACGACTGCAGAGCCTACAAAAGAGCAGCTTGAGGTCGGGCTGCTGTCACTCAAGGCCGTGCTGGTCGACAAGGATATGCCGATGATCGAGGGATTCGTTGACAAAGACGGCAACATGATCGGTGACTCTTTCTGGAAACCGGGCTCGGAGGTCATGAGTAAAAAGCTTCCGGATGAGGATGAAGAGATCAGACCGGCTGATGAAAACAGCATCAATGAGGCGATAAAATTCCTGGACAGTCTCGATGAAAACGGCTATACGATGGTAGTGCATACAGCAGAAGATACAGTATCACTTCCGCAGGCCATCGCTGACCACATCCAGGAAGAAGCCAAGTCCTCGATTCTCGCAAGAAGGTTCACTGCAGATATCACTACGATAGAAAATGCTCTGAACTGGGGGCAGGCAGCTCTCAGCATGGTTGAAAACGGTAAAAATGAGGCGCGCATCATCCTTCAGTATGCGACAGGACTTACACAGACTGAGCTCATAACCAAGAGCAAAGAGCTGATGGATGAGGATGACTTCATCGAATATGAAAAGCGCATACATGACAGACTGACCGGTACGCCTCTTCAATATATACTCGGCATGCAGGAATTCATGGGCCTGCCTATCAGGGTCAACCCGTCAGTCCTTATACCGCGACTGGATACCGAGATAGTAGTTGAAGAAGCTATAAAAATCATAAAAGAAAAAGACTGGGCTCATCCGGATGTGCTCGATCTGTGCACAGGGAGCGGTGCCATAGGCGTGACCGTGGCGGTCAAGGTACCTGAGGCCATAGTTACCATGACAGATGTTTCTGAAGAAGCACTGCGCACGGCAGCCGGCAACGCAAGTCTGAATGAAGTCAATCGTCAGTGCGTATTCCTGCTCGGAGACATGTTCAAGGCTCTTCCGACTGACAGGGAATACGACATGATAATAAGCAATCCGCCATATGTCAGGACCGCAGATATCGATGACCTCAGTATAGAGGTAAGAGATCACGAGCCTAAATCAGCCCTTGACGGCGGAAAAGACGGCCTTGATTTCTACAGAATCATAGCAAAGGATGCCAGCATGCACCTGAGATCCGGAGGCGTTATGGTGCTTGAGATCGGAGCGGATCAGGCCGGATCTGTCAAAAGACTTCTCATGAAGAACAAGGCCTGGGAAAATGTCCGCAAGATACAGGATATGGCGGGTCTGGACAGAGCGATAATTGCAGAACGAAAATAGCATCACACCATGATGCTGCAGAGAGGGGGCATAACGGATGACAGAATATGAAAGAATGGAAAAGGGACTCCTCTATGATCCCGCGGATGAAGAGGTGCTGACAGAACAGATGTCATATCAGGACAAGCTGTGGGAGTTCAACCGGCTGCGTCCGTCCCAGCTTGAAGAGAGAGCTCGTCTCATACATGAGATGTTCGCTGAGTGCGGCAGCAACATTCAGCTGGAAAGCCCTGTTCACTCCAACTGGGGATGCCGACACGTTCATCTTGGTTCGAATATTTTCGCGAATTACAATCTGATGCTCGTAGACGACGGGCATATCTACATAGGAGACTGGGTCCAGATCGGTCCCAACGTGACTCTGGCTACAGCAGGACATCCGATACTTCCGGAGCTGAGAGAGGATCCTCTGCTGCAGTATAACAAGGACATACATATCGGCAGAAATGTATGGATCGGAGCCGGTACGGTCGTATGCCCGGGTGTTACTATCGGGGAGAACAGCGTGATCGGCGCAGGAAGCGTCGTCACACGTGACATACCTGCGAATGTGGTCGCATTCGGAAATCCGTGCAAAGTAATACGTAAGATCAGCCGCTTAGACCGGGAGACCTTTTTCAGAGGCGAGAGGATCGACTGGAAAGAGCTTAAGAAACAGAAGCGCTAGTAAGTAATAGAAATGGAGAACAGAAAATGTGCCTTTCAAATGTTTACAGAGAAAAAGTAGATGACAGCAATCTGCTGGCCAAGAATGTAGCGGACATCAGGATCGAAGACGGAAAGATATATTTTACTGATATCATGGGCATCCGCACTACGTTCGATGGGACTCTGCAGCAGATCGATCTGACAGAGAACTTTATCATCGTGAAGTAAGAACAGAAATCGGGGGGGGGAATAAGTATGTATTATAACAAGTTTCGTGACATAGAGCTGTCAGCTCTCGGTATGGGATGCATGAGACTGCCTGTGATCGACGGCGATGACAGCAGACCGGATGAAGCCGCAGTCTGTGAGATGGTAGACTATGCGATGGCTAACGATATCAACTATTATGACACCGCATGGGGATACCACGGCGGAAACAGTGAAATAGTGCTCGGCAAAGCGCTGGCGAAATACGATCACAAGGATTACTATATCGCATCAAAGTTCCCGGGCTATGATCTGTCCAGTTTCGACAGGATCGAGGAGATATTCGAGGCACAGCTGGAAAAGTGCGGAGTGGACTACTTTGATTTTTACCTGTTCCACAATGTATGCGAGATGAATATCGACAAGTATCTTGATGATGAGATCGGCTTGCGCGATTTTCTGGTGAAGCAGAAAGAAGCAGGCCGCATCAGGCATCTGGGATTCTCATGCCACGGAACATTCGAGACCATGCACAGATTCGTGAAGAAGTACTGGCAGGATCTTGAATTCTGTCAGATCCAGCTCAACTATCTGGATTTTGAGTTCCAGGATGCCAAGAGCAAAGTCGAGTATCTGAACAACCTCGGCATGCCGATCTGGGTAATGGAAGGACTCAGGGGAGGCAAGCTGGCTAAGTCCGCACTCGGAGCTGAAAAGATCCTCTCCAAGAGCAATCCGGACTGGACGCCTGCCAACTGGGCATTCGCGTTCCTTGAGTCAGTCCCGGGAGTCACAGTCATCCTTTCAGGGATGTCAAATTTTGAGCAGCTTAAGCAGAACATAGAATTTTTCAGCGAGAAACATGCGATCAGCGATGACGATATCGCGACATTGCTTACAGCAGCTCATTTCGATACGACAGGAAAGAATGCAGGCACCGTGCCTTGTACTGCCTGCAGATACTGCACCACACATTGTCCGCAGCAGCTGGATATCCCGAGGCTGCTCGCACTCTATAATGAGCACGCATACAGTGAGGGAGGCTTTATCGCACCTATGGCTCTGGCTGCCATCGATAAGGACAAGCTTCCATCTGCGTGCATAGGCTGCGGAGCATGTGCGAAGGTCTGTCCTCAGACCATTGATATTCCGGGTACCATGAAAAAATTCACCGAATTGCTCGCCGGTGAATAATGAATACATATAGACTGAACCTATTGCCAACAAGCCGATCAGAATAACTACTGAAGGCTCGGGCATGCTGACAGCCAAAGCCATCTCAAAAGGCAGCGGCGGAGAGTCTCATGATAAGGCTTAACGAGCACAAGGAAGACTGAGAGCACAGGAGAACAGTATGGATTCTTTTCTTATTTTGACTGCGATTACACTTGGGATCGCTGTACTTATCGGATTTCTAAATGAGAAATTGTTTCATCTGACATATGAGATCTCTCTTCTGCTGTTTTCAGTGCTGATCGGAGCGGGGCTGACTCTGCTTGCAGCGTTCCATAGCGGTTCGCTTATGGAAGTTATGCAGAATGTTCATGTTTTCAACATTGAGACATTTCTTATGAACGGGGTGCTGTGCTTTATGCTGTTTGCAGGTTCATGCCGGTTGAAACTATCACAGTTCAGAGAACAGGCCAGGCAGGTCAGCGTACTTGCATTTGTCTGTACACTTCTCGGAGCGCTTCTGTACGGGGTCCTGTTCAGACTCGCTTCCATTTTGCTGAACCTTCCGTTCAGCCTTCCGGTCTGCTTTATGTTCGGCAGTGTCACGGCTCCTACAGATCCAATTGCGGCAACGAGCATCCTGAATAAATTCGGGCTGCCGAAACTGACAGGTTTTCTGATGGAAGGGGAATCACTGCTTAATGATGGAGTCGGTGTTGCTCTGTTTGTGGTCTTTTCCGGGATCGTGACTGCACAGAAAGGCAACGGCTTTGTTGCCGTAATGGCCCGGGAAGTATTGGGAGCGGTACTCATCGGGGCAATTGTTACGGCAGCCAGTTTTCTGGTGATACGTAATACAAAGGATAAATACCTGCAGATCCTGGCCAGCCTGTTTTCTGTTTCCTGTGCTTATGTCCTTTGTGAGATCCTGGAGTGTTCCGGCGCCATTTCCTGTGTCGTAGCCGGCGTCCTCTTCTCCACGCTTAGGGAAAGAGAAGCTCAGAAGGGCATGGTATGGGAACTGATGGATTTTGACATATTCTGGGAAGTGCTGGATACGCTGCTGAATTCCGTGCTTTATGTGATCCTGGGTCTGACTTTTGCGCGTATTCTGCAGATGCCGCATGTAATACTGCTGTCATTCATAGCTATCCTTTGCAATCTCCTGGGAAGATCTGGAAGCGTTTGGGCAGGGTCATTTTTACTCGGACCGATACCGGATGGTTTCAGCCGGAAAAACTTTACGATACTGTTTACCTGGGGCGGTCTGCGGGGAGGACTTTCGATTGCTCTTGCAATGAGCACCGCTGCAATGCTGCCTGAAGAAACATATTACATCCTGCTGGGATGTACCTATGCGATCGTTTTCTTTACGACGGTCGTACAGGGACTTTCAATGAAAAAAGTATATCGGATGATAAGCGCTAATGCTTAGGCAAACAGAAGCATGCTTCTGCTATAGGGGACTATCATGTATTCAGTTGATCCAGTATCAGGAAAAATAAGGATAAGAGCTGCATTTCTGCTGATCATCACATGCGCCCTCATCATTATTGCGGGCCTCTTTTCATGCGCTTACGCCAAGGACGCGGAGAATAACGGGTCGTATGATATCGGAAGCGACAGCATCGACATTGACGATAACAACATCAACTGCACTATCACGGGTTCGACCGATAAGTACGGCGTCGCTCGCTCCTGGTTGAACCACAGTTACATTATTGAGTTTGAAAAGCGCAAAACCGTTGGGATTCCATAGAATTCCAACGGTTTCGTAATTGATGATGCCCAAAATGCTATCAAGTATTCCGATTACGTATGTCTTATAACAGTTCATGCCGGTGGAGTATGAGGAAGATTTCCTGTGATACATATTCCGCCATATCTGAAGCGGTCCATTCTTCCTTCCATTTGGCACAGGCCTTGACATTATTGTCCAATCTTTCGAGTTCATTCTCAAGACGGATCTCCTCCTGAGTTTTTGCGTGGCTGCCCGGAGTGTACCCTGTAAGCGTATCAATACTTACTCCGAAAAGATCCGCCAGACCAATCACGGTACTGAGCTTCGGGTCCCGCTCTCCATTCACTATGCCGCTGATAGTTGACTGTGAGATGCTCAGCTCATCAGCGATCTCTTTCTGACTTTTTCCGCTGGAATTGATATATCTGGCGATGGAATCTGTATATGTTGTTTTGCTTGCACTCATAGTAGTAATCTCCTCAAAGAAGTAATCTTTTTAATTCTTTTCTTGATAAATAATTATTGCCTGATCATTTTTGTTTTAGTTATAGTATCACATTACTATCTAAAATCAAATAATAATTTTAAAATTCAAATAACGATTAATAAATGCTTGACATATTCAATAAATGTAACTATAATTCCAATATCAAATAAATTAGTTACTTATGAATAAACAATTCAATAACGAATCAAACCAGCTGAACAAACCAAGTGCGGATAACTATTGAAAATGATTCTGTAGCAAACTACAATGTTATAAGAAATAAGGAGGAAACGAGATGAAGCGTAAAAGTAATTTGAGAAGTTTGAGAAGAATGATCATTCTGCCTGCAGTAATGATACTGACCCTTGTGTTCGTATTTGCACCGGTAATGGAAGTCAATGCGGCATCAGGTGAGAAGACTTTCTATATTCCTACTGTATTGACCAGCAGGTACAGCGATTCAGATGGTGATAATGCAATAATTACAGAAACTCGCGAGTTTACTGATGAAGGCTTGTATATGAGCAGATCTATTGGAGACAAGAACGGTTTATACAACAAGTACTCAGTAAGCATAAGAGATGGAAACGGACGCACGCTGCAGGAACAGCAATATTCTGACAGCGGTCTGGACGGAACATATACCTATACATATTGGAAAAACGGCAGGATCAGGAATGTCGTATATCAACCGGTAAAAGGCAATAGCTATAAGTGGAGCTTTAATAAGAAGGGATATATCGCGCACTGTTCCTACACAGAAGGCAGGAGCACCGATACATATTCATATAAATACAAATTCAACAAGAAGGGTGACCCTACATCAATTGTAATGAAATGGAAAACAAAAGAAGGCTCTAAAAAGGCTAAGACTCGCTTAACAATAAAAACCAAGGTCAAAAATACTTACATAAAGAAGGGCAAAAACAAGGGCAAGCTGAGCAAACAGGTTCTTGTGGCTCGCGGCAGTAAGATCAACAGATCGTCTACAAATGAGACCACGACCATACAGAACAAATATGATGGAAATGGCAGGCTGATACAGACTACCACAACCACCAAGCGTAAAGATTCCGACGGAGATTCACATCGCGATAAAGTAGTGACCACATACCAGTACAAGACCGTGAATGCTCCTGAGAAGTACTGGAAGCCATGCAAATATGCCGCAGATGGAACGATGTTCAGGCAGATGGGGATCGAGGATAAGTATTTTGGCTAAGCATCAATATACTAAGCGTCAATATACACAAACGAGTAGCCAGGGACTATTTTATAGCCCCTGGCTATTTTCGATCCCGGTGTATACCATAGTTCAACTGGTGGTTTTCTATTCTTACCACCTGTTACACAAAATACACGGATGTATACCGTTAGTCCTTGAAAATACAAGCCGTGTAATATACACTTTTTACAAAGGTAACAGAAACTCATTCCGGTCTGAGCTGATACCGTTTGTCCAGAACACGGGATGTGCTTTTGCTTCTGCTGAGAGAGGGAAATAAGAAAGAGGTGTTCCATGAAAGATCTTAAGCATCTTTTGTATTTTGAGGATCTCCTCCAGAATGCTAACAACGAACTGATCGAACAGGCCAAGTCCGAGGGGAAGATCTGTGCAGCTTTCACATGTGAAAACCTGCCGGAGCCGCTGATGAACCTCGGCAATGCGTTCTCAGTTCGTCTTTTTGCGCCTAATTCCGGCTCACTGGATATTGCGACATATTATATGACCAATCTCCTGTGTGAGACGAGCCGCGCACTTCTGGAGAGAGCGATCGAAGGAGGTTTCAATTTTGCCGACTGCCTTATCGCAGCCGACGGCTGCACGATGATGAACCGTGCAGCAGAGAATATGTATCTCCTGCACACAATGGACGAAGGAAAGAAGAACTTCTTCTATGAATTTATGGAGATACCGCTCAAGGCTGACGAGAATGGAGTCGATCTGCTCGTGCTGCAGTGCAAGAACCACATTCTCAGGCCTCTGCATGAGAAATACGGTATCGATATCTCCGATGAGGCGATCCGCAAGGCTGTGGAAGAGCACAATGAAGTGTGCCGCCTGCTCAGAGAGCTGGGCGAATTCCGTAAGGAAGCAGATCCGAGGATCACAGGCTACGAGTTTGCAGTATTCACACTTGCGACATATGTGGCACCTAAATATCTGGTCATAGATAAGCTGAGAGAGACACTTGAAGAGGTCAAAACCAGAGAGCCCGACGGTAAGAAGTGGCGTGCCCGCGTCATGGTGGTCGGCTCCGAGGTCGATGATGTCGAGTTCATCAAGCTGATCGAGGGCTGTGATACCTATGTATGTGCTGACAGGTATTGCTTCGGATCATTCCCGGGAAGGGAACCTATCGTGATCGATGATAATTCCGAAGAAGACATCCTGACTCAGGTCTGCCGCCACTATGTATACTGGGGACAGTGCCCTCGTATGATGAATATGGACAAGGTGTACGGCCGCAAGAAATACGTCAACGATATTGCGAAGGAATATGGAGCGGACGGTATCATCTATCAGCAGGTCAAGTTCTGCGATCCATGGGCTTACGAGAGGATGCTCGGTTCACATATGCTCCGTGAAGATTACGGCTTCCCTGTCCTTTCAGTAGACAGACCGTACAACATCGCCGGCGGAGCAGGGCAGATGCGTACACGTATCCAGGCATTCGTTGAAAGCGTTGAGATAAAAAAGCTGCAGGGAGGTGACAGATAATGGCATTCAAACAGGTTAAGAAGATCACCAACCCTAAGAAGCGCAAAGGTGACCAGTATCTCGGCAAACTCTATCCGACCAACAACAAGAGCAAGGTCATGAGGCGCCGCGAATGGAGAGGTGTCAAGGATACACTTTACGATTACACAAGATGGCTGTATATCATGTCCATCCTCGCCAGGTTCATATCCAAGCCGCGTAACGTCAAGGCGATGTTCCGCTACAGATGGATGGCTAACTATCTTGCAGTTCCGCATATGATGGACAAGTTCACGATGGGACTGCGTGACGAGCCGCTCCGCATCACTCATACTGCAATGAACTTCGTCATATATGACGTTGCCCAGACGATGGACAACATCTTCAGAGGCGACCGCAGGACAGGCAATGACGAAGAGTACTCAAGCCACTGCGTACTCACTGACGAGAATGCTATGACAGCGTTCATGATGGGTTTTGACGAGACCAAGGCTATCCTCAGAGAGGTGCCTACAATGTTCGTTGCCAACCTCCTGACTCAGTATTCGACGACGCACTATCTCGATGTCGCTCAGGAATTCGGTATCCCTGGAGATGTATGCCCGATGCCTGAGGCAGAGGCCGGCATCTCCATCGACGATGATTTTGCCGTACTCGGATGCTGCGCAGTACAGGTCAACACTACCTGTGATGGATCCCTGATGGGTAACGGCGTCATAGCAAGCAGACTCGAGAGAGAATACGGCATCCCGACATTCCAGCTGGCTGCTCCTATGCGTCACCGCGAAGATGACGTACAGGACTATGCCGCTAATGATATCAAGGCTGCGATAAAATTCGTAGAAGATCATGCCGGAGAGAAGTGGAACTGGAAGAGATACTTCGAAAGTGCCGCGAGAGTCAATGATGCTACCCGCCACCGTCAGGAATGGCTGGACATCAACTGTACGGATTATCCGCAGTTCGTGGGTTCGGTATTCTCGCTTTACAATGATACCAACTACATGGGCAACTGCGGCAGATCGCCGCTTTTCCCGCCGATCGACAGGAAAATAACCAAGCTCGTCCAGAGAGGTTACAAGAGAAAGACCATGATGGCGCCTGAATACAGGCACAGATGTATCATCTGGGGCGTGCAGCCTCAGTACAACATCCACATGCTCTACTGGATGATCAACTGCTGGGGCGTATTGCCTCTGACAGATATGCTTTCAATGGTCAACACCAAGATGATCAATGAAGAGGATACTCCGGAGAACAGAGAGAAAGCATATTACGACATGGCATGGCTCAACGAGAACATGATCATGAGAAACCGTACACACGGCGGATACAAGGTTCTCGTAGATGAGCTCTGGGAGTTCTGCGAGAAGATGAACGCCGATATGGTCATGATGTGGGAGCACATGTCCTGCAAAGCTCTTGACGGACTCCACGGAATGTTCGAGGAGCAGGGCAGAGAAAGAGGCATCCATGTCGTATGGGTATGCCATGACCTCTGCGACCCTCGTGTATACACCCGCCAGGCTATCCGTGATGAGTTCAGCCAATACATGCGTACAGTACTCCGCGAAGAACCGCTCGATCCGACTCTCGAGAACATCCCTGATGAGAACATGTGGTAAAAACACATTTTGAAGACGCTTAGTTAAGGCTTGTAACAGCTGATCGGTGAAAGGCCCGGAAATGGAAAAAGATCTGTCCGATATGAAAATATCAGGAAAGTTAATATCATTGCTGCTGGTGATGGTGCTGTCACTGTCTCTGTGTGTCAATGACCGGGAAACACCGGAAAGCGGGGAAGAATAAGCCGCAAACAGGAACAAATTAATATGCAGCCGCTTATGCATAAAAGCGGCTGCACTTTTGTTTTGCCTGAAATATGCGGATATTACTGATTCTTAAGCAGTGACAGAGCCTGCTCAAGAAGCGCGTTGCTCTCTTCGAGCTTGTCGACGGCTTCATGGACCAGGTCGCCTGAGACCTCATCAAAGCAGTGAGCAAGGTCGTGAAGTTCCTCTGCATGATGCCTGTTATGGTTCAGCATGTATGTCAGAAGTGCCAGAGCCTCTTCAGGAGAAGAAGCCGTCGCATGAGAGTGTGAATGAGTTGTCCCGTCAGCATGGGTGTGCACATGAGTGTGTCCGTCATGTTCGTGGGAGTGAGTTACTGATGCGTGCTGTGGGCTGTTATGGTCATGCATTTCTAAAGTCCTCCGATATAGATTTATACTGCTGCTATAGTGACCGCGTGGAAAGCTACAGGGGTGAATCAGCGTTTTTATGAGTGCCCGTTGCAGCCTGTTGCTTAAACAAGTGGTTACCATAAATAGTGTGTCTTTAAGCTTTTCTATCCCCATATAGGGGATTCTGAACAAGTGGAAAAACAAGTTCTAAAAAAATACAAAAATCCCTGCATTTTCCGCTGTTTTCATGAGTATATCTCATTGACACTTTTATCTCAAGAACATTAAAATTATACCAATAGTATATTGTAAGGGATAGTGCGCCCTGAGACGGTTTTTGTGGTTTTTGAGATGAAACCGCAGCAGGCGGTTCCTTACCAATAAGTAATTAAAAGAGAGGGAGGAAAGGTGATACACCATGCGTGACTTAAAGCATCTGATCTACTTTGAGGATCTGCTGCAGGAGGCCAATAATGACCTCGTGCGCAAGGGCAAGGAAGACGGCAATCTGTGTCTCGGCTACACATGCTATTTCATGCCTGAGGTCCTCCTCGATCTGCCTGGCTGCTTCGCAGTAAGACTGAGAGCGCCTAAATGCACATCGCCGGATATGGCATCATACTATATGTCCGGTCGTACATGCCATTACGGCAGATCACTTCTCGAGAGAGCTCTTGAGGGTGGATTCAATTTCATTGACGCCCAGCTCGCCACAGAGACCTGCACGGTAACATGCAGATTCCAGGAGCATCTCGACTACATGGAAGGCGTTATCAACAACGCTACGTTCAAGACTTCATTCACCGACGTTCCGTTCAAGAAGAATGAGAACAGTATCGATCACTACAGGAAGCAGCTGAAGATCAAAGTCCTCGATTTCCTTGCTAAGGAATTCGGAGTCGATACATCTGACGAGGCTATCCTTAAGGCGATCAGGATCAACAACGAAGTTAACGACATCATCACTGAGATCGGTAACTTCCGCAAACTCGACAATCCGACCATCACAGGTTACGAGTTCAGCGTCATCACACTGGTCTCAATGGTATGTCCTAAATACCTGATCGTAGATAAGCTGAGAGAGACACTTGAGGAGCTCAAGACCAGAGAGCCTGATGACAAGCCTAATTATAAGATCAAGGTGCTTCTCGCGGGTTCTGAGAACGATGACCCTGACTTCATCAAGCTGATCGAAGGCTGCGGAGCTCTCGTAGTAGCCGACAGACACTGTTACGGCTCGCTCGAGGCCAGACAGCATATCGACATCAAGGATGGAGAAGATCCTCTGACAGCAGTTGCCAGACATTACCTGCTGACAAGCCAGTGCGCTAGATTCATGGAGCAGCAGGAGATGAGGCGCCGCAAGAAGGTGCTCGCTGATTATGCAAAGGAGTACAAGGCAGACGGTATCATCGTTGAATCCAATAAGTTCTGCGAATACTGGAGCTTTGAGAGAATGATCGACACGATCGTTCTGCCTAGAGACTTCGGATATCCGGTATGCTCCATCGAGAAGGAGTACATCAACACGGCATCCGGACAGCTCAGAACAAGATTCCAGGCATTCGTTGAGAGCGTAGAGCTCAAGAAGATACAGGAGGTTAAGTAGACATGAAGAAACCTGATCTGAAGAAACTCAAAGAGGTCGACTTCAAGAAGGCTGCCAGGGATTTTGTCTACGGCAAGCCTCATGGAGAGAGAAGACTCGGAGACCTGTATATCCCTAAGACAGGTCTGTATAAACACAGAGAGTGGCGTGGTATCAAGGATACCATGTACTACTTCAATAACATCTGGCTGTACAACTACGGAATGATCGTACATGACCTCATGGTATACGGCGGCGGTCCTAAGGGCGCGATCCAGTTCCTCAAGGGAACATGGAGATACAGATGGATGGGTCAGACATACCTGACCGTAATGCACTGGTTCGACAGATGCCTCGAGGGTATGAGAGGCGAGACACTCAAAGCTTCCGCATGGCACTTCAGAGGGATCACAAGTGCATGCCTGTACCAGATCACCGGATTCTTCAACAGAGACCTCAACATCGGCGGAGATCCGGCTCTCAGAGCGAAGACAATCGGTACAGACGAGACAGTATGGGGCGGCATCATCTATCCGTACATGGATCAGGGCGGCTATTACCTGCCAACACAGATGATCCCGTACTTCGTAACATGCCACTGCAACAACCACACAGTACTCAACTACATCGACGCGGTCCAGGCATACGGACTTCCGGGCGACCCTTGCCCGATGTGCCAGGCCGAGGCCGGCATCTACATCGAGGATGATGTTCCTGATTCATTCGTCGCGATGGTCACGACGAACGAAGCCTGCGACAGCTCGGTAGGTACATCCGTCATTCAGGACTGGATGATGAACAAGCCGCTCTTCGCGATGCCGCAGGTCATGCAGTTCGATGACGATTCCGTTCTCGAAAACTGCGCCAAGGAGATCGAGCTGGCATGGAGATTCATGGAAGAGCAGACCGGACTTGAGTTCCACTGGGAAGAGCTCAAGAAGCACATCGAGCTGCAGAACAAGCAGAACCAGTTCGAGAGAGAGAAATGGGATGTAGCTGCGAATACTCACAGCTATCCTATCAATGGTGTAGCTCAGGCTCTGTACAGGATCTTCTACTCGCAGTACGGTGAGAGACCTTTCTGGCATGATGTTGACAGACGCGTCAAGAAGATCATGGAGAAGTGCGTAAATGAAGACATCAACACCTTCCCGATGACGAGACACAGAGTCATCGCATGGTCATGCGCTCCGCTGTACTACTCTGCATGGTGCACATGGGCTTACAATTGCTGGGGCCTCAACACCATCATCAACATGGACTCGCTGATGTTCGACCTTGACATCAGGACAGATACTTATGAGAACTGTCTGCTGGATATCGCGAAATATCATGAATGGGCTCCGATGAGAAGAATGGCTGTAGGAGGACTGCAGCACATCTTCGAACTCTGGGAAAACATGGAAAAGTTCAACTGCGACATGGTCATGATGTACGACCAGCTGCAGTGCAAGGGCATGCAGGGTGTCGTAGGACTCTTCGAGGACGAGTTCAGAGCAAGAAATATCCACGCTATCTGGATGCCTCACGCTCTGCCTGACAAGAGAACAGTTCCTAGATCGCAGATCAGACAGATCATCAACGACTACATGTTCACTGTAATGGGAGAAGAACCGCTCGATCCGTCACTGCTCGACTTTGACGATATCGATAGCTGGTAGAAAGGAGACCGTCCGATGCTAGGAAGGAAATCGAGAAAAGCGCGTAAAAAAGCAAAAAGAGCCAAAAAGGCCAAGAGATTTGTAAGGAGAACGGTCGGTACTCTGGTTGCTGCTTACGCAGGACTGTTCTGCGTATTCTACTTCGATCTCGACGGAAAGCTGCTCTACTACGTTGTTGAGCCGTTCATGAAGAACCACTTCGACAACATGGAGAGAAGAGATCCGCACGACGTACCATACGATCAGATCGATTCAGAATATATGTCAAAATTTTAAATAGTTACAGGATATAGAAAGAAGTTATCACAAAATGAAGAAGAAGTTTAAAGCCGAATCCCAGCGTCTGCTGGACATGATGATCAACTCGATCTACACGCACAAGGAGATCTTTCTGCGTGAGATCATCTCCAACGCATCAGATGCCATCGACAAGATGTGCTATCTGGCACTCACCGATAAGTCAGTAGGAATGAGCCGCAGCGATTTTGAGATCATCCTGACTCTCGATAAAGAGAATCGTACTCTCACGGTCAGCGACAACGGGATCGGTATGAACGAAGAAGAACTCGAGAAGAACCTCGGCACCATCGCTTTCTCAGGCAGCAAGAAGTTTTCAGAAGAGATCGAGAAAGCTGACAAGGAAAAGACCGGAACCGCCGCTGCGAGCATGGCAGACCAGGTAGATATCATCGGACAGTTCGGAGTAGGATTCTATTCCGCATTCATGGTATCCGACAAGGTCGAAGTGGTCAGTAAGAAGTATGGTGAAGACCAGGCTTACAGATGGGTATCCGAGGGTGCAGGAGGCTATACTATAGAGCCTGCAGACAGAGACGGTCACGGAACTGATGTCATCATGCACATCAGAGAGGATGGCGAGGACGCCGATGAATTCAGCCAGTACATGAGAGAGTACCCTATATACAAACTCGTCAAGAAGTACTCTGACTACATCCGCTTCCCTATCAAGATGCTGATGCCTCATCCACAGGTCAAAGAGGGATCCGACCCTGAGAATCCTGAGTATGAAGAGGTCTGGGAATATGAAGTGTTCAACTCCATGGTGCCTCTGTGGCAGAGAAAGCGCGCAGATGTCACCAGGGAAGAGTACGAAGAGTTCTACAAGTCGACGTTCCAGGATGACACACCGCCGCTCGAGACGATCACTGTCTCGGTCGAAGGCATGGTAAGCTATGATGCTCTGATGTTCATCCCTGAGCTCGTACCTAACAAGTACTATACAGACGACTTTACCGGAGGGCTTTCGCTCTACAGCTCAGGCGTACTCATCATGGAGAAGTGCAAAGAACTGCTCCCTGAGTATTTCAACTTCGTCAGGGGCGTCGTTGACTCTCCTGATCTCTCGCTCAATATCTCAAGAGAGGTGCTGCAGCACGACAGGCAGCTGAGGCTTATCTCGAAAAATCTCGAGAAAAAGATCCGCGGCAAGCTCGAAGATATGCGGGACAAAGACCGTGAGAAATACGAGAAGTTTTACAAGAGCTTTGGCCGCCAGCTCAAGCTCTGTGCTCTCGATGACTACGGCAAGTACAGGGAAGAGCTCCAGGATTTCCTGATGTTCTACTCCTCGACAGAGAAGAAGCTCGTCACACTTGCTGAGTATGTTGATCGGATGAAAGAGGATCAGGAATACATCTACTACGCAAGCGGCGACAGCCTCGAGGCGGTAGACAAGATGCCTCAGACGGAAGTCCTCAAGGACAGGGGCATCGAGATCCTGTATTTCACCGAAAGCACGGATGAGTTCATCTCCGACATGTTCAGAACCTACAAGGACAAGAAGTACATGTCGGTCATAGACGGAGACTTCGATCTCGGCGATGGAAAGTCAGAAGAGAAGATGAACGAGACGTTCAAGGACACCTTTGATTTTGTCAAGGAAGCTCTCGGAGACAAGGTCGATGTCGTCAAAGCGACCACCAAGCTCAAGACCCATCCGGTGTGTCTCTCAAGCGGAGACGGTATCACGTTCGAGATGGAGAAATACTTCACGGCTGTCAATCCTGATCTCGGAATGAAGGCCAAGAGGATACTCGAACTCAACGTGGATCACAAAGCGTTCCTTGCTCTCGACAGAGCGAGGCTCGATGACCCGGAGAGGGCTAAGAAGATGTGCGAAGTGCTGCTCAATCAGGCTCTCCTGATAGCAGGACTTCCGATCAACGATCCGTCTGGTTACACAGACATCGTCTGCTCATTCTTCTAAATAGGCTATCAGCCGAATAGTATTTTTCATAAGAGTAAGCAAAAACGAATCTTTAGTAAAAGGAAGTCTAAGTAATGAGTGATAAGCGTGATACTAAGATCTTAACAGTGGCAGGCAAGGGAGGAGTCGGCAAGACTTCGATCTCTTCGGCTATGGTGAGGATCCTCACTGAGGAATACCCTGACTCGAGGATACTTGCCATCGATGCTGACCCCGCTATCGGGCTGACGACTGCTCTCGGTGTTGAGCCGACTGATACACTCGACGGCATCAGAAAGAAGATCGTCGGCAGTGTAGAGGACGGCCGGCCCAAAGAAGCGATCGAGATGCTCAACGAGGCCAGATTCAGGATCTTCGACACCATGGTAGAGGAAAACAGATTCAGTTTTCTCGCCATAGGCAGACCGGAGGCAGCAGGGTGCTACTGTAAGGTCAATGCTTATCTGAAAGAAGTCATAAGCCTGCTGGCCAACGACTTCGACTATGTAGTAATCGACGGCGAGGCGGGGATCGAACAGATCAACCGCCGCGTCATGGAAAAGGTCACACACCTTTTCCTCATAACTGACCCGAGCCGTAAGGGCTGCAAGGTAGTGGACACGATCAAGAGCGTTGCTGACGAGCTCGTCATGTACGACAAGTGCGGCGTCATCGTCAACAGGGTGAAAGAAGAGTCCATTCCATATGTAAAAGTCGAGTCGGCAGAGATCCTTGCATACATCCCGGAAGACAAGGCACACTCCGACAACGACATCATGGGCATCAGCGTATTCGACCTGCCGGCGGATTCACCGGTAATGGTTGGGACACGTGAAGCTCTCAGAAAGATGCAGCTCATATAACTTGTTATACAGGTGGCAGCAGGGACGGTTCTCTTGTCACCTTAAAAGAATCAATAAACAGGTGGCAACAGAACCGTCCCTTGTCACCATATTTAAGAGGGAGGTTGTATAACATTGAAAGACTTGAAGCATATGATCTACTTCGAGAGTCTTCTGGACAATGCAGACAACGAGCTCGTTGAACAGGCGAAGAAAGACGGCAAGATGATCATGGGATACACTTGCTATCACATCCCTGAAGTTCTTCTGAACGTTGACAACTGCGTTTCCGTAAGAATGCGTGCACCTAGAACCGGATCGATAGATATTTCCACATACTATATGTCGAACTACGTCTGCGAATTTGCACGTGCTCTTCTGGAAAGAGCTATCGAAGGCGGATACCAGTTCCTTGACGGCATTGCCGGAGTTGATGCATGCTCCATGATGAACAGATTCTATGAGCATTTCAGCATCCTCAAGTGCAACGACAAAGATCACTTCTTCCTGCCGATCCTGGACGTTCCTTACAAGACCGAGGACTTCTCCTACAAGCACATGCAGAGACAGCTTGAGGTAAGACTGCTTGATGCTATGAAAGAGCATCTTGGAACAGACATCTCTGATGCCAAGATCCGCGAAGCAGTTGCCCTGCACAATGAGGTCTGTGCTGTGATACAGGAGATCAGCGAGATGCGTAAGGAAGAGAACCCGGTTATCACAGGATACGAGTTCCACATCCTGAACCTCGTCAGCTACACATGTCCTAAGTACCTCATCCTGCCTTATCTCAAAGAGACACTGGCAGAGCTCAAGAAGAGAAAACCTGACAAGGTTCTCCCTAGAGCAAGAGTCGGCATCGTCGGTTCCGAGATCGATGACCCTGAATTCACCAAGATGATCGAGGACGCAGGCGCAAGAGTAGTGTTCGACAGACACTGCTTCGGATCCATTCCTGGCAGAGAAGTCATCGAGCTTTCCGACAAGGAAGACGCACTTCCTCAGATCGTTCGCCACTACATGAACACTTCTGAGTGCGCACGCTACATCGCTGACAACAAGGTAAAGCAGAGAAGAGAGACAGCCGACAGACTGGCCAAGGAATTCAAAGCAGACGGTATCATCTATGAGCAGATGAAATACTGCGACTTCTGGGGATTCGAAAGAGCTCTCGTCAGCCACATCATGGCAGAAGAATACGGATGGCCGGTACTGTCCATAGACAGACTGTACAACGCTAGAGGATCCGGACAGCTGAGAACAAGATTCCAGGCGTTCGTCGAATCTCTTGAGATCAAGAAGATCCAGAAAGGAGGCAAGAAGTAATGGTATTAAGCACAGAATTGCTCGGCATCAGGAACTCTCTTGCCGAAAAGAAAGAAGCCAGGGCTAAGAAGGCTGCTGCAAAGGGCAAAGTGAAATATCCTAACCCTGCATTCTTCCGCGCCAAGGACCATATCGACTGGAAAGCACAGGGCAAGAACTTCATGGAGGTAGCCGGTATCTGCATGGAGATGGCCAAGGAAGCTGACTACAAAGCTTTCGCAAAGCTCCAGCTCGACAGATGCAAGGATGATCTTGCAAGATGCGCTCTCGAGCTTAAGCAGGCAAAAGAGATGAGCCCTGCAGAACTCAAGGACGTATTCCTCCACGGAGAAAAGACCCTCGGTAAGCTCTACCGCAAGGGCGACATGGCTACAGTAAGAAGAGAGTGGAAGGGTGCTGTAGATACAGCATACGACTTCAAAGAATGGCTCAGAATGTGGGGCATGCTCCTCATGACATTCTCAAAGGATCTCGTACCTGCGCTCAACTCCGCACTGTACTACAGATGGATGATCTCATACTTCTGCTGCGTAGGCTTCATGGACAAGAACACATTCGGCCAGAAGGGCAGCGCACTGAGAATGTCACATCTGATGATCTTCGACATTTTCCGCTATGTTGCTGAGAACCTCGTATTCCTTGCTAAGTGCGATGCCAAGAACGGTAATTCCGAACTTAACAAGAAAGTCGTTCTCTTCGACGAGATGACAATGGGACAGATCATGGCAGGATTCCCTGATCTGGTAGGTATCCCTTATCAGCTGATGCCGGTATTCCTGGTATCCGAGATCGACCAGCTCACATGTATCCCATACATCGATGCAGTCGAGAGTTTCGGACTCCCTGCTGATACCTGTCCGGTACCGAGTTCAGAATGCGGCGCGCTCGTAATCGACGCTCTGCCACACATGGGATCATGCTTCATCTCAAGCTCGATGCCATGCGACGGTTCGGTAATGGCTTCCGAATACATGTCGAGAAGATTCCCGGATCTTCCGGTATATCATCTGACATTCCCTGTAAGATACGAATACGAAGAGACTACTCAGGATGCTGTTGAAGACATCAAGGGCTGCATCAAATTCGTTGAGAAAGTTACAGGCGCTAAGTGGAGCTGGGACAACTACTTCAAGCAGATGAAGCGCTTCAATGAAGAGACCGCTTACGAGCTGCAGAAGTGGGAAGTCAACAAGACCGATTATCCTCAGATCATCGGACCTTGCTACGAGCTCTTCCGTAAGTGGAACTACGAGATGGACGGCGGTGCCGACCCTCGTACCATGAGGACCTTCGAAAAGGTCAACGACATCATGATGAAGGCTTACGAGAGACGCGAAGAAGCATGGCGCGGCAAGATGAAGTACAGAGGAATCGTATGGTCCTGCCCGGCACACTACTATGCTAATTTCAGCAACTGGCTGGCTAACTGCTGGGGAATCGACATCCTGGTAGAGATGGAATCCCTCAACTTCACCAAGGTCCTCGAGACAGAGGATAAGGAAGAGGCTCTCATGGACCTCGCAAGACTCTACGAGCGTATGGTAATGAGAAGACATACCAACGGCGGATATCATAACGTCGTAGACGAGCTCTGGAGACAGGTCGAAGACTGGAGAGCTGAGATCATCATCATGTACCAGAACGTAGCATGCAAGAACATGGCTACACTGCAGGGTATCCTCGATGATCAGTGCAGAGACAAGAACTATCACATGATCTGGATCGAGCACGATCTGATGGACCCAAGAACAGTTTCCAGAAAGAATATGAGAGGCAAGGTCAACGAATACATGAGAACAGTCATGAGAGCCGAGCCTATCGACCCTACACTGGAAGAGTTCGATGACGAGACCTCAATGTAGTTAAAACTGACCGTTTGTTAAAAAATAGTTTACAATACCCATGTTAGTGAATATAATGTGGGCAGCATAGAACTTTATTCGATAAAAGTGACTAAAAAGGAGAAGATAGTTATGAAATATTATGGCGGCTGTGATGTAGGTTCAACTTATACTAAGGCAGTTATTCTTGACGAGAACGGCAAGATCGTAGCTGATACCACAATCAAGAGCAAGATCAATTCCGAGGCTTCCGCAAGACTGGCTATGGACGAAGTACTGGGCAAGGTTGGCCTGAAGTCCTCCAAGGAACTCGCATACCTCATCGGAACAGGATACGGACGTAACAAGGTTCCTTTCGCTGATGAGAACATCTCCGAGATCTCATGCCACGCTATGGGCGTACACGTAACCGATCCATCCGTAAAGGCTATCATCGATATCGGCGGACAGGACGTTAAGGGTATCGCAGTCGATACAGACGGAACAGTCAAGAACTTCGCTATGAACGATAAGTGCGCTGCCGGAACAGGCAGATTCTACGAAGCTATGGCAAGATCATTCGAGATGACTCTTCCTGAGTTCTCAAGACTGTCACTCACAGCTAAGAACGTGATTCCTATCACAGCACAGTGCACAGTATTCGCTGAGTCTGAAGTAATCACACTCGTTGGTGAGAACAAGCCAATGGACGAGATCGCTGCAGGCATCCAGATGGCTGTTGCTAAGAGATGTTTCGTAATGGCTAAGAAGGCCGGCGCTACCGATTCCATCACACTGACAGGCGGATGCGCTAAGAACGATGGTCTTAAGGACGCTATCGAACACGTTCTCAAGCTCAAGGTTATCAACCTCAAGACAGACCCTCAGCTGATGGGAGCTCTCGGCGCTGCTGAGTTCGCTCGCCAGAAGGGACAGGCTAAGTAAGAGTCAATAAGGATCCATCACACTGGTGGTAAACCTTGTTGCAATCCCGAAAGGAGCACAACATGGCAAAGAAGAAAAAATGTCCTGTCTGCAAGGTAGTCGGCACAACAGTTAAGGTTGGCTGCATCGCTACAGGAGCGCTCTTCATGGTCTATATGCTCAACCTCGACCAGAAGGTGCTTGCCTGGTCATATGCGAGAGTCAATGAGATTTTCGACCGCAAACCGGTAGACATCAAGTTCTGACAGACATTAAGTCAAAAGCTGCCCCCGCACCAGATGCGGGGGCAGTATGTATACTCGGGAGTATTCAGAGACGTTATGCACGTTTTCCGTTCTGGAAAATGCGCAGGCGCAGTGAAAGCTCCACTCATGGAGAGAGAAATGGAACTGTATAACACTATTATAGAAAAGATCGACGGCATGCTCGGCAGTTCGCAGCCGAAACGCTACAAGTATGATCCGAATAAAACCTGGGAAGATGTAGGCGGCAACCAGCTGGTCATGATGAGAGAATCCGCATATGAGCTGGGCGGCGACAACAAGCCTGCTGTACATTATGCATGCGTTACTTCGGGCGATTATGCAGAGGAAGACGAGATCCTTGTATACGGACGCGATCTCAATCATATCAGTGGCAGCGTTCCTTTTGCCAGGATAGCTGTCATCAAGGTCAATGTCCTTGACGGCGAGGGAGAAGAGGATACAGAACCTCTCTTCAGAGCGATACAGGATATTGACTTTGTAAAATATCATGTATATCCTAAAGGCTACATGATCAGATCCTCTTCCGACAGCTTCCGTGAGCAGGTGAGAGTCTCTAAGGAAGCTGTAAGAAAGGGTATCACTTTCGAGCAGGTCGGCAATTCATACATCAGGCAGTATAAGCAGAATCCTAATATAGTTGCTGTCAAAATGATCTTCGTCACAGCAGATGATGCCGATTATGCCGGAATGAGAGCTGATGCGAAAAAGACAAGAGACATCACGATGACTCTTTCGAAGATCCTCGAAGGGATGGCTACAGACTGTCACAGCTGCAGCCTCAGAGAGATCTGCGATGAAGTAGAAGGACTCAAGGAACTCCACTTCGGAAAAGAGAAAAAGGAATTCAAAGGCTAGGAAACATGGAATACCGGAAGGAAGCAGTAAACAACATAACAGATGGAGCGCTGCTTCCTTCTTTTATTGCGTTCATGATACCCCTGATGCTTTCAAGCCTGCTGATGCAGTCTTATGCGATAGCAGACGGTCTGATCCTCGGCAATGCGATAAGCCAGGAAGCTCTTGGGTCAGTGAGCACTTGTTCCTCGATCCTGGATATCTGCACACTGATACAGCTTGGTCTGGCAGGAGGATGTTCCATCATGGTATCTCATCTGCACGGAGCAAGAAAGTACCGGGACCTTGGGATACTGATAAAAGACATACGAAGACTGATCATAATATTTTCACTGATCATAGCTGCCATCGCTTTCTTATTCACACCGCAGCTGCTGAGACTCATACATACCCCGGACACCCTGTTTGGGGGAGCGGCGAGATATCTCAGGATAAATTTTGCAGGTGTTCCTTTCACTGCATTGTACAGTCTTCAGGCCGGAGTCCTGAGAGGTATGGGTGACAGCAAGAGACCGCTCGGAGGCATGGCCGTTTCAAGTGCAGTCAATATCGGTCTTGATCTGCTCTTTGTCGTTGCGCTGGATCTCGGGATAACCGGGGCAGCTATAGCTACAGTTGCAGCTGAAATGCTTTCGGCAGCATATCTGTGGATCAGACTCGAGGACAGGCGCAGATCGCTGCCGGGCTCCGCAGAGCCGGGAGATGACAGTGAAGTAACAGCCGGCAGATCAAAATCAGATGTCAGAGAGTGCATTGACCTCAGCATACCGCAGATATTGCAGTCAGTGGTATCATCAGCCGGAAACGTTTTGCTGCAGAACATAACGAATATTCTCGGGGCGGGTGTCGTTATCGGAGTTACGGTTGCGTTCAAAGTCGACTCGCTTCTTCTTATCCCGATCTTCTGCATGTCTACGGCAGTAGCTGTTTTTGTCGGGCAGAATATCGGTGCAGAAAAGCCTGACAGAGTCAGGCAGACGCTCAGGATCAGCAGCGCAGCAGCCGTGGTCTTTTCCGTCGTCATGTCACTGGTTCTGTGGAAGTTCGGATATCCGCTGTTTACACTGTTCGGTCTTGATGATGCGGTAGCCGGGATCGGTTACAGATATGTTCTGGTATGCATCCCGTTCTACTGGATATTCGGCCTGCAGTTTGTATTCCATGGATTCCTTAACGGTGCAAAACATACAGGCATAACATCAGCAGCCTCCATCACCGGACTTGCGGGCCGGCTGCTCCTTGCCTACTTAGGGTATAAGGCACTCGGATCGGATGTATTGCCTGCTGCCGAGGTGCTGTCATGGATCATAGCTGTTGTAATTGATATAGCGGCTGTCCTGTATTTCAGAAAAAGAGAGCACAAATAGCGACTTGTTTTCGATAAGTAATCGATATAGAAAGCATCTCACCTATAAGTTTTTTAAATAATGCCGTTGGTCTGATCGATTCTATCTATTCGATTAGATTGCCGGTACTTGATATATTTTAATCAGTATTTTGCTTTGCGAAATGCTGATTTTTCAATGCTTTGAAAACTTATTATCAGGGTCCGGACATGTCAGAAAAAGTTCTTATCATTGATCTGAATAATATGACATGCGATGTTCAGAAGTATTCCTATGAGACCGCGGGATCATACGGAAGAGGGCTGCTCATAGATTTATTCTGCGATCATGTTTCAGATAAAGCAGACCGATACAGTCCGGAGAATATTATTGCGATCGTACCGGGTCTGTTCACAGGCAATCCGGCGCCGAGTGCATGCAGGATGCTTGTCGCTACCATTGAAGGCCGTGAAAAGGGTATCCAGGTCAGCAATACGACCGGAAACATGCCCCAGAAACTCGGCAGCCTGGGCATTGCAGCAGTAGTTCTGAAAGGCTGCTCCGAGCACAGAGGGACTGTCGTTCATATAAGCAGCAAAGGTGTAGAGTTCAGTGCCGAGCCTCAGCTTAATGATGCTTTTGTATCAGATATATATTCAGCTTTAAGGACAAAATACGGAAAAGACTGTGCCATCATTGGCAGTGGAATAGCCGGAGATATGAGGATGCCTCTGTCAGGCTATTTTTGCTCTTATCCGGAGGGGCAGCCGGCATATCACTGTCCGAGACACGGATTCGGTGATGTCTGGGGATCCAAGAATCTTCGTGCTGTAGTTGTAACAGGCGATGAATATTTCGGGCGCGAATGCTGCGATCGGGAGCGGTTCGTTTCAGCAGGAAGAAAACTGACCCGGATAATAATCAACGATGATATCTGCGGCGGAGCACTTCCTGCATATGGGTCGACTGCTATCATGAAGATCCTCAGCGAGGAACAGATAGCGCCCGCAAATAGTGGGGAGCATGCCCGCCCGAAAGCTGAAGATCTAAGCGGGTCCCGCATGAACAGGACCTGCGCTCCTATGTGTGTTATCGGCTGCCTCAACCGCCATTCGGACAGGAACGGTCTGATGTACCGCAGTCCGTCACAGGTCGAGACACGGGCGGCGATAGAGAAATGTTTTGGAACAGATGATTTTGCACTTTCGGACGAAGTGCAGAGAAAAGCGACCGAGATCGGCATCGTTGCAACCGAGTTCGTTACAGCATGCAAGACTTTTGCTGAGACCCAGAATATTGTTGATGGTGAAAACTATCTCCTGGATTGGCTTGATGAAATAGCATCAGGAACACTCACCGGAAGGGTCATAGCTTCGCGTACTTTTGGCGTCAGCGCACTGTATGGCGATGTTGAAATGCAGGATCTGATCGACCGCAGAGCGATAGAAGACGAACATTTATATAAACTCAGAATGAGCACAGCATATAAGGGCCTTTCCGGACTTGATGAGATGCAGCTTCTCTATGCTCAGGTGTTTGTGCTTGAGAATCTGGGCATATGCATATTCACTTCATCCGCTCTGCTCGACAATACGGAAGCCTTTGATCTGCTGGCAGAAATGTTCACAGCCAGAACAGGCGCAGAAATGAGCGGAGAGAAGCTGATCGTCCAGGCAAGCCGGGTGATGGAAAGAGAGAGGGACTTTACAGAGCACAGATGGAAACAGGCTCAGGAAAGCAATATACCTCCATTTACAAAGGTCCTGTACAGGTATTTCGGAGAAAAGCGGGAGTAATAAGATGGCAGATTCCAGAAAGCGACTGATAATATGCGGAATGGCTGTCCTCCTGGCGGCCGGGATCGTGGTATCGGTTTTTCTCGGTAAATTTTCTATAACACCGAGAGAGCTGTGGGGGATCATCATATCTCAGTTTGCGGATATCGATGTATTCTGGACCAGCCAGCAGGAACATATCCTGTGGACTGTGAGAATGCCGAGAATACTTGCCGCATGTATCGTCGGAACAGCGCTTTCGTGTGCAGGCTGCGTTTATCAGGGAGTATTTGAAAACCCTATGGCGGCTCCTGATTTCCTCGGGGCATCAAGCGGAGCTGCGCTCGGAGCCGCGCTCGCGATAATACTCGGCATGGGAGACCGGATGATCACAGCTATGGCATTCTTCATGAGCCTGCTGACGATCTGCCTGGTATATATGATAGGAAACAGGACACGGGGAAACAAGACTGTCGGACTGGTACTTGCCGGACTTATGGTCAGTGCTCTAGCGCAGGCGGGCACCAGCTTTATAAAACTGGTAGCTGACCAGACCAACGAACTTCCGGAGATCACATACTGGCTGATGGGAAGCCTTACCGGTATTACGGGTGAGGATGTTCTCTTTGCCTTCATCATAATTCTGATCGGAACGATCCCGCTCATGCTGCTTAGGTGGAAGCTCAACATCCTTACGATCGGAGAGCAGGAAGCATCGACGATGGGAGTCAGAGTCGATGCAGTGAGAGCGGTCTCACTGGTCTGTGCCACGCTGATCACAGCGGCTGCAGTATCGATCAGCGGGATGATCGGCTGGGTCGGGCTCGTTGTTCCGCACTTCTGTCGAAAGATAATCGGAAACAATTTCAAATACCTGCTTCCGGCATCGATACTGACAGGAGCTTTCTTCCTCCTTATGGTAGATAACGTCTCCCGCAACCTGTTTGAGGTCGAGATTCCTATAGGGATCCTTACCGCATTGATCGGTGCGCCTTTCTTCATATATCTGATCACGAAGGGAGGCGAGACTGCATGATAGAAGTCAGAGAACTGAGTTTTTCATACGGCAGGCACGAGGTCCTGAAGGGGATATCCTTCACAGCCGAGCCCGGTGAGATGCTGTGTGTCCTGGGACATAACGGCGCCGGCAAAAGCACTCTCTTCAAATGCATGCTTGGCATTCTCAGGGGCTACAGCGGGAGTGTAAGTATAGACGGGAAAAATATCAGCGATATGAGTGCTGTGGAAAGAGCACACTGCGTGGCATACATACCGCAGGCAGCTAATCCTGCTTTTTCCTACAGCGTTGCGGATATGGTGCTGATGGGCACTATGCCGCAGCTTTCCGGCAGACTCAGTCCCGGCAATGCTGAAAAAGAGATCGCCATGGATGCTCTTGCCCGTCTGGGGATAGAAGATCTGGCTATGCGAAGTTATTCGCAGATATCCGGAGGCGAGCAGCAGCTTGTGATCATTGCAAGGGCTATAGCACAGGGAGCACGCATCCTCATCATGGATGAGCCTACTTCGAGCCTGGATTACGGCAATCAGATGAGAGTCCAGAAGCAGCTGACAAAGCTGATAGAAGACGGCTATACGATTATCCAGAGTTCGCACAACCCCGAACAGGCCTATATTTTTGCAGACCGGATCATATGTATCCGGGACGGACGTATTTACAGGCAGGGCAGGCCGGAAGAAGTACTCGACGAGCAGCTTATAAGGGATCTGTACAATATTGACGTTGAGATGATCTCAAGCGGAGATGATAAAGCGAGGTTTTTCATTCTGAAGCAGTAATGAAGAGGGAAAAGACCGCATAATGAAACTACTGAAACAGTTATTTCTTTCATTAATAATATGCCTGTCTGCTGTATGCATCCTTACCGGATGCGGCAGCAGTACTGAGCTTGAGTATCCTGATGATGTAGAGACCTATATCTACACGGACGATTATGGAAGAGAGGTCGAGCTCAGAAAAGATATCAGCAGGATCGTGGCATCCGGCCCTAACGCCCAGATGATCCTTGTCACTCTGGCGCCTGAGATGATGGTAGGACTTGCCGAGGCACCAAGCAGGGCACAGCAGCCGTATTTTCCTGAGAACTATGTAGACCTCCCGACACTGGGACAGTTCTACGGAAAGAAAATGAGCCTCAACCTCGAGAACCTGATGGAAACCGACACCGAGATAATCATCGATGTCGGTGAGATCCAGGAAGAGGGAAACGAGGATATGGATAACATCCAGAGGCAGACAGGGATAGCGACGATCTATATCGAAGCATCACCTGAGACCTATCCTGACGCTTACAGAAAACTGGGAGCCATACTGGGCAAGGAAGAGGAAGCCGAGGCTCTTGCTGAATACTGCGAGGAGACACTGGCTCTGGCAGAAAATGTAAAAGGCAAACTATCTGAGGAGGATATCAGAACGGTCCTTTTCGGTGTCAGTTCGACAGGTCTCAACTGCAATGTGTCAGGCAGCGTGCAGTCAAGGGTCATAGAGCTGATCGGAGCCGAAAATGCCATACAGGTAGGTGAAGAGGAAGTTAACGGCAGAGACGGAGGCAATCCGGTCGATTTTGAAACTGTATATAAAGTGGATCCGGACATAATAATTCTTGCTTCAGGGGGACCGTATGAAAAACTGGGCGACAGCGATTCCCAGTGGAAAGAACTGCGGGCTGTCAAGGAAGATCATTACTATGAGATCCCCGGCAGACCATACAGCTGGATGTCTGCGCCGCCGAGCGTGAATCAGGTGCTTGGAGCGAGATGGCTGATGAGCGTGGTCTATCCGGATCAGTATGAAGGAGATATATACGAGGATGTCAGGAACTATTACAAACTGTTCTGGCATTATGATCTGAGTGAGGAAGAGCTGCAGGAAATGCTGCAGAATTCTGCGGGAAAGATTTGATCAGACACGGCTGAGCCATGACCAGAAAGAATACGGCGAGATTATTAATAGTGACACTGCTGGTTCTTACGACCGGTTTTGGCATGTGGACGATTATCGGCAGCGCTAATGCTGTAGATGAGCTGACGATCAAGATAGGCTACTACGGATGGCCTACTTCCGATTATGTCGAAAAGGCAGTTTTCAGCGCATCGGATCTGTATGACATGGGTGCCTATGATGAATTCTATTCATACTGGGATGGCAGCAAGAGAGTTGCTATTGACTCCTCATACGGTGTGCCGATATCTACGATACTTGATGCTGCAGGGATAGATCAGAGTTCGATAGCCAATCTCGATTTCTGGACGGCAGACTCAGGCAACGGAGCATTTACCAGCTTTACATGGCAGCAGCTCCTTGGCACCAAGCGCTACTATTTCCAGGATCTTGCGACCTTTTTCTACTATGATGAGGACAATAACCTGCAATGTGATGAGGATGAAGCCTGGAACTACGCGCAAAGAGTCGAACCGATGATGGCTCTCGAAGAGAACTGGACCTGGTACGAGCTTGGAACTGCAGATGCTACCGGAACGGACAATCTCGGAACGGCTAACAGATTCAGGCTGAATTTCGGACAGGCTTCACCTACTGAGAAGCGAACATTCAATTCTGCCAAAATGGTGCATACGATATACGTTATGTTCTCAGGCACCCCGCAGCTTACATCCGATGAGACCAACATCGATGCCAAGGTGGGAAGCGAGCACCAGCTAAGGATCACTGCAGCAGCGGTCGATGAGGCACTTGAAGATGTGATACAGAGCAATATCGAATGGAGCTCGAGTGACACCAGCGTTGTAGAGGTCGACGATATGGGAAACCTGACATTCAAGAAGAAGGGAACCGCAACCATTTATGCTACCAGCGGTGGAGCGACCAGGACGTTTACTATCACGGTCGGTGATGAAGGAGACGAAGAACCGGAAATAAAGCCTGATACTGATGCAGGTACAACTACAGGTGACGGTAAGGGAAACGGAAAAGGTAAAGGCAAGGGAAAGGGAAGCGCGAAAGGGCAGGGCACAGATCCGGCCAAAGTCGGAAGCAACACCTCAAAGCAGGTAAAAAGTGAAAAAGTGGAAGTGAAGCGGACAGGCTCTAAGACTTTCGTACTCTCTGATGAAGCAAGCAAGAATCTGAGACTGGCACTTAATAAGCAGGCACCGGCTGAAGAGGCATCCATGAGTACGCATCAGACTGAGATGGACAAGGATACCGAGCAGCTCAAGGTGAAAAAAGACGATAATAATATTGCAGGAGCGATGGGCCTTATAAACGGGATCATTGCAGCTGAAGGATCCATATTCGGATTCATAAGATACAGAAAACAAAGGTGGGGTTAGCCGGATGGAAAGTACAGGCAATATACTGAGCAAAGCAATGCGGGCGATAGCATCCTCTATGGAGATGCCGGTGATCATACTGCTTCTGTTACTTGTGGCAGTATCAGTCTTCATGATCGGATGGATCATTTCTGAAGCGATAACCGAGAGAAGGCATCTCAAAGAGAGTATGCCGTGGCTGATAGATGAGATCAATTACACGACTGATACAGCAGGGATCGACCGTTGCATCAGGAACAGCAAGCTGCTGGTCAGGCAAAAAGATGCTCTGTGGGAACTTATCGCCCATCCTGATGTCACTCCGCTTATGAGAGAGTCACTTGCAGTCAGACTCATACAGCAGGAGCAGGCTTTCTATGACAGAAGACTCAAGATCTCTGATGTCATAGCCAAGATAGGACCGATGCTTGGACTGCTCGGTACGCTGATACCGCTCGGCCCGGGGATCATCGCGCTGGGCCAGGGAGATACCATCACACTGTCATCTTCACTTCTGACAGCTTTTGACACAACTATCATGGGACTGATCGCGGCAGCGATAGCTATCGTGATATCGACCATAAGGACCAGATGGTACACAGACTACATGTCAATATTGGAGACACTTATGGAATGCATACTGGAGGCAGAGAAGAAACATCATGCTGAGGCGTAACGGAAGCGGAAGATTATCTGCATCAGGGGAAAACAGTTTTGCTCACCGCGAGGAAGTCGATCCGATGTCAGCTGTAGCCAATCTGGTCGATGCTATGCTGGTGCTCGCGGTAGGCATAATGCTTGCGCTTATCGTAAGCTGGAATCTTAATATTGCCGAAAACGGCCAGGTAAGCGATAACGCAAGAAAGGAAGACGCGCTGAGCGATTTCACCGAAGAAGACATAAAAGACACCGAGGTACCCCAGGACAAACTCGAAAAGCAAGGCACGGTATACTATGATCCGGATACTGATAAATACTATATCATCGCACAGGACGGATCTGAAATGGCGGTGGAAAACTGATTGCCCGGAAGGAACTGATATATCGGAAAGGGAGGGCACAACACACCTGACCCTGACTGAATATATAAATAAGTTATAACTATTGTCATAATCAAGAAAACAGGAGGTAATGTATGACAAATGTCATGAAGAAAATCAGCGCGCTGCTGCTGACGCTCGCACTGGTGGTCACCATGATGCCATTTCTGGCAGCGCCTGCAAATGCTGAAACCAAAGCATTTGACGTCGCGGTCAACGGAAATGTGATCGGCGAGATAAGCAGGGAGTCGCTTACAGATCCGGACTATGCAGTAGGACCGCAGGTCTTCCCTTTCGCAACACAGAAAGGAGGAGGGAGCTTCTCATACACAGTTGCCAAAGGCCGCAGCTATGAATCTGTATTGCAGGAAGCACTGGGCATAGAAAGCCTTGATGAGATCGGAAAAACCAGGATCCAGTGGCTGAAGAACGGAAGCACTGTAAATAATTTTACACTTTCCGTTGAAGACCTTAAGCTGGCAACCAGCAACTTCAAGCTGACAAACGGTACTGATGACAATGAGATCACAGAAAATTTCAGTACTGAGCAGAATCTATGTGCTGCTCCTAGAACAGAAGCAGGGTATGAAACAGTTACCCCGATCATTGCCTATGGGGAAACAGAAAAATTAACATTCGCAGCAGCATCAGAAATGGTCAATCTGGATTCGTGGACACCTGCCAGCACCAATATCCGCGCTTATGTCGGCGGGATCCTCAGAGATGAAGATGTATGGCTGAAGAAGGGTGGAGACCAGGATGGAGGAAAATCATTTAACTATGTAGGAAAGTTCTCCATATCAGATCCTGACACATTGAATATTCTCATAGATCAGCCTGCAGAGCCGGAAAAATCCAGCCTGAAGATGAAGGTTGGCGATGCAGGTCAGGCACTGAGCACAAAATATTCAGATAAGGAAATTGATCTTCTCTGCTATGCCATCGGTGAGAATGCATTTGTTTCATGGATGAATGATGACCCTTCCGTTGCAGACATTGATGATTCCGGAAAGCTGGTACCTCTTAAAGCAGGTACAACTAAAATCACAATGGGCATCTATCCGGATGATGCCGCTGAGCAGTATGACGTAGTTATCGCAGAGTGGGATGTCACTGTTGAAGCTAATACTCCATCTGTAACACCTTCAACTCCGGCTCCTGTCGTTTCCAAGCCGGCACCTGCTAAGCCGACAGGTCTCAAGGTAAAGAATGTCAAGAAAAAGACAGCTAAGATCTCCTGGGCTCAGGCAGCCAACGCAGAGGGCTATGAGGTCTTCAGATCAACCAAGAAGAAAAAAGGCTACAAGATGGTAGCTGATGTACAGACAAACAACTACAAGAATAAGAAGCTCAAGAAGAAGAAAACATACTACTACAAGGTAAGATCATACAATGTAGTTAACGGTCAGAAAGTCTACAGCAGTTTCAGTACTGCAAAGAAAGTAAAGATCAAGAAGTAGTGATCTGTCTGGGGACAACAAACAGATAATGATCATTATCCGGGAGGACGTTATGAACAGAGTATTAAGAAAAACATTGAGTATAATGCTGTCGGTACTTATCGCAGTATCATATTTCCCTGCCTTTCAGGTATGGGCTGTTGATGATGTCTCCGGAAACGAAAACACGGAGGCTGCAGGTGGACCTGCAGCCTCCATTGACTCCGAAGAAACTCAGGATGCAGCGGATGGAGTTGTCACAAAGGCTGCGGATGAGGAAGAAAATCCGGAAACTGAAGAACAGACAGATGATATTTCTGCAGAGGAAGATGCAGATGATGTAACAGCTGAGGAAATGCCGGAAGCAGAGCTGCCGGAAGGGACTCAGCTGGAAAAAGTAGAAAACAATGCTGCTTTGGGAACTGCCAAAAGTCCGGCAGCTCCCGGAGTTGATGAAAATATAGAGAACGGAACAGTTACGATATCTGAAATTTCAGAAAATGGAGAAATAACAGGAAGAGCTGTTCCTGCCGAGGGCTATGATCTTGCGACGATAAGGCTTATCGGCACAGATGAAAGCGGGACAGTAACAGAATTATATGTTGATTACACTAAAAGCAGCGGCGGATATGATTTCGGACCGGTAAACTGCGAAGGCTATGATACTGTCACAGCTTATTTCTATGATCTGGATAAGTGGGATGGTGCCGTTGACCTCACATGGTATGATCCGGACGAAACATCATATGACATTTCCACGCCTGCCCAGCTGGCAGGACTTGCCGCCATCACCAATGGTATGGTAGACGGGAATGTTACTGAAGAATACATGATAAAGGACAATGAGGGCAGGACGTTCGCTGACGGGGAATACACTCACAGGTATATCTCCACAGAACCTGCTCTCGTGGATCTGCTTTCTCCTAACAAAAGCGAAGGCACCGGACAGGTCAGAGACACTGCGTGGAGACTTCCGGAATCTGAGCACAGGAAACTTGCAGAAGATGATCTGCATAACGATTTCATGTACAGGACAGTCCGGCTTACTGCAGATATGGACATGGGAAACAAGAACTGGACGCCTATAGGCGGTAAGTATGCCATGAACCGTGACGCAGACAATGGCTATGATGCAAAAGTCCTGGACACACGCTTCCAGGGAGTATTTGACGGGCAGGGACACACCGTGACCATCAACTGTGACCGAATGGCAAAACTGGGGTTTGCATATGCAATGGAGATCGCATTCATCGGCTATCTCGGAGGCGGTGTAGATTACAATAACGGCTATCCGAAGGACACATGTATGGATTATGCAAAATACTGGGTACCTACTGTCAGGAACCTGGTGGTCAGAGGAGATGTAAAGGGCCGCAGAATGGTCGCCGGAGTAGTAGGCAGAACCGGTGAAACGAATTACGGTATCGTGATCGAGAACTGCGTGAACTATGCAAGTGTCTATGCTACTGATATGAGGGGCTGTGCGGGTATCGCAGGTGCTGCATGGGGCAAAGGCGTTATCCGCAACTGCTATAACGCCGGAGTGATCCATTCAAACTACTGGGAGCACGGCGGCATAATAGGAAGCAACGGATACGAGGGAAGCGAGGGCAGAGATCCTGTTGCCGCAGATATTTATAACTGCTATAACTGCGGAGAAACAGCTAAATATGACCGGGCATCTGATTCCTGGGTCTATGACGGTCAGGAAATCGGGGTGGATGGAGAGGCTTTTGCTTCTTATAAGGTCTCAAATTGCTATTACCTGCAGCCGGATTCACCTGAAGAAGGCAAAACAGGCTATTCTGTCGGCGAATCTTCGATCAACAGAAAAGCAAAGGTCACAAATGTAGAAGCAGCAGACCTCACATCTGATGAGACCCTCGAAAAGCTGAACGCAAACGGAGAAGTGTTCGTAAAGGATACTGAAAATATCAACAACGGTTACCCGCTGCTGTATTTCCAGAAATCTTCAGGTTCAGCCAAAGCGACTGTCACCCTGCGTCAGGTCGAAGGCGGCACCATATCATCCGGTTCAGATCTTACACAGATCCCATATGGGACGGTCATTGAACTAAGTGCAAAGGCAGACAAGGGAAAGAGACTGAACGGATATAAGGTGACTTTTGGCGATTCTTCTGAAAAGCTCATCCCGGCCAACGGTTTCTACACAGTCACCGGCAGGGATGTGACAATAGAAGGCATATTCGGAGAGAGAGTTCCTTCTACGATCAGATTCATGGAGGAAAACGACGGAGCTCCTTACTATATTAAAGTAGAAAAGATGTCTGATGCAGATGACGGAGCATGCGATCCTCCTGTAGTACTCCGCAGCGGTGACCAGATCGATATGGACGATGTCATCAGGATCACACCGGTAGATATCAGGCTGACAACGACGCAGCCGGACATTAAATATATTGAGTACACCGGTAAATTCGGAGATCCTGAATATACAGAATGGTCACTTGAAGTAGTGAACAAGCTGGCAAGAACATATAAAGTAACGGGTGACGTTGAGGACATAGACATCACTGTTTTGCCTAAGACACAGGGCAAACAGTGGACAAGTGTTGCTGACACATCATGGTATAAAGCAGGAACTGATACATTTACCCTCACAACAGCCAGGCAGCTTGCCGGTCTGGCAAAACTATGTTCCTCCGGAACAAGTTTTGAAGGAGTGACAGTAAAACTGGGCGCGGACATCAGTCTGGATAATACTGAAGCGAACAGCGGTGATAATTACGGATATGAAAGAAGCTGGATCGGGATCGGTGCAAGCGAGAAGAATTCCTTCAGGGGAACTTTTGACGGACAGGGTCATACCATCAGGTACATGCACAGGAATTTTGCGCTGGGGTACAGCGATGGAAGAAACGGCGGCCTGTTCGGAGTCACCGTCGGGGCGGTTATCAGAAATGTAAATGTTGAATCCGGAACATATACAGGTAACGATGGTGCTGATATGGAATGCAGCTTCAAAAATGGAGCCAACGGAGGCAGCATAGCAGGGAACGCTATCGATACTCTTATTGAAAACTGCACCGCCAGCGTGAAGATGGAAAAAGCCTACTCTGCAGGCGGGATCGTCGGGATCGCTGAGGGAAAGACTGTTATCAGGAATTGCAGCTTTTCCGGAACAATAAACGGAAACAATGAGTCGATAGGCGGGATCGTCGGAAAGATCGGTGACAGTGGTGTCCAGATAAATGACTGCGTCAACAACGGTGCGCTCACATCGGTCAGCTGGAAGGTCGGCGGAATACTCGGCAGCGGAGAGACATACAGTGCGGCGGTCACAAGATGCGTCAATAACGGAAACATAACGACCTCTATGAGAGGAACTTCTTCATATGTGCATGCGGTAGGAGGCATACTCGGCTATGCAGCAGGAGCGATCACATGCAGCCAGTGCATCAATCATGGCGATCTGAAAGGCCTTGTCCAGACTTATGCAATGGGCGGGATCGCCGGCACTGTGCTCAGAGGAACGATCGAAGACTGCTATAATACAGGATCTGTCTCCTCAGAAAGTGGATCAGCGAAGGCGCAGACTTCAGGCATAGTTAATATCGGAACCAACAAATCCGTATCTGCAACTGTAAGGAACTGTTATAATATCGGGGCAGTTTCTGTAGGAAGCAGCTATGCCGGAGTATACGGCGGAGCCATAGCCTACGGAAATGCTTCAACCAATGTTATTACTAACGTTTACTGCACAGACGAGGCAACAGCTTCTATCGGAGGAAGTGCCGGGATCGGGGGAACGACAGTCGCTGCTGCGAACCTGAAGAGCCTTTCAGTTCCTCTCGGAGCCAACTTTATCGCAGACCGCAGGTCCGTGAATAACGGATATCCTGTTCTTGCGTATCAGGATCCTTCCTTCGTCTCATCGGTCGCATTAAGCAGCCTGAGCAAACAAGGCACAGGCGCGATCGCAATGACATGGACTGCTTCCGGCCTCAAAGACGGATTTGAACTGTATCGCTCGGTAAACGGCAGTGCATATACTCTGATCTACAGCGGCACTGCAGCAGGATTTACTGATGCGAACATTTCTGTAGGAAATACTTACAGCTATAGGGTCAGGGCGTTCAGGCAGTCAGGAAGCGCAAGGTATTACGGAGAATGGTCTTCCGTGCAGACACTTTCTGTACTGCTGCCGGCAATGAGCCTCAAATCAGCCAAGAACTCCAAGAAGAAAACGGTCGTGATCAAATGGAAGCGCTTCAGCAAGGCAGCCGGGTATGAGCTGTACAGGTCAACAGAACCTGATGGTGAATACAAGATGATAAAAGCTGTCAAAGTGACAAAGAAGATCAAAAAGAAAAAGACTCTGTCATTCACCAATAAAAAGCTGAAGAAAAAGAAAACCTATTACTATAAGATAAGGTATTATCAAAAGATCAACGGCAAGATCGTATACAGTGAATTATCTGCTGCTAAAAAGGTGAAGATCAAGAAATAGGATCCCGCTGAACAGAGAATTCTGAAAAGGAGACCATCAATGAAAGAACTCTTCAAAGAGCTGAGCAAGGACAGCGATGCGCTTCATCGCGTCATGGCTACGATCCTTGAACCGGGAGAGCTGACCAAGACACTTATATATGGATATGAGATAAAATACTGCAGCGGCAATGAGCAGTTTTTTCAGGATAATCTCGACGAGATCGTAGATGTACGCACTACCGGAGTGTATACAATAGGCGGCAGAGAGGTCTACTGCGAAGTGCTTGAGGAAACTCCGGAGCTTGTTGTCTGCGGCGGCGGTTATGTTGCGGCTGCGTGTATCAGAACCGCTTCCACTCTGGACATGCATATCACATGTATCGAAGACAGGCAGGATTTTGCGGAAACAGCCCGCAGGATGGGAGCCGATGAGGTCATATGCGGAGATTATGCCGTTGAACTGGAGAAGATCAAAGGCGGAGATAACGTGTTTTTCCTCTGCATGACGAGGGCGCACGCATTCGATGAGATATGCCTGGAGCAGATCCTTCAGAAAAAGCATGCTTATGTCGGCATGCTGGGCTCTGCAGGCAAGATCAACAAGATAAGAACCGATCTGGAAGAAAAAGGGATCTCGAAAGAATTGTTCGATACTGTCCATACTCCTGTCGGACTTGATATCAGTGCCAATACACCGGAGGAGATCGCGATCGCTGTCATGGCGGAGATCATCTCCGTGAAAAATACCGGGAAGATCATTACCAGGGCATTCGACCATGAGCAGCTGGACGCTATAGCATCAGATACAGGCGATCCTCTGCTTGTCACAATTATCAGGAAGCATCTCGCATCTCCGAGAGATCCGGGGACCAAAATGGTCGTGACAAGTGACGGAAGGAAGTGGGGCACTATCGGAGGCGGCGCTGCGGAGGCCGAAGCTACTAAGATAGCGCATGAGCATATGGACGACCCTGGATTCATCACTGAGATAATCCGGGTAGGAGATAAAGCTACAGCGGGTAGTGGTATGGTCTGCGGCGGAGTAATAGATGTGCTCTTTGAACGTATCAGATAACTCGCGATGCAGACAGCGGCAAAAAAGCCCTGGCTTCAGTATGAAAATAATTGAAAAACCCCTTGAAATGCCCGTGTTTGAGTGATATACTCATCAAGCTGTCGCCTTGACGGACATCACCCGCGGGGGGAGCGCGTACAACTGGCAGCACTGAAACGTTTCTAAGAATTATTACAGAAAAGAGGTACCAACATGAAGGAAGGAATCCATCCTGGTTATAAGGAATGTAATCTGCTCAGAATGCCACCCATTCTTCACAGGCCAGCAGAAGTTTGCTAACAGAGGCGGCCGTGTTGAGAAGTTCAAGAACAAGTACAACCTGTAATCAAAAGAGAAAAGCAAGACCGCCTTTCAGGGGACATGTTAATTCAGCAACTGAAACAATGTGACTCCTGGAAGGCGGTTTTTATTATGTCACAAACATACGGGCAGTGCTTACTGAAAGACATGACAGTCAGTTCTTTTGTCCTATAACTCTATATTTCCAATGGTCGCTACTATGACGGCCTTGATGGAATGGAGTCTGTTCTCTGCTTCATCGAATACTACTGAATTCCTGCCTGAGAAAACTTCCTCTGTGACCTCGCGGATATCGTATCCGAGGGCCATCTGCTCTGCTGCGAGAGTTGTCTCGAAGTTGTGGAAAGCAGGCAGGCAGTGCATGAAGAGGCAGTCCGGGTTGCCTGTAGCAGCCATCATCTCTTCGGTGACCTTGAACGGTGTCAGCATCCTGACTCTATCAGGTATCTGAGATTCTTCGCCCATAGATGCCCATACATCAGTATAGATGACATCGGCACCTTTTATGCTTTCAATATCGGAGCTTACTGTGATCTCAGCTCCGGTCTGTGCGGCGACTGCTCCGGCTTTCTCAAGGACACCGGCATCCACCTGTGATGCAAGTTCCTCAGGTCCGTATGCGACGAACTTCATGCCCATCTTGGCACAGCCGTACATCCAGGCATAGGCCATGTTGTTTCTGACATCACCGACGAATACTACTTTTACATCCGAAAGAGGCTTATCAAGGTGCTCCTCGATGGTCATCATGTCGCCGAGGATCTGTGTCGGATGATCGACGTCAGTAAGCCCGTTCCATACAGGCACGCCGGCGTTTGCAGCGAGCGTTTCTACTGTTTCCTGGCTGAAGCCTCTGAACTCTATACCGTCATAGAAGCGTCCGAGCACCTTAGCGGTATCTGCAATGCTTTCTTTCTTGCCCATCTGCGAACTCTTAGGATCAAGATATGTAGCTCCGCCGCCTTCATCCATGGCTGCTGTCTCAAATGAGCAGCGTGTCCTTGTCGAAGTCTTCTCGAAGAGCAAAACGATGTTCTTGCCGACAAGGGAAGTGCCTTTGATGCCGGCCTTTTTCTTTGCCTTGAGCTCGTGTGCCAGATCGAGCATGTATCTTATCTCCTCTGGCGTGAAATCCATCAGAGTCAGAAAATGTCTTCCTTTAAGATCAACTGCCATAAGCAATTACCCCCTGTATCATTTTATCGGTATCAGTAACGGGATGATCCCAGCTTTCCGTGACAATAACAGGATGATTCGGCCACCTGCACCGGTAACAGGAAACTGCCATATCCTGTAATACTTCAACCAGGAGCAAAGCTCCAACAAGCTCGCTTGATTGGAGCGAGCGACACCGTCAACAGACGCCGAGAGCTTCAGCTCCTGAGATCGTCGGTCGGGGATTGTTACCCGCTACCGACGGTCGAAGATGGAACCCGCCGCCTATAGAGGCGGGGGACATCGGCGTCTGTTATAATAATATGTTAAATATCCGGACTAGTCCAAAACTTTCTTCAGAACAGCTATAGCCTGCTCTAATTCTTCATCGCTTATCGTCAGCGGAGGAAGCAGACGCAGGCGGCTCTGCGCAGGTATCGCAAGAGCTCCTTCTGCCATGAGCTGGTTTACAGCTTCAGCACCTGTCATCCCGTCAAGATCGATGCCCACCATAAGTCCGAGACCGTCAAGACCCTTTACTTTGCTCATTTCAGACAGAGCACTGCGGAGCTTGTCGGATTTCTCTCTGACTGAGGCAAGGAAGTCTTCATCCATCGTGTCAAGCACAACGCAGGCTCCGGCGCATGCCACAGGGTTCATGCCGAATGTAGATCCGTGATCCCCAGGCACGAGAACATCGCAGGTCTTAGGACCGCAGATGATGCCGCCGATCGGAAGACCGGCGCCGATGCCTTTTGCAAAAGAGACGATGTCCGGCATGATGCCGTACTGCTGATATGCAAAAAGTGTTCCTGTCCTGCCGATACCTGCCTGCACCTCATCATCGATGAAGAGGATGTCCTTTTCCTTGCAAAGTGCGGCTGCCCCCTGAACGAAATCCTTGTCAAGAGCGTGGACTCCGCCTTCGCCCTGCACGAGCTCCATCAGAAATGCGCACGGATCGTACTCGTTGACAAGTGCTTCGAGCTGCGCGAGGTCATCGACCTCTGCATGGACAAAACCCGGAACCAGAGGAGCGAATACTTCCTGCGCCTCTGCAAGACCGGTCGCTGTTACTGTAGCGAGCGTCCTGCCATGGAACGATTTCTTAAGAGAGATTATCGTGTTCTTCTTATGATCGGCAAGCGTATTGCCATACTTTCTTGCTGTCTTGATCGCAGCCTCGTTGGCTTCACCGCCTGAATTGGCGAACCAGACCTTGCAGAGCCCGCTCTTTTTCACGAGCTTTTCAGCGACAAGCACTCCTGGCTCAGAGTAGTACAGATTGGACGTGTGCTGCACCTTGTCGAGCTGACCCTTGACTGCTTCAAGCCATGCCGCGTTCTGGTATCCAAGAGAATTGGCAGCATAACCGCTGCAGAGGTCTATAAACTGTCTGCCGTCAACATCCGTGATGACTGCGCCCTCTGCATGATCGATCACAATGTCATATCGGTTATAGGTATGGACTATGTACTGAGCGTCCTTTTGCTTTAGTAGTTCGCGATCCATCAATTATCGCCTCCTTTATAGTACCTCTCACCATCATTCAGTATAACGGTACCGACTCCGCGGTCGGTGAATATCTCAAGAAGCAGGCAGTGAGGGATGCTCCCGTTCAGGATGTGCACGCGGTTGACACCGCTTGTTACTGAATGGATGCAGTTCCTGATCTTAGGTATCATTCCTCCTGAGACAGTTCCGTTATCTATAAGCTGCTCAGCTTCAGTTATGCTCAGTTCGGAGATAAAGGATTCCGGATCATCCGGATCTGTATATACACCAGAGGTATCTGTCAGGTATGCGAGCTTGTCAGCCTGCAGAGCCTGGGCGATCTCAGCTGCTGCGTGGTCGCCGTTGACATTATACGACTGACCGTCCTTATCCATGCCTATAGGGTAGATGACTGGCAGGAAGTCGTTGGCGAGAAGATCCATTATGATCTTGGTATCCACATGGGTCACCTCTCCGACATATCCGATATCATTTCCGCCTGGGGTCGCTCTTTTAACCGTGAGGAGCCTGCCGTCTTTTCCGCTTATGCCGCAGGCACGTACGCCGAGCTGCTGAGCCATGGTGACAAGATCGCTGTTGACCTTACCGAGCACCATCTCAGCGATCTCCAGGGTGGCTGCGTCAGTGACACGCAGACCGTCGATAAAATGCGGTTCGATGCCCGTCTTGCGCATCCAGCTGCTGATCTCCTTGCCGCCGCCGTGAACGATGACAGGCTTGAAGCCTACGAGCTTGAGCAAAACGGCATCTTCGATGACATGCTTCATCAGCTCATCGTCGAGCATGGCACTTCCGCCGTACTTTATTACTATGATCTTGCGGTTAAAACGCTGTATATAAGGAAGCGCCTCAATGAGTACGCTCGCTTTTTCCATGTATTTCTGATTTACCATAATGTGCTGTGTTCCTTTTCCGGCTCCGAAGTTTCAAAATGAGTATCCGGAGTCTGCTGTATTTTATATTTTGACCCGCTGCCTGAAAGAATTATGAGCGGTAAGAACCGTTGATCTTTACATAATCATAGGTAAGGTCGCAGCCCCAGGCGTATGCTTCCTCAGTGCCGTCATGCAGGTCAACTTCGACTGTTACTGCCTTTTTCGACAGTATCTCAGTTGCAAAGTCATCATCGAACGGGATCGATGCAGAGGCTTTGCATACCTGGACCTCGCCGGCTTCCGACTTCACAGACACATCGATGTTTGAAGCGTCGAAGTCAGCATCGGTATATCCTATCGCACAGAGGATACGCCCCCAGTTGGCATCGGATGCGAATACGGCTGCCTTGAATAGCGATGAGCAAATGATGCTTTTGGAAACGAGTCTCGCGACATCCTTATCCGGTGCACCTGTTACATGTGCTTCGAGCAGCTTGGTGCAGCCTTCACCGTCTCCGGCGATCATCTTCGAGAGTTCAGTGCTGACGATCTTCAGCGCCTGGAAAAATTCATCATAGTCAGCGCCTGCTTCCGTTATTTCAGGATTTCCGGCCATGCCGTTCGCGATGACAACAACAGTATCATTGGTAGATGTATCGCCATCGACACTTACCTGGTTATAGGTATCAATGATCACATCATGAAGAGCCTTGCTCACCATTTCCTTGCTGATGGCACAGTCCGTTGAGATAAAGCTGAGCATCGTGCCCATGTTGATATGTATCATGCCGCTGCCCTTGGCTATTCCGCCGAGTGTGCAAATCTTTCCGCCGGCCTCGAACTGCACAGCGTATTCTTTTATGTATGTATCTGTAGTGAGTATGGCAAAAGCCGCATCTTTCGATCCATCTTCTGAAAGGGAGGAAACGAGTTCCGGCATCGCTTTTTCAAATGGTTCTATCGGCAGAGGAACACCGATCACGCCGGTGGCAGCCGGCAGGATGTCTTCGCTTTTGATGCCCAGCTCTGCTGCAGCTATCTGAGTAGCTTTTTCTGCGATCTCTTCTCCGTCAGGAGTACAGGTGTTGGCATTCCCGCTGTTGCAGAGAACAGCCTGCGCGATGCCGTCTGCGAGGTGACGCCTGGTGACAGCGATATGAGCTGCCTTTACTTTGTTCTTGGTATATACTGCAGCAGCGTTTCCCGGTACATCGCTGACGATCAGAGCCATGTCACTCTTGTTGCCGCCTTTCCTGATCCCGCTGTAAACACCGGCTGCTTTGAATCCTTTTGCTGCGGTAACGCCGCCGTCAATAATTTTTATCATCGTTTTATCCCCCATTGAATAATTTTTCTTCTTATTATATAAGACCTGTTGTTTCCCCGGCGCCGAGCACAATGTTCAGATTCTGCACTGCCGCTCCCGAGGCACCTTTTCCCAGGTTGTCATAAACTGCAGCAAGGAGCATTCTGTCCTTATTGCCGCACACATATATATCCATTCCGTTTGAACCTGCAAGAGGATTCGAATAGATGAACCCGTCTTCCGGAGCATCCTCTCTGACACGGATCAGAGGCTCTCCGGCATATCTCGCGTTCAGCACCTCGAGTATTTCTTCCGGTCCTGCGGCTTTGCTGAGCTGTGCACCATGGAGCTGGACTGTCATCACCATGCCGCTGTAGAAATCCCCTACGACCGGGCTGAAACAAGGAGCATTTACAAGACCGGTCATAGCGACCATCTCAGGCAGGTGCTTGTGACTCTGCCCGAGAGCATACTGTCCCGGTGAATCGAGACAGTTCGGTCTGTCTGCACTCTCATAGCGGCCGATCATCGACTTTCCGCCGCCCGAATAACCTGTTACGCAAAAGCAGCTCAGTAGAGAGTCTTTGCTGATCAGACCCGCATCTACCAGAGGGCGAACCAGAAGGATGAATCCGCTCGCATGGCACCCCGGGTTAGCGATACGGGTGCTGTTTCTGATGAGATCCCTCTGACCTGCTGTCAGCTCAGGCATGCCGTACACCCATCCCTCGCTTGTGCGGTGGCGGCTGGAAGTGTCTATCAGGACAGCATCGTCAGGAGCGAGAAGAGCGATCTCTTCAGATGCCTTGTCAGGCAGACAGAGCAGGCTGACATCCGCCTCTTTTATCATCTGCAGTCTGGCATCAGTGTTCTTTCGCTCGTCCGGATCGATCTCGATGATCTCTATATCGGGTCTTTTACATAAATATTCACTGATCTTAAGGCCAGTCGTTCCGTGGCCTCCGTCTATAAAAATCTTGTGCAAATTCTGAACCTCCGCGGTTTTGCTATAGTATATTAGAACAATAATAGGCAAAAAAACAAAACTATGCAAGTATATTTATTCTTTTTGATGAATATTTTTTAATGCACAAAGTGCTGACGACCCTTGATCGTTCAATTGCTTAATATTCTTGCAAAAAGATATTCCTATACTCCCATCGGGGACGTCTTTCTGTTATAATAAGGCGATTTGTTGCTTATACGGGTGATACTGCCCGGGCAAAAGAGCAATTCCTGAAGCACGGGACTACAGAATAACACAAGAACAGGAGAACAGATATGGGACTTAAAGTACTGAAATTCGGCGGATCGTCAGTAGCTGACGCAGCTCAGCTCAGCAAGATAAAAGCTATAGTAGAAGCAGATCCTGAGAGGAGATACGTTGTAGTATCCGCTCCGGGCAAAAGACACAGCAGTGACAATAAGGTCACGGATATGCTCTTCATGCTCAAGGCACAGGCTGATGAGTTCATACCATATGACAGCCTTTTTGAAACAATAAAGGGGAGATATACATCTATCGTGGATGATCTTGGTATAGACGTTCCTGACTTTGATGCGAGATTCGACGAGATCAGAGAAAATGTCGGAAAAGGCGCGAGCAAAGCATATATCGCCAGCCGCGGTGAGTACCTGTCCGCGATCATGGCAGCTGCATATCTCGGATATGATTTTGTAGATACACAGGATCTGATCAAGTTCGACAGCAGAGGCAGACTCCTTTTCGATGAGACCAACGAGCTTTTATCAGCAGAGCTGGCAAAACACGAGAGAGCTGTTCTTCCGGGATTCTATGGCTCATATATGAATAACGGCGAGGTCTGCGTTTTCTCACGTGGAGGCTCTGATGTGACCGGATCGCTGGTCGCACGCGCAGCGAATGCCGATATCTATGAGAACTGGACCGACGTTTCGGGCATGCTCATGGCTGACCCGCGCATCGTAAAAGACCCGCTGCCTATCAAGAAGATCTCATATGTTGAACTCAGAGAGCTTTCATACATGGGAGCAAGCGTACTTCATGAAGACGCTGTCTTCCCGGCAAGAATGTCAGATATTCCTATCAACATCAGGAATACCAACGCGCCTGAAGACCCGGGCACACTCATCACCAATGATGAAAAAGAGCTCGATGACAGGATCATAAGCGGCATAGCAGGAAAGCCTGACTTCACAGTCATCTCGATATACAAGAACATGATGAACAAAGAGATCGGTTTTGTCAGAAGAGCACTGGCCGTGATCGAAGAGGCAGGAGTCAGCTTTGACCATATACCTACGGGCATAGACTCACTTTCGATGTTCATTGCTACGAGCGAACTTGAGGATAAGCTTGAGGACATTATCGAAGCTCTTAACATGCAGCTCAGACCTGATGAGATATCCGTTGAGAACAGGATAGGACTGATAGCAGTAGTAGGCCGCAAGATGAAAAGATCCGTCGGCGCTGCAGCGAAGATATGCTCTGTACTTGCACAAAACGGCATCAATATCCGCATGCTCAACCAGGGCACCAACGAGATCAACGTCATCGTCGGTGTGGACGCAGACGATTTTGAAAGAGCAACTCAGGTCATTTACGAAGGATTCGTCGGATAGAGCACTGCAAAAAACACAGTATCTACTGATTAAGAAGGGCTTTTCTGATATAATTAATTGGTTGAGAACAGCCCGGAGAATACAACTATGACAGACAGAAACGGCAGAAGAAAACTAGAAGGACGATAGCGGACATATCCATTCGGCATATGCCGGTTTTGGCATACATCTGTTTTGACATATATATTAATGAAGAAAGTAGAAAGAAAGGCTGAAAAGATATGTTTGATAAACTGGATTTTATAACAGAGAAATACCGGGAGCTGAGTGAGAAGGTAGCTGACCCTGCTGTCATCGCCGATCAGAAGACCTGGCAGAAATACATGAAAGAGATGGCCGAGATCGAACCGATCGTAAGGGCATATGAATCATACAGAAAGATGCAGAGCGACCTCGCAGACGCCAGAGAGATCATGGATCTTGAAGACGATGAAGAGATGAAAGAGATGGCCAAGGAAGAGGCCAAGGAGCTCGAAGAGAAAATGGCAAAAGCCCAGGAAGAGCTCAAGATCCTCCTGCTGCCAAAAGACCCTAACGATGACAAGAACGTCATCCTTGAGATCAGAGCAGGTACAGGCGGAGAAGAAGCAGCCCTCTTCGGCAATGACCTTCTCAGGATGTATCTCAGATACGCAGAGCGCCGCAGATGGAAGGCCGAGATCATCGAGATCAGCGACACCGGTATCGGCGGCATCAAGGAAGCCGTAGTCATGATCAAGGGCAAGGGAGCTTACTCAAGGCTCAAGTTCGAGTCGGGAGTACACAGAGTACAGAGAGTTCCTGAGACAGAGTCATCAGGCCGTATCCATACTTCGGCAGCGACAGTAGCTGTTTTGCCTGAAGTAGATGACGTAGAGGTCGAGATAAACCCTAACGATGTCAAGGTAGACGTATACAGGGCATCGGGCAACGGCGGACAGTGCGTAAACACGACAGACTCCGCAGTAAGGATGACTCACCTTCCTACAGGCATTGTAGTAACATGCCAGGATGAAAAGTCACAGATCCAGAACAGAGAGAAGGCCATGAGAGTACTCAAGGCCAGACTCTATGACAAGATGGTACAGGAACAGAACGATAAGATCTCTGCGGACAGAAGAAGTCAGGTCGGCTCAGGCGACAGGTCTGAGCGTATCAGGACCTACAACTTCCCGCAGGGCAGGATAACCGACCACCGCATCAACCTCACCATGTACAAGCTCGAGCAGTTCCTCGACGGTGACATCGATGAAGCCATCGACGGTCTCATCACCGCCGACCAGGCTGAAAAGATGCGTGACTTCGGTTAATGGGTTATTGACAGATGACGACGGAAAGACTGACAACTGAACTTGAAGATATTCTGAAAGCAGGAGACATCATACGGCGCGGGGGACTGGTAGCCTTCCCGACAGAAACAGTATACGGACTCGGAGCCAACGCACTTGATGCAGAGGCTGTCAGGTCAGTCTATGCGGCAAAGGGCAGACCCTCAGACAACCCGATGATCGTTCACATAGCGGAGACGTCAGAACTTGATCCACTTATAAAGGGCGGTCTTGACGGCATATCTGAGGTGACGCGCAAAGCGATGGATGCTTTCTGGCCGGGTCCGCTGACCATCATTTTCCCCAAGTCAGATACTGTGCCTTATGCAACTACCGGCGGACTCGATACAGTTGCGATCAGGATGCCGTCTAACAGAACAGCATATATGCTTATAGCAGCAGCTCTCAGGCCGGTAGCCGCACCGAGTGCTAACATTTCAGGCAGACCGAGCCCGACCACAGCAGAGGACGTCCTCGAAGACATGGACGGCCGCATCGATGCAGTCATAATGGGCGAGCAGTGCGACGTCGGGATAGAGTCGACCGTGCTCGACCTGACAGGCGAGGTCCCGACAATACTGAGACCGGGCATCATCACTAAGGAAGCTCTCACAGAAGCGCTGGGAATGGAAGTTGTTTACTATAACGCTTTACTCGAAAGACCGGTCGCAGAAGCAGATCCGGAAAGCGGCGTTGCTGATACTGAGTTCAAGCCAAAGTCACCGGGCATGAAATACCGCCATTATTCGCCCAAAGCCAGAGTAAGGCTGATCGAGGGCAGCGCAGAAGAATTCGCGGCAAAAGCCCGGGAACTGGGACTCGAAGCAATAAGGAACGGACAGAGACCTGCGATACTCGATTACGAGGAGGACGAGCTGACGGCAGCCCACGATCTTTTTGCAGACCTGAGAGAATTCGACAGGCAGGGTTATGACCTGATACTTATAAGGACGCTTGAACAGTCGGGGCTTGGATTCAGCGTCATGAACCGTATGCTCAAGAGCGCAGGATATGACATAGTTAATTAAGGGAATGGGATTTCGTAATATAGTTACACTATTCTTAATCAGATTATAAAAATCACGGAGGTTACTAAATGGCAAAAGTGATGGTATTTGATCATCCTCTCATCCAGCACAAGGTTTCACTGATGAGAGACAAGAACACACCAAGCAAGGCTTTCAGAGATCTTGCCAGAGAAGTTGCAATGCTTATGGCATTCGAGGTCACCAGAGATCTGCCGACCATGGATGTTGATATCGAGACACCGATATGCCCGACAAAAGTAAAAATGCTCGCCGGAATGGACGTTGCAATCGTTCCTATTCTGAGAGCAGGACTCGGCTTCGTAGACGGAATGCTCGAGATCATCCCTAATGCTAAGGTCGGACACGTAGGACTTTACAGAGATCCTGTAACACACGAGCCGGTAGAGTATTACTGCAAGCTTCCTGAAGACATCGACAAGAGAAAGGTCATCATAGTAGATCCGATGCTGGCTACCGGCGGAAGTGCGGTCGCAGCAGTTGACTTCGTAAAGAAGAAAGGCGCCAAGGATATCAGCCTTATGTTCCTTATCGCAGCACCTGAAGGTATCGAGGCACTTACAAAGGCTCATCCTGATGTCGACATTTACATCGCAGCGAAGGATGAAAGGCTCAATGAGAATGCGTACATCGTACCTGGTCTCGGTGATGCAGGCGACAGGATATTCGGAACAAAATAGAGTCATATATATAATAGGATAACAATATATAGTGTTCTAAGACGAACGGGAGCAGGAAAACAAAGCCTGCTCCTGTTTTATTTTGCATTTATTTTGTTAAATTTTTAATTATTGAAGAAAACAGTTGCTTATTTTGTAAGGGAATCATACAATACAAGTGTCATATGTCAGACAAATGACATATGACAAATTAATAACAACCGACTGGAAAATTTAAAGACGATCAACTTAATTAAGAGGAAGGAGTTTTGATCATGAGAATCGGATTTGTAGGATGCGGAGCAATCGGAAGCTGCTATGCAAGCTATCTTCTGTCAAAGCATGAGGTATGTGTACTGGATACTTATGAACCAGTAATCGAGAACATAAAGAAGAACGGAATTCTTATAGACAAATGTGCACCTGGATCAGGCAACGGCGAAACAGTCGCTTACTATCCAACGATCGCTACAACAGATCCTAAGGAGATCGGCGTTGTAGATCTTCTGGTAGTATTCGTTCACTATAAGTTCCTGGAGGATGCTGTACGCAATGCACTTCCAATGATAGACGATCACACCATGATCCTCTGCCTCCAGAATGGATACGGCAACTATGATGAGATCGCTAAAGTTGTTCCTGAAGAGCAGATCATTATCGGAAACACTGCTTTCGGCGCAACTCCGATCGAACCTGGCCACGTAAGACATACAGGATACGGCTCGACCAACATGGGTTCACCAAAGGCTCCTATGGCAAAAGTTGAGGAAGTAGCTGAGGCATTCCGTATCGCAGGTCTTGAGACAGACGTTCATGAGAACGTACTGAACGCTATCTGGCACAAGCTTTCCGCTAACGTAGCTATCAATGGTGTAAGCGCACTGCTCGGAACTCCGAATGGATTTATCGCTAAGAACCAGTATGCTAATGAGCTCGCAAAGAGACTGATCAAAGAGGCTATCGCAGTTGCTAATGCAGCAGGATGCACACTCAACTATGAAGAAGAACTTGAGCATGCATACGAAGTATCCCGCGCAACAGATGAGACGATCAGCTCAATGGTACAGGCTGTAACACATCAGCGTGAAACCGAGATCATGATCATCAACGGTGCCGTTGTAAAGCTTGGTCAGCAGTATGGAATCCCTACACCTTGCAACGAGATGATTATGTATCTGGTACTCGCAAAGCAGTCCCTCTATCTCGGACGCTAGTAAATTGATACGCCAACACTTTTATATAAACTACATCCTTAAAAACAAACAATCACCACCGAAGAAGAAATGAAGGAGACACTATGAAAGACATTTCCATCAACGAACTCAAGAACAAGGCAACGGAAATGCGCATGAAGGTCATCGACATGATCTATAAGGCACAGTCCGGACATCCAGGCGGATCTCTGTCAGCAGCAGACTTCGTCACAGCATGCTATTTCAAGTACATGAATGTTGATCCAAAGAACCCACAGTGGGCAGACCGCGACAGAATGGTTCTCTCCAAGGGTCATGTATGCCCGATCCAGTATGCTTGCCTTGCAACACTCGGATACTTCCCTGAGGAAGTTCTTGACACACTTCGTAAGGAAGGTTCCCCTCTGCAGGGACATCCATCAATGATCAAGTGCCCGGGAATCGACATTTCAACAGGCTCACTTGGACAGGGAATGGCATGCGCAGCAGGAATGGCTCTCGGCGGAAAGATGAACAAGAAGGACTACAAGGTCTTCTGTGTTCTCGGAGACGGCGAGGCTCAGGAAGGAATCATCTGGGAAGCAGCTAACACAGCTAACAAGTATAAACTCGACAATTTCATCGTATTCGTTGACGAGAACAATCTGCAGCTCGACGGAACTTGCGATGAGGTAATGCCTAACGGAGACCTCGGTGAAAAGTTCAAAGCCTTTGGCTGGGATGTATTCTACATCAATGGTAACGATATGGAAGAAGTCTGTGATGCTATCGACAAGTGCTATGCAGCTCAGAACGGCAATCCTAAAGCAATAATCGGAAAGACAGTTAAGGGCAAGGGCGTCAGCTTCATGGAGAACCAGGTAGGCTGGCACGGAGTAGCTCCTAACGATGAACAGTATGCACAGGCAATGGCAGAGCTCAAGGCTCAGCTGATTTAACAGGAGGACATAGTAATGAGTGAACTGAAGAAGATCCCAACAAGAAACGGATTCGGTGAAGAGATCGTAGCAGTAGGAAAAGACAATCCGGATGTAGTAGTTCTTGACATAGATATCGGCAAGAGCTGCAAGACTCAGGACTTCAGAAAAGAGCTTCCTGATCAGTATATCAACGTAGGTATCGCTGAGCAGAACGGCGCAGCAGTAGCAGCAGGACTCGCAACATGCGGAAAGATCCCATTCGTAGTAACATACGCAGCTTTCGGATCAATGAGAATCTGCGAGATGATCCGTCAGGAGATCTGCTATACCAACCTCAACGTAAAGATCGCATGCTCACACGGTGGTTTCACACCTGCTAACGACGGTGCATCCCACCAGGCTATCGAGGATATGGGTATCCTCAGAACTCTCCCTAACATGACAGTAATGATGCCTGCAGATTACAACCAGGCAAAGAAACTCGTCAGAGCAGCTGCTGAGAATTACGGACCTATGTATCTGAGATTCACCCGTGACGCTATGGAACAGGTTTACGGACCAGAAGTAGAGTTCGAGATCGGCAAAGCTTATCAGCTCCAGGATGGTAAGGATGTTGCTATCATCGCTAACGGTGATACAGTATGCCTCGCTATCAAGGCTGCAAAGATCCTTGAGGAAAAAGGTATCTCTGCAAGAGTTCTCGACATGCACACAATCAAGCCTCTCGATGTAGATGCTGTTAAGGCTTGTGTCAATGACATCGGCAAGATCGTCACTGTAGAAGACCACAACATCATCAACGGCCTCGGCAGCGCAGTATGCGAAGTCGTAGCTGAGATGGGCAAGGGCAAAGTAAAGAGAGTAGGAATACAGGATCAGTTCGGCGAATCAGCTCCTTATGAGAGACTGCTCGCTAAGAACGGCATCACTGTTGAAGACATCGTTGCAGAGGCTGAGAAGCTTCAGTAAGCAATATTAAGCAATCAAAAAGGGTACCATAATAAACTTCTTATATTTCACCTCCTTACATATCAGACTCCCTGAGGCGAAAAGCGAGCAATTTCTCCCGGGGAGTCTGAGGGGAAACAAAACAGGAGACCGAAAATGGGCATTAAAGGAAACATTATATATGGGCAGTCCGGCGGCCCGACCGCTGTGATCAATTCCAGTCTCGCCGGTGCTATTGAAGCATCAAAAGAAGCGGGAGTAAAGAAAATATACGGCATGCATTATGGCATTGAAGGCTTTCTGCATGAGGACATCATCGATCTTCGTGACCATGTAAAAGATGCAGCAGACATATCTCTGCTCAGGAGAACACCATCTGCATTCCTTGGTTCATGCCGCTATAAACTCCCTAAGATAGAAGGCAATGAGGATGTCTATGAGAAGATATTTGAAATCCTGGAAAAGTATGATATCCAGTATTTCCTATATAACGGGGGAAATGATTCCATGGACACCGTCAAGATGCTGTCAGACTATGCGCGGATGCACAATAAACCGCAGAAATTCATGGGAGTACCTAAGACCATCGATAATGACCTTCCTGTGACAGATCACTGCCCGGGGTATGGATCGGCGGCAAAGTACATAGCTACTTCTCTTAAGGAGATAATGGTAGACAGTGACTGCTACGGTCCTTACAGGACTTCGGTGTGCATCGTAGAGATCATGGGAAGACATGCAGGATGGCTCACAGCTGCCGCGGCGCTCGGCAACAACAAGCCGGATCTCATATACCTTCCGGAAGTAAACTTTGATCCGGATGATTTCATCAAAAGGATCAAGAAACTGGCAGAAACCAAGAGCTCAATAACCGTGGCAGTATCTGAGGGAATCAAGCTCGAAGACGGAAGATTCGTCTGTGAGCTCGGAAGCAGCAGCGACAAGCTCGATGCTTTTGGTCACAAGCAGCTTTCAGGCGTAGGAACCTATCTTGCGGCACTGATAAGCGATAAAACAGGTATCAAGGCCAGAGCTATAGAGTTCTCGACACTTCAGAGATGCGCTTCCCACGTGGTATCGCGCACAGATGCGGATGAGGCTTACAATGCAGGTTATCTTGCAGCAAAGAAGGCTTTTGAGGGATGTACCGGAAGCATGATAACCATCAAGGTCGAATCCAGAGCTCCGTATCTTGTGTCATACAGCAATTTCGATATCCACGAGATAGCCAATGTAGAGCGTAAGGTCCCACTGGAATGGATCACAGAAGACGGAACATATGTAAGCGATGAATTCATTGCTTACGCTCGCCCGCTGATCATGGGAGAGATCGAACCGTATTATTCGGAGGGTGTGCCACAGCATCTTTCACTGAAATAGTTATTACAAACAGCAGAAGGAGATAAATCAAAGTGAGCCAGATACCATCGTACATGCAGAATCTCAGAAAAGAATCAGTAGTACAGAGCGTGATCAACAGGCTGACCGATGCTATCAAGAGCGGAGAGCTGAAGCCGGGAGACAAAGTACCTCCTGAGATCGAGCTCGCAGAAGCCCTTGGCGTCGCAAGGAGCAGCCTGAGAGAGGCCATCAAGATACTCTCCTACCTCGGAGTTCTGGAGAGCAAAAGGTCAGAAGGAACTTTTATCTGCAGCGGATTCAGCGAAAGTATGATAGATCCTATGGTCTACGGGATACTCCTTAATCAGGACTCGTTTGAGAACCTTATGGAGCTCAGAGAGATGACTGAGGTAGGTATGATGCGCCTGGCCATAGATCATCACAGCGAAGAGGAACTGCAGGAACTTGAAGAACTGCTTGTAGAAATGGAGCGTGCGGTCGAGACCGAAGATGATCCTGTTGAGACATTCTTCAGGGCTGATGAAAGCTTCCATGACAAAATAGCCGAAATGGGTAAAAACCCGATGGCAGACAAGATCAACAGAGTGGTGAGATCGCTGACTTATAACATGAGATTCAGAACAGTATCGATCATGATAAACGAAGGCCGTGCCGAAGAACTGATCGAGACTCACCGCCAGCTGATGGAAGCCATAAGGGAGAAGGACACCCATGACCTCAGCAATAAGGTCAGATTCAGCTACTATGAAGAGGAGCTGACCGAGACGACCGGGCAAGACACGTAATAGTTCAACCCGCTGCATATATAGAGGCGGGAGACATGGGCGTTTGTTATAAAAAAGTCAATAACTGTGAAACTAATAACAATCACCCGAATTGCTGGACATTTATAAGTTGATAAGGTATCATTGCCTTACATAGTATGTCTGACATATGACAACAAACAAGTATGTTATTGCTGGAACTTATTTAAAACACCTGAATCAATGGTATTAGGAGGGTAAAAATGAAGAAAAAACTTTTAGCACTGTTAATGATGGCAGTTCTCACATTTGCTCTTGCAGCATGTGGAGGCGGCGGTGATTCCGGCGCAGCTGATGGTGGAGATTCCGATGCATTCGCAGGCGGACAGACATTCACTATCAAGATCGGCCACAGCGACACAACAACTAACCTTATCAACGTTTCTCTTGAAAACTTTGCTAAGTATGTAGAGGAGCAGTCAGGCGGAGCAGTTAAGGTAGACATCTATGCTGCTGAACAGCTCGGATCCAACGCTGAGATGGCTGAGATGCTCGAGATGGGATCACTGGACGCTATGATGATGCCTCAGGGACAGGAAGCATCTTTCGCTCCTAAGATCAACACTCTGGGTCTCCCGTTCCTCTTCCCGGATTATGATTCCGTTTACAAGGTACTCGACAGCGAGATCGGTGACGAGCTCGTAGCTGACCTTGAGAGCCACAACATGATCCAGCTTGCATACTGGGAAAACGGTCTGCGTCAGACAACTAACTCCAAGAGAGCTATCAACAGCTCTGCTGACTTCAAGGGCCTGAAGATCAGAACTCCTGAGGATGCTATGACAATGGCTATCTTTGAAGCACTCGGTGCTTCCCCATCACCTCTTGCATTCTCCGAGCTCTACCTCGCTCTGCAGCAGGGAACATTCGATGGTCAGGAAAACCCGATTTCCAACATCCATGCTAACAACTTCCAGGATGTTCAGAAATATCTGGCTATGACCAACCACAAGTATGAGTGCAAGAACATGATCTTCTCACTCACATCATGGAACAAGTATCCTGAAGACGTTCAGAACCTCCTCAAGGAAGCTGCTAAGACTTACGGCGATGAGCATCGTAAGGCTATCGTTGACAGCCAGGAGACTATGCTGAAAGATCTTGAGGAAGCTGGTATGGAAGTAACTTATCCGGATGTTGAAGAGCTCAAGGCTGCTACAGCTTCTGTATATGATGACTTCTATGCACAGAATGACTGGGCCGAGGATCTCGTAAAGCGCATCCAGGCTGCTGAGTAATTACGGCTACAGTTTGCTAATCTAAGTACTAATCGTCAGTAACTGAAAAGATTTCGTCCTGAACATATGCGGGGGCGACATACACGCCCCTGCATATGTTTTATAAGTCACAGAGAGGAATCTGAATTATGAAAAAATTCGATAAATTTTGCGAGGTGATAAATAACATCGCGTCTGCCATTACGGTAATATTGATGGTATTCCTCATCCTCCTGATCACATGGTCGGTTATCAGCCGTTACTGCTTCAACAACCCTGTTGCTTGGCAGTACGAGGTAACCCTTGTATGCCTGTCATGGATCGTATTTATCGGTATGTCCATGACATTCCATAATGACGAGCACATGAGGCTGACTTTCGTGCCTAACGCAATGAGTCCAAAAAAGCGCGCGATCTGGCTGACAGTCATGGATGGATTCTGCTTCGTATTCCTGTGTGTAGCAGGTTACCTTGCTATAGGTGTCGTACAGAACTCCATGCAGACTCTTTATCAGACGATCCCGGTCGCCCGTGGATGGTTCTACATGCCGTTCCCGATCGGGGCCCTTATGTCGCTCTTCCAGATCGTTAACGTAGGATACAAGAGGATCAAGGCTGCAGAAAACGCTGAGCCTGAGGCTGCTGCTCCAGCTGCAGAGATCTAAAATCGGGAGGTATAAATATGATTAAACTGGTAATTCTGGTAATGGGAATATTCCTGTTACTCATGATCATGGGTGTACCGATCGGTTTTTCACTGGCTATATCTGCCCTGTCTACAACAATGATCACGGGCATGTTCGAGCCGACAGCTATCGTACACCGAATGATAGGTAATGCATCTTCATACACGTTATTGGCCATCCCGTTCTTCATATTAGCTGCTAAGCTAATGAATACGGGCGGCATCACACGACGAATATTCCGGGCCTGTTCTGCACTCATCGGGTGGATCCCGGGCGGACTCGGACACGCCAACGTACTCGCTTCAATCGTATTCTCCGGAATGAGCGGCTCAGCTGTTGCTGACGCCGGCGGACTCGGACAGATCGAGGTCGATGCTATGATCGACGAGGGATTCGACGCTGACTTCGCAGCTGCAGTAACATGCGCAAGCGCAACGATCGGACCTATCATCCCGCCTTCGATCCCTATGGTAGTATACGGAATGATGACCGAAGTCGCTGTAGGTACACTCTTCATCGGAGGTATCGTACCTGGCCTGCTGCTGGCTCTTGCCACAAGTATCCTGGTATTCATAGTGTCCAAGAAGAGAAATTATCCGGTACACAAATTCGATGGAAAGGAACTCCTCAGAGCTACTAAGGAAGCTTTCCTTTCACTGATGACACCTGTCATCATCATCGGCGGTATCTGGACAGGTATCTTCTCACCTACAGAAGCTGCGTGCGTAGCTGTAGTATACGCATTCATCCTGTCAGTCATCCTCTATAAGGGCATGACAGTAAAGGAGATCTATGAGGCTCTCAAGCAGACTGTAGCAGACGGTGCCGGAATCCTGATCATCATCTGCGGTGCGGCAGCATTCTCATGGCTCGTTACAATGATGGGTATGACAGATGCTCTGTCACACGCACTGACAAGCATGACAACCAACAAATACATCATGCTGCTGATCCTGAACATCGCATTCCTGATCATCGGAATGTTCATGGAAGCGCTGGCTGTTATGACCATCACAGTTCCGTTCCTTATCCCTCTCATGGGATCATTCGGAATCGACCCTGTACACCTGGGCGTCGTACTGGTACTGAACCTGATGATCGGTCTGTGCACACCGCCTGTAGGGACAAGCCTGTTCATCTGCGCAAAGACTGCAAACATAAGAATAGAGGAAATGTACAAAGCTGTACTTCCATTCCTCGTTCCGCTTGTGGTCGTATTGCTGCTGATCACATACGTACCAGCTTTCGTTACATGGCTGCCGGGATTATTCGGCTAAAATGCAATATCGGAAACTGCCGGCTGCAAGGCTCCCGGCAGTTTTCGTTGCTTTTATGAAGTAAAACGACATGCAGCTTCTGATTATGTCTGACCGGAATTGACCGAACGTTCAATTGCAGGGCTAAAATGATTGACAAAAATAGTTAACTCTGTTATGCTTCACAGTGTATTACGTCATACATACGACCTGCAATAATGTAATGACATAAGCTCGATCAATAACAAAGGAGATACAGCGATGGGCCAGACACCAACCTATCTCAAGAGCCTGAAAAAAGAATCAGTGGTCCAGAGCGTTATCAACAGGCTTACTGATGCGATGCGCACCAAAGAGCTTAAACCTGGGGATAAGATACCGCCTGAGCCGGAACTGGCAGAGTCGCTCGGAGTCGCACGCAGCAGTGTCAGAGAAGCAATCAAGATCCTGACCTATCTCGGTGTGCTTGAAAGCAAGCGTTCGGAGGGAACCTTCGTATGCAACGGCTACACAGAGAGCATGATAGACCCTATGGTTTACGGTATTATCCTCAACCAGGATTCTTTTGAGAATCTCATGGAGCTCAGGGAGATGACGGAAGCCGGTATGATGCGTCTGGCCATTGACCACCATACAGAAGAAGAATTGGAAGAACTGGAATCACAGTTGGATGTGATGAGAGAATCTCTCAAAGACGAAGAAGATCCTGTCAAAGCCTTCTTTGAAGCAGATGAAAAGTTCCATGATCTGATTGCCTTAATGGGAAAGAACCCTATGGCAGACAAGATCAACAGAGTAGTAAGATCTCTTACTTATGCCGTGCGCTTGCATACTGTTGAAGCTATGATCAAAGCCGGCAGATATGAAGAACTTATCGATGCACACAGACAGCTGCTTGAATCCATAAGGAATAAAGACAGCCACAGTCTCAGCGCAAAGGTCAGAGAGAGTTACTTCGAAGAGGAGCTCTTAGAACAGCACTGAAACAGTGAGCGCAAGCAGAACTTTTGGCCGTCTGATAAGATCAGCGGCCTTATTTATACGGGGGAGGAAAACAATGATAATCGCACTTGGCAGTGACCATGCAGCTTACGAACTTAAAGAAGCTATCAAAGCTAAAATGGAAGGCGAAGGCCACACTATTATAGATGTAGGCACATATTCACCGGAGTCAGTAGACTATCCGAAATACGGACATGCTGTCGGTAAAGCAGTTGCTTCCGGCGAGGCTGAGAGAGGCATAGCAGTCTGCGGATCGGGCATCGGCATCAGTATCGCATGCAATAAGGTCCCTGGCATCAGAGCCGCTCTGTGCACATCTGTAGAGATGGCAGAAATGTGCAGAAGACACAATAATGCCAACGTAGTTTGCATGGGAGCAAGGATGATCAGCCAGGAGCTCGCATTTGATATCATCGATACATGGATGACTACAGAGTTCGAAGGCGGAAAGCACCTGCGCAGGATCAACGAGATCGAGGATCTGGATTTTTAGAGCTTGTCCTGACTCGGTTTGAGAAAAAAGCAAACAACGGCAGCAAGATATCATCAGATGTCTTGCTGTTTTTTTGAACTGTACCGGCTGACCGCTTTTCAATTGACGCTTTGCGGCAAAAGTGATATAGTTTTGTGTGGATTTTGACCAACTAGAATAAGGAGAATATCAATGAAAACGTTAATTCCTGATAATGTCAGTGAGCACACCAATGTATATGATGTCCTGGTTGAGAGAGGACTGATCGAACAGGCTACCAACCCTGAAGCTCTGAGAGAGCTCCTCGGCAAGGAAAAGATAAAATTCTATATCGGATTCGACCCGACAGCAGACTGCCTGCATGTAGGACACTTTATCCCTGTCATCACCATGATGTATATGCAGAAATACGGACATACTCCTGTATTCCTCCTCGGCGGCGGAACAGGTGAGATCGGCGATCCTTCCGGACGCAGTGACATGCGTCAGGTAATGACTATCGAGACGATCGACGAGAACTGCAGACAGTTCAAGAGACTCTTCGAGAAATTCATAGATTTTGATGACGGCTGGAAATATGAAGGTAACGAAGGCGTATACCACCCGGGACACCAGAACAGAGAGCCTCTTCCTGGACTGGCAGTAAGCGTCAACAATGCTGAGTGGATCAGACCTTGCAAGTTCACAGAATTCGCAAGAGAGATCGGCAGACACTTCAACGTCAACACCATGCTGAGAGCTGACGCATTCAAGACCAGAATGGAAAGAGACGAAGGACTTTCATTCTTCGAGTTCTCATACATGCTGCTCCAGGCTTACGACTTCATGGTCATGGCAAGAGACTTCGACCTTAAAGCACAGTTCGGCGGAAACGACCAGTGGTCCAACATCATTGCAGGTGTTGATCTGACCAGAAAGACCTGCGGCAAGGAAGTATTCGGACTCACAGTCGGACTGCTGACAACAAGCGAAGGCAAGAAGATGGGTAAGACAGCCAAGGGAGCGCTCTGGCTTGACGAGAGAAAGTGCCCGGTATATGACTTCTTCCAGTATTGGAGAAATGTTGCTGACGCAGACGTCAACAAGTGCCTGAGGATGCTTACATTCCTGCCTATGAGCGAGGTCAACAGACTCTCTGCTCTCGAGGGTTCAGCTATCAACGAGGCTAAGGAGATCCTCGCCTATGAGGTGACCAAGCTGGTACACGGCGAAGAGAAAGCTAAGAAAGCTCTCGAGACAAGCCGTGAGATCTTCGCAGGCGGCGGAGTTTCACAGGATATGCCATCAGTACAGATGGACAAGGCAAGATTCGAGGGAGATGGCTTCGGACTTGCAGCACTTCTCAAGGAAGCAGGACTCGAGCCTTCAACATCAGAGGCTTACAGGACCATCCAGGGCGGCGGCGCAAGAGTAAACGGCGAGCAGGTCACAGACAAGAAGTTCGCAGTCACTCTTGACCAGTTCAAGGACGGAGAGCTCATCCTTCAGAAGGGCAAAAAGAAATTCAAGAAGATCGTGCTTGCGTAACATTCACGCTGCAGCAAAACAAAAGAGCGGAGCCGGTTGGCTCCGCTTTTGGCTTGCATAGACGTTATTCGATGATTGCATCATTGACGAGCAGACGTATGCTGCGGTGGAGATGCGGCTTGAACTCTTCAAGTGACATTGGCTCATTATATAGGGCAAGATCATATGTTACTGAACTCACCAGCTCAAGCAGTGTGAAAAGAAGAATGCGCAGGTCACGGACCTTGACATTGTCGGCATCAAGCATATTCTGGATCTGGACCTCGAAATCCAGAACAGTCGCTCTGTTTTCCTCGATGCCGTAGTACTCATTCGGAGTGCGAGGGCCTTTGGTGAAGAGACCCCATGACAGATGCTTTGAGATGAACTTTACGAAGTAGACATCTTCTGTAACGCTGTCCACTATATGATCGATGATGTAGATGAACTTATCAGCGGCATCCATTTCTTCAGTAAGCTCATTTCTTTGAGCCTCCATGCTTTCATAAGCATCCTGGAGCAGCTTGCTTGCCTTTGCCCGGATAAGTGCATCGCGGATGTCAGTTTTATCCCTGAAATACAGATAAAATGTACCCTTTGCAACTCCCGCCTTGCTGGCTATGTCCCTGATCGTCGTATCTGTAAAACCGACGGTAGTGAATAATTCAAAAGCACTGTCAAGCAAAGCGGTCCTTTTCTGGATCTTGTTCTGTAATACCTTTCCCATTTTAATACCCCCTGAGATAGGCAGAAAAAATTCTGCACGCGAATAAAAAAAGTCCCGAAACAAGGTTATCACTATAAGAAAAACCAGTCAAGTAAAATGCTCTAAAGCCATGATTTAGAACGGCTTCACGGCTTGCAGCGGTTCTCACATGAGCAGATTTGTGCTATCATTGTTACATGGAATATTTGGAACTTAAGATAAAAGTAGATAGATCTCATCTGGAGAATACAGAGTACCTGCTGACCGATGCAGGCTTCATTTCGATGATGATCGATGATCCTGATGACATAAGGGACATCGCAGCGCATCCGGATATTTACCGGTATGATTATATCAATGAAGCGCTGACAAAAGACCTGGACCGCAGTCCGGTGATCACGCTGTTTTTTACTGATGATGAAGAGGGCAGAGCGGAGCTCACAAGGGCAAAACAGCTGCTCGAAAGCGGCATGCCCGGGATCAGTATGGAGAGCAGCAGTGCAGGGGACGACAGTGAGTGGCTGTATAAGTGGCAGGAACACTTCAAACCGACCAGGGTGGGCAGCCGTATCGTCGTTAAACCGAGCTGGGAGGAATACGAGCCGGCAGAAGGCGAACTGGTCATAGAGATGGATCCGGGGATGGCCTTCGGAAGCGGACTTCACGAGACCACTTCCATGTGTATAAAAGCACTGGAGGAATATCTTGGAAAAGGCAAAGCCGGCGGACAGAAGGATTCTGACAATGCGATCAGAGTGCTCGATGTCGGGACTGGAACAGGCATACTTGCAATAGCAGCTGCATTGCTCGGAGCAGATGAAGCGCTCGGGATAGACATAGATACCGATGCTGTCAGGGTGGCGGAAGAGAATATAGAACATAACGGACTTGCTGACAGGATAACTGTGCAGTATGGTGACCTGACGGAAGGCGTCAGCTATGAAGCGGATATCATTACCGCGAATCTGATGGCTGATCTTGTCATCAGACTTTCACCTGCGGCAGCAGAGCATCTTGCGCCGGGAGGCCTGTATATCACATCAGGAATACTGGATATCAAAGAAGCAGTGGTCAGCGAGGCGATACAAAGTGCCGGTTTCAGGATAGAACAAGTGATTCACGACGGAGAGTGGTGCGCTGTTGCAGCCAGAAGAGAATAGAAAGTTGAAATGGAGAAAAGGATGATTCTTCAAAGCAAAATATCATGTACAGGGAGGGAGATATGGTAAAGGAAGTCAATATGACAAAAATGCTTGAGGACGCTACTGAGAATTTCACTACCGGATTCATGTGCTCGGAATCGGTGCTTGAGGTCCTTAACAGGCACTATGATCTGGGCATAGGTGAGGAAGCGATCGCTCTGTCGACAGGCTTCCCGTATGGATTTGGTGACGGCGGAAACGTATGCGGAGCAGTTGCCGGTGCTACGATGTGTCTCGGCAAGGTCTTCGGAAGGACGGTCAAGGGTGACCCTGCTTTCAAAAAGTGCATCGAAGTGGTCAGAGAGCTCAATGATGATGTGGCAAAAGATTATGTAAGCAGCATATGCCCGGAACTGATATATGATTATGAATTCACAGAACCTGACCGCAAGGTGTTCTGCACCGGCATTGTTCACACCTGCATCCGGTCTTTTGCGAAGATCATGGAGCGCGAGTGCGGAGTAAAGATCACAGAATAACAGACGCTGGATGTCCCCCGCTGTTTACAAGCTGATTGACTAAGGCTGCTGAGACTAGTAAAATTTATATGTATCTGATTCGGCTCTAAGGGTAGGCCGATGCAACGAAGAAAAAGACCAAAGGAGGGCTCTTCTCATGGATATGACCGATGTTTTAAAATTGATGATCAACAGTGGCGCTGCTGAGCAGGTAAGCCAGCAGACCGGCATCTCCGTAACAGATGCTGCAGAAGTAATGGAAGATCTGCTCCCTGTACTTCTCATGGGAATGAAGGGACAGGCAGCCAACAAGTCGACACAGGATGGATTCCTGCAGGCTCTTGCTGATCACGGCAAACAGGATTCAAAGAATACTGCAAAGTTCCTGAAGAAAGTAGATACTGATGACGGAGCTAAGATCGTTAATCATCTGCTCGATGCTAAGGAGCAGGAAGCTGTCGCAGCCAAGGCTAGGAAGAAGAGCGGCATAGACACCAAGACGATCCTCAAGATCATGGCGATCATGGCACCTCTGCTGATGTCCAAGATGGGCAGCACAGCGAAGTCATCTGCTAAGAAGAGCGGTTCCGATGATATGCTGAGCGTAGTCGGAGGTCTCCTTGACGGAGTAGATGCAGGCGATGTCATCAAACTGGCAAGCCTTCTCCTTAAGTAATAACTGAGGATTTTGAATTCAAAGATCCGTCCGGTTTATGCGGGCGGATCTTTTTTCAAAAGGAGAACCGGTAATACCCGGAGAAAGAATACATCATGGATAATTTCAGATGGGAATGCAGAACTAAGGTGCGGTTTGGAACGGGCTGCGTCAGGGAATACCTTGAAGAACTGGTCAAAGAATATGCCCCTGCCGGCAGTAACATTATGATCGGGCTGGGCGGAGGATCAGCTAAAAAGAACGGAGCGTATGATGATGTCATGGGTGTGCTTGGATCCATGGGGTATTCTCCCGATGCAAGGTCAGACGGCGCAAAAGGCAGGGTCGTGGAATTCAGCGGTATCATGCCCAATCCGACGCTTGCAAAAATGCTTGAGGGAGCGAAGCTGGCGAGGGAGAACAATGTCGGCCTTATCATTGCGGTAGGAGGCGGCTCTGTCATGGACTGCTGCAAGGCTGTTTCCGCGCAGACGCGATATGACGGCGATGCATGGGAAGACTTCTGGATGCAGGGTAAACCTATGCGGCACAGCATCATACCGTGCGGGGTTGTTGTCACAATGCCGGCGACCGGAAGTGAGGTTAACGGATGCGCTGTGCTCACCAATGAAGAGACCAGGATCAAATGCGACCGGGACTACCCTGAGATGAATCCGGTTTTCGCTCTGATGGACCCGGGGTACACCCTGAGCATGCCGATAAGACAGATGAGAGCAGGGACTTTCGATATACTCTCTCACATCATGGAGACATATTTCAGCTTTCCTGTAGAGGGGAATCCTGCAGATGATGTCTCTGAGGGCCTGATGAAGGGACTGATAAGAGATTTTCGTGCAGCGCTTTCATCCCCGCAGGATCTGCAGGCAAGGAGCAACATAATGTGGACCGCCTCTCTTGCCGAAAACCGCATCATCAAGACAGGAAAGAGCAAGGACTTCCAGGCACACAACATGGAACATCAGCTTTCTGCCTATACAGGCTGTAACCATGGGGAGGGACTTGCCGCACTCCATCCTGTATATTACAGGCATATTTATAAAGCCGGTCTGCCGAAATTCGTCAGTTTTGCACGAAATGTCTGGGGCCTGACAGATGAAGATGCGATCAGGTATAAGGAGAGCAGCGGAGCTGATATGAGCGACGATGAAGCTCTGGCGCTTGCCGGCATAGAGGCTCTCGCAGACCTTATTCAGGAAGCCGGCCTGCCGACGAGACTGCGTGAACTCGGTTTTGGCGAGGAGGAAAAAAAGATCCTGCCGGAGATCGCTGCGTCGTGCTCGATCTCCTCAGGTGCGCTGCGCCCGGTCGATACTGCTGAAATCCTTGAGATATATGAGGAATGTTGGTAAAATAAGCAGGTCACTGCAGATCAGCATGATCATGCCGTCTGACACTGATGAAGAAGACAAACAGAAAAGGAAATTGAGATAATGGCAGGCAAGAACAATAATTATGATCAGAATCGCCGCGAGGCCATGTACTGGGCAGAAGAGTGGTCTCTGAAGCAGAGACGCAAAAAGGTCTTCCTGGCTTTGGGTGCAGTAGTTGCTGCTGTCATCATCGGTTATGCGATTTATTATCTGTCCATTCTCGGGTCAAGGACGGTGTTCCATTCCGAGGAGGAGATGCGTGCTGCCATTCAGGGACGCTTTGCGACTGACGCATATGAAGACTTGGTTTTCGAAGGCGATGATGTGACGCTGACTTACTATAATATGTCCCATTATGACAGAGATTATGCGGAGCGTTACGGATACGATGAATATGATGACTCGGTTTATGAAGACAAGGTAGAAGAGTGGGATTACCGCAAGGGCGTAATCAGATTCCATTGGATGTCTGAGATCTATGTGGATAAGGCCGGTAATCTGGTGTACTATCAGCAGGTCTTTAAAAAGACCGACGAGCCTGCACCGGAACCGATAGATCCTTCGACTCTGGGCAATTATCATTCGGAAGGTGAAGAAGAAGCTCTGCCGGAAGAGGGCGAAGATCTTCAGGCTTCGGATGGTTCAGAAGATATTTCAGATGACGGCGGCCTTGGGGCTGCCGAAGAGCAGCAGGAGAATCGCGAAGAGACACAGGAAGCGGCCGAAGATGCCGGCGTTATTCCTGAATCCGAAGATCAGCCTGATGCAACTTAGAGGGTGACGGTGATGAAACTGATCGTTTACCGCACAGACAATACTGACCCGTACATCAATCTCGCGATGGAGGAGCACCTGACTTTTTCGTGCGAAGAAGATGAGGTCATTTTGTTTCTGTGGCAGAATGCACATACTGTTGTTATAGGCAAGAACCAGAATCCGTGGAGTGAATGCAATGTTGAGAACATCAAAGCCGACGGGATATACCTCGCAAGGAGGATGTCCGGAGGCGGGGCGGTCTACCACGACATGGGAAATCTCAATTTTACATTCATTGCCAGAGACGGTCTTTTCGATATAACCAGGCAGACAGATATCATACTTCTTGCCTGCAGGCTGATGGGCATAAACGCTTCGAAGACGGGGCGGAATGACCTGACCGCAGATGGAAAGAAGTTCTCCGGACACGCGTATTTCTCGTCGGGTGGATACAACTACCACCACGGAACTATCATGATGAACGTTTCAGGTGAGGATATGCCTAAATACCTCAGAGTATCTGAAGCAAAGCTGAAGTCAAAAGGCGTGGCCTCTGTCCGCTCGAGAGTAACGAATCTGATGGAGCAGATACCTGAGGAGAAGCTCATAAGCATATGCGGATCAGAGGAAGCGGTTCCACAGGAGATCCGCACGCAAAAGGCAGTAAAAGCTATGCAGGATGACCTGATCAGAGCGGCAGAGAGAGAATATGGCTGCGATGCAGAGGAAAGAGAGCTTCCTGTAGTGCCGGAAGAACTTCATGCAAAATATGCATCAGAAGAATGGCGCTATGGCACCAGGATACCGTTCTCAAAGGTGATAGAGCACCGCTTCGACTGGGGCGGGGTCGAGGTACAGCTAGAGATGAGAGGTGAATATATACTCAGCTGCAGACTGTATTCAGATTCCCTCGAAACAGATCTGTTCGAACAGATAGCTGAACTTCTCGCGGGGTGCCGCTATGATTCGGAAGAGATCCTCGGACTGAGGCTGCCGCAGGGCACATCCGCGACAGGATATGAGATCCTCGAGCTTATAGCTTCATCTGTAGAGTAATGGCAGTATCATTTTGACTTTTTATGGTCAGAAAGCATTGTTTGATGATACAATAATAGCTGGCTGACTTCACGGGCGCTTCGAGTAGTGCACGGCATTGGTCAGCGGAAATCCAGCATCAAGGGGGACATTTTAATGGCCGAGATCCTGAAGGGCGCACCTGTGGTAAAGGCGCTCTGCGAGAAAATGACACATGACGTTGAAGCGCTTAAAGCTCAGGGCGTATCTCCTACCATCGCTATTCTGAGAGTAGGCGATCGCCATGACGACGTACAATATGAAAACAGTGCGATAAAACGCTGTAATTCCGTGGGCGTACGTGTTATGACACTGACCCTTCCGGGCGATGCTACTCAGGATGAATTCGACAGAGCTCTTTCTATGCTGAATAACGATCCGGGCGTCCATGGAATACTCATGTTCATGCCTCTTCCGGAGCAGCTCGACGCTGAAAGGGCCCGTATGCTGCTGTCACCTGAGAAGGATATTGACGGTATAACAGACCGCTCATTGTCAGGTGTTTTTACCAGCACAGACAAGGGCTTCCCGTCATGCACTGCGCAGGCTACCATGGAGATGCTGCATTATTACGGCATCGACATCGAAGGCAAAAAGGCGGCGATAATAGGTCGTTCGCTGGTCATCGGAAGACCGGTGGCTATGATGCTGATGCACGAGAACGCTACTGTGACCAACTGCCATACCCGTACAGAAGATATAGCAGCCATAACCAGCAGATCAGATATTCTGGTGGTAGCTGCCGGACAGCTGAAACTTGTCGGCCCGGAGCACACCAATCCGGATCAGGTCATCATAGACGTCGGTACCAACTGGGACCCTGAGAAAGAGAAAACAGCCGGAGACGTGGACTTTGATCGTGTTGAACCTCTCGTCAGAGCGATTTCCCCAGTGCCGGGAGGCGTAGGACGTATCACTACATGCGTGCTTGTAGAGCATGTTATAGAAGCAGCGAAGAGATACGCCAAAAGAAAGCCTCTTTATGAAGCGGCAAGCAGATAAAGTTAACAAGGGACAGAGAACCGTAACATATACATTTTTATCAACTACCTAAGAAAGGAAAGAACAGAAATGAGTGATTATCAGTATGATCTCCTTATCATCGGAGCAGGCCCGGGCGGATATGAGGCAGCATTCTTTGCGCAGGAGTTCGGTATGAAGGTTGCCATCGTAGAGAAAGACAAAGTAGGCGGCACCTGCCTTAACAGAGGCTGCATCCCTACCAAAGCTCTTATGCATTCTTCAGATGTTTACCGCGACGCTGCTCACGGCGCAGCACTTGGCGTTGAGGTCGAAGGCCTTCATGCTAATCGCCAGAGGATCGGTGAGAGAAAAGACGAAGTTCTCGATACACTGAGAAACGGTATCAGCGGACTCATCAAGAAAAAGAAGATCGATTTGATCCAGGGCGAAGGCGTTATCATCGAGCCGCATGTCGTCAGCGTGACATCCCCTGAGGGAGGAAACGTTATCGTCAGAGCGAAGAACATAATGGTAGCCACCGGTTCAAAGCCTTTCATGCCTCCAATTCCGGGCTCAGATCTTCCTGGCGTTGTTGACAGCACAGAGCTTCTGGACATGGGCGCTGCTGAGATCCCTGAATTCGTCATCATCGGCGGAGGCGTTATCGGTATTGAGTTCGCTACTATCTATGCAGATCTCGGAGACCATGTAACAGTTATCGAGGGTATGGACAGGCTCCTGCCTATCATCGACAAGGAGATTGGCCGCAGCATCAAGATGACTCTTGAGAAGAAGGGCGTAGATGTACACGTGGCTTCACCTGTCAAGGAGATCAAAAAGGACGGAGACAAGCTCGCAGTAGTCCTCACCAATAAGAAGGGCGAAGAGATCACTGTAAAAGCTGACAAGGTACTCATGTGTGTAGGCCGCAGACCTAACACAGCAGGAGTATTCAGTGAAGCGCTTCTGGCAAAATATCCTGACCTCGAGGACGGCAAGGGATTCATCAAGGCAGACGAGAACTACAGGACTCCTGTAGAGGATGTATATGCTATCGGCGACTGCATCGGAAGGATCCAGCTTGCTCATACAGCAGCTGCAGAAGGCCGCAACGCAGTAGCTATCATGAACGGCGCAGAGCCTACCATTAACATGGGAACAGTTCCAAGCTGCATCTACACTGACCCTGAGATCGCAGTAGTAGGAATGACTGCTGATGAGGCTAAGGAAGCAGGCATCAGCCCTATCACCAAGAAGTATCCTATGTCAGCTAACGGCAAGACTCTTATCGCCGGACTCGACAGAGGTTTCGTCAAGCTCGTAGCAGACGAGTCAGATCACAGGCTCATCGGAGCACATCTCCTCTGCGGCAGAGCATCCGACCTGATCGGCGAGCTTTCCGTAGCGATCGGCCGCGGCATGACTCTTGAGGAAGTTGCGAATATCATTCATCCGCATCCATCCTTCGCTGAGGCTATCATGGAAGCAGCACGCCTGTAAACCGGACGATATCAGCGCAGTTCTTTGACAGGACCCACTCCCGTGTACGCACGTGTTTTAACACGCACTGCGTGCACCGGGGCGGGTCCTTTTGCGTCCTGCATCTTATCTTGTCCGGAACGGTTTGATTGAAAGCGTCGCGCAGACATGATACAATTTTTTTGCACCTATATAGGTGTAAATCGTTATTTCGATAAAACTGCATTTTGGTCCAATACCATAGATCATATGCGGCAGAGGAGATCAATATCGAGCAGAATTTGATACTGACAGGAAAGGAGGATGGCACGGATCTTCGACCTTCTCCCTGTGGGGGAAGAAGTATTCCTGCCATTGAACTGATGAGGAAGATCTATAATAAGGAGAATCGTTATATGGCAATGGCTGAAAGGGCGATAAAGAAGCTGCTGGCTGTTGTGATGACGGTATGCATTGTGCTGTCCGGGGCATTTCTGATGCCGGATGCAGTCCATGCGGCCTCGACGACCCCGGATGGAGCAGAGAGCCTCACTGCGGGACAGTGGAAAACAGGCAGATTTACTTACACCAAAATAACATACGGCGCCAACGATCAGAACGGCACTTATATGGCTGAGACCCTGCACTATTACAAGTTTCGCACTGGCAGTACAGCCGGAGCAACTTATGTTGTGAAGGCCAACTATGCGTCATTCACCGGCTACACAAGCGATGATCATGACAGCGCCGGCATTTCCGTCAAGCTTCTGGACAGCAATTTAAATGAAGTGAAGTTCAGCGGCGGTTATAATACTTTTGGGTATTATGGTATTTCATTGATGAACTCTAACGTTGGCAGCATGACTTACACAAACTTAAAAACCAATGCTGATTATTATGTAGTGGTCAACAGCGGCTCCGGCTATGACCGGAATGCTATAGATTATAAGGTCTGCTATACGACTGGCGGGACTACGGGCAATGATCCAAACGGTACGCAGAGCCTCACCGCAGGACAGTGGAAAACCGGCAGATTTACTTACACCTACAGAACATACGGCAATAGCGGTCAGAACGGCGTCTACATGGAAAATACTCATCAGTACTATAAGTTTCGCACTGGCAGTACAGCCGGAGCGACTTATGTTGTGAAGGCCAACTACGCGTCATTCACCGGCTACGCCAGTGATGATCATGACTCGCAAGGTATCAGCGTAAAACTGCTTGACAGCAATTTTAATGAAGTGAAGTTCGACAGCGGCTCTAATACCTGGGGGTATTACGGAATGGCACTGCAGCTCACTCAATCCGGCAGCTTGGAATATTCGAATCTGAAAACCAATGCCGATTATTATGTAGAGGTTGAAAGCAACAGCGGTTATGACTGTATGTACAAAGATTACAAGGTCTGTTATACGACTAATGACTCTGGATCTGGATCAGGCGATACCGGGGAATCTGCTACGGGGATCGAAATTGATAAGCAGGCTGATATGACTGTAGATACTGACGGGGACTATGTCCTGAAGTTGCGTCCGGGAGAGAAGCGCAAGCTGACATATCATTTTATCCCGCAGAATGCCGCCGCAGTACCGATAAAATGGGATGGCGATAATGATGCTGTTGCCAGCGTAGATCAGGATGGAACAGTAACTGCACATAGCGCCGGAACGACCCGTATATATGTACATGCTTATGTGGGAGGCGGATGGACAGGCTCCTGGGTGAAGGTCAACGTATCAGATGTTTACTATTTTGATTCTGTATCAATAGTAACGGTAAAAGGATCTAAATACGAAGTAAGGAAATCAGGCCAGACTGGTAAGATCACTGTAAGCCTGCTCAGGGCAAAGAATGCTAAGAATGTCACGATCCCTGCAAGGATAAAGTGTAATGACGGAGCGACCCGAGAGGTAACGGGCATCAAGGCGGAAGCCTTCAAGGGCAGTAAGGCTAAAACGGTCACAATAAAGACCAGAATGCTCACGAAGGAATCTGTCAAAAACAGCCTCAAGGCTTCAAAGGTCAAAACGATCAAAGTAAAAACAGGGAACAAGAAACTGAGCAAGACCTTCGTGAAGAAATACAAGAAGATCTTCACGAAGAAGAACTGCGGAAAAAAGGTAAAAGTAAAAAGTTAGCTGCCATACGGAGCAATTTACAGACTTTATTACACACTCCGCATTTGATACAACACAAAACCCGGGATATGGAGTCCCGGGTTTTTACGTGCGTTAGATATCACTCTGGAGCTTATTCAAATGTGTATCTCAGATGAGGTTCTCTTGCAGCCTTGGTATCATCAAGTCTCAGTACAGGTGTGGTCTGAGGTGCCATCTGTACACTCTCAGGAGCACTGAAGATCCTGTCGTAGATCTCTCTGAATGCTGTGATAGCCTCGTCGAGTGTCTCCTTCGTCTCTGTCTCGGTCGGCTCTATCATGAGAGCTTCGTGTACGATCAGAGGGAAGTAGATTGTAGGTGGATGGATACCGTAGTCGAGGAGTGCCTTGGCTACGTCCAGAGCCGATACATGAGTCTTTCTGTAGATCGGATCGAGGCCGATTACGAACTCATGCATGCAGGTAGTATCGAATGCGATCGGATAGATATCCTTGAGCTTTTCCTGCATGTAGTTAGCGTTGAGTACAGCGTTCTGAGCAAGAGTGTAAACTTCTTTGCCGATGGTCAGCAGGTATGTGTAAGCCTTGACCATTACGAGGAAGTTGCCGTAGAAGCCTGTCATGTTACCGATGGACTTCTCAGCTCTTACATAGTTCTCGCCGTCTTTGCATACAAGACCAGGTGCGAATGGCGCCAGGAAATCCTTATATGCGCATGGGCCGCTGCCAGGACCGCCGCCGCCGTGAGGAGTCGAGAATGTCTTGTGCAGGTTCATGTGGATTACGTCGAATCCGATGTCTGCAGGACGTACGATTCCGATTACAGCGTTGAGGTTAGCACCGTCATAGTAGCAGAGTCCGCCTGCCTCATGGACGAGCTTGGTGATCTCCATGATGTTAGGGTCGAAGAGACCTACCGTATTAGGGTTGGTCAGCATCAGACCTGCAGTCTTAGGACCGAGGTGAGCCTTGAGGTCGTCGATGTCAACTGTTCCGTTTTCATTCGACTTGATAACGATCGTCTTGTAGCCTGCCATGGTTGCTGAAGCAGGGTTGGTGCCGTGAGCAGCGTCAGGTACGATGATCTCGTTACGCTCTGTGTCGCCTCTGTCTGTGTGATAAGCCTTGATCAGGAGAAGTCCGGTGAACTCACCGTGAGCTCCGGCTGCCGGCTGGAATGTTACGCCTGCCATGCCTGTGATCTCGCAGAGGAATTTCTCGAGGTCAGCGATGAGCTCATGAGCGCCCTGTACGGTGTGTGCAGGCTGCAGTGGATGCAGTTTTGCAAAACCAGGGAGGCTTGCCATCTTCTCATTGATCCTAGGGTTGTGCTTCATTGTGCAGGAGCCGAGAGGATAGAATCCGTCATTGACTCCGTGTGCTCTCTTAGCAAGAGCTGTATAGTGTCTTCCCATCTCGTTCTCGGAGATCTCAGGGAGATGTGCCTTCTTCTCACGAAGAGGAGCTGCAGGCAGCTTTACAGGAACATCGCATGCAGGGAAGATATCTTGTCCTCTACCAGGAATGCTCTTCTCGAATATTAACTTCATCTTAGAACACCTCCTTTGCGATAGCTATGACTTCATCGATATCTTCTTTGCTGTTCAGTTCTGTGCAGCACCAGAGTATGCAGTCTGTGTCGCATCCGGCATCGCAGCAGCCGCAGCAGAGCTTGAGTCCGCCGAGGATGCCCTTAGCTTCGAGAGCTGCGAGCAGCTTGTCAGCGTCAGGACATGTTGTTGCGAATTCGTTCCAGAACTCACCCTTGAAGCATTTCTTCATACCGATCTTCTCAAGCTCATCTGCCATGTAGTGAGCCTTGGATGAGCAGAGTGCGGCGACCTTTTCATAGCCTTCAGCACCGATGGTCGACAGATAGATGCCTGCTCTGAGTGCACACCATGCCTCGTTGGAGCAGATGTTGGAGCTTGCCTTCTCACGACGGATGTGCTGCTCTCTTGCCTGAATGGTAAGAACGAAGCCTCTGTCGCCTCTTGTGTCTACAGTCTCGCCGATGAGTCTGCCAGGGATCTGACGCATGTACTGCTGTCTTGTTGACAGGAATCCGAGGTAAGGTCCGCCGAACTCGAGTCCGAGTCCGAGAGGCTGTCCTTCGCCTACTGCGATGTCAGCTCCGATCTCGCCAGGGCTCTTGAGAGCGCCGAGTGCGAGCGGGTGGCAGTACATGATGAACTTAGCGCCGGCATCCTGAGTGATCTTGCAGAGTTCTTCAGCATCCTCTACGATACCGTAGAAGTTAGGATACTGCATCAGGAAGCATGCTGCTTCAGCATCGTCTGCGAGAGCTTTTGCGAGAGCATCCTTATCGGTAACACCGTCCTTAGCAGGGATGACTACTACTTTGCTTCCTCTTCCGAATGAATATGTGTTGATTACTGTGAGGATCCTCTCATCGAGAGCGCCGGATACATAGATGGTGCTGTGCTTTCTGTCTTTGCACATCCAGCATGCTTCAGCTGCTGCGGAAGCGCCGTCGTACATCGAAGCGTTAGCGATGTCCATGCCGGTGATCTCAGCGATCATTGTCTGATACTCAAAGATCGACTGGAGGATACCCTGGCTGATCTCAGCCTGATATGGAGTATATGCTGTTACGAATTCTTCTTTGTTGGCTATAGCATCTACTGCGGAAGGTACATAGTGGTTATATGCGCCTGCACCGCGGAAGATCGAGCGGAAAACGACGTTCTTTGCAGCGAGTCCCTCTACCTTGCGGTCTACTTCGATCTCGGATAATCCGTCAGGAAGGTTGAGTTCGCCTTTGACCTTGGCAGCATCAGGGATCACCTTAAAGAGATCGTCAAAATCCTTATAACCAATCTCGTTGAGCATTTTTAATTGCTCTTCCTTGGTGTTAGGAATGAAAGTGCCCAATGTTTATTCCTCCTTACATGTCTGAAAAGGGGCGGCGCATGACAGAGACGCGCCGCAGCCCCGTATATTCAATTGGAATTGTAAAAACGTTCTGCGATGAGCAGGGATTATCCTCTGTACTCGTCGTATTCGTCAGCGGTGAGGAACTCAACCTGATCAGTGATGTTTCCTACCTTGATGAACCAAGCGCCATAAGGATCGTTGTTGATCAGAGCTGCATCATCAAGAAGATCTTCGTTTATCTCCAGAACTTCGCCGGAAACAGGGCAGAATACGTCTGCAACAGCCTTAACGGACTCAACGTCGCCGAGAGGCTCGCCTGCAAATACTGCATCGCCTACTTCTGGGAGGTTAACGAATACCAGGTCGCCAAGCTCGCTCTGAGCATAATCTGTAATGCCTATATAAGCATCATCTCCATCGAAACGAACCCATTCATCATCCTTGGTGTACTTCAGTTCTTTTGGATCAATCATTGTTTTAATCTCCTTTTAATTGTTTGATAGAAAAAATGATATCGGTTATTTGATCCGCGGAGCGGATATTAACTGTGCTTTTGTCGAAGGAGCTGTGCCTCCGAAAAACTTATTTCGCTCTCTTGTAGAATGGGAGACCTACCATCTCGCAGTCTACCATACGTCCTCTTACGTCTACCTGGCATGGAGCGCCGATCTCTCTTGCGCCGGACTCAACGATAGCCATAGCATAGGATGCTCCGAGGTAAGGCAGGAATGTGCCGGATGTTGTGTGACCGACGATCTTGCCGTCTCTGTAAACATCGAGGTGCTCTCTTAAGATGCCGCGGCCTGTGACCTTGAGACCGACTCTTCTGTTCTTGAGAGGCTTGTCTGCCTCAAGAGCAGCTTTGCCGATGAAGTCAGGCTTGTCCATCTTGACAGCGAAGCCGAGGCCTGCTGTTCTAGGGCTGATCTCGTCATTGAGTTCATGTCCGTAGAGAGGCATTGCAGCTTCCATTCTGAGGGTATCTCTTGCGCCGAGTGCGCATGGGATAAGACCTTCATCCTTGCCTGCTTCGATCAGTGTTTCCCAGACATCAACAGCCTTGTCAGCCGGCATGTAGATCTCGAATCCATCCTCGCCTGTGTAACCTGTTCTGGAGATCATGCACTTGAAATCCTTGAACTCAGCATCGAAGATGCATGTGTAATATCCTGCAGGGATGAACTTCTCGTCTACGACTTTTCTGAGAACCTTCTCAGCATTAGGTCCCTGAAGAGCAACCTGACCATACTGGTCACTAACGTTGGTAAGCTCAACGCCATCGATCTTGTGATCGCACATCCATGCGAAGTCCTTATCTGTGTTGGCTGCGTTGACAACTACGAAGTAGTCGTTCTCTGCCTTCATATATACGATAAGGTCATCGACTGTACCGCCGTTCTCGTTGCACATTGGGGAATATCTTGCGAACCCAGGCTTAAGATCGGTGTAATCATTGGTCAGAAGCATGTTGAGGAAGTCTTTTGCCTTCTCTCCCTGTACGAGAACTTCGCCCATGTGGGATACGTCGAAGAGTCCGCACTGTGTTCTGACTGCCATGTGCTCTGCTTTGACACCGCTGCCGTACTGTACCGGAAGAAGGAATCCACCGAATTCAACGATCTTGCCGCCGTACTTAACGTGGGTATCATAGAGCGGGGTTTTCTTGTCCATCGTTCTATACCTCCAATTAATAATTAAGCTCCGGGGAACACACCCTGTGTTCATGCCGTCGGCCGTGCGGCATGCTTTTGCACTCTCTGATGCCAAAGCAGCTGCCTTCTCACCAGAAAAAGGGCGCAATCCCACTTATCTAACATACACTAATAATAGCACCGAGGTACGCAAAGCGTCAATGCAAATGACCCTATGCCAGAACGCATAATCATGCACAAAAATTATGCAAAAAAAGCATGGCCGAGAAGGGCCGTTAAGGTCCCAAAAGTATTGATATATCGGGGAGTTTCTGCTATGATGTCTCCGTAGAATATGTAATAATACGCTATTCAGATGTCAGAGTAGGAACAGCGCGTAAAGTGTTACAGGATGGGAAGTTGCCTGTAAACGAAAGGCTCGGCCATGCGGTCTAAAGCCTGCGGTGCTGTCTCCGCGTCCGCTGCCATAAGAGGATAAAGTGCAAGCCGGCTCCTTTTGTGGCTAACGTCATGAAGGGAGTTTTTGTTATGGAAAATTCAAGATTCAGCACAAGGCAGCTGACCATGTGCGCACTTCTTGCAGCGATGGTCGCAGTGCTCGCCGCACTGGCAGTCACCACCAATGCTGTCAAGGTCACCTTTGAGTCATTTCCGATCTATATAGCGGGTTTCCTGCTGGGGCCGGAATGCGGTCTTGCCGTGGGAACTCTGGGGACCTTTATCTATCAGATGCTCATGTACGGATTCAGTGCTACGACCGCGCTGTGGATACTTCCGTATTCCATACTCGGTCTCGTTTGCGGTCTGTACGCCAGAAAGCATAATTACGATCTGAGCGCAAAACAGTATTTTGTCATGACGATGCTGTGCGAATTCATGGTAACGATCCTGAATACCGGCACCATTTATATCGACAGCCACATCTATGGTTACTATACTCCTGCGCTGATCATCGGAGCCCTTGGACTGAGGCTTCTGATATGCTTTACCAAGGGTGCAGTCTTCGGAAGCATCATGCCTAAGCTGATCAGCACTGTCAGAAGGGCGGTAGTGCAAAACTAGGATGATGACCAGAGACGAAGCAGTAGAGTATATTGAACAAGCGGGATGGAGTGCCACGAGACTCGGGCTGGCAAGGACGGAAGAACTCCTTGCCCGTCTTGGCGATCCGCAGAAAGATCTGCGCTTTATCCACGTTGCAGGCAGCAACGGCAAGGGAAGCACCTGCGCCATGCTCGACAGCATCCTGCGCGAGGCAGGGTATAATACCGGACTGTACACATCACCTTATCTTGAGAGGTTCGAAGAGCTGATCAGAGCCGGAGGCAGAGAGATAACAGGCGATGAACTCGCTGAGATAACTGAGATCGTCAGAGCTGAGGCTGATCAGATGGAAGACCATCCGAGCAGATTCGAGATGATCACCGCTGTTGCCATGCTCTTTTTCAGGCGCATGAAAGCAGATCCTGTCATACTCGAGGTCGGCATGGGAGGAGCGCTTGACAGCACTAACGCTGTTCAGGCACCGATGGTTGCAGTGATAACCAACATCACACTCGAGCACACGGAGTATCTCGGCAAGACACTCGAGGAGATCGCCGGGACAAAATGCGGCATCATCAAGCCGGGCTGCCGGGTCGTATGCTATGACGGAGAACCTGTGGTCACCGAGGTGGTGCGCAGACACTGCCACGATGCGGGTGTGCCGATGACGGTAGCTTTAAGGTCTGATACAGAGGCGCTTGCGAGAAGCATCTCCGGTCAGACGTTCTTGTGGAAGGACAGGCAATACATGATCCCTCTGGCAGGAGATCATCAGATATACAATGCGGGAGTCGTGCTTGAGGTGCTTGATATCCTGCGTGAAGGTGGATTGGATATCCCGGAAGAAGCAGTGCTGAGGGGCTTTGAGAAAACAAAGTGGCCTGCAAGGTTCGAGGTGCTGGCACGCGAGCCGCTGGTGATACTGGACGGAGCTCACAATCAGCAGTGCGCTGAAGCTCTGGCGCAGACACTGAAAGAACTGCTGCCCGGAAAGAGAGCGGTGATCCTGACGGGGATACTCGCAGATAAAGATCATACAAAAATGACAGAGATACTCGCGCCTCATGCGGAGAGGTTCGTGTGCGTGACGCCGCCGAGCCCGAGAGCCCTGCCTGCAGAGACCCTGGCAGAGAGCATCAGATCGCGCGGCATGGAGGCTGAGACGGCAGAGTCTCTGCAGGCAGCCATCCGCACCGGACTGACTGCTGCGGCGGATGGCGGCGGCGTCCTTGTAATGATGGGATCCCTCTATCTCGCCGGTGAGATAAGGTCAATGTTCAGGCAGATCTACCGCAGGTGGCTCAGGAGCCGCAAGATCAAAGCGAGAAATTCCCTGACAGAGCAGGAACGCATAGACCTCTCAGCTGAGATATGCAGAGGTGTTGCCGCTAATGATCTCTGGAAAAACGCCCGCAGGATCATGGTATACAAGTGGACCCGCGGTGAGGTAAAGCTTGACGAGCTTGAGAAGACAGGTTCAGAGCAGGAAAAAGAGCTGATATACCCGCTCTGTATAAGCGACACCGAGATGGTCGCTGTTTTGCCGGGGTCAGGTAAAGATGCCTGGAAGAGCGGCTATTATGGTATCCTCGAGCCTGATGCAGATAAGGGTACGGTCATAGCACCGGAGGACATAGACCTCGTCGTCTGCCCGTGCTCTTCATTCGATGAGGACTGCAACAGGATGGGAATGGGCGGAGGCTTCTATGACAGATATCTTCCCGGCTGCAGATCGGCAGACTTTATAGCGGTAGCATTTGAAACGCAGAAGTCAGAGGCGATACCTTCCGACCCGCATGATATCCCGGTAGATTGTGTAGTAACAGAGAAAAAGTGCTATACTAAATAACAGGCAGCGTTGCCGTAAGACAACGCAATTCACATAATCAGGGACATTAAAGAATGAAGATAGAATGGTGGATGCTGGACGGAGCAGTAGGACTGATCTGTCTGGTAGCTGTAATAAGAGGAGCTGTAAGGGGCATCGGCGATACGATCCTTCGTATCATCAGCCTTGCAGGAGGTTTTGCCCTCAGCTATTTTTATCTTGATAAAGTATCAGCATGGCTTGCTGTTTCACCGGTACAGAGCAAGATCCACAGGCATGTATATATGATGATAAAGGGTCACATAGAGAGTGAGGCAGCCGCTCAGACCGCTGAGGCGGCGGGCACAGCTCCTGCAGACGGAAGTTCGACCGATATCATCAACGGTTTTGTCGGGACTCCTCAGGCAGATCCGTACACTGAGGCAATGCCTAAAACGATCGGCAGTGCTGTAAACGATCTTGTGGACAAGACTGCGACGGCGGCAGCGACAAGGATCACTGACATATGTATCGATATACTGTCGGTGGTCGTCATTATAGTCGCAGCGTGGCTTGCTATGACCATAATAAGGTTCATCTTCAGGCAGCTCAGAAACACTTCCGTGCTGATCAGGCTGTCTGACCGCATACTCGGGATGGCGTTCGGCGTCGTCAGAGGACTCATTCTTTCATTCCTTGCTATGGCAGCGCTCATACCTCTCTCAACATGGTTTGCGCCCGATAAGGTGCCCGAGATATTGAGTGCGATGGAAAAAACATATGTCGCCGGTACGATATACGATATAAATCCGATCATGCTCATAATCGAACATTTCATAAAATAAAAGATACCGGACATATGCTCTCTCTGCACATTACCGCAGGGAGGGCTTTTTACGTGTTTTTGTTGATATTTCAAGGCGCGTTGTGATACAATACTTCAGCTATGGTTTTTGACAGATCAGTATGTTCAAATGATGACGAACGCTTCATGTTCGAGGCGCTGAGCGAGGCCGGGTCAGCTGCCGCTGCCGGCGAAGTGCCGGTTGGGGCGGTCGTGGTCCGTGAGGGAGAGATCATCGCAAGGACACACAATCTCGTTGAGACCATGAAGAGTTCATCGGCGCACGCTGAAATGCTTGCACTCGATGCGGCCGAGAGGTATCTCGGAGCAAAATGGCTCACAGGCTGTACGTTATACGTTACACTTGAACCATGCAGTATGTGTGCAGGTGCTATGGTCCTTGCGAGGATACAGAGACTGGTATTCGGCGCATCGGATCCCAAGGCGGGTGCCTGCGGGTCGGTCAGCAATATCGCCTGTGACAGCAGGCTCAATCACCGGATAGAGATCACTTCCGGCGTGCTTGAGGAAGAGTGCAGCCGGATGCTCAAAGATTTTTTCAGAGCAAAACGCAGATAGCGTATATATAGATAACGGAGGAAATAATTAATGAAAAGGGGAACTCTGATCGCTGTTCTCACTGCGGTCATGATAATGGCATGTTCTGTGTTCAGTTTCGCGGACGACGGGCTTAAACTGATGTCATCATACCCGGAAGACGGCCAGACTAATACATCTATGGAAAACCTGGGTGTCAAGCTGACATTCAACAATCCTATCAATTCAGCAGAGGCTAAGAAGGTCGATGCTTCCAAGTTCAGCATCATCGATGAAGACGGCAAGAAGGTGCCTGTACAGGTCCTGTTCAGTGACAAGAACGATGGTCTTGTTCTCGTCGTAGCAGACATAGACCAGGGATTCGTTGCCAAGAACAACGCTGAGTACACACTGAAGATCGAAGAAGGCCTCGTCGATAATGACGGCAATGAACTCGCTCAGGCACAGACCATCACTTTCAGGACATACAACCAGAGAGTCAACAACATGGTCAACATGGGAATGATGTTCGTCATGTTCGGAGGCATTATGGTCCTCACACTGCGTCAGAACAACAAGAAGGAAGAAGAGCAAGTCAAAGAAGAACCAAAAGAAGCCTTCAATCCTTACAGAGAAGCCAAGAGGACAGGAAAGTCAGTTGAAGAGGTAATGGCAGAGCAGGCTAAGAAAGAAGAAAAGCTTGCGAAGAAGAAAGCCCGCAAGAACAAGAACAAGGACTCTGCTCCTCAGGAAGGCAAGATCGAGAACTGTGCGGAGCTTCTCAACAACGTCTATCACGTACACGCTCCTGCACCTATCAGCAAGGAAGACAGATCCGTGAATGCTCTCATCTCGATGAGAAAAGAAGCGGCAAGAACCGAAAAAGCTGAGAAAGCTGCTCAGGCTGCTGCAAGAGCTAAGAAAAAGCGCAGATAAGAACAATCAGGCGCCTGAAGCCGGATGCATATTACAGGGGAGCCGCGGCTCCCCTGTTTTTTAGGAGAAAGTCTGGATAGATATGACGGAGATCACACTTAACGCATATGCCAAGATCAATCTGTCACTGACAGTGACAGGCAGAAGGACTGACGGATATCACGATATCAGGTCACTGATGCAGGGGATCGACCTTTTCGATGTGATAAAAATAACAAAATGTCCTCAAAATGGAACAAAATACAATTTGCCTCATTGCACAATCGGCGATGTTGTTGTATATTTATGTACGGACGCAGATACAATTCCAGTGGACATGAGCAATCTTGCCCTGAAAGGGATCGCTTCAGTGCTGGACGGATATGATGGCCGGATGCCTGAAGAACTTCTGGTGACCATAGACAAGAGGCTTCCTGTGGCTGCAGGTATAGCCGGAGGCAGCGGCAACGGCGCCGTATGTATGCTCGGAATGAACGCGTTGCTCGGATATCCTTTCAGCCTGAGAGAGCTGATGGACAGAGGTGCAAAGGTCGGAGCAGATATTCCTTTCTCTATGCTGATGAATGCACGGCGCAATGCCGGAGCACTCGCTTCCCTTAAAGGCATAGACGAGGCGAGTACCGCCGCATGGATCGGCGGCATCGGTGACATCGTTGACCCTGTTGAACCGATGCTCCGTTACGTGATACTGGCCAATCCCGGCATCGCAGTATCTACAAGGTCAGCCTATGAAGGCATCGACGCAATAATGGCAGAACCGGGATACAAGAGAATGACGGAAGAATATCCTCTCTTTGTAAATGACCTTGAGAAATACACTCTCAGGGACTATCCCGAGGCAGCAAGGCTCAGGAATGTGATGCAGCATGAACTCAGATCCGATATTGTACTGATGAGCGGGAGCGGACCGACGATGGTCGCTTATTACGAAGATCAGGAGAAAGCGTCCGTGGATTTTGCCCGCATGAAAGAACTGACCGCAAAAGAATCAGGCTGGCGCACATGGCTGACAGTCACGGGTAACAGGTGATCTGCAGTTCACGGTGATCCCGGCCGCAATAATGACCGTAAAAGAGAAGGCCCCATAACAACTGTAAGGAGAAGATAAAATGATGGAAATCCAGCTGAAAGTACAGAAACCCCTCAAAGACCTGGTATATCTTGAACTGAAGCACAAGATACTGACCGGAGAGATCGTTTCCCAGACCAGACTCATGGAGATCGATCTGTCCGAAAAAATGAATGTCAGCAGGACACCGATCAGAGAGGCCATCAAGAGACTCGCCGATGACGGACTTGTTAAGGTAGAGCCGAGGAGAGGTGCTTATGTTGCCAACATATCCATCAAGGATATGCTTGATGTATTCGAAGTCAGAGAAGATATGGAAGGCTTCGCAGCCAAGCTGGCGGCAAAGAGGATAACAGAAGATGAAAAGAAAGAGCTCAGCAGGATAGCAAACGAATATGATGAAGCGCTTAAAAGCGGTAACAAGGAAACGATCATTGAGCTCGATGAAGAGTTCCACAACTTCATCGTAGCCTGCAGCGGTAATGAGACGCTGAGTGAGCTCGTAAAATATGTACAGGAACTGTCGCTCAGATTCAGATATCTGTACTATAATGACTTTTCTCTCTATGAGTCCACTGCCGAGCAGCATAACAGGATAATGGAAGCCATAAATAACGGCAGAGAGGAAGAGGCAAGAAGAGAGGCTGATGCACATGTGAAGGCTCTCAAGGAGTTTGTATTTGAACTCGGCAAGAAAATGAAAACCATGGGAGATAACGAGTAACAAAACCCATTCAAAAGCGTCAGAAACTTTGCCCTGCAAAACAGACGGAAAAAATCCCGCCGATTGATCATTCAATCGACGGGATCTTTTAGTATTCAGTTTTTAATAGTTTGATTTCTTTTATTGGCAGAGGACAGAACTACTCAGTAGTAGCCAGTTCTTCGAGGACTGTCTTGATCTCGATCTCCTGACCCTGTCTGCTGACAACTATCGCAACAGTGTCGCCGACCTTGTGCTGTCTGACCTTGCTGATGAAGGTCTGGCTGTCGTTTATCTGGGTACCGTCTATCGATACGATGCGGTCGCCCTGCTGGAAGCCTGCCTGCTTAGCGTTTTCGCCGGTTACCTGAGCGATATATACTCCGGCTGCTTCGAGACCATAGTTCTCAGCGTTAGCTTCTGTGACATCCTGGATGGTGATGCCGACGACAGGTCTTGTTGTGACCTTGCCGTTCTCGATAAGGTCGTTGATGATGTCATCGACGGTATTGATAGGAATGGCAAAAGCAAGTCCTTCGATGCCTACTCCGGAACTCTTGGCATCAACGATACCGATAAGCTCGCCCTTGTCGTTGAAAAGTCCGCCGCCGGAATTTCCGCCGTTGATCGCAGCATCAGTCTGCATCAGTGTTATAGTTCTGTTTTCGATGGTAAGGGTCCTGTCAAGAGCGCTGATGATACCGGAAGTTGCTGTTCCGCCAAGCTGGCCGAGAGGGTTACCTATTGCAACAGCGGTATCTCCGACCTTTACAGTGCTGCTGTCACCGAACTGTGCCACTTTCAGTCCGTTCGCGTTGATCTTGATGACAGCAATATCGTTCTCATCTACTCCGCCGACTATTACTGCAGGATATGTTTCGCCGTTGTGCAGTGTTACCTGAACTTTGTTGGCACCCTGGATAACGTGATAATTAGTAACAATGTAACCATCTTCGGTGACGATGACGCCCGAACCGGCACCCTCGGTGACCTGCATCATGCCGAAGTAATCCTGGGTAGTACCTGAAACGAGGATCTCGACTACAGCATCGGCATTCTTTTCGATGATATCTGAGACTGCCATTGTGCTGCCTGTTCCATCGCTGAGAGACAGCTTGGACAGGTCGGAATCTTCTCTCGGCTCCCGGTTGTCTTCCGTTGTTGACGATGGTGCTGAAAGCAGTGAGCTGCCTGATAATGCACCGCCGAGGAAAGCTCCCAGCAGAGTACTCACGAGCATTGTGAGAACCATGCAGACGACGAGAGCCCCTTTCGTAACATATTTAGGTTCGCGCGAAGACTTTTTGCCTTTTGGCATTTTGACCGGTTCAGCCTGATAATGCGGCTCGGATTCATGCCTGGAGGCATAGTTCGCGGTATAAGTCTTGTAATCTTCAAGATAATCATCCTTCGGAGAACTGCTCTGTGTTTCCGGTGCGGAACTGTAAGAAGCGGTCTCAGAAGCCGGTGCTTCAGGCACATCCACATCCATGGAAAAACTCCCGGATCCGTATTCAGGGGTCTGAGAAGCGTCATCTCCGCCGAATGTAACGATCATTCTGTCTTTTTCATCCATTTTGCTCACCTTCTGTCGTATAAATGTAAAAGTCTTTTAGAACTAGATTATCTGTTTAGCGGCTTAAATCAACCTTAAATATTTTACACGAAATATACTGATTTTGAAATAGGTCAGTCTTGTGTCATCTGAGTTAAAAGTATAAAATAAAGAAGTTATGAAGTAATCAGCCTTCAGATGAGAGACACCTGCAAAACATGAAAAAAAACGTAAACCTCAAGATCACAAGCACACAGTATTCTGAAAACCTCAAGCCGAGCGGAGAGGCTTTTCTTCGCGAACTTGAAAAGGAAGATTTTCTCGAGATACTGACCGAGGGCACTATGTATCAGAAGAACAATGCGAGATACATAAGCTATGAGGAATCAGAAGAAGCAGGTCTTACTGACAGCCATACTCTGGTCAAGCTGAGCGACGGGCGCCTGAACATAAAGAGATATGGGGCTGATGACGATGACGGGATGGATATGACATTAGAACCCGGCATACTGAGCATCACCAGGTTTCAGATACCGGCAATGACTCCTGTCAGCCTGGAGGTATATACCAACAGCCTCACGGATGACCTTGATGAAGAAGGTTACGGCACAATATCCGTAGACTACAGGATCAAATTCGATCAGTTCTTTTCAAGACGCAACATTCTTGAGATAGAAGTGATGCCATCCTGAACACGGACCGACAGAAAGCAGCACACCCCTAAGCAGGATGTGCTTTTCATATTGAAAGGGAAAGAAGGACCATATGAAGAAAATCGGATTCAGCGCAGAAAAGTATATCGAAGAACAGTCAAAGTATATCCTCGAGAGGATCAACAGCGGCGAGGGCAGGCTTTACCTGGAGTTCGGCGGAAAACTCGTGGAAGACAAGCACGCGATGAGAGTCCTGCCGGGTTTTGACGAGAATGCCAAGATCAAGCTCCTGCAGAAGATGAGCGACAAGGCAGAGATCATCATCTGCATCTATGCCGGCGATATCATCAAGAGCAAAACGCGTCAGGATTTCGGCATCACATATGACCTTGAAGTTATGAGGCTGATCGATGAGTTCCGCAGCTATGATCTCGAGGTAAACTCTGTAGTCGTCACCAGATATGAAGATGCGCCTTCGGTGAACCAGTTCATAGCCAAGCTAGAGAGGAGAGGCATACGCACATATAAGCATATGTACACCAAGGGATATCCTACAGATGTCGATACCATCGTCTCAGAAGAAGGCTACGGCGCCAATCCGTATATAGAGGTCAGCAGACCGCTGATCGTCGTGACCGGACCGGGCGGCGGATCGGGCAAACTGGCGACTTCACTTTCTCAGGTCTATCACGAGTACAGTCTGGGGCGCAAAGCGAGATACGCCAAGTTCGAGACATTCCCTATCTGGAATCTCCCGCTCAAGCACCCTGTCAATATAGCATATGAAGCTGCGACTGCAGATCTCAAGGATTTCAATATGATCGATCCGTTCCACCTCAATGCGTACGGAGAGGTCGCAGTCAACTATAACAGAGATGTCGATGCTTTCCCTGTTCTCAAGAGGATCCTGCACGCTATCACCGGTTCTGATGAAGGATACAAGTCCCCTACAGATATGGGTGTGAACAGATGCGGTTTTGCCATCATCGATGATGAGGCATGCAGAGAGGCTTCGCGCCAGGAGATCGTCAGAAGGTATCTCATCGCTGAATGCCAATACAGAAAGGGCAATATAGATGCATCGACGCTCGAGAGATGCAAGCTGCTGATGGAGGAGGTCGGTGCAACAAGGTATGACCGATCTGTTGTAGCGGCTGCCGAAGAGTATGTCGAGGTCAAGAAGGCTCAGGATCCTGATAGATATGAAAACGTGGTTGTGTCTGCGATAGAACTGCCTGACGGCAGCATCGTGACCGGAAGATCATCTAAGAGAATGGTCGCAACAGCCGCCATGGTTCTGAATGCGATCAAAAAGCTTGCCGGCATCCAGGATGAGATGCTGATCATCTCGCCGACTATTTTCGAGAGCATGACCAACACCAAGGTCAGAGTTTTTCACGATAAGTCCAGCCTCAACCTTGAAGAGGTCATAATGGCTCTGACACTGACCAAGCTGACCAACCCGTTCGCTGAACTCGCGCTGAGAGAGATCCCGCATCTGAACGGATGCATCGCTCACTGCACCGCGATACTGTCAGACAAAGACGAGCAGGCGCTTAAGTCACTCGGAATAGATATCACTTCGAACCCTGAATTTTCAAATAACAATCTTTATTCAAAATAGATGAAACGTTGCTGAAAGGAGCAACTCTATGATTTTAAACTACCTGATGATGGATCCGGAAAACTGGATCTTTCCGCTGGTCCTGCAGGCTATAGCATATTTCTTCATTCTCAGGAAAATGGGCCTGAAGAAATGGACCGCGATCATACCGTTCCTTGCAGAACGTGAGATGTCGACTGTACTGTTCCGCAAGATGAGATCTTTCTACAGACCGTTCATCATAGCGGCAGTGTTTGTGACGGGGGCTTATTATCTGGGACCGGAAGAAGGCACGGGTGCTGCGTACATGTGCATAGCCATTGTCGTATACGGATTGTTCCTGATACGCCTGTACTGCAGACTGGCGAAGAGTTTCGGAAAGGGTGTCATATATACCATACTCATGATACTTTTCCCGACCCTGTTCCTGCTTATCCTCGGTCTCGGCAAGAGCCAATACCATCCTCTCGAGTTCAAGGAGGAAAGATGGCACAGCAGGTTCTACAACCAGATAAGAAAACTGACAGTAGCCCTGATATCGATAGCAGAGGTGATAATCCTGGTGCTCGGAGTCGGATTCTATACAGTCCGCGCATATCCGCCGGTCCCTCTCGTGAACTATATTCTTAACGATACATATGCAAAAACCAAGGACATAGTTTCCGACGGCAATGCTGTGGGAAGAGATGAAGCAATGGGAGAAGCCGCAGCTTCCTTAAAGGACATCACTCCTAGCAGGGAAAAAATGTTCCCTGATCATTCAAAAGACAAAAGTGTTGTTGTCATGGAATATGTCGTAGGCGCTGACCTTGAGGACCGTATGGGAATGGCGTCGGCGAATATCAGCATGATGAAGGATGCGACAAAAAAAGGCGACGCTCTGACTTTCGTGCTCGAGGCAGGCGGATCAAAGAGATGGTTCACCGGCGGTATCGCTGACAACAGCTACGGCAGATACGACATCAAGGGCGGTGCCCTGAAAAAAGTTATGGATCTCGACAATGGGACCAGTCTCGAAGAGTCTGAAAGCCTTGAAGATTTCATAAAATGGACTGCGGAAAACTACCCTGCAGACAGATACATGCTCGTATTGTGGGATCACGGCGGCGGAGTTCCGTACGGATACGCAAGGGATCAGCTCAACCCAAGGAAACCTGATAATGAAGACGATGAGAGAAGAGGCCTGAGCGTATCAGAAGTAGTAGATGCCGTGAAGAAGTCGGGCATCAGATTCGATCTGATCGGATTCGACGCCTGCCTGATGCAGGATATCGAGATAGCCCGTGCATTCGAGCCTTATGCTGATTATTATCTCGGCTCAGAAGAGACAGAAGGCGGCTTCGGCTGGTATTACACTTCATCATTCGGAAAGTTGGCGTCAGATCCGGGAATGAGCACCGAAGAGTTCGGCAAAGACATCGTTGCAGCGTATGACCAGTTCAATACCATCCTTAACGACGGTGAGGCAAAAAACAGCGCGACTCTGTCGCTTGTCGATCTGACCCTGGTAAGACCGGCCTATAAAAAATTTAATGGCTTGCTTGAACAGGCGGATCAGGCAATCAAAAATGACCCGGCTGATTTCGGCGAGGTCGGTCTTGCTGCTATGAACGCGTATGCGTTCGCAGATAACATTCAGATGGATCTGGTCGACTTCATTGAAAAGCTCGATGATGCAGATGTCAATGACTCCATATGCAGCCAGGCGGACAAGGATGATGCCATCAATGCCGTAAAGGCTTGCGTGATCTACAGAAACCGTGATTCCGCAAAAGGCATCAACGGTATGGCACTTGCGCTGCCTTACAAGAGTATAGACTTTTATTCGGATACAGCAGTTGAGTTTGACAACCTTAGATTATTAAAGGAGAAAGCAGTATTTAATGATATATTCAGTATCATAGCCGTTCAGAAAAAGGCTGAGCATGACAACAAGGAACCTTCGAAAAGCAGGCTGATAAATTTCCTCGATGAGCTGCAGTATGAGGACTATACACAGCAGGAATGGTATGTAAAAGGATTCGAAGACTATTATCCTACAACGACACTTGTCGATATACCGCTGACCGATACCGGAAATGGATTCAGCGTACAGCTGCCGGAAAAGACATGGAAGATAATCGCAGACTGCGTGACCATCGTTTATCAGAAGACTGAAGACGGAAAGATGCGCTATCTGGGATACGACCATACAGGAGACTTAGATGCTGACGGTCATCCGATGGTCGACATGGATGACAGGTGGGTACATATCAACGGACAGCTCGTATGCTATGAGGACAGGGGCGCCAAGGAAACGGAAGATGGTACATTCTTCACGGGAGACGTGAAAGCCAGACTCAACGACGCAGATGATATCCTCATCCACATAGAGTGGAATCCTTCTTCAGATAATGCTGAAGGAGGCGAAACAGGGCGTGTGACCGGATATGATCTTGTCGAAGATGAATTCGCCTTCATGTCGAAAGGTACACAGAAACTCAACGCCGGAGACAAGATCGATTTCCTCTTTGATTATTACGATGAAGAGGGCAAGCTTATTTCGACAGAACCTTACGGCAAGAGCATCTATGTAAGGACCATGGATAAGCTGGATGTAGCCGACAGAGAGCTTGAGGACTGTGACATAGAATTCCTCGGCAGACTGACTGATGCGTACCAGAGAGAGTTATATACAGAAGTGGTAGAGGCACACATAGGTGATTAACAACAGTCCGGAACATATCAGATTAAGACGCGATCGGAATACACTCAGGATCGTCGGAGCAGGGACCATAGCCTTTGGGATATGGTCCCTTGTTAAGGTTTTTAGCGTGCTTTTTATCAGAAGACACGAGATCATATCGGCGGTGTATGAAGATGCTCAGGAAAAAGGTCTTGATGTGACAGAGATCAGCCCGTCACTTTTGTTCAAAATGATGCTGATAATGGCAATGACCATGCTGATCTTTGACATCGCATCCAGACTTCTCGTGGGGCTTTCAGCGATCTCCGAGGGCAACGGAAGAAACATGAGATTTCCGTATGTCGTCATAGCCTGCATAATGATGATCGTCAATATCTCCAACATCATTACATTGCTGACGGGAACTCAGGAAGACGCAGGGATCTTGACAGAAGTTTTCAATAATGACAGTATGCTGTCTTCGGTATTGATAGAGCTGACTTCATTTATCATGCTGCTGGAGATGACGATCGCTTCTGTCAGGATCAGGAGATTCGCCCGGCAGGAAAGGAAGAAAAGGGCTTAGGATATGCAGCTTGATTTTCACTATTATGCTACATACTGCGCGGCATGTATCGCCGGATACACGCCTGAGGAAAGCCTGCAGATAGCCTACAGCGCTCAGTTTGTCGACTGCTGTTCCGTTACACTGCTCAGGAAGACAGGCGGACCGCTTTCTGCTGCAACGACACAGCTGCAGCTCGAGATGATGAATGAGGGCTCTGACATATCGAGCATACAGAACATGACCAGGATATGGGCATCTTTTCACTTCCTTCCGGGAGATCTTCATGCAGAAAAGGAAAAGTGCGGCAGGAGATACCTTAGTAAGTACCGTCTGATCTGCAATCCTAACAGCAGCCTCCTTGCTGAGACTGTAGAGCTGGTCAGGGACAGAGGCCTTCCTGCAGCCGGCCTTGCGATGCATATACTCGCAGACACCTGGGCACACAGGTATTTTGCCGGGACCCCTTCGCTTGCCATCAACAATACGACCAGATACTTCTATGAGATAGTGCCTGAAGGAGAGAGCTTTAAGCTGAGACCGATAAGGTTCAACCACAATCCGTCTTCACCCGATGTACCGGAAAAAGGCGTCTATACCAACAGCCTGTTCCAGAGTGAGGAAAACTCCGTGATGAATCTCGGGCACGGCAGAGCAGGACACCTTCCGGACTACAGCTATGCCAGATACATATATATGCCGGCATGGGGAGAATATAAAGAGATCATCAAGGACAATCCATCTGACTATTTCCATGCCTTCTGCCAGATGGTGTACGCCCTGAAATGTCTGAAAGAGGGAAAGCCCTTCGAGACCGAACGATATGATGCAGAGGCGGTATGGCCGTATAAAGACGATATCATACACATTCTGACAAAACGACAGACCGATGCATGCTCCGACTGGAAGGCTCTGGCAGAGAGGATCTCAGGATGCAGTGTTGAGGATTTTGATATAGAAAAATACCAGAAGGAATACATGGACACTGACGAATCGTCCAGAGATGAGACGTTCCTCGGGCAGTTTTTCATTGCGGCTATGGCGCAGAAGAGCATGGTGACCAACCGCATATTCACTTCGGGAAGCCTGATCGCGGGGTTCTCGATCGACTTCAGAGAGAAAGGCTTTGCCGGAATAAAGGATTTCCAAAAGCTGGCTGAGCAGAGTACCAGGAGCACGATCAATGACTAAAGTGCAGCGTATCGGAAATTTAATAACAGCTGTGGTCATGATAGCTTTTGCAGGGCTGCTCTTCGTAAGCCCGGTAGAAGGACTTCCGGTCGTGGCGATCGTCGTAAGTATATCTTTTACGGTGAGAGGTCTCCGGCGGCTGGTCTACTATTATACAATGGCGAGACATATGGTAGGCGGCAAGAATGTGCTGTACCGCGGGATCATCATGGTCGATGCCGGACTTTTTACCGGAACTATCATAGACAATTCGGCATACATCATTATACTTTATGTAGCAGGACTGCATCTGTTCGCGGGACTGATCGATGTTTTGCGGTCAAGAGAAGCAAAAGCAGTCGGTGCCTCGTGGAGGTTTACTATGGCTTTCGGCACGACTGACGTACTGCTGGGGACGGCGGTCATAGTGAGCGGCTTTTACATGCACGATCTGAGGATCGCGGTGTATGTGTATGCTGTGGGACTGGTCTATTCAGCGATGCTGAGGGCAGCATCTGCATTCAGGCGCACAGCGATAGTATATATACAATAGAGAACTTAAAAGTACTTGGACACAGTGCAGACAGGGGAGAGGACACATGGCATATAAAATATTGCTTACTTCACTTTATGAAGCAGACAAGAACGGCGACTTGCATTATTTCTATGCAAAAGACGGCGGCAGAAACTATTACTGTGATGCCCTGACGACTGTTGAGGCAAGCACAAAATTTGTCCTTTCAAAACATGAGATCGATGAGATCGTGACCATCGGACGTAAGACCACATTTGATGACGGCGATGACGGCAGACTGATCGAGCTTAAGAGCGGAAAAGACTTTTACACGTCAGATATAAGGGATCTGTCCACCTACAGTCTGTACAGATACAGGATAGCCCAGTATATCGATGAGCTGAGACTCGAGCAGCAGGATCTCCTGGAACTGCTCGACGAAAAAGCTCAGGACGAGGTCAGAAGCATCGTTACAGTGTTTGCAAAAGAGAAGGATCCTCAGGGGAAATTCAACCGTTTTTTCGACAAGCTGGCACAGGACAGAGGATGGTACGAAGAACTTGAGGATGTTATTGACGAAATGATCCCTGAAGGTGCGAATCGCCGGAATTATTACGCATGGATCAAGAACTATCTGTGGATGGAACTCAAAGATTCTGTCAAAATGGACCTCCTGCCGGAGAATGAAGATGTCAAGGTCAGATTCATACCTACCAATAATACCAATGACGGAAAACTTCCGGTAGAAAATATCCGGAGACTGCTGGATGCTATAGTCGGCGAGCACAGGGGCGAGCAGGTCTATCTCTATGTTGCGCTGAACAGCGATGACATGTCAGACAGCTATGTCCTGATGAATATGCTTGATATGATCGACACAATGCTCGGAAAGGATGTCGATGTCATCAAAACGTTCACAGCGTCCAGAGAACACAATACTCTTACAGGAGAGATAAAAGACGATACGGACAGCTTTGGCATCACTGAACTTACGGCGGCTATAAAGACCTTCATGAATTACGGCAAAGCGGATATGCTCGTTAACTACTGGGAAAGGACCGGTGTCAGCGACGAGTATGCAGAGAAGATGGTCTATGCGATGAGACGCATCGATGCCGGTCTGTCTCTGTGCAAGATCAGTGAGATGGAGCGAGGCATAAAGGATCTGAGGGATCTTTTCAGGAATCCGCCGGAAGAGGAACCTGATAATTATTACAGCAGGATCTTTCTGGGGCTTGCAGGAGGAGTCAGGCATGACTACGGCCCGCTGATGGAAGGAGACAAGACTAATTTTATCGACCTGGTAAAATGGGGACACAGGAAGAAGTTTTATCAGCAGACTCTCACGCTTATCGAAGCAAGAGCTCCGGAAGAATTTGTCAGTAAGGGGATCTTTTACTATTGCAACAGTGAAGAGTATAAAGAGCAGGTCATCAATATACTTGCACAGATCAGGTCAGAAATGCGTCCTTTTGAATACTGGCATATGGACAACATCGACCACTACTTCCTCAAGAGCTACGAGCGCCGTGACAGAAGCGGAAAGAACGATGATCCGCAGAGGGCATATGCACAGCAGAGAATGAGAGGACTGGACAATACTGATGAAGGAGTGATCACAGCATTTACAGCCTGCGATGACCGTCAGGCAGTCGAAGATCTCCTCTATGCGTATTATTATATAGGGAACGTCAGGAATCACATCAATCACGCCGAAGATTCTGATGGATTCACCGAAGACAGACTGATCACTGAGGAAAAAGATGAGATGACAAGACTTGTCAAGATCAGAGAGGTCATACAGTATTTCATCAATTGCTACGAAAAAGTCACATCTATCATCGGAGACAGAGAACTTGATGTAGTCAGGATCAATTCATACGAAGTCAAAGCCGCAGCAAAGAAACTGGAGAAAAGTGAAGTCAGATAGAACGAAAAAGATAATAAAAACCAGTCTTGTTGGTATACTCGGAAATGTCTTTCTGTGCATTTTTAAGCTGGGCGTAGGTCTTGCGGCTAATTCCATCGCGATCATGATAGACGCTGTGAACAACATTAGCGATGCACTGTCTTCTGTTATCACAATTATCGGAGCGAAGCTGTCGATGAAAGATCCCGACAGAAACCATCCATTCGGCTATGGCAGAGTAGAGTTTCTGTCAGCCCTGGTGATCGGCGCCATCATACTATATGTCGGAGTCACAGGCGCGGTTGAGTCTGTCCAGCGAATTATCACGCCTGAGAAGCACGAGTATACCCTGCATGTCATCGTTGTTATCGTCACAGCCGCTGCCGCCAAGATCGGCATGGGCCTGTATGCCCTGCGCCACGGCAGAGAACTGGATTCACAGGCACTGATGGCATCGGGTCATGAAGCTTTTGACGATGCAATGGCCTCTGCTGCCACACTTGCAGCGGCGCTGGTTTATATTTATATGCATGCGGATATCGAGGCCTATGTAGGAGTGGTGATATCGTGCCTGATCATAAGAACGGGCATCAAGATCCTCAGAGAGACCATAAACGAAATTCTCGGCGAACGAGTATCGGTTGAACTGGCGTCAAGCGTGCGTGAGTCCATCCTGTCATTCCCGGAAGTAGGAGATGTGTTTGATCTGGTCATCCACAATTACGGCAAAGAAAAGCTGTACGGTTCAGCTTACATAGAAGTCCCTGAAGGGTTGAAAGCATCCTGGATAGACAATCTGCAGCGGGCAATCAGCAAAAAGGTACTGGAAGACACCGGAGTAGTGATGCTCGGATTGTCGATCTATGCAGTCAACACAAGGGACGAAAGAGCTGCAGAAATGGAGGAGGATATCAGACAAACCGTAACCGGTATCGACAAGGTCCTGAGGATGAACGGCTTCTATCTGGATGAAGTGGATAAAGAGATCAGGTTTAACGCAGTGATAGACTTTGATACTGCGGACAAGGCAGCGGTACAAGAAGCAATAAAGGATGCGGTAAAGCAAAAGCATCATGATTACGAAGTCTCAGTCGCCCTGGAATACGATATGGCAGGATAGCAATAAATCACAGCACACCCTGATACAAAAATATAAATTGAATATAATGGCACACTTTGCTATAATGAATTTCGCTGATTACAGCACGATAAACGCTTAATGGCAGAGCACCTCATTCGTAATACGCTGATGTAAGGTTTCCTCCGGATCATACGGCGTTGCCGTATTGTCGGAAACCTTGATCTCCGTCGGCTGCGCTCCTCCGATAAACGCTTAATGGCAGAGCACCTCATTCGTAATACGCTGATGTAGCTTAATGGCAGAGCACCTCATTCGTAACGAGGCGGTTGGGGGTTCGACTCCCCCCATCAGCTCCAAGACTCTGAACTTTCGGGTAAAACCGGAAGTTCTTTGTTTTTCAGCAACTTCAGTAATTTCAACGTATTGAGTCTTTATGCAAAAAGGTATACAAAGGTTCGGAGAGGTGTATAGAAGTCCATTTATCCTCAGAATATGAGGAAAATTAAGGGATATCCCTCTATACATCAAGGGATGGTGAAGGTGACCGGAATTGAACAGACGTCCAAGTACTAAGTTTTCAATGTTTCAGAAAACACTGCAGACTCACTAGCGGACTCAGCCATAGGTCTGAGTGTTACCCAACTAGGTCGATTGGCTAAAAGACTTGCTCTTTTCTGGTGAAAATGGTGTTATCCAGTTATCATAAGCACTCTCTTCAGGCCATGCTCGCCTACTTCTCTCACTGTTTTTACCAGCTCGTGCCAGGATATCTCATAATCCCCTCTCAGCCATTTGCGGTAAATGCTGAGGGCACCTGAAATGAAATAATCTGCGTATACCCTGAGCACCTTCTCATCGATCTCCGGCGCTGTGTGAGGCTTATAGATCTCGACAGCTTTTTCTGTCAGAACATCACTTATCTGCTTCCACAGATCGTTATACGACTCACTCGCTGATATGCTTTCAAGAAATTCAAGTTCTGCTTCATTGGCACTGTTGATAATGCTGTAGATGATCCCGACGTTGAACGGGTCTGTCAGGTAGTCTGTATCCGCAAGCAGTGCTTCTATGTGCGATATACGTTCCTCTATGTATTCATCGAGAACGTCCTTCAGCGAATCATAGTGAAGATAAAACGTCTTCCGGTCAATGTCCGCCCGCCTAGCTACCTCTGAAATAGTGATCCTTGTAGTGCCTCTTTCTCTTATAAGCGAAAAATAGGCATCCTTTATGGCCTGATCAGTCCTTGCAACTCTTCTGTCCATTTCCACACTTCTTTCGTAATTGTTGATTATTCAACGCTTCCGTAATGCTGGCAATTGAACTCCGCTTGTAAAAGAGTATAATACGGTAACAACAGATAATCAACATGTGTGGAAAAACCCTAAGGAGGTATGATCATGGCTATAAAGCAAGCTGTAGCATCCGTGGCAGTCAATCAGGCCCTGGCATATCTGGAAAAAGATCCGGAAAGAAACATTGAAAAGCTGCTCAATTGGATCGACGCTTTCGACCGCAGAGGCCGCATCGACAAACATATGAAGGCTGCCCGTCCTGCGCTTACGGACCCTGACAGCAACTGGCGCAAGCTGGTGCTCAAAATGTATTCAGACATCGACAAAGATGTACGGATGACTATCTTCCGTAACTTCGTCGTTAACGCGACCATAATAGGCGGCGACATGCAGTTTGACAATGAACAGAAGTATGACTGCAACATCCCGTGGGCCATACTTTTCGACCCGACCAGTGCGTGCAACAAGCATTGCATAGGATGCTGGGCAGCTGAGTACGGCAACCAGCTCAATCTCAGTTATGAAGAAATGAGCAGCATAGTATCTCAGGGCAAGGCTCTCGGCACTTTTATGTATCTGTTCACAGGCGGCGAACCGCTGGTACGAAAAAAAGATATTATCAGACTTTGCGAGGAGCATAGCGACTGCGTGTTCAGCGCGTTCACTAACGGCTCGCTCATAGATGACGCGTTTGCAGAAGACATGCTGAGGGTGAAGAATTTTGTCCCTGCCATTTCAATCGAAGGTTTCGAGGAGGCGACGGATTCAAGACGCGGAAAAGGTACATATCAGGAAACGATACGCGCAATGAATATCCTCAGGGAGCATAAGCTGCCGTTTGGAATATCGTGCTGCTATACATCAGCAAACGCTGATGTTATTGGGAGCGAAGAGTTCTTTGATGCCATGATAGATATGGGTGCTCTGTTCGCCTGGATCTTCACATACATGCCTGTAGGCAAAAAAGCCGTCCCTGAGCTTATGGTAACAGCTGAACAGAGAGAATTCATGTATCACCAGGTGCGGGAGTTCAGAAAGACAAAACCTCTTTTCACAGTAGACTTCTGGAACGACGGAGAATTCGTCGGAGGGTGTATCGCCGGCGGGCGGTCATATTGCCATATCAATGCCAATGGTGACATCGAACCGTGCGCGTTCATCCACTATTCGGATTCCAACATCCGTGAAAAGACTCTTCTCGAGGCCTATCAGTCACCGCTCTTCATGGGTTATAGGCACAATCAGCCTTTCAACGGCAACATGTTGAGGCCTTGCCCTGTTCTCGATAATCCGGGAAGGCTGACCGCTATTGTTGAAGAGTCCGGCGCGGTTTCGACCGACTACTCTGACACCGAGTCCGCAAAGGAATACTCGGATAAGTGTGTTGAGAAAGCGGCTCTCTGGAAGCCGGTATCTGAAAAACTCTGGACAGGATCCGGGCACGAACTCTGATAACCTCTGCAAAACATAAGACCTCCCTTGATGAAGATGGGAGGTCTATCTTTATGTTCTTTATGGGACGGCCTTCACATTACCATCAATAGAGTTCCTGCGCCTATCAGGATACAGCCGATAATGGATCTTGAGGTGAATTGCTCATGTAAAAAGATAAATGCCAGGAACAGCGTTATCACAACGCTCAATTTGTCAATTGGCACGACCTTGGATACCTCTCCCATCTGAAGGGCTTTATAATAACAGAGCCATGATGCACCAGTAGCAAGCCCTGAAAGGATCAGAAATGTCCAGCTTTTTGGCTGATCTGCCCGATACCGTTCTGAGCGCTCGTAAGAAAGACCATTCCCCAGGCCATGATAAGTACCACAGCCGTCCTGATTGCTGTTGCCAAATTTGAGTCCACCCCTTCTATACCGACTTTAGCAAGAATAGATGTCAACGCTGCAAAGCTGGACGAAAGAATTGCAAAAACCAGCCACATATATATTTCTCCTAAATCAATATCTATAGTTGATATTTATGACGGCTTTATAAATGATAAAACAATTATCACAATTTATATCAACCCTTATGGAATAGTTACGTCCAAAAAACTACCGCAAGAGCCTTCTTTAACACGAAAAGTAAATAACTGAATAAAGGCGATAACATTTTTCTCAAAAAAAGAGGCGTCTCGCCAGATGGTTTGACACCTCCATA